>NZ_VDGI01000009.1:71709-129473 GCF_006861825.1 Psychrobacillus vulpis | reverse complement strand
ATACATTACTTATTATAACAATATCCGTATTCAAACGAAATTAAACAGCCAATCGCCGGTTCAATACCGTCAATTGGCTGCATAATAGGGTGTTTTATTCCTGTCTCAATTAGGGTAGTCAGTGCCTCTTTTAAAAAGTGGGGCTTTTATTGTTCAGAAATGATTATCTCTCGCTTCTTAATATATGTAAGCAAAAATCTAAATCTTCTTTAAGATGATCTTCCATTAATTGTTTTGCCTTTTCACCATCTCTAGCTTTAATAGCTTCATAAATTTCCTCATGCTCATCTATTAAACGTGGACGGTTGTATAACACAACGGTCTTACGAAAAAGATAGATAGTGGACTTCATTCGATCTATTGTTTCTATCATCAGTGAGTTGCCACTAGATTGTACGATAACTTCGTGAAAACGCTCATTCGCATCCATTATCTCTTCCGCTGTTCCTTTTCGTCCTATTTCAATACATTTTGAAAGACAGTTTAAATCTTCTTCTGGCAAGTATGTTGCAGCTGATTTCGCTGAGAAACCTTCTAAAAGAATCCTAACTTGAAATAGGTTACGTAAATCTTTTTCGGTAGGCTTTACAACTTTCTTATTAACGATAAGTCCTTCATTACTTAGTTGTCGCAGAGATTCTCTAATAGGAGTTCGGCTAAATCCTAATTCAGCTGCTAATTTTTCTTCCACAATTTTTGTGCCGCCTGGCATATCTCCGTTTAAAATTCTATCACGAATCACTTCATACGCTTGATGGTAAGCAGAGCGAGAATTTTTATCGTTTTGAGTCATTACTTTCACTCCTATTTCTTCCAACTTATCTACAAATAATTTATCAAAAAAAAGGACATAAAGATAGTTCTAATATTAGTATCACTTATTTTGTGTACAAGTATAACTAAAATGTATACAAAAATTTAAAAGTAGTATACAATGATTTTCGTAAAGTACATTGCAAACGGTTTCAATTCACATCAAATTATTAGAATTTCATATAGCCAAACAGGGAATATTATTTAGATTAGGAGGAATTAGGATGACAAAAAAAATTGGTTTTATTGGTTTAGGTATCATGGGGAAACCTATGGCCTTGAATTTATTGTCAAAAGGGTACGAAGTGATGGTGAACGACCTTAACAAAGAAGCGGTCCAAACGTTAATAGATGCTGGTGCAACAGCTGGAGATTCTGCAAAAGTAATAGGGGAAAATAGCGATGTTATTATTACTATGCTTCCTGCTTCCCATCATGTCCAACAAGTAGTTTTAGGAGAAAATGGTGTACTTAGTGGTGCTAAAAAGGGTTCAATTATTATTGATATGAGTTCCATTACACCAGTTGTTTCGAAAGAAATTGCACAAATCGCAGAAAAACAAGGGGTAGAAATGTTAGATGCTCCTGTTAGTGGTGGGGAACCAAAAGCGATAGATGGCACACTTGCTATTATGGTCGGTGGGAAAGAAGAAGTATTTGAACAAGTAAAAGATGTATTATACGCGGTAGGTGCAGAAGTAACGTTAGTAGGTGGAAATGGTAGCGGAGCCACTGCTAAATTAGCCAACCAAGTAATCGTTAACTTAAATATAGCTGCTATGTCAGAAGCATTAGTATTAGCTACAAAAGCTGGTATTGATGTGGAAAAAATGTATCAAGCAATACGTGGTGGACTTGCAGGAAGTGCAGTACTTGATGCAAAAGTTCCGTTAATCCTTGATCGTAATTTCGTAGCTGGTGGAAGAATTGATATTAACTTAAAAGATATAACAAACGTAATGGACACAGCGCATAGCATTGGTGTACCAATGCCGTTATCTAGCCAGTTATTAGAAATTTTTCATGCGTTAAAGGTAGATGGAAAAGCTGCAGACGATCATGGCGGTGTTGTTCAATACTTTGAAAAACTTGCAAATGTTGAAGTTGGGAGAGTTTAATTCATGACTACAATTGATAGTACAGTAAAAAGATTAGTTCAAGAAGTTTTTAGTAGTATCCAAACAGTAGATACAGAGTCTGTAAAAGATATGTTGAAAGCAGAATTAGCTAATTTAAATAAAAAAATTATCGTACTAGACGATGACCCAACAGGTGTACAAACTGTTCATGGCGTTTCCGTGTATACAGATTGGTCAGTAGAGAGTATAGAAAAAGGATTCCAAGAAGAAAACGCAATGTTTTTTATACTGACAAATTCGCGAGGATTTACTGCGGCGGAAACAGAAAAAGCCCATACAGAAATTGCTGCAAACATTGTAGCAGCCTCAACCAAACAAAATAAAGAATTTATAGTCATTAGCCGTGGAGACTCTACTTTAAGAGGTCATTATCCACTGGAAACTGTAGTGCTGAAAAATACGATTGAAGCAGCTTCAGACATCCAATTTGACGGGGAAGTAATTCTCCCATTCTTCAAAGAAGGTGGCCGCTTTACGGTGGACAACATCCACTATGTACAATATGAAGATTATTTAGTACCTGCTGGTGAGACAGAATTTGCGAAAGACAGAACATTTGGATATACAAAATCTCATTTAGGCGAATATGTTGAAGAAAAATCAGCTGGTAAATTCACAGCTGAAAACACAACTTATATTTCACTTGAAAGCTTACGCTCACTTGATATTGAAGGAATTACAAATCAATTAATGCAAGTAACTGATTTTAATAAAGTAGTCGTAAATGCAGTAGATTACGTCGATGTAGAAATCTTTGTGATTGCACTAGTTAAAGCAATTGAAACAGGAAAACAATTCATGTTCAGAAGTGCAGCTGCGCTTACGAAAGTTATTGGTGGCGTAAGTGATAAAGCACTTTTAACAAGAGAAGAATTGATTCAGGAAGAAACGAATCATGGTGGTTTAATCCTAGTTGGATCTCACGTGAAAAAAACAACGGAGCAGCTAGAAGTATTGAAAACATGTGATTTCATCGAGTTCATTGAATTTGATACCCATCTTGTATTGCAACCTGAAAAGTTCCAAGAAGAAATAAATAGAGTAATTTCAACTACAGAAAGCTTAATTCGAGATGGTAAAACCGTTACTGTTTTTACAAATCGAGAGAGACTGGATTTAGGTGAAGGTAAAAAAGAAGAAGAGTTAAAACTATCTATTAAAATCTCAGATGCAGTTACAAGTATCGTACAACGACTAAATGTACGCCCAAATTACATTGTCGCGAAAGGCGGTATCACATCTAGTGATATCGGAACAAAAGGATTAGAAGTAAAAAGAGCGGCAGTAGCTGGTCAGATCAAACCTGGAATTCCTGTATGGTATACAGGGGAAGAAAGTAAGTTCCCAGGAATTGCGTACATTATTTTTCCGGGTAATGTAGGTGCCGTTACTACTTTAAAAGAAACAGTTGAAATTTTAAATAAATAATATTTAAAGGGGGAAAAGACATGTTAGTAAATACAAAAGAGATTTTAACAAAAGCGCAGAAAGAAAAATACACTGTAGCTGCTTTTAATGTTTACAGTTTAGAAACGGTACAAGCAGCAATTCGTGTTGCAGAACAGGAAAATCAGCCAGTAATTATTGCACTTGGGGAACGCTATTTCCCAACAGTAGATGTAGAAGGTTTTTCTGCACTTGTAAAAGCAATGGCAGAGAAATCTCCTGTTCCTATTGCACTACATCTAGATCATGCGTACGAAAAAGAATCGATTATTCGTGCCATTCGTTGTGGATTCACATCTGTTATGTTTGATGGGTCTGCCTATGATATAGAAGAAAACATCCGTCGTACGAAGGAAATTGTAGAAATTGCTCATATGGCAGGCGTGTCAGTGGAAGCTGAAATTGGTTCTTTAGCAAAAGGAGAATTCTCCGATGAGGAAGAAGGAGATGGTACTCTTACAGATCCACAGTCTGCGAAAGACTTTGTGTTGGAAACAGGAGTAGACTTCTTAGCTGCTGCTATCGGAACTGTACATGGTATGTATAAGGGCGAGCCAAAAATTGATTTACCACTTTTAGAAAGAATTCAACAGGCTGTAGATGTTCCACTTGTGCTTCATGGTGGGTCAGGAACTCCAGATACTGTTATTAAACAAGCAGTACAACTTGGAATATGTAAGATCAACGTGAATACAGAAGTATCTATGGCTGCCGTTTCCTATTTACAAAACTCTTTTGAGAATAAACACATGGTTCACCTTTCTACTGTAATGGCAGAAATGCAACAGTCTATGGAACCAGTAATGACTAAATTCGTGCGATTGTTTGCTAATAAATAAACATTATTGAATTCATTTTGCGGTTTACTTATTAATAATTGTAGAGTTTAAGTAAAAAATAGCTAAACGAAATGAGGAATACGATGCCGATAGTTTCTATTTGTATAGGGGTTGCCCTGTTACTAATTTTAATGATTGTTTTCAAATTAAATGCTTTTATCTCACTCATTCTTGTTGCCCTATCAGTTGGAATTTTAGAAGGAATGTCACCCCTTGAAGCAATGACATCTGTTCAAAGTGGTTTAGGTGGGACACTTGGAAGCCTAACAATGATTATTGTTTTCGGAGCTATCCTTGGTAAATTAATGACTGATTCGGGGGGAGCACAACGAATTGCGACAACGCTGATTCGTGTGTTTGGTAAAAAGAGAGTTCAACTAGCGGCTGTTTTGACAGCTACTGTCGTAGGGATAGCGCTGTTTTTTGAAACTGGAGTTGTTGTATTAATTCCGTTAGTATTTACGATTGCTACTGCAGCTGGAGTGCCAGTGTTATATATTGGGATGCCCGTGATTGCTGCACTTATTACGATGCATGGCTTTGTTCCACCACATCCAGGACCAACAGCAATTGCGAGTGTATTCAATGCAGATATAGGGAAAACACTAGTATATGGAATTGTTATTGCCATTCCTGCCATTATAATTGGTGGACCGTTATTTACGAGGTTATTTAAGAAAGAAAGTTTAGAAGTAGAAATTCCAAAAGGGCTTTTTAATCCGAAAGAATTTACAGAGGAAGAAATGCCTGGATTTGTTACGAGTTTACTAACGTCCTTAATGCCAGTCATTTTGATTGCTTCACATGTAATTGTTGTAATCGCTGCACCAGATTCTGCAGTTATGCCGTTCTTTGATTTTATCGGTAATGCTAATGTTGCATTATTGCTGTCCGTGATTTTTGCATTCTTTACTTTTGGTCTGAACCGCGGTAAAAAAATGAAAGAAGTTATGCAATCGGTTACAGAAGCTGTTAGCGGAATTGCAATGATTCTACTAATCATCGCTGCTGGTGGAGCATTCAAACAAGTACTTATTGACAGTCATATTGACAAATATATTGCGGATATGATGGCAAATTCAACACTTTCTCCGTTACTTCTAACTTGGTTAATCGCTGCTATTTTACGAGTAGCAGTTGGATCAGCTACTGTAGCTGGTATGACAGCTGCTGGTATTGCAGCACCACTAGTTGGAATAACAGGTGTTAGCCCTGAACTAATGGTATTAGCTGCTGGAGCTGGAAGTATTACGTTCTCCCATGTAAATGATGCAGGTTTCTGGATTTATAAAGAATACTTCAATCTTTCTATAGGGAAAACAATTAAAACATGGTCGGTCATGGTAACGATTCTTTCGTTAGTGGGACTAGCTGGAGTGTTAATCCTTAATATGATTATTTCTTAACAATAAAAAAAAGTGTCTTCTTTCTACTATAGGATGGTAGAAAGAAGACGCTTTTTTAATTGGAAATAAAGGATAAGGGCTCTGTCGTTTCATCTTTAGTCTGTTCTATCGTTTCGATAAATTTTTCGATTGTAGTTGTTAGATAGGCATCGGAACGTCTAATAAAAACAGTTTTGATCTTACTATATTGTTCGGGAAGGGTATGACATTGGATAAGCCCTCTTTTTTCTAAATGGGAAACTGCAGATCTTGGAACAAATGTGATGCCTAGCCCTACAGCAACACTGCTTAAAATGGTTTCCAATGTCCCGAATTCCATCACTTTTTGAGGAGTAATATTCTGATTTTTATACCAAGCCTCTAGTCTTGCACGGTATCCACACCCTTTGCTAAAACAAAGGAATGGCTCCTGTATTAGTTGTTCTAACGAAGTTGCTTTCATATCTGAAATTAGGACAAGTTCTTCTTGAAAAACATCATGAGAGACGAGGTCAGGATGCACATCTGTTTCCGTTACAAAGGCTCCATCTAAACGATGGTTCAATACATCTTGCTGCAATTGGTCGGTAACTCCTGTTAGTAGTGATAAGTCAACATTTTTATACTTCTTCGTATAGGTAGATAGGATATTCGGTAATTTAATGACTGTTTCTACTGATCCTATTTCTAATTTACCGGAGGGATCCTCCCCGCTTTGTACCACTCTTTTCATTTCGTTCGTTAGTGTTAATATTTTCTCGCAATAAACTAGTAGTTTTTTTCCTTCTGGCGTTAAACTCATTCCACGATTATGTCTATTAAATAGCGGCGTATTTAGCTCGGTTTCAAGCTTATGAATTCTTGACGTAATATTCGATTGAACATAGCTTAATGCTTTTGCTGCTTCTGTAATCGTCCCTTTTTGAGCGACCAGTTGAAAAATTTCTAAGTCTTTAAACTCCATTTTACTTTCTCCTTTTGAAACTAATAACTCCACTTATTAAATCTATTAATTATGATATCACTAAAAATGATAGCAAACATCATTAATATTCATTTTACATGATGACTAAATATGACGTTTAATAGATAAGGCAAACATTTGAAGGAGATTGATGTGGTTATGAAAGGTAATGTATTAGTAGGTGCTATATTATGTCTTATTGCGAGTGTGTCGTGGGGAGCAATGTTTCCTGTCGCGCACGATGCTTTTCAATATATAGATCCATTTTATTTTACTATTTTTCGTTATGGTACAGTGACAGTTATTTTAGTAATCCTTCTATTATGGAAAGAAGGAAAACAGGCGTTTCAATTGGAAGGAATGGGATTCTCACTCTGGTTTTTCGGTACGATGGCTTTCACCGTATATAATTTACTTATTTTCTGGGGAGAAGATTTGTTAGGAGGGCCGGGGGTAATGGTCGCATCCATTATGGAATCTTTAATGCCGATGATATCTATTGTGATTGTATGGATGTTATATAGACGTAGACCTTATACTTTCACATTAGTATGTGTTTTAATAGCATTTATCGGTGCGGCTCTCGTTATAACAAAAGGTGATTTTGGAGCATTTCTATCTGCAACCGATAATATTGTTCCTTCAGTGCTCATTTTGATTGCGGTTATTGGATGGGTTGTTTACACAATGGGGGGCAGTAAGTTTCGGGGATGGTCTGCGTTACGGTATTCTACATTAAGCTGTCTTCTTGGGACAGTTTCAGCTGCTGTTATCGTTTTGATCCTTACATTTTCCGGTTATGTGAGTGTACCTTCCATGGAAACAATTACGATTGTAAGTCCGCATTTATTGTTTATGATTATTTTTCCAGGACTTATTGCACTAATTGGCTGGAATATTGGTGTTAGCATTCTAACTCCGTTAAATGGATTGTTATTTATTAATTTTGTTCCTGTTACAACACTTGTGATTTCACTTGTTCAAGGAAATCAAGTAAATTATTATGAATTAATAGGAATTACGTTTATTATATTTTCATTGATTTCGAATAATATTTTTCTACGTAGACAGCAGAAAAGTGAGCCAGTTCCGATAAATAAAATAAAAGCGTCCACTTCTATGAAAGAAATTTTGTAGAACCGCTATTTCCTTGTGACTAACACAGGAGATGAATTCATCAGCTACAACTAATAGTTAAGAGTGTTTTCTTCTACAAATGAATTTTTGTAAGAAGAAGACACTTTTTTTGTTGGAAATTAATTTTCAACGTACATGAAATTATTTTACTGATAAACTCGTTATGATAGGTGAGTGATAAAAACGAGACATGCGCATGATCGTTTTAGCAAGGAGGTCAATATGGAAGAAGAACTGCAGTGGATACATGAGGTGCTATCAGGTAACAAGCAAGCATACGCACATATTATTAATAAATATAAAAATCAGCTATATGCGACGATTTTACGAATGACGAAAAATCCGCAGAATGCACAAGACTTAGTACAAGAAGCATTCATCAAAGTGTATCATCAACTAGATAAATATGATGAAAAAGGATCGTTTGCTGGATGGATTTACAGGGTGGCAATCAATCATTGTATGGATGAGTTTCGTAAAAAAAGTTACAAGATGAAGCAAGTAGAAATGAATGAAGAAAAAGTTGTAAACACTAATTATCCTGAAATCATCTTTTTGAAAAAGGAGAAAAGCAGACAACTAGAACGACTTATAGCAACCCTACCAGAAGACGAACGAATGATTATACTTTTGCGGTATGTAAACGAGTTAAGCTATAACGAAATAAGTGAACTGGTCGAAGTCCCTTTATCAGATATTCGCAATAAACTGCACCGAGCAAAGAAAAAAATGAGAGATACGATAAAACGAGAAGGAGGCTATTTTTATGAACTGTCCGAAGGTAGATAAACTTTCTCAGTACGTTGATAACTTACTTACAGTACAAGAGCATGATCAAATACACGCTCATGTTAAAAGCTGTGATGATTGTATACGAGTCGTTGAGGCTTTCAAAGGAGAACAACAATTTCTAAAAGAAACATTACAAACACCAACATTACCGGATGATTTTGCTTCCATTGTTTTGGATCAGATTGAACCTTATGAACAGAAGGTAGTTCGGAGAAAAAGTAATACTTGGAAACGCATTTTACTATCGGCAGCGGGAATTGTGCTAGCTTTGGGTTTAACTGCTGCACTGAACCCAAGTTTTGCTCAGTTGATAGGTGGCATGTTTGGTACGGAACAAGTGGATGAAGGATTAAGAATGGCTACTGAGTCCGGTTTAGGCGATAGGGTGAATCTAGAAGTAACGGATCGTGGAATTACATTAAAAGTGGAAGATGTCGTTGCCGATTCCTCTCGAGTTGCATTATCCTTTCAAGTTTTAAATCAAAACGGAAAACCACTGGATACACATCTTAATCTCGCTGACTCTGAAAATAAGATTATTGCATTAGATCAGAATGGAAATGAAAATGATAGAATTGGAACAGGTTGGAGAGAAGACAGTGACTATGGATTTATAGAATTTTCATTGCGTGACCAAGAAGCGACGGATAAGTTAACGATAAAGTTCGATTTAGTTGAGTTAAATGGAGTTAAAGGCAATTGGAAACTAGAAGTTCCAGTAGATTTAATAGAAAATAAAAAATTAACAAAGACAATCCCATTAAATGATGCTAAAAAAAGCGCTCATGGAGTAGTCGTAAATATGAAGGAAGTTCAATTTGCCCCTTCTTCCAATGACTTATCCTACGAAACATCTTTTACGAATGAAGAACAAGCGCTTGTAAAAGAAAAGATTCAAAAGCTTGAAGAGAAGTTTGGAGAAGAAAAAGTAAACACCTCTACTAGCTATGGGACTGCAATCCAGTATCATATTGAGAATGAGGAAAAGAAGACTATTTATTATCGTAATAATAGATTGTTGGAAGAAAAAGGGGAGCATGATAGCTTAAGAATGCTTTCAGGTACTGGAGAAGATATGGAGCAACTTGGACAAGTTGCATGGAATGAATCATATATTCCACAAAAAGTTAACAACAAACTAACTTTTGTGTTGGATGGTGTTTTTAAAACAGTACCTTCTGATTTCTCTGTTAAAATTAAACCAAAAGAATTGAAAAACAATCCGGTTTCATTCGAATACGAAGGAAATTATATAACAATTAATAAAGCGAAATTAAAAAGCGAGTTTTCTTTACGTAAGTCACTAATACCAATAGAAAAAGAAACAATCTTTCAAATTGAGATGAAGGGTGGCAAAGAAGCACTTTCTTCAGAACTTGGTACTTGGATTTTAGTAGATGATAAAGGAAACACATATCCAACTTATCAAAGCGGATCCATACTTAATGAAAAAGATAAAAACGATCGCTATAAATTAAATCTAAACCTCAAAACATATGACCTAGAAGAAATTCCGGAAGAATTAACTTTACACTTAATTTCAGTAACTCGTTATTATGAATTAAAAGATAAATGGCAAGTTCCATTATATTGACTCTAAAGCATCTTCATCTACAAAAAACTTTTAGATAAGATGCTTTTTTTAAAAGATAAGAAAGTATATAAAATTGATGTACTATGAACCCAGTGTTTATAGTACTTTTACTAGGATTAGTAAAGACTTGTAAGGTCGCTGAAAGAGTGTCATTCCAATAAATTATCTAACAAATAGCACTACGAGAATTTAGCGCTTTGGCATTCGCTTTCCGCGGGCGAGCGACGAGCCTCCTCCTTCGCTTCGCTCCGTGCGGGGTCTCTTCTGTCTCGCTTTCCCGCAGGAGTCTCATACCGCCGCGCTAAATTCTCTTATATAAAAAAAGGATATAGTAAATAGTTCCTATAAAAGAACTAATTTCAATTTTTTCACCATACTTGTTTTTGTTCATATGTTTTATGGTATTAATAGTTGAAAAAATGAGCAGTATCTCTAAAATTGAGAAGCGAAGAGCGCCCGAAATTGTATCTTCGGGCGCCGCTCTCTAGGTAGATAGTATCGATTCTTTCATTAACCTAAAGCAAAACTCCAACCATTTCAAGCGGGAGACGGACAAACGACAGCCAAAGGATTACCGAAAAAGATGGACGGGAAGTGGCAAACCACTTCCCGTCCATCTTAAAGCTTATTCGGTAATAAGATGGCCGACATACTGTCCAAAGCACGCTAGAAACGATGAAGAGAAGATGCTCTTAAAGGGCGCCTCGCGCTTTTTTTATTTACTGGGTTGTACTTCCAAGTTTTTAATACCAGATACTAGTACTAAGTGTTATAATGTGGGGAAGTAGATAAGGGAGATGAAATAATGTTTGATACGCAGAAAATAAAAGATATTATTAGGCATCGATATCCATTTCTTTTAGTAGATAAGATTTTAGAACTAGAAGAAGGAAAGAGAGCGGTCGGTATTAAAAATGTGACTGCAAATGAAGAATTTTTTAATGGACACTTCCCCAACTATCCAGTTATGCCAGGTGTATTAATTGTCGAAGCATTAGCTCAAGTAAGTGCTGTTGTGATGCTCACTAAAGAAGGAAATGAAGGTCGATTAGGGCTTTTAGCTGGTGTAGATAATTGCCGGTTTAAACAGCAAGTAAAACCAGGTGATCAACTTCGTCTCGAAATAGAAATTACCCGTTTAAAAGGGCCAATCGGAAAAGGGAAGGGAATAGCTTCTGTAGATGGGAAAATAGTTTGCGAGACTGAACTGATTTTTGCATTTGGTGATTAATACTAATTGAATTTCAAAATTGTTCTTCATGTAATGAAAGAGGATATATATTAATGGATGAAGAAATAGATGGCTACGAACTGATTATAGGGGGTAAAAAAATTGGGTAACAAAGATCCAAAACATATTATCGCAGTTTCTGCACATATAGAAAATGAAAAAGGGGAAGTACTTTTAGTAAAAACTCATTGGCGCAATGATACTTGAGAAGCTCCAGGAGGGCAAGTGGAGGTAGGGGAGGCTTTAGACCAAGCTGTTTGTAGAGAAGTACTAGAAGAAACGGGAATTGTCATTAGACCTTTAGGAATAACAGGTGTTTATTATAATGTTACTAAACATATTTTATCGGTTGTATTTAAAGCCCAATATGTAAGTGGAGAGATAAAAGTTCAACCAGAAGAAATTGTAGAAGCGAAATTTGTTGAATTAACCGAATCAAATATTGATCAATATATTACTCGCCCACATATGAAATCTCGAACATTGGATGCAATGCAAGCACAGCACTACGTCCCATACGAGACATGGGAAGTAAATCCATACAAACTAGGTGGCCGCTTGTACACGGAATAATAGTAGGATCTTTGTTCACCAGAAGAAAGTAAGAAGAGAGTTAATTGTTTTCCTCCCTGATTACATATTTATTCGTAGTCATAACCATTTCTAACATTTCTACATAAGACTGGACTTGGAATCGTAGAAGGTAAAAATAAATATAATAAAAAGCGTTTTTCTTCTACAGATAAAATTTTGTAGTGAGAAAACGCTTTTTTTAGAAATGAATACGTTATACTAATAATATTGATTTTACCACTGATTCAGTGCGATTTCGAGGTAAAAATATAAAGGTTGGTGGATTTATATGCAAAAATATATTGGCGAAATATTGCTTATAGTAACAGCAATTATATGGGGGAGTGGATTCGTTGCTAGTGCTGTGTCCTTAGAATACTATACTCCCTATCAGATTTTAGCAGGAAGGTTTTTAATTGGGGCAATTATTTTAATCATCCTGTTTCATAAAAAACTGAAAAAATTAAATAAAAGTACATTGATAAAAGGTACTATAATAGGAATCTTTTTATATGTAGCTTTCGCTCTTCAAACGGTAGGACTACAGTTCACGACACCTTCCAAAAATGCCTTTTTAACAGCAGTAAATGTGGTCATTGTTCCTTTTATAGGATTTTTTCTATATAAGAGAAAAATGGATATGTACGAACTTGGCGGAGCAGTTTTAGCTGTGATCGGTGTAGCAGTACTCTCACTAAAGTTATCTTCCGAGATTAATATAGGTGATTTATTGACACTATTATGTGCAGTTGGATTTGCTTTTCATATATTTTACACATCTCGATTTGTAAAAGATGAGGATCCTGTTGTTCTCACAATTGTTCAGATGGTAGTGGCTGCAGTTATTGGGTGGATTGTTGTACTATTTAGAGGAGAAGCTTCTTTTTCATTGGAAACAGAAGGAATGCTGAACCTTCTTTACCTTGGTATTTTTTCCACAACGATCGCCTATTTAATGCAAACAGTTGCTCAAAAATACATAACAGAAACGAAAGCTGCAATCATTCTATCTACTGAATCATTTTGGGGAATGGCGTTCTCCGTTGTTATTTTAAGCGAAGTAATGACCTTTAAAATGATTCTCGGTGCTATCATTATTCTTTTTGCAATAATCATATCTGAAACAAAGTTTGGATTTTTAAAAAAGAACAAAATGAAATCACTTACTTAGACAGAGTTTCTACAGAAGTAGAAACGCTCAGGCTGGAGACAAACTCAAAGAAATTTCAGTTTGCCTACAGTCATTTTTTTAAAATGGAATGCAGTTGATTTCCACTCCGGGCGAACGCTTTCCGCGGGCGTGGCTTGAGCCTCTTCGGTCGCTATGCTCCCTACGGGGTCTCAAGACTCACGCTTTTCCCGCAGGAGTCGTCGCCCTCCGTTCCAATCAACTAGTGCTCTAAAAAGTATCCAAGGAAAAAGATAGGATGACGAAAAATTAAATCAATTAACATGAACAGCTAACCATTGAGCAGCTTTTACCAAACCATCATTTAGTATCCAAATTAGAAGACTTGGATGTCTTCGAACAGATTTACTTTCGTATTTTAAAAGATTCAAGGATAAAGGACTTCTTCATGCAGACCATATCTTCATTGATTCAACACATGACAAGATTAAAGTAGAAAGGTAACATTTTAATGGTTTGGAGAAGCGTCCGTTCGACTCCTGCGGGAAAAACAAGTCAGACGAGACTCTGCAGGAGCATAGCAAGGCACTGAAAAACTGTCTATTTTTAAGATGCATATTTTTTCATTTCTAGAAAATCGTTGAAAAAGGCGACACTCCTGCGGGAATAGCGTTAGCCGAAGACCCCGCAGCGAAGTGAGGAGGCTAAGGCAACGCCCGCGGAAAGGGAGCCATTTCAACGATTTTCTTATCTATTGGGTTATTGTACAACTCCATCTGAAAAGCTGATTTTAGGGGACTTTTTCAGTGCCCTCAGCTTGGCGACGAAGCGGCTTGGCGCTCGCCCGCGGAAAGCTTCGGAAAACTTGATCTATCCTATTTAAAGATAAAAGACTGATTGGACCTTGGTATATATTTATCTCTAATTGGGCGCGCTCATAATTTTGGTTTCTAATCATCATTTTCCATCAAAGTATAAAGGTAGCATTTTATAGTTTGGAGAAGCGTCCGCTCGACTCCTGCGGGAAAAGCGAGACAGACGAGACCCTGCAGGAGCATAGCGACGAAGCGCCTCGGCGCTCGCCCGCGGAAAGCGAGCGGTAAGCTTCGGTATCCTATTTTAAAAAAAAAAAGCGTTTCTACAGTAAGTAAAAACGCTTTTTTTACTATGATTATGTAGAGCACCCATATCCGCAAGTTAAGTTCTACAAATCTCAATATTTTATAGATTATGCGTAACCTTATGGTGAATACGGGCAATATAAAATGAAAGAAGATTTTTACTTAATCGGAATCCAGATTTCATTATATGCATTAGGATTTTGAGTATTAGTATCAATATAAACTTCAAATGGTTTCATTTCTGCTGGCTCATATCCTGAGGAAGGAAACCATTCGGAATAAATTTTTCCCCAAGCATTAGCCATAGCAGATGGAAATGGTCCTAGTACCTCAAAAACGACCCATTTAGATGCAGCAAATTCAATTTTCTTTAATCCAATTGGCGTTTCACCACTATATTCTGCAGCAACATAATAGTCCATTATATTTTTCTCTTTATTTACCTCAGCCCAAATACCTAAAAGTCCCTTTGTTTCTCCATCTTTTAAATGATCTAATTGATTTACGGTTCCATTTTCATGTATTTCATTCCAAAATTTTTGATACTCTTGTATGCCTCCATCTTCAACATCATATGGAAATTCTCGATTAATTCCTATTACTTGAAAAGCATCTCTATCAACAATACGAAATTGCATTGGTTTTGCTCCTCTCCTCTAAGAAAAATTTTCCTGGTAGCTTTCTCAAATTCAATTATATTCTAACAATAAAGTTTGTTTCAATTTATAGCTTCGAAAAAAGGAATATCTCCATTTGCGCGAAATTTGTTTAATGCAAATTAAGCTTATGTTTTTTTATCAAATTAACATCACTTGTACATAGATTGGTGATATGAGGAGTTTATATTCATAACAAGGTTTCATTTTAAACAAAAATGATTTTTTTGAACAAATTTTTATTGTTTTGCATTAAACTTTATTTCTTGCAAAAGCTAAGAGCGAATCTTAGCTATTTATGATAATGCAATTATGTGTTTTCATTCGTCGTTAAAGTTCATACAGAAAAGTTGAGGAGGTGTTAATCTTGAGAGCTATACATCGGATTGCTTTAGTGCTTGTTATAATTGGTGCAATTAACTGGGGTTTAATTGGATTTTTTAGATACGACTTAATATCTTCTATTTTGGGAGGAGAAACAACAGCTATTTCGAGAGTAATTTATGCGCTTGTTGGTTTAAGTGGACTAATTTGTTTACCACTTTTATTTGAACCTGCGAAAGATGTGGAAGTAGATAGAAATGTACGTGGTTATGGAAATGTTAATTATGGTACAGAATTTGGTGAGGAAGCTGACTTTACAGATATAAAAAATTATTCAGCGAAAGATCCTGAGGAAAAGAAATAACAGTAGTATTTCATTTAAAAAAACTGACGACCTTTTATGGGTTCGTCAGTTTTTTTAATAGAGATACCGAAAATAGTTGATGCTAAATTCTGATCGAAGGAAAGTGGAAATAAAAAGGAGATATGGTAACTTATCAAGAAGATTACATAATGGATTTATGAAAGGGGATTATACATGTTTGCTATAAATGTGGAGGGTGCTGTATTTCAAGAAGATTAGTGGCTTTTAGTCAGAAGGAGTATTAAGGAAGCGCATGCAGGGGGCGAATTGGCCTTAGTAGGTGGAACAGTGGAGCACGAAGGAGATTCTACCGATATTTTGGAAAGAATGTTACGCCGAGAGTTGTTTGAAGAAGTGGGTAGTGGAAGTAAAGAACTCAATTCAATATGTGCGGAATACTTCTTTGGTATTAGCAAATGGGAACCAGGTTGTGTGGACATAGTTTTTTTATGCGAATTTGATAAAGGGGAGCCACACGTAAAAAGTCCAGATGAGGTTGAATCTATCCATTGGATGACGACGGATGAGATTGTCAATAACGAGGGGACTTCACATTATTTGAGGGATAGTATTATAGCGGCAGATGCTATGAGGAACAAAGGAGAGTTTTATGGAAATTAAATTTAATACATTTTTTAGAGAAGAATTAACTATTCAAGATATACAGGCAGGGATGGAAAAAGGAGAAATAACATCAAAAGAATTAGTCATGTACTATCTATTTAGAATTGCAAAGTATGATCAAGACGGGCCAAAAATCAATTCCATTCTGGAAATAAATCCAGATGCCATTTTTATTGCAGAAGCATTGGATTATGAGAGAACAATAAAAGGAGCGAGAGGGCCTTTACATGGTATTCCTGTTTTACTTAAAGATAATATTGAAACAAAGGATTCTATGCATACAAGTGCGGGAACATTAGCGTTGGAAAATAATATTAGCGATAAAGATGCATTTCTTGTTGAGCAGCTCCGAAAAGCAGGGGCAATTATTTTAGGAAAGACGAATATGACCGAATTAGCGAATGGGATGTCTTCTGAAATGTGGGCTGGCTACAGTGCAAGAGGTGGGCAAGTAAGAAATCCATATGGGGATGCAGATCTGTTTGTTGGCGGTTCTAGTTCAGGATCAGCAGTGGCAGTTGCTGCTAACTTCACTGTTTTATCCGTGGGTACGGAGACAGACGCATCTATACTCAGTCCAGCTATTCAAAACTCAGTAGTTGGTATTAAACCTACTGTTGGTTTAGTGAGCCGAACTGGTACTATTCCTTTTACATATTCTCAAGATACAGCAGGTCCGTTTGCAAGAACCGTCACGGATGCAGCAATATTATTAGGAACACTAACTGGTGTAGATCCACTTGATCCAGCAACTTTTAAAAGTGAAGGGAAATCAGAGCAGGATTATTCAATTTATTTAGATTCTAACGGTTTAAAAGGTGCACGAATTGGTGTATTCAATACTGTTTCAAATGAATCAGCCGAGTATGATGAAGAATTATTTAAAAATGCCATTCAAATACTGAGCGACGAGGAAGCCATGGTTATTGAAGATATAGATATTCCGTCTTTCCATAGAGATTGGAGTTGGGGAGTGCCATTATATGAGTTGAAACATAGTTTAGATAATTATCTTTCAAAATTACCTCCGCAATTGCCCGTTCATTCTATTAGTGAATTAATTCAGTTTAATAAAAGTTTGGGAGAAAAAGCATTAAAATACGGACAAGATAAGCTGGAGAATAGAGAACATATATCTAATACTTTAAGAAATCCAGATTATTTAAATGCAAAATTAGAAGATTTATATTTTTCTCAAGAACAGGGAATAGACTATGCTTTAAAAAAGTTTAATCTAGATGCGATTCTTTTTCCTTCTTATATAGGTTCCACAATTTGTGCTAAAGCAGGATACCCTTCAATAGCTCTGCCAGCTGGATATATGAAAGGTGGGAGACCATTTGGCATAACTTTTGCAGGTTCAGCTTTTAGTGAAGGTGTTTTAATAAAACTTACTTATGCTTTTGAGCAAGCTACAAAGCATCGTAAAAGTCCAAGCTTAGAAAATGATGGAGGTATTGAAGTATGAATGTTAAGTCATTAGCAGCAAACAAACAAAGTTGGAATGAAGTAGCAGAACGTTTTTATGGAAGAACCCCACCCACTTCCAGAGTATGGACCGATAGCACCACTTGAAGATAATCTTAATCTATTTGGTGATATTGCGAATTTAAAAGTGTTAGATATTGGATGTGGTAGTGGGCATTCATTACAATATATGAACCAACGAAATGCGGCTGAACTATGGGGTTTAGACCTATCTGAAAAACAAGTAAATGCAGCTAAACTCTTATTAGAGAATTGTGGTTCGCCTGTTCAATTATTTGAATCACCAATGGAAGAAAACCCCGGCTTACCACATAATTATTTTGACATTGTATATTCCATATATGCCCTTGGATGGACAACTGATTTAAATAAAACTTTATCCAATATTAATAAATACCTAAAACTAGGGGGGATATTTATTTTTAGTTGGGAGCATCCATTGCATAGTCGAGTAAGTAATAAAGATGGAGTTCTAGCTTTCAATAAATCCTATCATGAGGAAGGCCCTTACGACCATGAGGTATGGGGGACCCCTGCAATCATGCAACAATTTAGAATCAGTACTTATATCAATGCCTTAGTTAATAATGGATTTATGGTTGAGAAAGTGATTGAAGATGTATATTGCTCTGAAGAAGACATGCAAAGGCATGAAAATAGATAGTACTCTTTTGAAAAGGCAAAATCTATCCCTACTACGATAATTATCAAAAGTCGGAAGTTGTAGTTTGAGTTAAATATATTTTTGAGTGCGGATATAGGAGGTCATTACTTTGAAAATTATTGATACAGTGCCACGCTTTCTTAATAATTACGAACCATCTATTCATTTTTTAAGAAGTTACTATGCGGAATATCCAACTATTTTTGCAGATTATTTTGCTCTTCATTGTAAAGACGCCGATGAAAGACATACTGAATCGATAAAAAAATACCCTCAACATTTTACTGTAATTAAACAAGTGCATGAAAATATATTACCCATCATTCAGGAAATAGCAGCGGAATATGAAAAGTTGTACCGGATTACTTTTCCTGTCGACATAAACTTAATTGTTGGTGGATTTGGATCAAATGCTTATACCAATCACCAGATTATTCCGGACATCACTTTTGCTTTAGAAAAGTTATCGCCAGAGCTCGATCATTTACGCGTAATTGTTGCACACGAATTTGGTCACGCAGCGCAAAATATTATTTCTGATCATGCGGGGATGGATTGGCCAACCGTCCATTGGACAAGCCTACTCATTGGGCTTTACCGAGAAGGAGTAGCGACGCATTTCTCGCGACAAACTGTTCTAAATGTACACCCATCTATTTATTTTTCCTATAATGATGAAGGATATGAATGGTTATCTTTCGCGGAAGAAAATGCAGAAGCTATAAAAAAAGCATTTGCTGATGACTACAAAGTCTTAACACGAGAAGCGCTATTTCGTGAATGGTTTTCCATCAATGGTGGAAAAAAGTTTGGATACAGTAGATTAGCCTATTTTATAGGGGACATGTTTTTTCAGCTCAAAGTGAAAGAGATTGGAGAAATGGAAGCTATTGTGGCTTGGAAAGACGAAGGGTTTGAAGAACAGCTGGAACAATGGCTTTTTCAATAATAATAAAATAGGACATTTAAGTTAAGGAGGATTTCATGACAAACAAAATATTTACTGACAATCTAGAAGAATACGATGATCCAGTTTCATATGATATCGAAAATAATGCATACATCGGCGAACTCCCACTTTTAGTAAAATGGGCTTCAAAGAAAGCAGGTCCGATTATTGACTTAGCTTGTGGTACAGGAAGAATGACAATTCCTTTAGCTAGTGAAGGCTATAACTTAATTGGAGTAGATTTACATACAGGTATGATTGAACAAGCGAAGAAAAAAACACAAGAACTAAATGTTCAAATTGAATGGATAGAGCAAGATTGTACTCAATTAGATTTAAATTGTAAAAGCTCATTAATCTATATGGTAGGAAACTCTATTCAACATTTCTATACAAATGAATCACAAAACATGCTTTTAAATTCAATCCATAATCACTTAAAAGAAGATGGAGTTTTTATTTTCGGAACGAGATTTCCAAGTGCTGAAGAGTTACTGCAACCAAGTACAGAAGAATATTGGAAAACGTATAACGACACAGTTTGTAATAAAGAGGTAGACGTTTATACAATTAGTAATTACGATGCAATCAGTCAAATTCAACACTATATCACTATAAGAAAGTTTAAAAATGATGATGGGGAAATTGTAGAAGAAAAAAGAACGAATATTAGTTTACGATATACATATCCAAAGGAAATGGAAAGAATATTATCGGATAATGGATTTGAAATTTTACATGTATATAAGGATTGGAACGGAACACCAATCAGTAACGATGCCTATGAAATGATTTATGTTTGTAGAAAAATGGGGTAATACATTGAACCTCATTACGAAGTTAATATCTGTCTTATTCTTTTTTTGTAAAAAATATATTACAATACCTAATTCCAAAATTTATCCGATTAAAGAACTCTTATAATTGCTCCAATTTTTTTATTTACAAATTGAAAAAACAGGAGTAGTATAATGTCCAGTTTCATATTTCTATATCGCTTAATCCATCCGGAACGGGGGAACCATTTTATGTGGCTTTGATGAGTCATATGGGGTGAATCCTACGAATGTAGGTAGGGCTACTCTTTGGCCCAAATCCGACAGCTAACCTCGTAAGCGTAATGGGAGAGGAAATGGAACTGGTGAGACTAATGATATAAAGTCCACTAGGCTATTTACTTATGCCTTGTGGGCTTTTTTGTCGTTTTCTTAAGGTTTAATATCATCATTTAGGGATAGCATTATGTTGGAGAAAGCAACAATATTAAAGGAAGAAGTGGAATTATGTTATCAGTAGTAAAAAGATTTTTAATAGGTCGTCCATTGAAGTCATCTGAATTAGGTGAACAAAAATTGAATAAAACGAAAGCTTTGGCAATCCTTTCTTCAGATGCTTTATCGTCTGTTGCTTATGGACCAGAACAGATATTACTTGTATTAATGACGATTGGGACAATAGCTTTCTGGTATTCTATCCCAATCGCAGTAGGAGTGCTAATCCTATTGCTTGCATTAATCCTGTCCTATAGACAAATTATTTTTGCTTATCCACGTGGTGGAGGTGCATACGTTGTCTCAAAAGAAAACTTGGGTGAAAATGCTGGATTAATTGCAGGTGGATCTTTGTTAGTGGATTACATCTTGACTGTTGCGGTAAGTGTCTCTGCTGGAACGGACGCTATTACTTCCGCTATTCCAAGCTTACATGATCATAATGTGTTAATTGCAAGTGTACTTGTTATTTTAATCACCATTTTAAATTTACGAGGAATCACTGAGTCCGCATCAATTCTCGCGTATCCTGTATATTTATTTGTGCTTGCGTTGTTTATTTTAATTGGAGTTGGGCTCTTTAATATAATAACTGGGAATGTCTCTCCTGATTTACATGCACCACTTGGCACTCCAGTTGCAGGGATTACACTATTCTTGTTACTTAGAGCATTTGCTTCTGGTAGTTCTGCGTTAACAGGTGTGGAAGCAATTTCTAATGCGATACCTAACTTTAAGTATCCTAGTGCTAAAAATGCGGCTAAAACACTTGCAATAATGGGCTCTTTACTTGCTGTTTTATTGGTAGGAATAGTAGTGCTCGCCTATTATTATGGTATTTCACCGAAAGTGGAGGAAACCGTTATTTCACAAATAGCATCTGAAACGTTTGGAAGAAATTATATGTATTATTTCATCCAAGGTACAACAGCGTTGATACTTGTTCTCGCTGCAAATACGGGGTACTCAGCCTTTCCTTTACTGGCTTTTAATCTGTCGAAGGATAAATATATTCCAAGTATGTTTAAAATGAGAGGTGACCGGTTAGGTTATTCTAACGGAATCATTACACTAGGGATTACGTCGATCCTTCTCATCATTGTCTTTCAAGGTCAAACGGAGCAACTGATTCCACTTTACGCAGTCGGTGTTTTTATTCCATTCACATTATCTCAGACAGGAATGCTTGTGAAATGGATTCGTGAAAAGCCTAAGGGCTGGATTGTTAAATTGAGTATTAACTTTGTAGGTGCGTTAATTAGTTTTACGGTTATGATGATCTTCTTTATTACAAAATTCGGCCAGGTCTGGGCAGTATTAATATTTTTACCCCTACTCGTTTTTGGGTTTCACAAAGTTAAAAGGCATTATATGGCCGTTGGTGAACAACTTAGTATATCTTCCTGTGAACCACCTTTAGCAATCGAAGGTAATGTGATTATTGTGCCTGTTGCAGGCATTACTTATGTTGTTGAGCACTCTTTGAACTATGCAAAATCACTAAATCCAGAACAAATTCTAGCGGTTTATGTCGCTTTTGATAAAGAAGACGAAAAAGCGTTTGAAGAAAAGTGGAAAAAATGGCAACCGGATATTCGGTTGGTGACCTTATATTCACATTATAGAAGTCTCATTCAACCATTATCGAAATTTATCAGTAAGGTAGAAAACAAGGCGATTGAATCAAACTATCAAGTAACTGTTTTAATCCCACAGTTTATTCCGAAAAAAGGCTGGCATAATATTCTTCATAACCAGTCCAGTTTACTTATAAGGGAAATCTTACTACACAGAAGAGACGTAGTTATAACAACGGTACCTTATCGTTTTAAAAAGTAATTTTAGAAAAGCCCATCCATGTTGGATGGGCTTTCAGACTGTAGACAAAAGAAACAGTCTTTTTTTATTGGATAGATAAGGTTTTCCGAAGCTTACCGCTCGCTTTCCTCGGGCGAGCGCCGAGCCGATTTCAGGGTCTCGTCTGTCTCGCTTTTCCCGCAGGAGTCGAACGGACGCTTCTCCAAACCAATAAAATGATAACTTCTACTTTGATGGAAAATGATGACGAGAAACCAAAATTATGAGCGCGGCCAATTGGAGATAAATATATGCCAAGGTCTAATCAGTCTTTTATTT
Organism: Psychrobacillus vulpis; assembly: GCF_006861825.1. Classification (GTDB taxonomy): domain Bacteria; phylum Bacillota; class Bacilli; order Bacillales_A; family Planococcaceae; genus Psychrobacillus; species Psychrobacillus vulpis. The sequence goes on along the minus strand of NZ_VDGI01000009.1, from coordinate 106,834 downwards.
TTAAATAGGATAGATCAGGTTTTCCGAAGCTTACCGCTCGCTTTCCGCTGGCGAGCGCCGAGCCGCTTGGGCAATACACGATGTTGGTTATAGAGGCGTTGAGACCCACACGATGTGGGTCATACAACCGTTTCCACGGAATGCGGCGAACTTAGGTTGCCTTCCATTTGACGATGCGTCCATAGTCTGAGAGCACTGAAACCTGTTTATTTTTTAGATAAATACTTTTTCATTTCTAGAAAATCGTTGAAAAAGGCGACACTCCTGTGGGAATAGCGTTAGCCGAAGACCCCGCAGCGTAGCGAGGAGGCTGAGGCAACGCCCACGGAAAGGGAGCCGTTTCAACGAGTTTCTTATTAATTGGATTAATGGATAACCCCATCTGGCAAAGTCGGATTATAGGAACTTTTTCAGTGCCCTTAACATGCACCTGCAGGGTCTGTATAGTCGCTAAAGGTATAAAGACGTTACGCAACTTGTTGTCTATTCATTTTTTATTACAATCACATAGTTAATCGTTAAAAAAGGGATAGTAAATATCCGCATTTCATGTTTAGCGTGAAGATGACCTTCTTTTATTTCTTCTATTAGAAATTGTTCTTGCAGTGGTAATTTGAATACGTATTTGCTAGCTGCTAAATAGATTCCTGCATCCGAATTAGTTGTTCCATTACCTGTTAAAAGTAGATTGTCTCCTTGCTGATGCAATTCTAGTATTCCAACCATGGATGACCAAGGGAGTGGTAAGGCAATATTCATATACTTTTTATCGTTCGCTTGATGGATGGAGTAAAGGGCAACAAAAATCACTTCTTTATCTATTTTTCGGACCCACGCTCTCGTTTTTGTACGACCTTCTTCTATTGAGACTATGTCCCCTGTCATTTCCATTTGTTTGTTCGAAAATGGAAGATTGAGCTGTTGTACTTTTTTACTAATTAGTCGATAGATAGCTGCAAAAGGCTTAAACCAATTGTGCCAGTGTACTTCCGAATATAATCTGTACTGAGTCGTGTTTTCATAAAAGTGGGTGATAGTAGGTGCTATCGACTTTTTGGGTATATACATATTCATATTATCTACGAGACCTTTATAAGAATGGATTCCTAAATTCTTCTTTAGAATCTGTTCACCAACTACATACTTCCCCCTCATATTACTAATCGGGAATGTCCAACCTTTTTCTTTCGATAGTGGAGGTGTCGAAGACCAACCAATCACCCCAAATAGTCCAAATAAAATACAATTGAATAATCCATGAAAACGTAACATAAAGTCGATACTCACAGTAGAAATTCTTACTGCATACAACAATGAAAAAATAATTGTAATACCTAAAGCTCCAAATGATATTCGAATCAAGTACTTCTGTAATGTATTCGTAAATGGTGTTTTGAAAGTTAAAATGATCAAACCATAGATACCAATGATGTAAAGAAGTACAGAAACAACTTCAAGCCAATGGAAGAATGTAATACCTATTGCTACTACAATTGGAGATATTAAAATGATTGTACAGACAACTTTGTATATGGTTGTTTTATATAAACGACCGATAAATCCAACAAAAATAGGCAATAAAAAGGCTGAGTAATGAAAGTGAATTCCTGTTAACCATGTAATTATAGGAGGAAAGCCAGTATTAATTTCTGCGACAGAAGCAAAGAACCAAACACCGCCAATAAATAAATACATCATTCCAACGTCAATTGAAAATTCTTCTAAGTGTGCAAAGCCGCGGCGGATAAATCTCCCTAAGCCATATAAAGCAACGACAAATGTGAAAAGGAGATAGATGGCTGCAAATAGTACATCGAACTTAGTATTTGTCGTTAATTGAAGGATAGAAACAGCTGCAAAAGCTGGCAGGGCAAAATAATAATACAGTCGATTCTCTTTTTTTAAGATTAATTGTAAAGTGAGCGGTACAAATAATAGCTGTGCTACAGTTAGCATTAAAAAATACCAAGGGGCTACGTTAAAAATCATGACAACTAGAAGTAAAATTATATGTAATAACGCAATTCGGTTAAAAGTCATCGGCTTGGAATTCTCCTTCATACTCAAATAAAGTACCGATTAATGGATTTGTAATGACAACATGTATTGAATAAACACCACTTTCTTCTATATAATATTCTTTCACCTGGACGACACCTTGAAAAATTCTAGGTAAGGGAATTTCAATTGATCCCATGATAAGACGCTGTTTTCGTGATTCAATTCGCAAATGCCCTTCTTTTGAAACAAAGAAAACTAATTCAGAATAAAACAAACTAGGCTCTCCAAGATAATCTTTTACTACATTTCTCTTAATATCTAGACTCATAAGTGCATTAAAAAATCTTTTCTTTTTTGGGAAATGAAAAGTTCTTTCCCAGTGGATTTGTTTCTCTCCATTTAAAGCAGTTCGACTGCTATTCACGATTGTAAACGGGATGTTCTCACCATATTCTGGAAATAAGAAGTGCCAACGAGTTCCTAGTAAGAAAAAGGGGAACAGCCATTTAGGCCCTCTACTAATTTTCTTCATAGTACCCGTTGCTTTAAAAGATTTTCCCTCAGGAAATTGATATCTCTTTTGAAGCATTGGCTGGAGGTGCTGAAATTGATCTCCTAGTATCTCTTTATAGATAGACATTTACATTCTCCTTATTTTTTTCGCTTGCAACTTTTTGCAGTCGGAATATCCTTACTCATGAAAAATCCAATAATGGAGAGAATGAATAAAGTTATATTAAAAGTTAATGGATTAAAAGGGTGGCTAAGCGAAGCTGGTTGAGCAACAATTGCCGAAATAGTTAACAAAGGAAAAAGGATCAACTGTAAACCTAGCAATCTTCTTTTATTTTTGTAAAATAACCAAATCAGTCCAAAAATTATTTCCCCTATTCCAATCAATGTGACGATAGTAGTCGCTTGGTTTGTTGTCAATGCGAGTAAGCTTTTCGTCATTGAAACTTCCTCTGGGTGCATTGACATTAATTTTGGTACTAACCCCTGATACAGCCATACAAAGAAGAATAATATAGTGATCATCCAATAACTAAAAAATCGTCCGTATTGCGTGGAAGGGGATTCTCCTTTTTCAAGCCATCTCTTTAACACATCAAAACTTAGTGCAGTTGCCCACCCTATAGCTGGTCGGAAAATTAGAAAATCAAAGAAGTTACCTACTCGTCCGAAATTAGTTTCATAATTATACTGTGTAAGGAACTTCATTGAATTTTGTTCGGGCTTATATTTCCAGTAGCCTTTTCCCTCACGAATGATGGAAATAGCCTGTTCTGTTCCAAAGTGCAAGGAAGACGTTCTCGAACCATCTTTTGCGTGAAAAGTTCCAACACTTTTCCCCCATCCTGCTATGTTCATACCAAATCCAATATTCGTTTTATAATTAAAATGTTGCGGTTCATTTTCTTGTTTCGGTAAATAGGTAATAGAAGAAAAACGGAGGTCCCATTGCTCATGTAGCTCTGGTTTTTGCGTGGCATCCCACAACTTCTCCATTTCTGAATTAATAGTTATTTCAACATATATAGGATTACTCTTCACGGACATCACCTCTTGTCAAGCTTATCATAAGATGAAGGTGTTTTGGCTAGTGCTAGAGAATAGTCTAGAGAGTCGAACTATGTATGTGAAATTTAGGAGGTAACCGCAATGATTTATGTGATTAGACACGGACAAACAGATTTGAACAAAGAAGGAAAGCTCCAAGGAAGATTAGGGTTGCCATTAAATGAATATGGAATAAAACAAGCGGAGTCTTTAAGGAGTGAACTTAAAAATATTGCATTTGACTATGTATTTTCCTCTCCGCAAAAAAGAGCTATTCAAACAGCAGAAATTGCAACAGGTAGAAAAGCTATAATTGATGCAAGACTGGATGTTTTTGATTTGGGAGGAGCCGACAGATTAAAGAAATCCGAAGTAATAATGTTTGGTGGAGTTCCTGACTCGAGTGTTTATGAAGGTGTTGAAGAAATCGATAGCTACATAAAAAGAGTTTTTGACTTCATGCAAGAGCTAGAGGGGGAATATAGCAAAAAAGAGTTAAATATTTTAATATCTGGACACAAATGTACGACTGGTTGTATTGGTGCTTATTTTGAAGGGATACCAGAAGACGGAAATATTTTGAGAATGTCCTCATCTAATGGAGATTTTAGAACGTATAATTTTAATTACGAGCCTACCAAATTCTAAGGAGTTGCTCAAGCACTCTTTTTCTATTACTGTAAATATCCATATTTAAATTTTTTTATCGGAGGTAGCTTGATGGAACAAAAAATAGTTAGTCATATCAATCAAATAGGGTGGAATCAATCTGCTTATCAAGCTTGGACTAATCGGCATGGTACACCTAAAGAATATGCAAAAAAGTTAATAGAAAAACCATTGGATTCAGTATCACACTATTTGAAATACATGGGGGATGTTACAAATAAAAAAGTGGCAAATTTACTAGGATCGAAAGGAAACAAGGCGGTTTCTTTTGCTTTGTTAGGGGCAGAGGTTTTAGTAGTGGATATTTCCGAAGATAATAAAAGATACGCTATGGAGTTGGCAGAGGAAGCAAAAGTAAATATAAAATACATAGTTTCAGATATTTTAGAAGTTCCAGAAGATGAGCTCTTAAATGATTTTGATTTCGTCCTTTTAGAATTAGGTGTTCTCCATTATTTTGTTGATTTACTTCCGTTATTTAAAGTGATTTCTAATTCACTTAAACCGGGAGGACGATTTATTTTAAGGGATTATCATCCTGTCGTTTCTAAGTTAGTGAATGTTGAAGAAAATCAAATGATCGCGAATGGCGATTATTTTAACAAAGAAGTGATAGAAGAGGAGGTAGCCTATAGTTTTCTTCTATCAGAGGAAGATCGTGCTTCTTTAAAGAAAGTTAATATTCGAAGATGGACTTTAGGTGAAATTATTACCTCAATTTCAAAATCAGGTCTTACTATAAATTCTTTAGAAGAAGAGATTGGAGTCAGATGGGCATTTCCATCGAATTCACCTGAAGGAATAGAGAACAAAATACCAGGATTATATACGTTAATTGCTACGAAACAGTGAGACTTCTTTTACTTTGGATGTTTTTGGTTCGCTTTGGGAGAGAATGCTCTCGGATAAGGTACGGATTCTCTCGGATAAACTGTTTATTCTCTCGCATAAGGGGCTTTTTCTCTCGGATGGCAGTCGGTTTCTCTCGAAAAGGATTAAAATTTCCTTTCTCTATCATATTTGGACATCAATTGGCGTTAAAAAGGAGAGATAAAACCAAAATGATCTGGTGTTATCTCTCCTTTATAAAAATATGAAAGTATAGACTTTTTCTTCGTTTCAGCTCCTGTGTAGACGACTGTACTTTTCTTATTATTTACCTTTAAATATAGGTTTTCTCTTTTCACTAAATGCGTTTAAAGCTTCCACACGATCTTCTGTTGGAATAGTAATTTCATAGGCTTTACGCTCAATACTTAAGCCAGTTTGTAAATCTACGTTCATGCCATGTTTAATTGCAAACTTTGCTTGTTGGAGTGCGATTGGTCCATTTGCAAGCATAAGTGCAGCGAAGCTTTCCGTTTCTTTTATTAACGTTTCACGAGGGGTAACTCTAGTTACTAAACCGTATGCTAATGCTTCCTCTGCTTTTAGTCTCTTGGCTGTTAAGATCAACTCCATTGCTTTTGCTTCACCGATTAGGCGTGGCAGTCGTTGCGTACCTCCAGCGCCTGGGATTATAGCTAAACTAGTTTCAGTTAATCCTAATTGAATGTCTTCGGATGCGATTCGGAAATCACATGCAAGTGCAAGCTCTGTTCCTCCTCCAAACGCATAGCCGTTTAGCATTGCAATTGTTGGCTGCGGTAAGTTTTCAATAGCCGAAAATACTTCCCCAATTTTATATATATTTCGTTTTACTTGTTGATTTGTTAATGTTCTTCGTTCTTTTAAATCTGCCCCTACACTAAATGATTTTTCTCCAGCACCTGTAAAAATTACGACACGGATATCTGGGTTAATACGAATAGATTCTGCAATGTCTCCCAGCTCACGTAACATATCGTAATTAAATGCATTTAGCGCTTCCGGTCTATTTAATGTCACGTATGCAATATTTCCGTGCTGCTCATAACGAATTGTTTCCATTTTTTCTCCCCCTAAACATACAATCATTACCCCATACAAAACATATCATTTTCCGAGTAGTCTGTCATCTGAAGTTGATAGTTTTATATATAATCGATTTTCTTTTTCCAATTTGGTACAATTATGTTATTGAAATATTAAGGATTTGAGGAGTTCAAGTGGACATTTTCGTTGCGAGACAGCCGATTTTTGCTAAAAATGAATATATTTTTGCATATGAATTGTTATATCGAAATGATCAGCAGAATTCGTTTCCTAATATAGATGGAGATTCTGCTACTTTAGAAGTGCTAATACACTCTTTTCTTACAATCGGAATTAATGAACTAGCTGGGGATAAACTATGTTTTATTAATTTCACTGAAAACTTACTAGAAAAAGAGGTGTTCAGTCAATTTCCATCTAATCGAATTGTTGTTGAGATTTTAGAGGATATTCCTATTACGCATATGTTACTTCAAAAATTGCGTGAGATTAAATCACTTGGCTTTTTAATTGCATTAGATGATTTTATTTTTCAAAAAAATGTTACTTTATACGATGAGTTATTTTCCCTTGTTAACTTTATAAAAGTAGACTTTCTTGCAAGTAAATTAGCTGATAGGCAAGCCATTGAACGAATTGTGAAAACAAATTATCCGCATATTGTGTTGCTTGCAGAAAAAGTAGAAACACGTGCTCAATTTTATGAAGCAAAAGCTGCTGGTTATGAGCTTTTTCAAGGTTATTTCTTTGCTAAGCCAGAGATTATTAAAGGAACAGAAATTCCAACGAATATAGCACAGTATTTTCGTATTATTGCACTGCTAAGAGATAATGCAGTTTCGATTGAAGAAATAGCAGAAGAAATTGAACGCGATGTTTCTCTTTCATTTAAAGTATTAAAGATGATTAATTGGCCTGCAGTTCGTACGAAGTCGAAGGTCCGTTCTATTAAGCAGGGGGTGGTAATGCTTGGTTTAGATGAGCTAAAACATTGGTTGCATGTATTATTACTCCGTGAATCTATAACGAATCATTCTAAAGATGGATTAGCCCTTATTGAAGCATCCTTGTTTCGAGCGAAACTTTGTGAGTTACTTGCAAAACGAAAATTTTTACATAATGCTTCCGAGTATTTCTTAGTAGGAATGTTCTCTTTAATAGACACGCTACTTCATCGCCCCATGATTCAATTGTTACAGGATTTGCCACTCTCTGATGAGGTAGCAGAAACACTTTCTGGAACTAAAACAGAAATGACGCCTTTTCTTGAGCTTGCCATTGCATGCGATGAAGTTCGTTGGGATGATATGATTTCGGGGGCAACATCTATTGGAATTGATCATTCTACTTTAAATGATTTCTATCTAGAGGCACGTCGTTGGACGTTGCAGATATTCTGAAGTCCCACTTTTTAATTGGAATTTATATAAAAAAACTGCTCTTTCTGTTTTTAGATTGGCAGTTTTTTTCTGTTTAGATGAATATTTCTGTAAGCTTTGGCTATGCTCGTAGAGGCATTATTTTGTGTAAATAAACTTACTTGTAGCTATAGAAAAAGTGCTCTTCCTAGATTGTTGCATTTTCTTCTAAAAGTTGTACAATATAATAAGAACAAATGTTCTTAAAAGGAGGATGCGACATGCCATTAATACCGGAAGAATCGATACCATATTTAGAAAATATGATTTATCTCCCGATGGTTTTAACCATTTTGGAGAAGGATCGAACGATTTTCGAGCAAGGTCCTTTTAAGTTGAAGCGTCCGTATATTTCCATGGTTGAAGAAGCAGTAAAGCAAGTCCAAAAAGAGTTAAAAGAGACACATATTTATATGAAGCGTCATAGCATGAAAGTTCTACGTGGAGAAGGGGATGATATGTTCACTGAATATGTATTTTTTCATGGTGGGTATGAAGAACATCGTCGTTACTTAAATGTCCGTCTCCGTAACAGGGTAGAAGAGCTACTTTCTATGTATTTTGCTATTGTAGAGAAGATTCGTTAGTCTTGAAAGTCTTTTTGGAATAATTGATTTCGAGATATTAATATCGCTTCATTTGTTAGCCGACTCATTCGTTTATGAAAATGTATATTTAACATGTTAGCAAATGCAATTTGTCTGCTAATAGTAGCGGCAGAAGAATTGATAAGGACAGAATGTCCATTCGTTAAAACAACAACACAACCTTCCTCGCTTGAATGAAATGATTGAATTGTTCTATATGAAAACCAAACGTTTAAATCGGATTTTGGCGAGAGAGTAGGTATTAATATACAGGGATTTCCATAGTCATGTGCAATGATAGTAGGTAGTTTGTGGTAGTTTCCAAGAGCTTCTTTCGAAAGCTTTACTGATTGCTGAAAAGAGGAACCATAGTAGGAACAAGATTGACGAACAATATCGTAAGGCTTTCTGCCTATAATTGTTGTCTCTCCAGAAATATTCGTAACCTTTGTGAAAATTTTATTATTCATTTGAATTGGTTGTAATACTGCAGTTTCAAATGAAACTAGGAAGGATTTATCATCTGTTTTTGTAGACATTAATATTTCACTCCTTAGTAGATTATACATCAATTATAGTTAAATATGGAAATAATTCAAGTCAATATAACGAATTTTACAAATATTTTTTATTGATAATAAAATCGCAATTTTCTCAAAACAATTGCAACTCCTCTTTCACTTTTATATAATGGAAAAAAGGCATCGGGGTGATGGAAATGGACAAACAATATTCATATGCAGATTTTTTGAGAGCAATGGGTCACACAGGAAAAGAAAGCTCTGCCGAAAAATTGTTGAACGAAATATATCTTGATATGTTTTTGAACATTATCCACCGGGAACAAAGTAGTTTGCGATTGCTAGAATTGATTGATGAGGCGCTAGACAAAAAAGATCGAGCTGCGTTTTTGAAATACACAGAAGCATTACATCAATTACAAAATACAAAGTAAAGCCGCTTATGCAGAGCGGCTTTACTTTGTAGACAAAATCAAATTTCGAAGGTGTCACTTCAGATTGACTTGAAAACGCTTGTCAGTCGAGGCGCGCCGCGCGTTTAGAGGTTCGCAACCTAAGTACGCCACGTCCTGTGGCAACGGTTGCCTAACTCACATCATGTGAGTCCGCGAAATAGAACTTAAGTTCATGAGCTTACAACGAGTGCCAGTAACGAAGAATGAAAGCGTTTGTCAACAGTCTGAAGCCGCTTATGCAGAGCGGCTTTTCTTTTCCAATTCAAAAAAACATACGTTCGTTTTTGTCGTGTTCAAAAAGAGATTATGTTAAACTAAAATTATCCAAACCGTAGGAGGCAGACTATGGATCAAATATTCGATTTGCAAGCTCCGTATGAGCCAGCAGGAGATCAAATTAAGGCAATTGAACAACTTGTAGAAGGTGTTCAAGAAGGAACAAAGCATCAGACGCTACTAGGAGCAACTGGAACAGGTAAAACGTTTACCATTTCAAATGTTATCCAACAAATCAATAAGCCAACGCTTGTTATGGCACATAATAAGACGCTTGCAGGACAGCTTTATAGCGAATTTAAAGAGTTCTTTCCGAATAATGCTGTAGAATATTTCGTCAGCTATTATGACTATTATCAACCAGAAGCGTATGTGCCACAAACAGATACTTATATAGAAAAAGATTCGAGCATAAACGAAGAAATTGATAAGCTTCGTCACTCGGCAACGTCTTCACTATTTGAAAGAAAAGATGTCATTATTATTGCATCCGTTTCCTGTATTTACGGCCTCGGTAATCCAGAAGAATATAGGGAAATGGTTGTTTCTCTTCGAACAGGAATGGAAATAGAACGTAATCAGTTACTTCGAAAGTTAGTCGATATTCAATATGAACGGAATGATATTAATTTTACCCGTGGTACTTTCCGAGTACGTGGAGATGTTGTAGAAATATTCCCTGCCTCAAGAGATGAGAGATGTCTTCGTGTCGAGTTCTTTGGGGATGAAATCGATCGTATTCGAGAAGTCGATTCACTAACGGGAGAAATATTAGCAGAACGTGACCATGTAGCTATATTTCCTGCATCTCACTTCGTAACCCGAGAAGAAAAAATGGTAGTTGCGATAGAAAATATTGAAAAAGAGCTAGAAGAACAACTAAAACTTTTACGAAGCGAAGATAGATTATTGGAAGCACAACGTTTAGAACAGCGTACAAATTACGATTTAGAAATGATGCGCGAAATGGGTTTTTGTTCAGGTATTGAAAATTATTCTCGTCATTTAACATTACGTGAAGCGGGAGCAACACCTTATACGTTACTCGATTATTTTCCAAAAGACTTCTTGTTAGTAGTAGATGAAAGTCATGTTTCATTACCACAAGTAAGAGGAATGTATAATGGGGACCAAGCAAGGAAGTCAGTATTAGTAAATCATGGATTCCGATTACCTTCTGCACTAGATAACCGCCCGCTTACGTTCACTGAATTTGAAGAGCATGTTCACCAAGCTATTTTTGTATCGGCAACTCCAGGCCCATATGAGCTTGAACATACACCGGAAATGGTAGAACAAATTATTCGTCCAACGGGACTACTTGACCCTGTTGTTACTGTGAAACCGATTGAAGGGCAAATAGATGACTTAATTAATGAAATATATGATCGTACAGCGAAAAATGAACGAGTGCTTATAACGACATTAACAAAGAAAATGTCAGAGGATTTGACAGACTACTTAAAAGAAATAGGAATAAAAGTACAGTATTTGCACTCAGAAGTTAAAACGTTAGAACGAATTGAAATTATACGAGAGCTCCGTTTAGGAACATATGATGTACTAATTGGAATTAACTTGCTTCGAGAAGGTATCGATATTCCAGAAGTATCTCTTGTGGCTATTTTAGATGCAGATAAGGAAGGATTTTTACGATCTGAACGTTCCTTAATTCAAACGATTGGACGAGCTGCACGTAATGCAAATGGAGAAGTAATTATGTATGCAGATAAAATGACAGATTCTATGCGAAAGGCAATCGATGAAACGAAACGTCGTCGTTCTATTCAAATGGAATACAATGAAAAGCATGGAATTACACCAAAAACAATTGTGAAGAAAATAAGAGAAGTTATTCGAGCATCGCAAGTCGCAGAGGAAGAAGCGTCATACGCTCAGCAGTTAACAAGTGGCAAAGCATTAACGAAAGAAGAAAAAGCAACATTACTAGTAAATCTTGAAAAAGAAATGAAGGATGCAGCAAAAGCGCTTAATTTCGAACGTGCTGCAGAATTACGTGATGCAATCCTTGAATTGAAGCTGGAAGGATGAAAAATGTTGAAAAACCAAGAAATAGTTATACAAGGTGCTCGAGCACATAATTTAAAGAATGTTAGCTTAACAATACCTAGAGATAAGCTTGTTGTAATGACAGGATTATCAGGTTCTGGGAAGTCTTCTTTAGCCTTCGATACAATCTATGCAGAAGGGCAAAGACGCTATGTAGAATCCTTGTCAGCCTATGCGAGACAATTTTTAGGGCAGATGGATAAGCCAGATGTTGATGTAATAGAAGGACTTTCTCCTGCTATTTCAATCGACCAGAAAACGACTAGTAAAAATCCGCGTTCTACAGTAGCTACTGTGACGGAGATTTATGATTATTTACGTCTATTATTTGCACGCGTCGGAAAACCAATATGTCCTAAGCACGGGATAGAAATCTCTTCCCAAACGATTGAACAAATGGTCGATCGTTTAAGTGAATATCCTGAAAAAACACGTATGCAAGTACTTGCTCCAATTGTATCTGGTAGAAAAGGAACACATGTGAAATTACTTGAAGATATGAAAAAGCAAGGATATGTACGTGTTCGTGTAGATGGAGAGTTAATCGATTTAGATGATGATATTAATTTAGATAAAAATAAAAAGCATAACATTGAAGTTGTTATTGACCGAATTGTGATGAAAGAAGGCGTAGCAGCACGGTTAAGTGATTCTTTAGAATCTGCTTTAAGAATTGCAGATGGACGAGTATTAATAGATGTTATGGAACATGAAGAGATTCTATTTAGTGAGCATCATGCATGTCCAATTTGTGGTTTTTCTATTGGAGAGTTAGAGCCTCGTATGTTTTCGTTCAATAGTCCATTTGGGGCTTGTCCAGACTGCGATGGATTAGGAACAAAGCTAGAAGTGGATCCAGATTTAGTTGTTCCTGATAAAAGTTTAACTTTAGAGGAAGGGGCAATTGTCGCTTGGCAGCCAACGAGCTCTCAGTACTATCCGAAATTGTTAGAAGCAGTATGCAAGCACTACAAAATAAAAATGAAAGTGCCAGTAGAAAAATTGCCAATAGATCAGTGGAATAAAATTATGTATGGCTCTGGTGAAGATAAAATTCGTTTTCGTTACGAAAACGAATTTGGACAAGTACGAGACAATACGATTCAATTCGAAGGGGTCTTGTCTAATATTGAGCGTCGATACAAAGATACTTCCTCTGACTATATTCGTGAACAAATGGAAAAATATATGGCACACCATGATTGCCCAACTTGTAAAGGCTATCGTTTAAAGGAAGAAACACTTGCAGTGAAAGTGGATTCCTTACATATTGGTCAAGTAACAGAGTTTTCTATTGAAGAAGCAAATCGATTTTTTGAACAGTTAACTTTATCCGAGAAGGATATGCAAATAGCGCGATTAGTTTTAAGAGAAATTAACGAACGTATTGGCTTTCTAGAAAACGTTGGTCTCGATTATTTAACGTTGAATCGTGCAGCCGGAACATTATCAGGTGGGGAAGCACAGCGAATTCGACTAGCAACTCAAATAGGATCCAGACTTTCAGGAGTTTTATATATTTTAGATGAGCCTTCCATCGGCTTACATCAACGGGATAATGACCGATTAATTGATACTTTAAGAAATATGCGGGATATCGGGAATACCTTAATTGTTGTAGAGCATGATGAAGATACAATGATGGCTGCCGATTATTTAATCGATGTCGGCCCAGGAGCAGGTATACGTGGGGGAGAGATTGTTGCTGCTGGTACACCTGAAGAAGTAATGAAAGACAAAAAATCGCTTACTGGTCAGTATTTAAGTGGGAGAAAGTTTATCCCTTTACCTATGGAAAGAAGAAAGCCGGACGGACGATATATCAAAATTAAAGGCGCATCAGAAAATAACTTAAAAAATGTCAACGTTGATATTCCTTTAGGTGTATTTACAGCAGTAACTGGAGTATCTGGTTCTGGTAAAAGTACACTTGTGAATGAAATTCTTTATAAGTCACTTGCACAAAAATTAAACCGATCGAAAGTGAAGCCAGGTGCAAACAAAAGCATTGAAGGAATAGAAGAATTAGAAAAAGTGATTGATATCGATCAATCTCCTATTGGACGTACACCTAGATCTAATCCGGCTACATATACTGGAGTGTTCGATGATATTCGAGATTTATATGCAGCAACAAATGAAGCCAAAGTAAGAGGGTATAAAAAAGGAAGATTTAGTTTCAATGTCAAAGGTGGACGTTGTGAAGCGTGCCGTGGAGATGGAATTATTAAAATCGAAATGCACTTTTTACCGGACGTTTATGTACCTTGTGAAGTATGTCATGGAAAACGCTATAATCGCGAAACATTAGAAGTGCAATATAAAGGAAAAAATATTGCAGAAGTATTGAAAATGACAATAGAAGATGGATTAGTATTTTTTGAAAACCATCCAAAAATTAGCCGAAAGCTTCAAACAATAGTTGACGTAGGTCTTGGTTATATGGAATTAGGTCAACCAGCTACGACATTATCAGGTGGAGAAGCGCAGCGGGTGAAACTAGCTTCTGAACTGCATAAACGTTCAAACGGAAAATCATTCTATATTTTAGATGAGCCAACAACTGGTTTGCATGTAGATGATATTGCACGTTTGCTTGTAGTTCTGCAACGTCTTGTAGAAAATGGGGATACAGTACTTGTTATCGAGCATAATTTAGACGTCATAAAGACAGCAGATTATATGATAGATTTAGGGCCTGAAGGTGGAGATAAGGGTGGAACAATTATAGGGGTTGGAACACCAGAAAAAATTGCTGCTACTAAAGATTCCTATACAGGAAAGTATTTAAAAACTATTTTAGACCGAGATCGAAAAAGAATGGATGACGTTGTTACAAAAGCATCTAAAAAGAAAACTGTAACAGTAGAATCCTAATGAAACCTTTTTTTCCCTCAATCGTATTAAGTAAGGTAAGCAATTATTTAGGCTGTAGACAATAGCTTTAAACTCTTGCGAGTCGTGGCGCGCGCCAACACGTATAGAACAAAGGTTTATGAGTTACAAAGAAGCGTATATCAACAGTCTAAGCAAATAGTTTCATACTTTTAACTTATGAGGAGGCCTTTCACTATGCAAGAAGAACGTAAACGTATATTAGATATGGTTGAAAATGGTACAATTACTACACAAGAAGCATTGGTTCTATTAGAGGCACTAGGCAAACAAGAAATATCTGTCACTCCACTAGTAAGAGAAGAACAGAAACAAAAATACACATCAAATGATCAAACAGAAAATAAACAGCAAAATGCCGATTTTATAGAAGACTTAAAAAGAGATTTCACCGTAGTTGGAGAACGTTTCATGCAGTTTATGCAAGGAGCAGTAGATAAAATTAAAGAATTTGACTTTGATATGCCATTTGGTGAACCTGTTGTTTTTAAAGAAAAATTAGTGCAGGAACAAGCACAATATGATGATATATCTATAGATATAGCAAATGGTAAAGTTGAAATTTTTCCTACGGAAGAAGCCGATACACACGCTGAAGTGACGGTAAAATCGTATAAAAACTCCTCTGAAGAAGAAGCGAAAGATCGTTTTCACAATGAGTTTATTTTTAATACAGAAGGAAATAAATTGCGTATTTATAGTGATATGAAGACGACATCAGTTCAAGTTGCATTATATGTACCGAAAAAAGCATATCATCATATTTCCGCACGATTGTTTAATGGAGACTTTATTGCGAAGAACGTAGAAGCAAATTCTTTTAAAGTGAAAACAACAAACGGTAAAGTGAATTTAGATGAAATGAAATTCGAAAAGGCAGATATTGAAACGGTAAATGGGTCAGTTCAAATACAAAATGTTGAAGGCGACTCCGTTGATGTAGAAACTGTAAATGGTCGAATTTATGTAGATGGTAAGTTGAAGGAAGTAGAAGGATCATCTGTCAGTGGACACGTTATTTTAACGACTAAAGATAAAGAGGCACGTAAAATAGAAGGAACTGCAGTAGCAGGAACTGTCGAATTATATGTGCGGAAGGATGTCTCTTTACAGGGAGAAGCTTCCTCTCAACTAGGAAAAATAGATGTCCAACTTGCAGATATCACACAGCTTAAACAATCAGAACAGTTATTAAATAAAAAAGTCGGGTTCACTAAAATAGTGGATTCGGAAGCAGTGCCACTAAGAGTATTTGGGGATGCAAAAACTGGTACTGTGCTAGTAAGATATACAATAGAAAGTGAGTAAACCAAAAAACTGACAGAAGCTATTTGCATCTGTCAGTTTTTCTGTTTCCAGCAAAGAATAGCATATGCAATTGCTTTTGCACAAAGGTTTCTATAATGAGACGATTGCAATAAAGCAGCTTCTGCATTATTTGTCATAAAACCGCATTCAACTAGTACTGCTGGCATTATTGTGTCCCGAAGAACGGCAAAATTTGCTTGTTTTACACCTCGATTTGAGCGATTAGTTATAGAACATAAAGAATCTTGTATCCATTTTGCAAGTATTTTAGATTGTTCAGAAGGCTTTGTGTAAGTAAAAGTTTCAATTCCACTCACGTTATTCCACGAAGAACCAAACGCATTTGCGTGAATGGATATAAATGCTTGTACTCCAAGTTTATTAGCAAGATTTGTTCTTTCGGAAAGAGGTACATCGGATGTGCCAGGGTGACTTAGCATGACGATAACTCCACAGCACTCTAATTCTCTTTTAATAATCTGAACAACTGCTTGATTAAATTCAAATTCTTTCAGCTTCCCATCAGGTGTTTGTTTACCTAATGTTTCTGGTCCATGTCCTGCATCGAGCATAATTTTCATTGGTATCATCTCCTATCTATTTAATAAATAGAAGGAGAAAAGATAAATGGATACTATTAAATAGAATAATCATGCTAAAATAAGAACTATGTGAATACAGAAGCGTGAAAGGAGTATTAGAATATGCCTCATGTGACGACTAAGGACGTAAAAGAAAAGTTCAATCTTACATTAGTAAGTGGGGAAGAAGGAATTGGACGGCATATTGCAATTAGTGATATTTCTCGCCCAGGAATTGAAATAGCAGGTTATTTCACGCATTATCCATCCAATCGAATACAACTTTTAGGGAAAACAGAGATTTCATTTTTTCAGCTATTAGAAACATCAGAAAAAATAGAAAGAGCGTTGAAGTTATGCGAAGCAGATACACCAGCAATCATTATTTCGCATGATATGGAAGTACCACAGGAATTAATCGATGCTTCAAACGAAAAGTCGGTTCCAGTATTAACGACGAAAATGCCGACAACTAGATTTTCTAGTTTACTAACAAACTTTCTAGAAAGTAAACTTGCACCTACCACTGCCGTTCATGGTGTGTTAGTTGATATATATGGGGTTGGCATATTAATCACAGGGAAAAGTGGTGTTGGGAAAAGTGAAACAGCACTAGAACTAGTGAAAAGAGGTCACCGATTAGTTGCAGACGATTGTGTAGAGATTCGGCAAGAAGGTGAAGATACATTAGTTGGTAATGCTCCTAAGTTAATAGAGCATTTACTTGAAATTCGTGGATTAGGTATTATTGATATAATGACTTTATTTGGAGCAAGTGCCATTCGAAGCTATAAACGTATTACACTAGTTATTGAGCTAGAGATATGGGATGCGGAAAAAACGTATGATCGACTCGGACTGGAAGAAGAAAAAATGGAAATAATCAATACAGCCATTACAAAACTAACTGTTCCAGTACGACCAGGACGAAATTTAGCAGTTATTATTGAAGTAGCAGCGATGAACCATCGTTTAAAGCGAATGGGTGTTAATGCTGCTGAGGACTTTGCAAAACGTTTAGATGATGTAATAAGCCAAAATGGAGAATCTGAATATTAAATAATTGGCTGAAGGGAGTAACGTATGAATTTATTACAAGTAATTGATCCAGTAGCTTTCTCACTAGGACCTATAGAGGTTCGATGGTATGGAGTAATTATCGCGTTGGGGATTGTACTCGCTTATATAGTGGCACAAAGGGAAATGGTGAAACGTGGATTCCATCAAGAGTATTTAACCGATTTACTTATTTGGGCAGTGCCTTTAGCTATTATTGGCGCACGAATATATTATGTTATCTTTAAATGGGATTTTTATAGTCAAAACCCAGAGATGATTATCCAAATTTGGAATGGTGGTATTGCGATTCATGGTGCATTAATTGCATCTTTCTTAACAGCGTATTTTTATACGAAAAACAAAGGTACTTCCTTCTGGAAGGTGACGGATATTGTCGCACCTAGTTTATTAATCGGCCAGACAGTAGGACGTTGGGGGAACTTCATCAACCAAGAAGCTCATGGTGGAGAAGTAACAAGAACTTTCTTAGAAAATTTAATGCTTCCAAATTGGATTATTGAACAAATGTATATTGAAGGTAAATACTATCATCCGACATTTCTATATGAATCTTTATGGAACTTTATCGGAGTAATAATATTAATACTTCTTCGAAAAGTTAATTTACTAAGAGGAGAAATGTTCTTATTTTACTTAACATGGTATTCTGTAGGTCGATTCTTTATCGAAGGAATGCGTACAGATAGCCTTTATAATGGTGATTTGCGACAAGCACAATTAATATCATTAGTGACAATCGCTATTGCAATCGTCCTATTTGTTTATAGAAGAGTAACGATCAAACCTGCTGTACGTTATTTAGATAAGTAAGGAATGGAGGGGGAATAGTGGAAACGTTAAAAAGGGGACTAATGGCCGGGTTAAAAACGACATGGACATTAAGTAAAATTATTTTTCCGATTACCTTATTGATTGTTATTTTACAATATACTCCAGTACTACCATGGGTGATAGATTTAATATCACCTTTTATGGGGTTACTAGGATTACGTGGTGAAGCCGCAATACCATTAGTTTTAGGAAATGGACTTAATCTTTATGCAGGTATCGCAGGTATTCTTTCATTAGAGCTTACAGTGAAAGAAGTATTTATTTTAGCTACGATGTTATCCTTTTCTCATAATATTTTTATCGAAACAGGTGTGGCACTTCGAGTTGGTGTCAAACTTTGGATAGTGCTCCTCGTCCGATTCGGATTAGCGATCCTATCAGCTGTTATTATTAACTTAGTTTGGCAAGGTGGCGGTGAGGTTGCAAAATACGGGATTGTATCTGCCACTCAACAAGTTCCACATGGCTGGGGAGAAATAATCTTACTTGGATTGCAAAAAGCAACATTTGGCGTATTACAGCTTGCACTTATTGTTATTCCTCTAATGATTATTATTCAATTTTTAAAGGATCGTAATTATTTGCAAAAATTCTCGGAAAAACTTGCGCCATTTACAAAAATTATTGGAATCAAGCCAAATGCTTCTCTTACCTTAGTTGCAGGACTTGTTATTGGGCTTGCTTATGGTGCGGGAGTAATGATTCAAGCAGTTCAAGAGGATGGGGTAAGCAAAAAGGATGCGACGCTGGCATTTATTTTCTTAGTTGCTTGCCATGCAGTAGTAGAAGATACTTTAATTTTTGTTCCACTAGGAATTCCGATATTGCCATTATTTTTAATTAGATTAGCGACTGCATTTATATTAACGATAATTGTCGCCTACGTTTGGCGAAAGTCAGAGCAAACAAAACAAAGGGAAGTGGCAACATCATGAGGAAAGATCCCTATACAGCACTATTGTTCGATTTTGATGGAACTTTATTAAATACGAATGATTTGATTATCGAAACTTTTTTACATATTTTAGGTGAGAAATTCCCTGGGAAATATGATAGAGAAAGTGTATTACCATTTTTAGGACCTTCCTTACAAGAAACTTGCAATGCAATCGACCCTGCATTAGCTACATCGTTAATGGAAGCTTATCGATCATGGAATATTCAAATGCATGACAAAATGGCTGTTCCTTTTGATGGAGTAGTGGACACTTTACACGAATTAAAAGAGCAAGGTTACAAACTAGCAATCGTTTCTACAAAAAGAAGAGTTATGATTGATAGAGGTCTTAAGCTGATGAAATGTGAGAATCTATTTGACACAATTGTTGGAGTGGATGACGTTAAAAATCCGAAACCTGATCCAGAGCCAATTAATCTTGCATTAGAAAGACTAGGGATCGAAAAAGAAAATGCTCTAATGATTGGTGACAACTTTCACGATATTATTGGTGGTCAAAAAGCAGGAGTAGATACAGCAGCTGTTGCTTGGTCGATAAAAGGAGAAGCATTTTTGGCTACTTTTCTTCCAACATATATGATTCATCATATAAGTGAGCTACTTCCAATTGCCAAAGGTCAGTTAATATGAGAAAAACCGAAAGATATCCTGTAAGTGGTGCCAATTCGTTGTGGCATGTATATGATACAGTTCCTTTTTGGAAAGTAGTTAAAAATTTCATCTTCATACAAGCAGCAAGATACTCTCCATTTTTGAGTTGGAAAAACTTTTTTTATCGTTCATTTTTGAAAATGAAAGTAGGAAAAGAGACATCATTTGCATTAATGGTGATGGTAGATGTGATGTTTCCCGAGCGTATTAAAGTCGGTAACAACTCGATTATTGGCTATAATACAACCATACTAGCACATGAATATTTAATAGATGAGTATCGAATAGGAGATGTAGTAATTGGTGATCGTGTGTTAATTGGCGCCAATACGACGATTCTACCAGGAGTAACGATAGGGAACGATGCAATCATCTCAGCAGCTACTCTCGTAAACCGTGATGTTCCAGAAGGTTGCTTTGTCGGAGGAAATCCGATGCGCATCATTTATACGAAAGAACAAATGCAAGAAAGAAATAATGGTAAATGAAAAGCTATTCTTCTTAGTCAACAAGCTAAGAAGAATAGCTTTTTTGTGCTTTACGAAATTATCCAACTCTATACATGGGATTTGATTCCTTGTCATTATATCGATCAACTCTATTTGAATAGTCCTAGTTACATTTATTGGATGGATTGGAGCGGAAAGTTTGTCTCCAGCGGGAGTAGCTTGAGTCTTGAGACCCCGCAGCAAAGCGAGAAGGGCACTGAAAAAGTGTTATTAGAATAATAATCTATCAAATAGTCCTAAGAGAATTTTGCGCTTTGGCATTCGCTTTCCGCGGGCGAGCGACGAGCCTCCTCGGGCCAACACGATGTTGGTCATGAAGGCGTTGCCTCAGGAAGAGGCGCCCTTAGCCTTCCTTCATCTCTGTTGCTTCGTGCGGGGTCTCGTCTGTCTCGCTTTCCCGCAGGAGTCTCATGCGTCGCGCTAAATTCTCTTAAATAAATACAGCAAATAGTTCCTACAAAAATACTAATTCGAGATTTTCAGTGCCCTCGAAGCGAGGAGGCTAAGGCAACGTCCGCGGAAAGGGAGCCAATTCAACGATTTTCTTATTTACTGGAATATTAGGCAACCTCATATAACAAAGTAGAATTATACGGACTTCTTCATTTCTAGAAAATTGTTGTAGAAGGCGACACTCCTGCGGGAATAGCGTTAGTCGAAGAACCCGCAGCGAAGCGAGGAGGCTGAGGCAACGCCCGCGGAAAGGGAGCCATTCAACGATTTTCTTATCTATTGGGTTATTGTACCACTTGATTATAGGGACTTTTTTCACTTCTAGAAAATCGTTGAAAAAGGCGACACTCCTGCGGGAATAGCGTTAGTCGAAGACCCCGCAGCAAAGCGAGGAGACTGAGGCAACGCCCGCGGAAAGGGAGCCGTTTCAACGATTTTCTTATTTACTGAAATATTAAACTACCTCATTTGGCAAAATCGAATTATAGGGACTTTTTCAGTGTCCTCAGCTTGCAACGAGGAGGCTCAAGCCAAGCCCGCGGAAAGCATAGCCTGTAGCGAAAATCGCCTTGCCAATCATGTTCGAATCTTATTTTAAAACAAAAAAGCCTGTAAAAATACTCTAATTTCTTTAAGTTTGTCTACAGGCTGAGCAATCGAAATTGTATATTCGGATTCCTCTTATGCATAGGAAACGGTCATTTCTCTCATTATCTAAACCTGTAACATCGTGTTTCTGAACATTACAGTAGTGTATTTCCGCTTTATTGTTTGAAAAAACGGAGTTAGGTGAATGTTGACTAAATGAGGAGAATGAGATAGAATCTATTTAATTTAACGTATTAGTACTCTAGTGCATTAAAGTGATATTAGGAGTGATAGAGTGAGCAAAATTCAAATGTTTGAGAAACCTTTAGGAATGAGAGATTCATTTCCAGAAGTAAATGAGCAGAAAGAATATATACGTTCGACTGCTAGAAATTTTATACGAAGCAAAGGATATGACTTTATTAAAACTCCATCGGTTGAATACTTTGAAACGATTGGAAAAGCATCTGCTATCGATGAGTCTTCCCTATTTAAACTAGTTGATAATCAAGGTGAAATGCTCGTTTTACGTCCAGATATGACAACGCCTATTGCAAGAATTGCAGCTTCCAAGCTTTTAAAGGAAAAAAATCCATTACGTTTAGCATATTATGCAAATGTCTTTCGTTCGCAGCGCCGAGAAGGTGGAAGACCTGCTGAATTTGAACAATTAGGACTCGAGTTGATTGGGGATTTTAGTGCATATGGTGATAGCGAAATTATTCATACTGCAGTAGAGCTAGTGAAAGTATTGGGTGTGAAAAGTTTTCGTATTACGATTGGACACGCAGGAGTGTTAACAGCCATTCTAACGAATAATACGAATACAAAAGAACAAGTAGATTCATTACGACAACTTTTAGTAGAGAAAAATTTCGTAGGATTTGAACAAAAGCTGGAAGAAATAAAACTATCAGAGAACCAAATAGAAAATCTTATAAAATGGATTGATTATTCAATAGATTCCAAGTCTCTAGAGAATTTTAAACAATTTCTAACAGTTGACCAAGAGTATTTGTTGGAACAAGTTGATCAGCTTCAACGGTTATTAGAAATTCAATTAAATGATCCTTCTATTGTTTCTTTTGACTTTACATTAGCTAGTCATATGAGTTATTACACAGGTATGATTTTTGAAATTCATGCT
Source organism: Psychrobacillus vulpis (assembly GCF_006861825.1). Taxonomy (GTDB): domain Bacteria; phylum Bacillota; class Bacilli; order Bacillales_A; family Planococcaceae; genus Psychrobacillus; species Psychrobacillus vulpis. The sequence goes on along the minus strand of NZ_VDGI01000009.1, from coordinate 84,362 downwards.
GAAGGTAGTGGCTCCCCTATAGGCAATGGAGGAAGATATGATGAATTATTCAACCAGTTCAATGAAACGGTTGGGGCTACAGGTTTCGGAATAAGAGTAGACAGACTCTTAGAAGTTTTGCCTAAGACAGTAAGTGTGGAAAAAAATACACTTCTTTTATTTCATGAAGGCTTTTATACAAAAGCAAATGAACTTGCAGTTGAGAAAAGAAATAATAAAGAACGAGTAACACTTCAATATATAGAAAGTGTAAATGATTTAGATGCCTATCAAAGAAGTTTTGATGAAGTATTAATAGTATCAGAAGGTGGTTCTTTACGTGAATGAATTAACTATTGCAATGCCAAAAGGGCGCATTTTCGAAGAAGCTTATAAATTATTTGAAGAAGCAGGGTTCGATTTACCAAAGGAAATAAATGATTCGAGGAAGTTAATCGTAGAAGCACCTGAGGAACGAATTCAATTTATTCTAGCAAAGCCAATGGACGTACCTGTTTTCGTGGAACACGGTGTTGCGGATATTGGTATTGCAGGAAAAGATGTATTGTTAGAGCAACTGAGAGATGTACATGAATTGCTTGATTTACGAATTAGTAATTGCTATATCGCTACAGCAGGGCTTCCTAATACAAAGATGAATGAAATTGCACCAAGAGTTGCAACAAAATATCCGACAATCGCCACGAACTTTTATAAAGAAAAAGGAGAACAAGTGGAAATAATTGAGCTCAATGGTTCAATTGAATTAGCTCCAATGATAGGGCTAGCGGATAGAATTGTTGATATTGTCTCTAGTGGTCGAACGCTAAAAGAAAACGGTTTAGTGGAATACGAAAAAATAGTAGACATATCTTCTCGATTAATAGTCAATCCTGTAAGTTACCGAGTGAAACGTGAACGAATTCGAGAGTTTGTTGCACAATTAAAAAATGAATTAAATAAAAGGTAGGGAATCCCATGAAAATAGCAAAGCTTTCGAATACAGTTTCTTTGGAGCGTTCAGTGGAACAAGGGAATATGGATCACATCATCACCGTTCGTGAAGTGATAGAAAATGTCCGTAAAAATGGAGACGAAGCTCTTTATGACTATACAGAAAAATGGGATGGAGCAAAGCTTACTAGTCTAAAAGTGACTAAGGATGAGATAGAAGAGGCATTTTCTAGTTTTAATCCACAATTAGTTCAAGATTTAGAGGAAGCAGCAGCTAATATTCGTGCTTTTCATTTACAGCAAGCACGTCAACAAATAGATTTTCCACTGGAACATAACTCTTATATAAAATACAAAATTTCACCGCTTGAAGCAGTAGGATTATACGTACCAGGTGGAACCGCAGCTTATCCTTCTTCCGTATTAATGAATGCTATTCCAGCAGTTGTTGCCGGTGTTAAACGAGTAGTAATTGTTTCACCTCCATCGAAAGAAGGAAAGCTCCCTGCATCTGTACTTGTAGCAGCACGTATAGCTGGAATAACCGAGATATACAAAGTAGGAGGGGCACAAGCTATTGCAGCACTTGCTTATGGAACGGAATCCATAGTAGCTGTTGATAAGATTACAGGGCCAGGCAATAGTTATGTAGCACTTGCTAAAAGAGAAGTGTTTGGGAAAGTAGCCATCGATATGATAGCAGGTCCAAGTGAAATTGCGGTGATTGCAGATCAAACAGCTTATGCAGATGAATTAGCATCAGATTTACTTGCACAGGCAGAGCATGACCGATTCGCAAGTTCTGTATTAGTTACTACGAGTGAAGAGCTGGCAAATGAAGTATCTGAAGAAGTTGAGAAACAATTAAAAAAGCTCCCAAGAGAAGCAATTGCAAGAGCGTCTATTGAAAACTTTGGTCATATTTATATTGCGGAATCATTAGATCAAGCAATTGGAGCTATTGATGATCTTGCACCCGAGCATTTAGAAATTATGACGGAAAATGCAGAGGCAGTTAGTCAACAAATTAAACATGCTGGAGCTATTTTTATCGGAAGATTTAGTAGCGAACCAGTTGGTGATTATTTTGCTGGTACAAATCATGTGCTTCCAACTAATAGCACAGCACGATTCTCAAGTGGGTTATGTGTAGATGATTTCTTAAAGAAAACGAGCATTGTATATTACTCCGAAGAAATGTGGAAAGAGCAATATCCTAAAATAGCACGACTAGCAAGGTTGGAGCAATTGGAAGGACATGCTCGTTCGGTCGAATCAAGAAGTTGGGATAAGGGGGATTCAAATTGAGTATGAAAAGAACGGCTAAAATTGAAAGAATGACAAATGAAACAAAAGTATTGGTAGAAATAGATCTGGATGGAGAAGGAAAAGCAATAATAGATACTGGCGTTCCTTTTATGGACCATATGCTTGATTTATTTACAAAGCATGGTTTGTTTAATGCAACGATAAAAGCAAATGGTGATACGCATATTGATGATCACCATACAACAGAAGACATTGGAATTGTTTTAGGTCAGGCTGTAAAAGAAGCACTAGGAGACAAAAAAAGCATTAAGCGATACGGAAACGCATTTGTCCCAATGGACGACGCCCTTGCTCAAGTAGTCATTGATATTTCAAATCGTCCACATTTAGAATTTAGAGCAGCATTTCCAAAAGAAAAAGTAGGCCAGTTCGATACGGAGCTCGTGAATGAATTCTTATGGAAGTTTGCCCTAGAAGCTCGAATGAATGTGCATGTAATCATTCACTATGGAATGAATACACATCATATGATCGAAGCAATATTTAAAGCATTAGCTCGTGCAATTGATGAAGCAATTACAAAAGACGAGCGTGTGAAAGGAGTTCCTTCCACTAAAGGTCTACTTACATAAAAAAGCGCAGCGCCTAAAACTTGGCCAGTAACTAAGTAGAAAAAAGGAATTACTGATTTGTCCATAAAGGGAGAGAGAACTAACATGACACCGATTCAAATATATCCCGCAATTGATATGAAAGGCGGAAAATGCGTTCGACTATATCAAGGGGACTATGAACAAGAAACTGTATATGGTGATTCACCATTTGAAATGGCTAAACAATTTGCTGATCAAGGAGCAACATGGATTCATCTTGTAGATTTAGATGGCGCAAAAGACGGTGAGAAGGTTCATGCAAATGAAGTTATTCGAATTGCAAAAGAACTACCAGTTAATGTGCAAATTGGTGGAGGTATTCGAACAAAAGAAGATGTCCGTTTTTATATAGAGAATGGCATAGACCGGGTAATTATCGGAAGTCTAGCAATAGCAAATCCAACATTAGTAACTGAATTATTGGAAGAATACGGTGGAGATAAAATTGTAATCGGATTAGATGCAAAAGATGGAATGGTCGCAACACATGGCTGGCTAGAAACATCGAAACAGTCAGCTATTGAAGTAGGACAGTTTTTTGCAGAAAAAGGAGCTAAGTTTGTTATTTTTACAGATATTGCAACAGATGGAACACTCCAAGGCCCAAACTTAAATGCAAATAGGGAGTTAGCTGAAGCAACTGGTCTATCTATTATTGTTTCTGGGGGTATTAGCTCTTTAGAAGATATTGAACAAGTTACAAAGTTAGCGAAAGATACGTCCATCAGTGGTGTCATTATAGGAAAAGCAATATATAATAACAGATTTACATTACTGGAAGCATTGCAGGAGGTCACGAAATGGTAAAGAAAATAATTGCTTGTCTAGATGTGAAAGATGGACGAGTTGTAAAGGGAATTCAGTTTGTTGAACTTAGAGATGCTGGAGATCCTGTAGAATTAGCCGCTTTTTATAGTGAAGAGGGTGCTGATGAACTAGTATTTTTAGACATTTCTGCTTCTGTTGAAGGTAGAGAAACAATGGTGGATGTAGTGAAAAAAACTGCTGCACACATTTCTATCCCTTTAGTTGTTGGAGGCGGAATTCGTACAGTGGAAAATATGAAACAGCTTTTAGAAGCAGGTGCAAGTAAAGTGTCCATTAACAGTGCGGCTATAAGCAACCCAGCAGTTATTACAGAAGGAGCTAAAACATTTGGCTCGAATAAAATCATTGTTGCAATAGATGTGAAGTGGTCGGAAGTAGATCAGGATTGGTTAGTTTACACGCATGGTGGACAAAAGAAAACAGAATGGAAAGCAGTAGAATGGGCGAAAGAAGTAGAAAAACTTGGAGCTGGAGAAATATTACTTACTAGTATGGACCAAGATGGTGAAAAAGATGGGTATGACATCGCTATTACAAAACATGTGAAAAATACCGTGTCAATACCAGTTACTGCAAGTGGTGGAGCTGGAAATGTAGAACATATATTAGCTGCTTTTACAGAAGCAAACGCGGATGCAGCACTCGCAGCTTCTATTTTTCATTTTAAAGAAACTAGCATACGCGAAGTGAAAAATTACGTTCGTGAAAGAGGAGTTGAAGTGAAATGACGAAACTACAATTTGATGAAAAAGGGCTAATACCAGTTATTGTTCAACATGCTATTACAAGAGAAGTACTGACACTTGCTTATATGAATAAGGAATCGTATAAAAAAACAGTAGAAACGAAGGAAACTTGGTTTTTCAGTCGAAGTAGACAAGAACTTTGGCATAAAGGGGAAACTTCTGGTCATACACAAAAAGTAATATCAATCCGAAAAGATTGTGATTCTGATGCGCTTATTGTGGAAGTATTACCAAATGGACCAGCCTGTCATACGGGTGAGGGAACTTGCTTCCATACAATGCTTGAGAAGTTTGATGATACAGTTGGTTACAATATTGTTACTTCTTTGATTAATCTAATCGAAGAAAGAGAGCAGTCAATGCCAGAAGGTGCGTATACAACTTACTTATTTGAAAAAGGTGTAGATAAAATTTGTAAAAAAGTTGGGGAGGAATCTGCTGAAGTTATCATTGCCTCTAAAAATAACGATGCAGAAGAATTGAAATGGGAAGCAGCAGATCTATTTTATCACTTGCTTGTTCTTCTGCAAAATCAGAAAGTAAGCTTTTATGACCTATTACAAGTATTACAAAAGAGACATGATAGTAAAAAACAAAAATAATCCACGTCTCTACGATAGCCAAGCATTGAAAGCTATTTGTAAAAGACATCCTCTACAGTAATTTTGTATTTAATTTTAAACACATAAATAATAATTGATTATGATATACTGAGGAATATACTGATAAGGGACGTTCATAACTTTATTCCGCAATAAGGCCGAATGAAGTTAAAGCCACCGGTGAGCCACAGATTTTTAGGGGAATTTATTTTGCCTCTAAAAAATGTTGTGCCACGCAGAGGTGTATTGGAAACGTTCCTTATTATTTTTCGGAGGATTATCTTGAATAATAAAAGTAAAAAGGTTTTAAAAGAAAATATTATTTCGTTTTTGCCGAACGGCGAATATTACTATAAAAAAGCATTAGATGAGCTACAAAAAGAGCAATATGAAAAAGCACATAAATATTTGAAAAGAGCAGTAGACTTAAGTCCAAATGATCCATTAATACTCATGCAATATGCCATTCTACAAATGGAATTAGATAAGTTTGATTTTGCGCATGAGCTTTTAAGAGACGCACATGAGATTGATCCAAACGAAGCCGAAATCGTGTTTTTACTTGCAGAAGTGAGTGCCCATTTAGGAAATTTTATGGAAGCAAATAGATTTGCAAGAAAGTATTTAGAGATGGATATTCACGGAGAATATACAGAAGAAGCAATGGAAATTGTAGATTTTACGGAACAGGAAGATATAGAATCTCTACAAATGGACAGTCCTTCAAGCGAAGCTCTTTTTCTACAGGAAAAATCCCGAAGATTAATGGAGCAAGGAAAGTTTCAAGAGGCAGTCGAATTATTGGAATCGATTATTACCGATAACCCAGACTTTTGGGCGGCTTATAATAATTTAGCACTTGCTTATTTTTATATAGGAGAAGAAGAGCAAGCTAAAGCGTTGCTTCACCAAGTGCTACATGAAAATAGAGGTAATATTCATGCGCTGTGTAATTTAGCTGTTATTCATTACTATGAAAAAAATACGGAAGAGTTAGAGGAAATGACTGATTTTCTATCTAAAATTAATCCATATTTTATGGAGCATCGATATAAACTAGGTGCTACGTTTGCATTAATCGGAAAGTATGAAGAAGCATACAAATGGTTAAGAAGTCTGCAACGTAAAGGGTTTGAAGGCGATCCTGGGTTTTATTTTTGGTTGTCACATTCCGCTTATTTCGCAGGTCATGAGGAAGTGTCTCGCAATGCATGGAAGGCTTTGTTGAAGCTCGACCCAGAAAAAGCAGGATTTGAGCCATGGCTACCCCAAATAAAAGAAATGCATGGGAATGGTTCTGAGCATCAAAAAGACTTTATATTGGAGAAAGTTCAAAATAAGCATGTGAGTGAAAGAATATTTGGCTTTTATTTGTTGGGAAAATCAAAACATCGTCAAGAAATAATTTCTCATCCAAAATGGATTGTAGTAGAGGAATTGACGACGATGGAAAAGTTGTTTTTAGCACAGTCATTAGGGCATGAATTTAGTGAGAATTCTGTTGCTGAAAAAGCTTTTTTACGTGCAATCGCAGCGACGGATTTACTATATGAAAAATACAAACCACTTAGTCAACCAGCAACTTACTTGTTTCAAATGTGGTTTATGTTAGTGGAGCGGGCGTTAGAAAAAGGATATGGATTCAAAAATCCTAAAGCGCTAGCAGCTGCAACAGAGTATATGTTTCAATCATCACGCTCAAAAAATGTGACGAAAAAGCAGTATGCTGAGCAGTATGGGATAACAACTAGCACACTTACAAAGTATGTAAATGAGCTAATTCAATTTTTGCCTCTTTTTGATGCGTAAGCAAAAAAGTTGAAGCAACAATAAAAATCCTATAGATTGAGTGTTAGTAGATATGTAGGGGGAATTAGCAATGACAGAAGAAAAAATTTATGATGTAATAATTATTGGAGCTGGACCAGCTGGAATGACTGCAGCAGTTTATACTTCTCGTGCCAACCTTTCAACGCTTATGATTGAGCGTGGGATTCCTGGTGGTCAAATGGCAAATACAGAAGAAGTAGAAAACTATCCTGGGTTTGAAACTATTTTAGGACCTGAGCTTTCTACAAAAATGTTCGAGCATGCAAAGAAATTTGGTGCTGAGTATGCATACGGCGACGTTGCAGAAATTATAGATGGAGAACAATATAAAACAGTTAAAGTTAGTGGGAAAGAATATAAAGCATTAGCAGTAATTATTTCTTCTGGTGCTGAATATAAGAAAATGGGTATTCCAGGTGAAAGTGAACTTGGCGGACGTGGAGTAAGCTACTGTGCAGTATGTGATGGTGCATTCTTTAAAGGTAAAAACCTAGTCGTAGTAGGTGGCGGAGATTCTGCTGTCGAAGAGGGAGCGTTCTTAACTAAATTTGCAGATAAAGTAACAATTGTACACCGACGCGATGAGCTACGTGCCCAAAAGATTTTACAAGATCGTGCATTTGCAAATGAGAAAATCGACTTCATTTGGAATACGACATTAAAAGAGATCAATGCTAAAGATGGTAAAGTTGGCAGTGTGACATTAGTTTCTACTGTAGATGGATCTGAAAAAGATTTCGAAGCAGATGGTGTTTTCGTTTATGTTGGAATGCTTCCTTTAACGAAACCATTTAGTAACTTGGGAATTTTAAACGAGAACGGATATATCGTGACAAATGAAAAGATGGAAACTACTGTTCCAGGTATATTAGCTGCGGGGGATGTTCGTGAAAAGATGCTTCGTCAAATTGTTACAGCAACAGGTGACGGAAGTATTGCAGCACAAGCAGCACAGCATTATATCGAAAATCTAAAAGATAAAATTTCTACGAACGCATAATTTTATTTTAATTTTATTTTAATCCTTTTGTAATCGTACTGAAATAAAATAAGTGTATAGTAAGAATTATAAATTGACCCCCTTTTTATATTAGAAATATTTGAACAGGCTGTTTCTCGATTTTATCGATGAAGCAGCCTCTTTTTGTGAAATATAATGTATAATAAAAAGTAATAACACAGATTGTATGCAAAATCTAATTGGAAGGTAACTCCTTAGACTTTCATGAAAGCGCTTGACAGTCTAAGTACCCCACCAACGTTCATTTTCGCATTAGTGCATAGTTCGTTGGAGAATAGAAATACATTTTGTCAACAGTCTGAAGTATCGATAGATTTGGAGTGGCTATTCGTGCAAAGAATCGCAAATTTACTCATATGTAAAGATGGTAAAGTTCTTTTATTAAAAAAGCCAAGACGAAACTGGTATGTAGCTCCAGGAGGTAAAATGGAAACTGGAGAATCCGTAATCAACTCAGCTATTCGAGAGTTTACGGAAGAAACCAATGCAATCCCAATCAATCCACATATAAAAGGAATCTATACGATGGTCATTGAAGAAAATGGAGAACGAATAGATGAGTGGATGCTTTTCACGTTTATCGCTAGAGATTTTGAAGGAACTCCTTTGCATGAGACAAAAGAAGGTATGTTAGAATGGCACTCTGTTGAAGCATTACATACATTACCTATGGCAGAAGGGGATCGAACAAATTTATTGTTTGCCGTTCAGGAACAAGGAGTACAATACGGAACATTTATATATACGCCTGATTTTAGTTTAATAAAAGAAACAATTCAGCAGTCATCGGAGGGAGAATTAAACAATGGATAGTCAAAAACTTGAAACCGAAGTGGTAATTATTACTGGTATGTCTGGAGCAGGTAAGACCGTAGCAATTCAAAGCTTTGAAGACCTAGGATATTATTGTATCGATAATCTACCACCTGAGCTTTTAGGGACGTTCATTAACTTAATGATCAATTCGAATAAACAACCTCGTAATATTGCGGCAGTAATGGATTTGCGAGGAGGAGAAATGTTTCATTCATTAGCTGATTCTGTCAACAAACTTCACGAAGCAACCTCTGTCGCTCCGAAAGTGCTATTTTTAGATGCTGAAAATGAAGTATTAGTTAGAAGATATAAAGAAACTAGAAGATCTCATCCTCTAGCAAACTCAGGTCTGCCTTTAGATGGAATAAAAAAAGAAAGAGAGTTGCTGTCCGATTTAAAAGGGAGAGCACAATTCATCTATAATACATCCAAAATGAGCCCTAGACAGTTACGGGAGAAAATACAAGAAAAGTTTTCTCCAAAAGGAAGTAATGTGTTTACAGTCAATGTTATGTCATTCGGGTTCAAACACGGTATTCCGATAGATGCAGACTTAGTCTTTGATGTTCGATTTCTTCCGAATCCTTATTATATAGAGGAGCTGCGTTTAAAATCAGGACTCAATGAGGAAGTATCTAGTTATGTATTAAAATGGGCAGATACAAAAACTTTAATCGAAAAATTAACGGATTTGTTCTCATTCATGCTTCCACAGTATAAAAGGGAAGGTAAGACACAGCTAGTTATTGCATTTGGTTGTACAGGTGGACAGCATAGATCTGTTACGCTAGCAGAATACTTTGGTAAACTATTAAAAACAGAAGATAAAACAGTTATCACTCATAGAGATGTTACTATTAGAAAGGAATGAAGTAATGGATCGTACAAAACACCAGAAAAAAATAGTTATTATTGGTGGTGGTACGGGATTATCTACTTTACTTCGTGGTTTAAAGAAATTCCCACTCGACATTACAGCAATTGTCACTGTAGCAGATGATGGAGGAAGTTCTGGGCGCTTACGGGATGATTATGATATTCCACCACCCGGTGATGTTCGAAATGTTTTAGCTGCACTTTCAGAAGTAGAGCCATTAGTTGAAGAAATGTTCCAATATCGCTTTTCTAATTCTACTGGGTTGGAGGGTCATTCGCTAGGGAACTTAATGCTTACGGCGTTAACTTCTATTACAGGTGATTTTGCCAATGCCATTAGAGAGATGAGCCGAGTATTGAAAGTACATGGTAAGGTTCTTCCAGCAGCAAATCAATTAGTTACCCTTCATGCACAATTTGAAGATAAAGTTGTTATTAGTGGGGAGTCCAAAATTCCAACGTATGGAAAGAAGATAGAAAAGGTATTTATTACTCCCTCAGATGTGAAGCCATTACCAGAAACAATTAATACCATTCGGCAAGCCGATATTATCGCAATCGGTCCAGGAAGCCTTTATACTAGTATATTACCTAACTTATTAGTAGAAGATATAAAAAAAGCGATAGTTAGTTCAAAAGCAAAAAAAGTATATATTTGTAATTTAATGACCCAAGCAGGAGAGACTAGTAATTATACTGCATCTGATCATGTACGAGCACTATCAGATCATGTTGGAGAAGAATTCTTAGATACGGTTTTAATTAGTAAAGAAGAAATTCCTGAAAATGTACAGTATTTATATAAACAAGAAAAAGCATCTCCTGTAAAAATAGATGTTGAGAAATTAGAAACGTTAAATATAGAGATCGTTAAAAAAGACATTTCGGTCGTCCATGATGGAGCAGTTCGTCATGATGCAATCGAAGTAGCAAAATGGCTAGTAGAATATGCAGGTTAATTACAGTACAAACAAATGTCTGTAATTTCTAGCAAGGAAGGGGGAAACGGGTATGTCGTTTGCTTCTGAAACAAAAAAAGAAATGACACAAGAAGAGTCGAAGCCTTGTTGCGCGAAAGCAGAACTTTCAGCACTTATTCGAATGAATGGGTCATTGTCGTTTAGCAACAAAATGCTAAGTTTGGATGTACAAACAGAAAATGCAGCTATTGCAAGAAGACTATATACACTGATAAAGTCTTTATACCCTTATCAAGTAGAATTACTCGTTCGTAAAAAAATGAGATTGAAAAAAAATAATGTATATATTTGTCGTGTTCGTGAAGGAGCAAGAGATCTATTGGAAGACTTGAAAATTCTAAAGGAGAATTTTCAGTTCGAATATTCTATTTCGAAAGAATTGGTAAAAAAGAATTGCTGTAAACGTGCGTATTTAAGAGGTGCTTTTTTAGCAGGAGGATCCGTGAATAATCCTGAAACGTCTTCTTACCATTTAGAAATCTATTCATTATATAAAACGCATAGCGATGCATTAGTAGAGTTAATGAATGGGTATGATTTAAATGCTAAAACAATTGAGCGAAAAAAAGGATACGTCGCCTATTTAAAAGAAGCAGAAAAAATTTCTGATTTCTTAAGCATAGCAGGAGCACATAGTGCATTATTAAAATTCGAAGATGTACGAATTATTCGCGATATGAGAAATAGTGTAAACCGCTTAGTTAACTGCGAAACAGCAAATTTAAATAAGACAATTAGTGCAGCTATTCGACAAGTTGAAAATATTCGTTTCATCGAAAATGCAATTGGCCTAGACCAATTGCCAGAAAAGTTAAGAGAAATTGCAAGGTTGCGTGTTGAATACCAAGATGTTACATTGAAAGAATTAGGTGAAATGGTTTCAACAGGGAATGTCAGTAAATCAGGTATAAATCATCGATTACGAAAAATAGATGAAATTGCAGACGCACTTCGTAGAGGCGAAACAATTTAGTGAAATGGAGCGTAAGACAATGACAGAAAAACAAGTCGAAGTGAAATTACCATCAGGACTACAAGCAAGACAAGCGGCATTATTTGTACAAGAGGCAAATCGTTATATTGCAGATGTTTACTTAGAGAAAGATGAAAAAAAAGTAAATGCGAAAAGTATTATGGGAATTATGAGCTTAGCAATAAGCAAAGGAATTACTGTTAACTTAAGTGCTGAAGGTTCAGATGAAGAAGAAGCGGTAGAAGTTTTAGCAAAGTTTATCTCAAATGAGGAATAAAAGAACCGGGCATAATCGCCTGGTTTCAGACTGTAGTGATACTCGAAATAACGAGTTACCTACAGTCTTTTTATTTTTAGCTAGGGTAGATTAGGTTTTCCGAAGCTTACTGCTCGCTTTCCGCGGGCGAGCGCCGAGTCGCTTCGTCGCTACGCGGGTTATCCAATAATCCGATTAATAAGAAAATCGTTGAAACGGCTCCCTTTCCGCGGGCGTATCCTCAGCCTCCTCGCTACGCTGCGGGGTCTTCGACTAACGCTATTCCCGCAGGAGTGTCGCCATTTTCAACGATTTTCTAGAATTGAAGAATTCCTTATAATTCGACTATGTTATATGAAGTTGTCCAATAGTCCAATTAATAAGAAAATCGTTGAAACGGCTCCCTTTCCGCGGGCGTAGTCTCAGTCTCCTCGCTACGCTGAGGGGTCTTCGACTAACGCTATTCCCGCAGGAGTGTCGCCATTTTCAACGATTTTCTAGAATTGAAGAAGTCCTTATAATTCGACTATGCTATATGAGGTTGTCCAATAGCCCAATTAATAAGAAAGTCGTTGAAACGGCCCGCATTCCGCGGGCATCGCCTCAGCCTCCTCCCGACACTAGCGTGGTATTCGACTAGCTATTCCCGCAGGAGTCGAGCGGACGCTTCTCCAAAACAATAACCTTTTAATTTAAATTATTCATTTTAATAATTGAAATAGATAAACTAAAAAAAGAGTTGTCTGTAGTTTTTTAATATAGGGTAGATAGGTTTTCCGAAGCTTACCGCTCGCTTTCCGCGGGCGAGCGCCGAGCCGCTTCGTCGCTTGGCTCCTGCAGGGTCTCGTCAGTCTCGCTTTTCCCGCAGGA
>NZ_VDGI01000009.1:56995-71701 GCF_006861825.1 Psychrobacillus vulpis | reverse complement strand
GTCTGTAGTTTTTTAATATAGGGTAGATAGGTTTTCCGAAGCTTACCGCTCGCTTTCCGCGGGCGAGCGCCGAGCCGCTTCGTCGCTTGGCTCCTGCAGGGTCTCGTCAGTCTCGCTTTTCCCGCAGGAGTCGTGCGGACGCTGCTTCAAAACAATAACCTCTTACTTTAAATTATTCATTTTAATAATTGAAATAGATAATCTGAAAAAAGAGTTATGAGTTATCTGTAGTTTTTTAATATAGGGTAGATAGGTTTTCCGAAGCTTACCGCTCGCTTTCCGCGGGCGAGCGCCGAGCCGCTTCGTCGCTTGGCTCCTGCAGGGTCTCGTCAGTCTCGCTTTTCCCGCAGGAGTCGTGCGGACGCTGCTTCAAAACAATAACCTCTTACTTTAAATTATTCATTTTAATAATTGAAATAGATAATCTGAAAAAAGAGTTATGAGTTATCTGTAGTTTTTTAATATAGGGTAGATAGGTTTTCCGAAGCTTACTGCTCGCTTTCAGCAGGCGAGCGCCGAGTCGCTTCGTCGTTACGCTCCTGCAGGGTCTCGTCTGTCTCGCTTTTCCCGCAGGAGTCGAGCGGACGCTTCTTCAAAACAATAACCTCTTACTTTCAATTATTCATTTTAATAATTGAAATAGATAAACTGAAAAACGAGTTGTCAGTAGTCTTTCATATAGGGTAGTTAGGTTTTCCGAAGCTTACCGCTCGCTTTCCGCGGGCGAGCGCCGAGCCGCTTCGTCGCTACGCTCCTGCAGGGTCTCGTCTGTCTCGCTATTCCCGCAGGAGTCGAGCGGAGGCTTCTTCAAACCAATAAATTGCTTCTTTCCACTGAGGTTGAGAAAAAAACATGTGTACGCAAATACAGTATCATGAAAAGTTGATTCAACGACATATTTGGGAAGAGTATTTGAAGAAGAAAAATTAAAAAGGCAGTTGGAATGTGTTCATTCCAACTGCCTTTGTCTTCAATCTAAAACCGGTCGCCTGGTATTTATTATGATTTTTTTAATTCACTGCGGTCAATAACATGATCGATTAAACCATATTCTTTTGCACGTTCAGCAGTCATGAAGTTATCACGATCTGTGTCTTTTGCAATTACTTCAATTGGTTGCCCAGTACGTTCTGAAATAATTGAATTTAATTTATCACGTAAGAACAAAATGCGTTTAGCAGCAATTTCAATTTCAGTTGCTTGACCTTGTGCTCCACCAAGTGGTTGGTGAATCATTACTTCTGCATTAGGAAGTGCTAAACGTTTTCCTTTTGTACCTGCAGTAAGTAGGAATGCACCCATAGAAGCTGCCATACCGATACAAATTGTTTGTACATCAGGTTTGATAAACTGCATTGTATCGTAAATTGCCATACCAGCTGTAATGCTTCCACCTGGGCTATTAATGTAGATAGAAATATCTTTTTCTGGATCTTCTGCTTCTAAAAATAATAGTTGGGCAACGATGGAGTTTGCAACGTTGTCATCAATAGCGCTTCCAAGCATAATGATACGGTCTTTTAATAATCGAGAGTAAATGTCATATGCACGTTCTCCACGATTTGTTTGTTCAATAACTGTAGGGATTAAATTCATCCTGTTTGCCTCCTTCAAAGGTGGTATTGTAAGTTTGATTACTGAGAAATACTCTCTCAGTTGTAACTTTATCATACACATTAAGGTCAAGGAAGGTCAAATATAAAGCATCAAAATGTTAGGTTGAATTATTTTCAGTTCATTTGTATAATAGATTAGTCGCTTGCCCTCGTAGTTTAATGGATATGACGTAAGATTCCGGTTCTTGAGATGGGGGTTCGATTCCCTCCGAGGGCGTCATATGAAACAATATAGTATCATCAAGAAAAGTTCGTAAACGTTATCGCATAAACGTTTGCGGACTTTTTTTATATATTGTGGTGATTTCAAAGAATGGGAATATTACCTAATGAATATAGGATTCCAACAGCCAAATAAATTACTAAGACCTTGGATTGAATGTTACTGGAATGGGTTTCATTTTAGGTTTGTGGAAATAATGAAACTTCCAACACGCGGTGTTCATGGATCACCTGCGTGTTTTTCATTTGTTCGTTACTCTAAATTTAAATGAAACTAATGGAGTACGATTTCGTATGTATAGTATGTTTCACATTTTTAGGTTTTTACGTACATTAACACTATACTTAAGTTAGAGGTGAATGAGATGAAAAAACTATTAGGACCGCTAGTAATCATTGTAGTTATAATTGCAGTTTTTGCGGCTATATTGATACCGAGTTATAACGGTTTTGTAGATGGAGAAGAAAATGTAAATAAGGCATATGCGCAGGTGGAAAATCAATTACAACGCCGTCTTGATTTAATTCCAAACCTTGTTAATACTGTAAAAGGATTTGCATCCCATGAAAAAGAAGTGTTAAGCAATATTGCAGACGCACGTTCTAAACTAGCAGGGGCTGGTACTCCTGAAGAACAAGCAGCAGCAAATGATGAATTATCTGGTGCGTTAAGCAGACTATTAGTAGTTGTAGAGAACTATCCAGATTTAAAAGCAGATGCAAACTTCCGTCAATTAATGGATGAACTTGCGGGAACAGAAAATCGTTTGTCTGTGGCAAGACAAGACTATAACACAGTCGTTTCGGATTACAATAAAAAAGTAAAACGTATGCCAGGAAGCATAGTAGCTTCTATTTTCGGCTTCGATGAAAAAGAATATTTCAAAGCAGATGCAAATGCGAAAGAAGCTCCAGCTGTTGATTTTGAAGGAGATGGAGAGTAATGAAAAGAGTTGCGCGTATGCTTTCAGCTGCGCTACTTTTATTTCTTTTCTTTCCACTTGTAGCGGCAGCAGCATCGGATATTCCCAAACCTATTCCAGGTGAGTCCTATGTACATGACTATGAAAACTATTTATCAGAATCGACGAAACAACAAGTAGAAGAGCTCGGACTTAAATTAGACAAAGCTACTGGTGCACAAATTGTCGTAATGATTATCAACTCATTAAATGGGCAAAATGTAAATCAATTTAGTGTAGATGTCATTCGAGAATTTGGTATTGGGGATTCCAAAAAGAATAATGGTGTCCTATTTGTTATTGAAACGGATCCTACTAAAAAAGGCGATCGAGATGTGGCAATAACAGTGGGATATGGCTTAGAAGGGGCATTACCAGACGGGAAAATCGGTCGAATTCTGGATGAGTATACGTATCCATATTTGGAACAAGGATCTGTCGATGATGCGGTTTTATCGACTTATCAAGTACTATTCAATGAAGTTGCAACAGAATACGGCATGGATAGTGAACTAGTGGAAACGAAAAATCCAGCCTCATCTGATGAAGGCTTTTCCTTTACTACTATTATTGCAATCATCGTTGTTGTTTATATAATTTTTTCAATAATGAATAACGGTGGTGGTGGCAGAGGTGGATCTGGAAGAAGACGTCGCTCTAGCACTACTATGTTTGGACCAGGTAGTTTCGGTGGTGGCTTTGGAGGCTTCGGAGGAAGCGGAGGCAAAAGTTCAGGCGGTGGCTTCGGAGGTTTCGGCGGCGGTAGCTCTGGCGGTGGAGGAGCTGGTCGGAAATGGTAAATTATAAATGGAGAATGCCCTTAATAGGGCTTTTTCTTTTTTGTAATTTCCGTTTGTGTACCTATTATAATTATTCCGATAAAATATTGTAGAAGTAATGTAAGGGGGATTTTGGAATGAAATTAGTAGAAATCAACAAGGATAACTGGTTACGAACGGTTCTTTTGACAACTAATGAGGATGGGAAGGCGACCGTAGTAGAAAAATTTGTAGCCTCCAATGCGCTATCTATTGTGCAATCGATTTACGAGACTGGATGGATTGTTAGAGGAATTGAGGTAGATGACAAGATTATTGGCTTCACAATGTATGGATTAGATGAAGATACTAAGAATTACTGGATATGTCGATTAATGATTGATCACACCTGTCAGGGGAAGGGTTACGGCAGAGTGGCTATTCAGTTGATCTTGGACGAAATGAAGCAGCTGGATGGTTGTGAAACGATCTATCTATCAACGGAGCCAGACAACGAAGTAGCCATAAAACTATACGAAAGCTTCGGATTCCAAAAAACAGGCAACATAAATGAAGGAGAAGCAGAGTTTGTATTGAAATTATGAGCGTGTGAGAGCGGAGGTTCTTGTCAAAGAAATCTAGGGAAAGTAAGCTTGTGGTAAACAACCTCTCAACAAGAAAAAAAAACCAACAATCAGTTGGTTTTTTAGATTATTAATTATCAGAAAATTCATCTAGCATCAGCTTGACCTTTTCATATATAACAGCATGGGGTGCAGTAGTGATATCACCAAGAATCCCTAAATCAAGACCGGGAGCGAACATAAGGACTCCATCCTCGTATAATGTAATAGTATAAAATGTAGTTCCTTTATCTACCTCGTTTGTTAGGTAAATTTGATAATTATCCATTTGAGGAAGAGCTTCCGCCCTCTTTCTGCTTTCTTGCTCTGTTGCTTCTTTGATAGGAAGATGGTCAAAAATCTTCAAAATGGAATTTATTTTTTTTCTATCGGATGTGCATCCATGGATATTTTTCTGTGTATTCTCATTCTCGAAAATCTTACCATTAAAGCAGAGTGTGTCGAAGGATATGGTTTTTCTAAAAGATGGTGTTCTTACATCTTCATTACCTCCAACATATGAGTTAAAATTCTCTATTTTCTCTCGAAATTCTATGCTTCCGCCACCTTTAGCTACATTATAGCTCCCTATTTTTCCAGGTTCTGATTTTGAAAAGATAAATTCCTCTCTCAATGTATGAAAAATTTTCTGTCCTTGGCTATTCGTTAAGGAAACCTCTATAATGGGGCGATAGATATTCGGATGATCTTTCTCTTGCTTAATTTCAACGTTCTCTAAATGCATCTCTATATCTGTATCCTCTAGGTAATAGTGATATTTGAACACCATAACTGTACTAATCGCTTTTGTCAGCATGTTCTCAGTAAAGTATTCACCAAAAGTGGTTTGATAATAATTCATAAAATCTTTGTATTCCTTTGATTCTAGAAGTTCATCATACTCCTCTTGGTTTTTCGCATTTCTTTCGCTTTGGAATTTCATCCAATCGTTCATTAAGCGCAAATGTTCCTTGTCTGGACCATTGTATTCTCTTTCTAATACTGCTCTAATAATCTCTTCATTAGAAAGAGACTCAGCTGATTGCTCTGTTTCTGAAGGAATGGAATAAGTAATGATTAGAAAGGTGGCAATCGCTACTATTGCTAATGAAATAAATGCAGGAAATATGTTGCGTTTTCTCTTTGTTGCTATTCTACCCTTTAAGGCTAGCCATGTATTGCGCTTTGCTTCCTCTGAACGCTCAACCTCTTTCATTTCCTCAAAAAGCTCATCAAATTCTTTTGATGGTTCCATTTGGATGACCCCCTTCCTTATGAAATTCCTTTTTAAGTGCTTCAAGTGCTCGTGTCATTTTCATCTTTACTTTTGCCTCGGTCCAGCCAAGTATGAAGGCTGTTTCTTGAATTGAGCATTCTTGTATCTTTCGCAGGAGCAGTACTTCTTGATAATCTTTTTTTAGCTTGCTTAAGGTGGCAAACATCCTGGCGAGTTGTTCCTTTTGTTCATATCGACTCTCTGGTGATAATGCGTTTGTCTCTAAATCATGCCCTTTATCAAAGGAGAAAAATTTGATGACTCTTTTCCTTCGAAAATAGTCATAGGTCACATTACGAGCTATTTTTAATAGCCAGGTGGCAGTTGAAGCCTGCTTATTAAAGGCTTCTAGCCCTTTATATGCTTTATAAAATGTTTCTTGTGTGAGATCCTCTGCACATTCTCTATGACGGACAAGTAAGTATATATAGCTGTAAACTCTATCGCTGTGCATTCTGTATAGCTTTTCCATTTCCATCTTCTGACCTCCCCTTATTGCTATAGACGAAGGAACAAATAAAAAGTATCGCTTTTATTTTACCTTTTAAGGATTAATTTGTATTTAAGAGTTACTCTTGAAAAGTTGATGCTTAAGTGCACGATATCACACGATTTTATTCTTCAAAAAGACTATAATAAAAATCAATCAATGATTTTTGGAAGGGATGATATAAAATGATTGTCCATTTCTACACACGGCCAGGTTGCCATCTATGTGAGGACGCTAGACTTATGTTAAAACTAGTACAAGAAGATATCTCATTTGAAATAAAAGAAATAAATATTGAAGAAAATGATGAACTTCACGAGAAATATATGCTTATGATTCCAGTCGTCGAATTAGAAAATAACATCATTCAATATGGTCAAATAGACTATGCAACAATTCTGGATGCATTACTTCCGTAATGCTCCAGATTTTTTATTTTTTGATTAGAAAGAGTATAAGATATCAGGGGTTAATAGAAGATTAAGTCATCTATTTGCAAGTTGGTAAGATCTATCCGCAAGTTCTTGATCAGTTCTCGCAAATTTCGTATATTCACCATGAAAAAGGGGCTACCTGTATTTGCCCGAAGCTTAATCGCAAGTTCAAATCATCTATGCGCAAATTCATCGTGCTTAATCGCAAATTCATCGTGCCTAATCGCAAATTCAAACCTATGCGCAAATTCAAGTCACCTATGTGCAAGTTCATTGTGCTTATGCGCAAGTTCAAGTCCCCATTGCGCAAATTCACTCTGCTTAATCGCAAATTCCCTAAGTCTATCCGCAAATTCAACTCGCGTATCCACAAGCTCCCCATCTCTATTCGCAAGAAACAAAAAATCCCCTTACCCACAAGTACTATTTCAAAAATAATGCACTTGTATTGCTAAGCTGAATATAATATTGTATGATTATTTTAGTAATTTACTTTTTTTTTGAGTTACTGGGACATTTTTATACGTAGCGGGACAAAAACGTCATAATAGGTGAGGAAGTGAGATATGGAATCTTTGCTCACGGCTCAGCTCAAGCTAATTCCTGAAATGAGCGATTTGTTACAGAAAAGATATCGAATACTTCAAACGATCCAGCTTTCAAAAGGGATTGGAAGGCGAGTTCTAGGAGAACAATTAGGTTTGTCAGAGAGAGATACTCGAAAAGAGTTAGATGCATTAAGAAATCAAGGATTGATTGATGTTTCTCGAGATGGAGCTGCAATTACTCCGGAAGGAACACAAATGATCATTGAGTTAAAAGAAGTGGTACGTGAATGGTCGGGAAGATTACAACTCGAACAAACACTTTCACAACATTTACACATAAAAGAAGTTATTATTGTGCCTGGCGATGTAGATACTAATACGAATGCTGCGATGCTTTTATCACAAGAGGCAGCAAAGTATTTGGAAAGTATCCTTTCAGATGAAAAAATAATTGCCGTTACGGGTGGATCGACGATTGCATCTATTTCGAACTTCGTACAGGCGACGACGAAATGGAAACAGTTATTGTTTATCGCTGCCAGAGGTGGAGTAGGGAAAGATGTTGCATTACAAGCAAATACGATTGCTTCCCTTTTTTCAAATAAAATGAATGGATCTTATCGCACATTGTATATGCCGGATAGTTTAAGTGAAGAAGCGTATAATACGATGATGAAAGAGCCTTTTATACAAGAGATGATGGATCTATACGAGAGAACGAATATTATAATTCACGGAATAGGCGATGCGGTAGAAATGGCCCGCAGAAGATATACAGACGAGAATGAAATCGATCGTCTAAAAGAAGCAGGCTCTGTTAGTGAAGCATTTGGCTATTATTTCAATGAACAAGGCGAAGCAGTTCACCGTATTCGAACAATTGGAATTCAATTAAAACAATTAACACATATAGAGCATCTACTTGCAGTTGCAGGTGGGGCAAAAAAAGCAAAAGCACTATTATCTTATTTTAAACAAGCGCCAGAACAAACTGTTTTAGTGACAGATGAAGGCGCTGCGAATGAAATGATAAAAATAATTTCCGAAACGAATTAGGAGGAATTTAACATGACAGTAAAATTAGCGATTAATGGATTTGGACGTATTGGACGTAAAGTATTTAGAGAAGCATTAGTACAAAAAGATTTAGAAGTAGTGGCAATCAATGACTTAACGGATGCAGCAATGCTTGCACACTTATTGAAATATGATTCGGTACATGGAATCTTCGATGCAGAAGTATCTTCTGAAGGAGACTACTTAGTTGTAAACGGTAAAAACATTCGAGTTTTTGCTGAAAAAGATCCTTCTGCACTTCCATGGAAAGAGCAACAAGTAGATATAGTTATTGAATGTACTGGAATATTTAATACAACTGAAAAAGCTGGGAAGCATATTGAAGCTGGAGCTAAAAAAGTAATTTTATCTCAACCTGCTAAAGATGGTATGCCTACTTTTGTTATGGGTGTAAATGCGGATAAATATAATCCTGCAACAGATCATGTTGTTTCAAATGCATCTTGTACAACAAACTGTTTATCACCACTTGCAAAAGTATTACAAGATCAATTTGGTATTAAACGTGGAATGATGACAACTATTCACTCTTATACAAATGATCAACGCATCTTAGATTTACCACATAGTGATTACCGTCGTGCTCGTGCAGCAGGAGAATCTATGATTCCAACTACAACTGGAGCAGCATCAGCAGTTGCGAAAGTACTTCCTGAACTAAAAGGAAAATTAGATGGAATGGCAATCCGTGTACCAACACCAAATGTTTCTTTAGTAGACTTTGTAGCTGAGTTAGATAAAGAAGTAACAGTAGAAGAAATAAATGCAGCATTAAAACAAGCTTCTGAAAATGAATTAAAAGGAATTCTTGCTTTCAATGAACTTCCATTAGTATCGATTGACTATAATGGAAATACAGCATCTTCTACAATTGATGGACTTTCTACAATGGTACTTGGAGATAATATGGTGAAAGTATTATCTTGGTATGACAATGAATCAGGATACTCTGCGCGTTGTATCGACCTTGCTCTACTTATGATGAAAAAAGGACTTTAAGTTCATACGCATGCTGTACAAAGTTAAGCCACTGGCTGATACGTCAGATTTAGAATCGGGAAACTGTTTTAAAATCTGTCCGTAAATACACCAAGGTGAGTTTAATTTTGCTTGGCGATTATGCGGAATAACCTCTATAATGAAAGAGGGTAAAAGGAGCAAGGGTTACCCTTCGCTCCTTATTTTTTTATCTTAATTTAACAGGGGTTCAAACCTCTGTTGAATTAAGATAAAGCCTCCGGCGGATTCCACAGATTTTTTAAAGGATTTTATTGAGAAAACTCGATAAAAATCTATGCTCAATACGCCGAGGCGAATGTGATTACATATCAAGGGGGCTTATCTCATGAATCAAAAACAAACAATGAGTGATGTAACTTTACTAGGGAAACGAGTATTTTGCCGTGTAGACTTTAACGTGCCAATGGAAGATGGACAAATTACAGACGACACTCGAATTCGTGCTGCACTTCCTACAATCAATTATTTAATCGAGCAAGGCGCAAAAGTTATTCTTGCAAGTCACATGGGACGACCAAAAGGTGAAGTGAAGGAAGAACTACGTTTGACACAAGTGGGAGAGCACTTAGCAAAATTATTAAATAAACAAGTAAAAAAATTAGATGAATCAATCGGTTCGGAAGTGGAACAAACTGTTTCTGAAATGGAAAATGGAGACATCGTATTATTAGAAAACGTTCGTTTTCATGCTGGAGAAGAGAAAAATGATGCAGAACTTGCAAAAGCATTTGCTTCCCTTGCAGATGTGTATGTGAATGATGCATTTGGTGCTGCACATCGTGCACATGCAACGACAGAAGGAATTGCAAAGCTTCTTCCTGCTGTTTCTGGTTTACTAATGGAAAAAGAGCTAGATGTTTTAGGGAAAGCTTTGTCTAATCCAGAACGTCCATTTACCGCAATTATTGGTGGAGCAAAAGTAAAAGATAAAATTGGTGTCATCGATCATTTATTAGATAAGGTGGATAACATTTTAATCGGTGGAGGATTGTCTTACACATTTTCTAAAGCTCAAGGACATGATATCGGAAAGTCGCTTGTAGAAGAGGATAAAATTGAGTTGGCACAATCTTTTATTGAAAAAGCGAAAGAAAAAGGTGTTTCCTTTTACTTACCTGTTGATGCGGTTGTTGCAGATGAGTTTTCGAAGGATGCAAATACAAAAGTAGTCGATATCGATCAAATTCCATCAGATTGGATGGGGCTTGATATTGGGCCAAAAACAGCTGCATTATATGCAGATGTCATTAAAGGAAGTAAGCTAATTATTTGGAACGGACCAATGGGTGTGTTTGAAATGGATGCATTTGCGAACGGAACAAAAGGTGTTGCAGATGCAATGGCTGATACAGCTGGTTACACAATTATTGGTGGTGGAGATTCAGCTGCAGCTGTAGAAAAATTTGAAGTGGCAGACAAAATGGATCATATTTCAACTGGTGGAGGAGCTTCCTTAGAGTTTATGGAAGGTAAAGATTTACCAGGAGTTTCCGCTTTAAACGACAAGTAATGGAGGAGATTTCTTATGCGTAAACGAGTAATAGCAGGGAATTGGAAAATGTACAAAACACTTTCCGAGGCGAAAGATTTTGTTGAACAATTAAGAGAAAAACAAGTGGATAGCAGCAAAGTTGAGACAGTTATTTGCGCACCAGCATTATTTTTAGATCAGCTTGTACAAGCGACGAAAGATTCCTTTATTTCAATTGGTGCACAAACAATGCACGAAGAAAAAGAAGGGGCGTTTACAGGGGAAGTAAGTGGGCATCAATTACAAGATTTGGGCGTAAGCTATGTTGTAATTGGACATTCCGAAAGACGTCAATATTTCAATGAGACAGATGACACTGTGAATAAAAAAGTAATAGCTGCATTTGAAAATAATTTAACTCCCATTATTTGTGTAGGAGAAACACTAGAACAACGCGAGCAAAACGAAACAGAAAGTATTGTATCTGCTCAAGTAATGGCGGCTCTAGAAGGACTAACAGAAGAAAGTGTAGAAAACTCGATCATCGCTTATGAGCCAATTTGGGCAATCGGAACTGGTAAAACAGCAACTGCAGACGATGCAAATGATGTATGCCAAGCGATTCGCGAAACAATTCTTGATGGGTTTGGAGAAGAAGTTGCGAGTAGCGTTCGTATTCAATATGGTGGAAGTGTGAAACCAGAAAACATTGAAGAATTACTTTCGAAAGAGCATATCGATGGAGCTTTAGTAGGCGGTGCAAGTCTGCAAGCTGATTCTTTTGTTAAATTGTTGGAGGCTGGAGAAAATGCCTAAAAGTCCAGTAGCTTTAATCATTTTAGACGGATTCGGATTGCGTCATGAATCGTTCGGAAATGCTGTGGCACAGGCGAAAAAACCAAATTTTGACCGTTATTGGTCTGATTACCCTAATGCAACATTAACAGCATCTGGTGAAGCAGTAGGCTTGCCAGATGGTCAAATGGGGAACTCAGAAGTGGGTCATTTAAATATTGGTGCAGGAAGAATTGTTTATCAAAACTTAACACGTATTCATAAGTCTATTCGTGAAGGTGAGTTCTTTTTAGAACCAAAACTTCTAGCAACGATAGAACATGTAAAACAAACTGGTGGAAAGCTACACTTAATGGGTTTACTTTCAGATGGTGGAGTTCACAGTCATTATTCTCATTTATTTGCTTTATTGAAGCTTGCGAAAGAACAAGGGCTACAAGATGTTTTTGTCCATGGATTTTTAGATGGAAGAGATGTTGGCCCAAGAACGTCAGTTGGCTTTGTGGAAGAAACAGAACAGCAAATGAAAGATATTGGTGTTGGGAAGTTTGCTTCTATTAGTGGACGTTATTACGCAATGGATCGGGATCGTCGTTGGGAGCGTGTAGAACTTGCTTATCGAGCTCTTGTTGATGGTATAGGTCGTAAAGCGGAAACTGCAACGAGCGGAATTTTACAATCTTATGCAGAAGATGTAGTGGATGAATTCGTTCTACCATGCGTTATAGAAGAAAACGGAAAACCAGTAGCTACAATTGATACAGGGGATGCAGTAATCTTCTTTAATTTCCGACCAGACCGTGCTATACAATTATCGATGGCATTACATACACCAACTTTTGATAGCTTTGCACTTAGTGAAAAACATCCAGCTAATATGAAATTCGTTACTTTTACGCATTATAGTGATGATGTGGTTTCAGAAGTTGTATTTGAAAAAAATGATTTGTTTAATTCAATTGGAGAGGTACTTTCCAATCATCATAAAACACAGCTTCGAATTGCAGAAACAGAGAAATATCCGCATGTTACGTTTTTTATGAGTGGTGGACGTGAAGAAACCTTCCCTGGAGAAGAACGTATTCTGATTAATTCTCCAAAGGTTGCCACTTATGATTTGAAACCAGAGATGAGTGCGTATGAAGTGACAGATGCACTTCTTGCTGAAATTGCAAACGATAAGTTCGATGCAATTATTTTAAATTTCGCAAATCCGGATATGGTTGGTCATAGTGGAATGCTAGAGCCTACTATTCAAGCAATTGAAGCAGTTGATACATGTTTAGGAAAAGTAGTGGATGCTATTTTAGCAAAAGGTGGTCATGCAATTATTTCTGCAGATCACGGAAATTCAGATGAAGTAACTACATTGGAAGGTCAGCCAATGACTGCGCATACAACAAATCCTGTTCCAGTCATCGTTACGAAAAAAGAAGTTTCTCTTCGAACTGACGGAATTTTAGCAGATTTGGCACCAACCATGTTACACTTATTAAGAATACAATCACCGCCTGAAATGACAGGTAAAACATTAATTGAAACGGAGAGTTAAAAATGCCAATTATTACACATGTACAAGCTCGTGAAGTATTAGATTCACGTGGGAATCCAACGGTAGAGGTAGAAGTATTTACAGAAAGCGGTGCTTTTGGCCGTGCGATTGTTCCTTCTGGTGCGTCTACTGGTGAATATGAAGCAGTAGAACTTCGTGATGGTGATAAAGACAGATACCTTGGTAAAGGTGTTTTAAAAGCAGTTGAAAATGTAAATAACTTAATCGCAAATGAATTAGAAGAAAACTTTTCAGTTTTAGATCAAGTTTCCATTGACCGTGCAATGATCGAATTAGATGGTACGGAAAATAAAGGGAACTTAGGTGCTAACGCAATTCTAGGTGTATCTATTGCAGTTGCACAAGCTGCTGCTGATTATCTAGATATTCCACTTTATCAGTACTTAGGTGGATTCAATGCAAAACAACTACCAGTTCCAATGATGAACATTGTAAATGGTGGGGAGCACGCGGATAATAACGTAGATATTCAAGAATTTATGGTAATGCCGGTTGGAGCAGAATCATTCCGTCACGCATTACGTATGGGAGCAGAAATATTCCACAGCTTAAAAGCAGTTTTGAAAGAAGCTGGATTAAATACAGCTGTTGGGGATGAAGGTGGATTTGCTCCAAACTTAAAATCAAACGAAGAAGCTTTATCTACAATTATGACAGCAATTGAAAGAGCTGGTTATAAACCAGGGGAAGAAGTACTTCTAGCTATGGACGTTGCTTCATCTGAGTTGTTCAATAAAGAAGATGGAAAATACCATCTAGCTGGAGAAGGCGTAGTAAAAACTTCGGAAGAAATGGTTGCTTGGTATGAAGAACTTTGCTCAAAATACCCAATTATTTCAATTGAAGATGGCTTAGACGAAAACGACTGGGCTGGACATAAATTACTAACTGAAAAGTTAGGAAGTAAAGTTCAATTAGTCGGTGATGATCTATTCGTTACGAATACGAAAAAATTGGCAGAAGGAATCGAGCAAGGCGTTGGTAACTCTATTCTTGTCAAAGTAAATCAAATTGGTACACTAACAGAAACTTTCGATGCGATCGAAATGGCGAAACGTGCTGGTTATACAGCAGTTATTTCACACCGTTCTGGTGAGTCCGAAGATGTAACAATTGCTGATATTGCAGTTGCTACAAACGCTGGACAAATTAAAACAGGTGCACCATCTCGTTCAGACCGTGTTGCTAAATACAACCAATTACTACGTATTGAAGATCAATTATATGATACTGCTCAATACTTAGGGAAGAAAACATTCTATAATTTAAAATAATATACAATGAAACAATCTGCTTATTCGTTTAGTAAGTAGCTTCAGACTGTGATAAACTCGTAGAATTTTGAGTTTGTCACAGTCTTTTTTCCTTTTACAATAAAAATATAGTAATCAGACTGAGTTGATTTCCGCTCTAGAGCACTGAAAAAGTTCCTTTAAATCGACTTTGCCAGAGAGGGGTATTCAATTCCAATTTTCCAATAAATAAGAAAATCGTTGAAACGGCTCCCTTTCCGGAGGCCACTGAAAAAGTCACTTTTTTTCAAAAAATAAAAACGAAATCCCATAATTCCTTCACTTTTTAGGGTGTTTATGGGGACGTCATGCCAATTTTGATACAAATATACTTCTCAAGTGGTGACTTTATTTTCTGAATTTTGGTTTTTCAGTGGCCTCCCTTTCCGCGGGCGTTGCCTCAGTCTCCTCGCTACGCTGCGGGGTCTTCGACGAACGCTATTCCCGCAGGAGTGTCGCCTTTTTCAACGATTTTCTAGAAATGAAGAAGTCCTTATAATTCGACTTTGCTATATGAGGCTGTCCAATAAACCAATTAATATGAAAATC
>NZ_VDGI01000009.1:0-56986 GCF_006861825.1 Psychrobacillus vulpis | reverse complement strand
GGGGTCTTCGACGAACGCTATTCCCGCAGGAGTGTCGCCTTTTTCAACGATTTTCTAGAAATGAAGAAGTCCTTATAATTCGACTTTGCTATATGAGGCTGTCCAATAAACCAATTAATATGAAAATCGTTGAAACGGCTCCCTTTCCGCGGCGTTGCCTCAGCCTCCTCGCTACGCTGTGGGGTCTTCGACGAACGCTATTCCCGCAGGAGTGTCGCCTTTTTCAACGATTTTCTAGAAATGAAGAAGTCCTTATAATTCGACTTTGCTATATGAGGCTGTCCAATAAACCAATTAATATGAAAATCGTTGAAACGGCTCCCTTTCCGCGGCGTTGCCTCAGTCTCCTCGCTACGCTGCGGGGTCTTCGACGAACGCTATTCCCGCAGGAGTGTCGTCTATTTCAACGATTTACTAGAAATGAAGAAATCCTTATAGTTCGACTTTGCTATATGAGGTTGTCTAATATTCCAGTAAATAAGAAAATCGTTGAAACGGCTCCCTTTCCGCGGGCGTTGCCTCAGCCTCCTCGCTACGCTGTGGGGTCTTCGACGAACGCTATTCCCGCAGGAGTGTCGCCTATTTCAACGATTTTTCTAGAATGACAAAAGGTATCGAGAAGGAGACTTCTCGATACCTTTTGTAGACAGAAATTAAATAATATAAGGTCCAATTAAGAGGAATAAAATACCCAAATTCATAAACGTTGTATAGAGTACACACGTATTAAAATTATCTTCAGATATCTTATAACGTAGAATAAATAATGGAACTGCTGAAAGAATGCTAGAAATAATTAATAACAATGCAAAATGCCAGTTTTCCGTAATAAAAGGAATACTATTTACTATATTTTCAATAGAAGTAAATCGATATAAGAAATACATTTGGAGACTGAGTAAAGCAATAAGATGAACAATAAATGCAGTTTGATAAGTACGAGCAAATTTCATTTTATCCAATAAAAACATCGATCCATACGAAACGAGTAAAGTAGGAATGATCCAAGCAAATGAAAAGAGAATAAGTAGAAAGCCATTGAAGAACTTAGTTAACAATGCATAACTTGCTGCTTTATAATCTCCTTCCATTATTCTATTCGTATCTTGTTTTATTACTTCATCTGAAGAAGAATATTGAAGATATCGATTTGCTCCTTTCATTTTAAAATAAGCAACAGTTTGTTCATTTAAAAGAACAGAACGTTCATAACGGCTTCCCGGTTTCGTCACAGCATTCGCTTGAATCGTATTACCTGTGAAATTAGCAACAAAGATTTTACTAACTTTTTCTCCAAATTGATCATAGAATGTTGATGAAAACGTAATAAGCGGTCCATGTTGTCCTTGATAAAAACTCGGAAATTGAATGTTTTTTAACTTTAGACCTGTTTGACTTTCAATAAATGATAGTTTGGTAAAGGTAGGTGATTGATTCAAAGAAAGATCAAATGTTGCTGATTCGATAATTTTGGTGCTTGACCCACCTGCTATTATTTTTTTGTCTAATACTAAGGTATAACTATCTTCTGTTTGTTGGAAAATATGTATAGACGAAAGAATATCTTGAGAACTTATATTGAATTGAAAGAGTTGAGATACTCCATCTGCTAGATTATATAATGTATATAACTCTTCTTCCTTGTTTTCTGTTACTATAAAGATTTGATTTTCCAAGCTAGTAGCATAAGATACGGGCTCATCGAATTTGAACTGTTGCTTTTCAGAAGATAGCGGACTATTTAGAACGACGATATTATGATCTTCCGTCCAGTAAACAAGTGTATCACCTGTTTTAGAAAAATTTACAACATTGTTTGCGATTTCTATTTCTCCCGATGAAACATTCGAATGTATAAGGGTGCCATCTCTTATAAAATAGGAGTCCGTTTGATTGCTCCAACTGTCTTTATATGTGTTTAATGATTCGATCGTACGATTCTCTTCACACTTCATGTCGTTGTCACAAGATAAAACAACAAGTTTCTTGAAATCTAGTAAGCTTATCGTATAACCATTTTCTTCTGGTAAACTTTGAAGCTTAGAAAAATTGCCCTCAATCGAATCACCTGGAATGGAACGACTCCATTGTTTTGATGGAAGTTCAATTTGTTCTTGAAGTGTAGACCAATAAAGGTATCCGATTATACTTAACACAATAAAGAAGCTAATAAATATAAGTTTGTTTTTCAAGATGTATCCTCCTTTGCACTTACTCTAATTCAATATACCTCTATTAAAATCCTCTTTTTTACATAAGATAGTAGAAATATACTCAAAATTATATTATTTAAAGTGTATTATATTCTTGTAAGACTGTTGTAACTTCTAGTTGTTTTTGGTAAAATTAATATTGTTGTGAACGTTCTTATCAGGAGGTGGAACAAATGCATGCGTTGTTATTGATTTTACTTGTCATCGTATCGCTCGCATTAATCGTTGTTGTGTTGTTACAATCAGGGAAAAGTGCAGGTCTTTCAGGAGCCATCTCTGGTGGAGCTGAGCAACTTTTTGGAAAACAAAAAGCTCGAGGCATGGACCTTGTATTACATAGAGTAACGATTGTACTTGCAGTGTTATTTTTTGTATTAACTATTGCTGTTACAAAATTTTAAAACAGTTGTGAACCGCCTGACCAACTTCTGATTGGTTAGGCGTTTTTTTTACCTAATTCAGCATGCATTTGGTTATAATGCATAATAAGGATAGAGTTTTAGACACCACAGATTAAATAATCCGATGAACTATTTTCGGAAGATAGCTAGTTGAAGTAGTGAATCTGGGTGTCCAAACGCCATGGTAAATTTGATCGGAGGTATTTTTTACATGCGAATATCAACACCAAAACCGTTCTTCTTTGAAGCAGGGAAGCGTGCTGTCTTACTTCTTCATGGTTTTACAGGCAATTCGTCTGATGTTCGAATGCTCGGACGATTTTTAGAGAAAAATGGATATACTTCTTTAGCTCCACACTATAAAGGACATGGAGTACCACCCGAAGAACTGCTTGAAACTGGTCCAACCGATTGGTGGAAAGATGTCATGCGCGCCTATGATCGTTTAAAGGCTGAAGGCTATGAGGAAATTGCAGTAGCAGGATTGTCCCTTGGAGGAGTATTTTCATTAAAATTAGGGTATACAGTTCCTGTAAAGGGGATTGTTACGATGTGTTCGCCAATGACAATGAAAACGACAGATGTCATGTTTGAAGGCGTACTTAAATATGCAAGAGAATATAAGAAGTATGAAGGAAAAACAGAACAACAAATAGAAGAAGAAGTAGAAGCAATTCGTCAAACACCTATGGAAACTTTATCGGAACTAAGAGAATTTGTTTATAATGTTCGAGATAATGTGGATCAAATATATGCTCCGTTATTCGTAACACAAGGTGAAAAGGATACAGTTATAGATATAAATTCTGCTAACATTATTTATGATGAAGCAGAGTCTATAGAGAAAAGTATTAAATGGTATGAAAACTCGGGTCATGTCATTACACTTGGTTCAGAAAAAGAAACATTGCATAAAGATATATTAAACTTTTTAGAGTCACTCGATTGGAATGTGTAAAACAATCCAAATGTGCACACGCTGAAAAAGGAGGGATGTAACATGGAAAATTTAAAAGAATCACTACTCGAATTAATGCGATCCGATGAATATGAACCATTAACGACGAAAGAAATTGAAGAGCATTTTCAATTTGAGTATGCAGAAGAGTTTAAAGAATTAGTGAAAACACTTGTTCAAATGGAAGATAAGGGATTAATTGTTCGTTCTAGATCAAATCGATATGGTGTTCCAGCAAGAATGAACTTAATCGTAGGAAAATTTATCGGGCATGCCAAAGGTTTTGGATTCGTTGCACCGGAAGAAGACGGTATGGATGATATTTTTATCCCGCCGACTGAAGTAAATGGTGCAGTGAATGGAGATAAAGTACTTGTTCGAGTTTCCCAAGTAACTTCCGGTGATCGAAGAGAAGGTTCAATCATTAAAATTACAGAAAGAGGGATTTCCCAAGTAGTAGGAACATTCCAGGATAATAAAGGATTCGGCTTTGTCATTCCGGATGATAAAAAAGTTCCGATGGACGTATTTGTTGCTAAAGGTGATACACTTGGAGCAATTGAAGGTCATAAAGTAATAGTAGAAATTACGGATTGGCCAAATGAAAGAAAGTCTGCAACTGGAATAGTTACGAAAATTCTAGGGCATAAAAATGATCCAGGTGTCGATATATTGTCGATTATTTACAAGCATGGCATTACGATTGACTTTCCTGAAGAAGTAATCAATCAAGCAGAATCTGTTCCAGATAAAATTGATGAAAAAGATTTAGACGATCGTAGAGATTTACGGGAAGAAGTAATTGTCACAATTGATGGAGCAGATGCAAAAGACTTAGACGATGCAGTTACCGTTACTAAGTTACCAGATGGGACGTATAAACTTGGTGTACATATCGCGGACGTAAGTCACTATGTAACAGAAGAATCCCCTCTTGACCGTGAAGCTTATGAACGAGGAACAAGTGTATATTTAGCAGATCGTGTTATTCCAATGATTCCGCACCGACTATCAAATGGCATATGCTCATTGAACCCACAAGTTGATCGTTTAACATTGTCTTGTGAAATGGTTATTGATAGTTCTGGTATGGTTAAGTCGCATGAAATATTCCAAAGTGTTATTAGAACAACAGAGAGAATGACTTATTCTGACGTGTATAAAATTTTGGAAGAAAAAGATGCAGCATTAATGGAGCGTTATGAAGATTTAGTTCCAATGTTTGAACTGATGGCAGAGTTAGCAGCTATATTAAGAGAAAAACGCAAAAATCGTGGTTCAATCGATTTTGACTTCCCTGAAGCAAAAATTTTAGTAGACGATAATGGCTGGCCAACAGATGTTGCAATACGCGAGCGTACAGTCGCAGAGCGTCTAATTGAAGAATTTATGTTAGCTGCAAACGAAACGGTAGCAGAGCATTTTAAATGGATGGATGTTCCGTTTATTTATCGTATCCATGAAGACCCAAAACCTGAAAAATTACAACGCTTCTTCGAGTTTTTAACGAATTTCGGACTTGTTGTAAAAGGTACTGGTAACGATATACACCCGAAAGCACTACAAGAAATAATTGAAAATATTGAAGGAATGCCCGAAGAACCTGTCATTTCAACGATGTTATTAAGATCGCTTCAACAAGCAAAATATTATTCTGATTGCTTAGGACATTTTGGTCTATCGACAGAATATTATACGCATTTTACATCTCCAATTCGCCGTTATCCTGATTTAATTGTTCATCGATTAATTCGCACGTATTTAGTAAATGGAGATGTGTCACAAACTACTATTAATCACTGGGGCGCAATCATCGATGAAATTGCGGAGCATACGTCTAAGCGTGAAAGACGTGCAGTAGATGCTGAACGCGATACAGATGCACTGAAAAAAGCACAATACATGGCAGATAAAATTGGAGAAGAATTCGAAGGTATCGTAAGCTCTATTACAAACTTTGGTATGTTTATCGAGCTACCGAATACGATAGAAGGACTCGTTCACGTCATGAATATGACCGACGATTATTATCGTTTTGATGATCGCCAAATGATGATGATCGGCGAGCGTGCCGGAAAACAATTCCGAATCGGAGATGAAGTAACGGTTCGTGTTTCGGAAGTAAAACCAGAAGAATCTGCAATTGACTTCGAAATCGTAGGAATGAAAAAAGCATTCCATCGAACTAGAAAAGAAACACCGAAAGTTATCCACGCGAAGAAAAAAGAAGGCTCTCCAAGAAGAGAAAAATCGAACCCAGGTCCGAAAAAAGAAGTAAAACAGAAAAAGAAATTTTACGAAGCAGTTGCAAAAAAACAACAAAGAAGAAAACGTAAGAAAAAATAAAGGAGCGATTTATCGCTCCTTCCAAGTATTTGCGAGGTGAATAGTGTGGCAAAAAAGCATGATGATAAAGTGCTTGCACAGAACAAAAAAGCGGGCCATGATTACTTTATAGAAGAAACAATTGAAGCTGGGATTGTGCTACAAGGTACAGAAATCAAATCCATCCGCAACGGAAAAGTTCAATTGAAGGACGCCTTTGTGCGCATACGAAATAACGAAGCTTGGATTTCCAATATGCATATAAGTCCATACGAACAAGGAAACCGCTTCAATCACGACCCTTTACGATCCAGAAAATTACTTTTACATAAAAAGCAGATTAGCAGTTTAATTGGTGAAACAAAGAGAGAAGGTTACACGATTGTACCTCTAAAAATGTATGTCAAAAATGGCTATGCAAAAGTATTAATCGGAATCGGAAAAGGGAAGAAAGACTACGATAAACGCGATGTCTTGAAGAAAAAAGAAGCAAAACGAGATATTGAAAGAGCATTCAAAGAGCGTAACCAATAAGGGTAACCAACACTGGTAGAATGTCTCACTTGAAATTTGACCTAATTTGATGTATAGTTAGCTATGTAACAAAGCTTACATTATTCCATAAACGGGGACGTTATGGATTCGACAGGGATAGTCTGAGCTTGAGTTGCGCGTCGGAGGCTCGGCTCCGTAAAAACGGACCTTATAATAACAGGCAAAACAAACAACAACTTAGCATTCGCAGCGTAAGCTCGGATCTGCTTTATCTATCCATCGCCCATGTGGCTAGGTAGAGCTCAACTTTAGTGGGATACGGTTGGTAGTGCCACTTGAGCTACCAACAAGAGACTCTCAAGTTAGCGTACAGGACGCCCGCTTGTCGGCATAATGCTACGCGAAACCTAAATAGGCAAGATACACGCGTAGAAGCTTAAGTGTTAGAGTTTCTGGACGCGGGTTCAAATCCCGCCGTCTCCATACATAAAGTGGCTGCAAACGTGGTCATATCAACGATTTAACAGACTAGGGATATTGAACGGGAGTTGAACTCTTGGGCAATATCCCTTTTCTAATCCCTATGGAAAAATGACATATTTGAACAGTTCGTAGACCTTCTAATCAAAATGAATGGGAGGTTTTTTATTTGTCTAATAGAAAGCGTAAGCATGGCAAACCCTTATGTAAGTGCCTTTGTAAAGAAAAGAGCAAATGGTGTTTGCGAACTGTACGAACAGCCTGCACATTTTAATGATAAAAATGGTAAACCATATTTAGAATGTCATCATATCAAATTTTTATCTCAAGGTGGCCTGGATACTATTGAAAACTGTGTGGCATTATGTGTTGTGTGTCATAAAAAAGCACATATTGTAGATGATCCTGAAGACCGTTTAAAGATGATGAAGAAAGCTGGTTTTGATAATCCGTTACAAGAAGTGTGGTAATATTATTGTGATGTGTCAGGTATTCAGTCACAAAATAAAGTAGTTTTGTGAAGTTACGAAAATTCATAGCCCTCAAGTATTTAAAATATACAGCCTTTTATTTTTAACAATAGGGTGGATATTTTTTATTATAATGATACTGATAATAATTTATGTAAGGGATGATTGAAATGACTTTCGGAAAAACAATTAAAATGTTTTTAATCGATGGTGATCCAAGTGGAAGACTTACTTGTGAGTTATCAAATTGGACAGGTTTAGCATACAGAATACCTCGAACTGAAGTGAAAAAATGTGGTGATCGACCTAACTTGAATTCTACTGGTGTTTATATGTTGTTTGGAAGAAACCACGATGACAAAGAAGCGGTTTACATAGGAGAAGCTGAGGAAGTTTATACACGATTACAAAGTCATTTACGTGAAAAAGATTTTTGGAACGAAGTGATTGTATTTATTAGCAAAGACGAGAACTTAAACAAAGCTCATATAAAGTATATTGAAAATAAATTATATGAAAAAGCTAAAGCTGCAAATCGTTATGATGTATTGAATGGAAACATCCCGCCAATGCCCGCTATATCGGAAGCTGATCGTGCGGAAATGGATGAATTTATTAGTAATTTAGTAATGATGGTAAATACTTTAGGTCATAAATTATTTGTAGAGATTAAAGATACCTCGGACTCAAATGACAGTGAACTTTTGTATTTAAAAGGAGCTCGTGGTGCGAAAGCCCAAGGAATTCAAACACAAGAAGGATTTGTAGTTTTACAAGGTTCCAGAATTGCGATTAGCATTGTAAATTCATATTCAGAGCGTTTAACGGCTAAAAGAAATGAATTAATTGATTCGAAGAAAGTTCAAATCATAAATGATGAATATGTAGTGATGGAAGACCTATTATTCTCTAGTCCATCAACAGCAGCAGAAATTGTACTGGGGAGAAGCGCGAATGGGTTGATTGAATGGAAGGATACTTATGGTAAGAGTATAAAAGAATTGAATTAGTTGGTATAGTTAATTTCTATAATCAAAATAATTTAGAATTAGTAACGGTGAACCGTACCATAAGTAAATGAGGTTTTTCTTTTATGTTCCCGCTTACAATCAAACATGAAATTTCAAAGCAAGAAGCACAAACTTTAATTGTTTACGAAGATGCTAAACGTCGTCGTTCTTGGGCATCAGAACCAAAGATACGTA
Source organism: Psychrobacillus vulpis (assembly GCF_006861825.1). Taxonomy (GTDB): domain Bacteria; phylum Bacillota; class Bacilli; order Bacillales_A; family Planococcaceae; genus Psychrobacillus; species Psychrobacillus vulpis. The sequence goes on along the minus strand of NZ_VDGI01000009.1, from coordinate 48,439 downwards.
AATATGACTATGTTTTCAATGGAAGGCTCAGAGTAAGTATTCGTAAGGGCAAATATTTTAGAGATACAGATAACTTAAAGATCGAATCCAGGCTTGGAGAGATTTTAATAGAGTTATATGAAGAATCTGAAGTGGTTCGTATTGAGCGCGAAGCACGTGAAGAGGCAGCTCGTAAACGTGAGGAAGAGGCTAGTAAAAAACGGCTGTGCCGAAAATCCGATTTTTATTGGAATTTTCAGCACAGCTTTTTAAATAGTGGGTAATTGTCAGAATTGCTTTTGCACCAGGTGCAAAGTGTAATGAATTGAGATGATGGATTGATTAAAAGTGTATTAAATACGTTTACTACCAAGTTAAAGAGGATGAGTAGGTAAATTTTTTAAAAGAAATAAAAAATATATTTAAATTAACTATTTACAATACTAACTTTATGTATTACTATTAACTTAACAAAACATACTGAATCATGAAAGGCGGAATGTAAGATGAATTTTATTGATTTTAAGTTACAAGATGCAGCGACGATTTGTACTGACGCACTACAGTCAAGAGGTTTCCAAGTGAAAAAGTGTAATGGACATATTGAATTTTTACAATCAAGCAGTAAAAACGATCTGGTCGAAGCAGTTGCAATTATAAATAAGTTAGCTGTACCTTGTGTAGTAAAGGGACAAAATTCAATTGAAATCCTTGTGAATAAGTTACCGCTTAGTTTTTATAGCAAAGTAGCTAAATTTGGTGGACAACCTTATTGTATTCCATTTGCAATGCAACAAACAAATTGGCGATATTTTCACAATCATCGTTTCGATGTTCGATTAGATGCACTTAAACTTGAATATAACATGGCCGCATTTGTAAAGGCTGCAAATTTAGCTGGAATTCGAGTTGTATCTGGTTGCAATGGCCATTATAAAAATTCGCCGAGATTTCAAGTGATTGGGGAATATTATGGAGCATGGTTTGAGATGATTCAACAGCTGTTTATGCACGAACTTTCATTAAACTATCAATGGGAAGTGTTATACCAAGGAAACACAAAAGCAGAAATCCGAGCGGTCGGTAATGATTGGGATATGGATCGAATTCATCAAGATACGTTGAAAATGGCAGAAAGATTACAGCAGCACGCTAAAGAAATTCGAGCTATCAAAGAACAGATATTTGTGAAACAGGCAACGGAACCAAAGCAATTTGTAATAAACAAACAGTATAAACAATTAGTACAATGGATGATGCAACAATATGAAAAGAAGGTTGCATTTAATTTTTAAAGGCAGTAAGATAGTATTGAAAATACTATAATCGTGTATGCAAAATAATGCAAGGAAGTAGGTTTACTTAATTATGAAAGATCTATACAGCTTTATTGATAAAACAAGAGGTAATTTACCGTTACAGGAAACATATGAAGTAGCGAAAGCAATAGTTGCAATTGGCGATACGAGCATTCTGCGAGGTATTGCCAATTCAGCAAATGTGTTTGAAGCATTAGAATATCAAATTTCGCAATTAGGTTATAGCAGTATGACAAAAGAACAATTGAATAGCGTGGTAATTGTACTTTCTTCAAAACTAATGTCTAGCTTTATAATTGATTTAATTTTAGAGGTTGCCAAGGCGCTTGAGGTAAATAAAGCACTTGAAGTATTTGATTGGTTCGTACAACAAGTAGAGGAAAAGTCTGGTGTTTTAAAAGCCGATTCAACACAAACAGCGATTGTAAAAAGCTATTTCGATGTACAACAAAATGAAACAGTATTTAGCGGTCGAATTGGAAAAGGGTTTGAAATGACTGAGTTACTAGGAGAGAAAGAAAATGTCTCAATCTATGCGCAAGATTTTGCACTCAACGATTTAGCCATTGCGGAAATTCGTTTGCATTTAGCAGGCTATAAAAATACTGACATTAAGCTCGGAAATATTTTATTTAAGCCGGCTTTTGAAAATCAAAAATTTGATTATGTTTACGACACACCGCGCTTTGGCTATAAACCGAATTCTCAAGAAATGGAGCAATTGAAGTTCGATTCGCGCTTTAACTATTTTGGTGTTCCGTCAAAAATGAATGCGGATTTAGGGTACTTAGTTGCAGGGGTTCAAACTTTAAGTGAGCGTGGTAAAGGGGCATTTTACTTTACGACAGGAGCATTATCCCGTGGTGGTGCAGATGAAAAAATTCGTGAGCGCTTAGCGACGAAAGATGTAATTGAAGCGGTTATTGAGTTCCCAGGGGGCTTTTATGCGCCGGCAACAGGCATTTCATCGGTCTTAGTTTTAGTGAATAAAGCAAAAAGTGAGCAAGCAAAAGGAACTATTTTATTTATTAATGCGGCTACATTATCAGAATCTATTCGTAGAAAAACTTCGCTTACAAAAGATGGACTTGCTGAGATTATTTCAATTTTATCAGAGCGCAAAGAAGTGAAAAGCATTTCGAAAATAGTTGCTACGCAGGAATTAATAGACTATGAATTATTACCAAGTCGTTATGTGTTTGAAAATGAAATTGTACTAGACTCTTATGGCTTAGTTGAAATTGACTTGCCAGCATTTGATAAGGTGAAAACATTACGATTAGAGGATATTGCAACGATTTACCGCGGTTATAATGCACTACCGAAAGATGAAAATGTGAATGGTAATGTAGCGCTACTGAAAATTTCGGATATTGTGGATGGTGAAATTCAAGAAGCTGGTTTAACACGCTATGAGCTAGGTGGCCGAGTGAAACTAGATAATTACACCCTTCAAAATGGCGACATTGTTCTTTCGATTCGCGGGCAGCTAAAGTTAGCAATGTTTGAAAGCGAACGAAAAGATGTATTGCTATCGCAAAACTTCATTGGGATTCGTTGCAAAGCTGATTTTGATCCAACATTTTTGAAGTTATATTTGGAATCGCCGTTAATGCAATTCATTATGCAAAACAATCTAACGGGTTCGACTATCTTGAATTTATCGACGAAGGATATTGAAGGGTTCATGATTCCACAATTGCTGTTAGAACAACAGCAGGAAATCGTGAATGAATACAAGCAACAGCAACTTGAGCTGAAACAGAAATTAGACGAGATTTTGACACAATTGCAGGAATCGAAACTACATGCTTATAAACAAATGGGCATTGGACAAACATTTACATTAAAATAGACAATAAGAAATGGTGTCAACCAAGGCAATATTCTACATGGAGGTTATGGAAATATGATTACAGGTGAAATTAAAAATAAAATCGATAATATTTGGACAACGTTATGGACGGAAGGAAATACAAATCCGTTAACAAACATTGAACAATTAACATATTTACTATTCATTAAAGGCTTAGATGAAGGTGAATTGACTAAAGAAAATGAAGCAGTGTTTTTAGGGCTTGACTATAAAGGCATTTTCTCAGAAATACCAGCAGACTTTACAGATATGCAAAAGCGACACTGGGCAATGATGCGCTGGACACAGTTTAAAAATTTACCTGCACAAGATATGTATGAAGTAATGGTGAACACAATTTTCCCGTTCATCAAAACATTAGGTGGTAAAGAGGAATCGGCTTTTTCAAAGTACATGAAAGATGCAATGTTTCAAATTAACAAGCCAGCAACATTACAAAAGGTTGTAACAGCACTAGATAGTATCCCAATGGAAGACCGTGATACACAAGGGGACATTTACGAGTATTTATTATCTAAGCTGCAAACGTCAGGTACAAACGGTCAATTCCGAACACCGCGCCATATTATCAATATGATTGTGGAATTAATGAAACCATCACCAGAGGATACAATTATCGATCCGGCAATGGGTTCAGCAGGCTTCCTCGTTTCAGCGAGTGAATATTTGCGTAAAAATTATAAAGACTTATTTTTAGTGCAAGGCTTAAACGAACATTTCCATAATGACATGTTTTTCGGAAACGACATGGATACGACGATGTTACGTATTGGTGCGATGAATATGATGCTACATGGGGTGGATGCGCCAAATATAGATTACCGTGATTCATTATCTGAGGGAAATAAAGATGCAGATAAATATACATTAGTATTAGCGAATCCACCATTTAAAGGTTCATTGGACTACGAAGCAGTATCAAATGACTTATTAAAAGTAGCGAAAACGAAGAAAACAGAGTTGTTATTCTTATCGCTTATTTTGCGTACGTTAAAAGCTGGTGGACGTGCAGCCGTTATCGTACCAGATGGAGTATTATTCGGTAGCTCAAATGCCCATAAAGCGATTCGTAAAGAAATTATCGATAACAATAAATTAGAAGCGATCATTTCTATGCCTAGTGGTGTATTCAAGCCATATGCTGGAGTTTCAACGGGTATTATAATTTTCACGAAAACAGGTACAGGTGGAACGGATAACGTATGGTTTTATGATATGAAAGCGGATGGGTACTCATTAGATGATAAACGCGCACCAATTGAAGTGAATGATACAGAGGATATTATTGCACGTTTCGGTAACCTACAAGGTGAAGTTGACCGTAAACGAACAGAACAATCATTCTTTGTATCAGTTAATGAAATTCGTGAACAAGGATATGACTTATCGATTAATAAGTATAAAGAGATTGAGTATGAGGAAGTAAGTTATGAAAGTTCGACTGTAATTTTAACGGAAATTAATAAACTTGAACATGAAATTCAACAAGGTTTAAAAGAACTTGAAATGATGTTGGAGGGCTAAGTAGTGAAATTTAAAGATATTAAGCTATCAGAAATTACGGAATTAATAACTAAGGGTACGACACCAACAACATTAGGTTATGCATTTCAAAGTACAGGAATTAATTTTGTTAAAATTGAGTCGATAGATGAAAGCGGCACTTTTAAAAGTAATAAATTGGAACATATTTCAGAAGAATGTAATGAAAAACTTAAACGTTCTAAGTTGAAAGAAAATGATATTCTGTTTTCCATTGCAGGTGCAATTGGTAAAGTTGCGGTAGTAACAAAAGAAATATTACCAGCTAATACAAATCAAGCCTTGGCAATTATTAGGTTGAAAGGTGATGTAGTAAGTATTCCATATTTGTTATATTTTTTGAAATCTGATTTTGTAATAAAACAGTTTGAAAAGAGAAAACAAGGAGTAGCTCAACTTAACCTCTCTTTAAAAGATATTGGGGATTTAGTTATTAAAGTTCCTGAAAAAAATATACAAAATAAAATTGTCCGAATTCTTAATCAAGCAAAATTGCTAGTAATAAAACGTCAATCCCAAATCATAGCATTAGATGAATTAACACAAAGTTTGTTTTTAGAGATGTTTGGGGATAACATTAAAAGTAATTTTGAAAAGCAAAAAATCGAATATCTATCTGATGGTAAGAAACATGCTATAAAAGCAGGACCTTTTGGATCTGCTTTGAAAAAAGAATTTTATGTAAAAGAAGGCTATAAAATTTATGGTCAGGAGCAAGTAATAAGAGATGAGTTGTCATACGGAGATTATTATATAGATGAAAAGAAGTATCAAGAATTAATTAATTGTAGCATTAAACCGGGGGATATATTAATAAGCTTAGTTGGTACATTTGGTAAATTAAGTGTAGTACCAAATGATTTTGAACCAGGAATCATAAATCCACGTTTAATGAAAATATCTCTTGAATCTAATAAGGTGAATCCCTATTTCTTTAAGTATTTAATGTCCCTTCCTACAACACTACAGCAAATTTCAAATAATGCTCATGGTGGTACTATGGGTATAATTAATGTAGGGATTATAAAAGAATTTAAGATAATAGTTCCACCGATAGATAAACAATTAATTTTTGTTAACAAGATGGAGGAGATAAAGAAAATTAAAAGTTATAATCAAAAATCCCTTGCTGAAATGGAATGTTTGCTCAATTCATTACTCCAACAAGCCTTCAAAGGAGAGCTATTCTACGAACAATAACCCTAACTCACAAAGGAGATGAGTAAATGTTGAACTTCGATTTTATAAAAGATAAACAAACCTTTAATAGCTTTGCCAATGCCTGTTTTGAAGCGGAAAAGGCTATGCAAGTAAGCCCTGCGACGGTTGCGATTTTGTCGCGTCGTGCGTTGGAGCTTGCGGTTAAGTGGGTGTATCAGTTTGATAACGATGTAAAAGTTCCGTATCAAGACAATCTTTCAAGTTTAATTCATGATCGCCACTTTCTAGGGATTATAGATGAAGAACTTTTACCAATGATGAAATATGTCGTGAAGCTTGGTAATGCAGCTGTACATACGAATGTTGCGATTACGCGTGATGAGGCAGTACTTTCTCTTCATAATTTACATCAATTTGTTTCGTGGATAGATTATTGCTACGCAGAGGAATATACGGCGACTGATTTTAATGAAGCGTTACTATACGACGCAGATTACAAACGAGAGCGTCCTGAGGAATTAAGTAATTTATATGAAAAGCTAAGTGCAAAGGACCAATCACTCGAAGAATTACGTAAGCAAAACGAAGAGCTTCGAGAGCTGTTAACTGCAAATAGAGTAGAAGCACAGGAAGATTATGATTTTGATGTTGATACGATATCGGAATTCGAAACACGTAAACGCTATATCGACTTAGATTTAAAATTAGCAGGCTGGGAAATCGGCAAAAATGTTGAACTAGAGTATCCTGTAGCAGGTATGCCGAACGTAAAAGGTGAAGGTTTTGTCGATTATGTATTGCGCGGAAAAAGTGGCAAAATTTTAGCCGTTGTCGAAGCGAAACGTACATCACGTGATCCGAAAGAAGGGCGTAATCAAGCGAAGTTATATGCGGATTGTATAGAGCAAGCACAAGGATTACGACCGATTATTTTCTATACAAATGGCTTTGAAACGTTTATTTGGGATGATAATTACGCTGCTAGAAAAGTATCGGGTTTTTATACACAAGATGAGCTGCAATTGTTAATCGACCGTAGTCAATTAAAACAGCCGTTAACAAATATCAACATTAACGACAACATTACAAACCGCTACTATCAAAAAGAGGCGATTTTAGCGATTTGCGATACGTTTAGCAATAACCAACGTAAAGGGCTACTTGTAATGGCAACGGGTAGCGGTAAAACACGAACTGCCATTTCGTTAGTCGATGTATTAACGAATAACCATTGGATTAAAAATGTGCTATTCCTCGCAGACCGTACTTCTTTAGTAAAACAAGCGTTTCGTAACTTTAATACATTGCTACCAAATTTGACGTTAAGCAATATGGTAGAGAAAAAATCAGATCCTGAAGCCGCTCGTATGGTATTTTCTACGTATCCAACGATGATGAATGCCATCGATGAAGTAAAGAGTAAAGATGGTAATCGTTTATTTACAGTCGGCCATTTTGATTTGATTATTATCGATGAATCGCACCGTTCGATTTATCAAAAGTATAAGAGTATTTTTGATTATTTTGATGGGATGCTTGTCGGCTTAACCGCAACACCAAAAGATGAGCTAGACAAAAATACGTATACGATTTTCGATTTGGAAAATTGTGTGCCAACCTTTGCCTATGAATTATCAAAAGCCGTAGAGGACGAATATTTAGTCGATTATCGTACGCGTGAAACAACGATGAAAATTTTAGATGATGGTATTCGCTATGAGGACTTATCAGAAGACGAAAAAGAAGAGTTTGATGAAATTTTCGAAGACGATCCGCAAGTAAAAGATATTGATAGCTCAGCCATTAACAACTTTGTGTTTAACAAAAATACAATCGATCAAGTATTAAATGACTTAATGGAACATGGCTTGAAGGTTGAAGGTGGAGACAAATTAGGGAAGACGATACTCTTTGCGAAAAACCATAAGCACGCAATGGCTATTAAAGAGCGTTTTGACTTGAAATTCCCTGAATACGGAGGCAATTTTGCGGAAGTAATCGATTATAGCGTGGAATATTATCAATCGTTAATTGATGATTTTTCAACAACGGACAAAATGCCACAAATTGCTATTTCAGTAGATATGTTAGATACAGGAATTGATGTGCCAGATGTCTTGAATTTAGTGTTCTTCAAAAAGGTACGCTCGAAAACGAAATTCTGGCAAATGATTGGTCGAGGTACACGCCTACGTAAAGATTTATTCGGCCCGGGGATGGATAAGGAGTACTTTTTGATTTTTGACTATTTAAGAAACTTTGAGTATTTCCGTGAGAACGAAAAAGGGGAACAAACAAAAAATACCCAAACATTAACAGAAAAGCTATTTAATTCGAAAGTTGATATTGTGCGCGAATTGCAGTCGCTACAGTATCAAGAAGTGCCATTCATTTCATATCGTGAGCAGTTGTTGAAAGAGATTTTATCGGATGTCCGTGCTTTAAATGATGAAAACTTCCGTGTGCGTCAGTATTTACAATATGTCCATAAATATCAAAATGAGGCTAGCTGGCAGGCGTTATCAGTCGTACAAACAAATGAAGTAAAAGAAAACATTTCCTCGTTAATTGTACCGATTGAAGATGATGAATTAGCAAAACGCTTTGACCTTTTAATGCTGACGATTGAAATAGCAAGCTTGCAATCAAATAACGCAACGAAACCAATTCGACGTGTTGTAGATACAGCTGAAGCACTTTCAAAGCTAGGTACAATTCCGCAAGTATTAGAGCAAAAAGATGTCATCGATCAAGTGCGAACAACAGAGTTTTGGGAAACAGCTTCGTTAGCAGATTTAGAAAAAGTACGTGTGGCAATGCGTGATTTAATTCGTTATATCGAACGCTCAAATCAGAAAATCTACTATACCGATTTCCAAGATGAAGTAATGACTGTTGCCGAAAATGCTTCTATTTTAAACGTCAATGACCTCCAAAGCTATCGCAAAAAGGTCGAGCATTACTTAAAAGAGCATCAGCACGAAGATACACTTGCAATTTACAAGCTACGGAATAATAAATCTTTAACGCAGCAGGATGTTGCATATTTAGAACAAATCTTGTGGACGGAGCTTGGTTCAAAAGAGCAGTACGAAAAAGACTACGGTGATACACCAGTAACAAAGCTTGTTCGTAAAGTAGTAGGGCTAGACCGCCAAGCAGCTATTGAGGCATTTTCAGCGTTTATTTCAGAGCAAAATCTAAATCTCCAACAAACGCAGTTCGTCGAGATTATCATTGATTACATCGTGAAAAACGGTACACTAGAGCGCCAAGCATTACAGCAAGACCCGTTTAGTTCAGTAGGTGGGATAATGGTAGTGTTCAAAGACCAGCTGCCAAAAGCGCGCGGGATTTTGGATATTATTGATCGAATAAATCGGAATGCGGAGGATATATCTTAATTAAAATAGAAAATATTATTTTGATATTATTTAAGGAGTAAAGGAAGGGATATTATGAGTGAATTACAATTATCCGGTAGTGCTTCATTGACTGTTAAAGAAAATATTTCATCATATGAAACATCTTTGAAAAGTTTTTTAGAATTCAATAATCTGCCTACTGAAAATGTTTTAACTGCAGTTCCACAACGAATTGTAGTATTTTCAAATGTTGATAATGCATTAATAAATTTACCCACTGAAGTTAAAAGTACATCAAATTATATTTCAAAATTTATAGCAGCTTCGAGTGCAGGGTTATTTGATGCAGCTTTAAACTATCTATGGAATGAAACGATTCAAGAGTTGCGACGGAGAGTAGCGCAATATGATTTAGGTTATTTTTATGATACAGCCGTTGCCAGCCCAGAAAAGCGCAAAAGTTTAGTAGATGAAGAAGATTTAGAGAAACTAAGTGATGCGGAATTAATTTATGGTGCGAAAGAAATTGGGTTAATTTCAGATGTAGGATTTCAGCATTTAGATTATATAAAATATATGCGGAATTGGGGTAGTGCAGCGCATCCTAATCAAGTAGAAATAACAGGATTACAATTAATTTCATGGCTTGAAACGTGTATTAACGAAGTGATATCACTACCCCTCTCTAACGTAACTTTAGAAATTCGAAAATTATTGTCCAATGTAAAAACAAATACATTAACTGCCGACAATGCCAAAGTTATAGGAACTTTTTTTGATACATTAACTAACGATCAAATCAATAATCTTTTATCAGGTTTCTTTGGTATATATACAAGAAAAAGTACTTCTGAACAGGTTAGAGATAATATTAAGTTGATACTCCCATACTTATGGGGCTTTACAAATGAAGAGCAGCGTCATACTATCGGTATAAAATATGGGAAGTACTCAGTTAACAACTTTGTGGAAGAAGAGAAACTTGCTCGTGAATTTTTAGAAATTGTTGAGGGTCAATCTTATATACCTGAAAAAATTAGAGCTACAGAAATTGATACGGCTTTAGATGAATTATTAATAGCACATAGAGGTTTGAATAATTTTTATTCCGAACCAGCTTTTGCAAGAGAAATGAAAAGGTTAATTGGTGAAGGTGAAATCCCTGATACGATTAAAAATAAGTATATAGAATCTTTGGTGGAAGTTTTTCTAAGTAATGGTAGTGGTATTACTTGGAATGCGGAACCGGTATATCAAGAATTATTGGCGAAGTTTAACAATGAGATGGCCTTGAAGGCTATTTTAACTATTTTTGATAAACGTATCAAGGCTTTAATTAGCAATAGTAGATTACGAAAAGATCAGTATTTTAAAATGGTTAGCTTACTTAAAGCTAAAGTCACTTCTAAATCTGCTCAAGAACTAATTGATTTGATTTTAGAATTTACAGGTCCCATTGATAAAATTGAGTTGGATGCAAAGTTCAAAAGGTTGTCTGAACCATTATTGAAACTTTTATAGCTTAAAATAGGTGATTCTACTACATCTATATTTAATGTCTGTACCATGACCAGCACTCACCACATTGTGAGGCTGTCGCTTGGTTGAAGTTAGCATAATATAATCTATGAACGGATTCCGAATAGAGGAGTTCGTTCTCTTTTTATTGAATGTATATAGATAAAATAAATTATTTTATCGATTTGGAGATGTTGATATGTCAATAGTAATAATAGGAGTTATTGCATTAGCAGTTGTTGGTGCAATAAACTATGAAAAGATAATAACCGAAATTCAGTTTAGAGGATGGAAAAAGAAAATTGAAGGAATTCACAATTATGATCCTGATGTTGTACGTAATAAGCTCAATAATATTGCCCATCAGTCTTTTTCGCTTTCTGGCGAAAAGCTTCCTTACGGTCGTGCAAAATGGTTTGTAAATAGTGATTCTACTTTCAGGAAAGCTATTGATGCTAACGACCTTGAATTTTACGGCTACTCTCCAATCAGAAGCAAAGAAGAACTGGAATTTAAAGAGTATGGTATCTTACTAGCTCAAGAGGGGATTTTTGCAAGCTATCAAATAGTTGAGCAAGATAAGAAAAAGGGGAAAAAGGAAAAGGGTACAATAACTTCGGAATTTTTTCCATTTGCAGGTCTTTGGAAAGTTAAATATATTCCAGAACAAAAGGTAATTAAGTTCTACTATTTCAGAAGGAAAATTCAAAAGCTTCACATAGATGGTAATGAACAATACGCTCTAGCATTAGTGCTAACTATCAACTCGCTTATTAATACTGGATATACAAATGATATTGAAACAGGCATCATCAAAGAAAAGATCCAAGTTGATTTTGATAAATATGAAAAAAACTTGATGACAACACCGGGTGCTATTCCTTTATCAATAGGTGCAATGGGGACGGTTTATGCTAATGTTGATTCACACTTTCATGAGGAAGTTTTAAATGGGATTGTTAACAATCCTCAAGGACATGGATTTGCTGCTGAATATGCAAATGATTTAATAGACAAAATTAAGCATCCGTTTTTGAAAGTACAAAGAGTTGGGCAAGGCAATGCTAAGGATGGTGCTGATCGTGTTGTTGGTTCAACAAGAATTCAAACAAAATATTTATCTAGTGCAAGAAACTCTGTAAACGCTGCGTTTAAGTCAAAAGTAGATGGAGGAGAATACAAATATGGTGGTATGCAACTAGAAGTTCCTAAGGATCAATATAATGAAGCGATTGAACTAATGAAAGGGAAAATAGGTGAAGGGAAAGTTCCAGAACATTCAAATCCAAAAGATGCTTACAAGATAATTAGAAAAGGACAGGTTACTTGGACAGAGTCTAAACTGATTGCTAAGGGTGGCAATCTTACTTCATTAAAATACGATGCACTTGACGGAGTTGTTCAATCCTTGCCAGTTTCAGGAATAAGTTTTGCTATTGTGTTCGCACAAGCAAAATGGTCTGGTGCTGAAACAAAAGACGCTGCTGTTATGGCAGCAAAAGCTGGAACTAAAACTTTAGTAATGGGAACGGTAGTTTATGCGGGATCGCAGCAAATTACAAAAATTATGACTGCTAGGATCGCTTCACAAACGGGTAAAAAAATCATGGCGGAAACAGTGGCTAAACGTTCTGGTATGGTTATTTCATTCGGTATAGTTATGGTGCCTAATATCTTCAATTCGCTCACAGGAAGAATTTCAAGTCAACAGTTATTAAAGAATACTCTAGTGGCAGGAGGTGGTTTTCTGGCAGCAGTTGGTGCAAGTGCAGGTGCGGGCGCCTTGTTAGGCTCCGTAATTCCTGGTGCGGGAAATGTTGTCGGTACTGTAGTGGGGGCATTTGCCGGAGTTGCTGGTGGAATCGTCGGAACGGTTGGTTCTAAGAAAGTCATTGACCATTTCATTCAAGATGACAGAATCGAAATGTTTGCTCAATTAAAAGAAGAGTATATTGATATAGTAATGTCAATTAGTATGACGGATGCTGAATTTACGGAAATTCAAGAAATCGTGTTTAATAAGTCGTTGGAATCTAAACTAAAAGATATGTATAAAGCAAGCTACGATTTAGGTAGTCGCAGATATGCTAGAGAAAATATAGTGGAAGATGCAGTAGAACAAATAATTAAACAACGTTCGAAAATAGACGATTCTGAATTGATCGAAGGCGTTGAAATTGCTACTAAGGAGTTTTTTGCAAATGTATAGTGTTGTTACGAGTGATTTTTTTACTGATTACGGATTGTTTAAAAGTGCTAGTGAAAGTTGAACAAAAGAGTAGCTTTTCTATAAAATATTGGTGACACCCTTCTTTATAAATTTGGTTTCGTCACCATTTTAAGTAGAATACGAAATTGATATTTAGCAATTGGTATACAAGAATGTTCAGTTTCGACAAGAATTGAGGAGAGTTAAAACTTATCCTCCTAAAAGTATTACAATGATTAATAAACCCACCAGCACCACATGTGTTGCCATATACACTCCGCACATTGCGAAGCGGTTGCTTGGTTGGAGTTATTATAAGTGTAACCCCATAATATTCACTTCATTTTTAAAATAACTATGTATGAGTTTCCCGCTCAGTTTGGAATAATGATTTCGTGAAATTCGTGAGTAAAACACGATAAAACTCTCCGCCACAAGCCTTGGAAAAATGAATGGGTTCGAAAATTTTTATTAAAAATCGAGAAAAACGTGAACGATAATGTGTGGAAATGAGGGGGGATATTTTAAAGAGATGATGGTCAGATGGGGCCAAGGATCTGTAATAGATTCTTGGACTTCGACTGCTTTATTTTATAACAGTCAATTACTCCATTGAAGTATCACTGGATTAAGAATAGCACTGTGAATAATTTAAAATAATTAACTCTGAAAAATCTCCTCTACCTTTATTAGAGGTACTTACATTATAATATACTCTTTTATCAAGAATGGTAAATTCAGAGAATAGTGATTGAATAAAAGGGTCGTTATTTAGGGTTAGGAGAAATTTCCCTTTAATATCTTTACATAATAGGTATAAGTCTTCGTAATCTTTATCAGTAAAGTTACCGACGGGGTATGAAGTACGCCTTGTATTACGGTAAGGAGGATCTAAATAGAAAAAGGTTGTGTGACTATCATAGAATTTAATGATTTCTCTAAAATCTTTACACTCAATAGTCACATTAATTAGTCTATCGTAGGCTTTTTCAATATCATCCGGAAGCTTATCTAGTCTTAACCTACTTCTATCTTTAGCAGCACCAAATCCACTCCCGCCACCGTCAGGTAAACTCGCTCCTATACCAGCTTCTAATAGGTAATATAAAATATGGGCCTTTTCAATAGAGTCTTTATAAGAGTTACTTTTATATATTTGTTTGTAATTATTGAAACTTGTACGACTAATTATTTCATATTGAAAGCTTTTAATGAATTCTTCTTTTTGATTTCTTATTACATGCCAAAAGTTAAATAAATTGTTATCTAAGTCGTTGAGCACTTCCCATTTTGATGTTGGCTTGGCAAATAAGACCCAACCAGCACCGCCAAAAACTTCAACATAGCCTTCATGAGGTGGTATTATTGAAACGAGATGTTTTGCCAATTTGTATTTTCCGCCAACCCATTTAATTGGACTTCTCATATTACCCTCCATTCTTAGATAAGTGGGACTCATTATTTGTTGATATTTAAATATATATGGGGGGAATTACCTTTTTAGTACTAAAACATCAGCTATTAGCCCACAATATCAATGGAGGGTGTTAAATGGCTTTGTTTGATAAAATAGTAGAAGTGTTTAATGAAAACAACAATATCTGGATGACTACGAGAGATATTTATGAGCTCATTGATAAGAATATATTTGGGGAAAATAAAAATGGTCCTCAAGGACATATAAATATGATATCCAGAGATCTTTCACAACGTTATTCAGAGCTTTTTGAGGTGAATGAAAATTATAAGCCTAAAAGGTATAGATTAGCAACTACGGATAAGGATGTAATAAAACTAAATAAGAAATATTTAGTAAATGATATAAAATTATTCATAGGTGATAAGGTATATGAAGAAATCGCCTTTGAACTTGAAAATGAGTACGAAGATTTTGTCAAGAAGGCTTATAAAAACATATTTGGAGAGAATACAATATATTATGATGTCAAAAAAAAATTAGGTAGAAGAATTTGTGATGGTCTTCTATATGATTATGAATTGGATAGAGTTATTATAGTGGAAAATGAGTTAGCTAAACATGATTTATGGGGTCACATTATACCTCAAATCAGTGGTTTCTTGATTGAACTTAATAACGAAGAAGTAAGAAATAAGCTAAAATACAATGTAAATTGGGGAGAGTATGAACTTCAGATTATAAAGGCAATAGATAATTATAAATTTGATATTATTGTGGTAATCGATAGAATTACATTCAACATTAGAGAAGAAGAAAGACGAATTAACAAATATATGCAGCAAATTAAATCTGGAAGTAACTCGAAAATATTCTTTAAAGAGTTTAGAGTGTTCTTATCAGAAGATAATCATATGGTTTATCATGTGGAATAAGTGGCTTTATACAGCTGTGACAAGGAAAATATCCTGATTTTTAGTGATAACAGTCATTTTAGTCCTGTTTATCAGCACATAGAGTCCTTTTATATATTATCAGGAGCCAAAAATGAAGATCGGTATTTCAGAGTGAAGAAAGTCATGGAACCGTATTATGGAAAGTTGTTGAACCCGGGCTTTGGAGGACCAGTATATATAAGTTGAATGTAATGTTAGGTAACATATTATTTAGTCCGACCTTAACCGAGTCTGACTTTTTTTGCAAAGCCGGATACTACTGGTGAAACACAAAGTATAGAGAAGAATTAATTTAATCTAATATAATTGTTAAATTGAAGTAAATGAATCTATAAACTTCAATATAATGGCTCTACTATTTTTTTTTGTTGAGCAGTAATCTTTAGAAAGAATAAAAAAAATGCTCGCATAGCAGTAAAGAGTACCTTGATCTTTTAAGACTGCAGCTTGATCTTCAAGATCAATATGCGGAAGCACTACCACGTTCAATCACAGGGCTTCATCGCTTTTTCAAAATATATATCAAAGGATTCCGTGGAGCTGGTGAATTAAGAAATCAATTGATGAACACGAAATCATCAGATGAAGTGCGTGCATTGCTTGATAACTTTGGAAAAGAATGTTTATGGGACGGGGACAGTGAAACGATGTAACTCTCAAAAAGCTAGAGAAAAAATGAATCACATCAACTCATGTGTACTTATTTTATTCAGTTTCAAGTTCCTTTGCAGCCGGAAACTTTTGTTTTGATAAAGTCTGTTTTCTGAAGGAAAAGGGTCTTAAGAAAGTAGTAAACCCACCAGCATCCTTGTGTTGCCACATACACTCTGCACATTGCGAAGCGGTTGCTTGGTTGGATTTAGGTTAACGATTTACGAACGGATTCCGAATAGAGGAATCCGTTCTTTTTTATAGAATGTATTTAAAAGAACGATAGTAGATTCTTTAATTTAAATTAAAGGAGGAGTACTAATGAATGCAGAAGAAGTTTGGAAAAGTCTAGTTACAGAAAGTGTGGAAAATCGAACAGGACTAAAAACTAAAAGAGGGCTCCATTTCAAACTGGTTTCCAATGGAGAATTTTTGACTGTGTATAAATCAGAAATGGAACCATCTAGTAAGTTAAAAAGCCCTGCCCTATATACAAAGATAATTTTGAAAAAGTCTTTCCTTACTATGAAAGATGGTTGGCTGGGGAAAAAGGGATAAGCAAAAAAAAATACTTTAATTACAGTTAACTCTGTTTATATAATGGGGGCAACTAGCTATCTAACAAATCGGCGATAAATAATACATGAAATTTCAAAAAGCCGACTTTAATTTAAAACTATTTTAGTGCAAGTTAATTAAGAAAAACTTGGTTTATTAGTTGGAGTTTAATCCAAAAGCTCTAGAGCCTAGTTTTTCTTTATAAAAGCTTTCTTTTGCAATTACTTCATTTTTTAAAGACGATTTTGACATGGTTTGAAGAATTGTAAAACGGAAGTTATCAGCATAGTCAGGGTCTTTGTTAATTAACACTATTAATCGATTATTATTGCCATGTTTGCTTTGTGCATATACTTTCCATCTACCCAGTATTCCGTCTTTACCATAGGCAGAACCCACGTATTGAAGACCTGTTTCTTTGTCTACAATTAAGTAGATACCTGCTACATTAGAAAGCGTGTCATGCCATACTTTATTAGAAGTTTTATTATCAATAATATTTTTTAGTTCTTGATAAGTAAGAATAAAATCCAGATAACCAGGAAACTCTTTAACATAACCTTTGGGTAAAATCTGTACGACTTTTATAGATTTATTCTTAGCATTTTGACACCAGGTACGATCAGCGAAGTTTATAATGACGCGTCCTTTTAAATCTTCATATTTATTTATTTTTTCTAAAGTATATTTAAATTTACTATTAACTTTTGCTAAACCTTTAAATGATGCATTACAATTACTAGGAAAACCATTTACACTTTTTTTATCTTTGACTTTATATACACCTACAAATAGAGATTGACAATTTTCTATACCGATAGAAGAGATTAAATAATCTCCGATTTCAAATTTGTCCTTTTCCTGGTATGACTGATATAGTTCTAGCTCATTATTTTCATATACTTTACGGATTCCCTCTACTCCAAGACGAGGATCTTGATGTCTAACAATTTTAATACTATTGTTTGTATCTAATCCATACATTTCTAGTAATTTTAGTATCTCCATTTAGAATACCCTACCTTAATTATAATATTTTAATTTTAACATTTATATATAAAATAATTAAGGAAATATCTTTACTTTCCGAAGAGTTTGTTGCTGGAATGATTAATATCAACTAATATATCCGGCGCTGAAGAGAAGGATTGTAGCAAAGTATAATATAACTCTTAGACTACGAAGTGATAATATTCATCGAAAAAAAGGAAATGTTGATGAATATATCTAACTGAATCAAATCAAAATAGGAGAGTGATTCAAATGATGTCTGGAAGTATCAGTGTTAACAAAATTGTCATCAGATGGCCTATGATAACAATACTGTATATAAAAAACTCTTTTCAACTTAATAATAAATGAAGTTAAGTTACTCTAAACCCACCAACACCCATGTGATGCCACATAGACTCCCCACATTGTGAATGCTATGCGTGGCTTTAACTAACAGACTAAGCCAAAATTAAGCGTTTTTTTTTTACGTATGGCTTTATTAGAGTGTGTCTTTGGAATATCTAACTTAATATTTATTGAAACATAAAAAGTAGACGGTTTAGAAGTGCGGTAATGCACCTCTTATTGACCGTCTGCTTTTACTGTGATTTTATGAATGAAGCGAGCTTAGATGGTGGTTGGTGCTAGCTCTGTGAGTGGTAACAAGCGCTTCACCTCGATTCCTTATTTGAAGAGCAAGTATACTGGTACTTAGGGACTTGTTTCAATCATTAACGGTATTTTCTGATTCCCCCCTACATACCAGGTTTCTTCTTTTATTTTTAAATGACTTTCCCTTTTCCGGAGTTAGAGATAACCATATAGCTCATTAAACATTAATATACTTAAAATTATAATTTATGGTCATTATTAGGATATAATTGGATGTATAAAATTTTAGAAAGGAAAAGGGAATGTAAATGAATATAAATTACTTTGTTTTTAAATTAAATGTTCAACCTAATACTATAGTTAGTTTTAAAAATGAAAATGAATTCGAATATTTAATTAATAAGCTAATTCCTGCTGTACTGGATCATGTAATAGGAATAAAACAAAAAGAAGGATTTAAAGAAACTGTCTATGAATTAATTCCTGAATTAAATAATGAAGTAGAATTTAATGAAAGGTTTATAAAATTAGAGGACGAAAGTAGCAAATTATATGAGCTGTATAAAGAAATATTATTAAAATACAAAGAAAAAGAAGAAATTTTTTATTCAAAAAAGTTTTTACAATTAAATGACAAATGTAAACGATTGCGAAATGAATTCGAAAAAAAATATCCCGCTATAATAAAATCATATAATTTAATTACTGATGACAAAATTGATGAGGAAGAAAATTTTGAATTCGAAAATAAGATCGGTACGGGTATTACTCATTTAAGAAAATTTTATAAAATAAAATTATATGTAGACAAAAATAAGAAGCAACTGGTAAATCCTTTGAATCTAAAGGCTTATTACAAGCCTACAAAAGAACATATATTAGTAGAAAGTAAATCTGAAGAGGATGCACTATATTATATAACGGCTTTAGAAAGAATTATTAATAATGACTCATTTGCTATAGGGAAAATAGGGAAAATTAATATTAACCCCGTTTACGAATCAATAACATTTGAACAAAAAGAGTATACAGAAATTAGCTTTGTAATTGTTTATCCAAACGGTAATCCACCATTAGATAGGCATAATATATTAAAAAATTCAGAAGCCAAAGAATTACATACTACTCTTGTTGGTCCAGATGGGCAACCTTTAAAATTAGAAAGTTTAAAAGCCGAGCTAAATGAACAAGCTAAAAATGGTTATTTAAAATCATTGGTTGGTAAAGGCGTGAATAAGGGGAAAAATATAGTGAAAAAGATTAAAAAAGTAGCTAATTTAGATATTACCTTATAAGAAGGGAGCTTATCCATATGGAAGGGAATTTTTATAAGAATCCAATAAGTGTAATTTGGAAAGCAAAAAGTAATTTAATGCCTTCATATTTGTTTATAATTTGGATGATTTTCTTATTTGGCTCAATTATCGGTGTTTTTTGGCTAAATTTCATAGATTTCTCATCATTTAAAATGGAAGAATATTTTTCAATATCATCGACTGGATTGACACTTACTTTAGCGTTATTTGTTGCGGGTAAAGATGCATTTAGAGATGAAGATTTAAAAAAGTTAGCAAGTTATGAAAGTGATGAAGTTAAAAAAGGACAAGCTTTAATTGATTTTATAGGGCCGTATGTATTCACTGCCTTATTATTTTTAATAACAGGATTAATATCCTTATTTGGACCCTTTGTAAAAACTCCATTAGACCCTTTATATATTAAAATATCGAAAATATGTTATATTAATATGCTTAGTTTAGGTATACTTAGCTTATTTAACTTAGTTATAACAATGTTGAATGATGTTTTTTCATCAGCTTTCAGAAAATGATATTATGAAAATTTCTAGGCTCTTTTTAAATGTTGTATATATAAGTTTCCCGAATGAATGGATTTGTATGATTGCAAATGGTGCTGAAATGCTAGCAAAAGAATTACAATTTGAGCATGTACATAAGTTAGGTAATCTAACCAATGACAGCGTACAATGCTAGTTTGTCCAACTCTTCATTTAATATTAAATCGAATAAACAAGATAAAAATGGAATTTACATTGGATTTAAGAATGGACTTTCTTTAAATAATGAAATAGTTAATAAAAAATCATGGACCATTGAGAATATAGATAATAGAACAGAATTATTATCTAGTTATTTGATATCGAGTCTTGAATTGAGTAATAGACTAAGAATATAAAGAATTAGAATTATGATAAATACAATAGTAAAGTACTACTACAATTAAAAGGTTAGAAGTGTTATTCAAAGATATAAGTTTAGACTAATAGAAATTCAGGGGGGAAATAATGAATTTAACTTTCGAACAATTATTCAATAAAGCTGTAGAAAATATATCTGAGCAATATGAACGAGAAGGAAAGAAATTGTCTGAAGATATATTATTACAGGCCATTGAAAATTCACTTGATGAAGATTTATTCGATAATATTGCCGAGGGTTTTTATCAAATTTTGAAAGATAATATGTATGAACCTTTGGAATCGGAAAGGCTATTACATTGCGAATTTAGATCACGCATTAAACAACGATGGTTAAAACCTTTAGCTTTGTTTAATGGGTTTATTATTATTACTGAAGAAATTTGTGCTAATGATATAAATAAATCAAAGGAAATTAAGATATTAGATGAGAATACTTCCGAACATACTTTGAAATATTATACAATTATGAAGTTACTTGCAAAACAGATTATTTTAGCAAAGGAAATAATTTATCTTTTAGAGGGGGGCTTTGCAGATGCTGCACTCTCTCGTTGGCGAACAGCCCATGAATCAAAAATTATTCTGTTGCTATTTTTAAAGTGTTCTGATGATGAAAGGATTTTGAAAGAGCTTTTAACTAGATTTAATGATGCATCAATAATAGAGGAGTATAAAGAACTTAGAAACTATGGGAAAACTACCCCAGAAAATACATATTATAATGATTTAAAAATTAACTACCATAAGGTTCTTAAAAAATATGGAGATAAATTTAGATGGGATTACGAATGGGCAAGACCAATTTTTAGTAACCTAAAAAGACGTATTTACTTTAAAGATCTTGAAAATCATATAAGAGTTCATGAGGAAACTACTTCTTTTTATCAGAAAGCGAACTATCAAATACACTCAAGCCCTTTAGGTACATTTGCTAGCTTAGGTACAATAGACATGGAAGGTATGGAATCGCCAGCATATATTTTTGGTCCAAGTAATTTAGGATTAAGAATCCCTGGACAACTAGAAATATTTACTTTGTATGAGACTATAGTAACGTATCTTAATACGGACCCTTCAATAGACAATTTAATATATATAAAAACATTGGGTAAGTTCATGAATGAAATTTTTGAAGAATTTGAGAAGGTTGAAGAAGAAATTATTAATGATGAGCTTAGTCTTCGCGAAGAAAGATAGTTCTATATTTGTCTTTTAGCTTTGTAATAGTTCATATAAACGTAACGGATTAAGCTTCGGCAGATTCTGTTACGTTTTTTATTCAAGGAACTTTCCCACCTTTCTTTTATTGCAAAGCACATAAACTTCGAATATCTATGTAGTTGAAAAAGGTTATTTAAGCGATTGCAAAGAAGCTTGGATAATAGCATTTCATCCAAATATTAAAACAGAGCAATAGCAAGTAAAAATAATTGTCGAGGAATCAACCATCTAGAACCTAATTGAAGTTAATAAACGTATTTTACCAGTTATTATAAGGAAGGAGATAATCCTTGGATAAGCAACAGTAGACGATTAGTAAAAAAACTCGATTCCGCTTAATGGGAACCGATTTTATATAATTAAACCCACCAACATCCCTTGTGTTGCCACATACACTCCACACATGTGGAGTGCATGGCGTTAATAGTGTTAAAATAGCTTGATATCAATAGGGTTAATAGATTTTAGTTGGATGTTGAAGAGTATTTTATGTTCCCTCGGACTAATGGGGAGGACCTGAAAAAGTCGATTTGTACCAAAATTTTGGTACAAATCGACTTTTTACTTTTATAGAATTATGAAAATAGCAAATTTCTGCCATGTTTTTTATATTTTCTATATTTTTTCGGTGCCCTCCTAATGGTTCAGGGGGGCACAGAATGATTTAATCGAATTCAATGTTGAAAAAAGTGAAGCGATTGCTCTGATAAAATATTATGCTTGTTAATATAAGGGACAAGAGCATTACGATCAATTGGGAGCTAGTTGTGCAAAGTAGGCAAATGCGAAAGTAAACACAATTATTGGGTTAGCAAAGTACCTAGAGGGTTTCTACCTTTTGCTAGACGAGATACATGTCGAGCGTCTTGCGGATTGGTTAATTAATAATAAAGTGTATGAGTGTGAACGTCATGCCATTACTTTCTATTTGGCCAACTATATTAAGAGAAAAATTAAAGGATTGTATCGGGATGTTAATAATGGTGGGTTTAGTACAACTTTAAGCATATTGGGAAACAAGAAAGCACGGAAAGAACTTGAAAAACAAATTCGGGTACGAAAGATTGAAGGCGTCCATTTGATTGGGTGTTAATGGATTGGTAAACAATATTTATACAAACGTGACAAATGAACCATCTTTATTTCTATTACAGGCACTATTATAATTCTGAATAGTTTGGGTTCATGTGGAGCTCATTTAATGGAAAAGGCCTCTTCAAAACCCTCTTTCCAAAATTATTAATTAAACCTGAAGATATTATAATAGGTTAAATTGACTAAAATTAGTATAGATTATATAATTTAGTAGTCTTAAAAATAGTTATGAGAGAGATAGCTTTCATTCTTGGCAAGTTTCTTAACGTTAAGAACCTCACCAAACTGTCATATGATTTCTAGATACAGTAACAGTAGTTGCAGGTCTGGCAAGTCAGTTAAACTTATCACAGTTGTAATTACCTCCACAATGTAATTATAATTGAGTGTTTTAAAGACTTTCGCTTTTAACAAAGTAAAGTATAGTGGTCAGCAGAGCATTTATTCTTATGAATAAATGATACAACATTAGTCTAGGAGGTTGCTCTGTTATGATACGGAAGGGATCACGACCATTAAATTACCTTCCTAGCTCTTCTAGTATCGAATGGTCAAAGTATAAACAAAAGAATTATTTACATTTCGATGAACGAATTAAAATAGAGCATATGAAGTCTAAACTCCAAGATAGTGAGTGGGTAACTTCATATGCTTTTTTAACATTCATTAAAAGTGATTACACATATAATAGGGCCTGAACAGTTCCACGCACTACCCGAGTCTGCATACAAACTACTTATAAATACTAGAGAGAAGGTAGGTAACTCACGAAATTTTAAAGAATTTGAATAAAAATGAGAACAATTGAATAATGGATTTAATTTCTTTCCTAAAGCTATAGCTCCAAAAATTTTTGACAAGGTAACATATGTAGTTATTATAACAATGAACCCATTAATTTTGCTCCAGATGAAAAGTAGAGAAGTAGTGCGAATTTAACATTATCGAATTATTCTGCATAGAAGGATGAATATCGAGCGTTTAAATTTAAAAAGAAACTCTAATGTATTTAAATATAATTGATAAAAGGTAGGTAGCAATATGATCAATGAGCGAATAAAACAAATTGAGGATGAGGTAGATCAATATTTATACAATAAATTAGATGAGAATATACCTAGATATAAATATATTTACCATATGAACTTAGTTTATATAGATTATATTATCAAAAATCAACTTTGGTTTTCACAGGTTGAGAAACATATAGTATTTTCATTAAGTTATAATACATTTCTTGCTTATAAAAAATTAAAGGAAGAGGATACTACTGATTTTAATTTTGATCAAAATTTATATTTGGTTTGCTTTGAAAACTTGATATTTGGTATGGAGTATTCAATGTTGTGTGAAGTTTTTCCTGCTGTAAGGTCAAACAAAACAAGAATGAATATAAACGAAGAAAAAAAAACAATTACTGTTCAACAAGATAATTTGCCCCGTGGACAATATGAATTTTTTTTGAAATATATAATGAAAAAGTCACTTAGCTATACATTACAGATGACATCAGGGATGTTAGAAAAAAAGCCAATTGAGGAAGCCGCTTGGGAATTAACTGAGGGATATTTTAGTTTTTGGAACGAAAATATGATGTATGATGATTTTGAGCCATATTCACGTCAAGATTGGGGAGGAATTTCATCATTTTTTACTTCCGCTGCTATGAGGCGTTTTATTAGACTATATAGAGAAGATTTTAATCTCAATAGAATAAAGCCGGCTAAAGTAATGGTGGTATTATCTCCATATGGTAGAGAAAAATTAGTAGAATACACTATTTCTCAGGATAAAGAAATGGTTGAAAAAGTTCTCAATGACTTAATATATAAACCAATTGGGAATGGACTATTTCCAAAATCTCATCTTTCAGACTCACCAGTCATATGCACAAAAGATGATATCTATTATTAAATCCACTCGTATTATTATCAAATGATTCAAGTGAGACTATGTTATTAAATAATTTAAGAAAATACGACAACGAGCGGTATTTAAGAATAAAAGACAAGCTTAAAGAAAGAGTAATACCTCTTATTGAACAACTTATTAAGTTAAAATATCCAGAGTCAATTGTAATAACAAATTTTAATCTCCCTATACCTAATAAAAAGAAACAAAAAAGAGAATTAGATATTTTAATTGTAGATAATGATAATGGTTTTGTATTATATATTGAAGTAAAACATTTTTTTAATCCAAATTCTTATTCAGAAATTAAGAGTCTGGATAATCAGTTTAGAGATGCTCTAAAAAAAGCGCCAGATCAGTTATTTGCTATTCAAGAAAATTGGGAATTAATCAAACAAAGATACTCTGTACAAACTGAAATTACATCACTAAAAGCCATAATTTTTTCACATAATTACTTAGGAAAAGATGTTGAAATCAATACAGAAATTCCAATTGTAAATACAACGAATTTCTATGAAAGTCTTGCAAATGCTTCATCAGTTGAGGAATTATATCAATTAAATAAAGAAATAGACTACATTTATACTAGCATACCTATCATTCGAATACCTTTTGATTTCAGCTTCGCTGGTTACAAATTTTATCTTGAATTGGAAACCTTTGACCCAGTATTTGAAATAGAATTTTTAAAAGCGCATAGAAAAATCATCTTAAATGGTATTGATTTGGACCAACAAACAGTATTTAGAAGCATAGAAGAATATGCGCAGGTACTTTTAGAAAAATTACAAAATTCAAAATAAATAGGGATATGTTGGAGAGGCAATGTACTGATATCATTAGAACTAAGTTTATTCATCTTAATATATCCTTGAAGACGATAGAAATAGGTAGGAATTGAATTCTTTTTATACAAATTTTTCTGCAATTATTTATTAATATCAATGGAGTGAAACTCCATTACAATAAAATTTCTCGTCTCCGTAAGCAGATTTTTAAAAACATAGTCAAAACAGTGGTCAGAGATATTAAAAGGGCATGAAAAACGCATGGAAAAAGCATGAAAAACGCCTCGAAACCTTTATATGACAGCGTTTTAGAGAGGCTTGGGTTGAAGTCCCGCCGCTCTATATTTAAATGGCTGAGAAACGTAGTCATATCAAAGTGACATAAAGCATAAATTTTCCTTTTGGAAAGTTTATGTTTTATTTTTATTTAGGATGTTTTATCCTTTATCAAGATTAAGTTCTCTAATCTGATTTGTGCTAATAAGAGGAGAAGTTTATCAAATAAAAGAATTCAACAGTCTGAAATTAAAAGGTTAGAAAGTTAGGATCCTAACCAGCAATTATGTCCTATCTTAAAAAAATAAATAATCCCCACTCTACTTAGAAAAATTAGCTAAGTAATATCCAATAATTATTGTATATTGGAGGGTAAGAGAATTATGAAATCTATTGCTAAGGTACAAGCTTTCATCAAAATACAAGGGGGAAAAGTTTATGAAAAGGAATTATACAATCAAAGCATTAAGCGATGAACAACTTAAATTCACTTTATTTTCACCGAATTACTTTCAGAAAGTGAATAGAATAGAAGAAATAATTATTAATTGTATACCTGGGCTAACAGTACTGTCTGGAAATAGAGGTGTGGGTAAGTCTACTATAATAAATTATTATCTAAATAAATTTAAAGATAAAAAAGATTACCTTTTTTTCAAATTTAACTTAACTAAAAATAACAATAATTTTTTTAGAGATGTGTTTACATATGTGGAAAATATAAATTTAGATTCTGAAAAAATTGATGAAAATACAAAATCTGAAATTATATCTCTTATAAAATCTTTAAAATATGAGATTTTCTTTAATGTTATACATGAAGAAATAATCAATAAAGAACACTTAGTCTCCCAAGAATCTAAGGACCAAGCGGGATTTAAAATTAAAATCCCATTTGTTGAAATATTTAATTTTAATGGAAGTATTTCAGAAAGCAGATCTGAAAAAGATAAGGATTTATTTCAAACAAAAATTATTAAAACAAAAAATTTTTATAAAGACGATATACAAAATAAACTAATCAAAATTTTAAATCTAATCTCCAATTACTATAAAGTTTTTTTCATTATTGATGAATTAGATAAAATGGATAATCTTAGTTTTAATAGCTTCGTATTAGAAAATAAAATGCTTTTTCTGGAAGCTGACTTGTCATTCTTCTTTATAATAGACAAGGAAAAATGTATAGATTTACAGTATAATAATTCATTAATGGAATCTATAATTCGAGAAAATATATATATATCTAATCTGGAATGGCCGGAATTTTTGATAATTGCTTCAAGAATGGATACAGACATTTCAGTAAATCAATTACGCGAAGCTTTCTATAACACAAGAGGCAATTACAGAAAACTGATTAATTTACAATTATATAATAAAAATAGATATCATATTTATAAACAAACAGATTCCTTGAAGTGTTTTTTATTATTTAATTATTTCATGAATATTCCATATATAGCTAACTTGCCGGACTTAATTAAAGACTTTGTTAAGGATTTTTTATACGAGGTAATAGATACTTTTATAATGGTTGGTCCACTTAGTAAAAATGAGTTAGAAAAAATAAGCGAAAACTACAGTGAAAACACTATTTTGTGTTCGGTTATCAGTAGATTAATACATGAAGTAATTAATTTAAATGATTACGAAAAAATAATATTGCCTGATAATTCGATTTTGAGAGAAGAAATAAAAAAATATCATCAACCAAAAAAACTATATTACAATTCATTTAAAAAGCTTCATAAGTATAATATTTTAGAGATAGATACACCCGAGTTAAAAGATTGGTTATATTATATTGAGGCTTGGATAGATTGTATAGATTTCATTTGTATATGCAAACAGGAAACAGAAAAAATAGATTCTGATACAGGTTCAGCAAATATCAATTACTTGTCGTATCATTGTAATATTTTTGTTTCAAATGACTATATTGAACCAACAATTTTCTTAAATAGTGAAGGGTTTGCTTGGATTCATGAGTATGGAAATAGGAAAAACACCTTGATTGAGTTTTTGGATGATTTAGGATTATTCTATTTAGTAATCGATTTAGAAGACAATGTTCTCAATAGGGAATTTTTAAAAAGTCAAAATAATTTTAGAGATTTAGAAAAGAAGATACTAGAAAAATACGATTCAAAGTTATAAGTCTTCTTAAAAATTTTTGATTCCTAAAGATATCCCTTTACTAGTATGAATGATGCGAAAACTAAGGAAGAAGAAAAAGAAAACTAAGAAGCGTCCATCATATAAAGCAGCAACAGAGCGACCGAAATTGTATCTTCGGTCTCACCTTTATGAATAGGACAGAATTAATTCTCTCATTAACAAAATCATAGGCAACATGTGCCTAAAAGTTGCAGGAGTTTAACGGATAGACGACCGCCACACGATTACCGAAAACGATGGAGCTGGAAGTGAAAACGCTCACTTCCAGCTCATTTAATTATTATCCGTCGGTACTGGTGTAGCCAAAGTCTGATCCAAAGCACTCTGGAAACGATTAAGTACAGTTAGCTTAATAAAGCTTCTTATGAAAAAGTTACTCTCTTTGATAGCTCTATAAGTACTTTTCTTATTAATTGGAAACCTCTTGCTAGCTACTTGAATTATTCGCTGTTTCTTCGACTGCCTAAAATAAAGCAATTCATATATACAAGGCAGAGTCAGCAGAGTAGTCATAGCTAACATGCCAATTAACAACTATAGCGAGATTTAAAACAGCTACCCTGTGTTAAAAACATTCATGTTAATTCAAACAAACGTGAATGTTATGATTTTCATGTTTGTCTCTGACACAGGGACACACACTAAGATTCTGAAGATAATTCAGTGATTGTGGCTTTTTGTTGTTTCTATAATACCCCAAACTTTTCCATGTAAAAAGTATTCTAACATAAATAACCATTACAAAATTCTAAAAATTTGTGTTAGAATAAAATATCAGTCTACTTAAAGTTAAAATAAGTACATATTATTTTATCGGGGAGAAGTGATTGTGATTTTTTTTATTATGGGAGTTTTAAGAAAATTTTGGGGGATAGTAGAATGAAAAATTTATTTGTTAAATGGAATCAAATGAGCTTAGTAAAAAGGATTATGATTGGTATTATTGTAGGTCTTATTTTAGCTTTAACGGTTCCTAAAGCCGCAAGTTGGGTCTCCATTTTCGGATCTTTATTTGTCGGTGCATTAAAGGCAGTTGCACCAATATTAGTATTATTCATAGTAATGCATGCGATTGCCGTACATAAAAAGGGCAAGAAAACGAATATGAAATCGATTCTTGGTCTTTATGGTATTGGTACATTCCTAGCTGGGGCTGTTGCTGTAGTTGCAAGCTTTATGTTCCCAGTTACATTAACATTGACAACAGGAGCAGAAGACGTCTCTCCACCAGAAGGTATTCTGGAAGTTCTTCAAACATTACTATTTAACTTAGTTTCCAATCCAGTTGCTGCAATCATAAATGCTAACTATCTAGGTATATTAATGTGGGCAATCGTTCTTGGGATTGCATTAAAAAATGCGAATCAAAATACGAAAGACATGTTAGGTAATTTTTCGGATGCAATCACTAAAGTAGTACAATGGGTGATTAATTTAGCACCGCTTGGTATTATGGGGCTTGTTTTTAGTGCAATTGTAACAAGTGGTCTTTCTGCTTTACTTGATTACGGTAGATTAATTTTAATTTTAGTTGGATGTATGTTGTTTATCGCACTTGTAGTGAATCCGTTAATCGTATTCATCTATACGCGAAAAAATCCTTATCCACTTGTTTTCATGGTTTTAAGAGAAAGTGGTATTTATGCATTCTTTACACGTAGTTCAGCTGCAAATATTCCGGTAAATATGAAATTATGTGAAAAACTAGGCTTAGATGAGGATACTTATGCAGTGTCAATCCCTTTAGGTGCTACTATTAATATGGCCGGTGCAGCCGTTACAATTGCTGTGCTAACTCTTGCAACAGTAAATACGCTTGGTATTGAAGTTGATTTTGTGACTGCACTTCTGCTTACTGTTGTAGCAGCTGTCTCTGCAGCAGGTGCATCAGGTGTTGCAGGTGGATCACTTTTACTTATCCCACTAGCATGTAATTTATTTGGAGTTCCAGCTGATATTGCAATGCAAGTTGTAGGTGTTGGTTTTATCATCGGTGTTATTCAAGATTCTTGTGAAACTGCACTGAATTCATCTTCTGACGTACTGTTCACAGCTACTGCGGAGTACGCTAAAGAACGTAAAGAAGGTAAACAGGGTAAAGTAGTTTCTGTGAATTCCTAGAATCTACGACAATAGTAGAAAGAATTAATAGACTGCGATTTAGATGATTTAAAAGCCACGATTACCGAAGATGATTCGGTGATCGTGGCTTTTTGGTTGTGTAATGATTGACCCGGATCATGGCAGTCAACGTACAACTATTTATATTTCAAAAATTAAACTCTCTTTTATTTATTTATAACAAATAACTGGAAGAGGTTTTTTGTTTTAGTTAAAATTAGCGACTTGATTGATGACTTTAAAATGAATCAGCAAATTTAAGGTCGTAAAGATAAGTATAATGAATACAATTTGGCTATGAATTATTTTACTAAGTTTTTACTGGTATATGCAAGGTTAGGCAGTACAATAATAAAGTAAAAAGGTTTACTTCAGTAAAATAAGGTATATTATATTTGTTGAATAGATTCTCTTTAAAGACAAGAAAAGTAGGTGAACAAAGTGGGTAAATATCAATTGGATACCAAAGGTCAGGTGGCTGTGGCAAAGTATCATGAAAAACACAAGCCTGCCAAATTTGATAAAAAGGAGCAACTTGAAAAAATACGTGCGGAGTATTTGAAAAAAAAGCAAAAACAAACAGATAAATAATATGAATGAAAACATAGGAAGACTAATGGACACGGGTTCAAATCCTGCCACCTCCATAAAAAAATTGGTAAATATAAAAAAAGATGGGAGTTTAGGACTCGCATCTTTTTTTATCATTAGTAATTATGCATAACGACATAAATAAATGGGAAATTTGAGTTTAAGATAAGGGCCACGATTACCGAAGATGATTCGATGATCGTGGCTTTTTTTGTTATCTGTATCGGAAGATTGGTTTAGTAAAAAGACAAGAGGGAATAGTTTCCTTGGACATGGTAAGTAATAAATGTATACTTATTAAGTGATTTAATTGGTCAGACGTTCGACCTTTCATTAATACAACTTTGTGGAGGCATTAAATGAATTATTTAATCTCAATCGTCGGCTTAATTGTCGTGCTAGGTCTTGCCTGGATTGCAAGTAACAATCGGAAAGAAATAAAAGTCAGACCAATTATCCAGATGCTCGTTATTCAAGTAATTTTAACTTTTTTATTACTGAATACGAAATTTGGATTGATTCTTATTGAGGGAATCGCAGCTGGGTTTGAAAAATTACTCGAATTCGCTAACGAAGGAATTAATTTTGTATTCGGTGGCCTTGCGAATGAAGGACAAGCTCCTTTCTTCTTAACTGCTCTACTTCCGATAGTATTCATTTCGGCTCTGATTGGAATTCTGCAGCATATTAAAGTGCTTCCTTTCATAATGAAATGGATTGGCTGGGCAATCAGTAAAGTAAACGGCATGGGTAAATTAGAATCATACAACGGGGTAGCATCCGCTATAGTTGGACAATCTGAAGTATTTATTACAGTGAAAAAACAGCTTGGACAATTATCCCCTCAGCGTCTATACACATTATCTGCGTCTGCGATGTCTACTGTATCGATGTCTATTGTCGGAGCTTATATGACAATGATTGAACCGAGATATGTCGTAACGGCAATCGTGATTAATTTATTTGGAGGATTCATCATTGCTTCCATCATCAATCCATACACTGTAACCGAAGAAGAAGATCTCCTTATTGTGCAATCAGAAAAACAAAGCTTCTTCGAAATGTTGGGGGAGTATATTTTAGATGGATTCAAGGTTGTAACCATAGTTGCGGCGATGTTAATTGGATTCGTAGCATTAATGGCAGGAGTAAATACCTTATTTGATATGATATTTGGGGTCTCGTTCCAAGAAATTATGGGATATGTCTTTGCTCCATTTGCGATTTTAATGGGTATCCCTGTTTCAGAATCAGTAACAGCAGGTGGTATTATGGCTACCAAATTAGTTACAAACGAATTTGTAGCGATGCTCTCATTAAATGAATTAGCGTCAAATTTAAGTGAACGATCAATCGGAATCATTTCAGTGTTCCTTGTTTCCTTTGCAAACTTCTCTTCCATTGGAATCATTTCAGGTGCTGTAAAAGGGCTTCATGAAAAACAAGGAAACGTTGTAGCACGATTAGGCTTGAAACTTTTATACGGAGCAACGTTAGTGAGCATATTGTCAGCAGTTATTGTAAGCTTTATCCTATAATCAGAAAAAGAATGGTAAACAGTAATAAAAAAACAAAAGCACCATAAAGTTATTCATTTGATTGAATTCGATTAATGAAAATATAAAAGCCGCGATTACCGAAAATGCTCGGTGATCGTGGCTTTTTGGTTGTGTTATGATTTATCCGCCTCCATCGCCCATGTGGCTAGGGTAGACTATTCGTAGTTTCCAAGTCACGTTGACAAAATAAGTTTCATTGTCAAAACTATTGTCACTAATCTTTGAGAGTGGAGAGTGGCACTTGGGTGTACAGTGTCGACGAAAGCATAATTCATCACTGCAGTATTTTTATTCATAGGTAGATTTGGTAAGTGCATTTGTTTATTCACTTTTTTTGTCCCTTATTTAGAAGTTTTGTCGAAAATATCCTGCTATTTATTAAATGTAGTATGATTTAACAAATTAAAACAAATTGTATGTGTTTTCAGTCTTTTTCGTTAAAAGGAGTTTCTTCATGCTAATGAAAATGAGAATCTATAACTCATCAACTTGATTAATAGAAAAGTTAACGAATCAAGCGATATTTTCCTAATTGGCAAAGTAATAAACAAAATTATATTTAAGTTCGAAAAAAAAACAAACAGTAAATGAGGTAGTGTATGAGCTTTTTTAGAAAGAAAAGTAATTCTAAAATACATTCTAATTCTATTTCAACTAGCCAAATGATGAAGACAAGTTCAACAAACGAATTAAAAACAAATCTACAAGAAAATATACAAATAATAAAAGATTCCCTTGGAAAAAGCTCGGATATTATCATTCGAGAAATTCGAATCGGAAAAGAAGAAACTATTAAAGCCGGTATCATCTATACAGATGGATTAACCGATACAGACTCATTACAAAATTTCATTTTGGAAACGCTCATGCTCGATATCAAAGGGACCGAATTACAGAAAAAGGTATCTCCTGAACAAAATCTTATTAGCGTATTAAAAGATTTTGCCATGACAGTAGGAGAAATTAAAGAACTAACTAATTTTGAAGAACTTTTTTCTGGACTTTTATCGGGGGATACGATTCTTTTAATCGATGGATATGCCCAAGGTTTAATCATTTCCAATAGGCAATGGGTTGAGCGTGGAGTAACGGAATCAACGGCACAGATGGTAGTAAGAGGGCCACGCGAAGGATTCTCCGAAAATTTGCGTGTAAATACAGCCTTAGTCCGTAGAAAAATTAAAGACCCGAATCTTTGGATGGAATCAAAAGTTATTGGAAAACGAACGAAAACGAATGTTTCCATGATGTATATCAACGGAATTGTAAATGACAAAACAGTGAAAGAAGTCCGTTTGCGTTTGGATAAAATAGATATTGATGGAATTCTTGAAAGTGGAAACATCGAGGAATTGATTCAGGATGCGCCTCTATCACCTTTTCCCACTGTTTTCAATACAGAACGTCCCGATATTGTAGCTGCGGCACTATTGGAAGGGCGAATTGCAATTTTGGTTGATGGAACACCCTTTGTGCTAATTGTTCCAGCATTATTCACCCAATTTTTCCAATCCTCTGAAGATTACTATCAACGGGCGGATATTGCGAGTCTTATTCGACTCCTTCGTTTTTTTGCATTCACGATTGCATTGCTTGCACCTGCATTTTTTATTGCAATCACAACTTTTCATCATGTAATGCTACCGCCTGCACTCCTTATTAGTCTGGCAGCCCAACGAGAAGGTGTCCCATTTCCTGCATTTGTTGAAGCAATCATAATGGAAGTCACCTTTGAAATCTTGCGTGAAGCAGGCGTAAGAATGCCACGAAACATCGGTTCAGCCATGTCTATAGTAGGCGCTTTTGTTATTGGAACAGCAGCGGTTGAAGCAGGCATAATTTCTGCTGCGATGGTAATCGTGGTTTCAATAACCGCTATTTCTAGTTTCGTGTCTCCAACTTACGACTTAGCTATCTCTGTCAGGATGCTACGCTTTGGGTTTATGGCACTAGCTGCTTCTTTTGGTTTAGTAGGAATAACGATTGGTTTAATTGCCCTACTTCTGCATTTATGCAGTTTGCGTTCTTTTGGCGTGCCTTATATGTCTCCAGTAGCTCCATTTAATCTTCCCGATCAAGAGGATACGTTTATTCGCTTGCCTAGATGGAAAATGTTTACTCGACCTAGTCTAATCAATCAACAAAATATAGTTAGGCAACAAGATTCAGCCTCTGCAAAACCAGAGCCACCAAAAAATAAGGAGTATGAAGGGGTTTAAACGATGAAAAAGTGCATGTTTGTTCTCCTGATTCTCAGCCTCTTTCTTACGGGGTGTTGGGACCGGAGGGAATTAAATGAGCTTGGCATTACGTTGGCATTAGGAATCGATAAAGTAGAAGATGAATACCAAGTAACTGCTCAAGTGGTTGTACCTTCGGAAATATCGTCGAAAACAAGTACTGGGCGTTCACCAGTCACCCTGTTTCAGGCGACCGGAGAAACGGTATATGAAGCCCTTCGAAAAATTACAAAGATCTCGCCTAGAAAAATATATCCTGGACATCTTCGAACGCTTGTGCTTGGTGAGGATTTAGCTGAAGAAGGTATAGCCGAATCCTTAGATTTTCTGTCAAGAGATTGGGAATTTCGATCTGATTTCTTTGTTGTTATTGCTAAGGATATGACTGCAGCGGAAGTACTGAATGTCACAACAACGATTGAAAATATACCTGCCAATAAAATGTTTAACACGCTAAAAACGTCAGAAGCCTCCTGGGCTGCAACGAACGCCTTTATATTAGATGAGTTGATAGCCAATCTTACAAGTGATGGAAAGGAAGCCGTATTAACAGGGATTATAGTAACAGGGGAACAAGAAATGGGATCAAGCAAACAGAATGTGGAATCGATTACTCCTTCTGCGCGAATTGAATATAATGGTTTAGCGGTGTTTAAAAAAGATAAACTGGTAGGCTGGTTAACTGAAATAGATGGCAGAAGGTATAATGCCATCGTCAACGAAGTGCAAAATACTGTAACAGCTATATCTTGTCCTGAAGAGGGGAAAGCCACTTTAGAGATTATTCAATTCGATTCTAAAATGAAAGGCAAAATGAACAAAGGTAAGCCTGAAGTGGATATCAATATTAAAGTAAAAGGAAATGTTGGGGAAGTAGAGTGTCAAATTAATCTTAATGACCCAGAAACAATTGTTGAGCTAGAGAAGAATACTGAAAAAGAGATGGAAGAGCGCATTAAATCGACCATTGAAACGGTACAAAAACAGTATAAGTCAGACATATTTGGATTTGGTAATGCCATTCATCGATCTAATCCGAAAGAATGGAAAAAGATTAAAGAACAGTGGGATGAGGAATTCCCTGAGATGACAGCGAATGTTAAAGTAGACGTAAAACTTGTGCATACGGGTACAGTAGGTAATTCATTTTTAGAAGAGATAGAGGGTAGATAATCATGATAAAAAGTATAGGAATACTCCTGATTGCAGCAGCCATTCTGTGGATTGAAGTTCCGCCTCTCTTGGAAAAAAAATATAAAAAAGAGTTACTTGTGTTTTCAATTCTACTTGCAATTGGGGTAGGTCTAAGTATTACACTTGGATTTGAAAAACCTATTCCAAATCCACTAGATTTACTCACTATTATTTTTAAACCGCTTGATGACGTTATTTCTCATTTGTTGAAATAAAAGAACAGTGTATAGGGGAAGGTATGATATGAAATGATTCGAGACGTTAAAATAAATTCGTATCAATTTCTAGTATTAGTTATTTTATTTACGATTGGTACGAGCATCTTAACTGTACCATCAGCATTAGCAACTGACGCGAAGCAAGATGCCTGGCTTGCCGCTATATTTGGTACGGGTATAGGGTTATTGGTCATATGGCTATTCATCACTATAGCTCTTTGGTTCCCTAACCTCACCTATGTCCAACTCCTTGAAAAACTATTTGGAAAATGGGTAGGTAAAGCCTTTTCTGCTTTGTTTGTACTCATGTCTCTTATATATGCTTCAGAACTTTTGTATTATTTTGGGCTATTCCTAAACATCCATATGATGCCAAGTACTCCAATGGTAGTCCTTAGTATTCTTCTGGCGGGGGTTATGGTGATGGGAGTCCGTCTTGGATTAGAAACCTTCGCTCGTACTGCAGAAATCTTAATTGTCGTTTTCTTCGTCATTTTTTTCATTTTAGTAGCGTTTATTTCACCTGAAATGAAGTTTGAAAACATACAGCCTGTATATGAGATGGGGACAAAAAAGATCGTTCAATCATCCATTTTTTATGTCGTAGTATCTTCAGTTGATGCCGTTGTTCTCTTAATGATTTTTCCTTCCTTTATTAACAAAATGAAACAAGTAAAAAAATCTTTTTTACTTGGAAACTTAATAGGCGGCATCGTCATCATCGTTATTACATTTTTGAGTGTTTCGGTATTTGGTGTTGAGAAAACTGCTGGAGAGATATATCCAAGCTATGAATTGACCAAAAGGATAAATATCGGGAATTTTGTGCAGCGTATTGAGGGATTAATGGCTTCACTTTGGGTTATCACCCTCTATTTTAAAACGACCCTTTATTTTTACGCTTCCGTTTTAGGGATGGCACAAATTCTGAATTTGAAAGATTACCGCCCTTTAACATTACCACTAGGAATGATTGCCGTGGTCCTTTCTCTCGTGATTTATCCTAATGTCATGTACCAACAACATTGGGACAGTACAACGGGTAATTCCTTAACATTATCAATCGGACTTTTTTTACCTCTTTTGATGGTAGTCGTATATGCAATACGAAAAAGAACGAAAAAGAAGGAAATAGAAATAAACGAATAGATGATTATGCCATTTTGTGCTTAGATTAATGGTATTTCCAAGAATAAGTTTTTTTCTTTCAACGAAATATTCTTGAGTTTATCCAGCTTTAACATGCCAATTAGGCGATTATCTAGAAGAAATTATTGAACCCCAGTGGTAGGAACTCCAGCAGCAGGTAAAGTCCTGTGTTAATTGATGCGGTTTCTGGTCAGGGTTATTTCAGTTCCTACCTGGAGAGATACATATAGTAGTTTTATTCCAGAAGGTATACATGATAAAGTTTTAAAGGATATTTACTCTAATGAGGAGATGAATAAACGCTTTAAATCCTCTCTAAAATATGGTTGCTGAAAATAACAAAGAGATTATGGGATATGCTTTTTTCTCTGGAAATTTATCTGACAAAGAAGTGTTCTTAGGGTCATTATATGTTCATCCTAGCCACCAAGGAAAAGGGATTGGAAAACATCTATTGATAACTGGACTTGCAAAACTCTAAATGAACTTAAACAGTAAGAGTAGTATTTATTGATACTAACATATTGTGTTTTCTTTAAATCTTGTAGCAAGAAGGTTAGAAATGTTATTGTTTATTGTTGGGTAATTATAGCGTCACAATCATTTAAAGGATTTAGATATTTGACGGGAGTTGAACTCTAGTTGAATAACCCTATTTTTATCACTACATATTTTCTCTTCTCTTCGCTAAATAGTATGCCATAAAATTGAGTTAAAAAACTTAATACAGTTGACTCCAACATTTGCTACTAATGATAAGCTCTGTTTTGGAAAACATAATTTATGGAGGTGAAGAAGAATGGCAAACAACAATAAAAACAATGTTTCAAATGAAAGTCAAACAAATGCACAAGAAGTTAGACAACAAAATGCACAATCTGCTCAAAAAGCTCAAGGTGCGTCACAAAACATGTCTAATGAATTTGGTTCTGAATTTGCCGTATCAAATGAAACTCAAACAAATGCACAAGAAGTTAGACAACAAAATGCTCAAGCAAATCAAAAAGCATCACAAAACCTGTCTACTGAATTCGGTTCTGAATTTGGCGTTTCAATTGAAAGTGAAACGAATGCACAAGAAGTTAGACAACAAAACGCTCAAGCAAATCAAAAAGCACAAGCTCAAAGAAAAAACAATAAGTACTAATAATTATTCATATGTACCCAAATTTTTGGTTAACTCAAGAATAGGTTCTGAAGTATGTATATAAAAAAGCATTATCTCAAAAGAGATAATGCTTTTTTTCTTAAGAATTCCTTGTTCCTAAAGAATTCTTGCGGGTTTGGCACCCAATAATCTCGACTGGTTCAACTCAGTGAATGACAATCGGTATTTTTGGATGTCAAAATCATTGTTTGCTATCTTAGTATAGCATAAATTCCTTGCCCAAACAATATTCCTATGTGATCCACAAATTGAGAAACATTTCAGTCAAACACAGGAGAGTGGAAGTGATGGTATAATAGGATATTCAGGAAATTGGAAGGAATTTATCAGAAACTTCTTCCTGTTAATATTGGAGGTGTAAATATGAATAAAAAATGGACCATTGAAGGCATCCGTGATTATGTCAAGAAGAATTCAGAGAGTGAACTACTTTCTAATGAATATATAGGTTACTCGCAAAAATTACAGTTTAAATGTTCATGTGGAAATACTTTTGAAAAGACGTTTACTAAATTTAAAGGTAGCAATCAAAAAAAGTGTTCAAATTGTCAAGAAGCTAGACCTTCGCGCTAATAAGAAACACATGAAAACCAGATCATAGCGTTTAAGCTATGGTCTGGTTTCTTTATGTTCACATTAAATAGCATCCTGCTCTGCTGCTTGAATAACACGCTGTTTCTTCGACTTCCTAAAATAAAGCAATTCATATATACAAGGAATCAATTAGAGTCCAGGCCAGGCAAGAGTTAAGCATTTTTTAAGCTCTTATCCCATTTCAAGAAGGAATTTTAGTTTATTTGTCAAAAGTAGTAAACACTATTTTCTTTGAATACAAATAAAAATTGAAAGGGAGGTAAGGTGTTATGACAAAAAATAATAAGCCATCCGAAACAACAGATAAGAAATCAGTAAAATGGACTGGACCACAACAAGTGATAGAATTTATGAATAATCTTGACCATCCGCTTAAAGAAGAAATAGAGGAAGTCCGAAAAATCATTTTAAATGCTAATATTATTATTTCTGAACATATCAAATGGAATGCGCCTAGTTATCACATTGAAGGTGAGGACAGAATAACATTTAATCTACACGGTAAAGGATTTTTTCGACTTATCTTTCATTGCGGATCAAAGGTTAAGGATAATGTTGATGTACAACATCTGATTGATGATACAACAGGAATACTAGAGTGGGTTGCTCATGATAGAGCTATAGCTAAATTTACTAGTATAAATGATGTGAAAGCAAAGGAACAAGAACTAAAAAAAGTAATAACTATTTGGTTAGAAATTACGTGTCCTTAGAAAGAAAACTTAGAAGCAACCATCCTATAGAGCAGTAAAGTGCGACCGAAATTGTATCTTCGGTCGCATGCTTTATGAGTAGGACAGAATTAATTCTTTCATTATCCAAACGATAGCAACCATGTGCCTAAAAGTTGTAGGAGTACGACGGACAGACGATCGCCACACGATTACCGAAATAGAAGGAGCTGAAAGTGACCACGGTCACTTCCAGCTCCTTTAATTATCCAACGGTAATGGTGTAGCAAAAGTCTGATCCAAAGCACTCCGGAAACGATTACGTACAGGGTAGCTTTTCTTACTAATTGGAAACCTCTTGCTCAGCTGCTTGATTAACACGTTGTTTCTTAGACTTCCTAAAATAAAGCAATTCATATATACATGGGATCACAATCAGTGTTAGCAGAGTAGCCATAGCTAACCCGCCAATAACAACAATCGCAAGACTTTGAGATACTAAACTTCCTGTTTCTGCTTGCTTCAATAATAGTGGAAGCATCGCACAGATTGTTGCGATTGCAGTCATGAAGATTGGTCTCATTCTTGTTGCTGTTGCTTCTACAAGTGCATCGCGAATGATCATTTTTTGTTCATTTTGTTTCACTCGGTCTAAAAGCACAATCGCATTTGTTACGACGATACCAATTAGCATTAATGCTCCAAGAAGAGCTGTAATATCTACGGATATACCGCTAATAAGAATTCCTAAAATAGCTCCAATTGCAGCAAGTGGTAACGAGCAAAGAATAGCAATTGGTGCTTTGATTGATTTAAATGTGATGACCATAATTAAAAATACAATCCCGATGGAAACAAGCATAATAAGGAATAAATCTGTAAAATCCTCTGCTTGTTGACTACTAGAACCACCGATTAGAACGTCGACATTCTCTGGAATATCCATGCCTTCATTGTCCTTTTTATCACCGAAAATCTCTACATTCACTTTACTTGAGATTTCTGATAGCTTTGCAGGATCAACTGCTGCTGTTACTCGAAGGTAGGCATCTCCGTCTTTATGGAACTGGTTAGTTGAACGCTCTTCACTTTGTAACTTTGCAATCGATGAAACAGGAACAAGACCTGTATCGGTCATGACTTGTATCTTTTTCAGGTCTCCTGGTGTTTTCGTATCTAGGAGCGGTTCTAGGAATACAGTTTTTTGTTTATCATTTAAACTAATCGTTCCAATTGGTGTTTTATTTAACATCACACCTAACTGTTGGGCAACTTGTTCTGTATTTCCTTTTGTAGGGTCAACTACGAGAGAGTGTACAGTTTTCTTTTCGTCTTGATTGGTCGTAACTTCCTCTACGCCTTCAATGTCCTGTACTTTTTCTTTAATAGTTGTTGCTACTTCTTCCAAATCCGCTAAATTTTCACCAACCACATCGATCGTAATATTCGTACTTGCTCCTCCCATCATAAAGGAAGATGCACTAACTTCTAAAATGGCATCAGGATATTGATCCTTTTTCTTTTCCATTTCTTTCACGATGTGTTCTGTATCTTTTTTATCATTTAATAAAATACTAAACGATGCTTCAGTCGGCGATCCTACGTAGCCATATTGAGCTGCTTCCGCTGGAGAACCTACCTGCGAAAACACATGTTGCACTTTATCCATTGCTAGAATAGATGATTCCAGTTCCAATGTCTTTTCCTTTACTTCTTCTATTGGTGTATCATTCGGGTAACTGAGCGTTGCCATGACATAGTCAGCAGAAGAATTGTCAACTGCTCCTTTTGGGATGACAAAATAAGTAGCGATTGAACCAAAGAATAGAAGGATGGAAATTGTAAACACGATCCATTTATGGTTCAAGGACCATGTAACTATTTTTGGGAAACGAACAGCTGGTTTATGCTCAGGAATCTTTGCATTCTTCAATAATCCTGCACTCATAACTGGAACAACAGTCAACGCAACGATTAAAGAAGCAAGCAAGGAGTACGTAACCGTTAATGCAAATGGTAATAGGAAATCTTGAAGTCCTCCATTTAATAAACTCATTGGTAAGAAAACGGCTACTGTTGTTAATGTAGAAGCAGTAATAGCGACTCCCACTTGCTTAGTTGCGTCAATAATCATTTTTACGGAGAATTTCTCTGTTTGCATTTTACGGAAAATATTTTCGATTACAACAATACTATCATCCACTAAGCGTCCAACCGCAACAGCGACACCGCCAAGCGTTAAAATATTCAATGTCACACCAGACATTGACAGTAAGAATAATGTGAAGCAAAGTGATAAAGGAATCGATACGATTGTAATAAAAGTAGAACGGATATTTCGTAAAAAGAGCATAATGACAATCGTTGCAAATAGTGCACCAAGAAGAACTTCTTTTATCATCGTATGAACCGAATTTTCGACTAAATCAGCAGAAGATACGTAAACGACTGATTCCTGCTGATCATATTTTTCATTGATTTCCTTTGTTACTTTTTCAACTTCTTTACTAATTTTTACTGCATTGGATTGACTGTCTTTCGTGATGCTAATATCTAAGCTATCCTTGCCATTAAAACGGCTAATGAAATTAGCATCTTTTGTTTCTTCAATCGTAGCTATATCTCCAAGTGTTACATTAGGAGCTACCGTTAACCCTTTCAGTTTTTCAATGCTTGTTAAATCACCAATTACTTTAATATTGCTTGTTTTTCCATCTATAATCTTTTCACCGACAGCTAAAGCAGTATTTTGACCTTGAAGTGCACCCATAACCGCTTGTAGAGGAATTTGATTTTCAGCTAATTTTTCATCATCAATCTTGACGGAAATGATGGAATCTGTGATTCCGTATACATCAACACTGGAAACTCCTTTGATTTCTTGATAGTGAGCTTGAAGCTTTTCACGTGCGAAATCCATATTTTCTGTCGTCATACCTTCATCAAAAGTGACGGCAATATTAACAATTGGAATCATAGATGTATTAAGCTGTGAAATGGTTGGCTTGGATATATACGAAGGCAAACCTACATTACTTAACGCATCTTGAACGTCTAGTTTTGCTTGCTTCATATCAGTTCCTGCCTCGAAAAACAGGTCTACTTTTGAAAATCCGTCTCCAGTTGTAGAATAGACGGATGTTTTTCCATTCACACGTGTAACTGCTCTTTCAATCGGAATGGTAACTTCGGATTCCATTGTTTTGGAGTCAGTCCCTTGACCCATAGAAATAATGGTCACTTGCGGATTATCCGCTGAGGGTAAAAATTCCATAGGCAGTCTAAAGTAACTGACAACACCTATCACTAATATTAAAATGGTTAATACAGCGACAGCAGCCCTGTTACCAAAAGCCCATTTAGTAAAAAACGACATATAATGATTCCTCCTAAAAATTTTCATTTTGTACGATAAACGATAAAAGTCCGGTTTATTTGTATTTCAAACTATGAGCTCCCTTCTAAAATCTTCTCATTAGCTATTTCATTGTAAAAAATAGAAAACTATTCCACATTGAACCTTAGGATTATATTTTTCTAAGACCTAAGACTTAGAAGGTAAGCAGGAGGAACTTCTATATGTTTATCTTGCAAAGGGTTTTAGGAATTGGTTATAGAATATATAAAGGTGGATAAAAATGACCTCAGTAGAAAGTAAAGAAATCATTTAGAAGATAATAAGGAGTGATGCATATGGATTTTATTAGATCGTTATTCGATTTACATTTTGAATTATATATTAGACTAATTGTTGCAACTTTTTTAGGGTTTTTAATTGGTTTAGAAAGAGCTATTAAAGATAAGCCAGCTGGTATTAGAACTCATATATTAGTGTGTTTAGGATCAACATTAGCAATGTCTTTATCAACTTTAAACCAAGGGCCATATATGGACCCTATGCGATTAGCTGCACAAGTAATTAGTGGTATTGGTTTTCTTGGTGCAGGCGTAATTTGGGTAGATAAGGCTAATGCAAAACGTGGACTTACTACTGCAGCTAATCTATGGATTACAGCTTGTGTAGGTTTGACAATAGGCTATGGTGCATATGATTTAGCTATTATTACTGCAATTTTAATGTTTGTTGCAATGAATTTACCAAAACTAGTGGAGAAAATGGGGATACTACCGTCACGAGAAAAAGAAGAAGATGATAGTGATGGAGAATAAAAAATGATAGAGAAAAAGCTACAGTACCGCAAATAGTGGTCATTGTAGCTTTTTTTTTACTGATTATTTTAATTAATAATTGTATAGTATTTTTTTGAATATTGTTCTATTCTATATTAAGAAAATAGAATCAATTTATTAGTATAAAAATAGTAATTTTATAGTAAAGGGATGGAGAGAATGGTACAAACAAGCATTCCAAAAGATAATCAAAGTATTCATATAATTGATGAATGGGTAACCAACTATCGTCCCTTTTCTAAGGAAGGAAAAAATGCATCTTATATTCCTGCGTTAGAAAAGGTTAACTCATCACAATTAGGTATTACTTTAATAGGGCCAGATGGAACCAATTTCAAGTCTGGAGATTGGGACATTCCTTTTACTTTGCAAAGCATTTCCAAAGTAATTAGTTTTATTGCTGCATGTATGCATCATGGTATTCCTTATGTATTAGATAAGGTCG
Source organism: Psychrobacillus vulpis (assembly GCF_006861825.1). Taxonomy (GTDB): domain Bacteria; phylum Bacillota; class Bacilli; order Bacillales_A; family Planococcaceae; genus Psychrobacillus; species Psychrobacillus vulpis. The sequence goes on along the minus strand of NZ_VDGI01000009.1, from coordinate 4,446 downwards.
ATTTAGAACCGACTGGAGATCCCTTTTACTCAATCATTCGTTTAGAAATGCATAAGCCAGGAAAGCCGTTCAATCCTATGATTAATGCTGGAGCAATTACAGTTTCCTCCATTCTTCCAGGAGACAATTCAACAAAGAAATTAGAATCTATACGTTCATTAATGGAGAAAATGGTAGGGAAGAGACCGAGATTAAATGAGGAAGTGTTTCTCTCTGAATGGCAAACGGCAAATCGAAATCGAGCGTTAGCCTATTATTTGAAAGAAACAGGCTATTTAGAAATAGAAGTAGAGGAAGCTCTAGAAGTATATTTGAAACAATGTTCGCTTGAAGTAACTACAGAAGACATCGCATTAATAGGATTAATTCTAGCTCAAGATGGCTATCACCCTATCCGAAACGAACAAATCCTACCTAAAGAGGTAGCCCGGTTAGCCAAAAGCTTAATGCTCACATGTGGTGTATACAATGCTTCAGGTAAGTTCGCTGCTTCCATTGGAATCCCAGCCAAAACAGGCGTGTCCGGAGGAATTATGGCAGCAGTACCACCTCGTGTTAGAAATGAAAATCTTCCATTATTACAAGGTTGCGGAATAGGCATTTATGGACCAGCTATTGACGAGTATGGCAGTAGCGTAGCAGGTGTAATGTTATTAAAACAAATAGCAGATAGTTGGGATTTAAGTATTTTTTAGATTAGAGACCCCTGTCTTGAAAATCGTTGAAAAAGGTGACACTCCTGCGGGAATAGCGTTAGCCGATGACCCCGCAGTGCAGCGAGGAGGCTGAGGCAACGCCCGCGGAAAGGGAACCGTTTCAACGATTTTCTTATTTATTGGGTTTGGATACTCTTATCTGGCAAAGTCGAATGATAGGGACTTTTCAGACCCTCTGCATATCTCCGAAGTTTACAGCTCGACTTCTAAGGGAAAAGTGAGACAGGCGAGACCCTGCAGGAGCGTAGCGAAGGCACTGAAGAACTGTCTATTTTTTAAGGTAAATATTTATTCGTTTTTAGAAAATCGTTGAAAAAGGCGACACTCCTGCGGGAATAGCGTTAGCCGATGACCCCGCAGCGTAGAGAGGAGGCTAAGGCAACGCCCGCGGAAAGGGAGCCGTTTCAACGATTTTCTTATTCATTTGGATATTGGCCTCCATCTGGCAAAGTTAAATATAAGGACTTTCATCATTATGACGTTTTTACTTTCGGAGTTCTCTTTCTCGTAGTTGGCTTTTTCTTTTTTGTCTTATCTAAGGAAGCTTGGAGAGCAGACATTAAATCGGTTACATTGGAAGGCATAGCAGGTTGTTTATCGCTTGCAGAAACTGTACTATTATTAGCTTTCTTCTCTTCTATTAGTTCCATTAATGCCGTACGATAATCATCTGTATATTTTTCCGGTTCAAAAGTTGTTGTTAATTGGTCAACTAATAAAAGAGCGGTATCGAGTTCTTTCTGAACGACTGTTTGTTCACTAGGTATATTCGGAACATCTGCTGTACTTCTCACTTCATCTGGAAAGTGAATGGTTTCCATTATTAGTGTGTCTTTGTACACTCGAACTACGGCTAATTGTTCTTTGGAACGAATCATAATTTTTGCGACACCAATCTTACCGGATTCCATTAGTGCCTTTCTTAACAAGGTGTATGCTTTTCCACCTCCACTGTCTGGTGCCATGAAGTAGGTTCGTTCAAAATAGATTGGATCTATTTCTTCCAACTTTACGAAATCAATAATTTCCACTGCTTTATCTTCATTTTCTTTTTTCAACTTCTCGAGTTCCTCATCGTCTAATACTACAAATTTATTTTTAGAGTACTCGTAAGCCTTTACAATATCCTCACTTTTCACTTCTTTTTTGCAACCTTCACAAACTTTTTCATAAGAAATTGGAGTATGGCATTCTTTATGGAGTTGGCGCAATTTTATATCTTTATTTTCAGTTGCAGCATGGAGTTTAATTGGAATATTAACAAGTCCAAAACTAATGCTACCTTTCCAAACTGTATGCATATACTTCCACCCACTTTTTCTTTTTACTATGCACGGTTTGAATGTTTTTATGTATTTTAAATAGGAAATAATCAAATGCTAGAAGAAAATCGAAAGTAGGTTGAATATGAAACCTATGCTGTTAACTGGAGTAGATGAAATTCCATTAGGAAAAGACTGGATATACGAGACGAAATATGATGGCTTTCGATGCCTATTAGAGTGGGAGAGTGAACCTATTCTTAAAAGTAGAAATGGCAAAGTTCTCAATAATATGTTTCCAGAAATCATTAGCTTCTGTTATGAAATACATGAACAAATTAAACCTTACTTACCTTTAACGCTGGATGGTGAACTAGTTTATTTAATAAACAATTGGAAAAGTAACTTTTCCATTGTTCAGTTAAGAGGTAGGATGAGTAATCAAGATGTGATTAGCACACATGTACAACAATTTCCGTGTCACTATGTTGTGTTTGATTTGCTGAAATATAAAGGAGAAAGTGTAACGAGTCTTCCAATAACAAAACGAAAACAAACTTTAGATAAGCTTTTTCAGAAAATGAAGATTCCTATTACTATCAATTACGAAGACAAGCATCGAGTACAGGCAATTGATACTTTCCAGGATAGTGAACGATTGTGGAACAATATTGAAGTTAGTAATGGGGAAGGAATTGTTGCCAAGCGAAAAACTAGCAATTGGGAAAGCAATACGCGTACGGTTAATTGGGTAAAAATCAAAAATTGGAGATACGTTAGTGTCATTTTAATTAAATATGATAAAAGTAATGGCTATTTTCATGGAGCAGTTTATCACAATGACGAGTTAACGGAAGTCGTAACATTACGCCATGGTTTGAAAGAGGAAGAATTACATACATTAATAGCATTATTTCAATCAAATGGAACAAAACTATCCGAAAATATATGGGAATTGGAACCATCCATTTGCGTAGATATTGTTTGTATTGATTTTGATGGAAAGCATTTAAGAGAACCTCGATTCCATGCATTTAACTTTGAAATCGAGGCGTTCGATTGTAACTGGCAGAAGATGCAAAGACAGCTATTTCCTTTACCTGAAGTTTTACAAATAACACATCCCGAAAAATCTGTTTGGCCGGCAAGTGATATTCAAAAGGACGATTACTTGTTGTACTTACAAAATATAACACCATACATCCTGCCGTTTTTACGTGAGAGGCTTTTGACCGTTATTCGTTTTCCTCACGGAGTACCTGGTGAAAGTTTTTATCAAAAAAATAGTCCAGATTATATTCCAGATTACATTACAACTAAGCGTAGTGATGACATCGATTATATTTTGTGTAATGACGTCGAATCCCTATTGTGGTTAGGGAACCAGCTTGCGTTAGAGTTTCACATTCCATTTCAAACTATCCAAACAAATAAACCAACAGAAATCGTATTTGACCTGGATCCACCTTCTGTGAAGGAGTTTTCTTTAGCGGTAGAAGCTGCAATAAGAATGAAAGCAATATTTGACCAATTCGAACTACAATCCTTTGTAAAAACCTCTGGAGGAAAAGGATTGCAAATTTATATTCCGCTGCCATTTGATACGTATTCCTATGAAGATACTCGTGTTTTCACGGAGTTTGTTTGTCAATTTTTGTGCGAACAAGTACCTCAATGGTTTACGATAGAACGATTAAAGAAAAACCGAGAAAATAAATTGTACTTAGACTACATTCAGCACGCCGAAGGAAAAACAATAATAGCTCCTTATTCTACAAGGGGAAATGACCTAGGTTTAGTTGCAACCCCACTAAATTGGGAGGAAGTAAATAGCTCGCTAAAGCCAGATATGTTTTCTATTCCAAATGTTTTAGAAAGATTAAAAAAACAAGCTAATCCATTTCGAGACTTTCGAGAAAATATAGATGAAAAAAAGTTCGGAGCAGTCCTCGATCAATTAAAGGGACTAATGAAAAAATAGTACGAAATTGAGCAAATCATGTTGCTATGCGAGCATACCTAGCTTATCCGAGTGTATCATCGAGTTATCCGCGCATATGTACCGAGTATCCGAGCATACCACCGAGTTATCCGCGGATAAGTGATGAGTATCCGAGCATATCAAGCGGCTATACGAGCATACCACCGAGTTATCCGCGCATATGTAATGAGTATCCGAGCATATCGATCGACTATACGAGCATACCTAGCTTATCCGAGCATACCACCGAGTTATCCGCGCATAAGTAATGAGTATGCGAGCATATCGAGCAGCTATGCTCGCATACCTAGTTTATCCGAGTGTATTATCGAGTTATCCGCGCATAAGTATTGAGTATGCGATTAAGTCCATATAATTGTGTAAAAAGGAAAAGGGTCAAATTAATCCCTCTTGGTTACAATGTTTTCAACGACGATAAACAATGAGGAGAGATTAATAATGACCCAATTAAAGTTTACCCTAGATA
>NZ_VDGI01000008.1:168-137675 GCF_006861825.1 Psychrobacillus vulpis | reverse complement strand
ATCAAATTCACCAGGTTTATTTAGTATACATAAAAACATAAAACGTTAGATTTCTACTCGTTCCAATCTACTTAAATAATAGTTGTAAATAAAGTACGTAAATAAACTTGACTGGACGTAAGAAAAAAGACTGTAGGCAAATTCGATTTTTTATCGAGTTTGTCAACAGTCTGAGACCGACAAAATAAGATGTCGGTCTTTTTCTTTATGAGTTTCCAGCTACTCTCTTTTCAAGTGCTTGGAACAATTTCTTTTTGTCCATATCTGGTCTTATTGTTTGTAGTTGTTCTAATGCAATTTTTGCACCGTAGTCCATTCCTTGGCATCCAGCTAGTAAAACTAGATCGCCTTCAGTTACTTCATTAAGACTATGTTCAATCGCTGCCGGTAACTCTTCATAGAGGTGGACGTTAATACCCGCTTCCTCCATGACTTCTTTAAATACAGCTAGCTCAGCTTCTGAAACGACATCCTTTTGTGTAACATGGGAGCGGCTAAGTGTCGCAATGACTTCGTGAATTCCAAGTCTAGGAGCCCATCTTGCAATTGCTTCTGCATTTTCTTTATTCACCGTTACTCCACGATCTCCGCGAATCGCATACACTAGCGAAACACTATTAAAATCCATTTTTTCTAATGTACCAAGTGTGATATCTATATTTCCACTATTAGCGAAATGATCATCAATTATTTTAAAATCGTCTTCGAAAATGATTTCAAAACGACGCTCTACCCCAACAAATTCAAATAAACTTTTTTGAATCGTTGCAATCGGCACCTCACATAATAATCCGATGACAATACTAACCATGGAATTATATACTGAGTGAAATCCAGGTGTGGATAGTTCAATTTGGAATTGCTGCTTTGGAATAACTACATCCGCTGTTACTAAATCACGCATAATTTCTACGGTAAATTTTGCACGTCCTGTTGATAAATCTAAATTTCTACAAACAACATCTGCAGATTGTTCTTCAACTCCAATAGTGATAACTTTTGCTTTTGTTTTACTTATCAGAGAAGCCGAATAAACATCATCCAAATTTAATATAGCTACTTTACCTGCTCCAGCGTTACGAATAAGGCTAGATTTATGTTCGAAATAGTTTTCGAACGATGAGTGTAAGTCAATATGCTCTCGACTAATATTATTTAATGTAACAATATCAAAGTCTACACATCCTACTCGATTCAACTCTAGCGCAGATGAAGATACCTCCATTGTTGCATGTGTCACACCAGCGTCTACCATTTGAGCATAAAAACGTTGCAAATCTAAGGATTCCGGTGTTGTCAATTCAGAAGGCTCCGCGTAATCACCTATTTTAACGACAACCGTTCCCATTAGACCTGTTGTTAATCCGTGGTTTTCTAGGATTGCATTTGTCATAAATGAGGTAGAAGTTTTGCCATTTGTTGCAGTAATACCTATCGTTTTTAGTTTTCTCGTTGGGTGATCATAGAATGCATCTGCAAGAGTTGCTAACGCAAGTCTGCCATTCTCCACTTTGTATTGTGGAACTTCTATACTCTCTATAAATTCCTCTACAACAAGTGCAGCTGCACCATTTTCAACTGCTTGTCCCGCGAATTTGTGTCCATCAACTTTGAATCCCCGCACGCAAACGAATACTTGTCCTACTTCCACCTTGCGTGAATTATATGCAAGGCCAGTTATCTCTATTTGTTTAGCATTTTTAATTTCTTTAACGTCGACATGCTTCATTAATTTTGCTATTTCCATAAAAATGGCCACCTTCTTATTTAAAATCGTTACCTTACAGTTTACCCCAATAAACATGAGAAGAAAACTGCTAGCATGTGTGAATATATATCACTGATAAAAATGGTACTTTTACGGTACAAATTTTTAAAATCTAGTCCTATCCTAACTATTGTTCTTTATTATAAAAGTACGAAAAAAAAGAGAAGGTTTCTACCTTCTCAGTTTTACATTGCTTCTTTATAGTGTTCTTTACAAAAAGCAAGTACTTCTGCTTCCTCTTCTTCTTCTAATCCAAAATCTAACACTGCTGCCGAGTTTCGATTCATAAAATGATATTGTACAATCCGTTCTCCTGCTTCATCAACTGCTAAGATAACACGTAAATCTAAAGAAACTCCTTCTTCGTACAATTCATCGTCTTCAGGAACTTCTATACCTAAAAACAATTCATAACGATCTCCCAACATAATTCCAGTCGGATCATTTATCTTGTCAACCTCATAGGATGTAATTTTCACAAAGTCCACCTCCGTTTATCCATTCTAACACTTTTAAATAGAAATTAATCCAATTTCTATTTTGTTGCTATAATGAATATAATATAGCATCTAAAGGGGAGAATACATTGAAAAAGAATGCTGAGAAAATAATTTACATTATCGTGCCTCTTTATCTTTTATTGTTAATATTCGGTAGAGGAATAAATACTACGTTATATTCCATTTTTTCATTTGTACTTGGCATTACAATGCTTTATCTTGCGTTTACACTTTTGCGTAAACAATTGCAGGAACGGAAAAAGTCGTAAAACCCTGCCTCAATATGTGGGCACTGAAAAAAGAGAATTTATCGCTTTGGCATTCGCTTTCCGCGGGAGTCTCATGCGTCGCGCTAAATTCTCTTAAATAAATACAGTAAATAGTTCCTACAAATATACTAATTCGAATTTTTCAGTGCCATTCTCAATATGTAGGGTTTTTTAGATTTTTACATTAATTCTGCTTCAATTTCATTCAATATTTTGAATGCACCTTTAGAAATATTCGCACATACTGCTAGTTTGATACTTGATGCAGGGTAAATTGCTGAGTGAAAACTCACACCAGGATCATAACCCATTACATGGTATTTAAAAATAGCATCTTCTTTTTTCTTGATCCATACACCGTACCCATAATAATCATCCCCATCTTCTTGAACATGAGGTGTGAGTAGTTGCTTAGTCATTGTCTCATTCAACAATTCATACTGCAAAAGTGCATCCCAAAACTTCACCATATCCTCTGCTGTTACGAAAGCTCCACCATCTGAACCTCCCTGAACCGGAAGTGAATAAATATTTGTTTTCCATGATCCATCCTCATAGTCTATATAGCCACTAGCTATTTTGCCAGGTAGTCTATCAAAGGCAAAATAACCAGAATGCACCATTCCCGCTTTTTCCAAAATTCGTTTCTGAACATAGTCTGTAAACACAAGCCCAGTAACTTTTTCAACAATTAAGCCAAGTAGAATATAACCGGTATTATTATAATGAAATCGTTCGCCTGGAATAAATTTCATATGTTCATGTTGAAATAGTGGCAAGAAATCTTGAAGTCGTCTCATATGATACATAGGATTCTTAATCCATAATTCCTCAAAATCATCCATTACTTCCTCATCAAAGTAATCAGGTACTCCTGAAGTATGGGTTAATAGATGATGAATGGTAATAGTTTCATCGAAATTCGGAAAAGATGCATCTAAAATTTCCGACAATTTTGTTTCGAAGGAAATCTTTCCTTCTTCAACAAGCTGACTAATAGCAACGGCTGTGAAGATTTTACATCCTGAAGCAATGCCGTAACGTGTATCTGCATCATTTTTCAGTTTTTCCGCTCGATTAGCATATCCAAAACTTGACTCTGCAAGTACTAATTCTGCATCCTTTACAAAAACAGAACCCGAAAAAGCAATCTCTTTTTGAATAGCCTCTATCCTTGATGTTAAACTATTATTCATAACTGTTGTCCCCCGATAAATTTGTCTTAGTTTGTATAACTAGCAAGCCAATCATTGATCTCACTCTTGAGTAAAGGTTTCTGTACTTTTTCTTTAAACATTGATGGATCTATTAATTCTTTTAGGTCTCCCCCAAACCATTCCTCCACATTTTCTCTCGTGACTACATATGAGTTATTTAAAAAACGCATATTTATTACTTCCAAATTTTTAACTAATACAAAAGCTGCAGTAGCATTGTAAATAACTGCTTTTTCAGCTTCTTCATCACTAGTAGTATCGTAATTTATAATAAATGTGAAAGCATCTGAATCGAGTTCAATATTATCTTTGTAACTGGACAGTGGAATATTATTAAACAAGTTTCCCATGTTGGACGCATTTCCCATATAATCATTTTCATAAGCTAAAACTTTTTCAAAATTATGATTTGCCGTATTTAATTCTATCTCCTTTTCTCTCTCTGATTTTACTTGGTTATTACTAAGTACATAAAAAACTCCAATAAGTAACAATAATACGAATCCAATTGCCATCCAGACGTTCCTTTGCACCTTTCTCCCCACCATTCAAACTATAAATTTCTATTTCCATTATAATCTATTTTTATTTCAATTGTTTATCTCTTTTTCCATATTTTATTTATATATAAAAAAAACGATTGAAAGGCATACAATGAATGCCCGCAATCGCCTTTACTACTGAATGTTCATTTTCCCTTCTTCAGATAAAATGAGCCTTTCACCTTTTGTAAGTTCTATTTCTAATGGATGTGTTTCTCCTAGGTGCTTTGAAAAATACCATCTTCTTTTCGGGGGAACTAAAAGAAGATAAGTATCCCCACTTCCAAGAAAGTTAAGTTCATTTGCTTCGATTTCTACGTGACCTGAGATAGGAATTCCGATGTCCTGCAACTGTTCTCCCACTTCAACTACGTGTGGAGTTGTAACACCTATTTCACTCAAGTTTAATAAAGAGTCCATACTAAAATCGCTCCACTTATCAACATTTCGCCTAGCAATCATTTCAACAATGTTGCCAGCAGGATCTTCAAAATAAAATGAGTCCGCTTCAAAACGGGGATAATAAACTTCGTTTAAACCGTCTTCTCTATTTAGTGTTACTCGCTCCATTGCCCAATGCTTCGCAAGTGTAAACTGATTTCCTGGAATATTTATAGCAAAATGATAAAAGGCGGAACGAACTGATTCACGAAAAGTAAGTGATGTAGAGCCAATTGCAACAGTAAAATAATCCTTACTAACTTCAAGCATATTTAAACCTAATACATTTCCATAAAAACCTTTTAATTGTTTTAATTTATTTGTGTATAATGTAACCGCTTTGAACATACTCTCACCTCTTTATTTGATATCTATCAATTCAAATCGCTCACAAACTAAGTCCATTTCCTCTGAAAATACTAAGCCTACTTCTTTTAGTGCATTCGTAAAAAATTGAACATGAACCTTTTTCCAATATTCGTATGAACGATCACCTTCTCCTTCTGCATACGCAAACTCTTCCGAAACTTTGTTCATCGGAGTTATAGTTACTTCAGAAGTACGAATAATACACACTGGCTCATCTTGACTATTTAATATAACACTGTAATCCTCCACTTTTGGAAGTGGCTCTTTTTCCAGTTCATAAAATATATGCCCTGAACATGTAGCTGATTTTACTCCATCTATAACAAGCTGTGCTAGTTCATCTGGACTCGCTCCAAATTGCCATGCACTTACATTTTGCGGCTTTGCTTTTCCTAACCAAAATGTATCCCAATACTTTTGTGCTTGTTCATTCATAATTGATTCCTCAATTCTTCGTTTAATAAATTCAGTATATTAAATAATTTCTTTAAATACTATTCCAAATTAATAGTATCCCAATATATATGTATGAAAATTTTGGATGAAGTATTTTAATTTAGTCTAGCATAGAGAGTGACATTTTCCGCCATTCTTAAAAATGATATATTTTATAAAAGGAGTGATTTCTCATGACAAAGAAACTTTATTATGAAGATCCATATATACAAACATTTTCAGCAAAGATAACGAAACAAGAGGAGAATTATGTTGTTCTCTCCGAAACAGCATTTTACCCCACTGGAGGGGGACAACCCCATGATGGTGGCACGATAAACAGGATCGATGTCACCAATGTAGAAATAATAGACGGTGAGATCAGACATTTTCTAGAAGAAAACTTACCTTCTAATATTGAGTTTGTAGAATGCTCTATTATCTGGAAACGACGTTTTGATCATATGCAACAACACACTGGGCAACATATTTTGTCGGCTGCATTTGACAACTTATTTAGCATGAAGACCGTTAGCTTTCATTTAGGAAAAGACAGTTCTACTATTGATATTGATATTAGTGAAATATCAGATCACCAGTTAAAAGAGGTAGAAGCACTTTCCAATCAAATTATTTTACAAAATAACCCCATTGAAACGAAATGGGTAACAGAAGAGGAACTTGCACTATATAAACTACGCAAGCCTACTGCTGTAAAAGAAGATATACGTCTCGTTATCATTCCAAACTTCGACTACAACGCTTGTGGTGGAACTCATCCAAAAAGAACGGGTGAAGTAGGTCTTATCAAAATTCTCCAGATTGAAAAACAGAAACGATTAATACGAGTCGAGTTTATTTGTGGAGAAAGAGTTCTTACACATTTAGATAGAAAACAAAAAATTCTTGTAAATTTAAAAAATAGTTTAAGTGCTCCTGAAGAAAAACTAGGAGACGCTGTAAAAGCCTTACTTGATAACGGAAAAACACTTGAAAAAGAAGTTTCAAACTTAAAAGACTTACTTTTGCAGTATGAAGCAAAAGACCTCATTAGTAGTACTAAGGAAACTATCATTACATCTATCTTTCAAAATCGATCCATACAAGAGCTACAAAAACTAGCAAAATTCATTACTGTAGAATCCACTGGCACCATTTGCATTTTAATATCAGAAAATGAAGATCGTTCACAAATTGTTGCCGCTAAAGGTGAAGCTGTAAAACAAAGTATGAAGGAACTGATAGTAAAGGTGCTACCACTTATCAATGGAAAAGGTGGTGGTAACGATATAATCGCTCAAGGTGGCGGAGAAAATATGATTTCTAGTAAAAAACTATTAGAAAAATCAGTGGCATATGTCACGTCATAATTACCGTTCCATAAATATCCTCTCCACATATACTATGTTGAATATATAGTGAAAGGAGAATTTATAATAATGAATAATCAATTCCCATTTTTTGAAGGTCAAGGTCAGCAAATGCCTTCATTTGGAAATCAATTTCCTGGGCAGATGATGCCGCCAATCGGGCAGTTCCCCGGACAGATGATGCCACCATTCGGGCAGTTCCCTGGATCACAGGAACCATCATTTCCTCCAAGCTTCCCACCGCCTGGGCAGCAAGGTCAGCAAGGTGGAGCACCAACTAGTCCTCCACCATCATTTGTTCCGCAGAGACAGAGTGTTGGAGTGTATGCAGTAGACCCTGGTTCTATACGTGGTTGCTTATACCACAATACTTATGTATGGCTGACTAATGGAAATTCTTTCTGGCTCTACCCAACATTTGTTGGTAGAAATTCCGTTTCTGGCTTTAGGTGGAACGGTTTTATGTGGACATATTACGGAACCGATTTAAATAGAATAGCGTCATTTCAATGCTTTTAATAAAAGTGCAAGGCACTGGGATGAGCATAAGAAAAGTGCGTACTAAAAATTTTTAGTACGCACTTTTTCATGCTCGATTCCGATAAGCGCGAAAGGAAGTTTTTAATGAAGCATAAGAACCAATAGCAGCTCCACTATAAAAAAATCCCATAAAAATACCTGCCGATAAATTGTCAGGATGGCTAATGAAAATGGAGATAATTAGTCCAATTGCTGTGGCTATCATCGGTACATATTGAGGTCGAATGGGCAATAGTTTTTTCACTATTTCTGTTACTATCAAAATAACTGGTACCGCCCAAAGTGAATCCCATATGGATAGTAGGAAACTCTTTCTACTCCTTTTTATCCAATTCCTTTTAGTTTGTGTAAAGGTTATTAATTCATACCAAAGAGTGTTTCAATATCGTATATTATTGTTATTTGAGTGAAATGAGTTTTTCGATGTACTTTACAATTTTTGTATAGAAGAGTAAAATAGTTTACCTAGGTAAATATTTTATGAAATAATCATAAAAGGAGCCTTACAATCCATGAATCCACTTTTCCATGAGCTTTTTCAGACGGCACGTCTTTTAACTAATGAGGTAAATCTAAATTTAAAAAAACATGATTTATATGCTTCTCAATGGACAGTAATTTTTTGCATATATAAACACAAACAAATGTCGTTAACACAAATTTGGAAATATTTGAATGTAGAGGCACCTACAATTACTCGTACAGTTTATCGCCTAGTTGAGCTTGGATGGGTAGAAATACGTCCTGGAAAAGATCGACGTGAAAAGCTTGTCAGCTTGTCAGAACAGGCATTACAGAATTTTCCTGAAGTTGAGGAAACAGTGCTTGAATTCGAGGAGAGAATGGTAGCTAATCTGACAAAAGAAGAACAAGCTCTTTTAATAAGCCTTCTAGAAAAAATTAAATAACACAAGGTGGAATACTGTTTTGCAGAATAAAGAGCCTATTTGGACGAAAGCTTTTATTAATCTATTTGCAACAAATTTTTCTATATTTATTATCTTTTACGGGTTAGTATCGGCACTTCCTTTGTACGCAACTGATATCCTTTCTCGATCAGATGAAGATGCTGGTTTATTAATGACTATCTTTTTAATTTCCGCTATTATCGTTCGACCCTTTTCTGGAAAGATTTTAGATCTTGTAGGAAAACGAAAGATGCTGTGGATTTCTTTGTTCATGTATTTAATATGTACAGGACTTTACTATTTTATAGAACCTTTCGAAGCATTATTAGTACTAAGATTTGTACAAGGTATTTTCTTTAGTATTGCAACGACAGCAAGTGGTTCTATGGCTGCCGATAATATCCCAATAGCAAGAAGAGGTGCTGGCTTAGGATATTTTACAATGTCTACGAATTTGGCAGTTGTTGTTGGTCCTTTTATCGCTTTAACTTTAATTCAATTTTTCTCTTATGATATCTTGTTTTTATCATTAACAGCTTTACTTATGATTGGTGCAATATCGGCTATTATGATACCAACAGATAAGAAACCTGCGACAATTCCTATAAAAACAAAGTTAACTTGGAATGACCTTTTTGAAAAAAATGCACTACCAGTTGCCTTAATCGCAAGCCTAGTCGCTTTTTCTTATGCAAGTGTCCTATCCTATTTATCCATTTATTCTCAAGAAAAAGGCTTACTACACTTAACAAGTAGCTTTTTTGCTGTATTTGCAATAGTTATGCTATTAACAAGACCTTTTACAGGAAGAATATTCGATGAAAAAGGACCAAAATATATTATTATCCCTGGTCTAATCTCCTTTATTATTGGACTAGTATTACTCGCTTACATGAACTCACCTTTCTTATTCTTGCTTGCAGGTGCTTTTACTGGTTTAGGTTATGGTGCTGTTGTACCATGCTTTCAAACACTTTCTATCGAATCCACCTCTCCTAAAAGAAGTGGTTATGCAACCGCAACGTTCTTTACACTATTTGATACTGGACTAGCAGTAGGATCCTATATTCTAGGATTGATCGCTACTCAGCTTGGCTATCAAAACTTGTATTTATTATCTTCTATCATCATTATTGTGACGCTTGTTATTTTTATATTTAGACAAAAGAAAAAGGACCGTTTAGCTTAAATGCTGAACGGTTTTTCTAATTTATTGCTTAAGTATGTATATATAACCTGTATTTGGTAAGACTTGAGTAGACATATATTTTAGGAGGGAATTAGATGAAAAAAGAATTTATTTTTCTTTTACTTTCGGGAATGGTTATACTTAGTGGATGTAATTTCCCATCTGCAGATGCAGATTTAAAGGAAAAGGTGCAAGTTTCATTAGTAAACACAGAAGGAAAAGAAGTTGGGCAAGCAACACTCTCAGAACACTCTAAAGGGGTACATATCCTCTTAAAGGCGGAAGGACTATCGCCAGGTGTAAAGGGGATTCATTTCCACGAAACAGCTAAGTGCGAGAAACCAGATTTCACAACTGCTGGTTCTCATTTTAATCCTGGCCATAAAGAGCATGGCTTTGAAAACCCTAAAGGATATCACGCAGGGGATTTACCTAACATAGAAGTTGGGGAAGATGGTAAAGTAGAGTTAGAAACAGTCTCTCCCGCGATTGTATTAACTGCAGGAAAAAGCAATTCGCTTTTAGATGCAGATGGTAGCTCTATAATTATTCATGAAGATGCAGATGATTATAAAACAGATCCTGCTGGAAACTCTGGAAAACGCATTGTATGTGGAGAAATTAGCAAGTAAGTTGGATGGTGAATCTTATGAAAAAACTAGGTTGGTTACTACTATTAGTTTTAGCCATTTTCTTCTCTAGGCCATTGTGGGAAGAGTATGCTACGGAATATGTAGATCTTTCTTTTTTAGCACCTGTAGATGAATGGATTGATTCCTTAGAAGTGGATCAATATTTGAATGAGGCGAAAGCTTATTGGATGGAAATAAAGGATGAGCCTTCAACTAAAATTTCTTCCGACCAAGAGCCACTTTCAGGAAAAGGTATAGAACTAGATCAAATAAAACTCGGTATGAAGAAAAGTGAAATTGAGAAAATACATGGTAGCGCTAAGAGAGTAAGCTTAAATGAATATGATCTAGTGTGGCATACGTATCATGAAAACTATCAAAATTTCATGATGGTTTCGTATGATATAAACAATACAGTGAATGCCATGTTTACAAATCAACCTTCTCAATCTTCTTTTTTAGGTTTGGAAATGGATAGTACAAGAGATGAGGTCCGCTCTTCACTAGGCGAACCTCTGAAAAAATTAAAAAAAGGAAATGTCGTTTACATCCTTCCTGATGCAGGAGAATATGACTTGTATGTAATCGATGAAAACTATGTAACTTTTTTTTATGACTTTCATGAAAACAATTCCATTACAGCTATCCAAATAGTTGCGAAGTCTGTTGAAAAAGATCATCAAACTACCTTTGGAAAACCGTCCGAAGAGTTGAAAAGGGGTTTTGAATTACAGCTTTTCGACCTAACTAATGCTGCTAGAGCAATTCGAGGACTACCTATTCTTACGTATGATAAAGCTGTAAGCGATACGGCTCGAAAACATAGTGAGGATATGGCCTCGCATAATTATTTCAGTCATGAAAATCTAGCAGGAAAGTCTCCATTTGATCGACTCGAAGATGATGGTTTACTATTTTCTTATGCAGGAGAAAACCTTGCTTATGGACAAGCGAGCAGCATTTTTGCCCATGAGGGATTGATGAATTCCATTGGCCATCGAAACAATATTTTAAATTCCGATTTTCGTAATTTAGGAGTTGGCACTTCTTTCAATGTAGAATCAGTTCCTTACTATACAGAAAATTTTTACACCAAATAGAAAAGCATTTAAAGCTTTTCCTATTAGACAGTAGACAAACTTGATTTTATCGAGTTTGTCTACTGTCTTTTTTCTTATAAAATAGAGTGAAGACTGCCAAATAGTTCTAAGAGAATTTAGCGCTTTGGCATTCGCTTTCCGCGGGCGAGCGACGAGCCTCCCTATTATTCATAGGGTTGTCCAATATTCCAATAAATTGGGGAATCGTTGAAACGGCTCCCTTTCCGGAGGCCACTGAAAAAGTCACTTTTTTTCAAAAAATAAAAACGAAATCCCATAATTCCTTCACTTTTTAGGGTGTTTATGGGGACGTCATGCCAATTTTGATACAAATATACTTCTCAAGTGGTGACTTTATTTTCTGAATTTTGGTTTTTCAGTGGCCTCCCTTTCCGCGGGCGTTGCCTTAGCCTCCTCGCTTCGCTCCGGGGTCTTCGACTAACGCTATTCCCGCAGGAGAGTCGCCTTTTTCAACGATTTTCTAGAATTGAAAAAGTATTTACCATAAAAAATAGACGTTTTTTCAGTGCCCCCTATAAAGTAGTACCAACTGAACATTTTTCCTCAACGAAATTAGAAGGAAAATGGATAAAAAATTCAAAAGGTTTCAGGAATGTCCAAAATTCCCGAGACCTTTTGAAAACATATACGACTTTTCCTATTTTATATGTTTTAATGCCTCTCGTTTACTTAATGGTGCAAGGTTAGTACTTTCTACAAAACTCCGAACAACATCTGGGTTAGTTTTGGCATACTCTCTAAGCACCCAACCAATTGCTTTTTGAATGAAAAATTCTTTTGAAACGGTGTGGCGCTCAATCGTAGCAAATAATAATTCTTCATTGGTATCTTTTTTATATTTTAACTGGTGTAATATAGAAGCACGGTTTGTCCACATATTCGTAGACTTAGCCCATTCGATCATTTCCGCTTCCCCTTCCACTCTACTCGACTTCACAATATCCCCAACAATATTAGGGGCAATCGAATCAATACTGTCCCACCATGAGTTTGTTTCAATTAGTTTTAGGCAGAATGCTAAATCCCCCACAGTTAATTTCTTTTTGTATTTACCTAATAATTCAATTGCCACATAATGATATTCTCGTTCTTCTAATCGGTAAAGTTCCCAAACTTCTTTTTGAACTAATTCATAAGAAGGAAGCTCGTTCTCTTTCAAAAGGGCACGAAAAATATCCCTACGTTCTGGAGTTTTAATTCCTAAAAAAGGAAAATTGTTTTTCATATATTTTGCCATTGGTAAAGCATTCTCTTCGTTTCGATGCGGCTCCATATAGGTTTTCACTAGCTCAGTTGACCATTTAGTTTTCATATGTAAACCTCATTTCAAATGAAATCCTTTACTTGCCAGAAATTCCTTCATATGTGTACGTCTAGGTTGATCAAGGAAGTCCGCCATTGACTTAGTCCAATTTGCAGCTTTCTGGTTAGAACCTCTACTTGTATAATAATCTTCCATCGTTTGGTCGTATTCCTTTAACAATTTGTTGTATTTTACACTATCGTAAGCATTTTCATGTAAGACAGCTGATACTGGAAGACGTGGTTTTACGTCGTTTTGCTGATCTGGAACACCCAACGTTATTGCAAATAACGGGAAAACTCCTTCTGGTAAGTCGAATAAATGACTGATTTCGTTTGGTTCATTTCGTACTCCGCCAATGAAACAAATTCCATATCCTTTTGACTCTGCTGCGATGACGAGATTTTGTGCAAATAAAGCAACATCCACAGTTCCTACTAAAACATTTTCAGTCGTATCGATAATAATCTCTGTGTCATGTAACTTTCCCGCTACTTGCAGGCGATGAAAATCTGCACAAAATAATAAAGCTGCTCCAGCAGTTTCAAATTGCTTAGGATTGTTTGAAAGTCTACCAAGCTCTTCCTTTTTAGAATCATCTGTAATCCAGATAACACTGTATGCTTGAACGAAATGAGAGCTTGCTGCATGTTGAGCAGTTTCAACTAGCTCTGAAACTTCCTCCTTAGAAAGTGTATAGTCTTTATACTTACGGACAGACGCATGTGCACGTAATAATTTTTGAACCATTCTGCATAACCTCTTCCATTCATTGAATCTTTTCTTTAGTATAGCCGAATCTATCGAAAGGACAAAAGAATAAAAGCGCAAGTTCCTTATGCGTATCACTTCTGACGAAATGAAGTAATAGCATTACCTAAATCAAGCGTGGAGGGATTCTGGAAATGTAAAAAGGCGAACTAGAAAGTCTAAAACTGACTCCCTAATTCGCTCCTATTTAAGCTTGCAATTGTTTATTCTCTTCAGCTGTAAACGCTCGTGATCTCGTTAAAAAACGTTTCCCTTCTACCCCTTCAAGGGAAAACATCCCACCACGACCGTCCACTACATCAATAATCAGCTGGGTATGCTTCCAATAATCAAACTGGCTTTTGTGCATATAAAATGGTGCATCTCCAATATGGCCTAACAATACATCCTGATCTCCAATGATTAATTCTCCATCTGGATAGCACATTGGGGAAGAACCATCACAGCAACCTCCTGATTGATGAAACATAACTAATCCATGCTTACTTTTCACTAATTCAATGAGTTCCAGTGCAGCGTCTGTTGCGATTACGCGCTCAACCACCTACACTCACCCTTTCCTCTGAAAGATAAGAAGATAAACTTTTTACTAGGTTCTGTCTCCTGCGCGAAGTTTCTCTCGGGGACACCGTTTGCGGACGCTCACCTAGTATCAAAAGAATCCTAGTTTATTTTCATTGTAGCTTACTAGAAGATTTTTCGTTTGTTGATAGTGACTAAGCATAGCTAGATGGTTTTCGCGACCAATTCCGGACATCTTATACCCTCCAAATGCCGCATGCGCTGGGTATTGGTGATAGCAGTTTGTCCAAACACGTCCTGCTTGAATACCACGTCCGAAACGATACGCAGTGTTCATATTACGTGTCCAAACACCAGATCCTAATCCATATAATGTATCATTTGCAATTTCCAGCGCTTCTTCTTTCGTTTTAAAGGTTGTCACCGATACTACCGGTCCGAAAATTTCTTCTTGGAAAATACGCATATTGTTAGTGCCTTTGAACACAGTTGGTTTAATATAATACCCATTTGCTAATTCGCCCTCTAGAGTATTACGTTCCCCACCTATTAAACAATCTGCCCCTTCTTGCTTTCCAATATCTAAATAAGATAGAATTTTTTCCATTTGTTCCATGGAAGCTTGTGCACCCATCATAACAGTTGGATCTAATGGATTTCCGACTTTAATTGCTTCTACGCGCGCCAGTACACGATCCATAAATTTATCATAAATAGATTCCTGGATTAGTACGCGTGAAGGACAAGTACATACTTCACCTTGATTTAGCGCAAATAAAACAAATCCTTCTACTGCTTTATCTAAAAATGCATCATCTTCATCCATAATGTCCTCAAAGAAAATATTTGGTGACTTTCCTCCAAGCTCTAATGTCACTGGTATCAAGTTTTGGGAAGCATATTGCATAATTAGTCGACCAGTAGTCGTTTCACCTGTAAATGCAATTTTACTAATTCGCGGGCTAGACGCTAGTGGTTTCCCAGCTTCTAAGCCGAAACCATTCACAATATTTACAACACCAGGAGGTAGTAAATCTTCAATTAACTCCATCAAAACTAAAATCGACGCTGGTGTTTGCTCAGCAGGCTTTAAGACGACACAGTTCCCTGCTGCAAGAGCCGGAGCTAGCTTCCACACTGCCATTAAAATCGGGAAGTTCCAAGGTATGATTTGTCCAACTACGCCGAGTGGCTCATGGAAGTGATACGCAACTGTATCATTATCAACTTGACTTAATCCACCCTCTTGTGCTCGAATCGCCCCTGCAAAATAACGGAAGTGATCGACCGCTAATGGTAAATCTGCATTTAATGTTTCACGGACTGCTTTCCCGTTATCCCAAGTTTCTGCTATTGCTAACTTTTCTAAATTTTCTTCAATTCGATCCGCAATTTTATTTAATATATTGGAGCGTTCTGCAACAGAAGTGGAACCCCACGCATCTTTTGCAGCGTGCGCCGCATCTAAAGCTAGTTCAATATCTTCTGCAGTAGAACGAGCAACTTGTGTAAATGCTTGTCCTGTAATAGGTGTGACATTTTCAAAGTATTGTCCATTTACTGGTGGAGTCCATTCTCCGTTAATATAGTTTTCATACTTGTCCTTAAAAGAAATCTTTGACCCTTCTGTATTCGGAAATGCATAAACCATTCTGTAATTCCTCCCATTCGTATCTTTTCCACTGCAATTAAACAATATGCTTGGACAATTGATTGTATGCGCTAAGAATTTTTTTATAACAAAGGCGTTAGACAATAAAAAAATGACTTAGATGCGTGAAGTCACATCTAAGTCATTCTCGTTGGAGCTATTTACTTGTCTCTCTTCTTACTATCGGTGCTACTTTTGTAGCAAGAAGTTCCATTCCTTTTACAATATTACTAAAAGATTGGCCCCCAATATCTAGCTGCGCAATAAATCTCTTATGACCAAACAATTCATGTTGATAAAGGATTTTTTCAATGATTTCTTCAGGACTACCGACAAAAAGTGCGGTTTCAGCGCTAGCCATTATTTCAAAATCAGCTCGGGACACTCTAGTCTCCATACCTCTCTGCTTATTCACATAAGACCAGTAGTTAGAGTAATAAGGATAAAATTCATCTCTAGCCTGCTGGGACTCTTTTGTAATGTAAGTATGTCCTGTAACACCGACGCTCAAGGAATCACGTGAATATCCCGCTTCTGATCCTGCTTGAAAATACAAATCTACTAATGGTTTAAACCGCTTTGGATCTCCACCGAGAATTGCCATTGCCATACCTGTTCCTAGTCTTCCAGCTCTTACTGCACTCTCCGGTGTACCA
Source organism: Psychrobacillus vulpis (assembly GCF_006861825.1). Classification (GTDB taxonomy): domain Bacteria; phylum Bacillota; class Bacilli; order Bacillales_A; family Planococcaceae; genus Psychrobacillus; species Psychrobacillus vulpis. Next base: position 121,471 of record NZ_VDGI01000008.1, on the reverse strand, counting down.
CCTACACCTACCCAAAGTGGAAGTTTCTTTTGAACTGGTCTAGGAGAAATCATTGCGTTTGTAAGACTAGGACGAAATTGACCTTGCCAAGAAACAATTTCTTCCTCATTTAACTGCTGAAGTAACTTTATATTTTCTTCAAATAAAGCATCATATTCGTCTAAATCATATCCGAATAAGGGAAATGACTCTACAAAAGCTCCTCTTCCCGCTATTATTTCTGCTCTACCATTAGATAGTAAATCCACTGTTGAAAAGTCTTCAAATAGGCGAACAGGATCCAATGTACTTAACACAGATGTTGCACTCGTCAATTTAATCTGCTTTGTTACTTGTGCTACCGCAGAGAGAACTACTGCAGGAGAAGAGACAGCATAATCTAGGCGATGATGCTCTCCTACACCAAAAATATCAAACCCTGCTTCATCTGCCAATTTTCCCATTTCTATTATTTCTTTTAAACGCTGATGCATGCTTATTGTACTTCCAGTATGAGGATCCATCCCAAGATCCCCAAGCGTATATATGCCGAGCTCAATTCCCTTTTTCATCATTTACTCCGCTTCTGAAACAACTGAAAAACGTTCATTTTCATGCTGAGGATTTTCAATTTCATCCACAATGGCAATTGCATAATCTGCATAACTGATGTAGCTATCGCCTTTTGAGTTTAAAATTAAATTATCTTTTCCTGATTGATAAGACCCTGTTCTTTTACCTTCCGGGTCAAAGTGGCCAGCCGGACTGACAAATGTCCATTTAATATCAGGTGTTTCTTGTAGTTCTTTTAAGTTTCTTCCTTGACCTGTTGCTGTTGGTTTAAATATGTCTGGAAAATCAGGTGTATCGATTACCCGAACTGTTTTATCTTCGTCTACGTATAGACTTCCTGCGCCTCCTACAACAATTGCTCTTGTATTTGTTCCTTTAAGCGCTTCGATTAAAGCATGACCAGCATCCACATGTGCTTGTTCTTCGCCAAGAGGAGCACCAAAAGCATTTACTACTACATCAAACTGTTTTACATCATCTGATGTAAGGTCAAATATACTTTTTTCTAAAACAGAAACATCTTGATCATTTAATCTTGCAGCGTTTCTTACAATTGCAGTCACTTCATGGCCTCTTAATTTTGCTTCTTTTACTATAAAACTCCCTGCTTTTCCTGTTGCCCCAATTACACCTATTTTCATATTATGTCCCTCCAAATAAATTAGTTAACATTTTAATTGTAACTAAGTAAGTTACAACTATATTAAAAAAATTGAATATAGTTTATCCAATTTTTTTACTTAACACTTGAACTAGCTCTTCCATCGTAACTTCCTTTAAAATTGCTTCCATAGCATCTTGTGCTCGGAACAGTATTATTTCCAGTACTTCTTGAATATTAGCACCTACAGGACAATTGGGATTTGGATTTTCATGCATTTGAAAAAGTTCTCCCTCTTCCACTACTTCAACCGCACGATATACATCTAATAACGTTATTTCATGTAACGGTTTTTGAAGTGTGGCACCACCTAGTCCACGTCGAATATCAATGAATCCTGCTTTTTTTAGCATACCCATTAGTCTTCGAATTACTACTGGATTCGTATTAACACTTTCTGCAATCCACTCAGAAGTACAAACGACGTTTCGATCTAAAGTTACGAGAGATAGTATATGAACAGCGACTGTAAATCGACTACTGATTTTCATATCTTTCCACCTTTCGATGTAACCATCATAATTACATCTATTATTTTTGTCAATAAAAAAGTGTTGCGTCATTTGCAACACTTTCATTTTTTTATACTTCCCTTTAAAAATCCGATGATTCCAGGCAACACCGAAATAAATATAATAAGTAATAAAACAGTGGAGAAGTTTTCTTTAATAATTGGAATGTTACCAAAGAAATACCCAAGCATTGTACATAAGCTCACCCACAACGCTGCGCCAGTCACATTATAAAGAATAAAATAGCGATAATTCATCTGACTAGCTCCTGCAACAAACGGTGCAAATGTGCGGATAAAAGGCATAAAACGTGCGATGACAATTGTTTTTCCACCATGCTTATTAAAAAATTGTTGTGCTTTTATCATCTTGTCCTGATTGATCCATTTTCCTAGAAAACTATTAGGTGGAATAGAAGTACCAACTTTTTTACCAATATGATAATTCATCGTATCTCCAAGTACAGCAGCTGTAAAAAATACAACCATTAAAAAAACAATTTGAAATGCACCAACTGCTGCAAAGGCCCCGCTTGCAAATAGTAAGGAATCGCCAGGTAAAAAAGGAAAAATGACAACACCTGTCTCCACAAAAACAATCAAGAATAAAATAGCATACGACCATACGTCAAACATTTGGATAATATCTACTAAATGCTCATCTATATGTAAAATAAAACTAATCAAACCTTGTATAATTCCCATTTATACTCTCGCTTTCCATCAAATTCATCATGACACTTACTTCCGCTTCTCCCCGTCCAGTGTCGCAGAGAAAAATTGTGCCTAGATTTTAACTGTTCATCTTACAACTAACAATAGTAGTTAGAGTCTTCAACTGTATAAAGTTGAAAATTTCTAACTTATTATATCATATTTTTTTAACAGATTAATTTCATAAAATTGAACGCTTTTCACTTTAATAATAGGTTTATATTCTATAAAATATATGAATAAGTACATTTTCAGAAAAGAGGAGATTAAATTGAGTGACTTAACAGCAGAGATAAGTACAGATATAAAAATTGGAAAAACTCCACATAGAAATGCTCCCAAAAAAATTATCGTTGCACGTACACTAATGATTGCTATAGGTGCTATTTTAATGGCAATTGGATTGGAGCTATTCCTAGTTCCTAATCAAATTTTAGATGGAGGAGTCGTAGGGGTCTCCATTATCCTATCTCACTTAACAGGAGCACGTTTAGGGATATTCATATTTATCCTCAACATTCCTTTCTTTTTCCTAGGCTATAAACAAATCGGAAAAACCTTCGCATTATCTACTCTCTTTGGTATTACCGTTCTATCCATTTTCACCTCACTTTTACATAAAGTAGATCCAATTACTACCGATTTATTACTTTCAACTGTGTTTGGAGGAATTGTTTTAGGTATAGGAGTTGGTCTAGTAATCCGAAATGGTGGATCTTTAGATGGATCTGAAATACTCGCTATTCTATTCAATAAAGCACTCCCATTTTCTGTGGGAGAAATAATCATGATTATTAACTTAGTTATTTTTTCAGTTGCTGGTTTCGTCTTCACTTGGGAACAAGCAATGTATTCATTTTTAGCTTATTTCATTGCTTTTAAAACGATTGATATCGTAATACAAGGACTCGATGAGTCGAAATCTGTCTATATCATCAGTGATTATATCGAAGACATAGGAGATACAATCATGGATCGTCTTGGTCGTGGTGTAACATACCTACACGGAGAAGGTGCATATACAGGAGATAATAAAAAAGTTATCTTTACTGTTATTACGAGACTAGAAGAAGCAAAACTAAAATCGATTGTTGAAGAAATTGATGATCATGCGTTTTTAGCAGTTGGCAATATAGCAGAAGTTCGCGGTGGAAGATTCAAGAAAAAGGATATTCACTAACTAAGAAATGCGGATGCGCCTTGGTTAGCCCCGACAAGCTAATGTTCTTCCACAAAGAAGTCGTTCTTTGACTTCATTGGGGAAGGTTATTTGACCTCGAAAGGCTAGGCGCGCAGGAGCTGAACAAATAGAAATGCGCAAGCGCCTATGTCTGCCCCGACAAGCAAATGTTCTTCCACAAAGAAGTCGTTCTTTGACTTCATTGGGGAAGGTTATTTGACCTCGAGGGGCTAGGCGCGTGGGAGCTGGACAAATAGAAATGTGGATGCGCATATGTTTGGCAACAGATACTTAATAGAGAAATTTTGTAGTTTTTTCTCTCATAACAAAACCGATTTCATCCATAAGATGAAATCGGTTCAGACTGTATACAAACTCTAAAAACGAGTTGCTACAGTCTTTTTGTTTTTATAGGGTAGATTAGGTTTTCCGAAGCTTACCGCTCGCTTTCCACGGGCGAGTGCCGAGCCGCTTCGTCGCTATGCTCCTGCAGGGTCTCGTCTGTCTCGCTTTTCCCGTAGGAGTCGAGCGGACGCTTCTCCAATAAAACGATACCTTTCTACTTTAATCTTGTGGTGATGTAAAATGGTGACAAGAAATCAAAAGATGAAATCGGTTTTTATTATACTAGTGATTCTACTTTTTCTAGCATTGAACCATGTTCTGCTAAATTCGTATGGAAAGAGAACGCTTTTTCAAGTACATGAGGAGTTTGTCCACCTCTTGTTAAAGCTTCCTCGTAATAATTTCGTAATTGTTCTTTATACATTGGATGTGCACAGTTGTTAATGATTAGCTCTGCACGTTCTCTTGGCGCTAAACCACGAAGATCAGCATAGCCTTGCTCTGTTACAACAACATCAACGTCATGTTCTGTATGATCGACATGTGCCGCGAAAGGAACAATACTAGAAATATTTCCTCCTTTAGCTGTCGACTTCGTTACAAATATCGATAAACGTGCATTGCGAGCAAAGTCTCCTGAACCACCAATACCATTCATCATTTTAGTACCAGACACATGCGTAGAATTTACATTTCCGTATATATCAAATTCAAGCGCAGTATTTATAGAAATTAAACCGAGTCGACGAATAATTTCTGGATGGTTCGAAATTTCTTGTGGTCTTAATACAAGCTTGTCACGATACTGTTCTAAATTTCCAAATACACGATCCATTGTTTCTTGCGAAAGTGTAATGGAGCAACCTGATGCAAAAGTTACTTTACCTGCATCGATTAATTCAAATACAGAGTCTTGAAGTACCTCTGAGTATATTGTCAAATCTTCAAATTCAGAATCGATCATTCCGTGAAGTACTGCATTTGCCACAGACCCAATACCTGCTTGAATAGGTGCAAGATTTTCTGTTAATCTTCCTACTTTTACTTCTTCTCTCAAAAGTGAAATTAAATGTTGTGCCATATCTTCCGTTTCTTGATCAGGTGCGACGATTAATGATGGTGAATCTTGCTGATTTACGAAGACTATTCCTCTTACTTTTTCTGGATCAAAAGGAATACCGATTGTTCCGATTCGATCTTGTACTTTTGTCAATGGAATAGGAAGTCGGTGTCCTTGCACTTCTGGCTCATACACATCATGTAGCCCTTCAAGTAGTTCAGGCTGTGCAGAATTGATCTCGATAATAATATGATTAGCGTGTTTAATGAATGTCGATGAGTTTCCTACAGATGTTGTAGGAATAATCATATTATCTTCCGTAATTGAAATCGCTTCCACAATTGCAAAGTCAACAGTAGGTAATACTCCAGCACGGACCATTTCTGAAGTATGTGATAAATGCTGATCGACAAATAAATGCTCACCTGCGTTAATATTTTTGCGCATTGTTGCATCTACTTGGAATGGTAATCGTTTGTTTACAATGCCTGCTTCTGACATCAATTTATCTATATCGGAGCCTAAAGAAGCTCCTGTAAATATATTCACTTTAAAAAATTCATCTTTTGCACGCTCTACTAACGCCATTGGAACCGCTTTCGCATCACCCGCACGTGTAAAACCACTTAAACCCAAAGTCATTCCATCTTGAATCCATGATGCAGCCTCATTTGCTCCCACAACTAGACTATGTAAACTACTATTCTTAATACGTTCAAGATTCTTTTTCATAACTTGAGATCCCCCTCGAAAATAGCATTAAAATAATTTTATCGTGTTTTGTCACAAGTTAGAAAAATACTGATGGATACACCTTTTAATTGCTTAAAGCAGAAAATTTATTTACTAAAGCAGCATTTTTAATCATTTCAATTTCATTTTTGATACTTTCATAAAATAATCATAAAAAAAAACGCTTGAATAATAGATGGATTTCCCCTTATTCAAACGTAACTTATTAAATTTACTACGGCATATTTTATTAGGAATAAGGTTAAAATCCTAATAACTTTCTGAAATAACTAGAATACGATTGACTTACCGATACTTTTTCATCATTGTCCATTGCTAGTACAAATGTGGAATGTGTGTCGGGAAAAATTTCATTTATATGATGTACGTTGACAATAAAGGATCTATGACAGCGAATGAAAGATTCTCTTGGAAGTCGATACTCAAAGTCCTGCAAAGAAGTTGTGTGTGTTCCTGAAAAAGTAGTCGTAACAATATGTGTTTTACGATCCTTTGCTTCTAAATACAATATATCTGAAAAAGGAATTGGTTTCCAACCATCCTGTGTCTTAATCGTAATGACCGATTTACCATCCGTAAAAGCTGGGTATATTGCTAACACGCTACCTTCAAGTTCACCATTACGTTGAAAAGGAACAGCCATTCCGTGATAAGGAACTCCAAATATTTCTCGGTCAATAAATTCGGAAACTTTTTGCTTACTATGCAAAGCTTTATAAGCAATTGTTCCTTCCTTTACTGAATCACCGGGCGAAATTTTTAAATCAATTCGTTTACTCGGCCGATAATAAATGTATTTTTCGGTATCAGATATCGCAATAGATATTTCATCAGAAAACAATTCACCGATTACTTCCAATAACCCATCAATGGATAAATCCTTCATATTAATTATTCCTTTCTTTCAGCTTTATTCACAAACAAGTATCTCTCGTGTAAACTGCTGTTTTGTTGTAACACAACGATCTTTAATTTGAAGTCCTGCCTTCACGATTCTCTCATCCATCGATTCGATTGTAACAACTACTACTTTTTTTGCGATTCGACGGGCATGATTTATGATTATAAACTGTTCTTCCCATGATGCATGTGTATATAAATTATAAGGTAAGTCAATGATTGCCACATCATACGTTTCTGTAATTTCCTCAATTGGACCCATCTTCACTTCTCCAGTTAAGCCAAAATATGCAATATTTTCTCTTGAACCAGCGCAAACTAGTGGATTGATATCTCTTCCTACGATATTTATCCCCATGGAAAGAGCCTCTACTAGGACTGTTCCAATTCCACAACAAGGATCGATTGCTCTAACTCCTTCCGGATGTGGCACTGCTATGTTTGCTACTGCTCGGGCAACACGTGTACTTAATGCTGTCGAATACTCTCTAGGCTTCTTTATATGCTTAAACCATATCGGTTCACTTTTTGTACATTTACCGAAATACCAACGACCACCATATGGGACGACTGCATATATTTGATCTGGATTTCGTAAATCGAAATCTCCTATCAACTCATTGCCAATTGTCCTTTCTATACGAAGGCGATCATCGTTTTTAATTCGATTCTCTTCTGGGAGGTCATTAATTTTCAAAAACCTTACTTTATTTGTTTCATTTTCTGAGCCAACAGTAGATGCTTGTGCAACAATATCATCCACTGTTTCTCCATCTACTATAATTTCTACTCTCTCTTTTATAAATGGACTTCTGCTTGGGTCAATTTCCACTTCACTTTTTATGATTTTTAAAGCAGTATCTGTTCCAAAAAAAGAGCGCATCTCTAAATGGCATAGAGAGCGTTCATCCTCATTGTATGCAAATGTATAAATGAATGCCGGTTTTCGGCTAACGTTAGTCAATGTATTCCCTCCAATATATCCTGTACAATACTAGGCTATCTGTTCTAACGTAGAATTGCAAACTGAATAGATATTCAGTTCAAAAAGAAATATAATGAAATAAAATTGCTAATTTTCTTACTAATTAGGGGGTTGGAAAATGAATTTTGACGTAATAGTTGTAGGAGCTGGATTAGCTGGATTAGTTGCTACAGCAGAACTTGCAGATGCCGGAAAGAAAGTTTTATTGTTAGATCAAGAACCTGAAAACTCACTTGGAGGTCAGGCTTGGTGGTCGTTTGGTGGATTATTTCTTGTAGATTCGCCAGAACAGAGAAGGCTTGGTATCAAAGATTCGTACGAATTAGCATGGCAAGACTGGCTAGGAACTGCTGGCTTTGACAGAGAAGACGATGAAGATTACTGGGCGAAGAAATGGGCAGAAGCTTATGTGCGCTTTGCTGCAGAAGAAAAAAGACAATGGCTTCATGCACAAGGGATACGTTTTTTTCCTGTAGTTGGTTGGGCAGAAAGAGGTGGATATCTAGCAGAAGGCCACGGTAACTCTGTTCCAAGATTTCATATTGTTTGGGGAACCGGCCCCGGAATAGTAAGACCATTTGAAGAAAGTGTTCGTTCGGCAATAGCTAATGGACTTGTGGAATTCAAACCCCGCCATCAAGTAGATGAATTGTTATTAGAAAACGGGTGTGTCACTGGTGTTCACGGATCAATACTAGTTGCAAGCTCTGTAAATCGCGGAAAATCGACCTCACGGGAGGTTATAGGAACATTCGAATATACTGCTTCAGCAGTGCTCATTACAAGTGGTGGAATCGGTGGAAATCATGATTTAGTAAGAGAAAATTGGCCAAAGAGACTAGGATCCCCTCCCCAAAAGATGATCTCTGGTGTACCAGAGCATGTCGATGGCCGCATGCTTGCCATTACAGAAAAAGCTGGAGGTCGCCTTGTTAATAAAGACCGGATGTGGCATTACACAGAAGGCATTAAAAATTGGAGTCCTATCTGGCCAAAGCATGGAATTCGAATTCTTCCTGGTCCTTCATCTATTTGGCTTGATGCAACAGGACAACGATTTCCAACACCAAACTTCCCAGGTTTTGACACACTTGGAACACTCGAAGCCATTCGAAAAACAGGCTTTGACTACTCATGGTTCATATTAACAGAGAAAATTATTGAAAAAGAGTTTGCACTTTCCGGCTCCGAACAAAACCCTGATCTAACAGGGAAAAGTATAAAAGAAGTATTGAAACGAATACTTCCTGGCCCTACCGCTCCCGTAAAAGCATTTATGGAAAAAGGAGAGGATTTTGTCGTTGCCGATAATTTGACCGACTTAGTTATAGGGATGAATAAAATAACAGGTGATAATCTATTAAACTTAGAAAATATTGAAAGACAATTGAAAGCACGTGATCGTGAAATAGACAATAAATTTACAAAAGATCTACAAGTAACTGCATTAAGGGGTGCTCGAAGCTATATTGGAGATAAACTTATACGAGTTGCATCTCCGCACAAAATACTAGATTCAAAGAACGGTCCGCTTATTGCGGTTCGGTTGAATATAGTAACTCGCAAAACGCTCGGTGGATTACAAACAGATTTATATGGACGTGTACTAAATGCTTCTAGTAATCCTGTGCCTGGCTTGTATGCTGCCGGAGAAGTAACTGGCTTTGGTGGTGGCGGAGTTCATGGTTACCGTTCTCTCGAAGGAACATTTTTAGGTGGCTGTATTTTCACAGGAAGAGAAGTCGGACGCGCTATTGCTAAGGAACTGAAATAAAAGAAGGTGATTCGTATTTCGTTTTAAACGATTGCGAATCACCTTTTCTTTTCACCGCAGTTATTTTCAAACGAAAGCAAAATAATTGAAAAGGATTTACTCAAATCACACAATAACTTTAACGTTAAAATATTTAACATTAAAATATATTTAAGGAGGAAGAAAGATGGATAGATTAGAAGGTAAAGTTGCAATAATTACTGGTGCTGGTTCTGGTATGGGACGTGAAGAAGCACTTTTATTCGCTAAAGAAGGAGCTAAGGTTGTCGCTACTGATATTAACGAAGCAGCAGTAAAAGCCGTTGCTGAATAAGTTAAAGCAAATGGTGGAGAAGCCATCGCTGTAGCACAGAATGTTACTTCAGAAGAAGATTGGAAGAAAGTTTACGATGAAACAATTAATGCTTTTGGTAAGTTAGATGTTCTTGTAAACAACGCTGGTATTAGTCAACGTGGTTCAATGGAAGATCTTACAATGGAGCAATGGGAACTGATTATGGATATAAACGTAAAAAGCGTGTTTTTAGGAACAAAATTACCCTTACCATACTTCCGTTCTAACGGCGGAGGGTCTATCGTGAACATTTCATCTATTGCTGGTTTAAAAGGTAGCTCAGGTGCAGGTGCTTACACTTCTTCAAAAGGTGCAGTACGTTTACTTACAAAAGCCTCTGCTGTTGACTACGGAAAAGATAATATTCGTGTAAATTCAGTTCACCCAGGATTTATCATCACTCCAATGAGTAAAGCTTATATGGAAGACGAGAAAATGAGTCAATGGTTTTTAGCTCAAACTGCACTTCCTCGTGTAGGCCAAGCTGTGGAGGTTGCTGAAGCTGTATTATTTTTAGCATCAGATGCCTCTTCATACATTACTGGGATTGAGCTTCCAGTTGATGGCGGCGTAACAGCGAAATAAGAAAAAGTAAGAACCCCCGATTTCTAACAGTCAGAAATCAGGGGTTTTTTAGTGTTCTTATTTACAAAACAACTTCTTTATGAGATATATCGCCTTCTAATAGAATTTTATACTTTTTTCCGTGTGCTTCTACTATAGTAAGACTCGTATCGTGAATATAAGGAGGGTCCCATATTTTTTCAATAGATTGATTTTTTATAATGGATATAAAGCATTTTATAATTACTGAGTGAGTAACGATTAAAATATTGCCGGAATGATAATCTTCTTTTATTCGATTTAAAGCTTTTAAAGCTCTATCTCGTGTTTCTAGAAATGTTTCTCCTCCGACAGGGGTAAAATGCTGTGGAGCATTCCAGAAATGATGAAATTCTACTGGATGATTTTCTTTTATAGAAGATTGTGTTTCTCCTTCCCATACCCCCATGTTCATTTCTTTTAAATTTTCATCGATTATTATTGGAATATTCCTATCGGCACAAATTAGACTAGCCGTTTTTAGTGTCCTATTACTTGGACTTGAAAAAACAATATCAATTGGTGTGTCTTTAAGACTTTTTCCTAGATATACTGCATTGTTTATTCCACTTTCAGTCAACTCCGAATCTTGCCAGCCTTGCATCCTCTTCTGTGTATTCCACTCTGTTTCGCCATGTCTTGTTATGTATAGAGTTAACATGATTCACCCCTCTATTGTAAATAGTTATATATTTCTTCGCCTATTTCGGAAAGAATTCGCTTAGACATTAAATCATCTACTTCCTTTGATAGGACAGTTGCAATTAGCCTCCGTTGCCCAACATAAAAAATACCAACATCATGCCGAGTTCCGGGAATCCAACCTGTTTTATGTGCTAATTCCCAAGCAATCATTCCATTATTAAAATTAGAGTAAGGAGACGGTAGCTTCTCTGGTAAACAATCTTTTATTTGTTGTTTTTTCATAATACTAATCATCTGCTCACTCGCTTCTGAAGACACCAATTCTCCTGAAGCAATCAGCTTTAATAGTCTTGCAATATCAGATGCTGTCACTTGATTGAACCCTTTTGGATTAGGATTGTTCATCATTAACTTATTGTAAAAAGTACTCTTCTCCATACCAGCTTCGTTCATCGTCCTTACGATATTTTCCACCCCAACGAGGTCAATTAGTATATTCGTTGCAGTGTTATCACTTTGAATAATCATAAGCATAATTATGTCCTGAATAGGAAGGGACGTTCCGGGGGTAAAATGTTGAAGAACGCCAGAACCGCCAACAAAATCTTTTTCCTTTAGGAGGATTTGATCTGTTAACGTCAATTCTCCACGTTCAACTGCGGAAAAAATAGTGGCCATTACTGGTACTTTAATTACACTTGCTGCATAAAAAAGCTCTTCCCCATTCAATTCCCACTTCTCCCCTAAATCCAAATCCTCTAATACAATCCCCCATATGCCTTCTGACTGACCGATCAAGTCTTGAATTTTACTTATAAGTTTCTTCACCTTTTATCCCCCTTCACCTAATTTAATTATAATCTATTATAATCAAACAATAAGATATATTATGAATAATAGATTAATAAAAAAGGTGGCAATTTCTATTCAACAGTTATTTTTATTACAACAAGTAATTGATTATATAGACGAGCATATTAAAGAGGAGATTAACTCTGAAGAATTAGCTCGCATGGTCGGTTACTCTCCCTATCACTTTTATCGCATTTTTGATAAACATATAGGTTATACCGTTATGGATTACGTTCAGAAAAGAAAGCTTCAATTCGCTTTGTATGAATTAGTCCAAGGCAAAAAAATTATCCAAATAGCACTAGATTATGGATTTGAAACCCATTCTGGTTTTACAAAGGCTTTTAAAAAGTGTTTCGGAAGCCCTCCAAGCTTGTATAAACTTCATTGTCCAATCTCTTTACCACAAAAACCGGATTTATGGAGCCTTAGACAAAAACAGACTGGTGGCATTGTTATGCAACCAAAAATTGTGCAGAAAAAGGCTTTTGACATTGCAGGCAAAACATTCGAAAGCCATTTGGAGAAGATTATATATACAAGAGATGCACCCGCTTTTTGGGAGCAAAGAATTTCAGCTGATGAAGCAATCGAAAGAACTTTGTACAATCTATTGTCTCCTAAAAAGCATGGGGAATATTGTATTAATCTAAGTGGAACCGAATTGAAAGACAGCTTTACCTATTTATTTGCCGTAAACTATGACCAAGACACCCGGATTCCTGAAGGACTAACAAAGTTAGAAATTACAGAAGCAACATATGCAGTTTTTAGAACCCCACTTGTGGAAGTTGAACAATTTGTCCCTTCTATCAAAGGAACATGGCAATATATTTTGGAGGATTGGTTACCAAAATCTCTATATGAAGTCGATGAAAACGGCTACGATTTTGAATATTATGATGAACACTGTCATGATTGGGAGTATGAAAAAATCTATATGGAAATTTACTTACCTATTAAGGAAAAAGAAATAGATTGAAATCATTCAGGTAAATATTTCTAGTTTTATCTATTCTCTTCGTGGTAAATATATATAGAGAAACAGATTAATAATCTGAAAAGATCTCCCTTCGTTTTTCTCATATATATTTGAGCCTCACCCTTTGTCAGGTGAGGTTTTTTTATTTATTTGGCACTTTTAATCTATACTGTTGATTTCCGTTGCAGGCGGACGCTTTCCGCGGGCGGTCCGTGAACCTCCTTGTCGCAAGGCTAAGGGCACTGAAAAAGTGTTATTCTAATAAATTTTCTATCAAATAGTCTTTAAGAGAATTTATCGCTTTGGCATTCGCTTTCCGCGGGCGAGCGACGAGCCTCCTCCTTCGCTCTGCTTCGTGCGGGGTCTCGTCTGTCTCGCTTTCCCGCTGGAGTCGCCGCCTTTTACTACAATCAATTAAAATCAACAATAAAATTTAACATAGCCATGTTTGTTAAAGACGGTGAAAATTATACAATTTTTATAAAGGGAAAGTTATATAAATGGAGAATATAATTATTTATATAAATAAAAGGAGGCAATTGGATGAACGACAAATTATTAAGGATAGGTACTACTTACATCCCTGTAACTAATGTAGAAGATTCTTCAGAATGGTATGTAAACAAATTAGGTGCTGAGTTAAGCTACAAAGATAACGACAAAGCAATTCTAAACTTTGCAAACCAAAGTATTTTTCTTGTTAAATCTAAAGAAGATCAAAGCTCTAACTTCTATGATATACACGGTCAAAAGCGTTTCTCTATAACATTTGAAGTGGATGGATTAAATTCGCTAGAGGCTATTCATAAGGATTTTATTGATAAACAGATAAAAGTTGGAGAAATTGAAGACAGAGGACATACTGGAAAGAACTTTGTTTTTTATGACTTAGATGGCAATATATTTGATGTATGGAGTGAATTAAGTCCAAAATTCAAAGAAAAGTATCTTATCTCACAATAGAATAGGTTAATTTAGGAGTGTTTATGTATGAGTTCATTCAATACAACAGAACCCATTTTAGAAAAATTTGATAAAAATGATATTTCCAGATTAATCGATTTATCCAATTCAGTTGGATGGGACTATGACGAAAATGAAGTTACAACAGTAATGTCCTCTGGAAGAATTTATGGCCATAAAAATGAAGAAGGATTGATAGTCTCCAGTGCAGCTATCATTGATTACAGTTCAAAATTAGCATCCATTGGTATGGTTATTGTTAGAGAAGATTACAGGGGGATGGGTTTGGGAAGAAAAGCTACCGAGAAGTGCTTGGAATCTGTTCCAATAAATACACCTGTTATGTTAATTGCAACGGAAGAAGGAAAACCTATGTATGAGAAAATGGGTTTTACTTCTATAGATTCTGTTCATAAGTTCCTTTGTGATAACTATGAACAATCTATTACAAGCAGTACCAATAATTATAATATTGAGCCTTTAAGTGAGGAAGATTTGTACGGATTAATAAATTTAGATACAGAAGCATTCGGTGTTAATAGAGAAACCTTTCTTATGAATAGGATAAACCAGTCAAAAGATTCCTTAGTTGTTAAAAGTCCAGATGGAGCAGTTATTGGTTATGGTTTGTCAGTTAAAGGACCTGTGAATCTTATTTTAGGTCCCATTGTGGCTACAGATTCCCAAACAGCACTTTTAATAATCGATGAACTAGCGAAGAATCACATTGGGAAGTTAAGAATTGATGTTCCTTCAGGGAATGAGATTTTTATGTCTAAGCTTGAGAAATACGGTTTCATCAAAGTAAGCCAACCACCGATTATGATAAAAAATTCAAATGAATTACCATTACGGAATAATACGTTGTATGGCATTGCAGCACAGATTTTCGGATAATATGGCTACTCTATATAAAATAGATTGAAAAATGAAAGCATCAGTATCAAGACTGATGCTTCAGCTTGTTGACAAATGCATTAATCAAAATGTATTAAGAACATAGTGATTATTGTACTTTTCCTGTAGCAATCGCTCCAGGCGGACGCTTTCCGCACATTTTTTTCTTCAATAAACAGAAAGTGGACAATAAAAGCCTATTTACTTGATGAGATGGGATAATCAATTTGTTATTTTTATTAGATATTACTTTCAACTTATGAAAAATAGGTAGGGCCCGCCACGGAGACTCCTGTGGGAATAGCTTGAACTGAAGATCCCGCAGGAAAGACACTGGCCGAACTTTAATTGGCCAGTGTCTTTGCAGTGACGAGGAGGCTGAAGCCAAGCCCACGGAAAGCGAAGTGGCGGGCCCCGCTAATTCTCTTATACATCATCTCTATTCATTGTAAAACGAATTTGTCTACAGTCTGATTGATCAGTTCCAAGACTGATGCTCTTTTAAATAATTTCTACTTTTTATTAGTTTTTTTCAAAATAATATTATATAAAAATAAAACTGGAGTTAACAAAATGGCGCTAACAATAATTGCTGTTTTTATCGTAAAATTTGTTGCAATATAACCAATTACAGGACCTCCACCAATTTGACCGATTGCATCCACTTGGCCTTTTACGGAAAAAAATGTTGCACGAGTAGAAGATTCTGGAATAATTTTATTCAGCCAAATATCCTCTAGTGGGTACATAACTTTCCTTGTTACTTGGATAATTATATAAAATACTAACAAACCTATTGCATACGTCGACAATGCAAAGCCGATTAATGAAGTAATAATAAATAAGCTACATATAAAAAGGGCGACATAAATATGTTTAAGGTTCTGATGTATAGAGCTTCTATTCATTAAATGGAGTGCTACAAAAGAAATTAGCACAACAATAAATTGAATACCCCCAGTTAATAAAACCAATTTTTCATCAGTTAGAGCTACTAAATTAGATATATCAAAAAAATGTGACATCCATAAACGATCGAATCCTTCACTATAAAATCCAACGAATAAAGCAATAAGGAAAAGCATTCTGATGATAAAGCTAGTTCTAGAATGAAAAATAATTTTCCCCATATTTCCCTTCATATTTTCCCACGTAGACATTCTCTCCGTTTTATCCAACGGTTTAAAGTTTTCTTCTTTCATAAATATGATTAAATATACCGCCAACCCAATCATACAAAGTCCGCCAATAATGATTGGTAGATTAATCATATAAAGGCCCGTTAATATACTTAAAGGTATCGCTATGACTTGCCCAAGATTACCAGCCTTTGCTCCTCTTATAAATGCTAATGAAGCACGCTCTTCCCCTACTTCATCTGCAATCCATGCTTGCTGAGAACCGCTAGTAAATGTGTAACCAATACCCCATGCAACTTGTGCTAAAAGTACAGTCATAAAATAAGGGAATAACCCCTCGATTAAAAAACCAATACCTATTAAAAAGTACCCAATTATTATAGAGAGCTTCCGGCTTTTTACATCTGAAATTACTCCAGTTGGAATTTCAAATAGAAAAACGGATAGTTCCAAAACAGTTCCTACTAAAACAAGTTGGAGTGGATCAAGCATTACAATTTTCACATGATATAACAAATTTACGGTGAAAATAAATGTAAAAAATAATTGTGATAAAAAACAAGTATAAATATAAACTTGATACGGATTTTTTGTCTTCAATATAGTCATCTTTCTTCCCCCTCATATTGATTATAGAAAGGGACATTGCCATTTTCTTGTCCAAATTTGCGATTATCTATAAAATATATGCATATTTTTTATAGTGAAAGAATATTTAAGTCTTTTATTGTTGCATTCATAGAACTGTTTGTCGGACTTGACAGTCATTATGCTGGTTAAGGTGTATTGTATCTTTTATATAAAGTTTGAATATAATACTTTGACTTCTTCAACTAACCTGCCCCACTAGTTCAATAAGAAAATTCATTCCTATGTAAACAAGAGCAATATGTTTCAGAAAAATTTGTTTGTGGAAAAATAAAGCTACAGGGAATGTAATACTAGTTTTAACGCATACTTATTATATCGTTTCAACTAGGCCTGAAATTTTAGTGAAAGAGAGGAGTTCAAAAATGAGTTTAACTCCTAAGCAAAGAATTGAGTTACATGGGTTTAATAATCTTACAAAGACCTTAAGTTTTAACATGTACGATATTTGCTACACAAGAACGAAAGAAGAACGAGAGGCTTATATTGACTATATCGACGAACAATATAATGCGGAACGTTTGACAAAAATATTAACCAAAGTGTCGGATATTATTGAGGCAAATATTTTAAATATTGCTCAACAAGATTATGAACCACAGGGAGCAAGTGTAACCATTTTGGTTTCGGAAGGACCTGTTGATGATTCTCCAGTGGATTCATTTAAAGAATCACCAGGCCCACTACCCGAAACAGTAGTTGGCCATCTAGATAAAAGTCATATAACCGTTCATACTTATCCTGAGTATCACCCGGATGAAGGGATTAGTACATTCCGTGCGGATATTGATATTTCCACCTGTGGAGAAATTTCTCCTTTGAAAGCGTTGAATTATTTGATTCATTCATTTGAGACAGATGTTATGGTGATGGATTATCGTGTACGTGGCTTTACTAGAGACGTAACTGGCCATAAATTATTTATCGATCATGACATTAATTCCATTCAAAACTATATTCCTGTTGGCTTACAAGAGTATTATCAAATGATTGATGTAAATGTGTACCAGGAGAATATTTTTCATACAAAATGTAAACTCAAGAAATTTGATTTAAATAACTACCTATTCAGCTACACAGAAAACGAGTTAACCGATGAAGAAAAAATATCCATTACAAAGAAGTTAAAAACAGAAATGGATGAGATTTTCTACGCTAAAAACATGGCAAGAGAAGAAGAAAAGTATTAGGACCAAATTTTTGGTCCTTTTTTATATCTCTATTATTAACCATTGCTTAACTAATAGAATTCGTCATTTCCGATATTAATAAAAAAAGTACAGCAAATTCTTAGATATAGGTTATCAACATTTTTGGGATTCTCTTCTATTTCCATAAGTTGTTGCATTTGTTCCTTTTAAAGATATCCGTTTAATTCGATATAGGGTTTGTAAGCAGTTAGTCCTCGTAATGTCCTGTAATTCTTTAGTAGCTCCAATTTCATTGCCCCTTAACTTGAAGAAGAAAAAGCGTTCCTTCGTTATCAAAGTATCGATATCCGTTTTTTTAGTAGGAAGCTTTGCAATCTTCTTTGGTCTATAAAACAATCAATCCCTTAAAAAAAGCCTCTAGTAGTCTTCGTTAAGTGTATAAAAAGCTATTAGACGTACTCCAGAAAAATTTACGAGAATTTTTCAAATAGATAATTAGGATGTTATAAATAAACTGACCGCAATTAGAAAAGAGTTAAAAGACTATCTTATAAAGGATAAAATAGCTCAATACAAACAATACTAACTTTATATAGATGTTTGGGAGGTGAAATAAAATGACCGTCCTAACGATGAAGGAATTGGCATTTATTGAGGATGAAATCCGTGCAGAGGAGATAATCGCAAAAACAATGAACTGGTGTGCAACACAATGTAAAGACCAGGAGCTAAGAAAAATACTTGAGGAGATGGCAGAAAAACATCAGTTAAAAATTGCAAAACTCTCTCAATACTTCAACCGAACAAATAACAACATTCAATAACTGCAAAAGGATGGTTCATATGCCAAACAATATCGCAGGTCGCGGCTTAACAGATCGTGAAATGCTCCAGCTTTGTCTTGAGCTGGAGAAGGGACGCTGCCGAAGTATCAACAACACCATGTTAGAGACCACACATCAGCAGCTACGGGAAATTTATGGGCAATGTTTTGAAAATGCGAGCTCAAACCATTATAAACTTTTTGAGATAATGAGCAATAAAGGCTGGTATAAGACTGAGCTTGCATCTAAGGAGCAGATTGGCAAAGTACAGAAACTTATGCAAAATAACCTGCATCCAGATGACAAATTTTAAAAAATATCTAAAAGCGTACAATTTAACGTACGCTATACTTTTGACTAAAGAGGGGCTAGTTGCTGGCCTCCATTTAATATCCCTCATTTATATTGTATTTTATTTCCATAAAAACATTTTATGAATTCTAACACCTTCTACAAGTTTGATAAGACGCGGTAATATAATGACAGATTATGAAAAGATATGCTTCAACTGACCGGAAAGGTTAGCCAACTTGTATTTATCCAATTTGATCAATTAATTATTAGAAAATAATGGGTTATTTTAAAAAGCGTGTTCAGTCAATTAACGACTTACACGCTTTTCGTTCTACGAATTATAGGTCTTGATAATCCCTTTGATATTTCCCACCATCTTTTACTTCTGAATGATAAAGCGCTTTTAAAGCGAAACTTTTTTCTAAATCATGCTCTTTCATTACCTCTTTCAAACGTTTGGAAAGATCAGCACTATGTTTCACTAACTGCTCCATCTTTGGTTTAGAATATTGCATTTACGGTTACCTCCTCAATTTCAAATTCACATTTGCTACTAACACATTAAATTTGTCTATTCAGTATAACACTATAGTAAAAGAACTTGTAAAATCTCTTCTTTCATATTGTAAGTAAATCATTTTACTCATAATCACCTTTTTAAAAAAACTTACATAAAATATTTTGACAAATCACTTATTAAATGTTAACCTAACGAAAGAATGTTTCCTAAAGGAAAATCAATCGATCGGCTAAATAGGGTAAAATTTTTTACCCCAAAAGTTTCCTAAAGGAAAGAAAATAGAGTTAGGGAAAGAGGAGTTGTTTACATTGAAAAAGATTTTATTTTTATTCGTTACTGCTGTCTTATTAGTTGGATGTAGCAGCAATAATGCTAGTGAAAACTTAGGGGAAGATGAAAAGCCATTAGTCATAACGACAACAGGGCAAATTGCAGACGCGGTCAAAGAAATTGCAGGAGACCATGTGGAAGTAAAATCGTTAATGGGACCTGGAGTAGATCCTCATCTTTATAAAGCTACGCAAGGTGACTTACAAACATTAGAAAAGGGAGACATCATTTTTTATAACGGCCTAGAACTGGAAGGAAAAATGAGCGATATTTTTGAGAAAATGAAAAAAGAGAAGACTGTTATTGCAATTGGGGAAGCAATTCCAAAAGATCAAATATTAAGTAATGAATTACATCCTAACCTGTCGGATCCGCATATTTGGTTTGATATAAACGTATGGAAATTAGCAACTAAAGAAATAACCAAAACTCTTTCTAAAGAGATGCCGGACTATAAAGAGGAATTTACAAAAAACGAAGAAGCATATTTTACAAAATTATCCGAGTTATCGGATTGGGCAGATAAACGAATTAGTGAGATCCCAGAAAAACAACGAGTTCTTGTAACAGCTCATGACGCATTTAACTACTTTGGGAATAGTCATGGCATGGAAGTACGTGGTTTACAAGGCTTGAGTACAGATTCTGAGTATGGTTTAAAAGATATTCAAAATATCGTCGATTTTCTAGTAAAGAAAAATATTAAAGCTGTATTTGTCGAATCCAGTGTTTCAGATAAAGCGATGAAGGCTGTTATAGAAGGTGCAAAAGAAAAAGGCCACACAATCCAAATTGGTGGGCAGCTTTACTCAGATGCTATGGGTGCTGAAGGTACAGAAGAAGGCACTTATATTGGAATGTACAAACATAACATCAACACAATTGTCGATTCACTTAAATAGGAGGTGAGCAACATGAACGCGTTACAAGTAAAAAATTTATCGGTTGCTTATGAAGAAAAAGTCGTATTAAAAAATGTGAATTTAGCCATTCCGGTAGGTCGTTTAACAGGAATTATCGGTCCAAATGGAGCAGGGAAATCTACATTAATCAAAGCGATACTTAACCAATTACCAAACAAATCAGGGGCTGTTCATATTTTAGAACGCCCGCTTAACTCAAAGGATCATACAGTTGGCTACGTGCCACAGCGAAATGCAGTCGATTGGGACTTTCCTACAAATGCTTTAGATGTTGTCCTTATGGGACGTTACGGACATATAGGTATGATCAAAAAACCTTCGACAAAAGATAAACAAATTGCAATGGATTGCTTAAAAAACGTTGGAATGGAAACTTTTGCTGATCGATCAATTGGTCAATTATCAGGGGGACAGCAACAGCGAGTATTTTTGGCACGTGCACTAGCACAAGAAGCTGAAGTATATTTTATGGATGAACCATTTGTTGGTGTTGATGCTGCAACAGAGCGTACAATTATTGCTATTTTAAAAGATTTGAAAGCGAAAGGTAAATCAGTTTTTGTTGTCCATCACGATTTACAAACTGCATCTGACTACTTTGATTGGATGATTTTGTTGAATCAAACGATTACCGCATCTGGCCCAACAGAACTAACATTCACAGAAGATAATCTACAAGAAGCATATGGTGGAAAACTATTTTTTATGGATCAAGCGAAATCGAACAAAACGTTCAATTGAGAGAGGTGAGAAAATAATGCTAACTGGAAACTTGCTTTGGGTCCTTGTTGGGGCTATTTTGCTAGGGATAGCTGCAGGTTTAAATGGAACCTTTGCCTTTCTTCAAAAGCAAAGCCTAGTAGGAGATGCGGCAGCGCATGCTGCACTCCCTGGAATTGCAATCGCGTATTTAATTTTTCAGCAAAAGGATTTACCGATCCTTATGTTAGGCGCTGCGATTACTTCTGCGCTAGCTGTATATATGATTCAATGGATTGTCGGTCATTCTAAGCTAAAAGCAGACGCAGCAATTGGGTTTGTTTTATCTGTATTTTTTGGTATCGGAATAGTTCTCCTCACTATTGTCAATCAAACCGGAGCAGGAAATCAAAGTGGATTGAATGATTTTATATTCGGGAAAGCTGCTACAATGGCGAAAAGCGACCTAGTTTGGCTATCAAGTAGTGCCTTGTTAATCATATTAATGTGTTTATTATTTTTTAAAGAATGGAAACTAATGATTTTTGATCCTGTATTTGCAAAAGGTATCGGATTACCGGTCGAACGATTACGTGTTTTGTTGACAGCTCTTACTGTCCTAACGATTGTAACAGGAATACAAGCTGTTGGTATTATATTAATGTCAGCTATGCTCATTATACCTGCTGCAGCTGCTAGATTTTGGTCCAATCACCTTGGAATTATTCTTGTTACGAGTGCTTTCTTTGGGGCTCTTTCGGGAGCGTTAGGTACCATTGTAAGCTCTTTTCGTACAGGACTATCAACAGGACCAATTATAGTATTATGTGCTGCTAGTCTCTTTTTAATATCGTATTTTTTCGCACCAACAAGGGGGCTCATCTCCAAATCACTAAAGAAAAAAGCATTTAAGCAAAGAAACGTAGCAAAGGAAGCGACGAACCATGAATGAATTCTGGGTACTCTTAACTGGATCCTTAGTTGGTATAACTTGCGGATTAACCGGTGTATTTTTAATCTTACGCAAAACAGCTATGATAGCAGATGCTATTAGTCACACGGTGTTATTTGGAATTGTTGTAGCATTTATGATTACTCAATCATTAAGTGGATATTGGATGCTAATTGGAGCTGCAATCGCTGGATTACTTACTACTTTTCTTGTGCAAGTGCTCCAATCAGGTGGCTTACAAGAAGATGCTGCCATTGGGGTTGTTTTCACTTCCTTATTTGCATTAGGTGTTTTATTTATTACTTTATTTGCGGGAAATGTCCACTTAGATGTAGAACATGTGCTGATGGGTGAAATTGCGTTTGTTCCATGGGATACATGGGATGTTTTCGGTTTTTCCATGCCAAAGGCAGTTTGGATGCTATTGTTTGTTCTATTGCTAAATGTATTGTTCTTAGTGTTCTTTTACAAAGAGATAAAGCTCTCTACTTTCGATCCAGTTTTCGCGCTATCTATTGGATTGCCTATTTTAGCTATGCACTATTCTTATATGACGCTCGTTTCTTTAACAACAGTTGCAGCTTTTGATAGCGTAGGTGCAGTTCTTGTTGTTGCAATGCTTATTGGACCCGCTGCTACTGCTTACCTTATGAGTAAGAGCGTCTCAGGAATGATTGTATGGAGCATGACATTCGGCGTTACCGCAGCAATTACAGGGTACTACTTAGCAAAACTATGGAACACTTCCATTGCAGGAATGATGGCAGCAATGATAGGCGTAATATTTATGCTTGTGTTTTTATTCAAGCCACATGACGGGTGGATATGGAAAACGTTCAAACGTATGAAACTGCAAAAGACAAACATCCAAGCGAACTCCTAATAGTATAAAACACTCTTTCCCATTCGTTAGGGATGGGGTTGTCCAACAATCCAATAAATAAGAAAATCGTTGAAACGGCTCCCTTTCCGCGGGCATTGCGGCAGGAGTGTCGCCTTCTTCAACGATTTTCTAGAAATAAAAAGTAAAGTGATGAATAGTTGTGAAGTTCCTACTCTACTTTTTAATTTTAGACAATACCATCGGGAACTGAAAACTCGAATTAGTATTTTTGTATAGGAACTATTTGCTTTATTTCATTTAAGAGAATTGAACGCGACGCATGAGACTCCCGCGGAAAGCGAATGGCAAAGTGATAAATTCTCTGAGCGACTATCTGATAGAAAATTTATTAAAATGAAAAAGAACAAGTACAGGAATAAGGCACTTTAAATGCACTTTGGCATTCAAAGTGTCCTATTTTTTTATAAAAAGGATATTAACTTCGAAAAATTGACAGTTTTTCAGTACCTTCCTTACTCCCCTAAATCATTTCTGGCTTTTTGCTATAATATAAGCATCAGCTAGAAATGAACAGGGGTGACGAATTGTATAAAACCATTGGTATACTAGCACATGTTGATGCTGGAAAAACTACTTTTTCAGAACAGCTACTTTATCATACAAAGACTATTCGACAAAGAGGTCGTGTCGATCATCAAGACTCTTTCCTCGACAGTCATTCGATAGAAAAAAATAGAGGAATTACGATTTTTGCAGACCAAGGAATCTTCACGTATAACGATTCCACTTATTATGTCATCGATACTCCTGGTCACGTCGATTTTTCTCCAGAAATGGAACGGGCTATCCAAGTGATGGATTACGCAATTATCATTATTAGTGCGGTAGATGGTGTAGAAGGACATACAGAAACGGTATGGCAGCTACTACGAAAACATCAGGTGCCCACTTTTTTCTTTATTAATAAAACGGATTATGAAGGAACCGATGCGGCCAAAGTATTAGATGAGATTCGCACTAACTTATCTGAAGACGTATGCGATATAACC
Organism: Psychrobacillus vulpis; assembly: GCF_006861825.1. Classification (GTDB taxonomy): domain Bacteria; phylum Bacillota; class Bacilli; order Bacillales_A; family Planococcaceae; genus Psychrobacillus; species Psychrobacillus vulpis. The sequence continues at coordinate 97,387 of NZ_VDGI01000008.1, read as the reverse complement.
AACTCTTTCAACGAAGATCTAATCGAATTTATAGCAGAACGCGATGAAGACCTTCTCGAAAAGTACATGGATACTGGTTATGACGAGGATTTGTGGATACAAACATGCACGCGCATGATTCAAGAAAATAAAATCTTTGCATGTGCGAGCGGCTCTGCTCTAAAGGACATCGGTATTATCGAATTTTTAGATAAACTTGATTTATTAACAGAGTCCTCTTATAAACAAGAAGAAAAATTCTCTGCACAGGTGTACAAAATTCGTCATGATGAAAGTGGAAATAGAGTGACATTCCTCAAATTATTAAGCGGCAAGCTAAAAGTACGAGACGAAGTACATTACGGAGAGTTAGCAGAAAAGATTACACAACTCCGAGTATATAGCGGAAATAAGTTTAAAACTAGTGAACAAGCAGTCGCGGGTGAGCTAGTTGCAGTAACTGGGCTAACAAATGCCTCTATTGGCGATGGAATTGGTGCCATCAATGACAAGACAACCTTCGATATGATTCCTACTTTAAAATCAAAAGTTATTTTTGACGCTTCTATTCACGCCAAAGAAGTGTTGCGTTGTTTCAAGTTGCTAGATGCAGAAGACCCTTCTTTACGAGTTTATTGGGATGAGCATTTTCAAGAAATACATGTGCATGTGATGGGTGTTATTCAGCTTGAAGTTCTTGAACAAATTGTCTTGGAACGTTTCCAATTCAACGTATCTTTTGGTAAACCTAAAATTTTATATAAAGAAACAGTCGACACAACAGTAAAAGGGTACGGTCACTTTGAGCCTTTAAAACATTATGCAGAAGTGCACTTATTAATAGAACCCGCTGAAAGAAATAGTGGGATTTCGTTTGACAATGTATGTCATGCAAATGATTTATCGATTGGGAATCAAAACTTAGTACGGCATCATTTATTCGAACGTGAGCATCACGGATTACTTACAGGTTCTGCTCTTACCGATGTCAAAGTAACACTACTCACAGGTCGAGGTCATAACGAGCATACCCATGGAGGAGATTTTCGAGAGGCAACATACAGAGCTTTAAGACAAGGTTTAGAGAAAGCTGAAAATGTGCTCCTTGAACCTTTCTACTTCTTTAAAATTAAAGTAGATATGGACCTCATAGGCAGAGTTTTATCTGATATTCAACAAGCTCACGGAAGCTTTGATTCCCCTGAAAATGTTGGTGATAAAGTAATTGTAAAAGGACGAGTACCCGTCGCAACCTTTATGAACTACAGTACAACGTTTGCATCTTTCACACATGGAAAAGGTACACTTAGCCTACTATTTGGTGGGTACGATCGTTGTCACAATAAAGATGAAGTTATTGAACAAATTGGCTACAATAAAGATGCAGATTCCGAGTACACATCCACTTCTATTTTCTGCGCAAGAGGGAAAGGCTATAAAGTTCCTTGGGATGAAGCGGAAGAAGTAATGCACTGCCTATAATTCATACTTAAGGAGGAATTCTTATGATCGCAACTATACAAAAAGTGAATGATGATTTTACGGCACGTTACGAACGACATCTTCATCATCCAGTTGAAGCTGTTTGGTCTATGCTTACTGATAATGAGAAATTACAGCAATGGTTCTCAGAACTTAAAGTTGTTGATTTACGTAAAGGTGGCTTAATCAAGTTTGATATGCAAGATGGAACTTTCATTGACATGCAAATTTTAGATTATGAACCTTTGAAGATTTTAGCTTTTGAATGGGATAAGGACATCGCTAAATTTGAATTATCTCCTGTTTCTGATGGATGTCAATTAACCTTCATCGAAACTATCTCTTCCTTCACAGAGCAAACAATAAAAGATCTTGCAGGATGGCATGTATGCCTAGATGTGATCGGAGCCATTTTAGATGGTCGAACAATATCTAGAAAAGATGAGTGGCAAGCTTGGTATGTGGAATACGAGGAACTACTTAAAGAAGTAAAAAAATAATAACTATAAAAGCACTCTACAATCATCATTACAAGGGTACTGAAAAATGTTATTCTAATAAGTTTTCTATCAAATAGTCGTTAAGAGAATTTATCGCTTTGGCATTCGCTTTCCGCGGGCGAGCGACGAGCCTCCTCGGGCCAACACGATGTTGGTCATGAAGGCGATGCCTCAGGAAGAGGCGCCCTTAGCCTTCCTTCCTCTCTTCTGCTTCGTGCGGGGTCTCGTCTGTCTCGCTTTCCCGCAGGAGTCTCATGCGTCGCGGTAAATTCTCTTAATTCAATACAGCAAATAGTTCCTAAAAAAATACTAATTCGAGTTTTTCGTGCCCTCCATCTTTACGTTGCATGGTGCTTTCATTTATTCATACCTAAAAATCAAAAATCGCTCATTGCTATTTTGATCGTATAGCACTGGTACTTTTACTTCTCTTAGTAGCTCAAATGCAGTATTTTGTTCAAGAAATTGAATGTACTCAGAAGTAGGGTAGTATAAAATAACATCAACCGAACGTGGATGATTTTCAACAGATAGAAGAATATTTCGAATAACCTTTTGAAATATTTGAATAGAAAATGGATTAAAGAAGTAAAAGCGATTTTCGATAGGTTCTACTTCATATTCCTCTGCAAGAGCATTTTCAAAACTAATAGACGCTCTCGTACGTTTTGACCTCTCTGTATATCTCGCTAAATTTTCCATTGCTTCCTGATAAAGCTGACCATTCATCTCTACTCCTGTCACGGAAATATGAAGATGATGGTGAATGTAAAATGGGAATCGGCCTTTACCACAACCGAAATCTACGAACTTATCAAAAGTCGTACACGTATATTCATCAAAAAGTGCCTCGAGTGCCATATAAGGAGTCGCTTCGTATCGATTATAATGAGACGTCTGATGTTGCCATTCACGAATACCCTCGGTTTTTATTCTTAGCAATCGATCATGATCCTGTTCCTTCATGGAGTCCTCCTTTTTTTCATAACCAATTCTTTAGACATTTAAATGAAACATTAATACAAGTAAATAGCCTAAACCTGATAACAGAATAGAGCCTATGAGTCCCGCAGCAAAAGTCTTTAAACCTAACTTTTTAAAAGACTGAATATCAATATTAAGCCCAAGTCCAGCCATTGCCATTGCTAGTAGAAGATAAGCGATACTAACAATAAAATTTGCTATCGTTTCAGAAAAAATACCAAGTGTATTTAAGCCACTCATTGCTAGGAACCCTAAAATAAACCAAGGAATAGTAGATAAGGAGAATTTGCTTTTCTCCTCTGATTTGTTGCCTTTTTGTACAATAAATCCAATTACTAAAGCAATGGGAACTAATAATGCCACACGTGTTAACTTTACAATTACAGCTAGATCTACTGCTGAATCCCCTCCTGGTGATGCCCCCGCAATAACGTGCGCAATTTCATGTAAGGTACCCCCAGCAAATACACCATAGCCCTTCGCTGTTAAATCCAAAATAGGATATAGTAGAGTATAAACTAAAGTGAACAATGTTCCTAATATGGCAATTGTAGCAACAGCAACTCCTGTTTCTTCATCTTTTGCTTTTACTTGAGGAGCAATCGCTACAATTGCAGCAGCACCACATATAGCTGTACCACAAGCAGTTAGAATACCCAACTTTTTATCAATACCAAATAAAAGTGTAAGTCCATAAACGACTGCTAACGCAAATGCTACATTAATAATTGAAATCAAAAATACGTTTAAGCCAGCGTGATATATATCGACTAAATTCAAACGCATTCCTAACAAAATAATGCCAATACGTAACAGTTTTTTACTTGAAAAAGTGACTCCTTTTTGAAGTTTTGTCGGTACACCAATTGTAGTACTCCAAATCATTCCCAATAATATCGCTATTACTAATTGTCCTATAATCGATAAATATGGAATTCCAACTAATACTTTTGCAATAATGGCAATGATAAATGTGATTCCTATCCCTGCACTAAATGACTGAAGGTTTTTTCGTTCTAGAAAATTTCCTATTGTTTGGCTCATTTCTCACGCCCTCCTCTTACCCCAAACTTTACCGAAGAGTGAGTTATTAGTAAAATACATATAACTCATAGAAACTATTAAATTTTTTAATAATAAGGAGAGATGTATTTGTACTATGATGCATTAAAAACCTTTACAACTCTAGCGGAGGTCAAAAATTTTACAAAAACAGCTGAGATCCTGCACATTTCCCAACCTAGTGTCAGTTTGCATATAAAAAATTTAGAGAAGGAATTTAACACAGAGTTATTTATCCGATCACCAAAATTTTTAAAGATCACAGAAACTGGTGAAATTTTGTATGAACGCGCGAAGCAAATACTTTCGATGTACGAGCAAGCTCAAATAGATATTTCTGAGCATCATGATGAAATGAAAGGAAAACTTATTATTGGTGCAAGCTTTACAATTGGAGAATATATCTTACCTTCTTTAGTTGTAGAGCTTCACACCAAATATCCGGACCTTGAACTTGAAGTTTTTATCGGGAATACGGAGGAAATTGTACAATCTGTTCGATTACTCGAAGTTGATATCGGATTAGTAGAAGGTCCAACATACGACAAAAATTTATTAGTAGAGCCTTTCATGGAAGATGAATTATTCATTGTTGGATCCAAACAACATAAATTAGCTAAAAAGCAATCGGTAGCTTTAAATGACCTCCAAAATCAACTATGGTTTATGAGAGAAGAAGGCTCTGGAACAAGAGAATATTTAAAACATGTTATTCGCTCCAATGGATTAAAAATAAAATCTATTATTACTATTAGTAGTAACCAAGGGATTAAAGAAATGATTATGAGCAGCAACATCGGTTTATCCCTATTATCCACTCATGTTATCGAAAGGGATATTCAAGAAGAGAATCTTTTCATCCTTCCACTTAATCATGTATCTTTTAAGCGACTTTTCTTCTGCGTACGTTCGAATATTATAGAAGATAAAAAATCAGTGAGTGCATTTAAAAAGATACTGCAACAAAAAAGAAATATAGTCGATTAATGGTTCACCTATAATACAAAAGCCGCTATCCTTTACTCAAAGGAACTTAAAAAGAGTTGAAATTAAGAGCATTAATCGCGTTTTTTCATTTCTAGAAAATCGTTGAAAAGGCGACACTCCTGCGGGAATAGTGTTAGTGAAGACCCCACAGCGAAGCGAGGAGGCTGAGGTAACGCCCGCGGAAAGGGAGGTCACTGAAAAAGTCACTTTTTTTCAAAAAATAAAAACGAAATCCCATAATTCCTTCACTTTTTAGGGTGTTTATGGGGACGTCATGCCAATTTTGATACAAATATACTTCTCAAGTGGTGACTTTATTTTCTGAATTTTGGTTTTTCAGTGGCCTCCGGAAAGGGAGCCGTTTCAACGATTTTCATATTAATTAAACTTTTGGACACCCTATCTGGCAAAGTGGAATTATAGAGACCTTTTCAGTGCCCTGCTTTCCCTCACCTTTACTGGCGGGGAGCTAGAAAACACCACTTGTAGTTGTTCATTCACCAAATACATGTTGCTGTACCCACTTATCCGTCTTGCCGATTTGTTTTTCCACATTTACAAGCAGATTAACTGTAAATGGCTCTCCTTTCACAACAGCTGTCGAAACGAAAGAAGGATTCTCTATGCTCAACACTTCTTTACCATTAATGCTTTTCTTTAAGATCTCTAATTTTCCTATTCCACCGACATCCGTATTCTCCATTTTTTGTGCGGAAAAGAAATTCCCTAACGAATAAAAAACGTGTGCTTGATGACCACTACTCGTTGTAATCACCTCATAAGGCTGAATAACATGTGGATGATGGCCAAAGATAATATCTGCACCTGCATCTGCAATCATCTTCGCTAGTTGTTTCTGATTGTCGTTTGGTTTAATCTCGTATTCCGTCCCCCAATGCATACTCACAACAACAATATCTACTTTTTGTTTCAACGCACGAATATCTTCTGCGATTTGTTTGGAATTTATTAGGTTTACTAAATAATCTTTCCCTTCCGGTGTTTCGTGGCTATTTGTCCCGTACGTATAGCTAAGAAATCCAAAATCAATATTATCTACTTGAATAATTCGATCTGTTTTTCGATCTTCTAACGATTCGTATGCTCCAACATAGGGCATATTGTATGATTTCATATGATTAATAGCTGACAAAACGCCAGCTTCTTTTTGATCGAGTGTATGATTATTCGCCATCGATATCAAATCTACACCAACTTCCTTCAAATCCCCAACAATATGAGAAGGGCTGGCGAAGTTCGGATATCCTGACAATCCAAATTCGGCACCAGCAGGGATCGACTCCTGATTGGCTATTAAAATATCTAATGACTCCAGTTCTTCTCTTACTGGTCCAAAAGAGTCTAGAAAACTTGTGTAATTGTACAATGGAAGATGCAATAATATATCTCCTATCATGCCAATCTCTATTCTCTCTTCTTCATAATCGATATGAAATGTCGAAAATTGTTTCCCGTGGAACTTTTCATTAAACGGTGTTGTAATTTGAGAATTAAAATAGAATAAGACCGAAATAAGTGATATTAAAAATGAAAATAGAACTTTTACAGTAAATCCCCCTTCATAATGATAATAAAATTTAAATGCATACGTAGAATATTTTAAAGGCTACATTTTTGTTCTAATACTTCTTTTAAAACAACTGCTTGGTTATATTTTTCATCTTTTGCTCCATAAACAAGTGTCACATCTTGTGTATTTTCTGTAATGAGTATTACTAATTCTTTCAATTGTTCTTCCCCTAGTTCTGCTTTGTATTGACTTGCAAATTCATCAAATTTAGCAGGTTCATTATTAAACCATTTACATAATTCCTTAGAAGGTGTTACTTCCTTCATCCAAAAATGGAGGTTTAATTTTTCTTTCGATACACCTCTTGGCCACATTCGATCAACTAGCACTCGAATCCCATCTTCACTAGAAGGTTCTTCATATGCTCGCTTTAATTTTATTACCATAAAACTATCTCCCTTACATATTATTCCCTACCAATATAAGTTTACCCATTCTCAAAAATTAATAGTATGAATATTTTTTCTAATTACTATTGTACTTTAAGGAAATATACATATAATAAAAGTGAGTGATTACTCACTTTTATTTTCAAAAGGAGGTTTATAAATGACTTCAACTATTGTATTAGATCAAATAAGTAAAAGTTTTGGAAAAAAAACGGTCTTAAATAACATAAGTATTACAGTAAATTCTGGGCAAATATTTGGCCTAATCGGTCCTTCTGGTTCGGGTAAAACAACTCTAGTAAAAATCATTGTTGGTATGGACCAACCTTCCAATGGCCAAGTACAAGTATTAAATACAAAAGTTCCGAATTTAAATTTGCTACAGGAAATTGGCTATATGGCGCAGGCAGATGCATTATACAATGACTTAACTGGCCAAGAAAATCTCGCTTTTTTTGCTAAGCTATATAAATTAAACAAACATGTGCAAAATGAGCGAATTGCATACGCAGCGGATTTAGTTAATCTAACTCCTCATCTAACAAAAAAAGTTCAAAATTATTCAGGTGGTATGAAACGAAGACTATCGCTAGCAGTTGCATTAATACACGATCCGCAAATTTTAATATTAGACGAGCCGACTGTTGGGATTGATCCAGAACTTCGAAAATCTATTTGGGCGGAGATTACTCGTCTAAAAAATGATGGAAAAACAATATTAATCACAACCCATGTAATGGACGAAGCTGAAAAATGCGATCAACTTGCTATGGTGAGAGACGGCGAAATTATATCGAGTGGATCTCCTTTAGATTTGAAAAATCATTATGAAATCAATAGCTTGGAAGAAGTATTTTTAAAAGCTGGAGGTGAAAAAGATGAGAACAATCGCATTAGTTAAACGAATTTGTATCCAAATGATACGAGATAAACGTACGCTCGCTTTAATGATGATTGCACCACTCGTCATTCTTACTCTTTTGCACTATTTACTTTCAGATGAAACAACCTCTCCTAGACTAGGTGTAAGTGGTGTAGAAGAAGGTCTTATAGAGCAATTAAAAGAAAAAGAAATTGTAGTTATCCAATATGAACAATTAAAAAATACAAATCAAATTATAATGGATGATAGTTTAGACGGTATGCTTCAAATGGAAGGAGAAAAGGTTGCTTTAACACTCACGAATGATCAACCTTCTTCATCGAAAGTTCTACAAACAAAAATAATGCAGGCTATTTCCATTGAATCTGCAAAAGAACAAGCAAATAATGTATCCAAATTTGTTCAAGATATTCAATACAAACTTCCAAATGTACCAGTTAATCTGAACAAAGCAAAAACGCCAGAGATAAATACTTCTTATATATACGGCAGTAATGATACTACTTTTTTTGATCAATTAAGTCCTATTTTAGTCGGTTTCTTTGTATTCTTTTTCGTTTTTCTCATTTCTGGAATTGGATTATTGCGAGAACGAACAACTGGCACGCTAGACCGACTAATGGCAACACCCATCCAAAGAAGGGATATTGTTTTTGGGTATTTAGTCGGCTATGGACTATTTGCTATTATCCAAACGCTTTTCGTTGTTTTTTATGCTGTCAAAGTATTAGATATTATGCTTGTAGGTTCTCTTTGGAACGTTATTCTGATAAATTTTTCTCTCGCCCTTGTTGCACTACTGTTAGGTATACTATTATCAGCTTTTGCAAATTCCGAGTTCCAAATGATGCAGTTTATACCAATAGCTATTGTTCCACAAGTATTCTTCGCAGGTATTCTCCCGATTGAGGGAATGCCAGAATGGATGCAAATTATTGCTAAATTCATGCCAATGTACTATGGTGGAAATGCGTTAGTAGACGTTATGTATAAAGGCTTAGGAATCGATAGTATTAAATACGACCTTCTTGTATTAGTAGGATTTGCATTCGTGTTTATTGTTTTAAATATTTTTGCTTTAAAGAAGTATCGAAAAATATAAAGATAAGATGTGGCGTTAGAAAGGAGCAGGCGATGTCCGAAGAAGAAATATTATTACAACAACTATTTGAAGAAGAAAAATTAACCGAAAAGCAAAAAAAAATTATCGTTGCTGCCATTGAATCCTTTTCTGAAAAGGGCTATGCTGCTACTTCTACTAATGAAATCGCCAAAAAAGCTGGGGTAGCAGAAGGTACCATTTTTCGGCATTATAAAACAAAAAAAGAATTGCTCGTTTCCATCGTTGCTCCGCTTATGACAAAACTAATAGGCCCTGTCATTGTGAATGATTTTCATAAAGTACTAGATCGTCCGTATGAACATGCCGAAGATTTTTTAAGAGCAGCGATTGAAAAACGAAGAGAAATTATAAAAAAAATGCTTCCTGTTATAAAAATTATGATTCAGGAAATTCCTTTTCAACCGGAACTAAGGGAGCAATTTCTTGAACAAATAGCTAGAAAAACATTTGATCGTATTTTGATAGTGATTAAAAGTTATCAAGATAAAGGTCAGCTAATAGAAATGCCAACTTTAAGTGCTGCAAGATTAGTTATTTCAACTATATTTGGTTACTTAATTTCTCGTTATATCTTTTTCCCAGAAAGTGAATGGGATGATGAGCTTGAAACTGAACGTACTATTCAATTTATCATGCATGGATTAGGTAAAAAATAATAGATCTATTCAAATACATTGCAAAAAAAGAAAAGCGCACAAATGGACGCTTTAGACTGTAGACAAATTCGTTTTACAATGAATAGAGATGCATGTATAAAGAGAATTAGCAGGGCCCACCCTTCGCTTTCAGCGGGCTTGGCTTCAGCCTCCTCGTCACAGCCAAAAACATGTGCTCCTGCGGGGTCTGAAGATAAAAATGTGCGGAAGGCGGCGACTCCTGCGGGACAGCGAGACAGTTCAAGACCCCGCAGGCAAAGCCGAGGAGGCTTGGCGCGAGCCCGCGGAAAGCGACCGCCTGGAGCGATTGCTACAGGAAAAGCACAGTAATCATTATGTTCTTAATACATTTGATTCATAAAAATGTATTTGTCGACAAGCAGAAGCGCACAAATGGATTCTTTTCTTTTTTTGTCAAATTCTCAGCGTTTTCTATTACGCATATAGACATATAAAAAGCCTCCAGCACCTAAAAAACGCAAGGAAGAGCTAATATACATCGCTGTTTCCATACCTAATTGATCTAAAAGCCAAATACCAACTTGTGGTGCAACAAATGCAACAAAAGCAAGCAGTACATTATACGTTGTAATGCAATACGTACGAGACTTTTCAGGCGATTGCTCTAATAGTAAATTAAATAAAATCAAAACTGTCCCTGACAAGAAGAATCCTGAAGTCGTTTGAATAAGTGTCAGGTAATACAAATTCGTAGATAATACCGTTAAAAATGGAGTTGTCGCCATTCCGATTGCAGCCCATATAAATACACGCATATTAGAATATTTGTCGGCCCACTTTTTCCATAAAGGAAACGTTAAAATTTGCATAAGCATACTACCAACAGAGAACATACTAATCCAAAAAATCGTTGCACCAGCTACTCGTACATTATATATATTGAATAAACCCCAAGCCATTTGCCAAGCAAAGTTAAAAAAGAGAGCGGCAGCTAAAAACCAAACATAATTGGAATGTTTAAAAATACCCCAATCCATAGACTTCTTTTTTACTTGATCATTCTCAACTCGCACGACTTCTTCTTCGTGTCTTAATAAGAAAAACACTTCTAATAAACCAAAACCGAAAGCGATTGAAAATAGGATTTGATAAGCAACAATACTTTCCGAAGCATCTTTCATTAAAATACCGATAAGCAACGTAGACACAAGTCCTACCATTGTCAGTAGACGATTTCGATCACTGAAAAATTGTCCTCTTCTAGATTCATTAATCATTCCACTAATGAGAGTTTGCCAACCTACATTGGCTACAGTATTCGGCACACTGATGAAAGCAATAACCCCTAAAAATGCCCATGCTTGTATCGAAGTAGACGGCAAGTAAACAACTAAAACGATAAATAAAAACATCAATCGAGCGAGTAATACAGACATTGCCACTAGCTTCTTTTGAGCGTTAGCTCGATTCAATAAAATAGCTGCTGGAATAGTCATTAATAACGCAATTAATGGAGGCAAAGAACTAATTAGACCAACCTGATAATTCGTTGCTCCTAATATTGTAATCGCGAATATTGGAAAAAAGTTATTCGAAAAGTTAAGTGCAATAGTTGAAGCCATTCCATGATAAATACTAATCTTTTCATTATGCGGTCGTTTCATACTGTCAGCCCATTCTATAATTAATATAGGATATGCTAGAATTATATACTTGCCGTATAAGAAAACAAGTACTTCGAGACACAAAATTTATTAAGTTTGAGTAAACCGTTTTTTGGCATACACATATGTAACAGCAAGTGCTGAAACTAATACCCCACCTTTAATAATATCGAATGCGTAATAGGGCAAGTTCAGGATCGTTAATCCATTTAGCAAAATACCAATTACCGCCGCCCCGAAGAATGTTCCAATAGCATTTGGTTTCCCAGCCCCGAGAACAGAGTATCCAACAAAGACTGCTGCTACTGCTTCCATTAACAATGGTGCACCAGCATCAATTTGCCCCGAACCAACCCGTGCAGTAAATAATATACCTGCCATGGAAGCAAAAACTCCAGAAATTACATAGGAAGCACATTTTACTTTTCGGATATTTACACCTGATAATGTTGCAGCTTCTGCATTTCCACCTGTCATATATAAAACGCGTCCCCAACGGGTATGGTGGAGTACTACATAAGCCAGCAACACCATCACAAGCATGATCCATACGGGGACAGGTAAACCTAACATTCTTCCTTGACCAATCCAAAGAAATGCTTCGGATAATTGTCCAGGAGCATTTCCACCGGAAGTTAATGGCATATTGTTATAAATGGAGTAACCTTCCGTATATGTACGATGAAAGCCAGCAACAATGTACATCATGCTTAACGTAGCAAGTAAGTCAGGAATACCAATTACAACAATAAGAAAGCTATTAAGTAAACCTACTAGTACGCCAATTAGAATCGGTAGTATTAGAACAAGCCAAAGTGGCATTTCATACCATACCATTAGTGAAGCCGTTACTACGGTTGATAATGACATCGTGGAACCAACGGATAGATCAAAGCCGCCTACGACTAGCGTAAATGTCACTCCTATAGCTAAAAGCGTAACAATGGAAATGGAACGCAATATATCCGTAAAGTTACCGTATGTAAAAAAAGCTTCGCTAATTGAACTAAAATATAAAATAATGACAAGTAATAAGGCAATAGCTCCGTATTTATATAAAAATTGTATTCCACTCTCTTTCACCTTATTCTTCTTTTCCACCGCTTGCATACAACAAAATCCTTTCCTGGGTCGCATCTTCACGTGAAAATTCCTTCACGATTTGACCGTTATATATGACTAAAATACGATCGGAAATACCAATCGCTTCGTGAATTTCACTCGAAAAATAAAGGCAGCCTTTTCCGCTTTCTGCTAACTCACGAATCAGCTTAAAAATGTCTGCTTTAGCGCCAATATCAACACCTTTTGTCGGTTCATCAAATAAATAGAGTTTCGAATCAAGGGACATCCATTTTCCAATGACTACTTTTTGCTGATTTCCTCCACTTAAATGGACAAGTGGTGTATCTGTGTCATTCGTTTTAATTTGCAACCGATGAATGATATCCTTTGCGAAACTTTTTTCCGCTCTTTTATTCATGAATAGTAAACGCGAAAACTTTTTTAAGTTGGGAAAAGAAGCATTTGTTTGTAACGATTCATGCACAAAAAGGCCTTCTTTTCTACGTTCCTCTGGTATAAGTGCTATACCAGCATTTATTGCTTCTACTGGATGCCTCACATTTATAGATCTACCAGAAAGCTCAACCATCCCCTTTCTCAAAGGTTCTATACCAAACAACGCTTTTGCTAACTCCGTTTTTCCCGCACCTACGAGTCCAACAATGCCAACAATTTCACCTTCTGAGACGGTAAAAGAAAGGTTTTTCAATTTATGGTTATCTGATAAGCCCTCCACTTGGAATAATATTTCTCCTAAAGTATTATTTCGTTTCTTCTGTTCCTCACTAAAAGATGCGCCCAGCATAGATTCTATAATCGTTTCTTGTTCAGCATCAGCAGTGTTATATGTTTGAACAAGTTTTCCATCCCGCATAACGGTGATTCGATCACTAATTTCAAACACTTCTGGAAGACGGTGTGAAATGAATACACAACCAACTCCTCTATCCTTCAGTTTATGTATTACTGAAAATAGCTTATTAGACTCATGGATTGATAGTGGTGCAGTTGGTTCATCAAATATAATTATTTTTGCAGAGCTTACAAGTGCTCGTGCAATTAGCACTAATTGCTTTTCAGCTAGCGAAAGCTTAAAAGCCGCCTGCTGTAAAGAGATGGTTTCCACCTGCAATTCCTTCAGTGCATTTCGTGCTTCCTCGTAAAGTTTTGGCATAGAGACAAACAAATTTTTACCAGTAGCAATTGTATCGAGCATAATATTTTCCGCGACAGATAATTCTGGAATAATTGCCGTATCTACTTCTTGATATACACAATAAATACCGTGTTCTTTTGCTATTTTCGGCGATCGTAACCGAATTCTCTTTCCCTCCAGCACGATATCGCCTTTGTCCTGTTCATACACACCCGATAAAATTTTCATAAGCGTACTTTTCCCGGCGCCGTTCACCCCTAGCAATGCATGCACTTCACCTTTTGCTAAATGGAACTCTGCATCTTCCAATGCGTTCACGTTGCCAAATTTTTTGTGTATTGCATTCATCGAGAGAAAAGGTTTCATTGTAAATATGCTCCTCTCTTAGAAAAGCACAAGCGCCTATTTCAGCTCCGACAAGGTAAATGCTAGTTTCTGAAGAGGCAGTTTCACACCTAATAGAAGAAACTGTATTTAACCTTGAGGGGCTGAGCGCTAGAGCTTCATCCTTTATGTTATAGTTACTGACGTTCCAATTCTCTCAATGCATCTGTATAACCTTGTTCACTTGCTCCCCAACCTTCAATAAACTCGTGCAAACTATTTGTTGTCACTGTTTCCTTTGGAAGTTTAGATGCATCCACAAACACAGGCTCTAAAACGATTTTTTCCTCTGGATTTTCTCCATTAATTTTTTGGTACAAATAGCGCACTTGGATACGACCAATATCCATTGGATCTACAGCTGCTGACGCTGCCCATGGGCTATTTTCTTTTTGAATCATTTGCAAATCTTCATCACTCATATCAATGCTGTAAACTTTAATATCAGTTCTTCCTGCCTGCTCAATAGCACGTACTGCGCCTTTTGCAAATTCATCCCATGCTGCCCATACAGCCGTAATTTCCCCTTCATTTGGATATTGCTTTAATACTGCCTCCATTTGAGATTGTGTATCTAAAGCAGTATTAGCCGTCGCTGCTCCGAATGTAGCAATTTCTTTTATTCCTGGATTTTCTGTTAGAAATTTCTCGTAAGCGACTTGACGTCTTTCCATCGGTGCAAAACCTGCAACCCAAATTTTCACGATATTCGCTTCACCGTTTGCGTCCTCTGCTAACTTATTCAAAGTCATTTCTGCCATTTGCTGGTCGCCTTGCTCTAATACAGTTATCCCTTCTACTTCAACTCCTGCATCAAATGCTACAACTGAAATTCCTTTGTCTACAGCTTTTTGTACACCTTGGTTAAGCGCCTCTTTTGTACCGTGGTCAATTAATATTCCATCTACCCCTTGGTTTACAGCAGCATCCAGATTAGATGCCATTTTTGCTAAATCACCTTCCGAGTTAAATACAGTTACTGTTCCACCGAACTTTTTCACCTGTTCTTTGACGCCTTCAATGTATTGCGCAGAGAAAGTGCCGAGATTTTGTTGAAGAATTAATGCAATTTTCTTTCCTGCTAGTGGATTTTCGGAAGATTCCGCTGAAGTTGAAGAAAGAGATTCTTCCTTTGCATCTCCCTTTGGCTGACATCCCGTTAGTATTAATCCAATTATTAATAATGCTGTTAGTACCCAACTTGTTTTAATTTTCATGATTATCTCCTTTTTCTAATGACAATATTGCAGAAATATTTTCGTTGTATTCTGGATAAATGATTCCCTTTTCTGTAATAATCGCTGATATTAAGCTAGATGGCGTCACGTCAAATGCTGGATTGTATACCTTCGTGTCGTTTGGAGCCACCTGCTTACCAGCAATATGTGTTATTTCCTCTGAAGGACGTTCTTCTATTGGTATTTTTTCACCACTTTCAATTGTTAAATCAAAAGTAGAGGAAGGAGCTGCCACATAAAATGGAATTTGAAAAGCTGCAGCTAGTAATGCCAAGTTAAACGTTCCAATTTTATTGGCAGTATCGCCGTTTGCAACGATTCGGTCTGCTCCAACGATAATTGCTTCAATTCCTTTTGCTCCAATTGTATGTGCGGCCATACTATCTGTAATTAATGTGACATCTACTCCAGATTGTTGAAGCTCCCAAACAGTAAGTCTTGAACCCTGAAACACTGGTCTAGTTTCACAAGCAAATACTTGAAACTGTTTTCCTCGTTCACTACCGAGATGGAAGGGTGCTAGTGCTGTGCCGTATTTTGCTGTAGCAATTGTGCCTGCGTTACAAATAGTCATAACCTTTGTAACATCTCCTAGTAAGGATAAAGCAAATTCACCAATTGTTCGGCACGATGCTTCATCTTCCTTGTGTATAATCTCTGCTTCTTCTAATAGCCGTTCCTTCGCTTCTTGAACAGTCGCAGCATTTTGAACAGCGTTACGTAGACGTTCTAAAGCCCAAACTAAATTGACTGCTGTTGGCCTTGATTCAGCTAAATACGTAGCATCTTTACATAAAAGTTGATGAAATTGTTCCAATGAATTTGTTTCGTAACGTTGTGCCGTAGCAGCTAATCCATGCGAAGCCGTAATACCAATAGCAGGAGCACCTCGTACTTTTAACGTTATGATTGCATCGTACACATCTTCAAGTGTTTCGAGTGTTAGATAGTCCACTTCGAGCGGAAGTTTTTGCTGATCTAAAATCTTAAGTCTCTTATTGTTCCATTCGATCGATAACGGAATACTCATTTATACAACTCCTCAAGCAACCAAACCACTGCTTTAATAGACTTAATTTCTTTGCGCTTCAAGATAAGTGCTTCACCTATTTGTAAAGCTTGCTTCTTGGTCAGAATTCTTTTTTCATCGTCTGCAATTCCATCCAGGTCATTTACATGTGCTAAACCGATAGTACGTCGAATTAATTCACATCCAGCAAAACCAAGTGCATCTGTGAAAATTTTGTCTAAAACGTATTCTTCAAAACCCTTTGTATCTTTATAGGATTCGATAGCTTTATTTTTCCAAAGTTCCGAAAACTCAGAAGAAAATACTTCCCATGTTTGTTCAATGTGATGCAGTATAACGAGTTGCTGTTCCCCATCTCTAGAAATCGTTTGAACGATCAAATTAGCTAGAAATAATCCTATATCGAAACCAATTGGTCCATAAAAAGCAAACTCTGGGTCGATTACTTTCGTTTCTGTTTCACTCGCAAAAATACTACCTGTATGTAAATCTCCATGAAGTAACGCTTCTGCTTCTGTTAAAAAACTCTTCTTCAATTTTGCAACTTCTAGTTTTAAAGATTCGTTGCTCCAAATAGCTTCTACATTAGCTCGGATGGAAGGCTCGAAATCATTTGTTTCATGATCAAAAAATGGATCTGTAAAAATAAGATCTTCGGTAATTTTACATAACTCAGGATTGGAAAACTCTGAAACTAGTCTCTTCTTTTCAAATGGATGTAATGCAAAATCAGATGTATGAAATAGAGTTTTTGCAAGATATACCCCTATGTCCGACGCTAACTTCGGATATGATTCTAGTTGAATTAATCCTTTTCGAACAATTGTCAAATGTGACAGATCTTCCATTACGGTAATCGCTAGTTCCTCATCTGTTGCATATACTTTAGGTACTAATCCTGCCGCAAATTCCCCATGTTTTTTAAGCGCGTTTGCTTCAATTGCTGCGCGCTTTAAAGTTAGCGGCCAGCTTTCACCAACTACTTTTGCATACGGTAATGCTTGTTTTATGATGATCCCCTTTCCACTTTTGGAATCCGTAATGTGAAAAACATAATTTAAATTACCGTCACCAATTTCGCGACATGCCAACTTCGCATCCTCTGAAAAGAAGTTCAATCCTTCTGCGTATAAAATTGCACGCTGTTCTGTTAATGATTCATATTGTTTTTTTGTAGCTATGGTCATTCTTCTCTACCTTTCTTTTACAAAATAAAAAGCCTCTTTCAAAGAAAGAGGCGTAGAATAAGAGACTTCTCGCCTCTTATCTTTCAGAAAGTTTACCTTTCTGATGGAATTAGCACCGTGCCTTACGAGATGTTCATCTCGGCGCGTAAAGCGCCCCGTCTCACAACGGTATTACGGTCGGTTGCTGGGCTTCATCGGGCCATTACCCTCTGCCTGCTCTTGATAAGAGTGCTATTAGTTACAACTTTATGCTGTTTGAAATGAATCCTAGCATATCCAAAAATGAATTGTCAATGTTTTTTTAATTTGATAAACATTCGAAAAACTATGTTGACAATTTTTATTTTGCATGAAATAATCATTATGAATTTGACAATACATAATAATCCCAATTGAATAACTTTTTCTTATTTAGAGCAGGTGGAGGGACAAGCCCTATGATACCCGGCAACCGATTCAATGATGAACACGGTGCTAATTCTTGCAGTCATTTGACTGAGAAATAAGAAGTCGTTAAACCTTTAACCTCTTCTTATTTGAAGAGGTTTTTTATTTTTAATAAAAGCACAGCAACTTAGATTTAAATGTAAAAATAAAGGAATGTGATAAATAATGAGTAGTGTAACCTCTCTCTATCAACTATATGGAAAGCTTGGTTCTTTTGAAAAAAAGGCGGAAGATATCGCACTTGGTTTAACTATTGGATCCTGGACCGATTTACCATTGCTTGAACAGGAGCAATTAAAAAAGCATAAAGGAAATGTAGTTTCTATAACCGAATACGAAAACACTCGACATCCACTGAAACCAGAGCAAATCAGAGCAGAAATTAAAATTACTTATCCTAGTTTAAACTTCTCTTCTGATTTGCCTGCGATTTTAACAACTGTTTTTGGAAAACTTTCACTCGATGGTGAAGTGAAACTTTTAGACTTAGAATTTTCTCCAGAATTATTAGCTAAGTTTCCTGGTCCAAGGTTTGGTATAGATAATATTCGAAACTCGCTAAATGTGTACGACCGCCCACTCCTCATGAGTATATTCAAAGGGGTAATTGGTAGAGATATCGATTATTTAGCTGAACAGCTTCGACAACAAGCCCTTGGAGGAGTGGATCTTGTAAAAGATGATGAAATCCTTTTTGAAAATCCGCTTACTCCTTTTGAAAAAAGAATTACAACTGCACAAGAAGTATTACGTCAAGTGTATGAAGAAACTGGACATCGAACCCTTTATGCCGTGAATTTATCTGGGCGAACGTCCGAATTGAGGGATAAGGCGAAGAAAGCAAAAGAACTAGGTGCTGATGCACTATTATTCAATGTCCATACTTACGGTCTAGATGTCCTTCAAGAGCTTGTAGAAGACAATGATATACAGTTGCCATTTATGGCCCATCCAGCATATAGTGGTTCGTTTACGTCTTCCCCATCTTATGGGGTTGCATCACCACTTTTACTTGGCAAGTTAACTCGCTATGCAGGGGCAGATTTTTCATTGTTTCCTTCCCCTTACGGTAGTGTTGCACTTGAAAAAAAAGTTGCTCTTTCCCTTGGCGAAGAATTAACGAAAGTAAGTGCAGTAAAAAGAGCTTTTCCAGTCCCTTCTGCAGGTATTCATCCTAGTCTAGTTCCTCTATTAATCGAGGATTATGGGATTGATAGCATCATTAATGCTGGTGGAGGAGTACATGGTCACCCTGCTGGCGCTATCGGAGGAGGACTCGCTTTCAGACAAGCTGTAACAGCTGTCCTAAATGGAATACCTCTTGTAGAAGCGGCAGATCAGCACCATGAATTAAAAACAGCAATAGAACTATGGGGGTAAGCAAAATGAGTAAACTAGTCATCTATTGTGATTTTGATGGCACTATTACAAATCAAGATAATATTATCTCTATCATGAAAAAATTCGCTCCTCCGGAATACTTACCGATTAAAGAGAATATTTTAGGACAAAAGCAGTCCATCCGGGAAGGTGTAGCGGCGATGTTTGCTCTACTACCTGTCTCATTAAAGGACCAAATCATTTCTTATTTGCTAGAACAAGCACAAATTCGAGAAGGATTTGCAGAATTTGTTTCTTATACGCGAAAAAACAATATACCACTATATATCGTTAGTGGTGGGATCGATTTCTTCGTAACTCCAATTCTTGAACAGTTCGGTCCATTTTCCGGACTTTATTGTAATGAATCCGATTTTTCGGGAGATACAATACAAATTAAGTTCCCACATGGTTGTGATGCGCTATGTTCAAGTCAAGGTTGTGGATGCTGTAAGCCGTCTATTATCCGTCAACTTCAAGGTACAGATGCGTTAAGCGTTGTAATTGGAGACTCCATTACTGATTTAGAAGCCGCTAAGTTAGCAGACATCGTCATAGCTAGGGATTTTCTAATCGAAAAATGTGAGCAATTGAATATTCCTTATGAGCCATTCGAGAATTTTCAAGATGTTATTAGCATTATTGAAACCAAGCTAGGTGTAGAAATATGACGACACTCCAAAGTAAATGGGAAGAGTTAGCGGACATAAAAGATGAACTTGCTGCCCGTGACTGGTTTATGGGGACTAGTGGAAATTTAGCTATAAAAGTGAGCAATGAACCACTACAATTTTTAGTCACAGCTAGCGGAAAAGATAAGAAAAAGAGAACTCCAGAAGACTTTTTACTTGTAAATGCTAGTGGAGACCTCGTGGAAGAGTCCAATTTAAAACCTTCTGCTGAAACATTACTACATTGTGCTATATATGAAAAAACATCTTCCGGCTGTAGCCTCCATGTTCATACAGTCGCAAATAATGTTATTTCCGAATTATATGGGGACAAAGGGAAAATAGATTTTCAAGGTCAAGAACTTATAAAAGCTTTTGGCTTGTGGGAGGAAGACGATATACTCTCGATTCCTATCATCCCTAACTACGCTCATATTCCGCATCTTGCAGAAGCATTTAAGTCCCATATACTTGCAGATAAAGGTGCTGTATTAATTCGAAACCATGGCATTACTGTTTGGGGCAAAGATGGTTTTGAAGCAAAAAAACTACTAGAAGCTTGCGAGTTTTTATTTCAGTATCAATTAGCATTACATCAAATAAAATAAGAGAGGAAGTTTGGAATGGCTATCATTAAAATTCAAGAAACGAACGAAATAATTGAAGTACAAAACGAGGTTGCAGCATTTTTAGAGAAACAAGAAGTTATTTATGAGCATTGGGATATAGAAAAGTTACCAGTACATCTTCGTGAAAAATTCGATCTAAGCGATGAAGAAAAAGACGAAATTTTACAAGCATTCAAAGAGGAAATTGATAATATTTCAAACCGTCGTGGATATAAGGCATCCGATGTAATTTCTTTATCGGACTCTAATCCGAACTTAGATGAACTACTGAAAAACTTTGAGCGTAAACATCTTCACACGGACGATGAAGTCCGCTATATCGTTAGTGGTCATGGAGTATTTATTATCCAAGGTAAAGACGAGCGTTTTTTCGAAGTTCATCTTACACCTGGAGACTTGATTTCCGTTCCTGAAAATATTACGCATTACTTTACACTTGCAGAAGACCGTAAAGTAGTAGCAGTTCGAATATTTGTAACAGCTGAAGGATGGGTACCTGTTTACCAAGATGAAGTTGTTCAAAAATAATTAACAAAACTCCTGATTGCCGATAAAAGCAAATCAGGAGTTTTGTTATTATAATACATTTTCTTAATTTGTACATATTTTTTTTAATAAGTGAGTGCTTTTATTTACAAATTCTATTGGAAGAGTATAATGTTTAGATGATACAAAACAACATTCCTTCTTAAAAAGTACTTAATACTAAAGATTAGGACTTACTTTGTTTGCTATACGAAGATCATTATTTTTAGCAAAGCATTTCACTGTATTTGGGAAAATGGGGTGGTAAAAACACATGACACAAGAACCTGAATTGACGCTTGTCGAACATCTAACTGAACTGCGGAAAAGGCTAATTATTGTAGCTGTAACGTTTGTTCTCTCTCTTGCCTTCGGATTTTGGATGGCGCCAAAAACATTAACTTTTCTTAAACAACAACCTACAGCCGCACATGTTGAATGGAACGTATTTGGCTATACAGATGGTTTAATGATTTATGTTAAATGCGCTTTAATCTTAGCTATCTTAATTACTTTGCCTGTTGCAATGTACCAAATCTGGTTATTTGTTAAACCAGGGTTGCTTGATAAAGAAGCAAAAGGAACTATTTATTTTATTCCTATTTCTTTCTTTTTATTTTTAGCAGGGATTAGTTTTAGTTATTTTATTTTATTTCCTCTAATGTTGAATTTTATGTCTAACATTAATGATTCGATTGGTGCTTTAGAGACGTATGGTATGCAACAATATTTTACGTTTATGTTTAATTTAATCATTCCAGTAGGTATCGTTTTTGAATTACCTGTTATCATACTATTTTTAACGAAATTAGGAATAATAACTCCGGATCGATTACGAAAAATGAGAAAAGTCTCCTACTTCATACTTGTAATAGTTGGAGTTTCTATAACACCACCTGACTTTATTTCTGACTTCATTATTGTTGTTCCGCTATTACTTCTGTTTGAAATTAGCATTCTCGTATCGAGCTGGTCCTATAAAAAACAGCTCGCTAAAAAAGCACTTTTAGATGAAAGTTTAGAGGAATAGAAGAATATATCTTCTTAAACGTGTTATACTAACTAGAGCAAGTTAACTAATTATGCACATTCGCCACTTGACCAATATATTAAACAACTAAGAGGAGGTACGCACCATGCCAAACATCGGTGTACCAGGTTTAATTATCATTCTAGTTATTGCTTTAATCGTCTTTGGACCATCTAAACTACCTCAGTTAGGTAAAGCTGTTGGACAAACGTTAAGAGAATTTAAAAACTCCACAAAAGATATCGTGGATGAGGTAGCAGAAGAATTCAAATTAGATGATAAAGAAGCAAAAAAGAAAAATTAATACATTCATCGCCAGCTATTCTGTAGAGTAGCTGGCTTTTTTTATTTTATAAGCATCTAAATTGACTCTACATGGAGCTCTGGATTATAATTACCTTGAATTCGAGATTCTTTATCTAAAAGTAAGCGAGAATTTAACTATAAATATTGGAGGAATATTCATGTTAAAAATCGGTATTATTCAAGGTAGTGTTCGTCAAGGTCGTAATGGTGATGCTGTTGCTAAATGGATGTATGACTTCGCAGCAAAGCGCAATGACGCAGAGTATGAGTTAGTGGATCTTGCAAACTACAAATTACCTTTCTTAGGTGCAGAACTTCCTGCATCAGAACAAGATGCAGCTAATGCAGCAATCAAAGCGTGGTCAGAAAAAATGGCTTCTTTTGATGCTTACATTTTCATAACACCTGAATATAACCACGCAGTTGGCGGAGCACTTAAAAATGCTACTGACTTCTTGAAGCCAGAAGTAGCTAACAAAGCTGCCGGTTTTGTTGGTTATGGTAGTTTAGGTGGCACACGTGCACATGAAAATATGCGTTTAATTTTAGGTGAATTATCAGTAGCTGACGTACGTACAGCTGTTACATTCTCACTTATGACGGACTTTGAAAACATGAGCGTGTTCAAACCTGCTGAATATCATTCAGCAAATGCAAATGCAATGCTTGATGAACTTATTGCATGGGGCGGCGCATTAAAAACAATCCGTTAATAGATTCTTAATAAGAAAAGCGCAAGCGCCTTGATTAGAGGAATACAGTCTAAGTTCGCGACATCGTGTCGCACCGACTGTATGACCTGCATCGTGCAGGCCTGCGACGAGCAAATGTTCTTCCCAAAAGAAGTCGTTCTTTGACTTCATTGGGGAAGGTTATTTGACCTCGAGGGGCTAGGCGCTGGAGATCGATCGATACTGATCAAAAAAATTTATACTTTCTTATTTATATAAAAATACGGCTCAAAAGTATGCTACAACAATACTTTTGAGCCGTTTCTATTAATATTCCTTCCCAAATTAAAATCCCCCTCTTCACTGCTACTACATGTAAAGAAGGGATTTTTTTATTTATTCCTGCATCCATAAAGGTACTATAAGTTTTTAAAGAAAACCCTAATAACATCTGCTCCGCCTATAAATGTTCCAATAGATCCCACTAAGTTAGTTAGTACGACAACAAGTAAAATTCGGGTAACTTTATTACGCCAAAAGCCTTTTACAGTAAAAACATCTTCTGAGAGTGTTTCAAAATCACCTACATTTGGTCGACGGAAAAATGCTTGTACAATTCCTGAAACCCATCCAGAAGCTATTAAAGGGTGCAGGGTAGTGATCGGAGCAGCAATAAAAGCAGATAATATAGCTAGTGGATGACCGAAAGCGATAGCAGCACCAATAGCAGCGAAACTTCCTGTCCATAGTATCCAACTTAACGCTTGATCGAACCCTGCAGTCGGATTGGATATAAAGGTATAGGATACAATAGCAATAAGAAGTGCTGGTATTGCCCATCCAAGAATTTTAGGCACTATGGATTTAGGAGGAATTTGAGCCAATGCTTCTAAATCATGTTCTTTTTGAATTTCTTTTGTAATACCTGGAACATGTGCAGCACCTAATACAGCTACTACTTTATCTCCTGGTGCATCTTTAATTTTCTGCGCTAAATATTGGTCTCGTTCATCGATTAAAGGAGTCTTTAGTTTCGGAAAGGATTCCGTAAATTCCGCAAGGACAGCGTTCAGCGTATCCTGTGATTTCATTTTTTCGAGTTCCTCTTCTGTAATTGTTTCTTTACTGAAAATACTAAAGAAAACAGAAGTAAGAAGTTGTGCCTTACCAGACCATCCAAGATTATGCCAAATACGTGAAAATGTTATTTGGATATTCCTATCAGCTAATACGAGATCTGCTCCAATTTCATTTGCCGACTCAATCCCCTGAATCATTTCCTGTCCTGGCTTTATATCAAATTGCTTTGCTAAACGATTTTGAAAAGAAGATATTGCCAAATTCATTAAAAGCAATGTAGCTTTCTTTTCTTTAATTACTTTAAAAATATCCATCTCTTTCCACTTATTACTATCCATAACAGATTGATATCTTTGTTCATCTAACTCAATACAAACAGAGTCTGGTCTTTCTGCTTCAATAACTTCTTTCACTTGTTCTGCACTTTGTCTCGATACATGTGCCGTTCCGATTAATATCAATTCTTTACCATCTAAATTTATACGAGTGATATTTTCTTCTCTCACAGGTTTCTTCCTTCGTAGAACATATTTCTTTTACGTAAGTTCTATTTATAGCTCACGAAAAGACTGTCTATTATTAATAATGAATTAGATTAGGGTAAATTTCAATTATGTTTTACACTTTTACCGAAGAAAATCTCTAGGAAATCCATGTATCTAGAAGAGAATCGATAATTTTTTCTAGACAAATTTCTAAAAAAAGTATATATTAATATAGTTACCTAGGATAACCATTACCTTGAGTAACTATTTATGAGGGGGGTTTTTCGAATCAAATCATATAGTGAATTTTTTCATCAGTTTTTGCTTTTATACCGTCCATTCGAGAACCATTTGAATATCCAGCTTGCGAAACATGATTTATATAGAGCCCAATGGTCAATTTTGTTTTATTTATACCGTAATGATTCCGCCACACTTGTCGAACTGTCTAATTATCAAAGTGTAGAAAAGCCGACTGTTACAAGAACTATTACTCGTTTAGAGGAACTGGGATATGTAGAGCAAATGCCGAGCAAAGATAGACGCGAAAAGAAAATGCAGCTTACTTTACTTGGAAAAAAGGTCTATGAAGATGTACGAGTGACGATAGATGCGTTTGAACAAAGTATTTTACAGGGAATTTCCGAAGAGGATCAGCTAAAAGCAATTCGAATGATGGGAGAAATCCGGAGTAATATTCTAGAACAAGGAGACAAATAAATTGGATATAACAAAACCTAAACTATGGACAAAGGATTTTATCGTTGTATCCTCTGTCAATTTTTTATTAACGTTAATTTTTTATTTATTAATGGTAACAATTGCTGTTTATACAGTGGACGAATTCAATGCTTCCACAAGTGAAGCTGGTTTAGTCACCGGCATTTTTATCATCGGAACTTTAATTGGTCGTCTTTTTATAGGCCGTGTCATCGATTTAATCGGTCGTAAAAAAACTTTGTTTATAGGGTTAGCCCTATTTACGTTAACGACAGCTCTATATTTTGTAAACCTCGGCTTGCCTTTTCTACTAGTTAACCGATTTCTTCACGGTTTAACGTTAGGTATAGCAAGTACAGCTTCCGGTACGATTGTCGCACAAATTATCCCTCTGACAAGAAAAGGAGAAGGAATTGGTTACTATAGCATGAGCGCAACGCTTGCTACTGCAATCGGTCCATTTATTGGTCTGTATATGAGTCATCATACAAGTTTCCATATGATTTTTACATTCTGCCTTGCTTTAGGAATTGTCAGTTTTATCACTGCAATCTTTCTTCATGTTCCGCCAAGCATAATACCAACAAAAACAACCGAAACAAAAGGATTCAAGCTTTCCAACTTTGTAGAACCGAGAGCATTACCCATTGCTTTCATAACATTAGTTGTTGCTTTTTGTTACGCAAGTGCCCTCTCTTTTATCAACTTCTATGCTATTGAAATTAATCTAGTAGAGACAGCTAGCTTCTTCTTTATCGTATATGCAGTTGCAGTATTAGTATCACGACCGTTTACTGGCCGTATAATGGATACAAAAGGTGCAAACTATATTATGTACCCTGCCTTTTTAATCTTTGGTGCAGGAATGCTGCTACTAAGCACAGCTAGCAATAGCTTCATGTTATTACTAGCTGGTATTCTAATTGGTCTTGGGTTCGGTAATATGCAGTCGACAACTCAAGCTATTGCGGTAAAATTAACACCACCGCATCGGATGGGGCTTGCAACATCTACTTTCTTTATCTTCCTAGATGCGGGACTAGGCTTCGGCCCATATGTACTTGGATTTATTATTCCATTAACAGGTTATAGCATTCTATATGTAATTTTAGGAGTATTAGCTATCATTACAATCATCCCTTATTTCTTCTTACATGGAAGAAAAGAAAAAGCTGGTTTAATAACAGAATAACAAACTAAAAACCTATCCCAGATGGATAGACTCTGACTGTAGACACACTCGATACTATGAGGTTTCCTACAGTCTTTTTACTTATAAAATAGAATAAAGATTAATGGAGTCCGGAAAAATGCACTCGCTTTCCGCGGACAAATCGTCATGCCTCCTCCTCTCTACGGCTGAAGGCACTAAAAAAACTCCCTACAATTTGACGTTGCCGGATGAGGTTGTCCAATATTCCAATAAATAAGAAAATCGTTGACGGCCCCCTTTCCGTGGGCGTTGCCTCAGCCTCTTCGCTTCAAGGGCACTGAAAAAGTGTTATTCTAATAAATTTTCTATCAAATAGTCCTAGGAGAATTTTGCGCTTTGGCATTCGCTTTCCGCGGGCGAGCGACGAGCCTCCTCCTTCTTCGCTCTGCTTCGTGCGGGGTCTCGTCTGTCTCGCTTTCCCGCAGGAGTCTCATGCGTCGCGCTAAATTCTCTTAATTAAATACAGCAAATTGTTCCTACAAAAATACTAATTCGATTTTTTCAGTGCCCTCCTCGCTTCGCTGTGGGGTCTTCGACTAACGCTATTCCCGCAGGAGTGTCGCCTTTTTCAACGATTTTCTAGAAATGAAAAAGTAGTATCTATTCATAACGAAGCAAAAGTGCGCCCGAAATTGTATCTTCGGGCGCTGCTTTAGCTAGTGGGAAGTATTTTTCTTTCATTAGCCAAACCAAAGGCAGTCTGTCTCCGAACATTCCTACCCTCCCAAAAAATAACCTCCGGTAATGACCTAGCAAACGTTTAATACTAAGCCCTCAGGGAATATTAAAGACAAGGTGCATTTAAAGGTTGCTTGCACTTTTCTTATTTCTAACATTTCATACTGCATGAGCTTTCAAACTTCAAAGTCTTATTTCATACTTTTCTCACAAAGGCTAGGTATAATAGGTTAAGTATTTTTATTTAGGAGGAATAGTTATGAAAAAAATAATTTTAATTGCATTTGTTTTTATGCTTTCATTTGCAAATAGTGCTTTTGCACATACAGGATTAGAGAGTTCTTCACCTGCAAATGGAGAAGTAATTAAGGAAGAATTAAGCGAAATTACTTTAACTTTTGAAGGAAAAATAGAACAAAGTAGCACGTTTGAATTAAAAAATTCGAATGGTGAATCAATTCCTGTAGAAAATATTTCTATTAATGAAGGTCAAATGGTAGGTGCATTATCAAATCCTTTGGAAAATGGAAATTACGAAGTAGTTTGGAGCATTATTGGAGCAGATGGGCATCCAATCGAAGGTAATATTCCTTTTACAGTAGAGGTTGCTGCAGCTGAAACACCGGTAGAAGATAAAGTAGTAGAGGAAGAAAACACTGTAGAAACTCCTGTAACTGAACAAGCTAAGCAGGCAGAAGAAGTACAATCATCTACTAATATAGTTCCTATCATTGTTATTGCATTAATTGCCATCATTGTTGGTGTTTTCTTCTGGTTACGTAGAAAGAAATAATAAATGACGATGCTTATTATTAGTGAGATACTTTTATATCTTTGTTTTTCCATTTTAATTGGTAGTTTTTTTATAGCACTAGTGCCGAGTTCTTTAAAACCAGAGATAAGTATACAAAGATGGATACAAGTTACTGCTACTTTAGGGATTGCTATCTTTTCATTTGTTCCTATTTTGCTGCTAATATTGCAATTGGATAAAGGAAATGATCTTGTAGGAACATCTCAAATGGTACTTCGTACATTTGAAGTAGGGAAAGCATGGATTTCCACTTTTCTAGTAGCGAATGTACTGTTTATTTTTCTTCTCTGGTTTGAGAACCAATCGAATAGAACATATTCGATTGGAGGACTTGTATTAACGTTTCTATTAATTTTAGGATTAGGTTGGGCAAGTCACGCTACCTCCATTAGTCATGTAAAAGGTTTCGTAACACATACAAGTCATTTTGCAGCAGTTACGATTTGGATAGGTGTTTTACTAGTAGTTAGCTGGTTTTCTAAAGGGATTTCAAACTGGTTGAACTTTTTAAAGTGGTTTACACCAGTTGCAATTATTTGCTTTAGTGTAACGGCTATTTCTGGAATTGTTTTAATGACATATGTGGTTGATTTTAACAAGTATACAGATGCTTGGATGCTCCCTTATGGACAACTTTTGTTAATAAAGCATTTATTAATCATACCGTTGCTTGTATACGCAGCTATTAATAGCCTATTTGTGAAAAAGAAACTACAAAATGATTTGTCCTTTAATCCGAAGCCTTGGGCTAAGGTAGAAAGCTTAGTAGTATTACTCATTTTTTCAGTAACGGCAGCACTAAGTCATCAATCACCACCTACTGAAAGTACATTTAAGAATGAAGGCCCTTCTAAGCTTTACAGCTATTTTTATCAAGGGCAAAATCTTCAAGTGATGAACGTAGAGCTTGCAGCTAATGTTAAGGGAATATCACTATTGATCTTATCAATTCTTTTAATTGGTTTAACAATTTATGCTTTTCTTAAAAAAGCTCCTGCATTCCTCACATTTCTGTTAAGTATTCTAATCGTGTTTTCTAGCTATTTAGCACTAATTCTAAGTATAAAGTAAGAGATAAGAAACTATCCATTTAGTAGCCTATATTTAAGACAAAAAAGGTTTCGGGAATGCCCAACATTCCCGAAACCTTTTGATCTTTTATCCATATACGTAAAGGAAAAAGCTGCGAGACTCCTGCTCCAAGACCCCGTACGAGCGTAGCGGGCGCACTAAAAAACAGTCTATTTATAAATATAAATACTTTTTCATTTCTAGAAAATCGTTGAAAAAGGCGACACTCCTGCGGGAATAGCGTTAGTCGAAGACCCCGCAGCGAAGCGAGGAGGCTGAGGCAACGCCCGCGGAAAGGGAGCCGTTTCAACGATTTTCTTATGTATTGGAATATAGGACAACCTCATCTGGTAACGTCAAATTATAGGGACTTTTTCAGTGCCCTCAGCACAGCGAGGAGGAGACTTGGCGATTCGTCCGCGGAAAGCGAGTGGCTTTTCCGAACTCCATTAATCTTAATTCTATTTTTATTTGAACAAAGACTTAATCATCACTAGCTGATCACGTTCATTTTGTATGTTTAAGGACATCAACGTTTAACCACTTCTTGATTCAATACGTAGAGGAAAAAAGCTGCGAGACTCCTGCGGAAAAACGGAGCGTCCAAGACCCCGCACGAGCTTAGCGAGGGCACTGAAAAACAGTCTATTTTTTAATATATATACTTTTTCATTTCTAGAAAATCGTTGAAAAAGGCGACACTCCTGCGGGAATAGCGTTAGTCGAAGACCCCGCAGCGAAGCGAGGAGGCTGAGGCAACGCCCGCGGAAAGGGAGCCGTTTCAACGATTTTCTTATGTATTGGAATATAGGACAACCTCATCTGGTAACGTCAAATTATAGGGACTTTTTCAGTGCCCTCAGCATAGCGAGGAGGAGACTTGGCGATTCGTCCGCGGAAAGCGAGTGGCTTTTCCGAACTCCATTAATCTTAATTCTTTTTATAAGTAAAAAGACTATAGGCAAACTCGATATTATCCAGTTTTCCTATAGTCTGAAAGAAGCTGCAATAGCAGCTCCTCTTTATATGATACATCTATTTTATCGTACGCTTTAAAAACTCTTTTGTACGTTCTTGTCTAGGATTATTGAAAATTTGCTCTGGACTTCCTTCTTCCGCAATTACTCCTTTGTCCATAAACACAATACGGTCAGAAACTTCTTTAGCAAACTCCATTTCATGCGTAACAATTAACATTGTAAGACCTGACTCCGCTAGTTCTTTCATAACTTTTAGAACTTCCCCTACCATTTCTGGATCGAGAGCAGAAGTTGGCTCATCAAATAACATTACATCTGGTTCCATTGATAAAGCTCGAGCGATCGCAACACGTTGTTTTTGACCACCAGATAATTGTTTAGCTTTTGCATTAACATATTGATCCATTCCAACGACTTTTAAATATTTCATTGCTATTTTCTCTGCTTCTTCTTTTGAACGCTTTAATACTTTTACCTGTCCAACACCACAATTGCTTAGGACATTGTGGTTGTTAAATAAATTAAATTGTTGGAAAACCATTCCTAGCTTTGTACGATACTTGTGGATATCATGTTTATCATCTAAAATATTTTCTCCATTATAAATAATTTGTCCACCACTTGGTTTTTCTAATAGATTTATACAACGGAGAAGTGTGGATTTTCCAGACCCAGAAGAACCAATAATGCATACAACTTCTCCTTTATTCACGGAAAAGTCAATGTCTTTTAATACTTCATGAGCTCCAAAGGATTTGCTTAAGTGCTGAATATCAATTACTTTTTCCATAAATGCTCCTCCTTCGTTTTAATGAGCTTCTGTTTCTCTTGTTTTTGTAACTTGTGCTGGTTGACCAATCATGCTGTAATTTTCTGGACCGTCTAATTTTCTTTCAAAATAACGTAAAATTAACGTTACTGCATACGTCATAACAAAATATAAAACACATGCTACGAAAAACGATTCAAAGTAACGGAAATTGTTACCTGCGATTGATTTCGTTTGGAAAAATAATTCTGATACACTAATTACGTTTAATACAGAAGTATCCTTAATATTAATAATAAACTGGTTTCCTGTAGCAGGTAAAATATTACGAATTACTTGTGGCAATACGACATGTAGCATTGTTTGAATATGATTCATACCAATTGCTTGTGCAGCTTCAAATTGCCCTTTATCGATTGAAATTACTCCACCACGTACAATTTCAGCCATATAGGCTCCAGTATTAATAGATACGATAAATACAGCTGCCATTATTGGGTTCATATCGATATTAAAAGCTAACATAGACCCATAATAAATAACCATTGCCTGTACAATCATTGGTGTTCCACGGAAAAACTCAATATAAATTGAAAGAATAATATTTACTACTTTTAATATTATTCGTTTTACTGTCCTTTCAGGCGCAGGAATTGTACGTATAACCCCTGCCAATAATCCAATAACTGAGCCAATAATCGTACCAATTATTGATATTAATAGAGTTATACCTGCTCCACGAAGGAACATCGGCCAGTTATCCGAAACGATTGATACTATCCACTCAAAACTCATCGTATTCCTCCTTTAGATTTAAAAACCGACTGCATAAATGTTGCAGCCGGTAATACTAAATCATTATTCTGCAGCTGGTTGATTTTTTATAGCATTATCCATAATTTCTTGACGTTCTTCTTCTGAAATTTTCGCTAAAATTTCATTGATTTTATCTGTTAGTTCACTATCTTTTGTAAGTCCAACTGCAACTGCTGTTTCTTCTTCAGATGCAACAAATCCATCTGTAAATTCTACCATTACAAAGTTTTCATTTGCTGAAGAAGCACTAATTCCTTCTGGACGTTCTGAAACGTATCCATCTATCTTTCCTGATTCTAATGCAACTCGCATTGCTGGGAAGTTATCCATAGCAGTTTGTTTCTTTACACCTTTAATTTGATCGATTACTCCGTAATGGGAAGTATTTAACTGTCCAGTTACTTTTGCACCACTGAAGTCTTGGATTGAAGTTGCTCCTTCATAAGGACCGCCCTTTTTTACAACCATTACAAAATTAGAAGTGTAGTAGTTATCGGAGAAGTCAATTGTCTTTTTACGCTCTTCAGTTGGAGACATTCCCGCCATGATTGCATCGATTTTACCTGATGTTAGTGCTGGTACAAGACCATCCCATTCTGTTTTAACAATGACTAATTCTTTTCCTAACCCTTCTGCAACTTTTTTGGCGATTTCTACATCGTATCCACCTGCATACTCTGCACTGCCTTTAAGTTTCACTCCACCGTTAGTGTCATCCATTTGTGTCCAGTTAAACGGAGGATAACCAGCTTCTAAACCAATCGTAAACGTTTCTTTTTCTTTGGAAGATGATCCTGTTTTTTCTCCATTACTTGTTCCACATGCAGCCAATAATAAAATTAACGAAAGGAACATGGTTAATAAAATAAATGATTTGTTTTTCATGATATCTCTCTCCTTTTATATAAGTTTATGTTTTTAAAGTCTAAAAAAGGACAAGCTATAAAAAAAAGACCTGAGATGAACTCAGGTCGCAATATGTATAGTTGCCCTAAATCCTCTTCTTTACCCAAATGAGATAGCTCACCACTATAAACCGGGACGTTTATAGTGACAGTCCTGCAGTTCTTAACTGCAGACCCAGCATGTAATACCGAGAATTATTACAAACTTCGGCGACATTTCCTTCTCCTTAGAATCATTGTTTCTCAAACTCCACTAAGGACTGTTAAATATCGCGCCTCTACCCCACCTGTTCAAGTGAGGTCGTATTCAATTATGCTTCATAGTCTACAACAACATATTATATGTGTCAACTAGTCTATTATATATACGGTTCTGAAAAAAATAAATATAAGCAAAATATTTGTAGGTCATTATATACTTTCCAAATTATTTAAATCTATTATTTTCTAGATCTTAAGTAGCGCTAAATATCCTATAAGTACTCGATTCGTGTCACCCTATACCCACCCTTCTTTCAAATGGAGACAAAAAAAGAAAACGGTGTTTTATAGTTTACTGATCAAAAGATTGGTTTTGCGTGGTAAGAATCTTCTATAAGTTTACTCCTCACCTAACCTAATCCCTTTAATCTAAAAAAGTGTAGCATTCTCTCAATGGATAAAAGAGAATATGCTACACTTTTTATGATACTTTGTTTTCTTAAACCAGATCTCTTACCTTCTAATATATCTATCAATGTCCTGGGAAAAAGACCATTTGAAGAACAAAAATAACTCCAAAGATATAAATAATTGGATGCACTTCTTTTCCTTTACCGTTCGCAAGTTTAATTAATGGATAAGTAATGAATCCTAGTGCAATTCCTGTCGCAATACTAGAAGTTAAAGGCATCGTAAGAATAACTACAAAGGCAGGAAAAGCTTCATCAAACTTCTTCCAATTTATTTTTGCTAACCCTTCCATCATATAGCAACCAACAATAATTAGGGCTGGAGCTGTAATTGCTGGAAGTGATGAAATAGCCGATACTAATGGAGAAAAGAATAAAGCACCTAAGAATAGAATCGCTACTACGAACGCAGTTAATCCTGAACGACCACCAGCTGCTACTCCAGCTGTCGATTCGATGTATGCACTAGATGGGCTCGTACCTAAAGCCGCACCAACTGTTGTCGCCACAGCATCCGCTGTAAGAGCTGATTTTGCTTTTGGTAGTTTGCCATCTTTCATGAGACCAGCCTGCTCCGTTACTCCAATCATTGTACCTGTCGTATCAAAAATAGTAACAAGTAAAAATGAAAACACAACTGTATATAAAGAATTTGAAAAAACTCCCGCAATATCTAAATCAAAAAATACAATTTCCGGCGGAGTCGAAACAATACCTTCAAATTGCAACATCCCCGTAAAATAACCGATTATAGCAGTTACAAACATTCCTATAAATAAGGCTCCCTTAACTTTACGAGCAATTAAAACACATGTAATTAATATGCCTGCTATAGACAGCATAGCAACTGGGTCACGTAAATTGCCAAGCGTTACTAATGCATCATTATTACCTACTACAATCTTTGACATTTTTAAACCAACAAAAGCAATAAAAAGCCCAATACCCGAAGTAATTCCATACTTTAAGGAAGCTGGGATAGATTCGATAAGTAGTTCACGGAACTTAGTAAACGTTAATAAAAGAAATAATAAACCAGCTATCAAAACTGCTCCAAAAACTACTTGATAACTAACCCCTTGTGTCGCAACAACACTAGTAAAATAAGCATTCATCCCCATTCCAGGTGCAATAGCAATAGGATAATTTGCAAACAAAGCCACTATTAACGTTCCAATTACTGCTGAAACGATTGTCGCAATAAAAACTTGATCAAATGGGACACCTGCTGCCGATAGAATTGCCGGATTAACAAAAATAATATATGCCATTGTTAAAAATGTTGTAAAGCCTGCTAGTATCTCCGTTTTCACATTTGTGCCCAGTTCACTTAATTTAAATAAACGTTCCATATTTCCTCCTTAAAATAAAAAATTCCTAACTAAAAATGGGAAGACGAATCTCCCCATTCGTAGTTAAGAATTTTCGGTTCTTAATAGAAACTCTCAGACCTTATCACTGAGAATATACGAATGAAGTGTTTTTAGTTGTTCATTTAATAATTACTACGGACATTATATTAAACGAACATTACAAACATGTCAATGATTATCGTTCGTATTTTTAGGTATATTTAACCTCTAAAATTTTTAATTTTGGATTAAATAATTAAAAATGCGAATATACATTTACAATTTTTTGTTCATTCTCATAACCCTTTTTGGTAGAGCTTATAAAAACCAAAAGGACTTATTCATGAAAAAATCCATATATATAGTAAGTACAATTCTTTTTTATATTTGCTATACGAGGGAGAGCTGAGTTGAAAAAAATATGGCTATTAGGGTTTGGATTTTTTAGCATTAGTTTAGGATGGTCCTTATACAATGGATTTGTCCCGTTCTTCCTTGATAATTATCTTACTAGTACTGCATTGATAGGTTTTCTAATGACAATTGATAATTATTTTGCTCTTTTTTTGCAGCCTTATATAGGAAATCGTAGTGATCGAACAAATACACGCTACGGTCGGCGTATGCCTTACTTACTTATCGGTATTCCGATTGCAGCTTTGTTCTTCGGTCTTATTCCTTTCCATACTAGTTTGCTTACTTTAATCATTTTTATGGTATGTATGAATTTATCTATGGCGATTTTTCGCTCACCTACCATTGCCCTAATGCCAGATATTACTCCTGAAACTGAACGTACAAAAGCTAACGGAATAATAAATTTTATGGGGGGTTGCGGTGGTATATTAGCATTTAGTGCCGGTTCACTTTTATTTGATATAGAAGAATCATTACCATTCCTAGCAGTTTCGGCAATGTTCTTAATAGCTTTATTAATTGTTTTTAATAAAATTAAAGAAAACAGAGATGCTATACCTTATACAATTTTGACTACACCAAAAATTAATTACAAAGTGGAACTAAATGCACCAACAATATTCCTATTAGCAGCTATCTTTTTTTGGTTTATGGCAATTCAAGGTATGGAGGCATTGTTTACGTTATATGGGATAAATGAGCTTAGCTTATCAAAAAGTGCTTCCGCTTTTTCTTTAGCCTTCTTTTCATTAAGCTTTGTACTTTCCGCTATACCGAGTGGGCTATTAGGAGCTAAATATGGGAAGAAAAAAATGATTTTAATCGGAATCATTGGTTTATTTTTTGTTTTTTTTCTATTAAATTGGGTGGAAACTGTCTTTTTCTTACGCACACTTCTATTACTTGGAGGGATGTTTTGGGCTAGTATAAATATTAATTCATATCCCTATATCGTTTCTTTTGGGAGTGAACATAGTTTTGGAACACGAACAGGCTTGTATTATTTAGTTTCTTCATTAGCTGCAATTATTTCACCTCCAATTTTAGGTTTATTAATTGATTTATTTGGTTTTGGAATTTTATTTAACGCTACTGCTGGAAGCATGCTCTTTGCTTTAGCCTGTATGCTTAAAGTTAAAACGCCTTCAAATACACAAAATCGAAAATACAATAATAAAACCGGCCTCTAAATGGACAGCCGGTTTGTTGTTTTTTATGCTGGTTCATTAAGAGAGGCATAATACTCCTCTTTTTTATCCGTGTCGAATCGATGTTCCCATTTAGACATAACAACTGTAGCCAATGCATTACCTACTACATTTACTACTGTACGAGCCATATCTAGAAGTCTGTCAATTCCAGCAATGAACGCAAGACCTTCTACTGGAATACCTACAGTTCCTAAAGTTGCTAGTAATACAACGAAAGACACTCCCGGTACACCCGCGATTCCTTTAGACGTAACCATTAATACTAATACTAATGTAATTTGTTCCGTAATACTTAGATCGATACCATACATTTGCGCAATAAAAATTGCTGCAATTGCTTGATATAATGTAGAACCATCTAAGTTAAACGAATAACCGGTTGGAATAACAAAAGATACAACATCTTTTGGACATCCGAATTTCTCCATTTTCTCCATTACTTTTGGCAATACTGTTTCTGAGCTAGATGTAGAATATGCTAAAAGAAGCTCATCTTTCAACACTTTAATTAGGTGGAATATATTAATTCCTACTAGCTTCGCAATACCACCAAGTACAACAATGATGAAGAAGATCATTGTTGCATAAACAAGTATCATTAATTTTCCAAGTGGTACTAAAGATTCTAAACCGAATTTTGAAACCGTCACACCAATTAGAGCAAATACGCCAAATGGAGCAAACTTCATAATGAAATTTGTTACCCAAAACATTGCATCTGCTGTACCTTGGAAAAATGCAAGTACTGGTTTTCCTCTATCACCAATGGCTGCAATTCCTAAGCCAAATACTACAGAAAAGAAAATAATAGCAAGCATATCACCCTCTGCCATTGAATGGACAATATTACTTGGAACAATATTTACAAGGATATCTCCAAAACCATGGCTTTGTACTTCTTCCGTAGTTTGAACATATTGATCGATATTCCCTTTAGAAAGAGTGGACATATCCACACCTTCACCTGGTTGGAAAATATTTGCCGAAAGAAGACCAACGATAATAGCAATCGTTGTAACAACTTCAAAGTAAATTAATGTTTTCCCACCAAGTTTACCTAATTGCTTTATATCTCCAGTCCCTGCAACACCTAAGATTAAAGTAGAAACAATGATTGGTACAACAATCATTTTAATCATATTAATGAAGATGGTACCAATTGGTTGCAAAATTTTCTCTACTGCAGGATTTCCAAAGAAAATAGCTCCGACAATAACCCCTAGTATTAATCCGGTTAAAATCTGATATGCCAAAGTAAATTTAAACTTTTTCTTCATAAAATAAATCACCTCTTTAATATTGAAAACGCTTTCTCACTTAAAAGTAGCCTTTAGAATATTTTACAGGTGACTTATAAAATCCGACAAAATCCGACATTTAAAAATTTATTGTTTTCATTATTGCTTTTTGTATTTATCCAAAGTTTCTAAATATAACACTTGAAGAAACTTCTTACTATTGATTTTTACTTTCAGTGAATCAAATTTACTATCTTGAATATGGAGCATTTGATGTCTAATTTCTTGGAAGTCAAAATAACGTGGTGCGTAGTATTCAAACTCTGGATTCGTATTATCAATTGAGCCTAATGAAGCTAAATTATTTATAGCTGCTAGAATTGTTCTACGAATCCGCTGTTCGATCGCTTTACTTTCCTTTTTTATATCAACTTTAGGCGAGTCTAGCTTTGCAGCAACTGCTTCATATAAATCTTTTAATGGGGGTAATTGTGTCCTTCTTTCACTTTCATTCATAAGTACTTCCATAGCTTTAACAATATCATCACTTCCTACTTCACCGATAATCCCCATATCATTCAAAATCGACAAAACTATCTCCTTTACGCTTTGTTTTCTTTGCATTGTTTTACCAGGATTAATATTCTCTAATGATTCCCGTATTGCTAGAAGCGAATCTTTTAATCTAAATTGCTCTGCTGTTTTTCTTAAAATACTCTGCACTTCCACACGATTAATTGGTTTATGTATAAAGAACTCTACTCCATTTTCATAAGCTTCCCCTACCATTTCTTTGTTAACAATTTGAGAAATCATTATAAATTGTCCTTGAAAGTCTTCTTTTCGTAACTTCATAATTGTTTCAATGCCGTCCAGTTCTGGCATTAACAAATCAATTAGGACAACGTCAGGTTGCATATCTAGAATGGATGTAATAGAAGCAACTCCACTTTCCGCCTCGCCTATGACAACTCCTAGTTCACCTTCCATAATAATTTTCTTCAGCATTGTTCTACTTGCTGTATCATCATCTACAATAAAATAACGCAGTTTTATTCCACTCGCTTTCGTATGTTTTCAGTTGGGATTTCAATCCGAAAAACGGTACCTATTTTCGGTGTTTCAATTTGAATCTTCCCTTTTAGCGTATGAATAATCTCTTTCACATGAGATAATCCAATTCCTGTCGCTGCAACCCCTTGATCATTAAACTTTGTCGTATAACCCGGTTCAAAAATCACAGATACATCCTCTTCTAAAATTCCTGCACCTGTATCTTTTATAACAAAACAAGTTCGAGTTGATTCCTCAAAAATTTCAATCATAATTTCACCTTTATGGGAAATAGCTTCAACAGCATTTGCTGTTAGATTATTAAGAAGTGCTAGAAGCGGAATTTGCTGATCCGTTTCATAATCGATTGTCGCCATTAAATGGAAGGTTACATTTTTCTTTAATAGCTCACTATATTTTTCATTTGCACTAACGACGAAGTTAAGTACATCCGAAAGAAAAAGAGGGTTATCTACTTTACTTACAGTTATTTTAGAAAGCCCTGACAAAATACGTTGGGAATCTTTTTTCACTTCATGAATTTCTTGTGCAATATGCAACGCTTGAATACTTAACTCATGTAACTCTTTCTTTTTTAATTGTCGATATAAATCATGGCTAGAAGCAGTAACTTGTTCAATATGATTCATTAATTTTTGCAAATAAAGTGTTTCTGCATATAATTCAGAGCCTACTCCAAGCGTTTCTTCCAAACGCTTCTTTTGTTCCGAAATAGTAAAGGAACTATACAATCCTACTACGAAATAGCTTCGAAACAAAGCAACGCCTAGTAATAATGCCCACTCTTTCAAACTTAATAATGTATGATGTAATAGTAATTGCCGGGTAAGCTGCTCCATACCGTTTCCTAGAAATTCAAAAAGAGTAGCCCATGCACCTAATAGAAGTGGAAATGTTTTATACCGATTAACCTTTATTATGTGTAAACCCAATGCAAATAAAAAGTAAAATAAAAAAGCCGGAAGATGATTTTTTAGGCTTAATGTCACTTGGATATCGTTTAGAACAACATCCCCAAATATTCTCAAACATACAACTGTCAGCCCCGTAACAAATCCAGTCCGAATCAGAGATGCGGGTGACCAAATAAGGATAAGTAGAAAAAAAGTGATGCTTCCTAATCCGAACCTAAATGATTCTTCATCGAATGGAATAACTTTGACTTCACTAATAATCGATGTCACCAAGGCTATCAAAAGCATTAACATAAAACCTGATCTATAAAATTCTTTCTTAAAAAATC
Organism: Psychrobacillus vulpis; assembly: GCF_006861825.1. Lineage (GTDB taxonomy): Bacteria > Bacillota > Bacilli > Bacillales_A > Planococcaceae > Psychrobacillus > Psychrobacillus vulpis. The sequence goes on along the minus strand of NZ_VDGI01000008.1, from coordinate 57,670 downwards.
GATGTGTAAAAAACATAATATTCTCCCATTTCCAACATACATTTATACTTTAATGACTTTTTCCTTTACGCCCCATTATAGTTTACCAACAATCAACCTATCAAAATTATTTCAACTGGAGAAAGGAAAAAACAAATAGGTAGCGAAATTATTCTATATGAGGAAACTTGCTATATACTTCAACTCTAATAACTACATCAGATGCACAGCAGCTTTCCCAGCCTTGTCCCTTCTTTAACCCACTACTAACAAGCTTCATTCCTCCTAGATAACAGAAATGTACGATTTAACCGGAAAACTGAAGAAAAAAATGAAAGGAGTGTACATAAAGGAATCACAGCACCAAAAACAGCTTTAATTTATACTACTAGGCTGTTCTAGTAGATAAATAACATTTGAATTATAAAGGAGATGACCGTTTTGGAACCAAAAATTATTAAGAAAAAATCGTTTCAAGTAATTGGATATACATTTGAAGCGAATCTTCAGGAAATAGAGGCAGGAAACTTATGCAAAAAAGCATTAACTAGATTACAGGAAACTTCAGATAAGATTTTGAATAAAGTAGGAGATCATATTTACTTAATTCAAATTTATCCAATGAAAGAGGATTTTAACGCATTTAAAGATAAATTTACACAAATTATTGCTTTTGAAGTATCACATTCAACTGATGTCCCAGAGGGAGCGATCCATCATACCATTCCGGAGAACCTTTATGCAGCCTATACACATAAAGGACCTGAAGCAGATCTACACAAAACATACGAATACTTATATGGAAAATGGATGAATGAAAATGGCTATAAACCAATTGGGTATGACATGGAACTATGGGATGACCGATATGAACCGGAAAATTCAACTAATGAAATTGATCTGTTTATTCCCATTGAAAGCTAGTAAGGGATTAGATATTTCTACTCTTTACTTTTAGTAAAAGGCTTGGTTGACTATAAACCAAGCCTTTCTCTTAAGATTTCAACATGTCGAAGTACAAATTATTCTTGAGAACGAACTTTTAAAAGAAACTAGCGGCTCATTGAAGCCTTCGGAAAAATTCCTAAAGGCTTTTTACATATCCTTTGTTAACAGGAAAAAAAATCACTTTTTATACTACGCTATACATCTGCAGGTCACTATTATATATTTAAACAAGGTGATGATATGAAGACAAACATATACTTAAACAATGAGAAATTCATAGCAGGAATGACGATTAAAGATTCAGCCGAATTTGAAAGCAACAACATGGCTCTTCATGCATGTGAAAACCCAAATAGTATATTGGAAAATCGTAAGAAATTAGCTGCTTCCTTGCATTGCGAGCTAGGGAACTTCGTTTGTGCCAATCAAACGCATAGTTCAAATTTCCATCGGGTAACCCTTGAGGATAAAGGGAGAGGCGCTGATCGAGTGGATACGGCAATTGCGGATACAGATGCCTTATATACGTACGAGCCAAATTTGTTATTATGCAGTTTTACTGCCGATTGCGTCCCAGTGATCTTTTACAATGAAAATAACGGCCTTATTGGTGTAATCCATTCTGGATGGCAAGGTACAGTCAAAGAAATTTCCTTGAACTTTTTTGAATACTTAAAGCAAGTGGAACATTGTAATATGAGCGATGTATATGTTCAGATTGGTGCAGCGTTGAGCCAGGAAAAATTTGAAGTTGATGAAGATGTGTATGTAAAGTTCAAAGATCTTGGATATGCGGATGATTTTATGTATTACAACGGGCAAACCAACAAGTATCACATCGACAATCAGCAAACCGTAAAAAAGCAATGTGAGCTGGCTGGTATACCAGCTGAACAAATTACGATTGATCCGACGTGTACGTTTTTAAACCCGGATGCTTTCTCCTATCGTCAAGATAAACAATGTGGTAGACACCTTAGTTTTATAATGAAAAAAGGTGTCTAACCTTAGAATAACAAAAAAGCACATCAATTTTAGACATTGATGTGCTTTCACATTTTCTTTACAGAATCACTCTGCAATAAAAGTATCTTCATATTTCTTCGAAGTTCTTACTTCTATCGTCAAAGATCCATTGTCATAAATTGCTTTTATTAAAAAAGGTGCCCCACTTGTATTTTGGAATCTGAAATCTAATGTACCATATGAAACAGTTGCATCTCTTCCTTTTGGTACGTATCCTATGTCTAATGAATGATGATGTCTTTCCACATATTTTACTGGTAGTTGATCGACTACATTAAAAAGTGTAGAGGAAGTTTGGCAAACACCTCCACCGATACCCATGACGAGTTTCTTATTTATTATTTCCGGTGCGGGTTTGTAGCCATTTTCTTCAACTCTTGGTCCTGTCATAATATTAAACGAGAAAATATCCCCACTTCCAACGACTACATTATTAATAGCATTTGCTGAAAGTTCAATATTTTTGTTTCTGTCTACATCCGAGGGATTAAAATAAGTTGTATACGAAGCAATTAATACGTCCTCTAAAAGAGGAATATCTTCCACATAATAATTACTTTCTGTCACATACAAGGGAATTTTAACGTCGTTACCTGTAATTGATGCCTCTAAAACCCTATCTACCAATTCACTTTCTTTTAAAATAATCCTTGGGCTTCCTTTAATAATCTGACCATCTTCGTCCACTTTATCAAGAACCATTTTCTTATCATAACCAGCTTCTGTTTCTGTACCTCTTGCCAATTCATAAGCTAATTGTTCAATTTCCTTTTTATATGTTTCGATATCTTCTTCATACCCTAAATCTTGTGGTGACAACGTTTTAATTATTTCTAACGTATTTGGATCAATGATATTTACAACTAAAGGCTCTTTTGTCTTTTCAGTTTCTTTGTTATAAGTTACGGGTGTTTTTTGCTCCTCCATCGGTTGTTTCTGTTCATCATCATTTGCTACTAACTCTTCATTTACTGATTTTTCTAGACAACCAGCCAGTCCTATGGAACATAAAATTACTACTGCAACAAACCATCTTTTCACACTATCGTACTCCTAGCTATAAGGTATTTCCATTAGACATCTTATTCAAGTAGTAATGATAGTGTGTTTAATTTAGATGATTTTAAGCACTGGCTGGAAATTTATCACCAAGTACCCTTGTAAAAACGCTCTTATTTTTGAATAAACATTTGTGTCCAGTAATTGCCGTCCTTCACATATCCTACTCCAATATGCGTAAAGTTTTTACTAAGGATATTCGCTCTATGACCATCGCTGTTCATCCATGCTTTCACTACTTCAGCTGCAGTCTTTTGACCTTTTGCAATATTTTCTCCAGCTGATTTATATGTAATTCCATAGTTTTTCATCATTGTAAACGGTGAACCGTATGTTGGACTTGTGTGATCGAAATATTTTTTGTCATGCATATCTTGAGACTTGTACTCTGCCACTCTAGCAAGCTCCCAATCATCTTTCAAAGCTGGAAGTCCAGCATTTGCTCGTTCAATATTAATGAGTTTGATTACTTCTTGTTCTACACTAGCTTGTTCTTTTGTAGGAACATTAATCTTTTGCCCTGGGTAGATAAGATTAGGATTAGCAAGCTGTGGATTTGCATCGATTAATTCCTGTACTCCAGTTTTTGTTTTCATTGCAATTTTCCAAAGAGTATCTCCTGTAACTACTGAATATGAACTATCTGCCATAGCGCTTGTTGGTAATAGTAAAGATATAGATACAACTGAAGCAATAGCAACCTTACTTACTTTTTTAAACATCAAATCAATCCTTCCAGTACTTTATTTATTTATTTATGGTAAATAGTTTCGTATAGTAATTCACCACTAAATATATGGAAGGATTTTTACAATTTCATTACACGTGAAATAAACAATTTTAAATTACTTGAGATACAACGTTTCCCTATAAAAAGTTTGGTAATATGTTTGAAATATAACTATAACAGGGAAATATTACTATGAAAATTCGACTATATATATTACTTTCACTAAGTATTCCCTATAGTATTCACTTAGGAGCTTTGTGGATGCCTCCCGCGAGAAACTAGGTACAATAACCCAATAGAGAAGAAATCGTTGAAATGAAAAAATATTTACCTTAGAAAATAGACAGTTCTTCAGTACCTTCGCTACGCTCCTGAATTCAGATGAGGTTGTTTAATATTCCAATCAAAAAGAAAATCGTTGAAACGGCTCCCTTTCCGGAGGCCACTGAAAAACCAAAATTCAGAAAATAAAGTCACCACTTGAGAAGTATATTTGTATCAAAATTGGCATGACGTCCCCATAAACACCCTAAAAAGTGAAGGAATTATGGGATTTCGTTTTTATTTTTTGAAAAAAAGTGACTTTTTCAGTGCCCTCCCTTTCCGCGGGCGTTTCCTCAGCCTCCTCGCTTCGCTGCGGGGACTTCGACTAACGCTATTCCCGCTGGAGTGTCGCCTTTTTCAACGATTTTCTAGAAATGAGTAAGTAATTATCTTTTAAAAAAAAAGCATCGATTTTATTGAGAAATGCACTGTTGTATTATAACGGCGACACTTCGTTCAAAATCGAAATATTTTCTTCTTTTTTATCCCCAAACTTCTTTCAATGTGTATCTAAATAAATCATCTAGTTTTTTAGTTGGATCATCAATTTCAACAGTGAGTGTTTTAATGTACTCTTCAAGCCGAATCATTTCGCTTTCTAAAAAATCATTAATTACATTGATTCTCGGCTCAATATCTAATTCATCGCCTATTATCTTTCGTTTTAAAAGATGTTCAACCTCATTTTTCAATTTACCTTCTGGAATCATGTTTTTAAGTAATTCATGAAAATCAATAGGTGGCACATTTTTGTATTCCTCAATCCATTTACAAGCCAATACAGGTCGAAGTACATAAAAATATTTCTTGATTTTCACTTCTGATCCTTGCAAATACTCTCGATAATTATTTTTTGCCATATTTAAATAGTGATACAAACTAGCGTTTGGATAAAAAACTTCTGATTCTAACGATCGCAACTTATCGATAAATGAGTAACTTTGAAAATAAATAATATCGCTTCTCAGCCATTCCAAAAGAGGTGGATTGCTTTTTCTAAAAAGTTGCAAAGCTTTCGTAATTTCCCAACCACTAATATCTAGTAAATCATTGATTGGCACTTCAATTACATCTCTCTTAGTACCAATTCCCTGGGGATCTATAGAAAGATACCACTCTGGTTGATGAATATAAATAAATCGAATATCATAATCACTGTCTTTTGAAGGAAACCCCCAAGCTCGGCTACCAGATTCTACAGCATACAAAACCTTTACTTGAAACTTCTCTTCTATTTCTATTAATTTTTTTCTAATGATTTCATTCATTTCTATTCACTTCTCTCATTTAGACCTTCAAATTAATCAATATGTAAGTATTATTCCGTTTAACATATTTTTTAACGATACCTTAACCAAAAATCTTTGGGTAGTACTTATTAGCAATAATATAAATTTGCATTCTTATAAAAAAGGGCCATTCCCAGTTGTTAAAACAACTCGAATAGCCCTTTTTTATCTGTATTAGAATGCCGGTATTGCTGTTTCATCATAATTTTCTTCTATAAACTTGCGTACTTCTGAACTCGTCATAGCTTCAGCTAGCTTTTGGATTGCCTCTGAGTCAGCATTATCTTTGCGTGCTACTAGCGTAATCGCAAAGTCATTTTCAATGCCTTCCGTAAGGATAGCATCACTTTTTGGTGTCAATCCAAGTGGAGCAGCGTAAGCAGGGTACAGGAATACTGCATCTGCATCATCATACATTCTCGCTAACATTAACAAATCTACTTCTTCAAACTTATAGTTTTTTGGGTTGTCAACAATATCAGCTATCGTGTAATATGGACCTGTTTTTTCTTTTAGAGTGATAACATTGTGTTGAGCTAACAATGCCAATGATCGATCTATATTGGAAATATCATTCGCAATAGCGATGACTGCACCCTCCGGTAATTCGTCCATCGAATTGTATTGTTTAGAATATACACCATAATTCGCAAAATAGATCGGTGCAACTGGAACTAACTCTGCATCATTGTTCCTATTGAATTGCTCCATATACGGAACATGTTGGAAGAAGTTCGCATCTACTTCTTTTGCCGCAAGCGCGCTGTTAGGCTGAACATTATCACTTAATACAACAATTTCAAGATTAATCCCTTCCTCTGCTAGTTTTGGTTTAACAAGTTCTAGCATTTCCGTCATTGGGGGAATTAAAGAAGCTACTTTCAATGTCACTTCTTCCTGATCATTATCTTTCACTTTTCCCTTATCATTCGCCTCATTCTTTTGACTACAACCAGCTAATATTAATATAAACATTGTAATTAGAAAGAGTATTTTCTTCATTTTCTTTCCTCCTATTATTTATCTTTTATCAATCATTCTTGATACAGTTGTTCCAGTAAATTGGATGAGCTGTACCAATATGACCATAATAATAATCATATAAATCATTAATTCTGTTTTAAATTGTTGATATCCGTACCGAATGGCAAAGTCTCCTATACCACCGCCTCCGACTACTCCCATAATCGTCGAATAGGAAATAAAACTAATAATTGATGTTGTTAATCCGAGAACTAGTCCAGAACGAGCCTCCACATAAAGAAATTTAAAAATAATCTCCTTAACAGATGCACCCATTGAAATGGCCGCTTCCATTACACCTTTTGGAACGTCCAATAAAGATTGTTCGACTAATCTCGAATAATGCGCAATGGCTATTATCGATAGTGGAACTGTTGCAGCCGCTGTGCCAATGGCAGTCCCAATGATTAATCTTGTAAATGGGATTAAAAAAACAACTAATAATAAAAACGGAAAAGAACGGATAATATTTACCAATAGATTTAATATGGAAAAAACTATCCGGTTCTCAAGCTTTTGACCCTTCCTGCAAAGGAAAAGTAAAGTCCCAACTGGGAGTCCTAATAGAATCGCAGCTAATATAGAAACACCAACCATTACAAAGGTTTTTCCAATAGACGCCCAAATCTCAGCTTCATATTGAACTAATATGTCAGGCATGGTCTAGATCACCATCCTTTGTTAATTGTTCTATAAAATATCTTGGGCTATTATCTAGATTTTGAATCCCTTTTGGTTCAATTAATGCAGTGTCATAGATTTCTCCAGCTGCCATTACAGTTACTCGATTACATATACTTTTAATCACTTCCATCTCATGACTGACGATGACAATTGTAACACCAAAGCTTTTATTTATATTGTCTAATACCCCTAATATTTCAGCAGTTGTATTAGGATCAAGAGAAGAGGTCGGTTCATCACACAACAAAACTTCCGGATTATTCGCTAATGCCCTTGCAATTGCAACGCGCTGCTTTTGTCCGCCACTTAATTGTGCGGGATATTTTTCCACGAAACTCTCCAATCCGACAAATTGAAGACACTCCAGTACTCGGCTCCGGCGTTCTTTCTTTGGAAAGTTTGCCAATTCTAAAGACACAGCTACATTTTCGTAAACCGTTTTATTCGCCACTAGATTAAAATGTTGAAAAATCATCCCTATCGATTTCCGTGCTTGTCGAAGTTCTTTGCTGCTCAAATTTGTTAACTTTTGACCATTCACTTCAACTTCACCTTCATCTGGGACTTCCAACAAATTCATTAGCCGCAGCAAGGTCGATTTACCTGCTCCACTAGCTCCAATAATTCCATGAATCTCTCCTTTATTTATCGTTAAAAGTATAGATTTAATGGCCTGGAACCGTGAAAAACTTTTACTGACATTATGTAATTTAATCATAAAAAAACCCCTTTCTAGTAGTTGAAGGGTGATTACAATGTTTCTAATTATAGCCTAATATACTGGGACTGTCATTTGGCAGATAATTTCGTAAACAAAAGTACAAGCCTTGCAAACGACAGGTTCTGACCACCAGTAAGTTAGAACTTTAGGACACTGATGGACAGAGATTATCTTTGATTTTGAAAAACCACCTATAGTTTTGAGGGCACTGAAAAGGTGGTATTCTAATAAATTTTCTATTAATTTTTCTATTAAATTGAAGCTAAGAGAATTAGCGCTTTGGCATTCGCTTTCCGCGGGCGAGCGACGAGCCTCCTCCTTCGCTACGCTTTGTGCGGGGTCTCGTCTGTCTCGCTTTCCCGCAGGAGTCTCATGCGTCGCGCTAGGTCTATTTTGTTGTGTTAATTATCCTATTTAAAATCTTGAACGCTTGATTTCATGATGCAACATATAATCTTTGCGCTTTTTGTATAAACTGACCCCTAAGTTTTTTGCTAAATTGATACTTTTAAAAAGACCAATCCTTTGCTAAGGTAAATCAGTAAATGTGAAAACTAATTTAAAAAGTAAGGATTTCATGGGAAACAGCAACCTTGCGCTGTTATTCCTGGATGCCTATTTAAGAAAGATAAGGAAGGTTTATAACTATGCAAAAAACAACAAGCTATTCAAACGCACGTACTTTCGATTTAATTTTATCATCAATGTTAATTGCACTTGTATTCGTTGCTACGCTCTTGTTAAATATCAAACTACCTATCGCCGCAAACGGTGGGTTAGTGCATCTTGGAACAGCTATGCTCTTTATAGCTTCCATCTTATTTGGTCCTAAAAAAGGAGCACTCGCTGGTGCTATAGGTATGGGTTTATTTGACTTAGTATCTGGTTGGACATTATGGGCACCCTTCACCATTGTGGCACGTGGCTTGCAAGGATATATAGTCGGAAAAATTGCTTGGTCAATCGGCCGCAAAGGAAACAGTATTGCTTTCAATCTACTAGCTACCATCATTTCAATTCCAGTTATGCTAGGTGTTTATTACATTTGTGAACGGGTTCTATATGGTAGTTGGATTATACCAGTGGCTTCTATTCCTGGAAACATAGTTCAAAATGTTGTAGGGATTCTTATTGCCATTCCAGTTTGTGTTGTACTGAAAAAAATTCCATTATTTAAATAGTTATTAAAAAGAGATATGAAAAAAGCTCCCTACAATAAGTTGTAGGGAGCTTTCACTTTCATTACTTTCGAGGGATTTCCACAATAGCTGTAGTCTCTAATTCATTTGTTGAATCGATTAAGATTTTTCCATTATACTTACTCACTATTTCCTTCACAATAAATAATCCTTGCCCTCTTATTTTTCCTTTTTCTATTTTTTTTGTTGAATAGCCTTGTTTAAAAATATGTTCATTTTCCATAATCTTAGGCCCTGTATTTGTAATCTTAAATACATAATGCGTATCATCTGCTTCACAGCCAATCGTAATTTTACGTTCATCCTCAGGTAATTCTATTGTTGCATCAATGGCATTATCTATTAAATTCGATAGTATTTTGATTAAATCTGTTGTTTTTATTTTATTGAATGCATCATGAGAAATTGTAAAATCCATATCAATATTATAATTTTGTGCAGCCAGTTTCTTTGTTTGCAATAATATAGAAAGACCAAGGTGATCTATATTAAATTTTAGAGATTCAATAGCCTGAACTTCTTTAGACAATGATTCTACGTATTGTTGTGCCTGAGCAGATTCCCCTAATTGAAGAAGTCCGTGTAAAACTTGAATATGATTGGTGAAATCATGTCTTAAAGAGGAGACAGAGGTGATTAATGTTTTAATTTCTGTTTGGTACGTATCTTCTGTATACCCTATCTCCTTTGTCACTTCTTTTTGATACCATCTTTGTAAAAATAAAAAAGATCCTACTACGATCAAAATAAAAACACCATTAAAGACGAAGAGGAGGATATTATTTTTCAGTACTTTCCCTTTGATATCATTGAGTGTATCTGCACTAATATCAATTCCTAGGTATCCTATCACCTTTCCTGCTTCATCCTTTATCGGTACTCCAACTGAAAGATAAGAGCCATAACTAGAATCCTCAATTACACCTGTTACATATGTTTTTTCTTCATAGGCTCTTTTGACCTGCTCTTCGGGTACTGTGCAAGCCTCTCCAATTATAAAGCCCTCTTCTATTTCCTTCGGTACTCCGGCTATCATTGCTTTCGATACTTTAGGATTATCTACTTCCAATGTATACACATATAAAGCACCCAGTTTTTCTCTTGCATCATTTAAATAGCTTCTCAATTCCCAATAATATTCATTTCTCACGGGGTCATTCAAAAATTGCTGATATGTATCTGTATCTATTGCTGCCGCAATGGTTTTTGCTGCTTCAAGACTTTGGTTTCCGATTGATTCTTCAACCGTCCTTTTCATCTTCACATAAGAGGTAAAGACATTTAAGCTTGTAAACAATAATAATAAAACAGTAGATAACACTAAAATTAGTTTTATTTTACGATTTTTCATAAAAACAGGTACTTCCTTCTTTATTAATTGAAACACATAGATTATCTGGATTTCATATCCTTATGGTAACGATAATCTTCCAATAATGAAATAGAAATAGATACAAAAAGGAGTATAGCGTCAAAAATCGTCATGCCATTCTCCTTGTTAATTAAGTTAACTTTTAATTTTGCCTTTATTTATACCATTCGTCCGAGGGGGACCATTTTCAATAGGAATGCATAACATACATTGGTATATGTTTAAATAGCGATGGAGGTTTGAGTATGGTAAATTTTCAAGCGTTTCATGGTACCGTTACCATGATTAGTGATTTTATGATAGGGGTTAATGGTGAAGGGGAAGGTTGTTATACATTAATGTCTGTAGATAACGGAAACGGGTCTTTAGTAAATTTCGTAGTGTCACCCACTACTTATTTTGTAGACCATGTAATGGTAACAGTAGGAGATAGGGTAACTGGATACTATGATGGAAATGCCCCTGTTCCTCTTATTTACCCACCGCAATATCGGGCACTGGTTGTAGTAAAAGATAGTATTAATCAAAATGTAAAAGTAGATTACTTTAATAGTCAATTGGTGAGTAGTGATGGGCAATTAAAATTAAATATTTCACCATATACTCCAATATTATTGACAAATGGGCAAGCTTTTACAAAAAATCCTGCAAACCGAAATCTAATTGTTATCTATGGTCCTACTACAAGAAGTATTCCCGCCCAAACCACACCCTATAAAATTATAGTTTGGTGTTAGAAGTTATGGAAAAACATTGTATTAGTTCAGATTAAAAAATTTATAGGGTTTTTATTTATCCCAAATTTTTGAGAGTAATACTTGATCCATTTCGCAGACACTAACTGAAGAGATTCTAGCTGAGATATACATAAATAATTATAAGAAATTTGTATATTTCAGCTTTTTTAAGAATCCCGTAAGTGATGCTACAAAAACATCTAACAAAATACTTTTGATACGGTTCACTGCACCTTCAATGGATGTTATTTTCAAAATGTTAATTTTCTAATTCTAATGTTAGGTACATGTAATCACCTTTTGACGTAATCTCACCATTTTTAACCTTTAAATCTTGTTTAAAAAGTGGCCCACTTATAACTGTAGTATGGAACTCTCCTGCTTCGCCACAAGGGTCGATACCCCTTTCTTCTAACTCTTTCATATATTCTAAAGTAAGTACACGTCCAAGATCTTCTTCTTTCATTCCTTTTTTCAAATTAACTGTCACTACCTTTGTTACAAAGCCTAAATGTATAAACTCCTCTACTACATCTTTATGGCCCTTTTGCCAAAGTGGCATACCAAGTTCAAGCCCTACACTGCTTGTAACTCTTTCATGCCAACAATCTTGTTCTGGTACATCAATATCACCTGTTACAAGCACCTCTGCTCCTATTTCTTTCGCTTCTTTTAGTAGCTTTACAAAAACTCCTTCATAACCCTCCCATGTCGCAGCCCCTGTGTAAAGCGGAAGTCCTATAGATTCTGCTTGTGCTTTAAGCACCGATGGAATAAGACTATGTGATCTTGACCTTTCTCCAGTTGCCTCCATCATTACAATAATTCCTATGGCTGTTCCTTCTTGCATAGTTTTATATAATGCTAAAGTACTGTCTTTCCCTCCACTATATGATGCTACGAACTTTTTATTTTTTGCACCATCAATCCATTTGTTCATTTTTCTATCGCTACTACTCAAGATATATACAAAAAATAACTTTGAATACCTATTTATCAATATTTTATGAATTCTTTGTACTCTGACTATTTATTTTTGATATTTTATCTAGTAGCTTCTCCTTTCCTTTTTATAGTTTTATTAAGACAAAAATTATAACATCGCATACATTTTATACATCTATCCTCAAATATAATTTTATTATTTTTCTCTATTATTAACTATCTAAAAAAACTATAATTTTTTTATTTACTAGACTTAGATTATCTTGATTTGATTTATCCCCCACATTACCAAAATAGTCCTAAATATTTTTATGAATAATTGTACAAATCTACTCCTATTTCATAAGCAAAGAACCGTATCACTTATTTGTGATACGGTTCTCCGCAACTAATGTAAGTGCGGTTTTTATACTGCACTCAAATATAAATCTAATGAAGCTTCAACTTCCTTCGCAACTAGTTCAACAAAGTCCGTATAATCCTCTGTCGTATGTGCTTTATCTAAAGCATTATAGTACGCTAAACGATTCTCTACCCGAATAATAATTGGAGGATAGCCAGATTTCATTAACTCTAAGTTTAATAACAATCTTGATGTACGACCGTTCCCATCAATAAACGGGTGAATGCCTACAAAAATGGCATGCAGCATTGCACCTCGAACGATTGGATGTAAATTCTGTGCTTCCCCGTCATACCAACTCATTAAAGCGTCCATTTGCTCCTGAATTTTAAACGGTGGTGGCGGTGTATGGATAGCACCTGATATAAACACTTGCTGATCACGGTACACGCCCGCATAACCATCATCAATTCCCTTTAACACTAAACGATGTAAATTTTTAATTTGCCACTCTGAAAACGGCTCTTCTTTTCGTACAATATCTTCAACATATGAAATCGCATCTCGATGGTTAATGACTTCTAAATGCTCTCGCATCGTTTTGCCACCGACAGTAATCCCTTCAAGGACTACTTTCGTTTCATTGATTGTTAATGTATTTCCTTCGATTGCGTTTGAGTTGTATGTCCATTCTAAAAATAGCTTTTCACGCAGACTTTGGACTGTATATTTAGAAAGTGGTCGTTTTGCATCCAGCTGATGCTTTTTTAAATCGATTTGTTCGAACATTTTTTCAGCTCCTCTCAAAGCCTTAGCTTTCATATTTTTAATATACTTATTATATACTATGTCTTAATATAAATTAAAAACTCTTGCTATAATTCAACGTTAAGCACTTAAAGACTGTAGGCAGTTATTTTATAGGAGCTAACCACAATGATTATACACGTACAAATAACAGAGCAACCACTAGCTGGCAAATATCCTGAACAAATTTTCGATGCGCCTATTTCCGTTGAAGATTGGACATGGGTAAAATTTGAAGACGAAAATTACAACGAGTTTTATGGACAATTTCGTGGGGCACCATATAGTGTTGCTGTTTCTTCAAAGTACGCAACTTGCTATGTGTTAACGGGTAATTATTTATACGAAATTGACTGTAATAATCCTACTGACTATATAGCACATGACTTTTGGGATTTAGGGCATACATTAAGGAATTTTACTGTTACACCTAATGGAGACCCTATTTTTTCAGACGATTATACAATTTTTACAATCGAAGGAACGCTTTCACAGCAACAAGAAATAAATCCACCAATCGATTTAGATATGATTCAGTTTAAACATTGGGATAATCAGCTACTTCATATAAGTGCTGAAGAATTTATTATTGGCAAACCTGTTGCATTAATTTTGGATGCTAATACAATGAAGATACGCTTTAAGTAAGATGACGAGTAAATCGATTGATGTCTATTAAATAAAAAGAAACCACCTAAAACGCATGATTATTACGTTTTGGTGGTTCTTTTCATAAACCGCACTTACTTATGATACGGTTCACCCTTCATAATTCTAAAACTCCGATAGATCTGCTCCACTAACACTAACTTCATTAGCTGATGGGGTAATGTCATTTTCCCGAATGATAGCTTTTCGTCTGCTCGTTTCAACACTTCGTCGTGTAAACCAAGTGAACCACCAATAACGAATGCTACTTTACTTCTTCCGTAGGTCATTAGGGATTCTAATCCACTTGCTAGTTCTTCAGAAGATTTCATTTTGCCGTCAATTGCTAGGGCAATGACGTATGTATCCGCACCTATTTTTGCTAAAATACGATCTCCTTCCTTTTTCTTCACGATTTCCATATCGGCAGGACTTAGTTGCTCCGGAGCTTTTTCGTCAGGGACTTCTACTAGATCGATTTTTGCATAGCTATTTAATCGTTTTGTATATTCCTCTATCCCCATTTTTAAGTATTTCTCTTTTAGTTTCCCAACAGAGATAATTTGTATATTCACAAGTTATCCACCTTTACAATTCATTTACAAACAAATTATGCACATTAATTATCCACATATCCACAAACTTATCTACATATTGTAATTTATTTTTCGTTTGCCACAATATATACTGCAGAGTTATCACAGTATGTGCATTTTGTGGATAACTTTTCGTCATCTTTTAATTCTTCTAGCATTGGAAAAGTTTTTTGTTCTGCAACGAACATGTCTAACGCTTGATTTATATGGGTTTCGCAACTGAATATTCTCAATTTTTCGCTTCCTTTCTATTTACAAATAATTCGCTAAGTTATACACATATTGTACGTTCTTATCCACAACCTATTTTACCAAACAAAAAGTGAGTAGGAAAGACAAGCGTTTCTTTCCCTACTCACAGTGTAAATCTTTTATTTACAATTGTATGTTATCCACATGTTTACAAGGTGTCTGTCTCCACTAATTTTAGTGTTAGTTCAACTAGTTTTCCTTGTCGATATACTTTTACTTTTAATTGGTCACCTATTTCTTTTTCGTTGTATAAGTGTTTTCTTAAATCAATTGTATTTTCTATTTTCTTCCCGTCCATTTCCACGATGACATCATAGGATTTCATTCCAGCTGTTTCTGCTGGTGAATTCGGAACAACTTCATCGATTACTACGCCTGTAGTTACTTCTTCAGGTAATTTTAATGTATCTCTTTGATGGAATGCTGGTACATTTGTTAAGTCTATTAATGTTACACCCATAGAAGGACGATTTACTTTTCCGTTTTGCTCCAGATCTTCAATAATCGGAATTGCAGAGTTTACTGGAATTGCAAGACCCATTCCTTCTACTGTCGATTCAGAAATTTTCATGGAGTTAATACCTACTAGTTGACCAGCTAAGTTGATTAAAGCACCACCACTGTTACCAGGGTTAATCGCTGCATCAGTTTGTAAAGCTTCTGCCTGCCAGTCTTCCACACCGTCTTCATTTAAATCTACAGGAATTGCACGATCCTTACCTGATACAACACCAGTTGTTACAGACCCATAAAACTCAAGTCCAAGTGGATTACCAATAGCAATTACTGTTTCTCCTTGTTTTAATGCATCGGAATCTCCGAATTCAATTACGGATTCTACTCCTGCATCATCAATTTCAAGCACTGCTAAATCGCTCCAAATATCACTACCTACCAGATTTGCTTCTACTTTTGTTCCGTCGGCTAATGTTACTTCTAATTTTTTCGCACCTTCAACAACATGGTAATTTGTAATGACGTATGCCTTTCCACCTTCTTTTTTATAAATAACTCCTGAACCTGTTCCAGCTTCTTTTGTAGATTGTGATTGACTCCAAAAATCAGTAACCGATTGAATATTTGTAACACCGACTACCGCTCCTGAAGCTTTTTCAACTGCTCCCGTAACATCCGTTGTCACATCAACAGATAACTGTTTTGTTTCCATAGGTGTTTTAGCAGTTTTTGTTATTGGTAAGTTCGTTACAACCGAAGGTATTAAAAACCAAACGAGTAAAGCCCCTACCATCACTCCTGCTAAAGCACTGAAAAAGTAACCTGCCAATCCTTTTTTCTTTTCTTTTTTTGGTTCTTCTATTGGTTCATATGGATTATAATTGTCCATTTTCATCTCCCTTTCTTATACATATATGTTTGTATTCTTAATTTACCCAATCCACATTAAAATTAGATGAAAATCAATTAAAAATTAAATAAAACGTAGATGAAATTTGGATGTAGCAAATGCGCAAGCGCCTATCGTGCTCCGACAAGCAAATGGGGAATAGTGAGGAGGCAGCTCTCTAGCCACCGAAGCTATTTCACATTTGACCTCGAGGGGCAAGGCGCTGGAGTCTGGAGGTAGAAACACTTGTAGGAAGTTATCTTTATGTACAAAATTTTATTGTTTCGTAAAGCAAAAAAAATCCCAAAAGCAAAAATGCTTTTGGGACTCTTATTAGACAACAACTAACTCAGTAGGTTTATCTGCATCTGTATCATGGAGGTGTACATACTCTCCAGCAATAATGCCGCAGGATTGTAGTGTTTGTGACACACTCATACGCGCAAGATCTTTCATATTGTTATCTTTACTTAAATGAGATAAATAAATATGTGTATTTTTTGTATCTACTACTTCACTCATTGCGACAGCTGCATCTTCGTTAGACACATGCCCTACATCACTTAATATTCTTCTTTTAATAGACCAAGGGTAACGTCCCATTTGAAGCATACTAACATCATGATTACTTTCAAAGACAAATGAATCTGCTCCCTTAATATGACCTTTCATCCGATCACTAACATACCCAGTATCCGTAATTAAAACGAGTTTACGACCATTTTCATGAAATATATAAAACATTGGGTCCGCAGCATCATGTGACACTGCAAAAGACTGGATATCTATTGTTCCAAATGTTTTAACCGTTTCCATATCAAATTGGAAGCGTTGGTCTGCCGGCACATTGCCAATAAGGGGATCCATTGCTTTCCACGTTTTTTCATTTGCAAAAATAGGAACACCGTATTTTCTTGCGACAACACCCAATCCTTTTATATGGTCGCTATGTTCATGCGTAACGAAAATGCCAGAAAGTTTTTTCATATCTCGATTAATCCCACTAAAAAGTTGTTCCATTTTCTTACCGCTTAAGCCTACATCTACTAAAAAGGAATGCTCATCATTTTCCACATAAATAGCATTTCCACTGCTGCCACTTGCTAGTACACTAAAATTCATTGTTAAAACTCCTTACTCTACTTCTAATTGCTCCGTCTCTTTTGGAATTTCAATAATTCTTCCCTCGACAGCATTAACAAAATACTCCTCCGATGTTTTATCTGAAAGCTCTACTAATACATGCCAAGTTGGTGCAAATACTTGAGTTTCTGTTACTTGGGCTAATGTGGAATACCCTAGTTTAATTTCTTTTACCGTAGAGTCGGGCTTTAATAACCCACGGGAATATAAAACTTTAATCGCTTGCATGTACGGTAATAGATTTTTCGATTCATTATAATCCTCTAGATTATCCAATATTGTTTGGTTATACTGAATAATTTCTTTTTCATCATTCCAATGAACGATTAACATCGCATTAGGATTGTAATAAACTAATCGACTATTTACTTTTTGAAATAGAATCGCTGAGTTATTCTCTTCATCGATTTTCCACAACCCATATGAATCTCCTTTTAGAACATTGTCATGGACTAATTTTTCTAAAGAGTTCTCTTCTGTAATGGGAAGTGGCTTATTAAATATACTTACTAATTCACTCCCGTTTTTCATTTCTATTGTCTGATTCGATAATTTATTTAGTTCTTCCTCACTGAATAGATGAACATTTCCAGAAACATACGATGCTTCCTGCACGAGTGATTCCAATTTTGGAAATTTAATATTGTCCAATAGTAACCTTTCTTCTATCGGAGTATCACTTGGCACTTGTACCTTTGATGCATCATTATATCTATTCAAATATAAGGAAAATAAAAATACATTTAAAATAGAAAATACAATAATGAATATCGTCTTTGTTTTATTCCAATCCAAGCTTACCACCTCCCAGTATTTCTGGGGAAACTCGCGTCCATGTCCCATTTATTAAATAATACCAAGAAGGATCTAGCTTCACTAAATCCTGGTGATCATCCCGAGACAAATAATAACATATGATAATATCTTCTATTAACGATGCATCTGGTATTTTGGAAATCAAATCATATGTAGATTGTCCAGATGGTAATTGCACATGACTTGTTTTTATAGAAGAAGAACCATTTAACATGTAGTATGGTCTAATGTATCGATAGACTCGATTCAATCCCCAATACTGTGTAATTTCTGTCCAAGTATCACTACTTAATACTTGCAATCCAGAAAAGTAAAGCTGATAGCTAACTTGTTGGTTAAGTGGATTAATACGATTATATCGATAATCATCGGTCCAGCCGTCATGCTCATTTATGAAATTTAAGCTATTTTGAATGAGTTCATCTGGTTTGGCCGGATTTTCAGATTCTGCAGCCGGATTGACATAACTTAATCTTTTATATAAAAAGTCCACATTCATTAGTGCACTGTCATCCGTATACTGTTGTCCACTTGACCCACCTGAATTACTTCGTACAAGACCAGGACTAGAAAATAAAGCATTCTTAAACTTTTCCGGAGCAATTTCTTCTAAGATATACGTATAACTCATCATATCTTCTGGATTGTTCGTAACATAGAGCGAAAGCTTACCTGGTCTCTCAATTTCATTATACTCCGGCAAATTACTTGCTTGCTTAATGATGATATCTGTAAATCCTTTTTTATCAACTTTATCCGCTCGAGAAGTATACACTTTCTGTTTTAAAGTGTTTATAAAATATAGTTTCATTTCATCATCTTCTTTGCCATTCCATTCAATTACTAAACGATTAAAAGATGCATCCGGTAAATTAGGATCAGCAAAAGAGAGTATAGTACTAAATGTCTTTAAGGGAACCTCAGCAGGATAAAATAATGTTATTCGATTAGGTGTTTTAATATAATCATTAATTTGTTGAAAACTTGCCTTATTGTTCAAAAGTTCTACAGTTTGTATTTCCCATTTTTTCAACGAACTTAATACTTTTTCAATATTAGGCGAAGTAATAGAACCATTTAGCGTTTCTTCTTGACTGTACAATATTCGATATGGCTTCACTACATCTTCCATTTTCTTTTTTTCTGCAATGGAAATATTCACGATAGGCGTCTCAATCGTGTCATAGGAAGGAGAGTATGTCCATATCGTAAAAGTCAGTGTTAGGCTTAGCAGGATAAGTAGGAGTAAAATAACGGATTTTACTTGTTCAATATACTTCAATCCCACTCACCTTCCTCGTCCATTTCAATTTCAAGTGTAAAAAATATAGTCGTGCCTTGGCCTTCTTCACTTTCCGCCCAAATAGAACCTCCATGTGCTTCTATCATTTCCCGGGCAATAGCTAAACCGAGACCAGTTCCGCCCATAGACCTTGCTCTAGCACGATCTACTCGGTAAAATCGGTCAAAAATTCGATCGACATTTTCGGATGGAATACCCATCCCATCATCTGAAATCATAACCTTCAATACATTATCCTTTACAGCTATTCCAAATCGGATATTTCCACCGTCAGGTGAATATTTTAACGCATTGGAAATAATATTATCGATTACTTGGGTTAATTTATCTGTGTCTATATCTACATAATAAGGTGTATCGGATAACATTCGATGAAACGTAACATTTTGAGATTTAGACAACTCAAACCGATCGATTATTCGATTGAAAAATTGATTGAAGTTCACAATTTCACGATTTAAATCATAATCTCTACTGTCCATTTTAGATAGTTGCAGTAAGTCATTTACTAGTCGAATCATTCGTTGCGTTTCCGTTTGTGTAACTTGTAAAAACGATGGAGCAATCTCTTCGTCTTTCCATGCACCATCAGCCAATGCCTCTAAATAACTACTCATCGTTGTAAGTGGAGTACGAAGCTCATGGGAAACATTAGCTACAAATTCTCTTCGTTCCATATCAATCTTTTCTTGCTCTGTATTATCATGAAGAACTGCTATTAAACCATTTACAAATCCAGTTTCTTTTTGAATAACCGAGAAATTTACTCGTAATATGAAAGGGCGTTCATTTGTACTAAAGTCAAGTGTCACAGATTCCTGTGTATGAATCAAATCTTCAAATGTTTGATCCATTTCAATTCCTAATACAGAAATAATAGGGCGATTTAACACCATTTCTCTAGGAATTCGCAATAATCTTAACGCTGGATCGTTGATTAAAATAACTCTTCCTTTGCGATCCGTAGCAATTACTCCATCTGTCATATTTGTAAGTACAGATGCAAGTTTTCTTCGTTCCGCTTCTGTCGTAGATTGAGCTTCTTGTAATCGATTGGTTAAATGGTTGAATGCTATTGCAAGCTGACCAATTTCATCATTCCCATACACTCGTACTTTTCTTGAAAAGTTACCTTTTGCCATTGCTTGTGCTTGTCTTCTCATGTCTGATATTGGTCGTGTAATTGTTTGCGCGATTAATATTCCAAGTATTATCGTAATAACTAATGCAACAGCTGTACCACCTGCTAAAATTCGATTAATTTCATTCATTTGACCGAATACATTTTCGATATTTGATTCGATATACAATGTTCCTATTACTTCTCCCTTAGAAGTAATGGGAGTTGCTAAAATCCAAATTCGTTTTCTTGTTTCCGAGTCAAGTGAGATATTATCAAAAGGAATTTCTGCAGTTATGGATTTTTTTACTAGCTCATCCATTGATCTTTGTCCTACAATTGATTGGTTATTAATATCGGATGTTCCGAGAATTTGATATCTTGCGTCTATCACTCGAACTTCTTTAATATCAGAGGAATTCAATCCAGACAAAATAGAACGCAAGCTTTGTTCTAAAGTTGCGTCTCCTTCGTTTCTTACTTTTAGCATTTCTTCTCTCACGCTATATTCAATAAGACCTACTCGATCATAAATAGAACTTTGAAAGTTATCTCTTAACGTTTGCTCGAGTCCTTTTACAAAGTATAGACCAATAATTTGCATCGCAATAATTATTAGTAATATATAAATGAACACAATTTTCACATGAATCGATTTTAAATAACCAACCTTTTGCATTCTTTCTACTCCTGTTCAGGATTTCGTAGGTAGTAACCAACGCCTCTTCTTGTTACAATCCAAGTTGGGTGACTAGGATTATCTTCTATCTTCTCTCTTAAACGGCGAATTGTTACATCTACCGTACGGACATCTCCAAAATAATCATATCCCCATACCGTTTGAAGTAAATGTTCCCTTGTCATAACTTGTCCAATATGCTTAGCTAAATAATGTAATAATTCAAACTCCCGATGTGTTAATTCAATTGTTTCATCTCTTTTTAACACTAGATAAGCATCTGGTTGAATCGTCAAAGGTCCAATCGTTATGTCATTCGTTATGACCTCTACACCCTCTTGTAATGTTTGATGTCTTCGCATGTTCGCTTTCACACGTGCTATTAACTCTCGTGTACTAAATGGTTTAGTTACATAGTCATCTGCACCTAGTTCTAATCCAAGCACTTTATCAATCTCCGAATCTTTAGCCGTCAGCATTATAATTGGGAAATCATACTTTTTACGAATTTCTCTACAAACTTCCATTCCATCTCGGTTTGGGAGCATAATATCAAGTAACATTAAATCAGGATGAATTTCTTCTACTTTTAATAGTGCTTCATCTCCATCATACGCACAATATACTTGATAGCCTTCCTTTTTCAAATTAAATTGAAGTATATCTGCAATTGGTTTTTCATCATCGACTACTAATATTTTTTTACTCATTGATTGAACCCCTTTTCGTGATTTGTTCTATTTATTAATATATGAAAGTGTATTTTTATTTACATTTATTCTTTTACTCTAACATGCTTTTAATGTATTCGCATCCTTTATGAAAAGTAGCAAAGTTTTACACAGGCCTACAAATTTCCTAATTTATAGAATCATAAAGTCGATGATTGTCGAATTATTTCCCAGGAAATTTAGTAACTATGTAAAAATGTCTATTTGTCTTTTCAAGTAAAAAAGAGACAGCCAAACAAGTGACCGTCTCCTACATATTATTATTTTAACACAGATACCGGATTGATCGTAACTCCATTTTTCTCTACTTCAAAATGTAAGTGGGTACCTGTTGAACGCCCTGTACTTCCCATTACACCTAATTTAGATCCTTGAGGTACAACGTCCCCGACATTGACACTTATTGATGAAAGATGGGCATAAGTTGTTTTGTAACCATTCTTATGGTCGACAATAATTCGTTGACCGTATGTACCATCCCATCCCGCTGCTACGACAACACCATTATCTGCTGCTTTAATCGTAAAACCACTAGGACGTGCAATATCAATACCTTCATGCTTTCTACCCCAACGATAACCCATTTGACTAGAAATATATCCACCTTCAGCGGGCCAAGCAAAAATTCCTGATCCTCGAGAAGGAATCACCTTTGTTCCTTTTAATACGATATGTTCTTTTGGTTCTACAAGAATTGTCTCTTCTTTAACTGATTGACCTACTTGAGTTCCATTTACATTACGAACTAGGTAAGTTGCTATCTTTTTACCATCTGAGCCTTCTTGTTTTACTTTTGTATCGCCTTTAAACATTTCATCTATTTCTACTACTTTTTTAGTATGCTTAATCGGTTCAACTGCTTTTTTCTCATATTGTACTTCTACATTAATAAGTGGTTTTAAGACAGTTACATTTAACTCTTGACCTATTTGTAAAACTGTAGATTCTGTAACGCCTGGATTTATGTTTAGTAACTCAGCAGTTGTTAAATTATGCTTGCTTGCAATTGTTCCTAAAACATCGCCTTCTGTTACTTTATACGTTTCTTTTTCAAGAGTACCGTCTAATAGAAGTTTAACAGCTTCATCTGCAGATACTAATTTTTCAGGACTCACGTCTACTGTAACTCCAGAAACTTTTTCTTTTAAAAGAATGTCAATCATTCTAGTTTCATTTTCTTTTAATTCGGGTAAAGGTTCATTAGAACTCTTTCTTGCTTCCAGTGCTTTAAGGTCTTCTTCACTAACAAAATGCAATTTAAGCTTACGAATAACTTCATGGTAAGCTTCTAAATCTTTGACGTAGACGGCCATCTCGTCATTGATAGATAAAGCAAATGCCGTTGTTTCTACTCCGATTAATTTGTCTAACTTTTTAAGAGTAGCTTCATCGTTTGTAGAAGGTGTAAAAACTTGTTCAGCAATCACTGATATATTGGAACCTGCTTTTAAAGTAAGATCTTTGTACTGGGAGCTTGAAGCTTTTATTTTTTGATCAAAGATTGTTTGCATCTCTGTTTTGTCTGACAATGCTCCAACGTATTGCCCGTTTGAATATATATGATAAATTTCTTTTAATGCACTACCTTCACCTTCATTTGCAAAAGCCATATTAAAAGATATACCTGAAATAAGCAATACGGTTATGGCTGCTTTTTTCATCATATTTGACTTTCTGTTTGAATGAACAACTAGATAACTATCTTTTTGCTCATCATTCTTTCTTTTCAAAAACATGATAAAGCCCCTTCCAATTTCATAAAAAGTTAATACTTCTTATTTTCATGCTCTTTTAATTTAACACAAATGACATAGTTTAGTGTAGTAATAGTTCCGATTGTAAAGAAACTGTATAATTAGAACCATATTTTTGAAATATGTTCCATGTTATTCTATTTTTCATATCATTTTGTAAAGTTTTCGACTATTATAGTTAAACTTTCACCAAAATAACCAAATTTTATACATCTACTTCTTTTATTCTTTGTTATATTTGTCATAATAGAAGATTATCATATGTTCTCTCAATTTGTTTCGACAAAAAGAAGTAACTTCGTATATCCAATTAGTATGCTCTTTATAATCTTTATATTAAAAAAACCGTCAAGAAGTTATACTTCTTGACGGTTTTTCAATTAACGCCAAACACTTGAAATAATATTCGTTTGTGTACGATCCGGTCCTACCGAGAAGATAGAAATTTGTACACCAGTTAGTTGTGAAATACGCTCTAGATAGTGACGAGCTGTTTCAGGAAGCTCATCGAGTGTTTTGCAGCTAGTAATATCTTCGCTCCAGCCTGGTAGTTCTTCATAAACTGGCTCACATTCAGCAAGTATGCGAAGATTTGCTGGGTACTCAGTTATTAGCTCACCTTTGTATCTATATGCGGTACAAATCTTTACAGTTTTTAGGCCGGTTAACACGTCAATAGAGTTAACAGTTAAGTCCGTTAAGCCACTAACACGTCTAGCATGTCTTACTACTACTGTGTCAAACCAGCCAATACGACGTGGTCTACCTGTAGTTGTCCCATACTCTTTTCCGACTTCACGAATTTGGTTTCCAACTTCATCAAAAAGTTCAGTTGGGAATGGACCATCTCCTACACGAGATGTATATGCTTTACATACTCCAACCACGTGGGAAATTTTTGTTGGACCTACACCTGCACCAATAGTAACTCCTCCAGCCACAGGGTTAGAAGAAGTAACGAATGGATACGTACCTTGGTCGATATCAAGCATTACTCCTTGTGCACCTTCAAATAGCACGCGACGCCCGTCATCCAATGCGTCGTTTAATACTTTTGAAGTATCTGTTACGTATTTCTCAATTTCTTTACCATAACCATAAAATTCTTCTAAAATTTCTTCAACAGTAAAGCCTTCTGTTTCATAAAACTTCTCAAACATTCTATTTTTTTCAGCTAAATTATGCTCTAATTTTTCTTTAAATACTTCGTAATCAAGAAGATCGGCCATACGGATACCGACACGAGCTGCTTTATCCATATATGCTGGACCAATACCCTTACCTGTAGTTCCAATCTTATTTGCACCTCTTCGTGCTTCTTCTACTTCATCCTGCTTAATATGATATGGAAGAATAACGTGTGCACGATTAGAAATACGTAAGTTTTCTGTAGTAACTCCACGATCATGTAATCCTTTTAGTTCTTTTACAAGTGCTCTTGGATCTACAACCATACCATTCCCAATTACAGAGATTTTATCTTTGTAAAAAATACCTGATGGAATAAGGTGAAGCTTGTATGTTTCTCCCCCAAAAATAATTGTATGTCCCGCGTTATTTCCACCCTGGTATCGTGCAATTACTTCTGAATTCTCGGATAGAAAGTCTGTAATCTTTCCTTTTCCTTCGTCTCCCCATTGTGTACCTACTACTACTACTGATGGCATTGCCAACACCTCCGTCAGACATTTTATATGTCCTGATTTAAATCAGTTGTAATTGTACCAATCAACAAGTCTCTCGTCAATTGATTTCATTCAAAAACACGAACGTATAAATGCTAGTTACATTTATCGTTCGTGTTTAAATTATGCCGGAGGTGCTTGATGCTGACTCCAGTCAATATTGACGAATTTGTTAAATTCCTTCACGAAAGCTAATGTTACCGTTCCAGTAGGACCATTACGCTGTTTGGCTATAATTATTTCAATCATATTTTGGTTCTCGGTTTCTTTATCATAATAGTCTTCACGATATAGAAACGAAACAATATCCGCATCTTGCTCAATCGAACCAGATTCACGTAAATCGGACATCATCGGTCGCTTATCTTGTCGCTGTTCTACACCACGGGAGAGCTGTGAGAGTGCTATCACAGGAACTTTAAGTTCACGTGCTAAACCTTTAAGAGATCGAGAAATCTCAGAAACCTCTTGTTGACGATTTGCTTGTCCACTCCCGCCACTTCCCTGAATAAGCTGTAAGTAATCAATTAATATCATTCCTAAGCCAGACTCTTGTTTTAATCGACGGCATTTAGCACGTATTTCGTTAACACGAATACCTGGTGTGTCGTCAATGTATATTCCAGCATTTGACAAGCTCCCCATTGCCATAGTGAGCTTCCGCCAATCTTCTGTTGTGAGAGAACCAGTACGTAATACTTGAGCATCGATATTTCCTTCGGCACAAATCATACGCATTACTAATTGCTCTGCACCCATCTCTAAACTAAAGATTGCTACATTTTCGTCCGTTTTTGTTGCTACGTTTTGTGCAACGTTTAATGCAAATGCCGTTTTCCCTACAGATGGACGTGCAGCTACAATGATTAAATCATTTCGTTGAAATCCAGCTGTAATACGATCTAAATCACGGAATCCTGTTGGAATACCAGTTACATCGCCTTTTCTTGTATGAAGTTTTTCGATGTTATCATATGTTTCCACTAAAACGTCTTTTATATGCTTAAAATCGCCAGCATTTTTTCTGCTGGCAACTTCCATCATTTTTCGTTCAGCTTCAGATAATAAGGCTTCTACTTCATCTTCTCTTGTAAAACCGTCCTCTACAATGGTTGTAGCTACACGGATTAATCTACGTAAGACAGATTTTTCTTCCACAATTTTAGCGTAATGTCCGATATTGGCCGCAGTAGGTACTGCGTTTGCTATCTCACTTATGTAAGAAATGCCACCTACATCTTCTAATTCTTTTTTTGCAGAAAGTTCCTCTGTTATCGTAACAACATCAATTGCTTTTCCTTGATCACTTAACCTTAGCATCGTTTGGAATATTTTTTGATGTGCTACTCGATAAAAGTCTTCCGGCATAATAATTTCTGCTGCAGTTATTAATGCTTGGGGTTCTAAAAATATTGCTCCAATGACAGATTGTTCAGCTTCTTGGTTATGTGGTGGCACACGGTCCAATAATGGATCGCTCATTGACCTCTCTCCTTATGCTTCTTCTGCTACATGTACTTTTAACGTCGCTACTACTTCATGATGTAGTTTTACAGGAACATTTGTAAATCCTAATGCACGTATTGCATCATTTAATTCCATTTTACGTTTATCTAGTTTAATACCATGTGATTTTTCTAATTGTGCTGCAATTTGTTTAGTTGTTACTGAACCAAATAAGCGACCGTCACTGCCTGATTTTGCTTTCAGCTCCACTGTTAGTTGTTCTAATACTTCTTTTAATTTTTTTGCTTCAGCTAATTCTTCTGCAGCTTCTTTTTCAGATTTTTTCTTTTGTCCTTCTAACGCACTAATAGCAGCTGCATTTGCTTCGACTGCTAGATTGTTTTTTAGTAAGAAATTATGTGCATACCCATCTGCAACGTTTTTAATTTCTCCTTTTTTACCTTTTCCTTTTACATCTTTTAAGAATACTACTTTCATTCTGTTGTTCCTCCTTCAATTGTCTCTTCAATTGCTTTTTTTAGAAGTTCAATTGCTTCTTCAATTGTTGAGTTCTCTAATTGGCAAGCTGCATTTGTTAAATGCCCTCCGCCATTAAGCTTTTCCATTACTAATTGGACATTCACATCTCCAAGTGATCTAGCGCTTATACCTATCGTTGCGTCACTTCTACGTCCGATAACAAAAGATGCTGTAATATTATTCATCGTTAATAAAATATCAGCAGTTTGAGCTAGTAGTACTTGGCTATAAGATAAATCTTCTTCCCCATGTGCAATTGCAATTCCCTCTTTAAAAAATTCCACATTCTGAACAATTTTAGAACGTTCAATATACGTATCAATGTCTTCTTTCAAAAGACTCTGTACTAACACCGTATCTGCACCATGCGTACGAAGATAGGAAGCCGCTTCAAACGTCCTTGCTCCCGTACGAAGTGTAAAGCTTTTAGTATCGACTATTATTCCTGCAAGCATCGATGTTGCTTCCAGCATCGTTATTTTTTCATTTTTCGGTTGGTACTCTATTAACTCAGTCACAAGCTCTGAAGTGGAAGATGCGTATGGTTCCATATAAACGAGCATTGTGTTGGATATAAACTCTTCTCCTCTTCGATGATGGTCTATTACAACTATTTTTTCTGCTTTGTTTAGTAATTTTTCATCAATAACTAGACTGGGTTTATGTGTATCCACTACTACTAATAACGTTTTATATGTCATTTTACTCATTGCTTCTTCAGGACTAATAAAACGCTCATATAGTTCCGGCTTTTCTTTTATTTCATCCATTAACCGAAGCACACTTTTGTCTAACTCATTAAAATCGATAACAACATAGCCTTCTATTTTATTCATCTCAGCCATTTTTCTTACTCCGACTGCCGATCCAATCGCGTCCATATCCGGCATTCGATGTCCCATAACAAATACTTTATCACTATCTTGTATTAAATCACGAAGTGCATGTGAAATAACCCTTGCTCTGACACGTGTTCTCTTTTCTACCGGATTTGTCTTCCCTCCGTAGAACTTCACTTTTCCATTTGGGTCTTTTATAGCTACTTGGTCTCCACCTCGTCCTAAAACTAAGTCAAGACTCGACTGTGCTAATTCTCCTAGCTCCACAAGTGAAGTGGACCCTGCACCAACACCAACGCTTAAAGTTAGAGAAAATCCAAATTTAGAAGTGGCACCTCTAATATCATCTAAAATAGAGAATTTATTTTTTTCTAGTTCTACCAAAATAGATTCATTAAATACAGCTAGAAATCGATCCGAGGAGATTCTTTTCACGTAAATGCCATATTGAGCACCCCAATTATTTACACAAGATGTAACAATACTATTTAACTGGCCTCTCGTTTGGTCATCCATACCTTGAGCAATTTCATCATAATTATCGATAAATAAAACACCAATAACCGTTCGATCCCCGTAATACAAAGATTCTATTTCTACTTGTTCTGTAATATCAAAGAAATAAAGCAACTTTTCTTCTGCCTTATATAAAACTTTATAATTGTTATTATCAAAGGATATTATCAATTCTTTTGAGTCTTCTTGTTTTATAAGCTGTTGAAAATCGCTTGATATGGAAAGAAGCTCCTCACCAATAATCGTATCGAATGGAAGCTTTTGTGTCATATAAGGATTTGCCCATTCAATGGTATATTGATCATTTATCAATATAATTCCAATCGGCATTTCTAACAGTGCTTCTTCTCCAACTTTTTTCATTCGGTAAGAAAGCGTTTCGATATGTTTTTCTGTTTCCTCATATACTCGCTGTTCTAAAATCCAAGCATATATAGATACCCCAACAACTAATAAAGCAAATAATAGCCCGACTAAAATATTGTTAGACAGGAGTAAATAAGATGCAACCCCACCGAGAAGCATAAACAAAACGAGTGGATATCGAATTGGTCGTTTTCTAAAAAAAGACGCCACTTGATCAGCTCCTTATTTTTTGTGCCTGCCTTTTATAAACCCTCGTAAATTAAACCCTAAGTCAAATACACCTAATATAATTGTAAACGTAAACAGTGGTACGGCAAGAAATGATGCTAGTACCGCCGCCCATTTCGGATAGCCAGCAACATGAAAATAATAATGTATGAAAGACACCCCTTGTATAAACAAAAGAGCTCTTAAAATAAGCAGAGCGTTGGCACTAGCCATATAGCCAAACGATCCAATTTCGTAAGAAATAAATAGTGATAAAATGGATACAATTAAATAATACCATAACACTACTTTTGGAAGCCTAAAATCCATGAGCTTTGAAAATTTTGGAACGTCTAGTTTCAACTTTTTCAATAATGGCAAATTTATTGCCAAATAAATAAAGGCACTGATAAATATAGTCCCAATAAAATAGGTAGGCATAATGGTTTCAATACGTAATAAGATTTGCGAAACATACTCATCATATCCTTCTGGTAACTTCCCAGCAGAAGACATAATTTTTCCCACTTGCTCGTAGTATATTTCAGCAAGCTCTAAAAATTGCTTAAATAAATTTATATTCAACATATAAATAGTTACTATGTATTGTGCAATAGTCATAAGTAATAAAAATATGCCTGAAGCCATCAGCATATAAACCTTAGACCTATTATTTCGAATAGAATCCCCTATTATAAAGCCTATTGGTGCAGTAAGTAATGCAAATACAATACCTGCTATTCCACCAATAATAAAGGAAATTACAATGCTGATCATCGTAATAAACAGAGCATGTTTTCGTTCGAATTTAGCACTAAACCAAGCAATTGGCAGTGGCACAATAAATGAAACAATAACACCAACTAACGGAACATACACGACCATTGCTAAAAGCACAGTGAATAGTGCAATCATCATAGCTCCATAAGTTAAATAGCTTGTCTGATTTTTTTGCATAAAGGACCTTCCTTTGTTGTAATCATTTATCCATTGTAACAGATTTCTTACAACAACTAAAATTCCTTTTATTTCTGTTTGCTATTTTATGTAAAATAATTTACAAAAAAAAGACCGGTTTCCCGGTCTTTTCAATTTATTAACTTATCTCTCATCAGAAGAGAATGGAAGTAAAGCCATGATACGAGATACTTTGATAGCTCGTGTTAGCTTACGTTGGTACTTCGCGCTAGTTCCTGTCACACGACGTGGAAGAATTTTCCCACGTTCTGACACGAATTTTTTCAACAAATCTACATCTTTGTAATCGATGTTAGTGATGTTGTTAGCTGTGAAGTAACACACTTTACGGCGTCTTTTGCCTCCGCGACGTGGTGCCATAATTGGTTGCCTCCTTTTCGATTAAAGTAAAACGTGTGAAGTCATTTAGAACGGTAGATCGTCATCCGATACTTCGATTGGCCCGCTACTGTTCGCAAATGGATCTTCATCTACACGTGTATAGTTTTGCTGATTCATTGGTTGGTTTTGCTGATATGTTGGATATGGATTTTGCTGTTGACCGCCACCATATGGTTGCCCACTTTGTCCACGGTCACCCGAGCCGTTACGTGGTTCTAAGAATTGAACGCTGTCTGCGACAACATCCGTCGTATAAACACGCTTTCCATCTTGTCCTTCATAACTACCCGTTTGAATACGCCCTTCAACACCTGCTAAGCTTCCTTTTTTCAAGAAATTAGCAGTGTTTTCCGCTTGTTTTCTCCAAACGACACAGTTGATAAAATCAGCTTCTCTTTCACCTGATTGGTTGGAGAATGTTCGATTGACAGCTAGTGTAAATCTTGCCATTGCAACACCACTTGGTGTATAGCGAAGTTCCGGATCTTTAGTTAGTCTTCCAACTAATACGACACGGTTAATCATCAGTGTACAACCTCCCTCATCCAGCTTTTTTAGTCGATTTTATTATTTATCGTCGATACGAACAGCAATGTGACGGATAATGTCTTCATTGATGTTTGCTAAACGAATGTATTCATCGATTGCTTTAGAATCAGAGTTTACTTTAACGATTTGGTAGTAACCTTCACGTAAGTCATTGATTTCGTAAGCTAAGCGGCGTTTACCCCACTCTTTTGCTTCGATGATTTCCGCACCATTTGAAGTTAAGATTTCGTTGAAACGCTCAACTAAAGCTTTCTTCGCATCTTCTTCGATTGCTGGTTGGATAATGTACATTAATTCGTACTTTCTCATCTATTTACACCTCCCTATGGTCTTTGGCCGACTGTTGACAGTCGACAAGGAGCAAGTAATGTTATTACTCACATCAATGTATTGTAACATGAAGCATAATTTATATCAAGAATCACTTTCCCTTTTTTTCACAATTCATGTATATTTAATTTATATGGAGGAGATGTTCATGGAAATAAAAGAAGATGTTCTGTCCATTATTGAAATCGATTTAAAAAAAGTTGCATGGTCTAGTTTAATAATGACAGTTGTTACATCCATTTTTGGTTTACTTTTTTATGTACTCTTGTATAATGGCTTTGAAATAACGTTTTCAATCCTAGACTTCCTATTATTTCTTATTGGATACGTACTACTAATTGTTTTACATGAATCTTTTCATTTAATCGGATTCTGGTTTTTTGGAAGAGTTCCTTGGAGTAGCATGGATTACGGTGTCAATCTCAAACTGGGTATTGCATATGCAACTACTTCCATTCCTTTGCCAAACCATGCTATGAAAAAAGCGTTACTGCTTCCTTTTTGGATGACCGGTGTCGCTCCCATGTTTATAGGATACATCATACAATCACCTATGTTTGTTCTTTTAGGCGCTTGGTTAATCGCCGGTGCAGCTGGAGATTTTGCGATGTATAAAGAGTTAAGAAAATATCCTGCAGATGTATTAATTAAAGATGATCCGGAAAAACCGAAACTATATATACTGAGAAAAGAATAGGGCACTCTTTAAGTGCAACTTGACTTCATTGGGTTCCAGCGTGCACGTCGACCATATTATTACCAGGTAAGTTTTAAGAGGGATGTGAAGTGGCAAGCCACTTCACATCCCTCTTTTTCGATAATAATATGGGTATCGTTTGTCCATCGCCCTCTTGAAATGCTTGGAGTCAAGTTATTTTTTCTTTAGGTTAAAGAAAGAATAGATACTCTCTCTCTGGAGAGCTGCACCCGAAGATACAATTTCGGGTGCTATTCACTTCTTAATTTAGAGATGCTACTACAATTTTTCTAAAAGCCACCGTCCGAAATAATTTCAATAGACTGATTCATTTATTCATACTTTTCGAGAGGGATAGGACAAAATGGCGGCACATAATCAGTTGTTTGGAGAAGCTTCCGCTCGACTCCTACGGGAATAGCGGAGTAATTTAGACCCCGCAAGAGCCTGCGGAGGCCACTGAAAAACTCAAAATTATTATTTTTATAGGAACTATTTGCTGTATATCATTTAAAGAATTTAGCGCGACGCATGAGACTCCTGCGGGAAAGCGAGACAGACGAGACCCCACACGAAGCGAAGCGTAGGAGGAGGCTCGTCGCTCGCCCGCGGAAAGCGAATGCCAAAGCGCTAAATTCTCTTAGGACTATTTGATAGATAATTTATATGAATGACACTTTTTCAGTGCCCTCAGCCTGCGACGAGGAGGCTAAATTCTTCGCGATGGAAAGCGAGCGGTAAGCTTCGGAAAGCAAAACTTTTCTTTTAAAAAAGGATTAGCGAAAAATCGCTAATCCTAAATTTTTATTAAACGTTAAAACGGAATAACATAACGTCCCCGTCTTGTACAATATATTCTTTTCCTTCTAATCGAACTTTACCTGCTTCTTTTGCCGCTGTCATAGAACCAGTAGCAACCAAATCATCGTAAGCTACTGTTTCAGCTCGGATAAATCCTTTTTCAAAATCAGAGTGAATAACACCCGCGCATTGTGGAGCCTTCATTCCTTTTCGGAACGTCCATGCTCTTACTTCTTGTACACCTGCAGTAAAGTATGTAGCTAGCCCAAGTAAAGAGTATGATGCTTTAATTAACTGGTCTAATCCTGACTCTTCAATTCCTAACTCTTCTAAGAACATTAACTTTTCATCATCTTCTAGTGCGGCCATTTCTTCTTCAATTTTCGCACATACAACTATTACTTGTGCACCTTCTGCATCTGCAAATGCACGTACTTTTTGTACATATTCATTTTCTTCAGATGCCATAATATCATCTTCTGATACATTCGCAACGTATAACATAGGTTTCACTGTTAATAAATGAAGTCCTTTTACTACTCGAAGCTCTTCTTCTGTAAATTCAACAGATCTACCTGACTTTCCTGCTTCAAAAGCTTCTTTTAAGCGAGCTAGTATAGGTTCTTCTACCATTGCATCTTTGTCTTTTTGTTTCGCCATTTTGGAAACGCGAGCTAGACGCTTATCTACGCTTTCTAAATCTGCTAAAATCAATTCTAAATTAATCACTTCGATATCTGCAACTGGGTCTACTTTTCCAGAAACGTGCGTGATGTTCTCATCATGAAAGCATCGTACTACTTGACAAATAGCGTCTACTTCACGAATATGAGCTAAGAACTTATTTCCAAGTCCTTCTCCTTTACTAGCACCTTCCACAATTCCTGCAATATCAGTAAATTCAAATGCTGTTGGAACGGTTTTCTTTGGAACAACAAGTTCTGTTAATTTATCTAAGCGTGAATCTGGAACTTCAACAATTCCTACATTCGGATCTATTGTTGCAAACGGATAATTAGCCGCAAGTGCTCCAGCTTTTGTAATTGCATTAAACAATGTGGATTTCCCTACATTTGGTAACCCTACGATTCCTGCTGTTAATGCCATATATTTCACAACCCTTCTATTTTTAAACAATTCGATTTTATATAACCTGTTAATTATATTGATTTCAAAGATAAAAGTCTATCCTTACTCTGTATCTGCCTGTACTAAACGTTTCTTCATCTTTTTTTCAAATTCTTTTCGAGGGATAAGCACACTGTGCTGGCACCCTTCACATTTTATACGAATATCCGCTCCCATTCGTATTATTTTCCAAGCATTGGTCCCACAAGGATGCTGCTTCTTCATTTCTACAATATCATTTAACTGAAATTGTTTCTTTTCCATTTCATTCACCTACTTATATTTTACTTTGAAATAAACCATTTGCGGTTATGAAATTTTAATACCTTTTTGTTCTAGGAATTCCTTTAAATCTCTACGTACTTTTCTGGCAACTCCCATTTGTTTCGTTGGAATAGTTTCAGCAGTTATGCGTACGACTATTTGAGTTGCATCAAAGCTTTGTACTCCTAAAAAACTTGGTGGTTTAACAAGTTCTTCATATTTAATCGGTAATTCTTTGAGAAATTCTTGTATATTTTCTTCTAATGTTGGAATATCTGTTTCAGATGCAACACTTATATCTATTAATGCTAATGAGTTATAAATGGAGTAATTTATAACGACTAAAATACTTCCATTCGGAATAATATGAAGTTCCCCTGTGTAACTTTTCACTTTTGTTGTACGTAATCCTATCTCTTGTACGATTCCATTAGCTGTGCCTATCTGTACTTGATCACCTACTGCAAATTGATCTTCAAATACAATGAAAAACCCTGTAATGACATCCTTCACTAAGCTTTGTGCACCAAAACCAACTGCAAGCCCGAGGATTCCTGCTCCTGCCAGTAGCCCAGTCACTTTTATATCAAAAGTGCTTAATATAGCGATAATGGCAGAGAAATAAACAACATAGGATAAAATATTTTGAAGTAGCTTCATTAACGTGGTCTGTCTACGTTCTGAATATGCTAAAGGACTTTTTTGTCTGACCAAAAATATTTTTTGGATAATATGTTTACCGACTCTCACTGCAATTGCAGTTAATAATAAGATTACTATTACTTTTAAAAATATTAAACCGAATTGCTCCCAAGTCTCTTGTTTAAATAAATACTCTTTTACCTTCTGTAATGTTGCGTCCATAAAGCTTGTTTGCCACCTCACTGAATAAATAGTTTGTTAATTACATATACTGTATTAAAAAGAAAGCGAGTCTATATATGAATTCTCAAGCTGCAACGGTTAAAAATTCATCTACTATTTATTACAAAGAAACAGGTGTTGTGTGGCGATTAAGTAACTATTTCTTAGAACAAATCCCTTTCGATCATCCGAATTTAGTATTTTGCTGTATCGGAACTGATCGATCTACTGGTGATGCGCTTGGTCCAATGACTGGCTCATTTTTAACACAGCTCTCTTCTTTTCCTTTTCAAATTGTCGGAACACTTGATAATCCGTTACATGCTCTAAATATAGAAGATATTACAAATGAATTAATTAACTCTCCTACAAAACCTTATATCATTGCTATTGATGCGTGCTTAGGAAATGCAGGTAATATTGGTCAAATTATTGTTCATCCTGGTCCTCTTTACCCAGGAAAAGCAGTAAAAAAAGAATTACCACCGATTGGTGAAATTTCAATAAAAGCAATCGTAAATATAGGTGGCTTTATGGAATATAATGTTCTACAAAGCACCCGACTAAACATTACGTACGAAATGGGCAAAGTTATTTCTCGTGCACTTCTTCTAGCATGGCATAGATATAATTTAAAAATTATAAATAAAAGTAACAGCAATCGCAACTATAACTAAGCTTGGGAGAAGATTTGCCACTCTTATTTTTGTTAAACCAAGTAGATTTAACCCTATCGCTATGATCATAATTCCTCCAGTGGCTGTCATCTCTTGAAGAAATAAATCAAGAGCAGCTTCTGGAATTATTTTTGTAATTTGAGTAGCAAATAATGCGATAGCACCTTGATAGATTGCTACAGGTATCGCTGATAATAGAACTCCAATACCTAATGTTGCTGCAAGGATGATGGAAGTAAATCCATCTATTATTCCTTTACTAATTAATAATTCATGATCATTTTGTAGACCGCTATTTAACGCACCTAATACTCCCATTGCACCGATTACGAATATTAATGTACCTGTAACAAATCCTTGCGCGATACTGCCGCCTTGTGCTGCTTTAGAACCGAATTTTTTCTCTACATAATTACCTAGTCTATTTAACCATTTGTCTAGGTCAATCCATTCACCTAGAACTCCTCCTAACACTATACAAATGATGACTATTACAAAGTTATTACTTTTAAATCCCATTTGTATACCTAAGACGGCAATTGCAATACCTATTGCATTCATAACTGTCTGCTTCATATTTTCAGGAATATCTTTTAGAAATCTACCGATAATCGAGCCAACAATAATTAGTATCGCATTAACAATTGTACCTAGTAAAACCATCCCTATTCCTCATTCCCTTATTTAGAAATAGAAGAGCAATTGATATTCTTAAACGTAAAGCAAATCATTTCTAAAACGAAAATTTTATACTAACTTTTTAGAAAAGCGCCCTTTAAATGCATTTTGTTCTTCACTGTTGTTTTCCGAAGCATGAACTCGCTTTCCGCTGACTAATCGCCAAGCCTCCTCGTTCGTACCTCGAGGGTACTGAAAAACTCGAATTAGTATTTTTGTAGGAACTATTTGCTGTATTTATTTTAGAGAATTTAGCGCGACGCATGAGACTCCTGCGGGAAAGCGAGACAGACGAGACCCCGCACGAAGCAGAGCGAAGGAGGAGGCTCGTCGCTCGCCCGCGGAAAGCGAATGCCAAAGCGATAAATTCTCTTAGGACTATTTGATAAAAATTTATTAGAATATAGAAGTAAGTACTCCGTAAAAATACTAGATTAGAAAGAGCATGAATACATTTTTCTATACAACAAGGATGTAGAGAAAAGCGGCGACTCCTGCGGGATAAGCGTTAGTCGAAGACCCGCCAGCTGTGCGAGCAGGCCACTGAAAAAATCGAATTAGTATTTTTGTATGATCTTTTGCTGGATTATTTAAGAGAATTTAGCGCGACACATGAGACTCCTGCGGGAAAGCGAGACAGACGAGACCCCGCACGAAGCAGAGCGAAGGAGGAGGCTCGTCGCTCGCCCGCGGAAAGCAAATGCCAAAGCGATAAATTCTCTTAACGCCTATTTGATAGAAAATTTATTAGAATAACACTTTTTCAGTGGCCTCGAAGCGAGGAGGCTGTGGCAACGCCCGCGGAAAGCGTCCGCTTGGAACTGAATCCATTCTATAAACTTATATACTTTCATATTCTTTAAAAAGATAACCTATTTCTAGGTACAACTAGAAATAGGTCACTTTTAATTTTCTAATAGTTGTAATATTCTTTCTAAATCGTCATCTGAATAAAATTCTATTTCTATTTTCCCTTTATTTTTATTTTTAGTAATAGAAACACCCGTACCAAATAATTCTCTTAATTCAGATTCTTTTTCTACTGTAAATATATCTTTTTTCTCTGTTTTAGTTGTTTCACGTGGAACATTATCATTTAAACGCTGTACTAATGCTTCTAATTGACGAACATTTAGTTTTTCTTTAATTGTTTTTACCATTATAAGAGGTATATTCTTTTTCTTTTTTAATCCTAATAATGCCTTACCATGTCCCATAGTTAACTCACCACTAGAAATTGAATTTCTAACTTCCTCTGGAAGTGTTAGTAATCTTATATGGTTTGCAATGTGCGGACGGCTTTTTCCTAATCGAAATGCAAGTTGTTCTTGTGTTAAACTTAAGTTTTCCATTAAATTTTGATAGGCTTCTGCTTCCTCGATAGGAGTCAAATCTTCTCTTTGAAGATTTTCTAAAATAGCAATTTCCATCATTTGTTGATCATTTAATTCTCTTATAACAGCAGGGATTTCATCTAAACCAGCTAATTCAGATGCTCTAAATCTTCTTTCTCCTACTACTATTTCATATTTAGAACCTTTTTTTCGAAGTATAATTGGCTGTAGAACTCCATGTTCTTTTATGGATTCAGAAAGATCCTTCATAGCCTCTTCATCGAATATTTTTCTTGGTTGGAAAGGGTTTGGTTTAATTTTTTCAAGAGCTATCTGCTCAACTTTCTCAGTTTCATTTAGATCTTCCCCTGGAAATAATGCGTTAATTCCTTTACCTAATCCTTTAGCCATTGCGAATCACTTCCTTTGCTAAATCTAAGTATACTTCTGCTCCTCTTGACTTTGGATCATAAATAATAATTGGTTCACCGTGGCTAGGTGCTTCACTTAGACGAACATTTCTAGGAATAATAGTTTTATATACTTTTTCTTGGAAATATTTTTTCACTTCTTCAATTACTTGAATTCCCAAATTTGTACGAGCATCAAACATAGTAAGCAAGACTCCATCTATCTCCAAACTCTTATTTAAATGCTTCTGTACAAGTCTAATTGTACTTAATAACTGACTTAAACCTTCTAATGCATAGAATTCACATTGTACAGGAATTATAATCGCATCGGATGCCGTTAAAGAGTTAATCGTCAACAATCCCAATGATGGTGGACAATCTATAATGATGTAATCGTACTTATCTTTCACTTCTTGAAGCGCTTTTTTGAGTCTTACTTCTCTTGAAATAGTAGAAACTAGTTCTAACTCTGCACCTGCTAATGAGATTGTTGCAGGAACTATATGTAAGTTTTCCACTTTTGTCTCTAGAATTGTTTCTAACACATTTACATCATCTATTAAGACATCGTATATACAATGAGTGACATCACCTTTATTAACTCCTACACCACTCGAAGCATTTCCTTGTGGATCAATATCTACAAGTAATACTTTCTTTCCTAAATATGCAAGGCAGGCACTTAAGTTCACCGATGTAGTTGTCTTCCCTACCCCACCTTTTTGATTCGCTATTGCAATAATTCTTCCCACTCTTGCACCTACTTCCACGTCATTTATACTTACTATATTTCATTCTATCAAACTTTCAAAGAATTTTGGATGTTATTCTTGTTACAATAAAAAAACTCTCACAGTTATTTGTGAGAGTTTCAATAAAATATATATATGTTATGATTTCTTTTTAGGTATTCTTACTGTGATTTGATAAAATTCTTCTGTATCTTCTTCTTCTGTTTTTATGTTTATTCCACTTTTAGTTACCATCGATAAAGAATGTTTGATTGTATTTAATGCAATTCGAACATCTTTACTTACTGCTTTTCTTTTTGATTTTGGAGATTTTTTTTCTTCCTTACTAGGAGGATTTTGGAGTTCCTCTACTTTCTCTTCTAGCTGTTTTACGTTCCAATGTTGTTCTATTGCCAAATTCATTAATTGAATTTGAATTTCTTTTTCTTTTATAGACATTAAAGCTCGAGCGTGTCTTTCAGAAAGCTCTTTTTTCAGTATAGATTCTTGAACCTCTTCTGGTAACTTTAATAATCTTAGTTTATTTGCAACAGTAGATTGTCCTTTTCCAAGACGTTGAGCTAATGCTTCTTGTGTTAATTCGTGAAGCTTCAATAATTTTTGGTAAGCGACTGCCTCTTCTATTGCAGTTAACTCTTCTCTTTGTAAGTTTTCAATTAAAGCAATAGAAGCAGTTTCTTTGTCGCTTAGATTACGAATGATTGCTGGTACTTCTGCCCATTGTAGTTTTGTCATTGCTCTAAATCGACGTTCACCAGCAATAATTTCATATTTTTCATCATCCATTTTACGGATTACGATAGGTTGAATGACACCATGAGTATGAATAGTTCTAGCCAATTCTTCAATTTTATCATCATCAAAAACTGTTCTAGGCTGATATCTATTCGGCACTATTTTTTCAATTGCCACATTCACTACTTCTTCTAAATGATTTTGTGTAGTCGCCACAATTTCATCCTGTCCTTGCTTTTCGGAACCTCCAAAAAAACGTGAAAAAGGACTTTTCATCTAACAAGCACCACCTTTTAGAAACTCTGTACACTAAATATTCACGATAAAAATTACAATACTATAAATGTTTCACGTGGAACGTTCCTCATTAAGTAATAGGTGTTTTGTTTGGAATACCTGGTTTTCGAGGGTATCTTTTCGGTGTGCTCTTTGTTTTAGAAAAGACATATAACGTTCTTTCACTATCTTCCATCGGTAAAAGAAAGGAATACTCAGCACTTTTTTCAGATCCTAAAACCTCAATTGCTTTTTTGGCATCTTTTAATTCATCTGACGCACTCGATGCTTTCATAGCTATGAATTTACCACCTACTTTAACAAGCGGTACACATAGTTCTGCCAGAACAGAAAGTCTTGCAACAGCCCTTGCTGTAACAATATCATATTTTTCTCTATATTCAACATTTTGTCCGAACTCTTCTGCTCGTGCATGTACAAAATTTACGTCCGATAATTGTAATTCCTTACTTAAATGAGTTAAAAATTGAATTCTTTTATTCAATGAGTCAACTATAGTGACCTTCAAATTAGGGAAACAAATTTTTAAAGGAATACTTGGAAAACCAGCCCCTGCCCCAACATCGCAAACAGAGAAAGAGCCATCAAAATTTTCGTAAAAAGATGCACTTATAGAATCAAAAAAATGCTTTAAATAAACAGATGGTTTATCAGTAATTGCCGTTAAATTCATTTTTTCGTTCCATTCAACAAGTAGTTCAAAATACTTTCTGAATTGCTGTACTTGTTTCGAAGTTAGTTCAATTCCTTTTTCATGCAGGGATTGAATAAATTGTTCCTCGTTCATGTAGCTCTCCTTATCAATTTAGACTATCCAGTTATTTTTGCAATTTTTCCTTGTTCAATATAAATAAGTAGAATTGAAATATCCGCTGGATTTACTCCTGAAATTCTAGATGCCTGTGCAATAGACAATGGGCGTACTTGTTTTAATTTTTGTTTAGCTTCCGTTGCTATTCCTGAAATTGCATTATAATCAATTTGGTCAGGTATTTTTTTGTCTTCCATTTTTTTAAGTTTTTCTACTTGCTGAAGAGATTTTTCAATATACCCTTCATATTTCACTTGAATTTCTACTTGTTCTTTCTCTTCTAAAGTTAACTCAATTTCAGAAGGTACTAATTGACCAACTAAATCGTAGTTCATTTCTGTACGTTTTAGTAAATCTGCTGCACGAATACCATCTTTTAATTCGCTTCCTTCTACACTACGAATTAGTGCTTGAGTTGTTTCATTTGGTTTAATCATTAAGTTACGTAAACGACTTAATTCATCTTCAATTCGTTGTTTTTTACCTAAAAACTTTTCATAACGTTCTTGTGGTACAAGACCAATTTGGAAACCTATTTCAAGAAGTCGTAAATCAGCATTATCGTGACGTAGTAATAATCGGTATTCCGCGCGTGATGTTAATAGACGATAAGGTTCATTTGTTCCTTTTGTAACTAAGTCATCTATTAATACACCGATATACGCGTCTGATCTACTCAATACTATTTCGTCTTTTTTCAAAACACGAAGTGCTGCATTAATTCCGGCCATTAATCCTTGACCTGCTGCTTCTTCATAACCAGAAGTACCATTGATCTGACCAGCAGTATAAAGATTTTTAATCTTCTTTGTCTCTAAAGTAGGCCATAGTTGAGTTGGGACAATTGCATCATACTCAATTGCATAACCTGCACGCATCATTTCTGCATTCTCAAGTCCTGGAACAGAAGCAATCAAACGACGTTGTACATGCTCCGGAAGACTTGTAGATAATCCTTGGACATATACTTCGCGTGTATTTCTTCCTTCTGGTTCTAAGAAAATTTGGTGTCTTGGCTTATCATTAAATCGAACTACTTTATCTTCAATGGAAGGACAATATCTAGGTCCAGTACCTTTAATCATACCAGAATACATAGGAGATAAATGTAAATTTTCATTAATTATCTGATGAGTCGTTTCACTTGTATATGTTAACCAACAAGGCAATTGATCCATGATAAATTCAGTTGTTTCATAACTGAATGCTCTTGGAACATCATCTCCTGGTTGAATTTCTGTTTTACTATAATCTACTGTTTTACTATTTACTCGCGGTGGCGTACCTGTTTTAAAACGGACTAATTCAAAACCTAATTCTCGAATGCTATCCGCCAATTTAATAGATGGCTGCTGGTTGTTTGGCCCACTTGAATATTTCAAGTCTCCAATTATTATTTCACCACGTAAAAATGTACCTGTCGTAATAATAACTGTTTCCGCGCGGTAAATAGCCCCAACTTGTGTTACTAATCCAATAACTTTTTCATCTTCTACTAATAGTTCTTCGACTACTGCTTGATGAATTGTTAAGTTCTCTTGTTCTTCAAGAAGTCGTTTCATTTCATTTTGATATAACACTTTATCCGCTTGTGCTCGTAGTGCTCGAACAGCAGGTCCTTTCCCTGTGTTCAACATTCTCATTTGAATATGTGTTTTATCTATTACTTTCCCCATGGCCCCGCCTAATGCGTCAATTTCACGCACAACAATTCCTTTCGCCGGCCCTCCGATGGATGGATTACATGGCATAAATGCAATCATATCAAGATTTATTGTTAAAACAAGCGTTTTTGCACCCATTTTAGCAGCTGCTAGTGCTGCTTCCACACCTGCATGTCCTGCTCCAACAACAATCACATCGAACTTGCCTGCTTCAAAGTTTGGCATGTTCGTTTCTTCCTTTCATAATTTATTTTCCTAAACAAAATTGTGCAAACAACTGATCTATTAGGCTTTCTTCTACTGTATCTCCTATAATTTCACCTAATATTTCCCAAGTTCTTGTCACATCTATTTGAATCATATCAACTGGCACATCACTTTGTGCTGCTTCAATTGCATCCGTAATGGTTGATTTCGATAAATGCAATAATGAGATATGTCGTGCATTTGACACATATGTTAAATCCGATGCTTCAATTGTACCCTCGAAGAATAAAGAAGCAATTGCTTCTTCTAGTTCATCGACTCCTTCTTCTTTTAGTAAAGAAGTTGTAACAACTCGCTTATTTCCTGCTAATTGTTTCACTTCGTCGACGTCAATTTCGGTTGGTAAGTCTGTTTTATTAATAATAATGATGCTATCCATATCTTCAATTGTTTTAAACAGCCTTCTATCTTCTTCTGTAAGTTGCTCGGCATTATTTAAAACTAATAAAATTAGATCTGCTTCATTTAGTACTTGTCTTGACTTTTCTACCCCAATTCGTTCCACTATATCTTCTGTTTCACGAATTCCGGCAGTATCTACTAATTTTAATGGAACTCCACGTACATTTACATACTCTTCTATAATGTCTCTCGTTGTTCCTGCTATATCCGTAACAATTGCTTTATTTTCTTGAATCAAACTATTTAAAAGAGATGACTTCCCTACATTTGGTCTTCCAATTATCGCAGTTGAAAGTCCTTCTCTAAGTATTTTTCCTTGTGATGAAGTTAGTAATAGCTTATCTATTTCATCTCGAACCCATGTTGATTTTTCAATCATTAATGGAAGAGTCATCTCTTCTACATCATCATATTCTGGATAATCAATATTCACTTCTACTTGTGCCAATGTCTCTAGTAATGCTTGCCTCAATGATTTAATAAGTCTAGATAATCGCCCGTCCATTTGACCTAATGCTACATTCATCGCCTTATCTGTTTTTGCTCTTATTAAATCCATGACAGCTTCAGCCTGTGATAGATCGATTCTTCCATTTAAAAATGCCCGTTTCGTAAACTCTCCAGGTTCTGCCAAACGTGCACCATTTATTAAAATAAGTTGTAAAACGCGATTAACCGTTACAAGTCCTCCGTGACAGTTAATCTCTACAACATCTTCTCTTGTAAAAGTTTTTGGACCCTTCATCAGCGATAACATTACTTCTTCTACTACTTCATCCTTCTTAGGATCTACTAAATGACCGTAGTGAATCGTATGGGATGCTTGGGTAAATAAATCTTTTCCGTTTGGTGAACGGAAAACTTTATTTGCTATGGATATTGCATTAGTTCCGCTTAGTCTTACTATTGCAATAGCCCCTTCTCCAAGTGGAGTAGAGATAGCTGCTATTGTATCGAATTCCACAAGTGTCCACCTCCTAAAATTTTTACTTATCCACATGTGAATAAGTAAAAACGAACATGACTATCTAACATATAACAATAACATAAATTCTTTAAAATCAGAAGCATAGTTACTTTACTTTATGTGAACAAATAGTTACCATTAAGCAAATAATTTACTAAAAAAGTAAGAAAAACGGATTTCAGCCTATTGTCAGCTAAAATCCGTTCTTTATTATTTTATTGGTTCGATAACTAAATATCGATTTGGGTCTGT
The DNA here is from genome assembly GCF_006861825.1 of Psychrobacillus vulpis. Taxonomy (GTDB): domain Bacteria; phylum Bacillota; class Bacilli; order Bacillales_A; family Planococcaceae; genus Psychrobacillus; species Psychrobacillus vulpis. Next base: position 13,257 of record NZ_VDGI01000008.1, on the reverse strand, counting down.
TCCGACCGAGTAAGTTTCAATATCCACTCGAACGGATAATGCATTATGAATAATTTTTCTTTCAAAAGAGGACATTGGCTCAAATTCTACTTTATTCCCAGTTCTTACTGCTTTATCTGCCATTCGTTCTGCTAATTGTTCTAACGATTCTTGTCTACGCTCACGGTAGTTTCCAACGTCCAATTTAATAATGATGAATGAATTGGAAAACTTATTGGCAACTAACTGAGATAAACTTTCAAGAGCATTTAGTGTTTGTCCTCTTTTTCCGATTAATAGAGCAGCTTTTTTACTATTTAAGTGAAGGTGTACAAATTTCCCTTCTCTTTTTTGATCAACTGTTAAATCATCGATATTCATTTCTTTAGCAATTTCCATTACGTATTGAATTGTTTCTTCAATTGCTTGATCGTTTGTGCCTTCTATATGTTCCACCTCACCAAAAGTGGTAGTGGATATATTTTTTTCTTCTTTTATTACTTCTTCTACTTGTTGTGGAACTTCTTCTACTATTTTTTCTTCATTTTTAAGAACAGTTACTTGTACAACTGCAGGCTTAACTCCAAATCCTAGAAAACCCTTTTTACCTTCATTTAACACTGTAATTGTTACTTCTTGTTTTGTTACCCCAAGTTTTTCTAATGCAACAGTTATAGCTTCTTCTTTTGTAGGTGCAGTTTGCGTAATCTGATTCATTTTTTTGCCCCTCCCGATTTGACTGATTCAGCCTTTGGTTTGTTCCAAGGTTTATAAATGAATAAATTTTGAATAATAGAGATTATATTTCCGACAACCCAATATAGCGTTAATGCTGCGGGTAATACAATACCAAACCCCATAATCATAAACGGCATAATATACATCATTATTTTCATTTGAGGATTATCCATTGCAGGACCTGTGCGCAGAACGATGAATTGCATCACTCCTGCAAGAATTGCAAGGATAATACTTGGATCTGCTAATGCAAAGCCTAAAAAACTACCTAAATTAATTTCTGGTGTGTTATTCATCCGACTAATTGCATGGTAGAAACCGATAAGAATTGGCATTTGAATGAAAACTGGTAAACATCCAGCAGCTGGATTGATTCCTCTTTCTTTAAAAAGAGCCATCATTTCTTGTTGATACTTTTGTTGTGTTACAGCATCTTTAGAACTGTACTTCTCTTTTAACTTCTTTAATTCTGGTTGAACTTCCTGCATATTTTTGGAGCTTTTTGTTTGTTTGATCATTAAAGGTAGAATTACTAAACGTATAATAATAGTTACCGTGATGATACCTAAACCATACGTGCCTAGTAAATCTTTAAAAAATGTAATCGCAGAAACTAAAGGCCAAACAATATACTGATTCCAAAAACCTTCTGAATCTGCATAAATTGGTTGGTCAAATTCCGAACAACCGGCAAGTAATCCAGTTGCTACTATTAGTAAAAACACTAATGATAATCTTTTTTTCAACCTTCTTCCCCCTATTTAATACAAAAATATATATTCATTCTATATTACCATTTATCAGAAAGTCTTAACTAGCTTTTCTTTTTCATTGCTTTTGCTATTTTCATCACATGTTCAAGACTTTTCTTTGTTTCATGAAAATCTAATTTGGCCGCCGGATTTCTGGCGATAATAATATAGTCCATATTCGGATATATTTGATCTGTCAATTCTAAGAAGGTTTGTCTTATATATCTTTTTATACGATTTCGAACGACTGCATTACCTACTTTTTTACTTACAGATAAACCAACACGAAAATACGCTTGTTCATTTTCCAGGCAATAAACAACAAATTGCCTATTAGCAAATGATTTTCCGTTTTTAAAAATTGCCTGAAATTCCTCATTCTTTTTTACTCGTTGACTCTTGTTCATCGATTCACCTGCTTCAACTAATCGTTATAAAAGAAAAAAAGACCACTGAAATGGTCAGTGGACTTATGCTGATAATACTTTTCTTCCTTTTGCACGACGGGCTGCAAGTACGCGGCGACCGTTTTTAGTACTCATACGTGCACGGAATCCGTGGTTTTTGCTACGTTTACGGCTATTTGGTTGGAATGTACGTTTCATCTATGTGACACCTCCTGAGTGATCATCTATAAATCTTCTTTAGACAGTCTCCGATATTATATATAAAATGTATAGCTTTTGTCAATTGTTATTATTTTACCTCCCCAAAATAAAAAGAACATGTTATCCACAACTCGAATAACATCCCCTTAAAGTGCTGTGAATAAAAAATAAACGCAAAAAAATTATCCACATAGCTTATAAACATGTTTTGAACATACCAATAGCTTGTGGACAACTTGTATTGTTAATATTTTTTCTTTTGTGGATAAGTCCGAAATAGCTTGTAATCTCTTTGTTTTTTTGATACGATATTTGTGTTTTACTTTTCTAGCAAAATTTCACTGAAAAACATTATCCACAATTGTTGATAATATGTGGACAAGTTTTTTACCATACGTTTATAATGTTTATCCACAGCTGGTGGATTTGTGTATATCTTATTTATTTATACATATTTATTATCCTAATGAGAAGGAGATTAGATTATTGGAACATTTAGAAGAACTATGGGCTAAGGTTCTCTCTGAAGTAGAAAAAAAGACATCTAAACCTAGTTTTGAAACTTGGTTAAAGTCAACAAAACTACTTTCATATAAAGGAGAAACAGTAACGATCGCTGCCCCTAATTCCTTTGCTAGGGATTGGCTTGAAAATCACTACGTTCATCTAATTGCTGGTATATTAACTGAGTTAACAGGCAATGAACTACTTATTTCTTTTGTTGTACCGAAGAATCAAGATTTTGATGATTTTGAAATACCAAAACCGAAAATCCCTGCAAATCAAGATGATCAACCTGATTTTTCACCTGGAATGTTAAATTCCAAATATACTTTCGATACATTTGTAATAGGATCTGGAAACCGCTTTGCTCACGCTGCATCTTTAGCGGTAGCAGAGGCACCTGCAAAAGCATATAATCCTCTATTTATCTATGGAGGAGTAGGATTAGGTAAAACCCACTTAATGCATGCGATTGGTCATTATGTCCAAGAACACAATCCAAATGCAAAAGTGGTTTATTTATCTTCTGAAAAATTCACGAATGAATTCATAAACTCTATTCGAGATAACAAAACAATTGAGTTTCGCAATAAATACCGAAATATAGATGTGTTATTAATAGATGATATTCAGTTCCTTGCCGGAAAAGAATCAACCCAAGAAGAATTTTTTCATACTTTTAATGCATTACATGAAGAATCGAAGCAAATTGTCATTTCAAGTGACCGACCTCCAAAAGAGATTCCAACACTAGAAGATCGATTACGCTCACGTTTTGAATGGGGATTAATAACAGATATTGCTCCGCCAGATTTAGAAACGAGAATTGCTATTTTACGCAAAAAAGCTAGAGCAGATGGACTAGATATTTCTGATGAAGTAATGGCTTATATTGCAAATCAAATCGATTCCAATATTCGAGAATTAGAAGGAGCATTAATACGAGTAGTTGCGTATTCATCCCTCATAAATAAAGATATAAATTCCGATCTAGCAGCTGAAGCACTAAAAGATATTATGCCAAATGCTAGGCCAAGAATAATTACAATACTCGATATTCAAAAGGTAGTTGGAGAACATTTTCATATAAAATTAGAAGATTTCACTGCCAAAAAACGTACAAAATCAATTGCGTTTCCTCGCCAAGTAGCAATGTATCTGTCTCGCGAGTTAACGGATTTTTCTTTGCCTAAAATAGGAGAAGAATTTGGAGGACGTGATCATACAACCGTAATCCATGCACATGAAAAAATTTCAAAAATGTTAAAAGATGATGGTGGCCTACAAGATGATGTAAAACAAATAAAATCTATTTTAGGGAGATAAATTAGATTGTGGATAAGTTGATGACTTTCCATCCTCTTTAACCACAACTTGTACACATGTGGATAGTTTGTCGTGAGTAAGAAAAAATAGACTTATCAACAAATCCACAGGCCCTATTACTATAACTATTAATCTTTTAAATAAATAATAATTATATAAGTGAGGTATAAAAATGAAATTCGAAGTAATGAGAGATAGTTTGTTGGAAGGATTAAATGATGTAATGAAAGCAGTTAGTTCGAAAACAACTATTCCAATATTAACTGGTCTCAAATTAGAAGTTACAAAGAAAGGACTTTATATTACAGGAAGTGATTCTGATATCACTATTCAAACGTTTATTCCGATTGAAAAAGATGGAGAACAAATAATTCAAATTACTGAAACTGGTTCAATTGTTTTACAAGCTAGAGTATTTAACGAAATTGTACGTAAATTACCTACAAATGATGTAGAAATCGAAGTAACAAATCAATTTCAAACACATATTCGCTCTGGTAAATCTGAATTTAGTTTAATTGGATTAGATGCATCTGAATATCCATTACTTCCACAAATTGAAGAAGACCGTCAATTTTTCATGCCTTCAGACTTATTAAAATCGATTATTAAAGAAACTGTATTTGCAGTATCTACTTCTGAAAGTCGCCCAGTACTCACAGGTGTAAACTGGCAAGTGAAAGATGGCGAATTACACTGTGTAGCAACAGATAGTCATCGATTAGCAAAAAGAAAAACTGCAATTAAAGACTTACCAGAAGAAGAATATAGTGTTGTTATTCCAGGTAAAAGCCTAAATGAATTAAATAAAATTTTAGAAGAAACGTCTTCTGAAGTTGCAATTGTAATGACACAACAGCAAATTTTATTTAAAACAGGAGATGTATTATTTTATTCAAGATTACTTGAAGGAAATTACCCAGATACATCTCGATTAATTCCAAACGAATATAAAACAACTATATTAGTAAATGGAAAATCCTTACTACAAGCAATTGATCGTGCTTCTTTACTTGCAAGAGAAGAAAGAAATAATGTTGTTCGTTTTTCCACAATGGGACAAGGTTTTGTAGAAGTATCTTCTAATTCACCTGAAATAGGAAATGTAGAAGAACAAATTCAAGCGGGGTCTATCGAAGGAGAAGAATTAAAAATTTCGTTCAGTGCAAAATATATGATGGATGCTCTTAAAGCAATTGATGGACAAGATGTGAAAATATTATTTACAGGTGCGATGAGACCATTTGTATTGAAGTCCGTTCATGATGACTCTATTTTGCAACTGATTTTACCTGTAAGAACGTATTAATTTTAACGTAATAATTAATTTATAAAGATAGATAGTCACTGTTGTGACTATCTTTTTTACTTATTCGGCTATTTAGAGTAAAATGAAGGGATAATGAAAATGAGAAGAGGTTGAAATACTTTTGGAAGAGATTCGATTTGACTCAGAATTTATCACACTTGGTCAATTATTGAAAATGACAGATGCAATAGATTCGGGTGGGATGGCCAAATGGTTCTTAAGCGAACATATCGTTTATGTAAATGGTGAAGTAGATCAACGAAGAGGTCGAAAACTTCGAAATAAAGACATTGTGAATATACCTGGAGTAGGAAGATTTCAAATGGTTGGACCAGAGAACGGGGATTGATATGTATATCGAAAGATTAGAATTAAAAGATTACCGTAATTATGATTCAATTCAATTGGATTTTTCCTCTAAAATTAATGTCCTTATTGGAGAAAATGCACAAGGGAAAACGAACTTAATGGAGTCACTCTATGTATTATCGATGGCAAAGTCACATAGGACTGCAAATGATAAAGAATTAATACGTTGGGAAGCAGACTATGGTAAAATAAAAGGTGGTATCCAAAAAAAATACGGACACATACCTTTAGAGTTGACATTGTCTAAAAAAGGTAAAAAAGCAAAAGTAAACCATTTAGAGCAAACTAAACTGAGTAATTATATAGGACAGCTGAACGTCGTAATGTTTGCTCCAGAGGATTTATATTTAGTAAAAGGAAGCCCACAAGTTAGAAGAAGATTTCTTGATATGGAGATCGGTCAAATTTCCCCTGTGTATTTACATGATTTACTTCATTTCCAAAAGGTATTAAAACAACGAAATCATATTTTAAAACAGCATCAAGGGAAATCATTATTAAATGATGTCATGTTTGATGTTTATACAGAACAATATATAGATTCGGCAGTAAAAGTTATTCAAAAAAGGTTTCAATTTATGGATTTATTACAAAAATGGGCAGAACCAATTCATTTTGGTATATCTAGAGGATTAGAAAAATTGACCGTTTCGTATAATTCAGCATCAGGTATTAAAGCAAATTGGTCAGAGATAGAAATGAAAGACCATCTTGAAAAAAAGCTATTTGAAAATCTTAAACGAGAGCTTGATCGTGGGGTAACTTTAACAGGTCCTCATCGAGATGATCTTCAATTTTTTGTAAATGACTATGATGTACAAACATATGGGTCACAAGGGCAACAGCGAACAACTGCCTTGTCTTTAAAGTTGGCAGAGATTGAACTTATAAAACAGGAGGTAGGAGAAGCTCCTGTTTTATTGCTAGATGATGTTTTGTCTGAACTGGATGATTATAGACAGTCACATTTGTTAAACACTATACAAGGGGATGTCCAAACGTTTGTCACAACGACAAGCGTAGATGGTCTAGCACATGAAACAATCCAACGTGCTCAAATGTTTCATGTGGAACAAGGAGCAGTTGTAGTTAGATAAAATTATTACATTTTAACGTTTTTCTTTATCCTTACAAAATAGATAAAATATTATAAATTCAAGTCATTGTTTATAAGGCTGTCATTCAAAATATTTCAGTTTAAAAAATTTTAGTAATTTAAGAATAGTTAGATTCACCATTATTGAAGTGATGAAAGAGTGGGTGAGCAAGTTGGCAATGGAAGAAAAAGAACTAGAAACATCTTATGATGCGGATCAGATACAAGTACTAGAAGGTCTAGAAGCAGTTAGAAAACGTCCAGGAATGTATATCGGTACTACCAGTTCAAAAGGACTTCACCATCTTGTATGGGAAATTGTAGATAACAGTATCGATGAAGCACTTGCTGGGTATTGTGATCATATTATTGTAACGATAGAAAAAGACAATTGGATCCGCGTTGAAGATAACGGACGTGGTATCCCTGTAAGTACGCAAGAAAAGATGGGGAAACCTGCTGTTGAAGTCATTATGACCGTTCTTCACGCTGGAGGTAAGTTCGGCGGTGGCGGCTATAAAGTTTCAGGTGGTCTTCATGGTGTTGGTGCTTCTGTTGTAAATGCACTTTCTGAGTTTACAGAAGTATATGTCAAACGTGATGGAAAAATTCATAGCATTAAATTTGAAAGAGGAGATGTTATATCTCCTTTAGAGATTATTGGCGATTCAGAAGAAAATGGAACAACGACAAGATTTAAAGCAGATGCAGAGATTTTTACTGAAACAACTATTTATGAGTATGAAGTTTTGGCACATCGTGTCCGTGAATTAGCTTATTTAAATCGTGGCTTATCTATTACTATTGCGGACGAACGAGAAGGTCAAGAGAAATCCGTTAAATATTATTATGAAGGCGGAATTAAATCATACGTTGAAGATTTAAATAAATCCAAAGAACCGATTACGGAAGAAGCAATTTTCGTAGAAGGAGAGAAGGATGGAATTTCCGTAGAAATTGCAATGCAATATAACTCGGGATATTCATCTAATATATTATCATTTGCAAATAATATTAATACGTACGAAGGCGGGACACATGAATCGGGGTTCAAAACTGCTCTAACTCGTGTAATTAATGACTATGCTAGAAAAAATGGTTTGTTAAAAGAGGCAGATACCAATTTAACTGGAGATGATGTGCGAGAAGGCTTGACAGCCATTGTTTCAGTTAAGCATCCAGACCCTCAATTTGAAGGACAGACTAAGACGAAACTTGGGAACTCTGAAGTTAGTACGATTACAAATAGTTTGTTTTCAGAGGGCTTCGATCGATTCTTGTTAGAAAACCCACAGGTTGCTCGAAAAGTTATTGAAAAGGGTTTGATGGCAGCTAGAGCGCGCGTTGCTGCGAAAAAGGCACGTGAGTTTACACGTAGAAAATCAGCATTAGAAGTTTCTAGTCTTCCAGGGAAACTTGCAGATTGTTCTTCTCGAGTTCCTGCAGAAAGTGAACTATATATCGTAGAAGGTGATTCTGCTGGAGGATCAGCAAAATCAGGTAGAGATCGTCATTTCCAAGCAATCCTACCGTTACGTGGGAAAATCTTGAACGTAGAAAAAGCTCGTTTAGATAGAATTTTAGGAAATGCTGAAATTCGTGCAATGATTACAGCACTTGGTACTGGAATTGGAGAAGAGTTTACTTTAGAAAAAGCTCGTTACCATAAAATTATTATTATGACTGATGCAGATGTCGATGGTGCACATATTCGAACTTTATTGCTCACTTTTTTCTTCCGTTTTATGAGACCGTTAATCGAAGCTGGGTATGTGTATGCAGCTCAACCACCTTTATATCAAGTGAAACAAGGAAAGCATATTGAATATTGCTATAATGATGAACAACTAAAAGAGATTTTAGACCGTTTGCCGAAAACTTCAAAACCAAATATTCAACGATATAAAGGACTAGGAGAAATGGATGCAGATCAGCTATGGGAAACAACAATGGATCCAGAAGTGCGTACATTACTCCAAGTGAATTTAGATAATGCGATGGAAGCCGATTCTGTCTTTGAACAACTTATGGGTGAAGAGGTAGAACCACGACGTCTATTTATCGAAGAAAATGCTGTATACGTGAAAAATTTAGATATATAAGAATGTGTGTGACTGGAGGTCTTTAGGATGTCAGAACAACCGAATAAAGGTGTCAAGGGGATCAATATTAGTCAAGAAATGAAAACATCGTTTCTTGACTATGCGATGAGTGTAATTGTATCCCGCGCATTACCAGACGTTCGTGACGGGCTAAAACCTGTACATAGACGTATTTTATACGGAATGCAAGAATTGGGAAATACTCCGGATAAACCTCATAAAAAATCTGCTCGTATAGTGGGAGATGTAATGGGGAAATACCATCCACATGGTGACTCTTCTATTTATGAAGCAATGGTACGTATGGCGCAAAATTTTAGCTATCGTTATATGTTAGTAGATGGACATGGTAACTTTGGATCGGTTGATGGTGACGGAGCAGCAGCGATGCGTTATACGGAATCGCGCATGTCTAAAATTGCTTTGGAGTTATTGCGCGATATTAACAAGAATACAATTGATTATAAAGATAACTATGATGGACAAGAAAAAGAACCTGTTGTTTTACCAAGTCGATATCCGAACTTACTAGTAAATGGTGCTTCTGGAATTGCGGTAGGGATGGCTACGAATATTCCTTCACACAATTTAGGTGAAGTTATCGATGGAGTGTTAGCATTATCCGAAAATCCCGCAATTACAATAGACGAACTGATGGGAATTATTCCAGGTCCAGATTTCCCTACTGGAGGGATTATTTTAGGTCGAAGTGGTATTCGTCGTGCATATGAGACAGGAAGAGGATCTGTATTAATTCGTGCTAAAGTCGAAATTGAGCAAAAACCTAGTGGCAAAGAAGTAATTATCGTTACGGAGTTACCTTACCAAGTAAACAAAGCTCGTTTAATAGAAAAAATTGCAGAATTAGTTCGTGATAAAAAAATTGACGGTATTACGCATTTAGCTGATGAATCTGACCGTAATGGGATGAGAATTGTCATCGAAGTGCGAAAAGATGCAAATTCACATGTTCTATTAAATAATTTATATAAACAAACCGCTTTGCAATCAAGTTTTGGTGTTAATATGCTCGCACTTGTAGACAACCAACCAAAAGTGTTGAACATAAAAGAAATGATTTATCATTACTTAGAACATCAAAAAGTAGTTATTCGCCGCCGTACTCAATATGAATTAAATAAGGCAGAAGATAGAGCTCATATTTTAGAGGGATTACGAATTGCTTTAGACCATATTGATGAAATCATTGCGTTAATTAGAGCTTCCCAAACTGGAGAAGAAGCAAAACACGGCTTAATGGAAAAATTCAATTTGTCCGATCGTCAGGCGCAAGCAATCTTAGATATGCGTTTGCAACGTTTAACTGGATTAGAACGAGATAAAATTGAAGATGAGTATAATGCATTAATTAAATTAATCGAAGATCTAAAATTCATTTTAGCGAATGAATATCGCGTACTTGAAATTATTAGAGAAGAGATCACTGAAATTAAAGATCGCTTTGCAGATAAACGTAGAACAGAAATTGTTGCTGGAGGAGCAGAAGTTTTAGAGGATGAAGACTTAATCCCAATAGAAAATTCTGTGCTAACACTAACAAATAAAGGATATATCAAACGATTACCTGCCAATACGTATAAGAGTCAAAAACGTGGAGGTCGCGGTGTTCAAGGAATGGGTACAAATGATGATGATTTTGTAGAGCATCTATTGTATACATCGACACACGATACGATTTTATTCTTTACAAATAAAGGGAAAGTTTATCGTGCTAGAGGATTTGAAGTTCCTGAGTATGGACGTACAGCAAAAGGATTACCGCTTATCAATTTGCTCGGTATTGAAAAAGATGAGCAAGTTACAGCAATGATCCCAATGGCATCGTTTGAAGAAGATAATTATTTCATCTTCACTACCAAACAAGGTGTAACTAAACGTTCTCCTGTATCTGGTTTTGCCCATATCCGAGCAAATGGTCTGATCGCCATTTCCTTACGCGAGGAGGATGAGCTGATTGCTGTACGTTTAACAGACGGAAGCAAGCAAATCATTATTGGTACTCGTCAAGGTAAATTATTACGATTCGAAGAAACAGATATTCGTTCAATGGGAAGAACTGCTAGTGGAGTAAGAGGCATTCGACTAAAAGATGATGATTATGTTGTAGGTATGGAAATTATCGAACCTGATCAGGAAATCTTAGTAGTTACGGAAAACGGATATGGAAAACGTACTCCTGAAACTGAGTACCGTTTACAAAGTCGTGGTGGAATGGGTGTAAAAACTTGTCAAATCACTGATAAAAATGGTCCTTTATCAGCAGTAAAAGCAGTAGACGGATCAGAAGATTTAATGTTAATAACGATAAATGGTATGCTCATCCGAATGGATGTAAAAGATATATCTGTAACTGGTAGAAGTACACAAGGTGTTCGTTTAATGAGATTGTCTGAAGACGAGTTGATCGCAACAGTTGCAAAAGTAGAAAAAGAAGAAGACGAAGAAGATGAAATAAACCCAGAAGTTACTTCTGAAGAAACCAATTCATCATCAACTGAAGAAGTAAGTGAGTAAATTAAAACACTCTTAAACAAATTTGTTTAAGAGTGTTTTTACATATACATAAATAAAGAATATTTAGTATAATTAAGGAAAATTATAAGAAAAAGGAGGGAATTCAATGGATCATACTTTAGAAAATTTGGAAGAATTAAGGTTAGGAAGTGTTATTGCAGAAGATATTTTAGTAAATACAAAAACTCCTATCATTCGAAAAGATACAAAAGTTACAAGAGACCATATTCAAGTATTACGTGCATTTAATATAAATAAGGTTCCCATTGCATTGGATAATGTATTTAATAGAACCGAGGAAGAATTAAATAAATTAAACGATGAAAAAATGGACAAAAGAATTGAAGAAGTTTTACCACTAAATAATGGCAATTTTGAAAAGCAATATAATGAGGCAGTTAACAACTACCACAAGGAATTTATCTCATGGGAACTTGGTACAAAAGTAGATGTAGCAAAGTTAAGAAATATTATTATGCCTTTAGTTGAAAGAGTAACAACTGAACGACAAGTAATTTTCCATTTGAACGATTATTCTTCTATAGAAAAATATAGTGCCCATCATTCTATAGCTGTTGGAATTATATCAGGAGCACTAGCTAAAAAAATGGGGTATCCAACTGGACAAATTATTCAAATTGCAACCGCTGGTTTAATGGCCGATGTTGGAATGGCAAAAGTAGAGAGTAAAATTAGAGAAAAGAAGACATACTTAACTGAATCAGACTTCTCCGAAATTAAGAAACACACAATTCACAGTTTCCAAATGGTTAAAGATAGTCCATTATTAAAACCAGAAATGAAGCTTGCTATTTTTCAACATCATGAAAGATTAGATGGCAGTGGCTATCCAAAGGGAGATAAAATGGATAGCATTTCGATATACTCTCAAATAATTGCAGTTGCAGATGTATATCATGCAATGACATCTGAACGAATATATCGTGCAAAAAGTTCTTCTTTTAAAGTATTAGAAATGATAAGAGAAGAAGAGTTTGGTAAATATAATATTGAGGTTGTAAATGCATTGATATCATTAGCAGGTGCTTTACCTATTTCTACACGTGTTCGTTTATCAAATGGAGAAGTAGGAGAGGTAGTATTTTTACATAGAGACTCACCTATGCGACCAATGATCCGACTAATTGAAACGGGACAAATTGTTGATTTAGCTGCAAAACGATCATTATATATAGAAAATGTCTTATCTTAATCTAGTTCTAACTCTTTCCTATTCTACAAAAAAGGAAAGAGTTTTATATATTTTATAATATTGTGTTGACATGTATACCAAACCTTGATAATATAGAGAAGTCGTCAAAACAAGACGGCAACATGAACATTGAAAACTGAACATGCAAAACGTTAAGACATATAGCTTGATAGACTAACTTCGGTTAGTCCGATAGCAAACAATTTTGACATCATTTAATGATGATGCCAGCAAAACAAAATGAGCTTTTTAAGTTCTCTATTATGGAGAGTTTGATCCTGGCTCAGGACGAACGCTGGCGGCGTGCCTAATACATGCNTTCTGATTTAGCGGCGGACGGGTGAGTAACACGTGGGCAACCTGCCCTGTAGATTGGGATAACTCCGGGAAACCGGGGCTAATACCGAATAATCCATTTCCTCACATGTGGAAATGTTAAAAGACGGTTTCGGCTGTCACTACAGGATGGGCCCGCGGCGCATTAGCTAGTTGGTGAGGTAACGGCTCACCAAGGCGACGATGCGTAGCCGACCTGAGAGGGTGATCGGCCACACTGGG
>NZ_VDGI01000008.1:0-156 GCF_006861825.1 Psychrobacillus vulpis | reverse complement strand
GTCGAGCGAATGATGAAGAAGCTTGCTTCTTCTGATTTAGCGGCGGACGGGTGAGTAACACGTGGGCAACCTGCCCTGTAGATTGGGATAACTCCGGGAAACCGGGGCTAATACCGAATAATCCATTTCCTCACATGTGGAAATGTTAAAAGACGG
>NZ_VDGI01000076.1 GCF_006861825.1 Psychrobacillus vulpis | reverse complement strand
CCGAAGGCAAACTGTAAGATGAGTAGCGAGAAAGTAGAGGAACAAAGAGTTCGAGGAAGCAAAGAAGAGAGACTCGGAGCGTATAACATACGCGAGAATCGAACGACTGCGGCTGACGAAGAAATCTGCCGTTCATCTGCTTTCGCAGCCCGAACACGGAAGTTAAGCTCGCGCGTCGATGGTAGTTGGGGGTTTCCCCCTGTGAGAGTAGA
>NZ_VDGI01000075.1 GCF_006861825.1 Psychrobacillus vulpis | reverse complement strand
GGCTCTATGGCACCATAGTTCATCGACCTTCCTCTCCCAGCCGTAGTATCCTATACCCGTTTTTCACATTTTCATTCTCTGTGGTGTAGCGCTGATTTTGCGCTACATGGATGGCTAACGGGTGCTTGTGCGGCCGAGCCTAGGTCGTATCATATAGCGGGTGGGATTCCCGTCGAGAAAGAACTAGCCATTCACTCGTAGCGAGTCTTGGAGGGCTAATGGTAACATTAGCCTTTAAGC
>NZ_VDGI01000074.1 GCF_006861825.1 Psychrobacillus vulpis | reverse complement strand
GACAACCAGGATGTTGGCTTAGAAGCAGCCATCATTTAAAGAGTGCGTAATAGCTCACTGGTCGAGTGACGCTGCGCCGAAAATGTATCGGGGCTAAACAAATCACCGAAGCTGTGGATTGATACCTTTGGTATCAGTGGTAGGAGAGCGTTCTAAGGGCGTTGAAGTCAGACCGGAAGGACTGGTGGAGCGCTTAGAAGTGAGAATGCCGGTATGAGTAGCGAAAGATGGGTGAGAATCCCATCCACCGTATGANGACAACCAGGATGTTGGCTTAGAAGCAGCCATCATTTAAAGAGTGCGTAATAGCTCACTGGTCGAGTGACGCTGCGCCGAAAATGTATCGGGGCTAAACAAATCACCGAAGCTGTGGATTGATACCTATGGTATCAGTGGTAGGAGAGCGTTCTAAGGGCGTTGAAGTCAGACCGGAAGGACTGGTGGAGCGCTTAGAAGTGAGAATGCCGGTATGAGTAGCGAAAGATGGGTGAGAATCCCATCCACCGTATGA
>NZ_VDGI01000073.1:523-778 GCF_006861825.1 Psychrobacillus vulpis | reverse complement strand
AAGGACACATTTACTACACACAGAGGTAGGGATACTAAATGGAAACAAAACTATTAAGGATAGCAGAATTAGCAAAATCTGATCCGAAAATGAAATTTACATCTATTGTACATTTACTAAATAAGCATTCTTTAATGCAATGTCATCTTGAATTACCTAATAAGAAGGCAACTGGGATTAATGGCACAACTAAAGAGCAATACAGTGAAACACTAGAGGAAAATATAGAGGATTTAGTAAGTAGGCTTAAAAGTA
>NZ_VDGI01000073.1:0-514 GCF_006861825.1 Psychrobacillus vulpis | reverse complement strand
GACACATTTACTACACACAGAGGTAGGGATACTAAATGGAAACAAAACTATTAAGGATAGCAGAATTAGCAAAATCTGATCCGAAAATGAAATTTACATCTATTGTACATTTACTAAATAAGCAATCATTAATGCAATGTCATCTTGAATTACCTAATAAGAAGGCAACTGGGATTAATGGCACAACTAAAGAGCAATACAGTGAAACACTAGAGGAAAATATAGAGGATTTAGTAAGTAGGCTTAAAAGTAAAANAAGGACACATTTACTACACACAGAGGTAGGGATACTAAATGGAAACAAAACTATTAAGGATAGCAGAATTAGCAAAATCTGATCCGAAAATGAAATTTACATCTATTGTACATTTACTAAATAAGCAATCTTTAATGCAATGTCATCTTGAATTACCTAATAAGAAGGCAACTGGGATTAATGGCACAACTAAAGAGCAATACAGTGAAACACTAGAGGAAAATATAGAGGATTTAGTAAGTAGGCTTAAAAGTAAAA
>NZ_VDGI01000072.1:487-1276 GCF_006861825.1 Psychrobacillus vulpis | reverse complement strand
CCTTCGTCGACTCCTAGTGCCAAGGCATTCACCGTGCGCCCTTATTAACTTAACCTAATTTGGTTTTCAAAAGAAAACCGTTCAATCAGTAGTTAAAAGTACTACACAAAATAAAAATCACGTTAGTAATTCTATTGAATTTCTTGAATTTGTTGCTTTCAATGTCGTTTTATCCAGTTTTCAAAGAACAAAGGTCTTGTTCCTTTGCGACGAGTAATCGCAGGAGCAAGTGTTGAAATGCTCAAATGAATGAACATTCAAAACTGAACTGCAAAACGTTAAGCTACAGATAAAGATCTGTATTCCGTAATTATCCTTAGAAAGGAGGTGATCCAGCCGCACCTTCCGATACGGCTACCTTGTTACGACTTCACCNAAAGAAAACCGTTCAATCAGTAGTTAAAAGTACTACACAAAATAAAAATCACGTTAGTGATTCTATTGAATTTCTTGAATTTGTTGCTTTCAATGTCGTTTTATCCAGTTTTCAAAGAACAAGTTTCAAATGCTCATAAAAATGAACATTCAAAACTGAACTGCAAAACGTTAAGCTACAGATAAAGATCTGTATTCCGTAATTATCCTTAGAAAGGAGGTGATCCAGCCGCACCTTCCGATACGGCTACNATGAACATTCAAAACTGAACTGCAAAACGTTAAGATACAGATAAAGATCTGTATTCCGTAATTATCCTTAGAAAGGAGGTGATCCAGCCGCACCTTCCGATACGGCTACCTTGTTACGACTTCACCCCAATCATCTGTCCCACCTTCGGCGGCTGGCTCCCA
>NZ_VDGI01000072.1:0-465 GCF_006861825.1 Psychrobacillus vulpis | reverse complement strand
TTCTATTGAATTTCTTGAATTTGTTGCTTTCAATGTCGTTTTATCCAGTTTTCAAAGAACAAGTTTTCAAATGCTCATAAAAATGAACATTCAAAACTGAACTGCAAAACGTTAAGATACAGATAAAGATCTGTATTCCGTAATTATCCTTAGAAAGGAGGTGATCCAGCCGCACCTTCCGATACGGCTACCTTGTTACGACTTCACCCNTTCTATTGAATTTCTTGAATTTGTTGCTTTCAATGTCGTTTTATCCAGTTTTCAAAGAACAAGTTTTCAAATGCTCATAAAAATGAACATTCAAAACTGAACTGCAAAACGTTAAGATACAGATAAAAATCTGTATTCCGTAATTATCCTTAGAAAGGAGGTGATCCAGCCGCACCTTCCGATACGGCTACCTTGTTACGACTTCACCCCAATCATCTGTCCCACCTTCGGCGGCTGGCTCCCAAAAGGGTTACC
>NZ_VDGI01000071.1 GCF_006861825.1 Psychrobacillus vulpis | reverse complement strand
ATTAGGCTACATTTTGTGAATGGTGACTTGGAGGAGCCGTGTGCGTAAATAGCGCAAGCACGGTTCTGTGAGGGGGGAGTAACACAATCTACCGCAAGGTAGAGAGGTTCTCTTCTACTCGACTAGTCAAGTAGAGCAACGTCTATATAGACTTTGCTCTTTTTGTATTTAAAAGTACTTCTGATAATACTCTTTCCTTAACCTTCCACTTAACTGAGCATAGATCTTGCTGGTTTCACTCTTCTCATGCCCCATAAGACTTTGTATGACTTCAATAGGAGCTCCATTATTCATCAAATGAGTTGCGTAACTGTGTCTCAATTGATGTGGATGAATCTCTTTATTAATTTCCGCACGATTGGAAATCCGCTTGATGATGTATCGCATTTGGGCGACACTCATTTTATGTGGTTGCCTTGCTGTTACAAAGATGGCTGAATAATGGTCATTACGGCTTTCCATATAGCGTTTAAGCCATATGTCACAACGTG
>NZ_VDGI01000070.1:675-860 GCF_006861825.1 Psychrobacillus vulpis | reverse complement strand
GTAAAAGTCTTTCATACAGATCGTGGATCTGAGTTCAAGAACGTTGGAATTGATGAGCTGTTAAGTAAATACAAGATTAAACGATCACTTAGCCAAAAGGGTAACCCTTATGATAATGCGGTGGCAGAGGCGACATTTAAGATATTAAAAATAGAACTTATCAACGGATCGCACTACCCTACCCT
>NZ_VDGI01000070.1:0-638 GCF_006861825.1 Psychrobacillus vulpis | reverse complement strand
TGAACTGTTCGATTACGTCAATTGGTACAATAACATTCGTACGCACAGCACACTAGGCTACCTAAGTCCGGTAGAGTACAAATTCGCTTCCCTTAAAAAAGTTGTTTGATTTAGTGTTGACATACCAACCCTTTAGTTTAAGTAAATGGAAAGTTTAGTTACCCTTTTAAATAATCTTCTAATTCTTGTTCAATTTCTTCATTACTTACCTTTTCTATCTCTTCATCTAAAACGTTACGGTGTTTAGAAATACTTAATAGAATTAGGATATCAATCAGTGCACCTGTTGCAATTGGAATAAAGATATCAGTCGGCGGTATTAATGACTGCCGGTGCCAAAATATTGAGTATAAAATACCTGCAATACCAAAAATAAAAGTAAAGCGCATATCTATCTCTCCCTCTTTTTCAATTCTTCATTCAGATTTAATTTCCTTATTGAACTAACATGCCTTGTTAGTTCAATAAGAAAAAAGAGTTGCCTAAGCAACCCATTTTCTTTAACTAAAGCCCCCGTTAGCCATCCATGTAGCGCAAAATCAGCGCTACACCACAGAGAATGAAAATGTGAAAAACGGGTATAGGATACTACGGCTGGGAGAGGAAGGTCGATGAACTATGGTGCCATAGAGCCCATC
>NZ_VDGI01000069.1 GCF_006861825.1 Psychrobacillus vulpis | reverse complement strand
GATGATGGCGAAGAGGTCACACCCGTTCCCATACCGAACACGGAAGTTAAGCTCTTCAGCGTCGATGGTAGTTGGGGGTTTCCCCCTGTGAGAGTAGAACGTCGCTAGGCACTAAGGTCGTTACCGAATAATCGGTAGCGGCTTTTTTTGTATTTGAAAATAAAATGCCGAAGGCAGCCTGTAAAATGAGTAGCGTGGAAGTAGAGGAAGCAAAGAAGAGAGACTCGGAGCGTATGACAAATCTGGCGTTCATCTCTTATTGGTATTTGAATAGCAGAATGACTTAGTGAAAAGTTCGTACAAGAAAATGGCCTAGAGGAAATCCTCTAGACCAAGGTATGATTTATAAGTTTTTTAACAAGTGAAACAAGTAAATTTACTAGAATCCAATAAAGCAATTAAATCTTAATTAAATTTCTTCTAAAATACCTTTAACTAATTCTACAAATTTAACTCTAACTTTACCTGCAACTTCAATCACTTCTGGATAGTCTACACTTAGTTGGACAATCAAATTAAGGACAAGTAGAATAATACACAATAAGTGAGGAGAATCTACTATGCCCCAAAAAAGAAGAACGTTTTCTACAGAATTTAAAAAGCAAGTTGTAGCTCTATATGAAAATGGGAAAAGTCGTCAAGAAATTGT
>NZ_VDGI01000007.1 GCF_006861825.1 Psychrobacillus vulpis | reverse complement strand
TCTAGGGTAAACTTTAATTGGGTCATTATTAATCTCTCCTCATTGTTTATCGTCGTTGAAAACATTGTAACCAAGAGGGATTAATTTGACCCTTTTCCTTTTTACACAATTATATGGACTTAATCAGCGATTGAGGTGAATTTGCACAAGGAGTGTTGAATTTGCGGATACAGGCGTTGAATTTGCACATAGGAGAGTTGAACTTGCGTTTATAAGCATTGAATTTGCGGATACGGGTGTTTAATTTGTACTTATAGTCATGGAACTTGCGGATAAGCTTTTTTAATTTGCATATATGCCTAGGAAGGCACTCAATCTTATGAACTTGTACGTACATAGGTTAACTTGTATTCAATCCGTGGATAATAGTTTTTAATTTGTGCAAAATACCAATCATCTTGATTATATTATTTATTTGCAGGAGGTCATCAATCATTGATAATACTCAATAGTTACGAAAAAATTTAGTTACTTGACTTTATTAACTAACTAAAATATAATTACTTACGAAAAGTAACTTAAAATGTTTGATGGAGGAATATAAATGAAATATCAAAATAAACCATACACTTATGTGGAATTAGTAGAGTTAAAAGTAATGGATTTAGAGCGTTCCCTTAGTTTTTACGAAAATATAATTGGATTTAAAGTGTTGAAAAAAATGGACAATAAAGTGCTTCTTACTGCAGATGGAGAAACAGCTTTAGTTTCTTTAGAACAACGAGCAAATTTGGAGCCGAAACAACAAAGAACAACTGGCTTGTATCACTTTGCATTACTTCTTCCAAGTCGTGAAGATCTTGGAGCTATATTAAAACATTTCATTGAGCTTCGTATGCCACTAGGTTCAGCAGATCATTTAGTGAGTGAAGCGTTATATTTAAATGATCCAGACGGAAATGGCATTGAAATTTATCGAGATCGTCCAGATACAGAGTGGACTTGGAAAAATGATCACGTGGATATGGCGACTCTCGCAATTGATGCTCAAGGTGTTTTAGCGGAAGGCGCGAGCAAAAAATGGGTAGGTTTGCCGGAAGATACAGTAATGGGGCATATTCACTTACATGTTGCTAACTTAGATTCTACCGAAAAGTTTTATCGCGCTTTAGGTTTTGAAGTAGTGACTCCATATCCAGGAGCATTGTTTATGGCTACTGGAAAGTATCATCATCATATTGGCTTGAATACATGGAACGGGGAAGGCGCACCTGCTGCTCCTGAAAACATAGTTGGAATGGAAGCATATACTTTAGTATATCCAAGCAATGAAGAATTACATGCTGCGCTTGAAAGCTTAAAAGGAATCGAAGCACCTTTAATAGAAGAAAACGGTGTTTACATTACAAAAGATCCATCACAAAATAAAATCAAACTAATTGTTAAGTAAAATTTATAAAGTGTGTTTCATGTCAATTTTCATTGGCTTTGAGCACACTTTTTTTTATTCACTCGGATAGTTGCTTAGTTCTCTCGCATAAGTCTTTCAATCTCTCGGATAGCAATGCTATTCTCTCGAAACGGATAATAAATACATTTAAAAGTAAATATTCCCACCCCTAATAAAAAAAAGATTCAAAACACAAAGTTTTGAATCTTCTTCTCCCTCATTACAATGCTTTTAGCATTCCGCCATCTACAACAAGGCTTTGCCCGGTCATATATGTGTTTGCTTCCGAACACAAAAATGCAATTATATTTGCAAATTCCTCTGGTTCTCCATATCTCCCAATTGGAATTACGTTTTTATATCCTTCTCGAATTTCATCAAGCGACAAATTCTGCTTTTCAGCCGCAATCTCATCTAGTTCGGTGACACGATCTGTCTGGATTCGTCCTGGGCCGACAGTGTTTATTAATATATTATGCTTTGCATACTCACGAGCGATGCTTTTTGAGAGGCCAACTATTCCTAAACGAAACGTATTCGACAAAATAAGACCATCTAGCACCTCTTTTGTTGAAGAGGAAGCAATATTGACGATTCGACCGAAATTTTGTTCTTTCATAGAAGGGAGCGCTAGACGAATGGAGCGAATATAGCTTAATAGATTTTTCTCAAATGCAGTATTCCAATCTTCATCTGTTACTTGTGCAAACCCACCAGGAGTAGGGCCTCCTGCATTATTTACGAGAATATCTACCCCGCCAAATTTGGCGATAGCTGTTTCGAAAAGTCGAACGATGTCTTCTTCTTTTGTCACATCACATACCGAATAATGAACATTTGGATTGTTACTAATTGTTTTAATTTCCTCTAATGTATGTTTAAGCTCGTCCTCATTTCGACTTGATATGAGCACTTTTGCGCCTTCTATAGCAAATTGTAATGCTGTTGCTTTTCCAAGCCCTTTACTGGACGCTGTTAAGATAACCCGTTTGTTGGAAAGACCTAAATTCATATAACATCTTCCTTTCATAAAGTACTATTATAATCCTACATTGAATTTTCAGATTTGTCTTTATAATAGTTTTGTAAAGATAATGTTAAGAATCTAAAAATACACTCTTTTCTGCGAATCTATATGCTATATTTCCTATTGGGAGGTCGGGTACCTATGAAAAAATGGTCTAGTATTCCGTTGCGAATGAAGTATTTAATAGCTATTTTTAGTTCTTTTATCTTATTTGGTGTAATGACAATTTTATTGGTTATTCAAGTCGTCCACAATCAAGAACTATCCGACAAATTAAAGATTTCTTCGGAAAATGTCGAAAAGGCGGATATAATGCGAGCGGAAGTAGCCAGCCTATACATTGCTATTTCGCATTATGCTGGCGATCCATTACCAGAGTTTGAAAAAGATTATGAGACAAAAAAAGCGAGTCTAGAAGAGCTAGTTGAAACAAGTAGTAAGCGTATCGAACATTTAGACTGGGAAGCATTCACACAAACTTTGAGTAGTATTCAAACGACATACGAAAACAATTTGAAAAAATCCGTTGAAAATAAAGAGAACGTAGCAAAGCGAAGACAATTGCAGTCAATTAATAAAAAACAATTAGAACTAACCCAAATGCTAGATGGGACAAGACAAGAAGAGTCAAACAAACGACTATTAATAATAGAAGAAATGAATAAAAATCAGCAAAATACAATTATAGTAGTTGTCGTTTCTTTCATAATAGCTGGATTTTTATCAATCGCATTATTACTATTAACAAATCGACAAATAAAAGAACAGCTTGCTTCTGTTGCATCTTCAGCAAAAGAAATATCAAAAGGGAATTTACTTATCAAACCTATCCGTATTTCGACAAAAGACGAGATTGGTGAAGTTTCCATTGCTATGAATCAAATGAAAACAAGCTTAACAAGTATGGTACATACAATTAAACAAACTGCTGAAAAATTAAGTAGAGATAGCAACACTTTAAATAATTATTCGAATGAGACTGTAGCAAGCACGAATACGGTACAAGTTGCGATTAATGAAACAAGTGAAAATATGCTTGAACAAAAACAAGCATCCATTGGAATTAGAGCTTTTCTAGAAGAATTTTCTCAGACCTTTAGAGGAGTAACAGAAAAGGTAGTGGAATTAAACAATCATGCGACTTTTGCAGTACAAATAGCCGATGAAAGTGCAGATACAATGAAAAACGCTGCAACAGAAGCTGCGCGATTAAGGTCATTGTTCAAAGCAGCTGATAAAGAAAGACAATTGTTACAAGAGCGAACAGAAGAAATTGCTAGAATGACATCTATCGTGCAAACCATTTCAAAACAAACTAATCTATTAGCTTTAAATGCTGGTATTGAAGCAGCACGTTCTGGTGAACACGGAAAAGGATTTGCAGTTGTTGCAGATGAAGTGAAAAAATTAGCAGATGAAGTATCGAGAACGGCAAATACTATTCATGATATTTCTAACTCCATTAAATTACAAGGACATGAAATGGCAGAAGTGTTTGCAGAAGGACTCACTACATCTAAAAATAATGCAGCATCATTTCAATTATTACATGAAAAATTTGATACTATTGTTTCCTTCATTCATGAATCAAAAAATCAAAATGATCTTATGACGAATTCCATTATTACTATAGAAGAAGAAAAAAATGCTTCTGAAAAGCTTATTTTTGATTTAACAGAATCCATAGAAGAGAATACAATTCATATGGAACAGACCGTCCAATTACTATTATCTAACGTTCAAACGATAGAATCGCTTTCCGAACTTATTAATGACGTAAGCGAACAAGCGAATATTTTGGAAGCATCTACATCTCGTTTTATTGTGTAACAAAAGCCCATGAAGTCATGTTTTTGACTTTATGGGCTTGTTTTTTTTTGAAAAGCGTGTAGTCATCAGCTTTTCAGGCGAAACATATTCAAAAAAGTCTATCTAATATTAGACGTTTTTGTAACACAATTGTTACATAACTGTAAAATTAAAAAGTCATATTCCGTGGTAAGATGGTTTTAGATAATTTTCAGAAAACTTAAGTCTTTTGGAGGAACAATATGAGTTTAAGATATACGTCGAGAAAAATCATTGCTATATTTATATTATCCATACTTTTAGTCACAGCACCTTTCGCAGGAAATACTGAAGCATCAAGTACAGTAGATTCAAATGAACTAGTGGCAACAGCTAAAAACTTAATAGGTATTAAATATCGTGGTGGTGGAACAACTACTTCTGGTTTCGATTGTTCAGGATTTGTGACTTACGTATTCGACAACTTAGGCATTGATCTTCCAAGAACTTCATCTGGTATGCATAGTTCTGGATCAAAAGTTGCGAAAAGTGATTTAATTGCTGGGGACTTAGTATTTTTCAATACAACTGGTAAAGGTGTATCTCACGTTGGTATTTACATTGGTGATGGGAAGTTCATACATTCTGCATCATCCCAAGGAGTATCAGTAAGTCAACTGAATGACCCATACTATTGGGGCAAACGCTACATAGGAGCGAAAAGAGTAGCGAATGTATCAGTGGCATTAAACAAATAAAACATATACTCATATGCTCTATCGTATAATTTACGGTAGAGCATTTTTTTATTGTATTTGTGGGAAGGTATTATTTGATATATCTCATAAACTTTTTCGTATTGAAAAAAGTAAGAGCTGACAAAACTTGATCTTCTGAAAGGAGGAACTAAAATGCTCTATAAAGGATATGAGTATTTCAAATTTACATTTTACAAA
This sequence comes from Psychrobacillus vulpis, assembly GCF_006861825.1. Classification (GTDB taxonomy): domain Bacteria; phylum Bacillota; class Bacilli; order Bacillales_A; family Planococcaceae; genus Psychrobacillus; species Psychrobacillus vulpis. The sequence goes on along the minus strand of NZ_VDGI01000007.1, from coordinate 155,886 downwards.
GTATTTTCAAAAAGGCACATGCACAATTATTAGTATATGTACTACTCATTTAAAAAATGCATATTTTTTGATTGTTTTTTATTTAATTGGTGATGCTAATAGTATCTACATCATAATTACAAAGTTCGACAAAAAATAAATAATTTCTTTCGAAAAAGAAGGATATTTTAATGAGGATGTAGAAGTATACTATTAGAGTTATATCAAAGGAGGGCTTTACATGCTAAACTTTAACGTTCGTGGAGAAAATATCGAGGTGACTCCTGCAATTCGAGATCACGTTGAGGGGAAAATTGAAAAAGTTGCCCGTTACTTCAACGAAGAAATTCAAGCAACAGCTAATGTAAATCTGAAAGTATATAACGACAAACAAACTAAAGTAGAAGTAACAATTCCGATGAAAAACTTAACTCTTCGTGCAGAAGAGAGAAATGCAGATATGTATGCGGCAGTGGACCTAATCGTAAATAAGCTAGAGCGTCAAATTCGAAAATATAAAACAAAAGTAAATCGTAAATTCCGTGAGCGTGAAGGTGTTGGTACTTACTTTGCTACAATTGATGTGCAAGAATCTCCTACAGATCAAGTGGATGAAGAAGAATACAATATTGTACGCACAAAGCAATTTGACCTAAAACCAATGGATCAAGAGGAAGCAGTGCTTCAAATGAATATGTTAGGGCATAACTTCTATATCTTCACTGATGCAGAATCGAACGGAACACATATTGTTTATAAACGAAAAGACGGCAGATATGGGTTAATTGAAACAAATTAATATTATTTCTCGAACTCTCCTCCATGCAAGAGGAGAGTTTTTTGTTGCTAAGAAAATGATAAAATCAGGTACTGTTGATATCAGCGAAGGGCAGAGTTCAGTATATCTAGATGCGATTTGTTATAATTGACTTGGATAATACATTTAAACATTTCTATTTTATGGTAGAAACATACGATCATGCATCTCCCAAGTTATTTGCACCGCTATGTATCGAATGGTAAAATGTATAATAAGACTGAATGGGAAGTGAATATACATGCTTGGCGTATTAAATAAAGTATTTGATTTAAATAAACGTGACTTAAAACGATTAGAAAAAGTAGCCGATCAAGTGGAAGCATTAGCAAGTGAAATGGATTCCAAGTCGGACGATGAATTACGCGCTAAAACAGACGAATTTCGAACTCGTTATGCAAATGGAGAGACGTTAGATCAATTATTACCAGAGGCATTTGCTGTAGTTCGTGAAGCCGCAAAACGTGTGCTAGGAATGTATCCATTCCGCGTTCAAATTATGGGTTCGGTTGCTCTACATGAAGGAAATATTGCAGAAATGAAAACTGGTGAAGGTAAAACACTTACTTCTACTATGTCTGTATATTTAAATGCAATTCCAGGCCTAGGCTCACATGTAGTAACAGTCAACGAATATTTATCGAGTCGTGACGCAACTGAAATGGGACAACTTTATGAATTTTTAGGAATGACTGTTGGATTAAATTTAAACTCATTATCTAAAGAAGAAAAGCGAGAAGCTTACGCTGCGGATATTACATATTCCACAAACAATGAGCTTGGCTTTGATTATTTACGCGATAATATGGTGTTGTACAAAGAAGATAAAGTACAACGTCCACTTCATTATGCCGTAATAGATGAAGTTGACTCAATTTTAATCGACGAAGCGAGAACACCATTAATCATTTCGGGACAAGCTTCGAAATCAGCACTTCTATACAAACAAGCAAATGCGTTTGTTCGAACTTTAACAAAAGATGAAGATTTTACTTACGAAGAGTCCACAAAAGGTGTGACATTAACGGATACAGGTGTAGAAAAAGTAGAAAATGCATTCAATATTGATAACTTGTTCGACTTAACACATGTCCGTTTGAACCACGCAGTTAATCAATCATTGAAAGCACATGCATCAATGCATTTAGATGTCGATTATGTAGTGCAGGATGAGGAAGTAGTAATTGTAGACTCGTTTACTGGTCGTCTGATGAAAGGACGTCGCTATAGCGATGGATTACATCAAGCGATTGAAGCAAAAGAAGGATTAGAAATTCAAAATGAATCGATGACAATGGCGACTATTACTTTCCAAAACTTCTTCCGTATGTATGATAAATTGTCAGGTATGACTGGTACAGCGAAAACAGAAGAAGAGGAATTCCGTAATATTTATAATATGAATGTTATTGCGATTCCTACAAACCGACCTATTACTCGTGATGATCGCCCGGATTTGATTTATGCGTCTATGAACGGAAAATTTGAAGCAGTTGCTTCTGACATTGCAGAAAGACATAAAATAGGTCAACCAGTTTTGATTGGTACTGTAGCTATTGAAACATCTGAAATTATTTCTAATTTGTTAACAAAACACGGCATTAAGCATAGTGTATTAAATGCGAAAAACCATGAGCATGAAGCAGAGATAATTGCAACAGCTGGTCATATGGGTTCCGTAACAATTGCTACAAACATGGCTGGACGTGGGACAGATATTAAGCTTGGTGAAGGTGTTTTAGAAGTAGGCGGTCTAGCTGTAATCGGTACTGAGCGTCATGAATCACGTCGTATTGACAACCAATTACGTGGTCGTTCTGGACGACAAGGAGATGCAGGGGTTACACAATTCTATCTTTCAATGGAAGATGAATTAATGCGTCGATTTGGTTCAGATAATATGCGTAATATGATGGCGAAACTAGGGATGGATGATTCTCAACCAATTCAATCTAAAATGGTTTCTCGTGCAGTTGAGTCAGCACAAAAACGTGTAGAAGGAAATAACTTCGATTCACGTAAGCGTTTATTACAATATGATGATGTACTTCGTCAACAACGTGAAATTATTTATAAAGAGCGTTTAGAAGTTTTAGAAACGGATAATATGCGTTCACTTGTGGAAAAAATGATGTTTGAAGTTATTAATCGCTTAGTTGGTTCACACACACAATCTGAAAATAAAGCAGAGTGGAGTCTAAAAGGTATCGAGGACTATATTCAAGCGAATTTACTGCCAGAAGGTGTCATTACCCAACAAAATTTAGATGACTTATCTTCAGATGAAATTGTAGAAAAAATCAAAGAAGAAGTAATTCGTTTCTATAATGCAAAAGAAGAAGAAATGACTTCTGAACGTATGCGTGAATTTGAAAAGGTAGTATTACTTCGTTCGATTGATTCTAAATGGATTGATCATATTGATGCTATGGATCAGCTTCGCCAAGGAATTCACTTACGTGCATATGGACAAAATGACCCTCTTCGTGAGTATCAAAGTGAAGGTTTTGCAATGTTTGAAGCAATGGTTGAATCCATTCAAGAAGATGTTGCTAAATATGCAATGAAAGCAGAAATACGAAACAATCTAGAGCGTGAAGAAGTTGCAAAAGGGCAAGCAGTGAATCCGAAAGAAGAAGGAGAAGCTGTCAAGAAAAAGCCAGTTCGTAATCAGACAGCAGTAGGTCGAAATGATTTATGCCCTTGTGGAAGTGGGAAAAAATTTAAAAACTGTCATGGTGCCGTGCAATAACCAAAAGCGTAAATAATGTGTCTGCTCAATAGCCACACCTTTGACTAGCCTGAGCATGACCTAGCCAATAACTGAAAGAAATGTATCTACAATAGAAATTTAGAAATTCGGAGGAACAATTAGTATGGTAGAAATAGCAGTAGTGAGAAATGAATTAGATAGAACAGCAGGGAAACTAAAAGACTTCAGGGGGTCTCTTTGACTTAGAAAACAAAGAAGTACGTATTCAAGAACTTGAAGAACTTATGACTTTTCCTGATTTCTGGGATGATGCACAAGGCGCTCAAAAAGTGATAAATGAGTTAAATGCATTAAAAGGTATTGTAGAACAATTCAATGAATTGGTTTCCACACAAGAAAATTTAGAAATGACACTTGAGTTAATAAAAGAAGAACCTGATGAAGAATTGCAAGAGGAATTAGGTAACGAATTAAAAGAATATAGTACCCAACTTGCAGATTTTGAGCTGCAGTTACTATTAAGTGAACCTTATGACAAGCATAATGCGATTTTAGAATTGCATCCGGGTGCGGGAGGTACGGAATCACAAGATTGGGGTTCTATTTTACTTCGTATGTATCAACGATGGGCAGATAAACATGGTTTTAAAGTGGAAACAATCGATTATTTGCCAGGGGATGAAGCTGGCATAAAGTCAGTAACTTTACTGATTAAAGGCCATAACGCTTACGGTTACTTAAAAGCAGAAAAAGGAGTACATCGACTCGTTCGAATTTCTCCATTTGACTCTTCTGGACGCCGTCATACATCATTCGTTTCTTGCGAAGTTATGCCAGAGTTCAATGAAGAAATTGAAATCGAAATTCGCACAGAAGATTTAAAAATTGATACGTATCGTGCAACTGGTGCTGGTGGTCAGCATATCAATACGACCGACTCAGCCGTTCGTATTACACATTTACCAACAAATACTGTTGTTACTTGCCAAACAGAACGTTCACAGATTAAAAACCGTGAACAGGCGATGAAATTATTGAAATCAAAATTGTATCAATTAAAAATAGAAGAACAAGAAGCACAGCTTGCAGAAATTCGTGGAGAACAAAAAGAAATTGGATGGGGAAGTCAAATTCGATCTTATGTATTCCATCCTTACTCTATGGTAAAAGATCATCGTACAAATGAAGAAAGTGGCAACGTCCACGCTGTAGTAGATGGTGAACTAGACCAATTTATTCATGCATATTTGAGATCAAAAATAAATTAATAGACGAAAAAAACTCCAATGTTATAATTAGATAACATTGGAGTTTTTTATTTGTTCTGAAATAACTGAAGATTAAAAGGTAGGGTGGAAAAGATGAATATTAATGAGTTAAAGAGAAATGATCTAGTGAAAAAGAATTTTATTATGTTTTTAACTTATGCACTAGCAGCAACTTTTGGATTGTTTGCTCAAATTGCATTGAAAGCAGAAATGGCAATAATCATTTCAATTGTGATACCCTTATCCATAGCTATCATCGCTTTTATAATGTCGAAGAAAGTTCTTGCGATGAGAGTCACTTTTCCTTATATTCTCCTTTTAGTTGGCGGAGCAACTGCTGTAGGAATGAGTATTTCCAATGAAGTAAGTATTGGAACAATTGTTTTAGCCTTATTTATTCTAATATTAGGCGGATTACATAATACGCAAGTTGTTTTTCTTATTGGTTATCTATTATCTATTATTGCAGTAATAATAAATGTGTTATTAGATGAAAAAGGAATATTGGTCGACCAAGCTGCAAATGTATTTCTCGTTCAGTTTATAATGGCTTTAGGTATATTTATGCAAGTAAGACTAAGTAAAGAATACTTCAGAAATGTGGAAAAGCTAGTAGAGAATGCAGAAGAAAAAGCGGTAGAAGATGAACTGTTAACAGAAAAGCTCTCAAAAGCCGTAACTATTATTTCTTCTAATTTAGAGCAAATACGTACAAGCATGCATGCTTCTAATAATGCACAGCAAGAAATGCTTCAAGCGGTAAATGAAGTAAGTGTTGGGTCTCAAAGGCAAGCTGATCATGTAATAGATATTGTGAAGCATACAGAGGCAACATTCGATTCAATAAAAGAAATGATTAATCATTTAAATGCGATTGTCTATCAAGCTGAAACCGCTGAAAAAAATGCATCAGATGGATCACAAGCGATGAATACGATGAAAGAGGAAATGGATCAGTTTACAGTATTTTTTGTCGAGTTAAATCAAACCTTTAAAGAGCTGTCAGAAAAAATTAATGAAACAAATATTTTTGCAAATGAGATTCGACAGATTACGGAGCAGACAAATTTACTGGCCCTTAACGCATCCATTGAAGCAGCAAGAGCAGGGGAACATGGAAAAGGATTTGCTGTTGTGGCGGAAGAGATACGTAAACTTGCAGGTGTTACAAACCAAACATTAGAAAAAATAGATGGAAATTTATATGAGGTTAATAAGTATAATGAAGCAGCACTGGGTAAACTAGAAGACGGTGTTGCTCGGATTAATATGCAAGTGCATGCAGCAGAGACATCCAATCATTCATTTAATAAATTGTTTGAAGTAATGCAGTCCTTACAAAAAATGTTAGCTCAATTTTTAATAGATGTTGATATTATTGCTAAAAATAGTGAATCGATTCATACAAGTACGAATGAATTTGCTGCAATTATCGAAGAAAGCACTGCTACTGTGGAACAATTAAATGCAACAATAGTCAACATTACTGCAGATCAAAGGTCTATTTCTACTTATATAGATCGAACGTACGAAGAAACACAATCAATTCAACGATAAAATATAGAAGATGTCCAAAAATCTTGGGCATCTTTTTTCAATGAGTGTTCAAACAATTCCAAAATGATTTATATTAATACGAATAACCAAGATGAAAGTAGGAATGCTATTAATAAGAGAATAACAGAGGAGTGACTAAACTTTCCAATAAAAGGGGATGTTAAGTGTTGGTAATGCCAAAATTCGATTTGTCATACTGTTTGGTAGTACGTTCACTAAATTGAAACATTTGGTAAAAGCTTGGATTCACTTGCGTTTGTTATTGTTTGGATGCATATGATGTCCGTAGGGAAGGTTTTAAAAGAGCCTTACTTTGGTATAATAAAAGTGTAATTCAAAAGTGTAATTCAATTATTGTTGAGGGAGAGGAAAACATGAAGAAAAAGCTTTTAGCAGTATTATTTGCAGCAGTTTTAATGTTAGCAGCATGTGGTGGAGCTAAAGAATCAAAACCAGCAGATACTTCAACAGACACAGGTACAACTACAACTACTGAAACTGCATCAGTAGATCCAGAAAAAATTGTAAAAGCGAAATGTACAAGTTGTCATGGTGGAAATCTGGAAGGTCAAGGTAGTTTCCCTGCACTAAGTGATGTAGGATCTCGACTTTCTAACGATGAAATTTTAAATGTTATTGAAAACGGTAGAGGCGGAATGCCAGGTGGACTTATTACTGGCGATGATGCAAAAGCGGTTGCAGATTGGTTAGCGACTAAAAAATAAGCTGTTCAAAATGGCTTTACTTTCTAAAAATTAGTTACTAAAAATGAACTGATTTCAGATTAAGACAAAAGGTTTCGGAAATGTTGGACATTCCCGAAACCTTTTCTAATTTTCAAATTTGCCACATGGGGTTGTCCAACAATCCAATAAATAAGAAAATCGTTGAAACGGTTCCCTTTCCGGAGGCCACTGAAAAAGTGTCATTCAAATAAATTATCTATCTGCTAGGAGAATTTAGCGCTTTGGCATTCGCTTTCCGCGGGCGAGAATGAGCCTCCTCCTACGCTTCGCTTCGTGTGGGGTCTCGTCTGTCTCACTTTTCCCGCAGGAGTCTCATGCGTCGCGCTAAATTCTTTAAATGAACTACAGCAAATAGTTCCTATAAAAATAATAACTTTGAGTTTTTCAGTGGCCACCCTTTCCGCAGGCGTTGCCTCAGCCTCCTCGCTTCGAGGGCACTGAAAAACCTACGTTTTTATCATTTCAATCTTTATAAATGAAAAAATAAGGCACTTCTTGCTCGTTATTTAACAAAAAGTGCCTTATTTACTTATTCTTGCTCGTTTTTGCTTAAAAGCTTCAAGATTCTCTTCAAATTAACTGCAAATATCGTTGTTGCCCCTTGAATTTGCATGGCAAATAGACCTACGCTTGATGCTGTATCATAGCCGTGTCCATTCTTCAATTCACAGTTTTTCGCTTCAATTTTATAATAGTAAGTACTTGAACATCCGAATTGGGGGAACGGCATTCCGACCATTATCTAAACAATATTTTGTTTTCAACTCCTCTAAAACGAAGGAGAAGTCTACCAATTCATTTATTTGATGAAGTATATTATCTTTAGGAACGACCAAATCTTAAATCGCCATGAATGGGCTAAAATTAAGGGTTTCTTGGTTAGAAACCATTTTACACACCACCATTAGTTAGTCTCTCTATTATAAACGAAGAAGGTTTTTAGAAGAATAGGTGGATGCTAGTTGATTGGAGGGGAAGGCGGCGACTCCAGCCGGAATAGTATGAGCTGAAGACCCTGGACTGAGCGTAGCGAAATTAATTATTGCGACGAGCTTGCGCAGGAGCAAGGGAAGCGGCTGAAGCCATGCCGGCGGAAAGCGTCCGCCTGGAACGGAAATCAACGATTTCCCAATAAAAAGAGAGTATGTGAACAACTTGTCATTCACAATACTCTCTATGAAATCTCTTGGAGGACTTTTTCAGTGCCCTCAGCGTAGCGAAGAGGAGGCTTGGCGATTCGTTCGCGGAAAGCAAGTAGCTTTTTCCGGCCTTAATTAGTATTCAGCCTTAAATCAGTTGCCCAAAAAAGCAACTGATTTTTTTTGACAATAAAAGAAGGAATATGGATGAATTATGTAGAATGTAAGTATTATTAGGTAATTTGTATGTGTGCAAAATAACCTATGCGGGATGAAACATGTAAAATAAGGTGGAGAACATCCCTAATATTACCTACAAATTGAAATGTAATTGTAACAAACGAACAGGGTTCTAATGTTATAATAGCAATGTCGAATTTTATAAAGTGAAACTAATTAGGTGGTTTAAAAATGATCGAAATGATAAATGTCTACAAAAAGTATCCGAACGGAATCGTTGCTGCTAATGGTATTGATGTAGAAATTAAGCAAGGTGAATTTGTTTATGTTGTCGGCCCAAGTGGTGCAGGAAAATCGACTTTCATCAAAATGATGTATCGAGAGGAAAGACCAACTACAGGAGATATACTAATAAATGGAGTTAATTTAGCGACATTAAAAGCCAATAAAGTTCCATATTTACGAAGACAAATTGGAGTGGTATTTCAAGATTTTAAATTACTACCTCGCTTAAATGTATATGAGAACGTTGCATTTGCATTGGAAGTTATTGAAGAATCTCCTAAAGTAATTCGAAAGCGTGTTATGGAAGTATTAGAACTGGTAGGACTGAAGCACAAAGCAAGAATGTTTCCTACAGAACTTTCTGGTGGGGAACAGCAACGAGTATCGATTGCTCGTTCTATTGTAAATACACCAAAACTTGTGATCGCAGATGAACCGACAGGAAACTTAGATCCAGAAACATCATGGGAAATTATGAATATTTTCGAAGAAATTAATGCTCGAGGAACTACAATTATTATGGCAACACATAATAGAGAAATTGTAAATACAATGAGACACCGTGTTATTGCTGTTGAGGGTGGATTAATCACTCGAGACGAATACGGAGGAGAATACGGTTATGAAGGGTAGAACAATAGGAAGACATTTTAGAGATAGTTTGAAGAGCATAAGTCGAAATGGTTGGATGACCTTTGCTTCTGTCAGTGCAGTAACAGTTACATTGCTACTTGTTGGTGTATTTGTCATGATTATGATGAATTTAAATAAAGTAGCGGATGACCTCGAAAGAGATGTAGAAATAAAAGTAATTGTTGATTTAACAGCGGATGAGGCATCTATTACAAAATTAGAAGAAGAAATTAAAAAGGTTTCTGGAGTCGCTGAAGTGGTGTATTCGCCAAAGGAAGATGAGCTTAACAAACTAATGCTGGATTTTGGTGATGATTTACGTTTGTTTGAACAACAAAACCCTTTACATAATGTTTTCTATGCTAAAGCAGTAAACCCGCAAGAGACAGCGGCTGTAGCAGAGAAAATAAATAAGTTAGATAATACATTTGAGGTCAAATATGGAGAAGGGAAAATAGAAAAACTATTTTCTTTCTTGAACACTAGTCGAAATGTTGGGATAGTACTAATCTTAGCGCTATTATTTACAGCAATGTTCTTAATCTCCAATACTATTAGAATTACGATCGTTGCTAGACGAAGAGATATTGAAATTATGAAGCTTGTAGGAGCTACAAATTGGTTCATTCGAATCCCATTTATTTTAGAGGGAATGTGGCTTGGTATTCTAGGTGCGATTTTGCCAATAACGTTAGTTACAGTACTCTATTACAATATTCATAAAGTATTAGAGCCAAAGCTTGCCCAGGGAAATCTATTTGAACTGCTCGATTTTTCTCCATTCATCTACCAAGTAAATGGCTTGATCTTATTAATGGGTGTACTAATCGGGATCTGGGGAAGTTTCATGTCAGTACGAAAATTTTTACGAGTATAAGAAGGTAGCTTGAAAGGAGCAATAAGTTTTGAGAAAACAGTCTAAATGGGTGCTACGAGTTTTAGCAGTGGCTACATCAGCTGCACTTTTAATTTCAGGACCAAGTGCACTAGCTAATTCTTTGAATGACTTGAAAAAAGAACATAAACAATTAGAACAAAAGAAAGATACGATTAACTCAAACATTAAAGAAACAGAAAACAAAATTGATCAAAATGAGTCGAAAATTGATCAAATTATGGCACAAATTCAAGCATTAGATACAGAAATTTTGGAAACAGAAAAGAACATTTCAACCGTTTTAAATGAAATAAAACTAACGACAACCGAAATCGAAACATTGCATGCTTCAATTACAGAATTGGAACGAAAAATTGAAGAACGTGATGCACTTTTAAAGGAACGTATTCGTGCAGTTCAAGTAAATGGCGGATCTGTTAGTTATTTAGACGTATTACTTGGTGCAAATAGTTTTATCGATTTCATTGACCGTTTTTCAGCTGTAAATACATTAATGGAAGCTGATCGAAACATTTTAAAAGAACAAGCAGACGATAAAAAACAACTAGAAGAACAAAAAGCTAGTTTAGAGAAAAAATTACAACAGCAAGAAGAAAGCAAAAGCAAGCTTGTGAGTTTGAAAGATTCTCTAGATAACCAAAAGGCTTCTAAAGGAACTTTAGTAGACCAATTGGAAGCAGAGCAAAGCAAGCTAGAGCAACAAAAAGAAGTAATGGAAACAGAATATGAAGAGATTTTAAATTTAAGCCAAGATGTGCAAGATAAAATAGTCGCTGAACAAAAACGTCTTGCAGAAGTTGCAAGAAAAGCAGCGGAGGAAAAGAAACGTAGAGAAGCGGAAGAAAGAAAACGTCAACAAGCTGCTGGTGGTGGATCAAATGTAGCTATTCCTGATGTCTCTGCAGGTTCTTGGACGAAGCCTGCGTCTGGAAGGTTTACTTCTGGTTATGGCTATAGAGTACATCCGATTTACGGAACAGGAAAAATGCATTATGGAGTTGACTTCGCAAACAGCACTGGAACTCCTGTAGTTTCTGCTGCAGATGGAGTAGTATCATATGCCTCGCCATTAAGTACATATGGTAATGTCATTATGGTAACACACTCAATTGATGGTCAGATTTTCACATCTTTATATGCACATTTGAGTAGTATTAAAGTAAATGTTGGACAAGTAGTTTCAAAAGGAGATCTAATTGGTGCAATTGGAACGACTGGTAACTCTACGGGACCACATTTACATTTCGAAATTCATTTAGGAAACTGGGAAGGTATGGCGAAAAACTCAGTTAATCCATTAAGATATATCTCTATATAAAAGAGCGGCTTATGCCGCTTTTTCTTTATATCTGGATAAAGGACATACAAGAGAAAGAAGTGAAATATTTGCAAGTTACTGAATGGTATATTGTTGGGTCCATGACATTGTCATCTGCTTGGGTGGCAGTTCTTGCAGCTTTTTTCCTAACTTGGATTGTATTATGGAAGTTGTATGACAAACAAATGAGAGAAATTCTTGTAGACGTTGCTTTCACATTTATTATCGTATGGAAGTTAAGTGTGATTCTTACTGATTTTAGTATGGTTATCAAATTTCCACTATCGATATTATATTTTAATGGAGGAAAGACGGGAGTCATTTTAGGTACACTATTTGCTTCTTTTAAACTTTATGTTTCACTGAAAAAACGAAATTTTTTGCTCCAAGATATTCAAGCTGTTCTAGTTGGATATATTAGCATTCAAACTAGTTATCAAATTTTGCAGGTACTTTTAAATGAAGGTTTATGGTGGCAGGAAGCGATTACAACTATTTCTTTTAGTATATATGTCGTTTTTGTTTCATTTTGTTTGCCGAAAATGGAAAAAGTAAACCAATTTATTAGTATTGCCTTCGTATTTATGCATATAATAGTAGCAGTGCTTCAACCTAATGGATTTTTTCAAACACCTTTATTTGTAACAGTATTTTTTGCATTCTTTATAAACTTCTTGTTGTATAAAAGTGAACGCTTGAAAAAATGAAAATTCGGAGGAAATATTGTGAAGAAAATAGTTGGTTTAGTAATCATCGGATGTCTAGTTGCCATCGCTACAATCTCTTTTGTTCGAAATAATGTAGACAAAACAGAAGCATTTTCCAATGAACAAATGGGAACTGATCTAGCTACAAATCCTGCGAATGAGGGTATTGGGAAAGGTGATAGTGCACCTAACTTTACGCTTACTACACTAGATGGTAAAAAGGTAAAATTGTCTGATTATAAGGGGAAGAAAGTTGTATTAAACTTTTGGGCAACGTGGTGCCCACCTTGTAAAGCAGAAATGCCACATATGCAGAACTATTATGAAGATATGGCGGAACAAGAAAACGTGGAAATTTTAGCAGTTAATTTGACAAGTTCCGATGTTGGAATTGATAAAGTGAAAGCGTTTCAAGAGGATTATGCCTTAAGTTTTCCTATCCCTTTAGATGAGGAAGGTAAAGTAGGAGAAACTTATCGAGCTATTACGATTCCAACTACATATATGATTGATACAACTGGAACTATCCAAAATAAAATTGTCGGTCCAATGGATGAGCAAATGTTGGCGGATTTTGTTAAAAACCTTAAATAAGAACCGATTTTTGCGCGAGTATTAAACTCTACTTTCACCACATATATTAGTGGAAAAGTAGGAGGTATAGCTTGCGCAAAAGTCGGATTTTTTTATACGTTTTTTTGTTAATTATTTTGCTTGGTGTTTTGTATTTTTGGATTGGGAAGCCTTCGGATAAACAAGCATCATCAATCGTTAGTAACAGTCAAGTGATTGATGAAGCGTTTCAATTAATAAAAAAAGAAGCTGTGTTTTCCAAAAAAGATAATATTATCGTTGAAGGTGCAATACGTGGGATGGCAGAAGCTTTAGAAGATCCTCATAGTACGTATTTAACAAAAGAAGAGGCCTTGGCACACGAAGCATCACTCGCAGAGGAACGCGTCGGAATTGGAGTAGAAATAACACTCTCTGGTGGAAAATTTATTGTCGTTTCTCCTTTGAAAGATTCACCTGCATTCAAAGCAGGATTAAAGCCACAAGATGAAATTGTTCGGGTTAATGGAGAAAGACTGGATGGAAAGACAATGGCAGAGCTCGTAAAAATGCTTAGCGGAGAAAAAGGTACAAGTTTGAAAATGACAGTTTATCGTTCAAGTGAAGAACGCCATGTAGAGCTACATATGAAACGAGAAACGATTGCCATGCATACTGTAACGAGTGAAGTGTATGAAGCCGATGACTTTTCTATTGGAATCGTCACAATTTCTTTATTTGGAGAAAAAACAGGTGAAGAATGGCTGAAACAAACAAAAGCATTAGTAGATAGAGGAATAGATGGATTACTAATCGACGTAAGGGGAAATCCGGGGGGATATTTATATAGTGTTTCTTCCGTTATTGGTACTTTACTTGAAAATGGAAAGACATTCGCATATATGCAGGATGCAAAAGGTGTACTAGAGATGTTAAATACAGAAAGTAAGGAAAAGCCTTATCTAAAGAAAATTCCAGTAGTTTTATTACAAAACGGTGGAAGTGCATCTGCGAGTGAAGTGTTAGCAGGAGCGTTAAAAGACAATAAACGTGCGATGATTATTGGAGAAACAAGCTATGGGAAGGGAACTGTACAAGAAACACATCCACTCTCTAATGGTGGAAAGTTGAAAATCTCTACACATAAATGGCTAACTCCAAAACAAGAATGGATTCATAGTAAAGGGATAGAAGCAGATTTAAAAATAGAGCAAGATGAATTGTATACAATGGATGTAAAATATCTTCATGGCGAATTTCGTGTTGGCGATTATGGTGAAGAAATAAAATACGTGCAAAATGTACTAGCAGCTTTAGGATATAATATTGTTCGAAAAGATGGCTACTATGATGAAGATACGACAGATGCAGTGGATAAATATCGTCAAGAGCGAAGCCTCAGTCCTAAAAAAGAAATAGACGATGCATTATTTCAATCACTTTCCAAAACAATTGTCGAATATAAAGCAAGGAAAGAAAATGATAAACAATTACAAATGGGAATAAGTTATTTAGTGCATGAAATGAAAAAATAAAGTTATTCTAAAATCCTATACGCAAAGCACTCCTCGTTTGTTACAATGAAAGGAAAGGTAGTTGCAAGGGAGGAGGTTGCGTATGGTAGAAGAAATTTTAATCGAATTGGCAAAAGGAATAGGGCGGTTTTTCCTCCATCCAGCTGTATATATCACGCTTCTTTTCTCCATATTAATAGGTTATTTTCGCGTAAAGAGAGAAAGAAAGCATTTTCGAACAAGAATCCTATGGGGATGGACAGAATCGAAGCGCTTACTAGAGGGGTATGTTTGGGCAATTATTCTATCTGTCATAAGTGTTGGTGTAGGGATTGTCGTTCCAATTCCTTGGCTTTACATATTTAGTGCTTGGTTGATATTATTTATTTTGATTTTCACATACCAGCTTGGTTCCGTTATTTATGCGATGGCATTGGGTTCAATAACATTGTATGTAATGTATGTATACGATTGGTCTTTTGATATCCTACCGTGGAAATTAACAGGACTTGATATAATGCAAGAAGCAGTAATTCCAATAGCAATTTTAGCAGGATTATTAGTAATAGCGGAAGGAATCCTCATTCAGAAGCATGGCAATTCGAATGCTTCCCCTAAATTAGTAGCCACTTCAAGGGGAAGTGAAGCGATAGAATACGTGACGAAGCGGTTATGGCTTTTACCAGTGTTGCTAGTAATACCAGGAGATGTCATTTCTACATATATTCCATATTGGCCACAATTCAGGCTTGGTGAATCTACTTTTTCGCTTATTTTGTTTCCATTTGTCATTGGATTTCAGCAAAAAAGTAGACGAACTCTACCTGTTCAATTTTTTCAAGATTATGGGAAAAAGGTTTGGTTACTAGGAATTGTTATTACAATAATAGCGGCAGTAGGTTATATTAACCCAATTATTAGTGGAATTGCACTCGTATTTGGTGTATTAGCAAGATTAATCATTTCGTATATCTTATATAAGAAAGAAATGTCAGGAACGTTTGCCGTTTCTCCACAGTCGGATGGTGTTATGATAGCAGGAGTTCTAGCAGATTCACCAGCCGAGAAAATGGGACTTCTTATCGGAGAACGTATTGTCAAAGTAAACGGACAAAAAGTGACAGACGAGCAAGAATTATATGAGGCAGTTCAAATAAATGCAGCACATTGTCGCCTAGAAGTGTTAGATATTAATGGAGAGCTCCGTTTGCGTCAGCATATTTTGTTTAGACACGATCATTATCGTCTAGGCTTAATATTAGTAAGATAGAGGAGGGCCTATGGAAACATTATCTTTATCCACTCAAATAACATTAGCTATTTTTGCTCCGGCACTGCTCGTCGTATTATTTACACGCATCACATTTAATCATTATGTCGCGTTAATATTGACAGTTGCCTTATTTGCAGCTTCTGTTTATGCAGGTCACACACATAGATGGTGGATATATATTTTAGATGCAGCATCCTTAACGTTAGGATTTTGGTATGCTACCCATATGAAGAATCGAAATAAAAATAAGAAAAAATCCGCCTCTCATTAAGACGGATTTTTCTTATTTAAAATGAAATAATCATTGAAAGAAGTGATTTTCGCTGCTGGCGAACGCTTTCCGCGGGCGTGGCTTGAGCCTCTTCGGTCGCTATGCTCCCTGCAGGGTCTCAAGACTCACGCTATTCCCGCAGGAGTCGTCGCCCTCCGCTCCAATCAACAAGTGCTCACTTTTCCAAATTTCTCTGAATCGCAAACTCAAGAGCGCAAATCGCAAGCTCATCCTATCGAATCGCAAAATCACACCAACGAATGCCTATTTCGCACCGAACTCTATTATTTATTGCTCTTGTTTTCGGGAAAGTGCCGCTTCAAATTCTTTTCGAACATTATGCAATAACTCTGCGTCTGTTAAAATTCGATAACCAACCACTGCTAATGCTTTTGCACCTTTAATAACCGCTTCGTCACCTAATTCTGATTTTGCTGCATCTCTAAATTCAATCGTATGTGCTATTAGATCATCTGGTCCAATTTTAATATGGGGATGGGCTGTTGGTACAACATAACTGATGTTACCTGCATCGGTTGAACCTTTACCTTTTCGTTTTTCCGTATGGACAAATTCTCCTACTGCTTCAAGTTCCGTATGAAGAACCTCATCTAATACGGAATTTAATACGAAGTCTTGCACTTCATTTTGAAAACGTTCAATTTTCACAGAGGCTCCTGTTGCTAATGCTGCTCCATTTGCTATGGCTTTTACCTTTTCCGAAACGTTTTCTGTTTTATTCCAAGTGTCCGCTCTTATATAAAAACGAGCGGATGCGTAGTCGGGAATAATATTCGGTGCATCTCCACCATGTGTAATAATGCCATGTATCCGGACGTCAGATGGCAATTGCTGTCGGAGTGCATTAATACCATTAAAAAGTTGAATAACTGCATCCAGTGCGTTGATTCCTTGTTCTGGTGATCCGGAAGCATGGGCAGCTTTTCCATAGAAATGAAAATCTAATGGATCTACTGCAAGTGTTTCTCCTGTTAGAGAGGTTTTGCCACTTGGATGTATCATGAGAGCGACATCGATGTCTTTTAAGAAGCCATGTTTTACAAAACTACCTTTTGCGCTTCCGTTAGGTCCACCTTCTTCTGCAGGGGTGCCAAGAACGACAACTCGACCTCCCGTTTGTTCAAGCGTTTCTGCTAATGCAATTCCAGCTGCAACACTAGTTGTTCCAATAATATTATGGCCACAAGCGTGACCAAGACCTGGTAATGCATCATATTCTGCTAGAAAAGCTACGGTTGGACCTTCTTTTCCATTTTCCTTAACTGCAAAGAACGATGTTTCGTGTCCAGCAACCGCCTTCGTAACATGAAATCCTGCATTTTCCAGAAGCTCAATATGTCTACCACTCGCGTAGACTTCTTCATTTCCGATTTCAGGATTTGCATGGATGTCCTGGCTTGTTTGAATGTACAAATTTCGATTATCTTCGATGGATTTTTCAATTAGTAATCTACTATCAACTGTTATACTCATATTTTTTCCTCCTTTATTTTAATAAATCGTTGAATGTGTTATCTAATTCTTCTTGAGATAATTTCACAAGGAATGAACCGCCTTTTGTATCTTTTGTAACGGCATCTTTAATATCATCTTCTTGATATAGTTCTACAATTCGTTTGAATGTTTCGTTGTTTTTATCTTCTTCACGAGCAGCTATCAAGTTAACATAAGGGTAAGTAGATTTGTTATCTCCTGATTCTTTGAAAATTGGATCTTCTCCAGGAGAGAAGCCAGCTTGACCAGCTACACCATTATTTATAATTGCTGCAGTTACATCTGGTAGAACACGTGGTGTTTGTTGAGCGACCATCGGAATAATTTCAAGATTTAATGGGTTTTCTGCAATTTTCGAAGGATCTCCAAATTGACCGAAATCATCTGCCAGTGTTATAAGTTTTCCGGCTTCTAGTAGACGAAGTGCACGAGCTTGGTTTGAAGGATCATCTGGAATTGCAATTTTATCTCCTTTTTTAATTTCCGAAATATCTTTTATTTTTTCCGAATAAAGTCCAAGTGGTGCAAACATAGTGGAGCCAATTGGAACGATATCATTGCCGCTTTCTTTTACGGATTGGGCAAGGAATGCCAAGTGTTGAAATGCATTCAAATCAATATCTCCTTGTGCAAGAGCATTATTTGGCAATGTGTAATCCGCAAACTCTACTAACTCAATATTAATACCTTCCTTTGCTGCTTTTTCTTTTAAGATTGGCCATTGAACACCATCCGAACCGTTTACTCCGATTTTTACTTTTACTTTTTCTTTGTCTGTGGATGCTTCGCTATTGTTGTCATTTCCACAAGCTGCAAGTACAAGTGCTGTAATAAGTACCAATATGAATAAGCTTAATTTTTTCATTTTCTTTCTCTCCTTTAGTCCAAACCTAGTCGAATTTTTCGTATTAACGTCTCATGAATTTTCTTGATAGCGTATTGCCAAGCCATTGAGCTAGCTGAACTAGAATGATTAATATTATTACTGTTACAAGCATGACGCTTCCATCAAAGCGCTGATATCCGTAAGTCATAGCAACATGCCCTAAACCGCCTCCGCCAACTGTTCCCGCTACTGCGGAGAAATCAATTAGACTGACTGTAATAAACGTAAGTCCTAAAATTAAAGGACCGAGTGCTTCCGGTATTAAAACAGTAAATATGATGCGCAGTGGACTTGCACCCATCGCTTGTGCTGCTTCTATTACTCCAGGGTCAATACTGACTAAATTATTTTCAACAACCCGTGCTATTGAAAAGCTTGCGACAATCGTCATGGGAAAAATAGCAGCTGCTGTTCCTATAGTTGTCCCTATAACCAATCTAGTTAGTTGAGAAATTGCAACTAAGAAAATAATGAAGGGAATAGGCCGAATAATATTAATCAAAATATTTAACACTTGGAATACAAGCTTGTTTTCTAAGATGTTTTTTTCTCGTGTTACGAAAAGTAATAAGCCGATTGCTATTCCAAGAATGGAACCAAAAACGAGGGTGGCAATTACCATGACAACTGTTTCACCAGTAGACTCGACAATTCTCGGCCAAAATGTAGTCCAATCAACCTTCATGTTGCACAACCTCCTCTATGTCAACGATTGTTTTTAGTTCGTCCAATGTATTTTGAATTGCATCTTGGTTACCTTCAAAAGAGATGAGTAAATTTCCGAAGAGCTTTTCCTGCAGTTCTCGAACAGAGCCATAAACGATATTGAAATGAACTTGGTGTTTTTGAGTAACTTGAGAGAGAACTGCATCATTCGTAATGTCTCCTTTAAAAATGACCCGAAATAACTTTTTGCCACCTCTTAATCGCCATTCGTTCAAAATATTTACAGAAGGCAAATCTTGTTGAACAGATTGAATAAAACGCTGAGTTGTTAAATGCTGTGGATTTGTAAATACATCAAATACATCTCCTGATTCAATTACTTCACCGTTCTCCATAACCGCTACTTTGTGACAAATGGATTGAATGACGTGCATTTCATGTGTAATAAGCAAAATTGTAATGCCAAGATCTTTATTGACCTTTTTTAATAATTTTAAAATTTCCGCTGTTGTTTCCGGATCGAGTGCAGAAGTTGCTTCATCGCAAATAAGTATATCTGGTGATGTGGCAAGTGCTCGTGCAATTCCTACACGTTGTTTTTGGCCACCTGATAATTGATTTGGAAAGTCATTTGCTTTATCAGAAAGACCTACGAATCTTAGGAGCTCCTCTACTCGATTTTTTATTCCCTGTTTTGATAAACCGGTAAGCTTAAGCGGATACGCAATATTTCCGGCAACTGTTCGAGAGTTAAATAAATTAAAGTTTTGGAAAATCATCCCGATGTTCTGTCTTCGTGCTCGCAGCTCTTTCGATGACAGTGAGTTTACATCGATATTTTGAATGTAAACAGTTCCCGTTGTCGGTCGCTCTAATAAGTTTACTAGTCGCAGCAATGTGCTTTTACCAGCACCGCTAAACCCGATAACCCCAAATATTTCTCCTTCGTTCACTGTTAGAGAAACATTATTGACTGCATGCACCTCCCGTTTGCCAAGACGAAAAGTCTTGGATACATTTTTGAAATCAATCATGTCACAACCTCCTGTTATTTCAATGATGATTCTTTACAGACAATCGTTGCAGTCATCTTACTTTCTAAAAAGGAACGAAAAAGAGCTTTCTTAATCTTATCTAAAAATTGGATAAGAAAAAGAAAGCTCTTCGATTATACGAAAAACCATCTCGTTCTCATCTTTCAAGCGATACTAGCTTGCAGGAATTGGCACAGTTTTCAATAATATGAATCTGTTGCCGAAACGTCAAAGGGCCTGTCCCTCGGTTTCTCTTGATAAGAAAGTGATGTACTATGTAATTGTTGTAAGAATTGATACCAACTTTAAACATTATAAATATCGTAGTCAAGTAAATTTTAAAAATAAAATAATTCCGAATAATCAGAACAACAAACTGTAAATTGCTAAAACACCGATAGTACCTAATACAACGACCATTACATTAGATGAAATTATTGCAAGTGTAAATGCAACAACTCCGCCAATAAATCCAAACAGAAAATTTCCTTCTTGCACATATAAGATAGCTGGGAATATTAGTGCTCCAAGTACTGCAAAAGGTATATTACGTAAAACCCCAGAAATAACGGGAGGTAATTCTTTCCCTTCTAAAAAAGTAAGTGGGAAAGCTCTCGGAATATATGTGACAAGAGCCATTCCGAGCAACATCCACCAATACCATGCATCCATCCCTTTAGGCTCCTTTCGGCAAATTTAGCCAATATTTTTATAATGCTAAACGACGAGCTCATCAGTCCACATTTTCTAGGTCAATGAATACTCAGAAACTGTCATTTACTTTTTTCTGCATACAACTTTTCCATACGTTCCTTGTCGGGGCTGACAAAGGGGCTTGAGCTTTTCTTAAAAAGATAAGAAAGTATAAAAACTTGGTATGTCATGAACACAGTATTCATGGTCTTTTGTCGAAGGAGTCCGTTACAAGCGGACGCTTTCCGCGGGCGAACGACGAGCCTCCTCCTACGCTTCGCTACGTGCGGGGTCTAGTCTGCTTCGCTTTCCCCGCAGGAGTCGCCGCTTTTCACTCCATCCATCTAGTTTAGAAGAATGGATCATGTTCTGTCTATTTATTGATTTTACGGAGTACATCCTTCTGCATTTTATAGTGATAATTGTAAACATTCAGCGCTGAGTCGAATCTTTTGAGCAAGTTTTTCTCTTTTAGAAATAGAGTAAAAGAGTCATGCTATCTTTGTTTCGCTTACGATTCAAATGATCGTCATTCTACTTATAAACAGTTGCAATTATGAATAGATCCATACAAGTTGATGAGAGCGCAGTCGGCGACTTCTGCGGGAATAGCAGATGTTTTCTGCACCGAAAGCGAAGCGGCAGGTGCATGAGCATAAGGCCCCGCAGGAAAGACACTGGCCGAACTTTATTTGGCCGGTGTCTTTGCGACGAGTAATCGCAGGAGAACATGTTTTTGAAGTGACGAGGAGACTGAAGCCATGCCCGCGAAAAGCGTCCGCCGTAGCGGGAATCAACGGTATTTCTACGGTTACTCTTCTTATTAGGACAGGGCGTCTTTTGTCCGACCTTTCTTATTTGTATAAATCATTTCGACAAAAATAGACGAACCTAAAGTTGCTACTAAAATTGCCCAGCCAGTTGATAACAATCCTGTCCAATAAAAAAATCCATTAATTATGGCAGCTAGAAGGGCAAGCATTACAACTTTTCGATTATTACGCATAGAAGGAACAAGTAAACCTACGAACATCGCATACAGGGCAATAGACATAGCTGCTTGTAAAAAAGCAGGAAGATTGGCTCCGATTAAATGGCCAACTGCTGTGAAAACTACCCAACTACTATAAGCGATTAATGCTACCCCAAAGGCAAAAGGTGTACGAATATTGTCTTCTTTTTGGGTTGCCAACACAGAAAATGATTCGTCCGTGATTCCAAATGCATAAATACCTTTGACCCATTTTTTTTCACTTTGCATCTTTTCGTTAAGCGCCGCCGTCATTAAGAAGTGGCGAATGTTGACGACAAATGTATTTAAAACAATTAAAATAGGATCAACACCTTTTGAAATAAGCGTTAACGACATATACTGAGATGCTCCAGCATAGACAAATATACTCATTGCAGTAGCTTCCAAAATAGATAATCTAGTTGTTTTCGCCAATAAACCAAATGTAATTGCAACTGGGAAATAACCGATGGCAATACTTATGCCAGCTTTCAAACCTTGCATAAATGAATTATTATACAAAATAAGTTTCACCTACCAAAAATCATAATGAACAAATTATACTATAGTGAATTAGTTTTATATATACAATTATAGGGAATAGTATATACATACATATTGTGGAGGAGAGCAACATGCCTAGCTGGTTTTCATTCGAAACTTTAACAAATTTGACTCAAGATTACCGGGCACTTGGACCGTTGATTGGTATCCTTCTACCGTTTTTAGAAGCTTTTTTACCTTTCTTACCTTTAATCGTTTTTATCGTTGCTAATGTAAGTGCATATGGAGTCTTATTTGGATTTTTGCTTTCATGGGCAGGATCGGTTGCGGGTGCGTATACCGTTTTTTTAGTTATTCGCAAATACGGACGAGCAAGAGTTTTAGGATTTATTACGAGGCATGAAAAGATTCAAAAATTAATATTATGGGTAGAGAGGAATGGATTTGGACCACTGTTTCTTTTAATATGCTTTCCATTTACTCCTTCGGCACTTGTTAATATTGTTGCTGGTTTGTCTAATATGAAAAAAAAGACGTATTTATGGACAGTTACTTTAGGTAAATTAATCATGATTTCAGTCGTAAGCTTCATTGGAGCTGATATTAAAGCATTAGTAACCCAACCAGTTCGAACAGCTATAGTCCTATTGATTATCATATTACTTTGGTTCATCGGAAAAAGGATTGAAAAAAGAATTGAGAAGAACGTGGAAGAAGATTTAAGAACAACAAAACATGATAGAAGAAGCAAAAAGGAGCATACAATTGAATAATGCTAAAAAAGAAATAATAGAATGGGCACTAGCAATCCTTGTTGGAATTGTAATAGTACTAATTATTCGTTCTTTTATTGCAACCAATTATGAAGTAGTTGGTAAATCTATGATGCCTACACTTCATGATCAAGATAAAGTGTTCGTCAATAAGCTAGCAAAAATAGATAGAATGGACATTATTATTTTTCATGGCGACCAAAACGAAGACTATGTGAAGCGAGTAATTGGAGTACCTGGCGATACAATTAAGTATGAAAATGATACGTTATACATCAATAATAAAAAAGTGCCAGAGAAATTTCTCAATTCTTATTCTGCCTATGTACATCCAGAAGAAAATTTTACAGAAGACTTTAATTTACTCGAGTTAACAGGAAACAAAACAGTTCCACCTAATATGTTGTTTGTATTAGGAGATAATCGAATCTCTAGTTTAGACAGTCGCTATTTTCATTTTATCGATGAAAAAGATGTGATTGGCAAAGTCGAGGCGAGGTATTGGCCAATTTCGAGTATAAGTGTAAATTTTGATACCGAATAATTTCCCACTCTACTGTATGTTTTGTACAATAGAAGGAAGGGAATTATTCGGTTTTTTTATTAAAGAGAGTAGGTGGCAATATGTCATTAAGAATTATTAGTGGGCGATCCGGGGCTGGCAAAACATTGTTTATTCAACGTGAAATAATCGATACTTTAGAAGTGGCTCCTTTAGGACATCCACTTTTTTATATAGTGCCTGACCAGATGTCCTTTTCCAGTGAATATAGTCTTGCGGCAGAATCCGGACTTCAAGGTTTATTACGAGCACAAGTTACAACATTTAAGCGATTAGCTTGGCGTGTATTGCAAGAAACAGGTGGAATTGCGAAAGAAGAAATTAGCGGTTTCGGTTATCGAATGCTTATCCGGAGCTTGCTGGAGGAAAATAAAGATCAATTTAAATTATTTAAACGTGCTGCGACAAAACGTGGATTTACAGATCAAATGGAAATGCTTTTAAAGGAATTTAATCGTTATTGTTTAGATTATGAAGCAATGTCGAATGTATTAGATGATTTGGAAAATGTAAATGCTCCGAAAACATTAATTGATAAATCATCAGATTTAGTGATGATGTTAGAGTTAATGGAGCAAAAATTAGGAACAAGCTATATTGATGGAGAAGGTTATTTAACTTTACTTGCTGCAAAAATAAAAGATTCTTCGTTACTAGAAACGACGGATATATATATTGATGGGTTCACATCTTTTACTACTAGAGAGCTAGAAATTATTTTGGAGCTAATGAAAAAAGTAAAACGCATCACCATAGCACTTCCAATGGAATCTACCTCTGATGCTCTGGACGAACAGTCATTATTTTATCAACCTGCTAATACATGCAATAGATTATTAGATATGGCAAACAGTGAAAATGTGGAGATCGAAGATAGAATACATCTAACAGAACAAAAACGTTATATTTCAAAAGAGCTTGCTCATATTGAAGCGAATTTCGAGCAACTTGCGCCTAAAGAATTTACATCAGAAGACAATCTAACCATAATAGAAGCAGCAAATCGACGTGCGGAAGTTCATGCAGTTGCTCGTCATATTCGAGACCTGATGCAACAAAGAGAGATTAGATATAAAGAAATGGCAATTTTACATCGAGATGCGGAAACATATGAAGGATTAATCGAAACCATATTTCCACAGTATGATATCCCTGTTTTTATTAGTCAAAAAAAACCGATGCTGCATCATCCGCTAATCGAGCTGAGTCGTTCTGTATTAGAAATTATTCGGACAGATTGGAAGTACGAGCCGATGTTCCGAGCGATTAAAACAGATTTATTTTTTCCAGTTACAGCTTCGAAACGTGAATGGAGAGAACGAGCAGATCGTTTAGAGAACTTCGTATTATCTTTTGGTATATATGGAGATAGATGGTTTGATGAAAAACGTTGGATCTATAAAAAATATCGTGGCCTGGAGTTTTATTCAAAAGTTCAAACAGATGAAGAAATAAGTGTACAAGCAGATCTACATGCAGTAAGAGATATTGTAATAGAACCGCTAAAAACATTAGCTGACCATTTAGAAAATGCTAAAACAGGCTTAGAAATCGCGACAGCGTTGTTTACATTTATGGAGTCGCTGCAAGTTTACGAGAAATTACAAAGCTTAAAGCAATTGGAAGAGGAGAATGGCCAATTATTACACGCTTCCGAACATGTACAAGCTTGGAATGAATGGGTTAATGTACTAGATCAATTCGTTTTAATGTTCGGAGAGAAAGAAATGTCAGTAGAAGATGCTGCGAGAATCCTTGATGAAGGATACGATCAATTAGCTTTTTCGAGAATTCCTCCAGCTGTGGACCAAGTAATAGTTGCAAGCGCAGACATAGCAAGGCTAACGAATATGAAAGCTGTTTTTGTAGTTGGTGTAAATGATGGGGTGTATCCAAAAAGAATGGATCATGAAGGATTACTCTCTGACACCGAAAGAGAATGGTTTCTACAAATAGGATTTGAGCTCGCTCCGACTTCGAAAATGCGTTTGCTCGATGAAAATTATTTAGTTTACAAAGCGTTTACGTCTGCTTCCCATTATTTATTTGTTTCGTATCCGATTGCAGATAGCGAAGGGAAGTCGTTGCTCCCATCCCCATATATGAAAAAGCTTTATCAATTGGTAAAAGATGTTCCAATACAATTGGCGGCGATTGATCCAAGCGATCTTGCTGAAGAAAATGTTGAGATGACAACTATAAGTCATCCAAGAACAACCTTACCCTATCTTGTCATGCAGTTGAGGGAGGCGCGAGAAACAGGGGAACTATCCGAAGTTTGGCAATCTGTTTATCACTATTACATGGATGATCCATATTGGTCGAAATTATTAAAAAGAATTGTTAAACCTCTTATTCATGGCAATAAAACGGAAAGACTTTCTCAGAATATCACGTCGGCACTTTATGGTGAAACGATAATTTCAAGTGTTTCTCGTGTCGAGAAATATTATAGCTGTCCATTTGCTCACTTTGCATCATATGGATTGAAGTTAGAGGAACGTGCAGAATATCGCTTGGAAGCACCTGCAATGGGTGATTTATTTCATGCTGCTTTAAAATGGATTTCCGATGAAACAAATCGGTTGAATCTTACTTGGGCACAGCTTTCCAAAGCACAATGTATAAAACTAGCAAAAGAGGCAGTCCAGTACATCGTACCTGTTTTTGTCCATCAACTATTATTAAGTACTAATCGATATCGTTATATTCAACGCAAATTAGAACAAATTGTAGCATCTACACTTATCGCGTTAAGTCAACATTCTAAAGTATCCAGTTTTGTTCCAATTGCAATAGAAGCTGGATTTGGTCCAGGAGAGACTTTGCCTGCATTAGAAATACCTCTAAAGCATGAAAGAAAAATGCAATTACGAGGAAGAATCGACCGAGTTGACGCCGCGAATGTCAATGGAAATATGTTTGTGCGAATTGTTGATTATAAATCTTCCAGAAAAGGTATTGACTTAAACGAGGTATATCACGGTTTATCACTTCAAATGTTGACGTATTTGGATGTCGCAATGGAGAATGCACCAGTATGGTTACAGGAGGATGCAGAACCTGCAGGCGTTTTATATGTTCATCTTCATAATCCATTTATTCAATCCAAAAAAGAAATGGAAGAAGCGGAATTGGCAGATGCCATTTATAAATCGTATAAAATGAACGGCCTGCTACTGGATGAGCCTGAAGTTATTATGGAGATGGATGAACATATTGAAGGGTTCTCGAAAGTAATTCCGGTCAGAATGAATAAAGATGGGAATCTATCAAAATCTTCTTCGAAAGTAGTAGATCAAGAAGACATGAGACTAATCCAATCATTCGTTCGGAAGAAACATGAACAAGCTGGGAATGGGATGAATGCTGGAGATACACGTGTATATCCGTACCGTTTGAAAGATAAAATGCCATGTACGTATTGTTCCTATCGTAGTGTTTGTCAGTTTGATCCGCAAGACCCAGAACAATCCGTTCGTTCGTTGAAAGCAGAACAACCAGAAGTTGTCACAGAAAAAATGAGAGAGGAGATGGATACTAGTGAACATTCCTAATATGCCAGAGCAATTAACGTGGACCCCCGATCAATGGAAAGCAATTTGGGCAACAGGTTCAGACGTACTTGTTTCTGCAGCTGCTGGTTCAGGAAAAACGGCGGTATTGATCGATCGTCTTATCCAAAAAGTAATTGCAAAAGATAATCCAATCAATGTCGACGAACTACTTGTTGTTACATTTACTAACGCATCTGCTGCGGAAATGCGCCACCGAATGGGCGAAGCATTGGAAAAAGCAATTGGGCTCGATCCATCATCTACTCATTTACGAAAACAGCTAAGTCTTTTAGGGAAAGCACAAATTTCCACGCTTCATTCTTTTTGTTTAAATATTGTTAGGCAGTACTCATATATGTTGTCTATTGACCCAGGCTTTCGTATTGCAAATGAAACGGAAGCGGCATTAATGCGCGACGATATATTAGCTGAAGTATTGGAAGAAGCCTATCAGGAAGAAAACCCAGAACCGATGTATAGACTTTCCGATAGTTTTACATCTGATCGAGACGACCAGTCGATAGAGACGATGATTGATAAATTATATACGTATGCAAGAGTGCATCCAGAACCGAAAAAATGGTTATTAGCAATACCGGAAGCATATACATTGAATGACGATTTAACTATCGATGAGCTTCCTTTCATTGAACCCTTAAAGCTTGCAATTATTCACCATTTAGAAGAAGCAATTTCGGTAACAGAAGAAATTCGTAGGGTAGCGCTACAACCGGATGGCCCAGCCCCACTTGCAGAAACTGCTTCCAATGACCAAGCGATGATCCAAGAAGCAATTTCGCTAATGAAAATCAGCTCTTGGCAAGATGTATTCCGTTATTTTCAGTCCATATCGTGGGGAAAAGCTGCTTCCATCAAAAAAGATTCTTGTGACGAAGCACTTAAAAAACAGGCGACGAGTAAGCGTAATAAAGTGAAGAAGATCGTCAATGAAGTGAAAGAAAATTATTTTACTAGAACACCTGAACGATTATTAGAAGAGATGCGATTAATGGCTCCCCAATTAAAAACATTAGTAGAATTAGCCATTTCGTATGGAGAAAGATATACTGCAGCAAAAAATGATAAAGGACTCGTCGATTTTTCTGATTTGGAGCATTATGCCCTAGAAATCTTAACGGAAAGCAAAGAAAATGGGGAACTATGTCCGTCAGAAATTGCAAAAGAGTATCAAGCACGTTTTAAAGAAGTATTAGTCGATGAATACCAAGATACGAACAGATTACAAGAAACAATTTTACAATTAGTGAAAAGCGGAAATGAAAAAACAGGGAATATGTTCATGGTTGGTGACGTGAAACAATCGATTTACCGATTTCGTTTAGCAGAGCCAATGCTCTTTTTAGGAAAGTATTTAACTTTTGGACATATGCCGATTGATTCAGGTGTGAAAATCGATTTAAATGCAAACTTCCGTAGTAGAAAAGAAGTACTTCATGCAACGAATTATATTTTCCAACAAATTATGGGTGAAAAGGTTGGAGAAATTAACTACGATGATGCTGCTTCATTAAAACCGCAAGCACCGTATGACGAAGCAGAATCTGCTGTTGAATTGGCGCTGTTATATGAAGTAGAGGATGGAAGCGTAGAAGCGGAGGATGAAGAGGAAGTTGCAGTAAATGCGGAAGAAGAGTTGAAAAAATCACAAGCAGAAGCTCGTTATATAATTTCAAAAATAAAAGAAATGATAGAATCAGGGGCAACTGTTTACGACCCTTGGAAGAAAGCAACACGTCCTCTTCAATATAGCGATATAGTCATATTAATGCGTTCCATGACTTGGTCGCAGGAAGTAACGGACCAATTTAAAGAGGCGGGTATTCCATTATATGCTGAGCTTTCAAAAGGTTATTTTGAAGCTATAGAAGTGCTCATTATGCTTCATACACTCCGCACGATTGATAATCCGTATCAAGATATTTCACTTGCATCCGTACTTCGTTCTCCTTTTGTAGGATTAACGGAATCAGAACTTGCGCTTATACGTTTATCAGCACCGAAAGAGCCTTTTTACGATGCATTAAAATTATTTGTATCTACTGGTGGTGCGGGTTTATCTTCAGAAACAGGTGAGAAACTGCAGCGTTTTTTATTGCACTTTGAGGATTGGAGAAATTTAAGTAGAAGGGGTTCCCTAGCAGAATTAATTTGGCGAATCTATTTAGATACTCATTATTACGAAATGGTAGGGTCCATGCCCAACGGCAAGCAAAGGCAAGCAAATTTACGTGTCTTACATGATCGGGCAATCGATTTTGAAAAAACTTCATTTCGAGGGTTATTTCGTTTTTTACGTTTCATCGACCGCATGCGTAAACGGGGAGATGATTTAGGAGCTGCACGTGCAATTAGTGAAAAAGAAAATGTCGTACGTTTAATGACAATTCACTCATCAAAAGGATTGGAGTTTCCAGTTGTATTTTTAGGAGGCATGGGGAGACCATTTAACCAAATGGACTTTAATGAACCTTATTTATTTGATCAAGAATTTGGACTTGCTGTAAAAGCAATCGATCCGGATAAACGAATTTCCTTTACTTCATTGCCGTTTTTATCTATGAAAGAAAAAAAGCAAATGGAGTTAAAAGCGGAAGAAATGCGTGTTTTATATGTTGCAATGACTCGAGCGAAAGAACATTTATTCCTTGTATCTTCTGTAAAAGATTTAGCGAAGACCCTTGAAAAATGGGAGGATGCACAATCCATTCTACCGAATGAAATGCTACCAAACTATATCCGAGCTAAGGCAAAAGGATATTTAGATTGGATTGGTCCTGCTATTGCGAGACACGCAGATTATAATCAACTTGCAGAAGTTATTGAAGCGAACATAGTAGAAAGTGAATCCAAGTGGAAACTAGTTACGAAAAGTATGGACGAGTTGAAGCTAGGTGTGCCAGTGGAAGAAAAAGAAAAGATTACCCTTGATCGACTTATGGTGAATGGAAAGAACGAATTACTTTCGGATATCCAGGCTCGTTTTGATGCAACGTACCCTTTTGAGCCTTCTACGCATAAAAGGTCCAAGCAGTCAGTTAGTGAGATGAAGAAAATACAACAGTTGATAGATAGAGAGGAACAAGACTACTTCCAAACGAACAATTCTACTGGAAGTGCAACCCAAATAGCGAAACGCCCTTTTTTCCTGCAACAAGAGTCTAAGCTCACAGGAGCGGAAGTCGGAACAGCCATTCACGCATTTATGCAAAATGTAGATTTAGCACAAATAAAAACGGTAGACCAAGTAGAAGAATTCGCTGAAACTCTTGTACAAAGAGAAATCATTACAAAAGCAGAACAAGCTGCCATCGATTCTACCAAAATAGTAGCTTTCTTTCATTCAGAAATTGCAGAGCGATTAAAAAAAGCAAAGGAAATTATGCGTGAGCTTCCATTCACTTATTCATTATTAGATAAAGATGGGGATAGTCAAATTATTCAAGGTGTAGTCGATTGTTTATTTTTAGAAGAAGATGGAAGTTGGGTATTACTCGATTACAAGACAGATCGAGTGCAACATTTCTTGTCGAACGAATCATTATTAAGAAATGAGATGGAAAATCGCTACAATCTACAACTCACTCTTTATGCTCAAGCTATCGAATCTATTATGAAAGTAGAAATAAAAGAAAAGATTCTTTATTTATTTGATATTAACAAACAAGTGCAATTATAGGAGGAAAAAAATTGTTGATTCAACCAACAGAGGTGAAAGAACGAGTAATATCAATTGATGTGATGAGAGGTTTTGCACTTCTTGGTATTTTTATCGTAAATATGCTGTTTTTTCATTCTCCATATATTTATTTTAATCCGTATACATGGTTTCACATTCCAGGTGATTTTGAAACATTTAAATGGATTGATATTTTTGTTCAAGGTAGTGTTTATCCGTTGTTTTCAATGCTGTTTGGGTATGGACTTGCCATGCAATTCATGAAAACACAAGAAAAAGGAACATCTTTTGCTAAGTTGGCAGTTCGTAGACTGTCCGTATTACTACTAATAGGATGTATTCATGCATTTCTCATATGGTCCGGGGACATTTTAATTACTTATGCTCTTGCCGGTTTTGTCTTATTATTAATGATGCGTTTAAAGCCCATTTGGTTACTTCTGATAGCAGGTGTATTATTTTTACTTCCTAATGGGTTATTAAATGGAATGGTGTATTTACTTGCAAAATTTAGTCCGAACGATGTCATTATTTATACAGGTATACAAGATATAGAATCATCGATTGTTGCTTATTCACAAGGTTCTTGGACTGATATTTTCTTACAACGTCTAGATGATTGGTTATATATGACGCAAGGTGGAGCAATTGTTTTCACAATATTTATTATCATTGTGCCGCTTCTATTAGTCGGAGCAGCCGCTGCTAAACTTCGATTAATCGAACGTGCTCGTGAATTAAAAGTGTTTTGGATTGTAACAATTATTATTACTTTAGCAGGCGGTACAGCAATTAAATGGATTCCATTTGTTTCGGAACCGAATCTGTTTACAGTATCTGTACAGGATACATTTGGGGGACCGTTACAAGCAATTGCTTATGCTGGAATCATTGCGTTACTTTGTACGATACCCTTTATAAGTAAACTGCTCTCACCATTTGCTAAAGCTGGTCGAATGTCAATGACCATATATTTAATGCAATCTCTTATTGCGACTACTATTTTCTATTCGTATGGATTTGGTTTATATGGAAAAGTAGATATTCAAACAGGTACGTGGATGGCTGTAGGAATTTATGTATTGCAACTTGTTTTTGCAGAGGTATGGTTTATGAAATTTAAACAAGGTCCAGTAGAGATGCTATGGAGAAAACTTACGTATGCAACATATAAAAGAATCTAAGTTCCTTTGATGGTCTAGCCTACAAGCGCCATAAGCTTTTACAAATTAGAAACACCATGAACCCAGTGTTCATGGTGTTTTTTTTATAGGAATAGAACAGGTTTTCCGAAGCTTACCGCTATCCTGAGGGCACTGAAAAAGTCCATATAATTAGGTTTGTCAGTCAGAATTGTACAATAACCCAAGAGAAGAGATAAGAAAATCGTTGAAAGGCTCCCTTTCCGCGGGCGTTGCCTTAGCCTCCTCGCTACGCTGCGGGGTCTTCGGCTAACGCTATTCCCGCAAGAGTGTCGCCATTTTCAACGATTTTCTAAAATGGTAGAGTAAATATATAATAAAATAGACAGTTTCTCAGTGCCCTCCTCACTAGACTGAAATTAGAACAGTAAAAAGATATCTTAGAAGGTCGTGAACGCTTTTACAAAATCTTATACAAGATATAATGGGGGCATCTTCCGAAGCAGATAGGTTTTTCAATATCTCTTCTTTCGGAATGATCCGTACTCACCAGGAATAGTGGAGACGAGATGCGCTTAAAGAGCGCTTGGGCATTTCAAATATTATTTGTCGAAAATAGATGAAAACAAAGTCAACTTGTAATAGAATATTTATAAGATTCAAAAATATTTGAAGGAGTGTCGAGACAATGAAACTATTATCGTACCGATTAAATGATCAAATCTACTTCGGACCAAAAGTAAAAAAAGAAGAAGCTGTATGGGATGTATTAACTATTCAGAAGACGCTCCAAGTGTTACCGAGTTTTCCTGCTACGATAGTAGAAGGAATTAGTCTAGGAATGGACTTTGTCGAACAAATCCGGAAATTAATAGAAGTTGCTTCAAAAGATGAAAATGTAGAAAACTTTAAACGTGCATTCACAGAAATTGAATGGCTATCTCCAATTCCACGCACTCCGAAAAATATTATGGCTGTAGGTAAAAACTATGCGGATCATGCAAAAGAAATGGGTGGAGTGGCGAATGATTTTGTTGTATTTACAAAATCACCAACATCAATTGCTGCCGATGAACAAACACTTTCTATTCATGCTGATAAAACCTCTTCATACGATTACGAAGGTGAACTTGCTATCGTCATTGGAAAGAAAGGCAAAAATATCCCTTCCAAACTTGCGTATGATTATATATTTGGCTATACTATCGCGAACGATCTAACTGCTCGCGACCTACAAAAAAAACACCAACAATTTTTCTTAGGAAAAAGTTTAGATGGTTCATGTCCATTAGGACCTTATGTAGTAACAAAGGATGAGCTGCCAAATCCGCAAGAATTGTCAGTTGTTACGAAAGTAAATGATGAAATTCGTCAAAACGGAAAAACATCTAATATGGTATATTCTGTGGAACAAATCATATCAGAAATTTCAAGTGCAGTTACATTAGAGCCGGGAGATGTTATTTTAACTGGGACTCCTGCTGGGGTAGGCAATGGATTTAATCCTCCAAAGTATTTAAAAACTGGCGATATTGTGAAAGTTTCTATTGAAGGAATTGGTACTTTAGTGAACAAATTCGAGTAATACTTTTCATTTGATGGTAAGATATATATGATAACTTAATTCAGTCGAGGGCGGATTCCTCAGATTTTGAAGGGAATTTATTGAGCAAGCTCATGCCAGCGTGGTGTAAGCTAGTTAGTCGTTGTCACAAGTTGCGACGTTCTAAAGTTCTATTTATTTCTTGATCTGGAGGCAATGTTTTCTGCAACAAGTTTGGCGCAGGAGCAAATACGTCAAGGTGAATTTGATTAAACTGTCGAGGTGAAAAAAATGGACTTTTTAGCATCAACACATTTACACATTACAACATGGGTAATTGCAGTAATCTTGTTTTTAGTAGCAATTGCTATGGCAAACCCGAAAGTAGTTCATATGATTCTACGATTAGACTATCTTTTGATTATTGCAACTGGGCTTGCATTATTCATCAAGGGAATGGATTATGGACAAGGAATGCTTTATGGTTTGAAATTTTTAGCAGGTATTTTAGTAATTGGTATGATGGAAATGGCGTTAGTGAAAAAGCAAAAAGGAAAACCTTATACAACATTTGTTATTCTAGTTTTCGTATTCTTCTTCATCGCTCTTTTCCTAGGGTTCAAATTGCCAATGGGTATTAATTTCTTAGCTTAAATTAGAGGAATTGTCTACAATCTGAAGCTTCCACTATTGTGGAAGCTTCTTTCTTTTATAATGGAGTTATGCTATTTTGAGAATAGATTAGGAAAAGGAGTGAGGCAACAAATGCTAGGCATATTCTTACTAATATTCGTTCTTATTTTGATGATTTTATTTGCTGTTGCTTCCTTTCTCGTTTCGAAACGACAGAAAGAACAATTCGATCTGGATGATTTTCACAAAAGTATTATGAATCCGCTTGATCATTCGGTAAAGCCACCAAAATAAGAGGTGGCTTCCAGACTATAGACAAACTCGAAAAAATGAGTCGTCTATAGTCATATTATTTTTATATAGGATAGTTCAGGTTTTCCGAAGCTAACTGCTCGCGAGCGCCGAGCTGATTCGTCTTTGGCTTGGGGGCAATGAAAGACTGTCTATTTTATATAAAATCGATTCAATCTAATTGAGGGTGGAAAGAACCACAGGATTTCCGCGGATGAATCGCCAAGCCTCTTCCTTGCTACTATCTATTCTTTAAATAATTACTTATTCATTTCTAGAAAATCGTTGAAAAAGGCGACACTCCTGCGGGAATAGCGTTAGCTGAAGACCCCACAGCACAGCGAGGAGGCTGAGGCAACGCCCGCGGAAAGGGAGGCCACTGAAAAACCAAAATTCAGAAAATAAAGTCACCACTTGAGAAGTATATTTGTATCAAAATTGGCATGACGTCCCCATAAACACCCTAAAAAGTGAAGGAATTATGGGATTTCGTTTTTATTTTTTGAAAAAAAGTGACTTTTTCAGTGGCCTCCGGAAAGGGAGCCGTTTCAACGATTTTCATATTTATTAGGATAATGGACCAGCCCAACTGGCACCTTCGAATGATAGAGACTTATTCATTTATAGAAAATCATTGATTAAGGCGACACTCCTGCGGGAATAGCGTTAGCCGA
Organism: Psychrobacillus vulpis; assembly: GCF_006861825.1. Taxonomy (GTDB): domain Bacteria; phylum Bacillota; class Bacilli; order Bacillales_A; family Planococcaceae; genus Psychrobacillus; species Psychrobacillus vulpis. The sequence continues at coordinate 120,854 of NZ_VDGI01000007.1, read as the reverse complement.
AGACCCCCGCAGCGTAGCGAGAAGGCTAAGGCAACGTCCGCGGAAAGGGAGCCGTTTCAACGATTTTCTTATCTATTGGGTTATTTTACAACTCCGTGTGGCAAAGCTTATTATAGGCACTTTTCCAGTGCCGACAATAGGCTCTGCATGGTATCGGTTGTCTCTCTTTTCCCGCAGGAGACGTGCGGAAGCTTCTCCAAAATTGACAAGTTTTATTTTTAGCCTATCAATTTTAAGGGAGAGAATATTAAAAGTAATTTTCAATGAGTTTTGGGACAGACTTTCTTTTGACACAGTTTAGACGCATTAAGAATAGTTTTTAGGACTTTTATGTTTAAACAATAGCGATTAAATTGCAGCTTTGATAAAATAACGTTGATATGTTCCAATTAATGTCTAGCTATAGACGCTAGCTGCTCCAACTCACGGCTTGATGCAGCTCGAATTGCGTCTGCCGCTTTTCTAAACTAGGGAGGACTTTACGTGAACTTTAAAAAGTGGCTTGTGACCAGTTTACTAATAAGTGGGCTTTGGTTAACAACGACTCAAAATACAAATGCTGAGGCCGAGGCTTCTATACATAACGAAAGTATATATGATTTATATGTGGACCGTTATTTTAACAAAGTAATTGCGAATGATTACGATGTAAATGCAAAAGATCCAAGTGCATTCGCTGGTGGAGATTTTCTTGGAATAATTGAGAAAATGGATCATATAAAAGAAATGGGATTTACGATTATTTCAATTGGACCAGTTTTTGCTACAGAAACGTATGATGGAAAACGAATATTAGATTTTAATGAACTTGAAAAAAGATTTGGAACACCAGAAGAGTTTCAAGAACTTATAAAAGTAGTTCATAAAAATGGTATGAAAATCATGGTAGAATTTCCGATGAATAATTTTAGTGAAAATCATGTTTGGAATTCGGATCATACGAAAAAAAATTGGATTGTGCAAAATGAAAATGGAGTTATTCAAGTAGACTTAGAAAATGCGGAAGTTCAGAAAGCATTAAAGGAAACAATTATTGACTTTGCTAAAAAGTATGATATTGATGGAGTAAAATTTTCGGAATTAGATGGTGCTCCTACAACTTTTGTGAATGACATTATAAATGGATTAAAAGAAATAAGAGATCCAATGTATGCGATTGCTTTAGAAGAGTCAGAGGCCAACTTTGATACAAATTATTCAGACTCACTGCTTGTCAATTTTAGAGATGCTTTTAAAAATACTGATTTACCAACAGAAGGTATTGCTCAAACAAATGAGAATGATTTACTAATGATAGATCATTTACTTACAGAGAGATTTACTTACTATAGTGCGCTTGAGAATATGTTTCCACCGACTCGTATTAAAACAGCGCTTGGAGCAATTCTTACAATGCCTGGTGTTCCATATATGAGTTATGGTACTGAAATAGCGATGAATGGACAAAGTGCATTAGAAAGTCATCAAGTCATGAATTTTAGAGTAGACGAAGATATTATGGAATACTTGAAAGACATAAACTCTATACGCAATAAATCGGAAACACTTCGTACAGGAAAGACAGAACTGTTGAAAAATGAGAACGGTTATCTTGTTTTTAAACGATACTCAGACGAGGAAACGTTTATCGTTGTTATTAACAACACAAGTGCTACACAGCGAATTGATCTATCGAGCGAGATAGTTGGAGAAAATGTAGAACTTCGAGGATTATTTGAGCAGGATCTAGTTCGCCCTACTGATGATGGAAATTACAGATTAGTACTTGATCGAGAACTAGTAGAACTGTATCAGGTCACTGAGCTCAAAGGCTTAAACAAATCATATATTGCGGCAATGGCGATTGCCTATTTATTGTTTATCGTATTTTTAGTTATTGTATGGAAAAAAGGTAAACAACGAAGATTGAAAGAAAATTAAAGAAAAAAGAGGTTGCCTTATTGTAATTTTTCTACATGAAGGCAACCTTTCTTCTTTTTACGAGTTTCGTTTAAACTTGATATAGTTAAAAATATATAATTCCATTAATCTTGTAATTTATTTAAAAAGAATAATGCTAATGTCCCAGGTCCTGCGTGTGCACCAACAGTTGAACCGATAAGATGAATCTCGATATCTTTAGGATGGAATCGTTCTTCGATTAATTGTTTCAGTTCTAAGGCAGTTGCTTCATCATCACCATGACTAATTGCAATAGTTTGTTCCTCTAAACGATCTCCACGATCTCCCATGACATCAATCATGCGTTTAATTACTTTTTTGCGCCCACGAATTTTTTCAATTGGAACAAGTTTCCCTTCTTCCACATGAAGCAATGGCTTAATATTAAGTAGTCCGCCAATAAATGCACTCGCTTTGGAAACTCTTCCCCCACGGGCCATATAATCTAAGTCTTCTACTGTGAAAAGATGCTCCATATGAGCTGCGGCAAATCTAATTTTTGCTTCGATTGATGGTAGGTCCATTCCAGCATCTCTTAAACGTACAGCTTCCTTAACAAGAAGACCGTAGCCTAGTGAAGCACATTTCGAATCAATAATAGTTAATTTTAAATCCGGATACGAATCTAGTAACTGTTCTTTCATCATTACTGCAGTACTATATGTTCCAGACAAAGCAGAAGAGAAGGCAATATATAATCCTTCTTCTCCAGATTTAGCAAGATCTTCAAAAATTCTTAAAAATAGCTCAGGTGAAGCTTGAGATGTTTTTGGATGTTTTCCATCTCTAATTGCTACGTAAACATCTTTTGAATCAATTCCAACAATATCTTCAAATTCCTGATCGTCAATTTGAACTCTAAGTGGAACTAATTCTACATTATGTACCTCAAAAAAAGATTTTGGTAAATCACTCGCACTATCAGCAAATAACTTCATTTTCATCCTCCTAAGTATTTACTATTTTTTAAGTTTAATCGGTCTATCAAGAATTCTGCAATACCATCGTCATTATTTGATAAAGTGATTTCATTTGCGATATTCTGAAGTGGAGCAATTGCATTACCCATTGCAACACCAACTCCTGCAAACTCAATCATTTCTAAATCATTGTCTTCATCGCCAAACGCAATGATTCTATCCTTTGGAATATTTAAATAATCGGAGACGTGAGCTAATCCAACTGCTTTATTTAAGCCGTTTCGAATTACTTCAATTACATCCCAAGGAGCTCCCCAACGACGATGATCAATTACTTCTGCATGAACATCTTCCAAATGTTTGCGAACTAAATCAACAGAGTCTTCTTCAGCGTGAATTAGTAAGCTCGTCGGATCACTTTTTAAAAAGGTTCGTAAGTCCCCTGTTGTAATGAGCGGATTTCCAAGTGCAAATGCAGAAATCATATGTTCATCATGATAGTGTAAGTATACGTCATCTAAAACTTCTGCGAGCATATTTTTAATAGAAAAATTTTGGACAGCTTCTACAACCTCTTTTACTACATTAAGTTCAATAGGTGTATGGATAGAATTCCAGGCAGTATTCGTCGGATGATGGACAAATGCCCCATTAAAATTGACAATAGGTGTATTTAATCCTAGTTCTTTATAATACATTTCACTTGATCTATAGGGTCTTCCTGTTGCAATCATTATTTCATGACCTTCTTGTTTTGCAAGTAATAGTGTTTTTTTCGTTTTTTCTGATATTACTTTCTCATCAGTTAATAAAGTTCCATCCAAATCTAACACAATTAAGTGGCGTTGCATTTAGAAAACTCCTTTCCTTCTATACATAGAGTGTATCGTTTTCATGTATTTACGTCAAAATGAAAAGACATATACTTTTGTAAATTCCAATTACTTTGTTAAAATAATAATTGAATAAAGAAGGTGGGTTATAAAATGATCGTGAATTCGGAGTGTTGGGATAATATTCCTTTACTACATATATATAATGATGAAATAAACAATGATTCGCCTATCATTATCTTTTTGCATGGTTTTGAAAGTGCGAAGGAGCATAACTTACATTATGCATATCGATTAGTTAACCAAGGATATAGGGTTTTATTACCTGATGCTCATTTACATGGAGAGAGGGAAGAAAAACTAGATGAAGTAGAAATTAGTCTTCGCTTTTGGGAAATCGTATTAACTTCTATTGAAGAGGTAGGAAAGCTTAAACATGAATTAATCACACGAGGATATTGGAAGAATCAAAAAATAGGGCTAGCTGGTACATCAATGGGTGGAATAACAACTTTAGGCTGCTTAACAGTATATCCTTGGGTTGATGCTTCTGCTATTATGATGGGAACACCAGGCTATGTTCAACTTGCGAAAGCACAAATAGCTGGATATGAACAAAAAGGTTTTCACATTCCATTGAATGAGGAAGAAAAAGAAAATATGTTTCGAACATTATCTAAGTTCGATGCTACATATCATATAGAAAAACTTGCTGATAGACCGATGTTTTTTTGGCACGGTGAGAAAGACGCTGTAGTACCTTTTACTTCAACTGCTGAATTTATTAAAGAATTTACAGAACAGTATGGCTCTAAAAATTTAGTATTTATGAAAGAAAAATCCGCAGGTCATGCTGTTAGTCGTAAAGGATTGCTAGCAGCAACAAAATGGCTAGCAGACAATTTGGCATAACTAGTGTAGTTTGTTATGATGGATGAAAGTGGTTAGGAGGTTTTATACGTATGGAACAAGAAATGAAAGATAGTATGATGAGTGCACTTGAAAATGTCATTGACCCTGAGCTTGGTATTGACATTGTCAATTTAGGTTTAGTATATGATGTCGAGTTAACAGAAGAAGGAATTGCAAAAGTTACAATGACTCTTACTTCTATTGGATGCCCAATGGGTCCAATGATTGTCGATCAAGTCAAAACAGCACTTGGTGAGTTACCAGAAGTAAAAGAAACAGAAGTCAATATCGTTTTCAGTCCACCATGGTCAAAAGAGAATATGTCTCGTTATGCGAAAATTGCATTAGGGATTAGATAATTACCAATTGAACTCAAAAATTTTATATTCAAAGTTCGTACTAAAAGAAAAGAGCAGTTTCTTCTGTAGTTATTAATAGAAGAAATTGCTCTTTTAATCTATTCGACATATATATAACGGACAATTTTCACATTCGATTTCTTTACGTAAATATTGGATGTTATGAATCGTTATAATTCCTTTGCTAAATGTAACGACACCGGATTTTTTCATATCGTTCAACATACGATTGACAACTTCTCTACTTGTTGCACAAAAATTGGCAAGTTCTTGATTGGTCAAATAATAATTAATGATAATGCTACCGTCCTCTTGTTGGATTCCGTAAGTGTTACAAAGACGAATCAACGTAGAAAAAAGAGCACCTTTTTTTCCATGTAATAATAAATCTCTAAATCTAGTCTCGTTCTTTAAATTATTTACTTGAATAACTTTCATCCACTCCATTAGTAGTTCTGGAGAGGTTTTTAGAAAATTTTCAAGTTGAGCTCGAGAGAGAGTAAATACATACGTAGGCTCTATTGCATTGGCTGAAACAGAATGATAAACTACGTCACAAAAAACAGTAGTCTCTCCAATGATATTTTGAGGACCAGCTATTTTAAGTGTAAGAATTCTTCCGCTTTCTGTATCTTTTGTAATTCTGACAGAACCGGATTGAATATAATAAACATCCTCGGAACGTTCACCCTCATGAAATATTGGCTGGTCTTTCTCGATTTTATTAATGGAACCAAATTGTTCAAACAATGAATAAATACCAGTCGAAGAAAATGTATTTTCATCCATTTATCAACACAACCTTTCCATCTTTAATACAATAATAGCATATTAAACTAATGTCAATAAATCACTTTTCTTTACAAAGTGTATTGTGAAAACTTATAATTGAATTAGTCAAAAAAGGTCAAACTATTTCAAAGGAGATGTTTGGTTATGCAGATGAAACAACAAGAAGAAAAAAGTCCTTTAGAAACGTATGGACGTAATTTGGTTTCAGCAGTTAAAGAAGGGAAAATGGACCCTGTTATTGGCAGGGATCAAGAAATAAGAGACGTCATTCGAATATTATCTAGAAAAACAAAAAACAATCCCGTGCTTATCGGAGAACCTGGTGTAGGTAAAACAGCAATTGTAGAAGGATTAGCACAAAGAATAGTTCGAAAAGATGTTCCAGAAGGACTAAAAGAGAAACAAATTTTTGAATTAGATATGAGCTCATTAATAGCAGGAGCTAAATATCGGGGAGAATTTGAAGAGCGTTTACAAGCTGTTTTGAAGCAAGTAAAAGATAGCGAAGGTCAAATTATTTTATTTATCGATGAAATTCATACAATTGTAGGTGCCGGAAAAACAGATGGAGCAATGGATGCTGGTAATATGCTAAAACCAATGCTTGCTCGCGGTGAATTGCATTGTATCGGAGCAACAACATTAGATGAATATCGGATGTACATCGAAAAAGACCCTGCTCTAGAAAGAAGATTTCAACAAGTTTTAGTACGAGAGCCTTCCATAGAAGACACTGTTTCTATTTTGCGAGGATTGAAAGAGCGATTTGAATTACATCATGGTGTTCGGATTCACGATAGAGCGATAGTCGCTGCTGCGGAGCTTTCCAATAGATATATTACAGAACGTTTTCTTCCAGATAAAGCAATCGATTTAGTTGATGAAGCATGTGCAATGATTCGTACAGAAATAGACTCCATGCCACAAGAATTAGATGAAGTAACGAGAAAAATGATGCAACTCCAAATAGAGGAGCAGGCATTGATGAAAGAAATAGATGTTGCTAGTCGTAAGAGACTTGAACAATTGCGACAAGACTTACTCGAATTAGATCAATCATCGAGTGAAATGCGGAGTAAATGGCAGCAAGAAAAAGAAGCAATTCAAGTTATTCAACAAAAAAGAGAAGAGCTCGATCGATATAGACGTGAACTGGAAGAAGCAGAAAATAAATATGATTTGAATAAAGCTGCAGAACTTCGACATGGTAAAATACCTACTCTAGAAAAGGAACTGCAAAGTTACGAGCAACAAGTAAATCAAGAATCAGAATCACGCTTGTTGCGTGAAGAAGTAACAGCGGAAGAGATTGCATCCATTGTTTCTAGATGGACTGGTATTCCAGTAACGAAACTAGTAGAAGGTGAAAGAGAAAAGCTTTTACGTTTAAAAGAAACACTTGGGGAAAGAGTAGTTGGACAAGACCAAGCTGTGCAATTAGTTACGGAAGCAGTATGGCGTGCAAGAGCAGGTATAAAAGATCCTAAAAAGCCTATTGGTTCATTCTTATTTTTAGGGCCGACTGGAGTAGGAAAAACAGAACTTGCTAAATCGTTAGCAGCAAACTTATTTGATTCGGAAGAGCATTTTATACGCATTGATATGTCCGAGTACATGGAGAAGCACAGTGTCTCTCGTCTAGTTGGTGCACCTCCTGGTTATATAGGGTATGAAGAGGGTGGCCAGTTAACGGAAGCAGTTCGTAGAAATCCATATTCTGTTGTGCTTTTAGATGAAATAGAAAAAGCACATCCAGATGTTGCTAATATTTTATTGCAACTAATGGATGATGGTCGAATTACAGATAGCCAAGGTAGAATTGTTAATTTTACGAATACGATCGTCATATTAACATCAAATATAGGTTCTCAATATCTTTCGAATACAACTGGAGTTATTGAAGAGGAAGAAGAGACTCTAGTTATGGCTACTTTGCGTGAATATTTTAAACCTGAGCTTTTAAATCGGTTAGACGATATCATCATGTTCCATTCTTTAACGGCGCAGCATTTCGAAAAAATCGCTGAAAAATATGTAAAACAACTTCAAGCTCGTGTGTTGGAACAAGAGATTATGTTACAAGTAGATGAAGAGGTTATCGGTTGGATTGTGTCAGAAGGAACAGACGCTGCTTTTGGTGCAAGACCTTTGAAACGATTTATTCAACGGAATCTAGAAACAGCGGTAGCTAAGCTTTTACTTGGAGGAACCGTTCTACCGGGAAGTACAGTAGTAGCTTCAATTGTGGATGGTCAATTAGTATTGAATTAAAAAAACAGCTCCTATTGGGAGCTGTTTCAGATTGAAGACAAAAGGTTTCGGTAATGTTGGAAAATCTCGAAACCTTTTAATTTTATCCATTTTTTTCAATTCCGTGGGTATTTCCATGATGATGCTTCTTCAAAAAGAAAATCGTTGAAACGGCTCTCTTTCCGCGGGCGTTGCCTCAGCCTCCTCGCTACGCTGTGGGGTCTTCGACTAACGCTATTCCCGCAGGAGTGTCGCCATTCCAACGATTTACTAAAAATGAAAAAGTCCCTATAATTCGAATTTGATAGATGAGGTTGTTATAATAATCCAACCAAAAAGAAAATCGTTGAACCAGCTCCCTTTCCGCGGGCGTTGCTTCAGTCTCCTCGCTGCGCTGCGGGGTCTTCGACTAACGCTATTCCCGCTGGAGTGTCACCATTTCAACGTTTTCTAGAAATGAAAAGGTCCCTATAATTCGAAGTTTCCAGATGAGATTGTCTAATATTTCAATCAAAAAGAAAATCGTTGAAACGGCTCTCTTTCCGCGGGCGTTGCCTCAGCCTCCTCGCTACGCTGTGGGGTCTTCGACTAACGCTATTCCCGCTGGAGTGTCGCCTTATTCAACGATTTTCTAGAAATGAAAAAGTCCCTATAATTCGAAGTTTCCAGATCAGATTGTCTAATATTTCAATCAAAAAGAAAATCGTTGAAACGGCTCCCTTTCCGGAGGCCACTGAAAAACCAAAATTCAGAAAATAAAGTCACCACTTGAGAAGTATATTTGTATCAAAATTGGCATGACGTCCCCATAAACACCCTAAAAAGTGAAGGAATTATGGGATTTCGTTTTTATTTTTTGAAAAAAAGTGACTTTTTCAGTGGCCTCCCTTTCCGCGGGCGTTGACTCAGCCTCCTCGCTACGCTGCGGGGTCTTCGACTAACGCTATTCCCGCAGGAGTGTCGCCATTTCAACGATTTTCTAGAAATAAAAAAGACTTAATCATCTCTAGCTATTCGTGTCCATTTAGTATGTATTAGGACATCATCGCTTAACTACTTCTTAATTCAATACATAGAGGAAAAAGTTGCGAGACTCCTGCGGAAAAACGATCGTCCAAGACCACGCACGATCGAAGCGAGGGCACTGAAAAACCTCGTTTTTATCATTTCAATCTTTATAAATGAAAAAGTAAGGCACTTTTTGCTCGTTATTGAACAAAAAGTGCCTTATTATTTTACTTATTCTTGCTCATTTTTCACCATTAGTTAGTCTCTCTATTATAAACGAAGAAGGTTTTTAGAAGAATAGGTGGATGCTAGTTGATTGGAGGGGAAGGCGGCGACTCCAGCCGGAATAGCATGAGCTGAAGACCCTGGACTGAGCGTAGCGAGGGAAGCGGCTGAGGCCATGCCGGCGGAAAGCGTCCGCCTGGAACGGAAATCAACGATTTCCTAATAAAAAGAGAGTATGTGAACAACTTGTCATTCACCATACTCTCTATGAAATCTCTTGGAGGTCTTTTTCAGTGCCCTCATCGAAGCGAGGAGGAGGCTTGACGGTTCGTCCTCGGAAAGCGAGTAACTTTTTCCGTACTCAATTAGTCTTCATTCCGTTTAAAAGAAAAAAGACAGTAGTCAAACTCGATATTATCGAATTTGTCTACTGTCTGAAACAGCTCCTATTGGGAGCTGTTTTTTAGTGATGTTCAGATGGTGTTGGATCGTTTGGAAGTATTGCAGAGATGATGAAAATCATAATTGCAACTGGAATAGACATGATTAATCCATTCATTAAGATAAAATCTACGTTTTGTACGGAGCTAACTACATAATTTAACATAGTTACTAAAATTACTGACCAGAAAATTGTCATGATATATTTCATTATAAGTTCACCTCAAGCTATTTTTACTATGTTTATCATATCATAACACTGGCTTTTTCAAAAGAATATTTGTAGTTTCAAACTATGTTGTTGAAAAATGTACATAAATTCGTTATTATTATTACCAGGTACTAATAATAGATTATAAGAAAAGAGGAACTTTCATGAATGCAGGGATTATTGGTTTAGGTACGTATGCACCTGAACAAGTACTAACAAATGAAGACCTTGAAAAAAAAGTAGATACATCCGATGAATGGATTCGCACTAGAACTGGAATAGAAGAACGTAGAATTGCGAGGCCTGAAGAAGATACATCCGATATGGCATTAGCAGCAGCAAAAGAGGCTATTAAAGATGCTGGGATTTCTGCAGATCAAATTGGTTTAATCCTTGTTGCAACAGTAACACCAGATCGTCCGTTCCCAAGTGTAGCAACTATACTACAAGATAAACTTGGTGCAACAAATGCAGCAGCAATGGATATTTCTGCTGCATGCGCTGGGTTTATGTACGGATTAGTTACAGCAAAACAATTTGTAGAATCTAATGCTTATTCTCACGTACTTGTAGTAGGGGTAGAAAAATTATCCAAAGTTACAAACTGGGAAGATCGTAACACTGCTGTCTTATTTGGTGACGGTGCTGGTGCTGCAATAGTAAGTAAAGTATCAGAAGGTAGAGGAATATTATCTTTTGAACTTGGTGCTAACGGAAGTGGCGGAAAGTACTTATTACAAGACGGTTCTTATATTACAATGAACGGACGAGAAGTATTTAAGTTTGCTGTTAGACAAATGGGTGAGTCAGCAGTTAATGTAATAGAGAAGGCTGGGCTTTCAAAAGAGGATATCGACATGTTAATCCCTCATCAAGCAAATATCCGTATAATGGATGCTTCGAGAGAAAGACTAGCATTACCTGTCGAAAAAATGTCAAAAACGATTCACAAGTATGGTAATACATCATCCGCGTCCATCCCACTTTCTTTAAAAGAAGAAGTAATTAATGGGAAAGTTAAAGATGACGATATTATTGTCATGGTTGGATTTGGTGGCGGATTGACTTGGGGAGCAATTACACTTAAATGGGGAAAATAAACGAAGAACTTCGGAAGGATGAATATTCATGACGAAACGCAGAGTTGTAGTAACAGGAGTAGGAGCTGTGACTCCACTAGGAAATGATGTTGAAACGACTTGGGCTGGGATTAAAGAAGGAAAATCAGGTGTAGGAATGCTTACACGTTTAGATGCAAGTCAGTTTTCAGCAAAAGTGGCAGCGGAAGTAAAAGACTTTGATATAGAGAAATATATTGAAAAGAAAGATGCTCGTAAAATGGATCGTTTCACTCATTATGCACTTGCGGCTTCTATTATGGCTGTAGAGGATGCAAATTTAACGATCACAGAAGAATTAGGACTTCGCACTGGTGTATGGATTGGTTCAGGAATCGGTGGTATGGAAACATATGAAGCACAATTCCGAGTATTTCTAGAAAAGGGAGCGCGTCGTGTTAGTCCGTTTTTTGTACCAATGATGATTCCTGATATGGCAGCTGGTCAAGTATCTATTCATTTTGGAGCAAAAGCAATCAATTCATGTACGGTTACTGCTTGTGCTTCAGGTACAAACTCCATAGGGGATGCATTCAAAGTGATTGAACGTGGAGATGCAGACGTGATGATTACTGGTGGAGCAGAGTCACCGATCACGCATATGTCAGTTGCAGGATTTTGTTCAAATACTGCACTTACATTAAATACAGATCCACAAACTGCTTCAAGACCATTTGATGCAAATCGTGATGGATTTGTTATTGGTGAGGGAGCAGGAATTCTTATATTAGAAGAATATGAGCATGCAGTTGCGCGTGGAGCAAAAATTTATGCTGAAATTATTGGTTATGGCTCTACTGGTGATGCACATCATATTACTGCTCCAGCACCTGAAGGAGAAGGAGCTGCACGTGCAATGCAACAAGCAATAGAAGATGCGGATATTAGTCCTGAACAAGTGGACTATATCAATGCACATGGCACAAGTACTCCATATAATGATCAATTTGAAACACTTGCAGTGAAATCAGTTTTTGGTGAACATGCATATAAATTAGCTATGAGTTCTACAAAGTCAATGACTGGTCACTTGCTCGGGGCAGCGGGTGGAGTGGAAGCGATTTTCACAGTATTGGCTTTAAAAGAAGGAATTTTACCACCTACGATGAATTTAGAAACTCCAGATCCTGAATGTGATTTAGATTATGTGCCAAATAGTGCAAGAAAAGCAGAAATCCAATATGCTATGAGTAATTCACTTGGATTTGGCGGACATAATGCAAGTATCTTATTCAAAAAGTAAAATAAAATTTTATTAAATATTAAATGTTGTAAAAAAGCAATTCCATTTATTTTGGAATTGCTTTTTTGTGTTCCAGAAACGTTGATAATTCAATACTTTAGCAGATTGATTTACTAACGTAATAGAAAAAAACAGTAAAAAAATGTCGAAATACGACTAAATATTCTGTCTGTTAAAATTATTTTTAAATTTATATTTTTAAATTAAAACGTTGATAGTATTGATTTTTTTATTCAATTAAGTTTGTCGAAATATACTGAATAAAGAGAATAGTCTAAAAATGTATTGCTATAGAAATAATACTGTAATAAAATTTACACTTAAGAGTAGCAAAAAACAGAAAAATGGAAAATTAGAAATGAAGGGGTGATTAAGTATACATTTTCCAAAATAGGTTATTAATTCTCCCTATTCTCATATCATAGGAAGTAATTAGATGTTGCACACCGTAAATAGGTTTTAGGAGAAAGGAGTTAATTATAATATGACGGGTGAACTTTTAACGATAAAAGATTTACATACTGGATTCCGAATTAAAGATACATATTACGATGCAGTCGATGGGGTATCGATTACATTAAAGAAAAATGAAATCCTTGCCATTGTTGGAGAATCAGGTTGTGGAAAAAGTACATTAGCAACATCTATTATTGGACTTCATGATCATAACAAAACGAAGGTTCAAGGTGAGATATCATACAACGGTTTAAACCTTGCCCTTCTAGATGAAGACAACTTTAATAAAGTTCGTGGTGAAGAAATAGGGATGATTTTCCAAGATCCGTTATCTGCATTAAATCCCTTAATGCGAATTGGAGAGCAAATTGAAGAAGGATTAATATATCATACAAATCTTTCAAAGGATGCAAGGGAAAAGCGTGTGCTTGAATTATTAAGTCAGGTTGGAATTCCTAAACCAAAACGAGTCATAAGACAATTTCCACATCAACTTTCGGGTGGTATGCGTCAACGTGTCATTATAGCTATTGCAATTTCTTGTAAACCAAAAATTATAATAGCAGATGAGCCTACAACAGCACTAGATGTTACTATTCAAGCGCAAATACTGGATTTATTAATAGATCTTCAAGCAGAAACAGGAGCTGGAATTATATTAATAACACATGATTTAGGTGTAGTTGCTGAAGTAGCAGATAGAGTTGCTGTAATGTATGCCGGTCAAATTATTGAAGAAGCTCCTGTAGACGAATTATTCTCGAATCCGCAACATCCATATACTCGGTCATTGTTCAATTCAATCCCTCAAATGAATAGTGAAGATGACAAATTACAAGTAATTCAAGGGTTGGTACCATCTTTAGTGAAGTTACCTAGAACTGGATGCCGATTCTCATCACGAATTCCATGGATTCCAGCTAGAGCTCATGAAGAAAATCCAATACTTCATGAAATTTCTCCAGGTCACTTAGTAAGATGTACTTGCTGGCAGCACTTTCATTTTGAAGGTGAAAGAGGAGGAAGTTTCCAATGAGTTTTATGCAAATTAATGATTTACATGTACATTACCCAATACGTGGGGGATTCTTTAACGCAGTTGTAGACAATGTGTTAGCAGTTGACGGCATCAGTTTAGAGTTTGAGAAAGGAAAAACTTATGGTTTGGTTGGAGAATCTGGGTGTGGTAAATCCACGACAGGCAAATCGATTATCGGACTTGAGAAAGTGACTTCTGGAAGTATTATATACGAGGGAGAAGATGTCACAAACAAAAGTCGTAATCGAAATTCTAGTTTTAACAAGGATATCCAAATGATTTTCCAAGATGCAAATTCTAGTTTAAATCCAAGGAAAAGGGTTCAAGATATTATCGCTGAACCAATTCGTAACTTTTTGAAGCTTTCTGATTTAGAAGAAAAACGTAAAATTAATGAATTACTAGCAATTGTCGGAATGCCAGAAGACGCAAAGTTAAAATACGCACATGAATTTTCTGGAGGACAAAAACAACGTATTGGAATTGCACGAGCTATTGCAACAAATCCAAAATTGATTATAGCAGATGAGCCTGTATCTGCTCTTGACTTGTCTGTACAAGCCCAAGTATTGAATTACTTGAAAGATATTCAAAAAGAACTAGGTCTGAGTTATTTATTTATTTCACACGATTTAGGTGTAGTAAAGCATATGTGTGATCATATTTCGATAATGTATAAAGGACGTTTTGTTGAGTCTGGAAATCGTCAAGATGTCTATCAGTCTCCTCAACATATTTATACGAAACGATTATTATCTGCTATTCCAACGATAGAACCTTCCACAAGGGAATCACGTAAAAGAGAACGGATTACTGTGGAACAAAACTATCAAAAAGAAGAGTATCAATATTTTGATGAGGATGGTCGTGTGTTTGACTTATATTCTCTTTCAGATACACATAAAGTAGCGATGACCACTACAAACAAGGAGGTCATCCATAAAGTAGCGATGACCACTACAAATAAGGAGGTCATCTAGTATGTGGAAAACAATTTTAAGACGTGTACTAGTAATGATTCCTCAGTTATTTGTATTAAGTTTACTTATTTTTATCTTAGCTAGTTTTATGCCAGGGGATCCATTTACAGGATTAATCACACCCGAATCAGATCCCAATCGGCTTGAGGAATTGCGTGAAGCTGCCGGATTTTATGATCCTTGGTATGTTCAGTATTACAATTGGATTGTAAATGCTGCTCAAGGAGATTTTGGGAAAAGCTACACGTATAAAATAGCTGTCGCTGATTTAATCGGTGACCGAGCATTGAATACATTTTGGTTATCGTTATTAAGTGTTGTTCTACTTTATTTGATAGCCATTCCTTTAGGAGTTTTAGCGGGGCGTTATCAAGATACATTCCTTGATAAAACAATCGTTTTGTATAGTTTTATTAGTTACGCTATTCCTACATTCGTACTTTCACTAATTTTCTTATTTTTGTTTGGTTATCAATTCCACTGGTTTCCAACAACAGGTACGGTAGATATCAAATACGATCAAGGATCTTGGGGGTATATATGGAGTAAAATTTACCATATGCTTTTACCGGCCATTACTTATGCAATATTGGGAACTACTGGAGTTATTCAATATCTTCGTTCTGAAATAATTGATTCGAAATCGATGGATTATGTACGGACAGCACGAAGTAAAGGTATTCCAATTCGTAAAGTATATAGCAAACATATTTTTAGAAATTCATTATTACCAATTGCCGCTTTCCTTGGTTTCACGATTACTGGGTTATTAGGAGGATCAATCTTTATCGAAACTATTTTCGGGTATCCAGGAATGGGCCAGTTGTTTGTTCAATCCATTACATCACGAGACTATAGTGTCATTACAGCATTAGTCTTACTTTTAGGCTTCTTAACATTATTGGGTAGTCTATTGTCCGATATCATCATGAGTATTGTAGATCCTCGCATTAGGATAGATTGACGAAAATACAGGTTAAGGAGAGAGGGAAAGATGAGTGTAAATGTAGGAAATGTAAAAGATATCAATGAAAATATTATTAGTTCTCCTCCTACTGGTATTCAAGTAATAGCACGGGAGTTTAAAAAAGATAAATTAGCTATGTTTTCTTTAATAGGATTAGTTACAGTCATTCTTGGAATTTATGTTGCAGCATTTTTTTTAGATCAAGAAACATTAATGAAAGTAAGTCTTCGAGACAAATTTGCAGAACCAGGAGATAAGTTTTTCCTTGGAGCAGACCAAGGAGGCCGTTCTATTTTAGCACAGCTAATACTCGGTGCTCGTAACTCTATTACTATAGCATTATCCGTTACAATTATTACCGGAATTTTTGGGATTGCTGTTGGTTTAATAACTGGTTACTTTGGTGGTTTGATCGATAATATTTTCATGCGTATCATTGATTTTTTCATTACGATTCCAGTATTAATGATTATTATTGTTTTCGTAGTAATCATTCCTAAATACAATGTAGTGACTTTCATTTTCATTATGAGTGCTTTTCTTTGGGTAAGCACTGCACGACTTGTTCGAAGTAAATCACTTACTGAGAGTAGACGAGATTATGTAAATGCATCTAAAACGATGGGTACGGGGGATGCTAAAATTATTTTTACAGAAATTATGCCGAATATAAGCTCAATACTAATTGTAGATATGACACTCAGTTTTGCTGGAAATGTTGGACTTGAAACGGGATTATCTTATTTAGGATTTGGATTACCACAATCTGTTCCAAGTTTAGGAACGCTAGTAAGTTATGCGAATAATCCACTCATTTTACAAGAAAAATGGTGGGTATGGTTGCCCGCATCTTTATTAATTTTATTATTGATGCTTGCAATAAATTATGTTGGTCAAGCGATTCGTCGATCCGCAGATGCTAGACAACGTCTCGGATAATAGTAGGTATTAAACGTTAAACGTTTGATATATATAAGAGATATAAAAAGGAGGAAAAAGAATGAGTAAAAAGCTGTGGGCTCTACTTGTAATACTTTTAGCATTTATGCTAGTTCTTGGTGCATGTAAAGGTAGTGAAAATTCTTCAGAAGGCAATACGGAAACTACTCCAAAAGAAACTGAGAAAGAAAAAGAAGAAAAACCAGAAGAAAAGACAGAGGAACCTGCTGAAACATCAGAGTTCCCTCTAATCGTTGACAATGAAGGAGAAGCTATTAAAGGTGGAACTTTAAAAGTTGCTCTAGGAACTGACTCTCCTTTCCAAGGAATTTTCTCATGGGTTTTATATGAAGATGGTTATGATGCAGACATTATGGCATATTCAAGCAATGCAATCTTCGCAACAGATGGTGACTTTTTAGTTAATGATAAAGGAATTGCTACATTAGAGGTAGATCAAGCAAACAATAAAGCAATCGTAAAAATCCGTGAAGGAGTAAAATGGTCAGACGGAGAACCTCTTAAAATTGAAGATTTAATTTTACCGTATTTAATCATTGGTCACCCTGACTACCAAGGTATCCGATATGATGGTGATTTCCAAAATATCGTTGGGGCAGTTGAGTACCATGATGGTAAAGCGGACACAATTTCAGGATTGAAAAAAATTGATGAAACAACTTTAGAAATTTCATTCCAAAAATTATCACCAGCAATATTCTCAGTTGGTGATGGACTATGGAGTTATGCAGAACCAAACCATATTTTAAAAGACATTCCAATCGGACAGCTTTTAGAATCTGATGCGGTTCGTAAAAATCCTGTAACTTTAGGGGCATTCAAAATTGATAAAATCGTTCCAGGAGAATCAGTTCAATTTGTACGAAATGAACATTACTGGAAAGGTCCTGCTAAACTTGACGGAGTATTGCTGAAAGCAGTTCCATCTACATCTATCGCAGCTGCTATTCAATCTGGCGAATATGATATGACAGCTGGTTCACTACCTGCAACAAAATATCCTGAAGTAAAAGATTTTGATAACATTACGATTTTAGCTCAACCAGAGCTTTCTTATTCTTATTTAGGATTTAAATTAGGAAAATTTGATACAGTTAATGGAATCTCTGTTATGGATCCAAATGCTAAAATGGGAGATGTAAAATTACGACAAGCTATGGGTTATGCACTTGATGTAGAACAAGTAAATGAAGTTTATTATGATAACCTACGCAGTCGCGCAAACTCTTTAATACCACCAGTATTCAAATCATTCTATGATTCGTCTTTAAAAGGTTATTATTATGATAAAGACAAAGCAATCGAAATACTTGATGGAGCTGGATATAAAGATACAGACGGAGATGGTTTCCGAGAAACTCCTAAAGGTGAAAAATTAGAGATAAAAATGGCTGGTATGGCTGGTGATGCAATTGCGGAAGAGATGGCTGCATTCTGGATGCAAAACTGGGCTGATGTTGGTTTAAAAGTTGTATTGTCAACAGGTCGTTTAATCGAATTCCAAACTTTCTATGATAAAGTTGAAGTGGATGATCCAGAAATTGATATTTATATGGCAGCATGGGGAACAGGTACAAACCCATCTCCAGCAGGATTATATGGTAAAAACGCTGCATTTAACTTTAGTCGCTTTACAACACCTGAGCTAGATGCTTTGTTAACAGCGATTGATTCTCCAGATGCATTCGATCCAGCATTCCGTGCAAATGCATTCCGTGAGTGGCAAGAATATATGGAAGAAAACGCGCAAGTTATCCCAACTCAATTCCGTACTGCAATATATACAATTAATGACCGTGTAAAACACTATGATGTAAATTATGATACAGAGTTTGATCTAAACGAAGTAGAATTAACTGCAGATGCACCAGCAAAATCTACTAAATAATTAAGTAAAAACCGTTCCTTTACGAAAGTTTAGGAACGGTTTTTCATATGGTTTAAGAAGGATGTGATATAGATTAGACTTTTATTATTTCTAATAAGCTACGGAATAGCAATCGTCAGCTGTTCTCACTTAGTTTTGTATTTGAATTTCCTATCTTTAGGATACTCTTGGAACACTGTCCTTCTCTATATACTACAATCAAATGATTTTTTCGTTTTCTGTTTTTCTATCATTTCTTTGACGGTTATCGTCTTCTTCCAAGGCCCATTGCGGATTCCATCTTAGTTAAAGTAGCTTGAGCGAGAGTATTTGCTTTTTCTGCTCCTCTATCTAAAATATCGTCAAGCTCTGTAGAATGCAATAGTTGCTCATAACGAGCTTGGATAGGAGCGAAATGTTCTATTATTACTTGTGCAACGGATGATTTAAAATCGCCATAGCCTTTGCCTTCATATTTTTGTACAAGTGCTTCGATCGATACATTTGTTAAGGCTGACTCAATGGATAACAAATTTGACACACCTGGTTTATTTTCTGGATCAAATGCAACGATACCTTCTGAATCGGTAACAGAGCTTTTAATTTTCTTTTCAATTTCTTTAGGTGTATCTAAAATACGTATAGTTGCTTTTTGGTTTGGATCTGATTTGCTCATTTTCTTTAATGGATCTTGAAGGGATTTAATACGTGCACCATTTTTCGGTAACTGTATCTCTGGAATCGTAAGCACTTCACCATAACGTTTGTTGAACCTTTCAGCTAGATCACGAGTTAGTTCAACATGTTGTTTTTGGTCATCTCCAACAGGAACGATATCTGTTTGATAAAGTAAAATATCTGCGGCCATTAAAGGAGGATATGTTAAGAGCCCAGCAGAAACACCATCCTTTCCATCTGATTTATCTTTAAATTGCGTCATTCTTTCTAATTCACCGATATGGGAAATACATTGCATAATCCAACCTGCTTGAGCATGAGCAGGAACTTCCGATTGAATAAATAATGTAGATTTTTCCGGATCAATACCTACTGCGAGATATAAGGCTGCAAGAGAACGAATATGTTTACGTAATTCTTCTGGATCTTGCGGCACTGTTATTGCATGCTGATCTACGATGCAAAATACACACTCATTGTCATCTTGAAGTGCAATAAACTGTCTGAATGCACCAATATAATTACCTAAAGTAATGGTGCCTGTTGGCTGAACGCCTGAAAATAATGTTTTCACTACTTTTCCTCCTTTATAAATAAAAAAAACATCACGCATCCCTAAAAAGGGACGAATGATGTTAAATCCGTGGTACCACCCGGCTTGCTAAAATATGTATTTAGCCACTTTGACTTCGTAACGTGAAGGATACGGTATATGCTACTATAAGTTCACATATACGGCTCTGAAGCCCATTCCATTTGCTGTATGTTCTGTTTGCACCTACCACAGACTCTCTAATCATACGATTCAAATGTACTTTTCTTCGTCATCGCTTAGCTATATTGTTTTGAACATTATATTATAGAAGAAACTCAAAAATCAAGACTGAAAACCTAACTATAATAAACAAATAAAGCGATACACATACAGAACAAACAAGACAATCCTAACGCAATAATTGGCTTATAAGGAAAAGAAAAAACTTCAGAAGGCAAACGCATTTTCTTTGCTTCCTCTTTCATATGCTTCGGAGTAAAAACTTTTCTTGTACTTTCCGTAAAAAAATCAAAAAATCCACCAGATACTACATAAGTCAATAATCCTAAA
The DNA here is from genome assembly GCF_006861825.1 of Psychrobacillus vulpis. Lineage (GTDB taxonomy): Bacteria > Bacillota > Bacilli > Bacillales_A > Planococcaceae > Psychrobacillus > Psychrobacillus vulpis. The sequence continues at coordinate 100,549 of NZ_VDGI01000007.1, read as the reverse complement.
AAAGTAATTGTTCCTCCAACATAAAAGGATATATTCACATAAGAAACTAGTGTGGAATTTCCATGAAATAAGAACATTAGTACGAAAACTAGTAATTGTAACCCAAAAAAGTAAATTAATTTTTTCTTCATATTTCACCTCAATCAAATTTTATTATAGAAGATTTCTTTTAAATAATCAAAACTTTAGGAAAATAAATGAAATAAACCTATAAAATATTTACCAAACATTCTCAATTGTTAGGACAATGTAATGATTTTGTTACGCAATTGTAAAAATATTATAAAAAAACCTGTACAAGTTAAAAGTAAAATGTATAATAATTATTGTAATGAATTTTTCTGAATATTTAAGGAGGTTATTATTTTGAAGAATAAAAAGTTTTTATGGCTTTTTAGCCTTCTGCTAGTTGTAGGTCTTTTCCTTGCTGCTTGTGGCGGTAAAGAAGAAGGTTCAAAAACAACTACAGACGAAAAAGAAAAAGAAGAAACTACAACACCGGCTGAAGAAGTAGCAGCTGACGAAGAACAAGTATTAAACTTGAACATGAGTGCGGAAATTCCAACTCTTGATTCATCTTTAGTAACAGACGCAGTAGGTTTTGACATTCTGAACAACACAAACGAAGGTTTATACCGCTTGAATCAAGAAAACGTTGCTGTTCCTGCAATCTCTGATGGTGAACCAACAATTTCAGAAGACGGACTTGTTTACACGTTCAAACTTCGTGATGCTAACTGGTCAGACGGTTCTCCTGTAACTGCAAATGATTTTGAATATGCTTGGAAACGTGCTATGAACCCAGATACTGCATCTGAATACGGTCCATACATGATGTCTGGTGTTATTAAAAACGCTACTGCAATTTCTGAAGGTACTGTTGAATACACTGAATTAGGTGTTAAAGCACTTGACGAAAAAACATTAGAAGTAACACTTGAAAAACCAATTCCTTACTTCTTATCATTAATGTCATTCGGAACATTCTTACCATTAAAAGAAGAATTCGTTACAGCGCAAGGTGAAAACTATGCGAAAAATTCTGAAGCATTGTTATACAACGGACCATTCACACTTAAAGGTTGGGATGGAACAGGTTTAACTTGGCAATTAGTTAAAAACGATCAGTATTGGGATAAAGATACTGTAAAACTTACTCAAATCAATTATGACGTAGTAAAAGAAACTGCAACATCTGTAAACTTATATACAAACGGTGAAAAAGACCGTGCTGGTCTTACTGGTGAATATGCAATGCAATATGCAAATGATCCAGAACTTTTAACTGAGGCAGATACATCAATTTTCTGGTTCAAATTTAACCAAGAACGTGTTGGTAAAAAATCACCTTTAGCAAACAAAAATATTCGTGAAGCTATTTCAAAAGCATTTAATAAGGATGATTTAGCTTCTGTAGTTTTAGCTAATGGTTCTATGCCTGCTAACTACATGATTCCAAAAGATTTCACATTTGATGAAGATGGAAACGACTTCCGTGATGTAAATGGAGATATGTCTACTTTTAACGTTGAAGAAGCTCAAGCTGCATGGGAAAAAGGTCTAAAAGAACTAGGTGTTACTGAACTTACTTTAGAAATCCTTGGAGGAGACTCTGACCTTTCTAAAAAAATGGATGAATACCTAAAATCTCAATTAGAAACAAACTTAAAAGGCTTAAAAATTACTCTTAAAGAAGTACCATTCTCTGTTCGTCTTGAACTTGATACAAGCCAAGATTATGACATCCAAGTAGCTGGATGGGGTCCTGACTTCCAAGATCCATATACTTTCTTAAGCTTATGGGAAACTGGCGGCGGTAATAACCAAATGTCTTACTCAAACCCTGAGTATGATCAACTATTAAAAGATATTAATGGTAAATTAGCACTTGATCCTGTTGCACGTTGGGAAGCAATGGCAAAAGCAGAAAAAATTATCATTGAACAAGATTTTGCAATTGCACCAATCTATCAACGTGGTTTAATGTTCTTAGTAAAACCATATGTTAAAGGTGTTGTTTCTCACCCATTCGGTGGGGATTACAGCTACAAATGGGCTTACATCGAAGGGAAAAACTAAGAATCGTTTAGATTCTTAATCTCTTAAAATCTCATAGTTAGAGAGTATATGGAATCCTATTGGGCCATATACTCTCTTTTTAAATGAATCAGAATTCACTAAATATTATTATAAATCATTTCATTTTGACAAAAACTATGTTTATCTGTTTAGATAGATAATAGATTAATATAATATTAGTTTAATAATTTTATGTAGGAGGTGCAAAGATGGCAAAATATATTACTCGACGTGTAATTTACATGTTTATTACTTTTTTCTTGATTGCAACGGCAACGTTCTTCTTAATGAAGGCGCTTCCAGGATCCCCGATTAGCTCTGCTTCAAAACTATCCCCTTCACAACTTGCGATAGTAGAAGCGAAATATGGATTAGATGAACCTGTACCAGTTCAATATGGTAAGTATATGTTAAACTTAGCAAAAGGTGATTTAGGTAACTCGTTCCAATTTAAAAACGCAAGCGTTACAGAATTAATTGTAAAACGCTTAGGACCATCTTTTATTCTTGGGTCTCAAGGATTAATACTTGGTGTGACGATTGGAATAATGTTAGGAATGATTGCTGCGTTACGACAAAATACTATTTGGGATTACGGTAGTACATTAATAGCTATCGTTGGTATCTCGATTCCATCTTTCGTTTTTGCAACTTTCCTTCAATACTGGCTCGGTGTTAAATGGGGAATACTCCCTGTAGCGTTATGGAAGGACGGCTGGCTGTCTAGTGTAATGCCTTCAATCGCTTTGGCAATGGGGCCACTTGCTACAGCTTCTCGTTTTATTCGTACGGAAATGGTTGAAGTACTAAGTTCGGATTATATTACATTAGCAAAATCCAAAGGTGCTAGCGGATTTGAAGTCGCATTTAAGCATGCTTTCCGTAATGCATTAATTCCTCTAGTAACTGTTTTAGGACCTTTAGCAGCTGGATTACTTACAGGTTCGCTTGTAATTGAACAAATATTTGCAATCCCAGGAATTGGGGAACAATTTGTTAAGTCAATTATGTCGAATGATTACTCTATTATCATGGGTACAACATTGTTCTTCTCTGCATTCTTAATTGTCGTAATATTCGTAGTTGATATTCTTTATGGAATTATTGACCCGCGTATCCGCTTATCAGGAGGTAATAATTAATGAGTCAAGATATACAAAAAATACCTGCTGATTCTTTTGAAAGAGTTCATATTGATAGTAGTCAAGCCGAAAGAATTACGAAACCTAGTCTAAGTTTTTGGCAAGACGCTTGGTTACGAATTCGTAAAAACAAAGCTGCTATCGTTAGTATGTTCATACTATTATTTATCATCATCATGTCCTTTGTTGGACCTATGATTAGTCCACATGATGCAGAAACTCAAACGCTAACTCATGCTAACTTACCACCAAAAGTTCCTGGTCTCGAAAAGCTTGGAATAATGGATGGATATGGAACTCTCGCAGGTAAAGAAGTAGATTTATATGAGTTGAAAAAAGTAGATACTTATTATTGGTTTGGGACGGATGGACTTGGACGAGACATGTTCTCTCGAGTTTGGAAAGGTACACAAGTTTCGTTATTTATTGCATTTGCTGCAGCTCTAATCGATATGGTTATAGGTGTTGCATACGGAGGTATTTCAGGATACTACGGTGGTCGCGTGGATGATATAATGCAGCGAATAGTAGAAATTCTAATTGGAATTCCAACATTAGTAATCGTAATATTAATGATACTTTTTATGGAGCCTGGGGTAACCGCGATTATTATCGCCATTACGATAACTGGGTGGATCGGTATGTCACGAGTAGTACGTGCCCAAGTACTGAAATATAAAAACCAAGAGTTTGTGCTTGCTTCTCGTACTTTAGGGGCTAGCAATGGTCGAATTATTTCGAAGCATATTTTACCAAATATTTTAGGGATAATTATTATTAACACAATGTTCACGATACCTGGAGCGATTTTCTTTGAAGCCTTTTTAAGTTTTATCGGGTTAGGTTTACAACCACCTGCTGCATCTCTTGGTACTCTTATTAATGATGGCAATAAAGTTCTTCAATTCCAACCACATATTTTATTGTATCCGTCTCTTATTTTAAGTTTATTGATGATTGCATTTAACTTGCTTGGTGATGGTTTGCGTGATGCACTTGATCCGAAAATGAAAGACTAATAGGAGGAAAGCGAAGATGGAAAAAATATTAGAAGTTAAAGACCTAGAGCTTTCCTTCCATACATTTGCAGGAGAAGTTAAAGCTATTCGCGGCGTTAATTTTGACTTGTTAAAAGGAGAAACCCTTGCAATAGTTGGAGAGTCTGGTTCTGGTAAGTCTGTTACGACAAAGTCTATTATGCGATTATTACCTGAGCATAGTTCAGAGTTTAAAAATGGTGAAATTCTTTTCAATGGAAAAGATTTAACGAAATTAACGGATAAAGAAATGCAGAAGATTCGTGGGAAAGATATATCGATGATTTTCCAAGATCCAATGACTTCTTTAAATCCAACAATGCCAATAGGTAAACAAATTATGGAGCCTATATTAAAGCACCGAAAAGTTAGTAAATCAGAAGCACGTAAAGTGTCGATCGATTTATTACGTTTAGTTGGAATGCCGAAACCAGAAGCGCGTATGAAGCAATATCCGCATCAGTTCTCTGGTGGACAACGTCAACGTATCGTTATTGCAATCGCACTAGCTTGTAATCCACAAATTCTAATTGCGGATGAGCCAACAACTGCACTAGATGTAACGATTCAAGCACAAATTTTAGAGTTAATGAAGGATTTACAGAAAAAAATTGATACTTCAATTATCTTTATTACTCATGATTTAGGTGTAGTTGCAAACGTTGCTGACAGAGTAGCAGTAATGTATGGAGGGCGTATTGTAGAGATAGGTACTGTAGATGAAATTTTCTATAATCCACAACATCCATATACTTGGGGATTATTAAGTTCAATGCCGTCATTAGATACAGCGGAAGAAAAACTATATGCAATTCCAGGTACTCCACCGGATTTATTGCATCCTCCAAAAGGAGATGCATTTGCACTGCGTAGTGATTATGCATTAAAAATCGATTTAGAGGAAGCACCACCTTTCTTTAAAATAAGTGATACGCATTATGCAGCAACTTGGTTATTACATCCAAATGCTCCACAAGTAGAACCTCCGGTTGCGATTGTTGAGCGAATGAAAAAGTATCCAGGAAGTAGATATTATGAAGGAACTGAAGGAGGTGCTTACTAATGGCTGAAAAATTACTAGAAATTAAAAATTTGAAGCAATATTTCAATCAAGGTAAGCCAAACGAAGTTCGTGCAGTAGATGATGTAAGCTTTGACATTTATAAAGGTGAAACATTAGGACTTGTTGGAGAGTCTGGATGTGGTAAATCAACAACTGGCCGTACGATTATCCGCCTATATGATGCTACTGATGGTGAAGTTATCTATGATGGTGTAAATGTTCATGATAAAAAATCTAAAAAAGATTTGAAAACATTTAACCAAAAAATGCAAATGATTTTCCAAGATCCATATGCATCTCTTAATCCGCGTATGAAAGTGTTAGATATCATTGCAGAAGGATTAGATATTCACGGACTAGTGAAAAATCCTAAAGAACGTAAAGAGCGAGTTGTAGAACTATTAGAGACAGTTGGTTTGAATCGTGAACATGCGGATCGATATGCTCATGAATTTTCTGGTGGTCAGCGTCAGCGTTTGGGAATTGCTAGAGCACTTGCAGTAAATCCTGAATTTATCATTGCTGATGAGCCAATCTCAGCTTTGGACGTTTCTATTCAAGCTCAAGTAGTAAACTTGTTAAAGGAATTACAAAAGGAAAAAGGACTAACGTATTTATTCATTGCCCATGATTTATCAATGGTGAAATACATTTCTGACCGAATTGGTGTAATGTATTTTGGTAAGCTTGTAGAGCTTGCTCCTGCTGAAGATTTATACAACAATCCATTACATCCTTATACGCAGTCGTTATTATCTGCAATTCCGCTTCCAGATCCAAATTATGAACGTACTCGTGTTCGTAAATCTTATGATCCTTCTGTTCATAATTACCAGGACGGGGAAGAAGTAACTATGCGTGAAATTACTCCTGGACACTTTGTTTATTGCTCAGAAAAAGAATATGTAGCACTGAAAGCAGTTTCTAGTGCTCGTGTCTAAAAATATGGTCATTCTTCTTAGAATGACCTTTTTTTAGTCGAATTACCCTTTCTTTCATATGACACAATTGATAGAATGAAGAAAAGTAGAAAGGACGAACTATTATGAAGAATTCACTTAAATGGTTTGCTGCATTTAGCATAGCTACATCCATATCGATTCCTACTTCTGCTTCCGCTGAAGTAAATTTGTTCTCTAAGAACTTTTCATCGAAAGAATATAGTTTTGAGTCAATCGATGAATCTATCATTTCGTCCTCTAAATTATTCATATACGACTCGGGACTAACTTTTGAATATCCAGATGCAGTAAGAGGCGTATATGTAACAGGTCATTCTGCGGGGGGATCCAGGTTTAATGATTTATTAAAATTAATGGATTCAACAGAGTTAAATGCAATGGTCATCGATATAAAAGATGATTTTGGTAACTTAACATATATACCGAAAGAGGATTCAACTCTTGCAAAGTATGACATTGGAAAACCATACATAAAAAATCCACGTGCAGTACTTGAAGTGATGGCAGAAAAACAAATTTATCCAATTGCTCGTATCGTTGTATTTAAAGATACAGAGCTTGCAGAACGAAAGCCAGAATTGTCGTTTGTAGAAGGAACTTCTGTATGGAAAAATAGACGTGGCGAAGCGTTTGTTAATCCGTTTATGCAAGAGGTTTGGGATCATAATGTAGAAATTGCAATTGAAGCAGCAAAGATGGGCTTTAAAGAGATTCAATTTGACTATGTTCGTTTCCCAGAAGGATTTGAGAAAAGAGATGGCACTTTAAAATACTCTATGGGGAAATACGAAAATTCCGAGCTTGACTCTGTGCAACGACGTGTAGAAGCTGTTACAGACTTTGTTGCTTATGCTAGAGAGAAATTAAAACCATATGGAGTTCAAGTATCCGTTGATATTTTTGGTTATTCAGCTACATTACCAGAGGCTCCTGGTATTGGACAAAACTTTTCAAAGATATCTGAAAATGTTGACGTTATTTCTTCTATGATATATCCAAGTCATTGGACTTCTTATTTTGGTATTGCTAAGCCTGATTTAGAACCATACCGTCTAGTTCAAGAATATGCAAAAGTTGAAAATGCTAAGCTAGGTGAGCTTAAAAATCGGCCGGTTTCACGACCATGGATTCAAGACTTCACAGCATCCTACCTTGGAGCAGGAAACTATCAAACATATGGTAAAGAAGAAGTAGAAGCACAAATAAAAGCATTAAACGAAGCAGGTATAATGGAATATTTACTATGGAATGCAGGTAACAAGTATTCTGCAGGCGTGGACTATACACCTTAAGTTATAGATATTTCTTCTAAGACAAGCCATGCAAGAAAGTAGGACATTTTTTAGTATACAAGTATAGCTAAAAGACATAAGATATAAAATCTTATGTCTTTTTTATGTTTTAAAATTATAAAAACTGTACACCCTACAAACGATTCTAAGATTAAACGATAACAGCTGTTGTCCCTGCGCAAGCTCGTCGCAGAAGACCGTTTACTCATGCGTAAGCTCGACGCAAAAGAAAGTATCAGTTCCACTACTTTTTTTCCTTGGCGTTTTCGGATTGCTTTGTACAGGACGACTTCAACACCTTCATTAGGATTTTTGAATGGTAGGGACTTGACTTAGTCACGTCCCTACCATCTTTTCGATAATTGTATGGATGGTGCCGGACAAAACATCCGTTTCACAAGGATTTCCAAAGTAATGTTGATGCATTTGTACATTCCAAAACACTCTAGAAATGATTAGTCAGCAATTTTTTTATTATTTTTGAAACCTTATTTCATGAAAAACGTATTATTTAGTATAACAGCCATTTTCAATTTGTACTTACTAATTGAGAATAGTAAATTTATTTTTTGTATTAGATGTTTAAAATAGAAAAGAGATGGGTATAAAAATAGTGTATATAATTTTTAGGTACATACTATAAGCTTACTTGTATATTCAACGAAATTGTGTCAGATTCATCAAATAGTAAATTTTTTCTTCTAAACATATTTTAATTAACTAAAAATTGGTGTATACTTAAAAAGTAAAGTATTACATTAAACTAATTATAATCTACTTCATATAACACAACAACCAATTGAGAGGGAGTGTTTTTATTGATGGTCACACTATTTACTTCACCAAGCTGTACTTCTTGTAGAAAAGCAAAAGCATGGTTGGAAGAGCATGATATTCCATATACAGAACGAAATATTTTTTCAGAACCGCTGAGCATTAGTGAAATAAAAGAAATATTACGAATGACAGAAGACGGTACAGACGAAATCATCTCCACTCGTTCGAAAATTTTTCAAAAATTAAATGTTGATGTGGAGAGCTTACCACTTCAACGACTATATGAGCTAATCCAAGAGTATCCTGGATTATTACGACGACCAATTATTTTGGATGAAAAACGTCTACAAGTTGGATATAACGAAGATGAAATTCGAAGATTTTTACCAAGAAAAGTACGTGCTTATCAGCTACTCGAAGCACAACGTATGGTTAACTAATACATTAAGAGCTGATTGTTTTCAAAGAAATTTTTGAAAAACATTCAGCTCTTATTTTATTACTTGCATAGTTACTTAAATTTTCTTAAAATGCTTATAGTCTGGTCGTTATTATTCCGAAAAGATAAGCACGAATCCTTTTCTTTTTTTATTAAACAACATACAATAGTAGTAGACATTGCACTATATGAAACGGTAGGAAGCGAAAGGAGATGTGTTAAATGGATATCGAGCGTATCAATGATAACACTTTCAAAGTATACATTTCATACATCGACATTGAAGAAAGAGGCTTCAGCCGAGATGAAATTTGGTTTAACAAAGATAAGAGCGAGCAGCTTTTTTGGGAGATGATGGATGAGGTTCATGATGATGACCATTTTGACGATTTAGATGGACCGTTGTGGATACAAGTTCATGCGATGGAAAAAGGTTTGGAAGTGATTGTCACTCGAACGGAAATGACAAAAGGCGATGATCGGTCAGAGTCAAGTTTTGAAATAGAAGACCATTCAAACAAAATTTTTAAAAATGGGGCTACGAGTTCTATAGGACCACATGAATTTGAAGATTTTCCAAGCTATCTAGATGATATGGAGGAATTACCATTAGAGTATACATTTGTATTTGACCACTTTGATGATTTACTTCCACTTGCAAAAAAATTAAATACGACGATTTTACAAACATCTTTGTATCATTATGAGGAGAAGTACTATTTGCATGTCCATTTCAACTTAGAAGTGAACGAAATAATATCAATCCTAGATACATTAAGTGTAATTTCAGAATTTGCTAGTCGTACATCAACGACTATTCATATTATTCAAGAATACGGAAAAGAAATAATAACAAACGATGTATTCAAGGAACTCAATAAATTCTTTTAAACCTTCTGTGAAAAGAAGGTTTCAGACTGTCGACAAACTCGATAAAATCGAGTGTGCCTACAGTCTTTTTTCTTCTAAAATATAAATAGGATTATTTTAGTCCGGTAATAGACACTCGCTTTCCGCAGGAGTCTCGCAGCTTTCTCCTTCGTATAGATTCTAGGAGTGCTATCCGAGATGTCCAAAAAGCAGCCAAAATGAACGTGATTAGTTAGAGTTGTTTACCTCTTTTTTATATAAATAGAACGAAGACTAAATGAGTCCGGAAAAAGCTACTCGCTTTCCGAGGACGAATCGCCAAGCCTCCTTGCTACGCTGAGGACACTGAAAAAGTGTCATTCATATAAATTATCTATCAAATAGTCCTAAGAGAATTTAGCGCTTTGGCATTCGCTTTCCGCGGGCGAGCGACGAGCCTCCTCCTACGCTTCGCTTCGTGCGGGGTCTCGTCTGTCTCGCTTTCCCGCAGGAGTCTCATGCGTCGCGTTAAATTCTTTGATGATATACAGCAAATAGTTCCTATAAAAATAATAATTTTGAGTTTTTCAGTGGCCTCGAAGCGAGGAGGCTGAGGCAACGCCCGCGGAAAGGGAGCTGTTTCAACGATTTTCTTATTAATTGAACTATCGGACAACCAGATCTGTCAAAGTTGAATTATAGAGAATTTTTCAGTGCCCTCGTTACGATCGTGATGGGTCTTGCTGCTCCGTTTTTCCGCAGGAATCTCACGGCTTTTTCCTCTAAGAATTGAAACAAGGACAATGTTATGCGAAGATTCATTGATTTTTTTGCATTTAGTATTAAGTTTGTTATTAATACTTGATTATTTTAGCGAATATTCGTACATTTAGAATAGGAGGTGATGGTAATACTCACAGCTATTACAAAACAAGGTAAAATCATTATTACTGCCAATTATTCTAATGAGCAATTAAAGGAATTAAGAAATAAGAACTCTTTCCTTTGTATGCAATGTCAGGAAGAAGTTATATTGAAAAATGGAATGATTAATATCCCGCATTTTGCTCATAAGCAAAATTCCAGCTGCTCGGAATCCTTTTCGGAAGGTGAAAGTGAAGATCATCACTATGGCAAGCTTCAACTGTACTCTTTTTTTCAACGGTTGAAAGTACAAGCTCAATTGGAGCCATTCATTCCAACAATTAAACAAAGACCAGATATTTTAGTACAGTGTGATAAAACAAACTTTGCAATCGAATTTCAATGTAGCCCAGTACTTGTATCTACTATTCAAAAACGAAAGTTAGGTTATCAAAACGAGCAAATAATCCCACTTTGGATACTTAGAAAACCTCCTAAATACGAGCTCCCAACTCAAGAAATAGGAATGATGCAGCTATCTGCATTTAGAAAACAATTCATCAGTAGACATTCCACCTATGGTAATACAATTATTACCTACTGTCCCCAAGCTAAACATTTTCATTATCTTTCTAACTTAATGCACATTAAAACTAACACATATATAGTTAAATCCAAAAGTTTATCACTGGAAAAGCAATCTTGGCCTTTTGCATTATTAAAGCGTTTAACTTTTGAAGAGTATCTAATTTATTTAAGACTTTATAAACAACAACGAATGAAACATTTAAATAATATCTATATCTACAATAGAAAAGGAATACAATCTCCCTTTTTACAAGTATGCTATCGGTGGCAAGTACTTCCTCGAAATCTCCCGTTGTTTATTGGAATTCCTACTTCATTTGCGGAAGCATTTCATGTACATGCCATAGAATGGCAAATTCAATTGATCGATTATTTAAATATTATGCATGTCTCAATCGACCAAGTGACTGATTTCCATTGCGAATCTTTTCTTCAAAATAGACCAATTGGAAAAGGAAGTAATAATAGAATGTTTGAAGCTATAAAGATATATATTCAGCTATTACAACGATGTATTGAAAAATCTAATTCATCTATTCAATTGAGTAAAATAGATATCCCTAAAATGAATCATTTACTCTACGTTGATTTCCTTGCAAATTGACTAGAAAATTGAGAAAATAAGGAGTGATTCGAATTACGAAGGAATTGGAAGGAGAGCTCATCTTGACTGCAGAAGCGAAAAATAAAATTTTATCACGAGAAGAAGTAGAAGAGCAATTAACATGGAGATTAGAAGATATTTTTTCTTCAAATGAAGCGTGGGAGCAAGAATTTAAAGAAGTATCGGAGCTGTCTAAAAAAGCTGCTTCCTATCAAGGGACAGTTGGAAGCGGTGCAAATGCTCTATTAGCAGTATTAACGTATCGAGATGAACTTACTAGTCGGTTGCGTAAACTTTATACGTATGCACATATGCGTCACGATCAAGACACTGCAAACAGTATATACCAAGCGATGGAAAGTCGTATCAAATCACTCTATGTGAAAGTTTCTACGGAATTATCTTTTTTAGTTCCAGAAATATTATCAGTTGACGAGGCGGTTATTTCTTCTTATTTAAATGATAACCAAGAATTGAAAGTTTATAGTCAATTATTAAAAGAAATCAATAAGGAACGACCTCATGTGTTACCTCAAGAACAGGAAGCTTTACTTGCACAGTTTTCAGAAATTGCTGGTGCATCATCCGATACATTTGGAAAGTTGAACAATGCGGATCTAGAATTTCCATCCATTAAAGACGAAAATGGAAACGAAGTACAATTAACACACGGAAGATATTCGCGCTTTTTAGAGAGTAAAGACGGGAGAGTCCGTGAGGATGCATTTAAAGCGATGTACGATACGTACGGTAAGTTCCGTAATACATTTGCATCAACTTTAACAGGTAATGTAAAAGCTGATAATGTGAATGCTAAAATTCGCAACTATAAAACTGCTCGTGAAGCAGCTATGTCCCAAAATCATATACCTGAAAGTGTTTATGATAATTTAGTAGGAACAGTTAATAAAAACGTACACCTACTTCATAAATACGTAGGATTACGTAAAAAAGTCCTTGGTCTAGATGAACTTCATATGTGGGATTTATATACACCTTTAGTTAAAGAAATCGATATAGAGTATACGTATGAAGAAGCATGTGAAACGATGTTAAAAAGCTTTGCTCCACTTGGTGAAGAATACGTATCAATCGTAAAACAAGGTTTGGAAGATCGATGGGTAGATGTTGTAGAAACGAAAGGTAAACGTTCAGGGGCTTATTCATCTGGAACGTATGGAACGAATCCATATATTTTGATGAACTGGCAAGATAACGTAAATAATCTTTTTACTCTTGCGCATGAATTTGGTCATAGTATTCATAGTTACTATACTCGTGCAAATCAACCTTATGTATATGGTGATTACTCAATTTTCGTCGCAGAGGTGGCATCAACATGTAATGAAGCATTGCTAAATGATTACCTATTAAAAACAATTGAAGATCCTAAGAAGCGTATATATTTATTAAATCATTGGTTAGAAGGATTCCGTGGCACTGTATTCCGTCAAACGATGTTTGCTGAATTTGAACATATTATCCATCAGTTAGACCAAGATGGGGAAGCATTGACAGCGGATAAACTAACAGAAGTGTACTATGATTTAAATAAAAAATACTTTGGCGATGAGATTGTTATTGATGAGCAAATTGGATTAGAATGGGCGAGAATTCCACATTTCTACTACAATTATTATGTGTATCAATATGCTACTGGGTTAAGTGCTGCAACAGCTCTTAGCAATCAAATTCTGACTGAAGGTAAGCCAGCAGTAGAACGTTATATTAATGAATTTTTAAAAGCTGGATGCTCAGACTATCCAATCGAAGTGTTGAAAAAAGCTGGAGTGGACATGAACACAGCTGCTCCAATAGAAGAAGCCTGTCGAGTATTCGAAGAAAAATTAAACGAGTTAGAACAATTGCTTTCTGCACAATAATTTCAAAAAGGGGTAATCCATTAAATCGTGTACAACGACTTAAGGATTACCTTTTTTGTTTAGAAATCAAAATAAAATGTGCATTTTAGGTTTAAACAAATTATCTTGTAAAATAATAACTAATAGGAATGGATGAACAAAATAGGTTAGACGTCTTATGTATGACGATTTTGTGAAAAGAGTATCTAATATATTGTATTATTTATTCCGGCATGATAAAGTAAGAGTGTGAAATAAATCACAAGATAACATACACCCCTTTGTTTGAACGTGAACATTTCTCCCATCCCCTTTGTAAAAAGAAAATGCCCTATCCTCATGGAGGATAGGGCATTTTTCTTTTTGATTAAGTCACTTTAAATAGAAATCTTATCCTATTCAAGTAAAAGATTAGCAGCCTACCACTAGGAATATTTAAACTCATAGAGATAGACTGCTTTATATTCAATCTTTATTTTAATCGCCACAATACTGTATCTTGTAAAACAAGTCTATCAACTTGTTGAAGTAATAAGCGCTTTTTTAACTCTCTTTCTGCTTGGGGTTCTGAAATATTATAATAGCAAGCTATCTCACTTGTCGTTAATGAATAGAATCGCTCAAAAAGCTTTTCTAGGGATGGTGGTTGCTGTTTATGCGGCTCTTCATAGAGCATTTCGTTTAATATTTGTACATAAATTTCATATGGATAAATGCCGGATACTTTAATACCTTCATCTTCAATATTTTCGTTGAAGAAAACGATACTTGGAAAAGAAGTTACTTCCATTTCACACGTTATATTTAAGTCACTTTGGAATGAACGGGCACATTCTTTTGAACGAAAGTCATTACTAAACTCCTGTACATCAATATTTACTTCAATAGCAAGTTCTTGAAGTACAGAAAAAGATGTTACATTTTTGGTTTTCAAAAATAAATGTTCTTGTATTTTATTGAAAAAACGAAGAGCAGCTTTTTTTCCTTGAAACTCTGCAGCTTTAACCGCAATAGATGGAAATACAGGGTGCTCCATGTCTAAATAGTCACCATTACTTTTTACCAGGTGTTCATTTGGCTTTGTACATACAGTATTTAAGTTACTTAGTTGCGTGCTAAGTACTGTACGAACTGTAAAATACTGTCCATATTCCACTTGCAACTTCCGAATGATCGGTTGCAAATCCCAACAAGCTGAACAAAGAGGATCAAGAAAAATATACATTTCAATGGGCTTGTTTACTAAAGGAGAAGCAATTGTTTCAGTCGGAATTTGTACTCTTGTCACATCATTTCCTCCTCATGACTCATTTGATTGACCATGTGGTTGGCAGTAAGAACAAGTCTTCTATAAAAATCATGACGGAATTTCCCTTCGATACCTGTTTCGTCCATTGCATCACTCATGCATTCTAGCCATGCTTCAGCACGTTCAGGAGTAATAGGAAATCGTGAATGTCGCATTTTCATCATTGGATGTCCATGCTCTTCCGTAAACAAATTGGGGCCACCAAGATATTGTGTTAGAAACTGTTTTTGTTTTCTAGCAGTCTCTGTTAAATCTTCTGGAAAAATTGGCTTCAGCTTAGGATGTTCTGCTACATTTCTATAAAATGTATCGACTAGCTCTGATAATTTTTCAGCACCGATTTCATCATAAGGAAGTATTGGTTTCTCTGTCATGTTAGTTACTCCTTTGCTTAGCTCTATTTCCATTCTATCAATCCACTTCGAATATCTCAAACAATTAGACTGGCTTCAAAATTAGAGCAAAAAACGACCAGTTTAATGGCCGCTTGAATATTGTTTCCTAGTAATTCTTATGCTTGAAAGTAATTCATTACTTTTCGTACGTAATCTTGTGTTTCTTTGTATGGTGGGATACCGTCATATTTTTTGACAGCACCTGGTCCAGCATTGTAAGCAGCTAGTGCTGTTTCAATATTACCATCGAATTGATTTAGCATTTGTCGTAAATACTTTGCTCCACCCATAATGTTTTCTTCTGGGTCAAAAATATTGTTAATACCTAAATATTTCGCAGTACCAGGCATAATCTGCATTAATCCCGATGCACCAGCTGTACTAATAGCAGAAGCATTAAAGCCAGACTCTTGCTTTATGACTGACGAAATTAGCTTTTCTGGTAAGTTGAACTTTTCTGATGCTCTTTGAATAATCTCATCATAATTAGAAGATAATCCTGTTTTAGATGAAAAAGAAGTAATAGCATTTGTAAAACTTCCATTTTGAAAATTTATATTCGATGGAATGAATACTGGTGAGTTTCCACTGTAAATTAGGGAAGACTCATTATACAAAGAAGACGAATCTTCATTAACATGGAGTACTTCTCCAAGTAACTCTGAGAACAAAGAAGAGTTATTAGAGTTACTTGGAGAGCTTTGCAACGATCCTAAAGTTTGCATTGCATTTATTTCCATTAGTGTTTTCAATGATTGAATATCCACTTGGTATCAACCTTTCAACGAATTATTATAGTTTACAAGTCGTGCGATTTTTTTATCGGTATGTCTTACGGGAATTTTATAGGTATCTAATAAATGCGAAAAAACCATTTTCCCATTTTCGACATCGTTACACTCATATTCTAACTCAAAATCTTCTGTATTACTATAAATGGAGTGATCAAAAAATAACATACCATTGTCAAATGATAATTGGGCACGTTTTGTTTTCATACTACCGATACAGATGAGAGGTCCTTTTTCTTCCGTTTGTTCGAGAAAGGAAACAGAAGGGAACTTAAGATTATGTATGATCGCATCTCTTTCTATATCGGTTACAAGTTGAGTTGTTTCATGCATAATATGCTCTTGTTCTGGAATTTTTAGTGTTAATTCATTTCTATTTGGTAATACTCGCAAACGAAAGCCCATTTTTTTTTCTTTAAAATAGTTATTTGGTGTGTCAAAATAATAGTTTGTTTGTGTAAAGAAATCTTTTTGAGTTAATTGAAAATGAGTTAATAATTGATTAAATTCTTCTTTCGTGAGCAAGTTTTTAAATTCAATTTCTTTTTCTTTATGCATTATTTCACGACCTTTCTTATTATTTCTATTATAGACAGTTTGCAACGGTATTCAATATGATAAAATAGTGGAAGAATGGATAGAAAGGAAAGATTTTATTTTGCCTATTACGTTTAATGTGCACAGTGGAGTGCAATTAGAGAATGATATACGTTTTATTTTAGATGAGGTTCCAACAAATATACATATAGCAGCAGGAGGTCAAATGATTACTGATTCCGATACGCTAGCTTTTGTCTATCTATTAGAAGATGAGACAGGCTATCATTACGTGAAGTTCGGTCAAGCAGTTTGGCCACTACTAGTGAGCACATTAAAAGCTACAGAGGATCCAACATTACAATTTGGAGAAGTAGAATTAACACTACATAAGTTTAGAGAAGAGCTTGAAATGCTAATATTCAATATTGAAGGAAATGATAACTATGGTGCTGAATTTTCAAAAGCAGTAGAAGAGGCATTCAGTGAAATTCTAATGCAATAGAAAAAGTCATGTGAAGTGGAGGTGACGCGCGTATGGGGCAATGGGAACGTTTTCTAGAGCCGTACAAGCAAGCAGTTTCTGAGTTGAAAATAAAGCTAAAAGGGATGCGTACACAATTTGAAATTGAAAATACGAACTCGCCTATCGAATTTGTCACTGGGCGAGTAAAACCATTAGCGAGTATTTATGATAAATCTCTTGGAAAAGGAATTGTATTCGAGCCTTCCGATACGTTAGCAAAAGAAATTCCGGATATTGCCGGGTTACGAATGATGTGCCAGTTTGTCGACGATATTGAAACTGTAGTGGAAATGTTAAGAGCAAGAAAAGATATAAGAGTAGTGGAAGAAAGAGATTATATATCAAATAAAAAACAAAGTGGATATAGATCCTATCATATGATAATTGAGTACCCTGTCCAAACAATACATGGCGAAATCAATATATTGGCCGAAATACAAATTCGTACACTTGCGATGAACTTTTGGGCTTCGATTGAGCATTCCTTGAATTATAAATATAAAGGCGTATTTCCAGAAGAAATAAAAAAAAGGTTACAGTATGCAGCAGAAGCAGCATTTCGGTTAGACGAGGAAATGTCGTTAATACGTGGTGAAATACAAGAAGCACAAAAATACTTTAGTGCTAACAAAGAGCTTTCCACCCCAAGAATACATGGTCACACGGAAGAGAGGCATCGCCAACGATGAAATTTTTCATACAATCTCGAAATGATAAATTATCAAATAATTTAATGGAAAGTGCTAAATCGTACTTAGTGGATTTTGGGCTTGAGTTGGATGAAGAGAATCCTGATATCGTTTTATCCATCGGAGGAGATGGAACGCTCTTACATGCATTCCATAAGTATAAGCATAGAACATCATCTGTTGCATTTGTCGGAATTCATACGGGACATTTAGGTTTTTATGCAGATTGGAAGCCTTCAGAAATAGAAAAATTGGTCATTAGCATTGCAAAAAAAGAATACGAAGTAATAGAATATCCGCTCCTTGAAGTGACTATTAACTATCGACACGGCGAAGATAGCTCCAAATACCTCGCAGTAAACGAGTCAACTGTCAAATCTCCAGACGTAACATTAGTTATGGATGTGGAGTTGAATGGAAGTCATTTTGAACGCTTTAGAGGGGACGGACTGTGTATGTCCACCCCATCAGGTAGCACTGCTTACAATAAGGCATTAGGTGGTGCAATTGTGCATCCTTCGCTAGAAGCAATGCAACTTGCAGAAATTGCGTCTATAAACAATCGAGTATTTCGTACCGTTGGAGCGCCTTTAGTTTTGCCAAAACATCATTCTTGCTTATTAAAGCCTGTCAAGGGGCCGGACTTTATGGTAACAGTTGATCATTTGCAGTTACTGCATAAAGATGTGCAATCTATCATGTACAGAGTTGCGAATGAAAAAATACGTTTTGCACGTTTTAGATCGTTTCCATTTTGGAAAAGAGTGCATGATTCCTTTATAGATAGTGATCTAGAAAAATGAACTCCAATCCAATATCTTTGTCTTTTGAAATAAAAGAACAACAAGTATTAAGAGATGCAATAAAACAATACGGAATTTCCAAAAAAGCATTAACAAGTATTAAATATGAAGGTGGAAAAATTCTCGTCAACGGGGAGGAAAAAACGGTTCGTCATCTTTTAAAAATAGGAGACGTAGTGTCCGTCATTTTCCCGAAAGAAAGAAAAAGTGAGGGATTAATTGCTGAA
This sequence comes from Psychrobacillus vulpis, assembly GCF_006861825.1. Classification (GTDB taxonomy): domain Bacteria; phylum Bacillota; class Bacilli; order Bacillales_A; family Planococcaceae; genus Psychrobacillus; species Psychrobacillus vulpis. The sequence continues at coordinate 81,714 of NZ_VDGI01000007.1, read as the reverse complement.
AAAGGAGAGTTTCCAATTCTTTTTGAGGATGAACATATATTAATACTTTCCAAAAAAGCTGGGATTAGTACAATTCCTTCGAGGGAACATCCACATGGAACAATTGCAAACTACGTAGCTGGGCATTTAGAAGAAAGAGGTTTGATGACGACTGTTCATATTGTTACTCGATTAGACAAGGATACTTCTGGAGTTATTTGTATAGCGAAGCATCGTCATGCTCATCATTTATTAAGCGAAATGCAAAAATCAGGAGATATTTTTCGGACATATGAAGCGATTGTACATGGCCATCTTTTAGAAGATAACTTTACAATAGATGCACCAATTGGACGTAAAGATGGCAGTATTATAGAAAGAATTATTTCGTCAGAAGGGAAGCATGCTAAGACCACTGTACAAGTACTTGAGAGATTTTCGTTCCAAGGGGAGGAAATTTCCCATGTAAGACTAAAGTTGCATACAGGGAGGACTCATCAAATAAGAGTACATATGATGTCTATAGGTCACCCATTAATAGGAGATGATCTATACGGTGGTAGTCTCTTGTTAATGGATAGACAAGCACTTCATGCGAAGGAATTGAAATTTCTTCATCCTTTTACAAACGAAACAATTCATATTGAGGCACCATTTCCTAAAGATATGAACGAAATTTTGTATAAATACCCACGATTATTACCTTGATAATAGGTGATAATCGTGGGCCTTTTTATTATATAGGATTAATAAAGTTTCAAGGTGTGATTTCCCGGGAAATAATAGGATGGAGATTCGCGAGGAAACACACAATATAGTAGTTGCTTAATAATAATAAACCACATACAATAAGAAAAGTGTTAGGAACTGAGAGTATGTAAAGTATATACTTGTACAAACCGCTGAAAGGAGGGGTATACGTGAAAGAAGAAATGAATCAACTTGCACTAGACGAATCCCAGTTAATAGAGTTTTTAAGTAATGATTTAATGGACGAATTTAGAGAAGAATTTATGCAGCTTCACCCATATGACCAATCGTTATTTTTTGAAAAGGTGGAGCCAGATATACGTAAAAAAATCTTTCACTATCTCTCTCCTAAGGAAATGGCGGAGTTATTTGAAGCGACAAAATTTGATGATGAGCAATATGAATTTTATTTGAAAGAAATGGATACGACATACGCTGCTGATATGCTTTCCTATATGTATGCAGATAATGCCGTTGATGTATTAAATGAATTAGGAAAAGACCAAGTAGCCAGTTATTTAAGCATAATGGATGAGGAGTCTGCTCAAGAGATTAAAGATCTTCTACATTATGATGAGTATACTGCTGGATCAATTATGACAACAGAATATGTAGCAATTCCAGAAACATCTACTTGTCGTTCTGCAATGACTATTTTAAGAAAAGAAGCACCGAATGCGGAAACTGTATATTACTTATTTGTCGTAAATGAATTACACCAGCTTACTGGGGTAATTTCGCTACGTGATTTAATCATAGCAGAAGAAGATACTTTGATAAAAGATATTATGAATGAACGAGTTGTAAGTATATTAGTAAGTGAGGATCAGGAAGAAGTTGCCCGAACGATAAAAGACTATAATTTCTTAGCTGTACCTGTTGTTGATTTTGAACAGCATCTTTTAGGAATTGTTACGGTCGATGATATTATTGACGTTTTAGATGAAGAAGCATCGGATGATTATTCTAAACTTGCAGGGGTTGCTCATATGGATACTTTTGATAAAAGTCCATTTCAGGCAGCGAAAAAAAGGTTACCATGGCTAATTATTTTGTTATTTTTAGGAATGTTGACAGCAAATTTAATGAGTATCTTTGAAAAAACGTTAGATCAAGTAGCTTTGCTCGCAGTTTTTATTCCCCTAATAGCAGGGACTGCTGGAAATAGTGGTACACAAGCTTTAGCTGTTGCAATAAGAGGAATTGCAACTGGTGATATTGAAGAGGAAAGCAAATTTAAATTATTGTTTAGAGAAGCTGGAACTGGGTTAACTACTGGTCTGCTATGTGGAATAATTGTAGTAGGAATTGTTTTCTTTTGGAAGCATGATATAGTAATTGGATTACTAGTTGGAGCAGCCATTTTTGGCTCCATTTTTGTTGCGACACTTGCAGGTTCATTTATACCTTTGTTAATCCATCGGATGAAGATAGACCCTGCTGTTGCATCCGGTCCTTTTATTACAACTATTAATGATGTTATAAGTATTTTAATCTACCTCGGTTTAGCGACATTGTTTATCTCTTCTATATCTTAAATAGGCTTTTGCACATTTTCAATGAAATGAGCATAAATTAAAGGAAAAAGGATGTGTCTGTGAATTCTTTTAATGATCCTTTACTTTATATAAAAGGTCCACCAGTTTTTCATTTGCCACCTAACTATAAGAGAGATGTAGAAATAGATGTCCAAGAAAAAGAGCGAGAAGAGAGCACTTCAATCTATGAAATACGTTCTAACATGTCTAATAAGACAATCGCCATATTAGAAAAGTTAAATTTTTTAGTAAAACCATTTCAACGAAAAGTATATAGACCACTTGTATTTCATATAGAAGGTGGGATACATGTCCCTGGAGAAGTAGAAAAAGTAGATGATGAATTCGTCACTTTTTTGGTTGGACCAGAAGAAAAAATTACTTACCGAGTGGATCAAGTGGAAAAAATAGTATGGCGCGGAGTAGAAATGAAGTAAAGAATAATAGCTTAAATGCATGAATTAATTCCGTCAAAAGAGAAAAAACTATCCTTATTAATTTAATTGCACCCAGATTGTTAGTATGAAGCTAACAGTTAGGGGTGCAATTAAAAAGGATAGTTTTTTTATTGCATAGAAAATGAAAAATCAGGACTTTTGGATTTTCGACAAAGCGTTTCTAAGTCCATACTCCAGCATCGCAGAAGAACTTGCCTGTTGGTTACTTACTTTGTTCTTCGGTGTTTTCGGTATGCTTTGGACAGGTTTATCGCGATTTCGGAGAGAGGAAACATCTATTTCGTCTAAACATTAAAGCTAATTCTTAAGTGAATACGAGGGCGCTTGGCTTTTGTTCAAAGATAAGAAAGGTAATTAGATGTTGCCAGATGAGGTTGTCCAATATTTAAATACATAAAAAATCGTTGAAACGGCTCCCTTTCCGCGGACGTTGCCTCAGTCTCCTCGTTTCGCTGCGGGGTCTTCGACTAACGTTATTCCCGCAGGAGTGTCGCCTTTATCAACGATTTTCTTGAAATGAAAAAGTATTTATTCTAAAAACAGACAGTTTTTCAGTGCCCTCGCTTCGCTCCGTGCGGGGGCTGGTCTGTCTCGCTCGCCAGGTAGATAGTATCTATTCTTTCATTAACCTAAGCAATAGCCAATCTGACTCCAACCGTTTCAAGCGGGCACGGACAAACGACAGCCATAGGATTACCGAAGAAGAGTGACGGGAAGTGGATTGCCACTTCTCGTCACTCTTAAAACTTATCCGGTAATAAGATGGCCGACATGCTGTCCAAAGCACGCTAGAAACGATGAAGGCAAGATGCATTTAAATTGCGTTTGCGGATTTTATTTTCTTTGTAAAATTGCACAATAAAACCGTCCGGGACATTCCCGAACGGAGTAGACACTGCAAGGTTGAAACGATCAGTCACATACATCTAAAAATACATCAGCAATACATTCGATTGCACAGAAACAATTTAAATCTACCGTAATACAGCTACCAGTCAATGCAAAATTACGCACTTTGCAAATTTGTCGTAAGTCGATTTTTGTTCCATCTGCGTTCAATAAATCAACTTCTTTTCTTTGCGCATCAAGTGGTTCTAGTACTCGTAAGGTAGCGCAACAGCTGTCGAAAATATCTTCCACTCGGAAAAAGACTGAGAAACAATCATTATCGCATCTGTCTCGATCTCTGTAAAATGCTTTAAAAGGTGTTCCATCTTCTGTTAAAAGCATAAATACACGTGTATCAGCTTGGTTTCGAGAGGGACTAACAAGACCGCCAAGAGGTTCTAAAAAACAGTTTGTAGGACATGGGGGACAATCCGAAGTCGCTTGGTCTTGAATATCTTTAATTGCACGTACGACATCACAAACGCAACGTCCAGTTCTTCTTACGTCCGTAATATCTTCAATTCTTCCACAACCCATTACATTTCACCTCCTCTTTACCTATCTCTAATTTATGTAACTATCCATTTGGTGTAAGGGCAAATATCTCAATTGACTTTCGTATATTTCTTTTTTCGAAGCTCATACTAACTCGAAAAGGAGCGAGAATCCTATGAAAAATGCTATATATATACTTCTGCTTTGCTTCTTAACGGCTTGTTCCAATGAAGTAAATGAAGCAATTTATCCTGAAAACGATTCATCTGAAATAAAACAAGTATTAAATAATTATGATTCGGTAAAGGGTTACAGCAGTGTTACAGACAAAAATGATGTTCTCGTTGCAATTGATATACGCAGAATGAGTAGGTTTAATAAAGAAAAAATTGAAAAAAAAATATCCAAAAAGTTAGAGGAAAAGTTTCCTGATAAGGAAGTCCTAGTGACAAGTGATTTAAAGATACGGTGGGAAGTTGAAAAAATAATCGAGCAAAGTATGCAAGAAGATGAAATGACAAAGTCGATTAAAAAAATAAAATCATTATCAAAGGAAGAGACCTAATGGAACAGAAGCAATTCGATAAAATTGTCGATCAACAAACTCCTAAGACACCGTTATTTGTAAATATGTTAAAAGCATTTTTAGTTGGAGGAATCATTTGTACAATAGGTCAACTGATTACATTTTTCTATATCCGCTTCTTTCCCTTTACCGAAAGAACAGCTGCAAATCCAACGGTAGCAACAATGGTTTTTATCGCGATGATATTAACGGGTACTGGACTATATAAAAAGATTTCGCAAATCGGTGGTGCTGGATCAGCAGTTCCAGTAACTGGTTTTGGAAATGCTGTTATTTCAGCTTCCATTGAACATAAACCGGAAGGGTATGTATTAGGTATTGGTGGTAATATGTTCAAGTTAGCTGGTTCCGTTATCGTATTTGGAGTTGTTTCAGCTTTTTTTGTTGCTCTAATTAAAACAATTTTAGTGAAATTGGGAGTGGTCTCATGGTGAACACATATGGAACAATACAATTTATGGCAAAGCCAAGTATAGCGAGCACAGGTGTTGTGGTTGGTCCAGTAGAAAAAGAAAGTTCTTTTGCAGAAGAGTTTGATGAAATTCTTCCATTAGAGAATGAAAAAGATGAAACATTTGAACGGGCAAATACACGTTTTATTGAAAAGGCTTGTGAAGTAACCATCCGTAAAGCACACGAGCAAATGGAAAACATCGATGTATTTATTGGAGGAGATTTAATCAATCAACTTTCTCCAACAAACTTTGCCGCACGTCAATTATCTATTCCTTTTCTAGGTGTCTTCTCTGCTTGTGCAAGTTCAATGGAATCTGTTATTCTTGGTAGTCTTCTATTGGAATCCGGAAATGCACGATCGGTTATAGCAGGAGCCTCAAGTCATCACCCAGCAGTAGAAAGACAGTTTAGATATCCATTGGAATATGGATCTCAAAAACCTGGAACTGCTCAATGGACAGTAACTGCTGCTGGATATGCGTTATTACAAAAACAAGCAAAAAATGCACCGATTATTACACATGCAACAATTGGAAGAGTAGTGGATGGCGGTCAAACAGATCCTTTACATATGGGAGCTGCAATGGCACCAGCAGCAAGAGATACTATTGAAAGACATTTAACGAATACTAACAGTAGGATGGCGGATTATGACGTTATTATGACAGGTGATTTAGGAAAGATAGGACTATCGATATTAAAGGAAATGTTTCAAGATGAAGATAGTGGTGTGATATTACAAGATGCTGGTGCGCAATTTTATGGAGAAAAATCATTTTATAATGCAGGAGCGAGTGGTGCAGGTTGTTCTGCAGCAGTTTTTTTTAGTTACGTGTATAACCAATTAAAAAATGGTGTATTTAATCGTGTATTGCTTGTTGCAACAGGAGCCTTATTATCACCACTAACTTTTCAACAAGGTGAAACAATCCCTTGCATAGCTCACGCCATTGAATGCCGTATGGAAAAGAGGGGATAAAATGATTTCATCATTAATTACTTCATTTGTTGTTGGTGGTCTCATATGTGTAGTTGGTCAAATATTAATGGATGTATTTAAACTTACGCCAGCACATACACTTAGTACACTTGTTGTGAGTGGATCAATTTTAGATGGTTTTGGGCTGTATGAGCCGCTAATTGACTTTGCAGGTGCTGGAGCTACAATTCCTATAACTTCGTTCGGAAATTCTCTTACCCATGGAGCTTTAGCTGAAGCAGAAAAGCACGGTCTTATTGGGGTATTAACAGGAATGTTCGAAGTAACGAGCTCTGGTATTAGTGCAGCAATAATATTTGGGGTAATAGGAGCTTTTATTTTTCAAAATTCAAAAACTACTTATTAGTTGATTCGCCCTTTTTTCAGTTCCCCATCCGCATACTATAAGTTGAAGATGAGAGGAGGGAAAGAGTATGTACGGCTACTGTGGTGGAGGATATCCTGGCTATGGCGGGGGCTATGACTGCGGTTATGGCGGAAATAAAAGTTCAACATTTGTACTAATCGTTGTTTTATTTATTTTATTAATTATTGTAGGAGCTAGCTTTCTCCATTAATCCAAAATATTGATAATGTGAGGGAGAGAGTAAATGCAAAATTCATTTTTTAAAGCAATTGAAAATAAAACTGGTGTATCAATGGAAGAACTTTTTACGCTTGCCAATGCCATCTCGTATGCTGATTTTACGGATGAAAAACAAGTTCGTAAAATTGTTCGAAAAGTTGGCAAGCTAGCAAATAAACCAGTATCTAAAGAATTAGAAGATCAACTTACGAATTCTATATTGCAAAAAGGTAGTTCGTTAAGTTTATCAGACATCGAAAAATTGATGTAATCTGAATATTCAACAAAATATTATTTTGCCGATGTTAAAAGTGATAAGTTTCATGCAATGAAGCATAGGGTATAGAGTGTTAAAACAAGCAGGAGGTGGAGAAAATGGGTTACATCATTCCAGTTCAACCGATCCAGTCACAAAATTATGCGAATCGTATGCTAATGGATGATTATAATTTTGCTTATATCAATAATGTAAATGGAATAAGAATGAAATCAAATTTTGATAAACATCTTGAGCAACAAGAACAGAAATTCGAGAAGAGCCAAGAAAAGCAATTATTGGACTCAAAAGAACCATCTATCCTTCCTTTGTTTAAAAGCTTTATTCAACCAAACCCGGTAAATTTATCACCGAAAGTCGCAGAAATCAGTCGCAAAGGAAATATTATTAACTTGTATATATGACCAGTAACTAAAAATAAAACCGTTAATGGAAAAATAAATTCCACTAACGGTTTTTCTTATTGATATATTATTAAAAATTTTTCTCCATTGCACGATGTGGAATTCCAGCTTCTAAAAATTCAGGAGACGTAATCGTATAATTTCTTTTTTCATAAAATGGTATAGCATGGCTTTGAGCATTTAGCTTTAATTTTTGAAAACCATTTGCTTGTGCGTGATCTTCCATACATTGCATCATTAAGTTGCCATGATTTTTACCTCTGTAAGATGGAAGTATGCAAACACGCTCGATTTTTCCAATAGAAGGTTCAATTGTTCGAATTCTCCCTGCACCAAATGGAGTATCACCATCGTATGCGACAAAATGTTTAGCGTCTTGGTCAAACTCATCTAATTCCAAGTGTAGCGGAACATCTTGTTCTTCAACAAATACTTTTCTTCTAATGAAAATAGCATCTTGATATTCTTTTTCTGTTCCTACAATTTTTGCGTTAACCAATTATTATTCAGCTCCAGACAATCTAAATGTTTCGTAAACAGTCCAAGAACCATCTTCTAATTGATAAAGTAAATGAAGTCTGTCAATTTCTTCTTCGAATTCTGCACCAATCATCTTTAGTTGAGGATAAATATCATCATGTTCGCTAGAATTCATTTTTTGTGCAATCGTAATATGAGGAACAAACGCGTAATTTTCACTATCGTTCAGTTCTATAGCATTTAAATCTTTACGTAAAGCTAGTAATTCATCAGTTGGCTCTACCTTAAAGTAAATAGCATTTGTCACTGGAGCAAATGAACTAACCTTGGAAGTTTTCAAAATAAATGGTTTATGACCTCTCACAACTTCGTCCACTTTTCGTGCGATTGTTTTGATTTCATTTTCGTCTGCCTCAAATACACCTTTAATAGTCATATGTGGTGTAATAAGTGCGTAATGCGGGTCATAACGCTTTCTATAGGAGTTAGCAAAATCCTGTACCTTCTTCGATGGGAAAGCAACAATACCGTATTTCATTTTTAATTACCTCCTCATAAATTTTCTACGGATCACATAACCATTATAACAAAAAAACATCTATAAACTGAAATTGTTTAATAGTGATCGCTTCATATCTGGTTGCCAAAGCTTCCAAGTATGGTCTCCGTTTAATTCGTCATAAAACGTAGAAAAACCTTTATTTAATAATAAATTATGCAATTTTCTATTTGGGGTGATGAAATCGGTTAATAATCCATCTCCTGTTTTGACAGCTGTTTCACCTTTGCCAATTACATGATATAGAGAAAATGCATGTACTTCTTTATGATTCTCTACTTGATCTAATACATACTCATTCACAAGTGGGGAATGTAGTATTAATTTTCCAAAAGTATTTGGGTATTGAAGTGCAGTAAGTAAGGAAACTGTAGCAGCTAGTGAGTCACCAATTAATGCACGTCCCATTCCAATTTGATAAGTCGGATAATTAGCATCTATGTAAGGTACAAGTTCCTGTGCAAGGAAACGTATGTATGATTGATGCTTCTGTCCATCAGGGTGATACTTTTCTCTTCGATCTGGAACGTTTTTATATGGTACACCTACAATAATTAGGTTTTCAATTTCGTTTTGTTCGTATAATTCATCTGCAACTCGAGAAATTCGTCCTAATTGAAAATAATCTTTCCCGTCATTTGCGATAAGGACAGAGTACTTATACAATGGAGAATAATTTGGTGGTAAATAAATTAGCAATTGCATCTCTTCTTGCAATGCTTCGCTAAAAAGCGTCAGATCTTGTACAACTCCTTTGTTCATCGTGAACCTCCTACTAATAATCATGTTGTATAGAAATTGTAACATATACATGAACAGAGGTATAATAAACACTAATCAGTAAGATAAAGGGGATAATAAAATTGGATAGAGGGACATCAAGAGTACATTCAAGAGCCGTTGAAAAAGCTGCAAATGATGCATTATTACGAAGAGGTGTTACGATAGAGGAAATTGCAAAAATTGTTTATGAAATGCAAATTCCATACAATAAAGGACTCACAATTGAACATTGTGTGGAATCCATAAAGAGTGTCTTGAAAAAAAGAGAAATGCAGCATGCAATTTTAGTTGGAATAGAATTGGATGAACTCGCTGAAAAGAAAATGTTATCAGAACCGCTTCAACAATTAGTAGAGTCAGATGAAGGATTATTCGGCGTAGATGAAACGATTGCATTAGGTTCCGTTTACACGTATGGAAGTATTGCTGTTACAACATTTGGGCACTTAGATAAAAATAAAATAGGTTTAATTTCAAAACTTGATACGAAATCGGGAAATGGAGTGCATACATTTTTAGATGATTTAGTTGGTAGCATTGCTGCAAGTGCTGCTTCAAGATTAGCACATCGCACGAGAGATTTGGAAGAAGCGAACGAAACGTTTGAAGACATACCGCCTGAAGATACTGCACCTGAAGCTAATATTACAGGTGTAAGAACATAAAAAAAGTGAAAATCCCATGAGGCTGAACTGACCCAATAAAGTTAGACAAATAATTTAGGCAGCTTCTAAGATCTGTGTTCGGTATTCTACCGGGCTCAGATCTTTTAATTTTACCTTCATTCGCTTGTGATTATAATAATCCATATATTCTTCTAATTCCTTTTCAAAATGCGCCATGCTCTCAAACTCTTGTAAATAAAGCAGTTCAGACTTTAATAGGCCAAAGAAATTTTCAATGACTGCGTTATCTAAACAGTTCCCTTTACGAGACATACTCTGTGTAATTTGATGTGCTTGTAATGTCTGTTGATATTTTTTCATTTGATAATGCCAGCCTTGATCGGAATGAAGGATGACTTCGTCTCCTGGCTGGAGGCGCTGAACAGCTTCGTCTAACATATCTCCTACAAGTTGGTAGACCGGTCGATTCATGACTTTATATGCGATAATTTCCCCATTACACAAATCAAGAACAGGTGACAGATAACGTTTTTCTCCGAATAGATGGAATTCAGTCACGTCTGTTACCCATTTTTGATTCATTTTCTCTGCCTTAAAATCACGTTGTAGTACATTAGGAGCGATTTTCCCAACGTTTCCTTTATAAGAGCGATACTTCTTCATACGGACCTCACATTTTAAACCAATTTCATTCATCAAGCGGTTGATGGTCTTCGGGTCATGAGTAAAACCGTATTTCTGCAGTTCTTTCGCGATGCGACGGTAACCATAACGACCCTTATGTTCGTGATAAATGATCTTAATGGCTTCTTTTACCGCTTCATATTTATCGACTTGATCCAATCGTTTTTCCCAGTAGTAATAAGTACTGCGTGGAATGTCAGCGACCTCAACTAAATCCACGACCTCATATTGTCCCTTTAGTTCAACAATTACTTGCGCTTTGATCTTGTTTGTAATTTTTCCTGCGTCTGAACTAAAGCGTTTAACTTTTTTAAATAAGCATTTTCCATTTCTAAACGCTCGACTTTCGCTTGTAGAGCTTCGACTGAGTCTTCTGCTAGAGTGGATGTTGGTGATATAATTTTCTTCGTTTCTTTTTTCATGGATGGACGCCCCTTTTTCTTTGGTTCAAGCGCGTCCATTCCTTTTGTCTTAAGCAACTGTTCCCACTTATACACGGTACTAGGGGAAGAAATATTAAATGTGCTTGCGGTTTCTCGAAGAGACGCACCAGTTTTGATCATAAAATTGAGTACGTCTAGTTTAAACGCTGATGAGTAACTTGTATAGTCGTCTTTCTGAAAACCATGTTCACCTTGTGCTTCAAACAGTTTTACCCAAGTAATGACTTGAGATTTAGCTGCGCCAATGCTTTCTGCAATAGTTTTATAGCTTTGGTTTCCAGTTAAATAGCGTTCCACCGCTTGTAATTTAACTTCTACTGTATATTTAGACATAAAAACACCCCGTAAATGTTAGTTGATGTCTAACATTTACGGGGCAGTTCAGGCTCATGGGATTTTCTTGTTATTACGTTCATTTAACGAACTGATAACGCGCAAGTCGTTTTAAATTATCTATCAAATAGTCGTTAAGAGTTTTTATCGCTTTGGCATTTGCTTTCCGCGGGCGAGCGACGAGCCTCCTTCTTCGTGCGGGGTCTCGTCTGTCTCGCTTTCCCGCAGGAAAGACACTGGCCGAACTTTATTTGGCCAGTGTCTTTGCAGTGACGAGGAGACTGAAGCCATGTCCACGAAAAGCGTCCGTCGTAGCGAAAAACCATGGTATTTCTACGTTTACTCTTCTTATTCTCCAAATTTTTTAAATCCAGCTTGAACTGCTTCTTGTTCGGTACAAAACCACTTCTCAGGATTGGTTACTTCATAATATTTTCCACCGACTTATTTGTCCGATTATTTGATTTTGAAATAGCAGAGGCATCAAATCCACGATTAGTAACGTAGTCATCTGTCTCCCACACACCAATTTGTTCAACTTTTGCAGTGTCCGAAGCTTTCTCAAAATTATCTAAGTATCTTGTGTTTGGGGGAAATACATATGCAACTCGTGCTAATCCTTCCTCAAGTAGTGTTTCTTGAACACTTACACCATCTACGTAAATATATGCAAGCATTCGGCCATAGTCATCGAATCGATTACCAACATCAAATTCAATCGTTACATTTCCGCTATTCAGAAGTTCTTTGTTTCGAACTTTTGCATCTTCTCCAAAAGGTTGTTTGCCAAGTGTTTTATGGTTTGTTTCCGGAGTATCGATAAGTAAATATCGAACTTTTTCAATGTTTCCATTATAATTTATTTTAATTGTATCTCCGTCGATTACTTCAACAACTTCTATTGGTACCTGGTTCGTTGTACCACTTGTTTTTGTAATCTCGCTTGTAGGAACTGATTCACAACCAAAAAGGAAGAGTAGCCCTAATATTAGAAACCATTTTTTCATCATCATCACCAATAGTATTTTAGCACATGATAAAAGGAGCGAAAATATTGACACAGACGATTGAATTACCATTTGCATATAGATTTGACGACGCAATTGCAAGACTTGCTTTGGATCCTCTAAATGCAGTAAATGTAAACGAGCAATCAATTAAAATTCCGTTAGATAATTCGATCATTACAATACAAAGTATTGGGTCTTTTGAAGAGCCTAAATTTAATCTAATAGGAATTAAAACGGCCGAACAGCTAGAACGTATATCATCCATTTTTCATTTTGATCGTAGTTTAGAACCAGTTAATGCCCATTTTGCTAATACCAATTTAAAGGAACTGTTTGTTAAATTTGAAGGAACTCCTATCATTACAGATTTTTCCTTATACGCAAATCTTATAAAAAGTATTATTCACCAACAGTTAAATCTTTCATTTGCCAGAACATTAACGGAACGATTTGTGCAAGCTTTTGGAAAACAAGTGGATAGCGTATGGTTATATCCAGATGCAGATAAAATCGCTTTGTTAGATGTAGAAACACTTCGAAGCATGCAATTTAGTACAAGAAAAGCAGAGTATATTATCGGTATATCAAAAGTAATTGCAGAAGGGGAGTTGAATTTGAAATCCCTCTCCAATGAATCAGATGAAACGATTATTCATACACTCATAAAATATCGAGGAATAGGTCCATGGACAGCAGAAAGCTTTTTATTATTTGGACTTGGTAGAGAAAATTTATTTCCAACTGCTGATATTGGACTTCAAAACTCATTAAAACAAATTTGGAAACTGGAGAGCAAACCATCCAAAGAAGAAATCACAATGCATTTCTCCACATGGTCCCCATATCTTAGTTACGCTGCATTATATTTATGGAGAAATATCGAATAAAAAATCAGCTTTCCTGTCACTTTTCTAGGAAAGCTGATCTTATGTAGAAAGTCTATTCAATTATTGGGCTCCGTTTCGTCTTGATTTTCTGTGAAATATAAAAATGCTTCTTCGTTTAATTCAGATAATCGTTCTTTGTTAATTCCCATTGCAATTGCACCAGTAAAAATAGGTTCCCACCAAGTAGTTTCTGTTTCAGTCATGTTATTTCCTCCTTTATTTTCCGATATCCATTTGATCATTGTATACCCTAACAAATTTCAGTAATAAACTTATTGTTTGAAAAATGAATCAATAATCATAAAGCAAAAATAAGACTTATAGACTAATGGAGTGGAAAGTGTAAAAAAAGAATTTCTCTCTACAGTTAAGAGTATTTCCACATTTCGTGTCATTCATGTATTTAAAAAGAAAGAAGTTTTAACATTCGTTTCTTTGAAGGTAATATTCTTCCCTATATAAGAAAAAAAATGTATGATTTTCTTAAGAAAAAGGTCGATTATAACAATAAGGAGATGCTTATTATGAATTTTTCAGCGGAACAATTGGATAAAATAATAGAGGAAAACCAAACATTTTTTTATTCAGGAGTAACTAGAACTGCCAAATTTCGAATAGAACAACTGGATAATTTGAAAAATACGATAAAAAAGTATGAAAAAGAAGTCATTCAAGCATTGCATGATGATTTACGAAAAAGTGAATTTGAAGCATATACTACTGAGATAGGACTTGTCTATGAAAGTATTTCATTTATGAAGAAAAATTTGGAAAAATGGATGGAGCCAAAGCAAGTAAAAACACCAATTGCTTTAATGCCTTCTAAAAGTTTTATCGTCCATGATCCATATGGTACGGTTCTAATCATTGGACCTTTCAATTATCCATTTCAACTAGTGATAGAACCACTTCTTGGTGCCATATGTGGTGGAAATTGTGCAATCATTAAACCATCTGAAATAACTCCAAATACGACAAAAGTGATAAAAAGAATTATAGAGGAAACATTTGATCAACGTTATATTCGTGTATTGGAAGGTGAAAAGGAAGAAACGTCCTTATTAATCAATGCACCTTTTGATTTTATCTTTTTCACCGGTAGTGTAAAAGTTGGAAAAATTGTCATGAGAGCGGCCTCTGAACGACTAACACCTATAGCACTAGAACTTGGAGGAAAGAGTCCAGTTATTGTAGATCATACTGCAAATTTAGAAATGGCTGCAAAACGTATAGTTTGGGGTAAATTAGTAAATGCAGGTCAAACTTGCATTGCACCAGATTATATTTTAGTAGAAGAAAATGTAAAAGTGAAATTTATCGAACATTTAAAAGAAACGATTCATCAATTTTATGGGAAATCAATTCAAGACAGTGTTGATCTCGGTAGGATTGTAAGTGAGAGTCATTTTAGTCGTTTAGAAGAAATGCTGGAAAAAGAAAAGGATCATATTATATTTGGAGGAAGTACAGATAGGAATGATTTATATATAGAGCCAACTATACTTGATGGAGTAAATTTCTCTAGTCCATCAATGGAGGAAGAAATTTTCGGACCAATCCTACCGATTATTTCCTACAAAGATTTACCAACTATCATTCGTCAAATTCGTAAATTACCAAAGCCTCTAGCTGCCTATATGTTTAGTGAACATGAAAGAGCACAAAGTTACTTTTTACAGGAATTCTCTTTTGGTGGAGGGTGTATTAACGATACAATTTCTCATGCGGGGAGTGCATTCTTACCGTTTGGAGGAGTAGGCAATTCAGGACACCGAGCCTATCATGGAGAATCTAGCTTTACATTATTTACTCATCAAAAATCGATACTTAAAAAGAACACTAAATTACCTGTCAATATAGTCTTCCCACCATATAAAAACAAAGTGAAACTTGTAAGAGGTCTTCTAAAATAACTTTACAAACATCCGCGAATCTTACAAGTTTGTGGATGTTTATTATTTTTGAGAAAGTTTAGTAGAAAAAGTATTAATTAGTAATCAGAAGCACCTGAACCTACTATAATTAGTTCTGTATGAAAATATTAATTTTTGATAAGATAGAATAATGGAATAAAAGGAGGACGCAACAATATGACATTTACTTTTAATGCTAAAGAGACGGTTTCATTACTAAAGAGCTTAGTGGAAACACCAAGTCCATCAGGTTATACAAAAGAGATAATGGATTTTATGGAGAAGATTTTAATGGATCTTCAAGTACCATATCAACGAACAAATAAAGGTGCTTTAATCGCTACGATTAAAGGAGAAGATGATTCAAAGCATCGTTTATTAACTGCACATACAGATACTCTCGGGGCAATGGTTAAAGAAGTGAAAGCAAGTGGAAGATTAAAACTAACAATGGTTGGAGGCTACAACTGGAATGCTGTTGAAGGTGAGTACTGCACAATTCATACAGCGAGTGGTAAAAAAATTCGCGGTACAATTCTTATGCATCAAACATCTGTACATGTTTATAAAAATGCAAGCGGACTAGCACGAGATGAAAATAACATCGAAGTTCGGATTGATGAAAAAGTAACAAATGCAGAAGGAACACGTCTGTTAGGAATTGAAGTAGGAGACTTTGTTTCATTTGATCCTCGCTTTGAAGAAACGGAATCAGGTTTTATCAAATCTCGTCATCTGGATGACAAAGCAAGCACTGCTTTATTACTTCAATTAATTAAATCGATTCAAGAAAATAATATTGTACTACCAAATACGACTCATTTTTATATTTCAAATAATGAAGAAATCGGATACGGTGGAAACTCTAATATTCCGGAGCAAACAGTGGAGTACATTGCAGTTGATATGGGAGCTATTGGGGATGGTCAAACATCCGATGAATATACAGTATCTATTTGTGCAAAAGATTCCTCAGGACCTTATCATTATGAGTTGACTCGACAATTAGTAGAACTTGCTAAGAAGGAAAATATTGATTATAAGTTAGATATTTATCCGTTTTATGGTTCAGATGCATCGGCTGCAATTCGAGCTGGATTTGATGTGAAACATGCGTTATTTGGTCCAGGAATAGAAGCGTCTCATGCATATGAAAGAACACATGTTGAGTCGTTAGAACATACTGCTAATCTTTTGTATGCATATGTAACCTCCAAAATGTCTTAATCTACATTTTGAAAGAATCAGCAACAGATTTTGTGATTAAATTCGCAAAATTACCGTTGACTGATTCTTTTTTACTTGTATTTTCGCGCTTGAATCCATATGATAAAAAAGTAAATAAGAAGGAGATACTCAAAATATGGACTTAAAAATAAAAGATGAAATACTAAAACGAAGAACTTTTGCAATTATTTCCCATCCAGATGCTGGTAAAACAACTATTACAGAAAAGCTTTTATACTTTGGTGGAGCAATTCGTGATGCAGGAACAGTAAAAGGAAAAAAAACAGGGAAATTTGCAACATCGGACTGGATGGAAATCGAAAAGCAACGTGGTATTTCGGTTACATCTTCTGTCATGCAATTTGATTTTAATAATTGTCGAATTAACATTTTGGATACTCCAGGGCATCAGGATTTCAGTGAAGATACGTATCGTACGCTTATGGCTGTAGATAGCGCTGTTATGATTGTCGATGCTGCTAAAGGAATCGAAGCACAAACTTTAAAACTATTTAAAGTATGTCGAATGAGAGGGATTCCGATTTTCACGTTTATTAATAAACTCGACCGTCAAGGAAAAGAACCATTGGAACTGATGGAAGAACTAGAAGAAGTGTTAGGAATCCAGTCATATGCTATGAATTGGCCTATTGGTATGGGGAAAGAGTTTTTAGGAATCTATGATCGTTTTAATAACCGAATTGAACAATTCCGTACAGAAGAAGAAGAAAGATACCTGCCCTTAGATGAAGACGGTGAACTAGCAGTTGATCATCCAATGAAAAAAACTTCCTATTATACGCAGGCAATGGAAGACATTATGCTGTTAAATGAAGCAGGTAATGACTTTGACAAAGAAAAAGTACTTTCAGGAGATCTAACACCTGTATTCTTTGGAAGCGCATTGACGAATTTCGGGGTACAAACATTTTTAGAGACTTACTTACAATTTGCTCCAACTCCACAGCCACGTAATGCAGATAATGGCGAAGTGGTAGATCCATTAACAGAAGAATTTTCTGGTTTCATCTTTAAAATTCAAGCGAATATGAACCCTGCTCACCGAGATCGTATTGCTTTCGTCCGTATCGTATCTGGTAAGTTCGAAAGAGGAATGAATGTCACGCTTGCTCGTACTGGGAAAAATTTCAAAGTAACGCAATCTACTCAATTTTTAGCAGATGATCGTGAAACTGTAGATGTTGCAGTAGCGGGTGATATCATTGGTCTATATGACGTTGGAAATTATCAAATAGGCGATACTGTAGTTGGAGGAAAAAAAGCATTTAATTATGAAAAACTTCCTCAATTTACTCCAGAACTATTCGTTAAAGTAACTGCCAAAAACGTATTGAAGTCTAAGCATTTCCATAAAGGTATTTTACAATTAGTACAAGAAGGTGCTATTCAATATTATAAGACTCTCCATACAGAAGAAGTTATTTTAGGAGCAGTAGGACAGCTACAATTTGAAGTATTTGAGCACCGTATGAAAAATGAATACAATGTAGAAGTACGTATGGAGCCAATTGGTTCAAAAGTAGCTCGATGGATTGAAAATGAAGAAGACGTAAAAGAATCGATGACAGGTCCAAGAAGTATGCTAGTGCGAGACCGTTACGATCAATATGTTTTCTTATTTGAAAATGAATTCGCTACAAGATGGTTCCAAGATAAATACGAACACATAAAACTATATAATCTTCTTTAATTCAAAAGAGGTCATCTTGTTCAATCAGATGACCTCTTTAATTTATAGCTACACAAGTGCCAATTGTATACTCTATATGCAAATTCATCCCAAATCGAAAGTTCCTTCCGGTTATGCGCAAGTTCCCACTCGCTAATCGCAAATTCCAAGATTGTATCTGCAAATGTAAAGACTCTATGTGCAAATTAAAGCGTGTCAAACGCAAATTCAGTCCAAAGCGCAAGTTCTCACCCGTTAAGCGCAAATTCCAAGCCCATATGCGCAAGTTCAAAGCTCGTATGTGCAAATTCAAAGACTCTATGCGCAAGTTCACCCAAACGCAAAGTCAGCCCTAATCGCAAGTACCCAGCCGCTAAGCGCAAATTCCAAGCCCACATCCGCAAATCCAATATTCTGTATCCGCTATTACTCTCGTGAGCTCGTCCTGTTTATCTTTTTTCGTATTTGAACTCTTGGGAGCTAGGGCATATGATAGAAGTAGCAAATTAGAAGGTGGAACCCGAAAATGAAAATAAGTGATTTCTCCATAAAAAGGCCAATATTTACGACCGTAATTATGTTTTTAATAATTATTTTAGGTGGAGTTTCTTTTTTTAAAATTCCTATTACTTTAATACCGGACCTAAATCCTCCGATAGGTGTCGTAGTGGCAAGTTATCCTGGTGCCAGTCCAGTAGAAGTGAATGAAAAAGTAACAAAACCATTAGAATCTTCCTTAAGTACTTTACCTGGGATAAAGTCGATCAAAAGTACTTCACAGGAAGGTGCCAACTTTATCTTATTAGAATTTGATTGGTCTACGAATATGGATGAAATAGAACTAGATGTTATGCAAAGGATGGACGTAACGATACTTCCTGAAGATGTTGGAAGGCCACAGTTTCTGAAGTTTGATCCTGCGCAATTTCCAGTAATTCAATTAGCTTTGAGTGGGACAAGTTCAGATGAAGATATTAGGCTAGTAGCAGAGAAATTAGAAAAGGAACTAATTAGTACAAAGGGAGTTGCAAGTGTTAATGTTTCTGGAACACTTGTAGAAGAAGTACAAATTTTACTCGATCAGAATGTATTAGAAGAAAAAGGGCTTACGCAAAATGACATTGTACAACTAATCCAAGCAAATAATATATCGTTACCGGGGAATCCTATTGAAACTGAAGATAATAAATTGCTTACAACAAGAATAGTCAGCTCTCTAACGAATCTGGATGATATAAAAAATTTAGTTGTTACAGTAAATCCGCTTGATGGGACCAAAGTAACGATTGCAGATATAGCTACGGTTCAACTTGCTGAAAAAGAACAGAATTCAGAAACGAGAGCGAATAATGAACCGGCCGTTTTGTTATCTGTTTTTCAAGAATCTAGTGCCAATACTGCAAGTGTATCAAAGGCGTTTCAAAAAGCGTTAGAGAAGCAACTTGCAACAGAAGAGTTCAGTGGAGTAAAAGCAAATATTTTATTTGATCAAGGTGATTATGTAAAGCTTGCTATAGACAATATTGGCACAACCCTTATAACAGGTGGAATTTTAGCAATGCTCGTATTGTTCGTCTTTTTGAAAGGCATTAGAAGTCCAATTATTGTAGGTGTAGCAATTCCTTATTCAGTAATTGTGACGTTTGTTTTAATGTATTTTGCTGGATTTTCATTAAATATTATGACGTTAGGTGCATTAGCACTTGGTATAGGCATGCTTGTAGATAATTCTATTGTTGTAATCGAAAATATAGAAAGGCACTTAGGGTTAGGAAAAAATCCAAAAGAAGCAACTTATATCGGAACAAAGGAAGTAGTTGGGGCTATTACAGCTTCTACTCTAACAACCGTTGCCGTTTTTGTACCAGTAGTATTTCTTTCTGGATTAATAGGACAAATTTTTACTGAATTTGCTTTAACTATTTCGTTTAGTTTATTTGCTTCATTAGTAGTTGCGATTACGGTGATACCTATGATGGCAAGTAGGATGCTTACGAAGCCAAAAGGGAATATAGAAGCAAAAAGAAGACGTTCGAAAGCATACAATAATTTTGAACGTTCTATAAAATGGTCATTATCCCATCGTGCTTTGATACTTTCGATTACAGTTATTTTGTTACTTATTTCAACGCTTGGACTGTTCCGCACGGGGACGGAATTTTTACCTGCGACTGATGAAGGATTTGTCACTATTGCAGTAAGACTTGAAAATGGATCTTCTTTTTTAGCAACGGACGAAGTTGTAAAGAAAATAGAGAAGCAATTACAAAAAGAAAAAGATGTAGAAGTTTACGTAAGTTTTGTTGGAGGAAACCAAGAAGGCCAATCTAGAGGAACCTCGAAGTCTAATATGGCTGAAATATATGTCAAGATGATTCCGTTAGAAGATCGAAGTCGTTCTATTTTTACTTTTGTAGATGAAGTTCAACCGAAAGTAATAGCTGCGGCTGGTGAAAATGTAGAAGTGAATTTTAATATGCAAACGGCTGCTGGTTCAGCTCCGAACTCTCTATCTTTCACTATTTCTTCAGCAGATAAAGATCAATTAAATCATGCAGTTGGATCAATCTATAAAGAAGTGGATAAGATTCCAGGTGTTACAAGCATAAGAAACGATTTAACAGAAAAAGTCGAAGAAGTACAAATGACTGTAAAGAAAGAGGCGGCAACTGAATATGGTCTAGCACCAGTACAAATCGCTCAAACAGTAAATAATGTTACTAGAGGAGCATTTGCCACCCAAATTATTTCGGAACATGAGGATGTTTACGGAGTATATGTGAAATATGACGAGGCGTATCGTAATAGCGTCGAACAACTAAAGCAACTTAAACTTAGAACTCCTTCTGGACAATTCATTATGTTACAAGATGTTGCGGATGTAGAAATAGCAGAAGGACCATTAACAATAAGAAGAGTCGATCAAGCAGGAGCAGTTACATTCACTATAAAATATGAATCAAATTACTCTTTAGGTGAAATGTCTGATTTTGTTGATGAAGCAATTGACCAAGTAGCATTGGCAGATAATGTTCTCATCTCATTTGGCGGGGATAGAGAGTTATTAGATAATGCTAAAAATGATATGATATTGGCAGTATTACTGGCGGTCGTATTAGTATATATCGTTATGGCTGCCCAATTTGAATCTTATAAATATCCTTTCGTTATTATGTTTACAGTACCTCTTGTTACGATTGGGATATTCATTGGTCTATTTACTACAAGTACACCAATAAGTATTTCGACTGTTATTGGAATTCTAATTCTAGTTGGAATTGTTGTGAATAACGGAATTGTTTTAGTAGATTATATTAATCAGCGAAAAGCAGATGGTATGGACTCATTCGAAGCAATTACAACATCAGTTAGAGATCGAGTCCGTCCTATATTAATGACCGCATTAACAACTATTTTAGGTTTAGTTCCACTTGCACTAGGTATAGGAGAAGGAACAGAGATTAATCAGCCTATGGGGATTACTGTTATTGGGGGCTTAATCAGTTCTACTTTCTTAACACTTTACGTGGTGCCAGTAATATACAGTTTATTTGATAAACAAACTAGAAGAAAAGCAACACCAACAAATAATGACTGACTAATGTTAGGTACCTTTAAAAGGGGGGATTATTGTGACTACAGCTTTAATAACAGGTTTTCCAGGATTTCTTGCAAAAAATATTATGAAAGAACTCCGCCAACAAAAAGTTTTTTCTACTACTTATGTGCTTGTACTACCAACTCAAATTGAGAAAGCCAAGGTAATGATTAAAGAAATTTATGAGGATGGTTTATCCAATCAACAAATTGTTATAGTTGAAGGAGACATTACATTACCGAACGCAGGGATAGAAGACAATTGGTTAAAGAAACTCCTTGAAAATGTAGAATATATTTGGCATTTAGCAGCAATTTATGATTTAGCAGTTCCAAAAGAAGTTGCTTGGAAAATAAACGTCTATGGTACAGAAATGTTTAATAAGCTAGTTCTGCAGTTCAATAATCTAAAAAGGTATATGTATTTTAGTACAGCATATGTAGCCGGAAAAAGAGAAGGGAAACTTTTAGAAACGGAGCTACTAAAACCAAATGGCTTTAAAAATCATTATGAAGAAACAAAGTATGAAGCAGAAGTACTCGTGGATCAATTAAAAGAAATAATTCCAGTAACCATTATTCGACCAGGTATAGTGAGAGGAAATTCAAAAACAGGTGAAACAACAAAATTTGATGGACCTTATTTCTTTATTAATATGATTACGAATTTAAAGAAACTGCCTGTATTACCTTACCTCGGTAGGTCAAGTGCATTTATTAATGTTGTCCCTAGCGATTATATAACAAAAGCATCTATATATTGTTGTTTAAGTGAAGATGCGATTTCACAAACAGTCCATTTAACTGATCCGAAGCCATATCCAGTGGAGGAGGTATATCGTGCATTCGTAAAGCAAATAACAGGAAAATATCCAAAAGGAAGAATTCCTTTATTTCTTGCAAGAGCAGCGGTATCTATCTATCCAATCCGAAAGATGCTACAAGTGGAAAAGGAGACTTTAGATTATTTAACATGGGATTCTTCTTTTGATACTGTTATTGCAGAAAGGATTTTAAGCAAAGGAAATATTAGATGTCCGGATTTTATCGAATCGTTACCGGCTATGATTGAATTCTATCTCAAACATAAAAATGATAAATCTTTTCATATTCAAATTAAGTAAATGGTATTTACAATTTTATTTATTGTGGTATAATGATTTACATAATTAAATAGACTTTTGACTTTTGTCAAAGGGGAGTAGCTATAGGGAAACCTATTTCATAGTCGTCATTACATGGCATCTGCCATCGGTTATGATAGTAATTATACTAATTGCTTAGCAAGACCTTTGCCTTCTTAAAGGCAGGGGTCTTTTTATATGCAATGAGGAGGATATTAATGGAAACAATATTATTGGAGTATGGATGGGTATTACTTGTCCTAGTTGGATTAGAAGGCTTATTGGCAGCAGATAATGCAGTCGTAATGGCTGTTATGGTAAAACACTTACCTAAAGATAAGCAGAAAAAAGCATTATTTTATGGTTTGTTAGGGGCATTCATCTTTAGATTTTTAGCATTATTTATGATTACGTTCCTGGTGAACATTTGGCAGGTGCAGGCAATAGGAGCAGCATATTTACTGTTTATTTCCATTAAACATATTTATGATTCACGGAAAAAAGATGATGAAAAAGATGTTGAAGAAAAAGAAAAAAAGGGTTCTGGCTTTTGGGTTACAGTATTAAAAGTTGAGCTAGCTGATATTGCATTTGCAATTGATTCAATGCTTGCAGCAGTAGCTATCGCAGTTACATTACCGCATCTAGGTAGCTATGAGATTGGTGGAATAAACGGCGGACAATTCGCTGTTATGTTCTTAGGTGGAGTAATTGGACTTATTATTATGCGATTTGCTGCTCATAAGTTTGTTAAGTTACTTGAAAAATATCCTACATTGGAAACAGCAGCATTTTTAATTGTTGGTTGGGTAGGAGTGAAGCTAGCTGTATTAACGCTTTCACATCCAAAAGTAGGAATTTTAGATGAGCATTTCCCGCATTCAACAACTTGGAGTATTATTTTCTGGACTGTCCTGCTTGTTATTGCTGCATCCGGCTATATACTAGGTGTAGTAAAAAATAAAAAGTAAAATACTCGAAAATAAAAACAAAAAGTATGAAAAGATAGTTGGTTAAAGCTATCTTTTTATGCTTTTTTTTCTTACAATGAGTAAACAGGCTTGGCGATTCATGGAAAGGAAATAATTTGTATGAGAACTCCGCAACTTAAACCAAAAATAAAATTTACACCGGCACAAGTAATCGTTACGTATTACTTTATAGCAATTGCTTTTTCTGTCCTACTGCTTCGTTTACCTGGAGTCCATAAGCCAGGGGTTGAAGTAGATTTTATTGATAGCTTATTTACCGCTGTAAGTGCGGTAAGTGTAACAGGATTGACGGCTATTAATATATCTGAAACTTACACCGTATTTGGATACATTATGATTATCCTTATATTGCAACTTGGCGGAATCGGTATTATGTCATTAGGGACGTTTATATGGCTTATTTCCGGTAAAAAAATTGGACTTCGTGAAAGACAATTAATTATGGTCGATCACAATCAACCTAATTTGTCTGGAGTCGTACACTTAATCAGAGAAATTGTAAAAATACTGTTGTTAATACAATTAATAGGTGCAACATTATTAACATTGTACTTTACACAGTATTATAATTCATTCAAGCAAGCAATGATTCATGGTATTTTCACATCTGTATCAGCTACAACTAATGCAGGTTTTGATATAACAGGTCAATCTTTGATGCCTTATCATCATGATTACTTTGTTCAAACTATTACTAGTTTTCTTATTGTTTTTGGTGCAATCGGGTTTCCGGTTTTAATAGAAGTAAAAGAATTTTTATCCAATAAAAATAAAAATTTCCGATTTTCTCTTTTTACAAAGATAACGACAATTACATATGGCGCACTAATATTATTTGGAACTCTGATGATATTGTTGCTTGAAATGTTTCATTCATTTAAAGGGATGCCATGGCATGAAAAGCTGTTCACAGCATTTTTTCATTCCGTATCCACTCGATCAGCTGGATTAACGACGATGGATGTTACGTTATTCAGCGAGGGAACAAATTTCTTATTAAGCGTACTAATGTTTATTGGTGCTTCTCCTAGCTCAGTGGGTGGAGGTATTCGAACGACGACATTTGCGATAGCCATTCTTTTCTTGATTCACTTTTCAAGAGGGAAGGAAAACATTCAAGTGTTTAATCGTGAAATTCATCTTGTAGATGTTTTCCGTTCCTACGCAGTAATTATTTTAGCTTTTGCTATGGTTTTTGCAGCGACCATTTTATTGTCAATTACAGAACCGAATATACCGATTACTTCCTTACTATTTGAAATAACCTCGGCTTTCGGAACTTGTGGAATGTCTCTAGGGATAACAGGGGATTTGTCGAATATTGGGAAAATAACCATTATGGTACTTATGTTTATAGGACGAGTAGGATTGATCTCATTTCTATTTTCATTAGGCGGAAAAAGTAATAAGACTAAATATCGCTTCCCAAAAGAAAGGGTTATTATTGGATAATTTAATTGTAAGAAGGAAGAATTATGAGCTTTTTGCAATTTGGAAAAAGAAAACCGAGCATTTCATCCGTTATTGGATGAAATGCTCGGTTGTTTTCGTTTAAAGAATAAGAAAGTATAAAAGTTTATAGGATGGATTCCGTTCCAAGCGGACGCTTTCCGCGGGGCGAGCGACGAGCCTCCTCCTTCCGCTTCGCTTCGTGCGGGGTCTCGTCTGTCTCGCTAATCCCGCAGGAGTCGCCGCTTTTCACTGCATCCATCCATTCTACAAAAAAAGTAATCATGTGCTTTCTATTCATTGTTTGAATGGAGTACTTGCTACTGCATTATAAAGTGAAGATTTGTAGACAGTTATTGATCAATCCAATCTCCTAAAACAAGCCGTTCACTTTTTAGAAATAGAGAAAAAAGAGTAGTTGTGCTATTCCTACTATTCTTTATCAGTTTCGCTCATTCTATTAATAAACAGCTGCATGATGAATAGCTACATACTAGTTGATTGGAGCGCAGGCGGCGACTCCAGCCGGAATAGCATGAGCTGAAGACCCTGGACTGAGCGCAGCGAAATTAATTTTTGCGACGAGCTTGCGCAGGAGCAAGGGAAGCGGCTGAAGCCATGCCGGCGGAAAGCGTCCGCAGGAGCGGAAATCAACCGTACTTCTGCGGCTACTTGTTTTAAAAGGACCGGGCGTCTTTTTGCCCTGTTTTTCTTATTGTGGAAACAAAGTTCTTAAATAAAGGAAAAAAGAGGGGAGGATGTTTTGCCGAAAGTAGTAAGCAAATATCCTTCTTTTTCTCTGATTATTCCTTGTTTATAAGATTCAGCACATATGGATATTGGTGTAATAAATGTTTGCTTATATAATTCACGTTCGTTTAGTTGTAATGCTGCAAATTCTTCTCCAGCGATAGATGGATTCTTTGCTAGTTGCTTATATAGAGCAGATTGCTCTTCCTTTTTCATATTGTTTTCCCACCAAGGTTTCCGAGGCTGAAATTTTTGTTTAGATAAATAATCTAGCTTCATCACACTTTCAACAACTGGTAAAGAAAGATTTTTTTGTTCTATTAAAAATGAATATAATCTTGTATATAGATCTTCTAACTGATGTCCAATTTTCGACCAATTTCTAGCTTCCCAAAACGTTCCAAACTGCTGAAAAAAGTCGAAAGGCGTATCAAATTCATTCTCGAATAAATATTCTAATGTATTGTCCATTCGGTGTGCATTCCAATACTTTTCTAAAACATCTTCTACTTGTTTAATTCGAAGAATATCATCGAATGTTAAAACATTGTTAGAAAAAATTTCATAAGGAGCTTGATCTACATATACGTATCCATACTTTTCAGCTTCTACTCGTAATCCTGTGCCACGAAGTAATTTCAAAAAGCCAAGTTGTAGTTCTTCAGGGCGCATTTCAAATACTTCATTAAAAGTTCTTCGAAACGAATGATAGTCTTCTTCTGGTAGACCAGCGATTAAGTCTAGATGCTGATCAATTTTGCCTCCACTTTTGACCATTGTTACTGTACGCTTTAGCTTTTCAAAGTTTTGTCTACGTTTTACAAGCTCGTTTGTTAAATCATTTGTGGATTGAACACCAATTTCAAAACGGAAAAGTCCTGCAGGTGCATTATCATTTAAAAATTGAATAACTTCAGGTCTCATAATATCTGCCGTTATTTCAAATTGAAATACTACTCCAGGTCTATGTTCATCTATTAAAAATTGAAACATTTCCATAGCATAACTTCGACTTATATTAAATGTTCGATCAACGAACTTTATCGTTTTCGCACCATGCGCCATTAAAAAACGAATATCTTCTTTAATTTTATCACGGTTAAAATATCTAACACCAACTTCAATGGAGGATAAGCAAAATTGACAGGAGAATGGACACCCACGGCTAGTTTCGATATAAACGATACGTTTTGAAAGATTAGGTAAATCTTCTTCAAAACGAAAAGGGGAAAGTGTTTCTCTTAAATCTAGTTTTGGTGGTAGCGGATTTAGAATAAATTTGTCATCTCTTACATATGCTACACCAGGTACATCTTTTAAGAGTTGTTTGTCGTGTAAGTAATTTAATAACTCTTTAAATGAATGTTCTCCTTCACCAACAATGATATAATCGATTTCCTTCACTTGTCGTAACCATACATTTGTATCGTATGAAACTTCCGGTCCTCCTAAAACGATTATAATAGAAGGGTCTACTGTTTTGAGCATTTGAATAACTTTAATGGTTTCTTCGATGTTCCAAATATAGCAGCTGAATCCTACAACATCAGGTTTCTTTTGATATAGGTCAGAAACGATATTGAACGTTGGATCTTTAATCGTATACTCACAGATAAGAGGGGTGTATTCCGGTTCAGCATAAGCTTTTAGGCAGCGTAAAGCCAAATTTGTATGAATGAACTTTGCATTTAGCGTTGTTAAAATAATATTCATGTTGTATAACTCCTTTTTAAAGTATAACTATTGTATCAATGAATTAAGTTGTCGACAATATAGGTAAAAAGAATCATTTCAATATCAAAAAAGTTATGAAATAATCAGAATTAATTAAAATTTTAAAAAATTGAACGTAATTTAGATTTAATTGTATTTAATTGCATATAAGATTCGATGGTGATGAGAGGTTTGGTGACGTTTGTGCTAATGGATTATCAGTATAAGCAAAAATTTGAACATGTCTTTCAACTATTTTCAAGTGGTCTTATTTTCATTAATAATAAAGGGACTATCTTAGAAGTGAACTTACAAGCTGAAGAAATTCTCCAAATTAATCGAAACGAATTAAACGGAATGAATGCTTTAAATCTATTGGAACTGTTTAGTGAGTCTTTTGAAAGTAAAAAAATATTCATAGAAGAACTACTGAGGACAGGTAAGGCTGAACTATTTAGTGAAATCCGAACGTTTTTAGGTGAGGTCAAGTATATCAATATTAAAGTATCTAAGCAAGAAGATACTGATTTGTTCTTGACGGAAATTCATGATGAGTCAGAAAAAATGAAAATGAAAAAACGATTAGACCACACTGAATCGCTAAGTACACTTGGACAATTAGCTGCAAGCATTGCACATGAAATACGTAACCCAATGACTTCTTTAAAAGGGTTTACCCAATTGTTATATGAAACGGCTACAGATGATGGAAAAAGATATTTATCCGTCATTGATGATGAAATAAAACGAATGGAAGAGATTTTGACTGAGTTCTTAGAAGTCTCGAAACCAACAAATAATAAGTTTGATTTTTTAGAGGTGGAAGGACTTATTTTAGAAGTCGCAAACTTTATGGCTCCACAAGCACTAATGCAAAATATTGAGTCTATTATTAAGTTTGAGCTCGATAATACTTGCACGATTTATGGAGATCGGAGCTTATTAAAGCAAGTGTTTATGAATGCAATTAAAAATGCAATTGAAGCAATGCCAACAGGTGGGATTATTCATATTACTGTTTCTAGCACATCTAATAATAAGGTGTGTATAGAAATAAGGGATCAGGGTCATGGAATTGAGGAAGATAAATTAGATAAAATCTTTGAACCCTATTTTACGACAAAGTCAAGTGGGACAGGTCTTGGATTGTGCCATGTAAATAGAGTAATTACATCACATGAGGGGACAATTGAAGTAGACAGTGTCGTAGGAAAAGGAACTAATTTTAAATTTTTTCTTCCAATACATGATAAAAACTGAACCTATTTTGACAATATTACAGTACGACCTATATAATAATAGATAGTGTATTTTATATAGGTGAGGATGACGAGAATGACAAATGAACAATCGAACAGTGCATTAAAGTTATTTATTGTATTGTCACGTGCTCATAAAGTAATTCATGAATGTACGAATCAGTTTATTCAAGAAAATGGTATAAATCCAACAGAATTTGCTGTTTTAGAACTCTTATATCATAAAGGAAAGCAGCCACTTCAACAAATAGGCAACAAAATCTTGCTGGCAAGTGGCTCTATTACATATGTAGTAGATAAGTTAGAGAGTAGAGGATACATTAGTAGAGTTTCTAGCGATACAGATCGACGTGTTACTTTTGCAGAAATTACAGATGAGGGAAAATTATTTATGGATGAACTTTTTCCTAGGCACGAAAAGCAATTAGTTGAGCTAATGAGTGCGATATCAGAGGAAGAAAAAAAACAAGCTATAGAGCTTGTAAAAAAACTTGGATTATCCATTAAAAATCTTTCCTATTAACAGTAAAAAAAGCTTCTGATTCAGATGTAAGAACCGAATCAGAAGCTTTTTCTTATTTACTTTTTATCGTTTTAGCCATTTCAATGAACGTTCCTAAAGCTGGCGCATCTTTCGTGTCAAATACAGTAAGCTTTACAACCATTCCATTTGTTATAAAAGTGTAACCTGAAACCTTCCCATCTGGTGTATCTATTTGGAAACCTTTTACTTCTTCAACTGAATCACCAATAGGAAGTTGTTGTTCATCTGTTATTTCAGATACTGTTCCAGTTTCATTGGAAGCTTTAAGTGTTTCTACTAAATTACTCGTTATGTCTTCTAAGTTTACTTCGGTTGCATCGAATGTCTCTATCCTCATCGATTGTTCATCATTTGTTTTATTGTATAGCATGTCTCTGTTCGGTTCTTCTCCAGTCAGCTCAAAACCTTCTGCTACAACGATAGAGTAGTTCTGATTATCACTTGTTGTCACAATACCCTTCAATTCTTGCCCAGCATCTGTATTACTCCCTGTATCTCCTTCTACTTGTCCTGTTTCTGTTGTTGTCTGTTCTGTATTTTCATTTTCGTTCAACTGTTTATCAGGAGTATCTTGACTCTCTGTATTTGTCGTGCCACATGCAGTAATAAAAATCGAAATTAGCAATATGGATAGTAATGAAGTAATTTTTTTCAAGTTAATTCATCTCCCTAAATATTGTTTACATCATTCTAGTTAGCACGAGTTCCTTCACATCAGTTTGTGACAAAGAGCATTACAGAATTCGGTAATGTATGTGGGGAAGGGCTAACACTTATCAATCCCCAAATTTACTGGTTGGGTCAATTTTAAGTGCTTGTGCTGTATTAATTAGACGAGAACGAGTAGTAAATGTTTCACGATAGCGGTAGAACTAAAAATAATAGTACTAACATTGTTATGTGGGCCAAAATAATAAGAGGCATACTTTTTTTCCATTCGTATAGTAGTCCTAATAAAAGACTAATAACGAAAGCACCTAATATTCCTAACCAAAATCCACTAAAAATTAATGAAAAACCAAATAATGCGGAACTGGCAATGATTGCATAAATAGGTGAAACCCAACGTTTTAGTTGTTGTTGAATATAGCCTCTCCAAAATAACTCTTCTCCTGGTGCAATAAAGAATAATAGGAGTAAATAATGCCAAACAGAGGCAGGACCAAATTTACTAAGAAAGCTATCGATACTTGTTGTGGATAAAAATGGAGTTATTTCTATTAGCTTGTACCCACCAGCAATGAGCCCATAGGCTAATACTCCAAAGCCTATACCTAAGAAAAGGTATTCTAATGTTCTCACCTTATCATCAATTTTAGCGTAAAAAAACGCAACTGACATGAGAAAAAGGATCGTAAAAGTGTAAAAATACCAAAAAACTTTATCGTTTGAAAAAGATAGCCACGTAAATGCGTAGGCAAAAAGTAGCGATAGTATTAATCCTATTATTGGTATTTGTCGTTTCATAAATAGCACATCCTAACAATTATTTAAAATACCGTTCATCTTTGAGAGAGGAACGGCATGACGTTTAATCTTCATTATTATATAATATTTTATAACGTTTATGGTTTACTACAGTCTTTTCTTCCATTTCGAGTTCACTGAAGTTCTCCATATATGTTAAATCTACTATAACCGAGTTTTCATTTACTTTTTCTACTATTCCTTGTAGGCCATCTCTAAATTCTATAATATTACCAACTTCTGCAACTTTCACAGACTGTTCACTCCCCTTTTAGAACTTAATACAATACAGTTTGCCCTAAAAAAAGGTATACGTAAAGTATTTTAAACGAAAACGGGAAAAATATACATCAATATTAAATGAATGGAGCGTTTCACATGCACTCATATGAAGAGAAATTGAACATGTTACAAACTGGAGAGATAAAGGAACTGGAAATTTTAAAAGATGAGTTTCTCCCTTTCCGTGAAGTATTGGTAAAAAGAGAAGATTTTAAGCATTTCTCAGGAAAAGCTTCACAAGGCGGCCATGTAGTTTATACGTACTTAAAACTACCAAGAAGTTGATTTGTCGTAAAATGTCGAGAAGTTCCCAGTTTATAGAGTTAATACAAAAGGTATACTGAAATGAATGTATGTTTTGTAGAAGGGGAGATTTTGTATGTTAAACTCTGTATTGAAACGAGTTGAAAGTACTCGAGAAAAAATGATTCAGACTGCACTTGAAAAGGGTATATTAGACGATGAAACTATTCGATTAAGTGAAGAATTAGATAAATTATTAAACGAATTCCAATATTTAGAAAAAAATGATATAATTATAAAAAAGGTGGATTAGTTTGTCAGGGGGAAATGTACATGCAAAACATATCATCACTACAAGTAGAGTTGAATAATGCTATTATCGGAAGAGAAAAAGAAATCGAAATAATGCTTATGGGATTACTCGTACAAGGGCATGTGCTTTTAGAAAGTGTACCGGGATCAGGCAAAACAATGATGGCTAAAGCGTTTGCAGAAGCAATACAAGGAGAGTTTAAACGATTACAATTTACTCCAGATGTTTTACCTTCTGATGTAACAGGTATTAGTTTTTTTCTTCCACAAAAACAAGAATTTATACTTCGGGTAGGTCCAGTAATGAGTAATATTCTTCTTGCCGATGAGATAAATCGTGCAACTCCAAGAACGCAGTCAAGTTTACTTGAAGCAATGGAAGAAAAACAAGTATCTGTGGACGGTGAAACCATTAAATTGCCTTCTCCGTTTATGGTAATTGCTACACAAAACCCTGTGGAATCTCAACAAGGTACATTTCCACTCCCAGCTGCACAGTTAGACCGTTTTTTATTTAAAATAACAATCGAATATCCAACAGTTGAGGAAGAGAGAATTATTCTAAAAGAGTTCGGCCGATCCCCAGGGGAAGTAAAATCGCACAAAATGGTTTCGTTAGAAGAAATTCAAAAATGGTCAGAAGAAGTAAAGGATGTTATCGTTCATGAGGACATCATTACATATATAACTCAAATTGTACATAAGACAAGAAATCACCCATACATTGAACTAGGGTTAAGTAGTAGGGCATCTTTAGCATTACTTCAAGCTTCTAAAGCAAGTGCTTTTGTTAACGGCAGATTATTTGTTATACCAGATGATGTGAAAAAAGTAATTGAACCAGTGTCATTGCATCGCATGAAGCTTTCTTCTGAAGGGATGTTAATCCATGATTTAGCTGATGTGATGAAAGAAATAGTTGATTCTATCGAAGCACCAGTAGAGGCTAATGTTTGATGACATGGTCTCGTCAAGACTTTGGAATAAAAAATACGAAAATTTATGTACAACTTTTATGCTTTTCATTTTTCATAAGCATCTTACTGAAGCAGTATCTATTTGTTTCGGTCATTTCATTTTTATTAATAATTGGACTATTGCAAGTATATTATTATCATAGAGTAGGAGAAAGACTCGAGTTAGTAAATGAGAAAAGACGAGTTCGTTTAATGAAGGGAACAACTAACTATTTGGAACTTACTTTTCAGAATAAAGGATTACCAATATGGAATAGTTCTGTTATTATTTCATTTCAAACTTCAATTGCTCCACAAGGAGACACTACGAATATGACGTCAGGTCTTCATGAAGTTAAAATTCCGTTATCAATTGGGTATAAAAAACGTATCACTGTTAAAGTACCTATAGAAGGAGTTCATAGAGGTATTTCTCGAATTAAACAACTAGAAGTAATTATTCCACATCCTTTTGCGGAAGGATCTATTGTGTTAAATTACACTCCATTAATTCTAATGGATGCGATTGTTTTTCCAACTTTACATAAAATCGATGAAGGGTTTATCCCATCTAAGTTTAAGCAAGGCATACTTGAGTTAAATGCATCTCTATTTGAAGATCCTTTTTTCCCTATTGGAACGAGGGAATATGTACCAGGTGATCAATTTCACCACATTCATTGGAAAGCTAGTGCAAAAATGAGTAATCTACAAACGAAAGTATTTACAAAAACTGCGAATGTATCGGTATTATTTGTTTTGAATGTTGTGGAAAAATATGGAGTTGTTTCGGATTTTGAAGAAAAAATTGAGTGGCTTGCCTCTCATATAGAAATTTGTAATCAGCAGGATATTCCATTTTCCTTAGCTATTAACATACGGGCATTTGGAAAAATTCCTTTTGTTTTTTTGCCTACAGGAAGTGGAGATGCACATCGTATTAAAGCATTTGAAATTCTTTCTGTTTTATCTAATAATGATACTCTCATTCCATTTGAAAAAATCATTTCTTATATAGACACACATGAGGAATTACCCGTAGCAGTCTATATCATGTCTCATCAATTAGAACGTTTTTTCCCATTATTTATGAATTGGGAGCGGCGTACAAATGTATTGTATCGATCCGATGCGCGTATGGGAGGAAGTCTTGATGAATAATCTTACTAACTCTAATAAGGTACAAGTACAATCATTTGGAAATTATTTGAATGACGTATGGATAATTGCTCTCCTTTTTGTTTTCATTCAACATCTAACAACTATTTCGTTACCTTTTATTTGGATTGGGCTTCAATTGATTATTGCAATTATTGCATCGCTTGTTTATTCAAAAACGGGACCAAACTTAATCGTAGCATTGGTTGTCCCAACAGTTGCTTTATTGCCATTGTTTTTAATTGGAGCTCCTCTTTGGCTATATATTATTTCTTTAGGGATATCCATTTGGAGAATCCAAGCAAGATTTCATACTATGCAAGATGAACAGACACTCGACGGTAGTTTTACACTACTATTCTGTACAACATTTCTAGGAGTATATTTACTGTGTCTTTTCATGAAGTTTCAGGGATATAGTACTACTCTTTTTATCTTATTGATTGGTGGTATGACATTATTTGTTGGAGTACGTCTATTTTCTATTTGGGTACATACAGATAAAAGAAATTCCTTATCATTTCAACAACTACTATTAGTTTACATTGCTGGAATACTAGGAGTAACTGTACTTACTAGTTTTATTTATTGGATTGTAGATGATATTCGAGAAATGGTTGATGAGCTTATAGCGGTAATTATTAGTTTAGCTATAATACCATTAGGCCCATTCATAGAATATTTGGTAAATCTGATAGATAAATTTCGGAAAGAATCAGGTCCACTTAGTGAATTAATACCAAATATAAAACAGCCGAATATTGATGCAAATAATGCGATTAGTAAAAGTTTCTCTACAGATTTTCCTTTCGAATGGTTTATAGCTGCTGTTGTAGTTGTCATAATATTAATCGCCATTGTAAAAATAGTGAAAAGAAAACCAGAAGAATCCAAAGTAGAGATGAATAATTTACAATATGAAAATAAAATAATGAGCGTAGTAGAAAAACAAAATAGTGAAACTAAATCTCTTTATGTAGTGGAATCGTCGATATTAAGAGAAAAATATTTACAGTTTGAAATCGAAGCAAAAGTATATGAGTTAGGTCGAGTAAACAGTGAAACAGTAAGAGAGTGGTTTAAAAGAATGGACTGGTTAGTTGAAAATCGATTTTTTTCCATATACGAAGAAGTTAGATATGGTGGACAGGTAATAGAATCATCGAAAGCTGACTTGTTTATAAAAACATTAGAAGAAACAAAAAAAAATTATTTTGTTAAAAAAGATGTTTAACAAGATAAAAAACGGGCATATTAATAATGAACACAGCAACATTCTCATTTCCCCCTTTTTTTAAGGATCATCCAAATATATTTGGATGGTCCTCTTTTTTTGGTACACTATACATATTAAATATACTATTGGGGGATTTATCATGGCAGAAAAGTATAAAACAGGTTTTATTGGTACAGGAGTAATGGGAAAAAGTTTAGTAAAACATTTGTTAAATGCAGGTCATGAAGTAGTTATATATACAAGAACGAAAGAAAAAGCAGAAGAGCTTATAGCAATGGGAGCTACTTGGGTGGATAAAGCAAGTGAAGTAGCGAACAGTGTACAGATTGTGTTTACGATGGTCGGATACCCACATGACGTTGAGGAAATATATTTTGGAGAAAATGGTATTCTAACAGCTGACAATAAAGAACTTATTGCTATTGATATGACGACTTCCACACCAACACTAGCGCAAAAGATTAATAGAGCAGCAAAAGAAAAAGGGATACTTTCTCTCGATGCACCAGTTTCTGGAGGAGATATAGGAGCACAATTAGGAAAACTTTCTATTATGTGTGGTGGCGATAAAGATACATTTGAGCATGTGTTACCAGTTTTAAATCTTTTTGGTGAAACTATTTTATATCAAGGTCCTGCTGGCTCCGGTCAACATACAAAAATGTGCAACCAAATTACGATTGCAACAGGAATGATTGGAGTTTGCGAAGCACTTGCTTATGGAAAAAAAGCAGGATTAAATTTAGATCAAGTATTAAGCTCTATATCAACAGGAGCTGCAGGCTCATGGTCTTTAAGCAATCTAGCACCTCGAATGATTGCTGGGAATTTCGAACCAGGATTCTATATTAAACATTTCGTGAAGGATATGAAAATAGCTCTTGATGAAGCAGAAAAAATGAATTTGCAGCTCCCTGGTTTAGAACTAACTAAATCTATGTATGAGGAATTAGTGTCCAATGGGTACGAAGATAATGGAACACAAACGTTAATAAAAGCTTACGAATGAGTATTTTCAATTGATATCGATAAGATGCTTACAATTGTTTTGATTAATACATAAGAATTACTTTTGTTTTTGAAAATAGAACTTATGAATTAGTTATTGAAAACGACTCTATGATACAATCGATTTATAGAAATGTTTATGGAGAGGACGATTTATGTGAATGATCATAAAGGAATCTTGCTTGAAAGCGGAACGAATGAATTAGAAATAGTAGAGTTTCAGTTAGGTTCTAATAAATTCGGAATCAATGTAATTAAAGTAAAAGAAATAATTCAACCGATTCCTGTTACATTTATTCCACACGCACACCCACATGTAGAAGGTATAGTGCAACTACGAGGAGAGGTTCTGCCAGTTGTAAGTATGGCAAAGGTTTTAGGACTTCCGGTAGTATCTAGAAACGAACAAGAAAAGTATATAGTAGCTGAATTCAATAAACAAAGAGTAGTCTTTCATGTAGATAATGTGACGCAAATCCATCGCATTTCATGGAATCAAATCGAAAAGCCTTCGGATATATATCAAGGAGGTTCCACTCACGTAATCGGAGTGATTAAGCGGGATGATGAAATGATTCTATTACTAGATTTTGAGAAAATTATCGTAGATATTAATCCAGAGTCAGGGATAAATGTAGAATCTGTTAAAAAGCTAGGTCATCGCGAGCGCTCTAACAAAAAGATTATTGTTGCAGAAGATTCACCACTACTTCGAAAACTTTTACACGATACACTAAACGAGGCAGGCTATGTGAACTTAGAGTTTTTTGAGAATGGGAAGGATGCACTGGACTATTTAGAGGGCTTAGAAAAAGTTTCACCTGATATTTCAGAACATGTTCAAATCGTTATTACTGATATCGAAATGCCTCAAATGGATGGACATGCATTAACGAGAAAAATTAAAGAAAATAGTAATTTGATGAAACTTCCTGTGCTCATTTTCTCAAGTCTCATAACAGACGATCTACGTCATAAAGGTGATCAAGTTGGAGCAGAAGACCAAATTAGTAAACCAGAAATTGCAGAATTAGTATTAAAAATCGATCAATTTATTTTATAAAAAAACTAGCGTGAAAAGAATCCTTTTCACGCTAGTTTTTTACGTAAACTTTCTTCCAATAGTCCTCTCATCTAATAAAATCTTCTCACAGTTTCTCATACTTCCTTTTAATTTTCTAAAATCACTTAATGAAATAAAAGTGAGTTGTCCCAAATGTCATTGAAAATGAATTTTTAAGGGCAGCCGATTCCTATGTTAGTCATCCTGTTTTTACAGAAGCATGCACTCTCTTTCCTCGGATGAACATTCAAGCAAAAATAGATGGGATCCAACAATAAACACTCTCTAGAAAATCGTTGAAAAAGGCGACACTCCTGTCGATGACCCCGCAGCGAAGCAAGGAGGCTGAGACAACGCCCGCGGAAAGGAAGGGCACTGAAAAAGTCCTCCAAGAGATTTCATAGAGAGTATGGTGAATGACAAGTTGTTCACATACTCTCTTTTTATTGGGAAATCGTTGATTTCCGTTCCAGGCGGACGCTTTCCGCCGGCATGGNAAATTAATTTCGCTACGCTCAGTCCAGGGTCTTCAGCTCATGCTATTCCAGCTGGAGTCGCCGCCTTCCCCTCCAATCAACTAACATCCACCTATTCTTCTAAAAACCTTCTTCGTTTATAATAGAGAGACTAACTAATTGTTGGTGTGCAAAATGATTTCTAACCAAGAAACCCTTAATTTAAGCCCATTCATGGCGATTTATGATTTGGTCGTTCCTAAAGATAATACACTTCGTCAAATAAACGAATTTGTAGACCTCTCCTTCGTTTTAGAGGAGTTGAAAACAAAATATTGGTTAGATAGTGGTCGGAATGCAATTCCCCCAATTCGGATGTTCAAGTACTTACTATATAAAGGCAATTTTTGATGTATCCGATGTGGATCTAGTAGAACGGTCCAAATACGACATGTCGTTCAAGTATTTCTTAGATTTGCCACCAGAAGATCCCGTGATCGACCCAAGTTCACTCACTAAATTTCGGTGGCTTTGTCTC
This sequence comes from Psychrobacillus vulpis, assembly GCF_006861825.1. Lineage (GTDB taxonomy): Bacteria > Bacillota > Bacilli > Bacillales_A > Planococcaceae > Psychrobacillus > Psychrobacillus vulpis. The sequence continues at coordinate 43,536 of NZ_VDGI01000007.1, read as the reverse complement.
CAAGACATAAGCTTATTAGATTTGCTTATTGGGAAGCGGAAAGGGAGCCATTTTAATGATTTTCAAATCTATGGGGTAATTGTACAGCTCCGTCTGGCAAAGCTGATTATAAGTATTTTCATCGGCATTAGCTTAGCGAGGACATTGAAAAAGAGTTAATTTATTTAGATGAATTTCTAGAAAATCATTGAAAAAGGCAACACTCCAGCGGGAATAGCGTTAGTCGAAGACCCCGCAGCGCAGCGAGAGAGCCCGCTGAAAAACTCAAAATTATTATTTTTATAGGAACTATTTGCTGTATATCATTTAAAGAATTTAGCGCGACGCATGAGACTCCTGCGGGAAAGCGAGACAGACGAGACCCCGCACAAAGCGAAGCGTAGGAGGAGGCTAGTCGCTCGCCCGCGGAAAGCGAATGCCAAAGCGCTAAATTCTCTTAGGACTATTTGATAGATAATTTATATGAATGACACTTTTTCAGTGCCCTCCGGAAAGGGAGCCGTTTCAACGATTTTCTTATTAATTGGATTATTGGACAACCTCATCTGTCAAATTCGAATGAAAGGGACTTTTCAGGCCCTTTACATAGCGCAGAGCTTACGGCTCGACTTCTGCTGGAAAAGCAAGATAGACGAGACCCTCCAGGAGCATAGAGAGGACACAGAAAAACTGTCTATTTTTTAAGGTGAATATTTTTTCATTTCTAGAAAATCGTTGAAAAAGGCGACACTCCTGCAGGAATAGCGTTAGTCGATGACCCCGCAGCGAAGCGAGGAGGCTGTGACACCGCCCGCGGAAAGGGAGCCGTTTCAACGATTTTCTTATTAATTGGGTTATTGGACTACCCTTCTGGAAAAGTCGAATTATAGGTACTTTTCAGTGCCATCAGCAGCGAGGGGAGGCTATGCTAGTCGATTCGTAAGCGGAAAGCGAGTTGCTTATTTCGGACTCAATTAGTCTTCATTCTATTTTTTATGAAGAAAGTCTTAATCATCTCTAGCTGATCAATTTTGTTTGATTTTAGACATCTTCGTATAACATACTCCTTGATTCAATTCGTAGATGAAAAAGCCGCGAGACTCCTGCGGGAAAGCGAGACAGACGAGACCCCGCACGTAGCGAAGCGTAGGAGGAGGCTCGTCGCTCGCCCGCGGAAAGCGAATGCCAAAGCGCTAAATTCTCTTAGGACTATTTGATGGATAATTTATTTGAATGACACTTTTTCAGTGCCCTCAGCATAGCGAGGGGAGGCTATGCTAGTCGATTCGTACGAGGAAAGCGAGTGGCTTTTTCAGGACTGAAATAATCGTAATTATATTTTAGAAGAAAAAGACTGTAGACAACTCATTTTTTCAAGTTTGTCCACAGTCTGAAGTGAAGATGATATAAACCTCCACTTAGCGATCTAAATATGATTTGCTGGATTGGTTACTACTTTTATAAGTTTTTGAATATTTTTGAGTGTATTTTGTAGATTGTTTGGAGGATTCCCGAATGATAGGCTGGGGACCGATATAATCGGAAAGCAATTCTTTCGCCATTCTTAAATTCATTTTTCGTATAGGGTTTCTATAAGTATCGTCTAAATGACCAAGATGCGGAAGATTTTTAAAATCTTCTTTTATAGGGATAATATGGAAATAATAATCCGCGCATTGTATTAAAACAGAGGATTGTTGTTGACTATTTTTAGGTTTTCTTACAAAATGGAGACCAACTTTTTTCGCTTTATTTTCAGTTAACATTTTATGTAGTGCTAGCTTCTTTAATTCGTAAAGCGGCTTACTATCAATTGCTGTTTTCGCATGCCGATTCACTGTATAAATAGCAGTAGCGATACGTTTATCATCTATTGTTGATGTCATGAAATCCCCCCTCTGTAAGTTATATTTACTATATCATACCAATTTTCCGTGAGATAGTATATAAAAATGCTAAAGAATATATTGTATAAAAAATACTAAATTCTTGCCAGTTAAACATAAAGAGAATTATGTCGATAAAATAAAGTAGAGATATATTTGAAACTTGTAACGTACCGAATGATGTGCGTATACATATTGGAGGATTTCATGAAAAATTCAGCAGAAAAAAGGTTTGCTGTTAAAGATTTTTTAGTTGATATGATTGATGAAAATTCCTTATTGTTTACATTCATACTGAAAGTAGATGATAAAGATGAATTTTCAATTGTATATTCCAATAATTCTGGAGCGAGTTTTTTTACACAGACATCGCAGCTTGCAAAGCAGTTTTTTTCAAAATCAGTTTGGGAACACTTGCACATTCTATTCACGTCTTTTACAAGTGAAAAGCAAAAGGTGTTTAGAAAACAGCCAATTGTATTTCAAAATGAATTATATATATTTGATATTTCGATTGTACGATTAGAGGAATCGAACAATACATATGGACTAACGATGCTCAACAAAACTAGTGAAGAACAAGAAATAGCTGTATTAACAGAAATAAAAGAAAAGTATCATTCACTTGTTAATAATAATGTAGATTCAGTTTTTTCGATAAATGAATATGGAACTATTAATTATTCCAATGTGATTGCTTTTAAAGAATTAGGATATGACAACGAAAGTCTTCTAAATAAGCCTATTGAAAATTTAATAGAAGAAAATTCGTTGAGGAATTTTCAACTAATGATGAAACAGACTTTAAGTGGTTATGCCACTGAAATGCATAATTGTCTGATACAACATGAGAAAGGACATTATTTAACTGTTTACTTGAAAGCTATACCTGTTCAAATTCAAAATGAAGTAAGGGGTTTTCATTTAATAGTCCGAGATAGAACAGCTGTATCAGATGAACAAGAACAGATATTTTATTTGGCTTACCATGATCATTTAACTGGATTATGGAATCGTCGGGCATTAAAAGAACATTTACGTGAGAATTTGACTCAAGCAGAAAGTACAAATAGTGAAATAGCGATTATGCGTATCGACTTGGACCGTTTCAAGCTAATAAATGAATCTCTAGGCTATAACTATGGAGATGAGTTATTAAAGAAAATTGCGGATCGACTAAGTCTGTATATGGATAAATCGAGTAACTTATATAGACAAAGTGGAGATGAATTTGTCTATATTATAAAGGGCAAAACTCGTGATCAAACTAGTTTGTTTGCTGAAAGTATATTAAAGGAACTTTCGAAACCAATTTACTTAGATCATCAAGAATATTTTGTTACTGCGTCTATTGGGATTTCTATGTTTCCGTATGATGGGAAAAGAATGGACGAATTACTTATTAAAGCGGATCAAGCTTTATTTGTAGCAAAAGATAGAGGTCGTGCTCATTTTCGTTATTTTCAAGAGCAAATGAATTTGTCTTTCCCAAACGAAGCATTAATGGAGTCGCATTTAAGAAGAGCAATAGAAAAAGAGGAATTATCGATTCATTATCAACCACAGGTAAACTTAGTAACTGGAGAAATTAACTCTTTTGAAGCATTACTCCGTTGGAATAATAGAAAGTTTGGATATGTTACTCCTTTGCAATTTATCCCGCTTGCAGAAGAATCGGGAATGATAATTCAATTAGGTGACTGGGTATTAGACGAAGTCTGCAAACAATTAAAATACTGGCAAGAAAAAGGGTACCGTTCTGTCCGAATCGCAGTAAATATTTCACCAAAACAATTTAAACAAGAAAACTTTGCGAATAAAATACGTGAAAAAATAAGTAAATATAATATTAGTCCATGTTCTTTAGAGGTAGAGATTACAGAAAGTGCGATGACTGATATGCAAGATACTTTCACAATGTTAAAAGAGTTGAAAGATATTGGAATAGTTATCTCCATTGACGATTTTGGAACAGGGTATTCATCGCTAAGTTACTTAAAAAAATATCCGATTGATATTATTAAGATTGATCAATCGTTTATAAAAGATATTGAATTAGATGAAAAGAACGCAGCCATTGCAACAACTATAATACAGCTTGCACATAGCCTAGGGATGGAAGTTGTTGCAGAAGGCGTCGAGAAAGACAAGCAAGTGGAAATATTGAAAGCAGCGAAATGTCAAAAAGCCCAAGGATTTTATTTTAGTCGTCCAGTTCCAATAGATGATATAAACGAAGTGTATATGGCAGTTTTATAAAAAATGTTACGGTCGTAAATTTCTTTCTGAGATTTACGGCTTTTCTTTATTAGTTATGATAAAATATTGAATGAATATTCATTCAATATCTAAAGGGGTGCGGTAGTATGTTAATGGGGAAAACAATAATAGTAACAGGTGGATCTAATGGAATGGGGAAGTATATGGCAATGAAGTTTGTTTCGGAAGGCGCAAATGTTGTAATAACGGGACGTGATCTTTTGAAATTAGAAAATGCCAAAAATGAAATGGAAGCGAATGGTCATTCGATTTCCATTTTTCAAATGGATGTACGTAATCCTGAACATGTAGCAGCAATGGTGGAATTTGCAGATAAGACATACGGACAAATTGACGGTCTTGTAAATAATGCAGCAGGCAACTTTATCGTCGAAACAGAAAAACTTTCAGCAAATGGTTGGAAAACGGTAATTGATATCGTATTAAATGGAACGTTTTACTGTTCAAATGCAGTTGGGAACTATTGGATCTCAAAAGGAAGTAAAGGCACCATTCTGAATATGCTTGCAACATATGCATGGGGTGCAGGTGCAGGAGTTGCTCATTCTGCTGCAGCAAAAGCTGGGGTGATGTCGCTAACACGAACTTTAGCAGTTGAATGGGGAAGTAAATATGGAATTCGGGTAAACGGTATTGCACCTGGTCCCATTGAACGAACAGGTGGAGCAGGGAAGCTTTGGGAGTCAGAAGAAGCTGCAAGAAGGACGCTTCAATCTGTTCCCCTTGGTCGCTTAGGGAAGCCAGAAGAAATTGCAGAACTTGCTGCATTCATCATGTCTGAAAAAGCATCTTATATGAATGGAGAAATTGTTACATTAGATGGTGGTCAATGGTTAAATCAACATCCATTTTAAGATTTGCCTTGGTCAGCTTTGTAGTTAGACATATACTATAAATAAAAGCATGTACTCTCTAATATTAGTAAAAAAATAATAATTTTATTGAAAGCGATTTCATAGTTTTTTATTCCTTTCATATGCTATCATAGTTTTATAGGTTATGTTTTCTTTTGAGGAAAACAAACAAAGGAGTAGAATGCAATGTTATCTGTGAGCAACAAAGATTTTTTACAAATTCCGATTGAGGAATACATTATTTCAGCAGAAAAAGTAGCACATGTACAGTTAGGAAATAATGCGGAGCATGCGTTATTAGTATTAACTAAAACTGGGTATTCTTCTATTCCAGTATTGGATGTAAAATACAGACTTCAAGGATTAATAAGCGCACAACAAATTACCGATGAAATTTTAGGTTTAGAGCATATTGAATACGAACGCTTACCTTCACTAAAAGTAGATGACATTATGAAAACAGATTTACCAGTGATTCATATAAAAGAAAAATTTCAAAAAGGATTAGATTTGTTAGTAAATAATCCATATATTTGTGTAGTTGATGATGAAAGAACTTTTGTAGGGATTTTAACTAGAAGAGTGATTTTAAAACAAATGAAAAAGTATTTATACCAACAACAAGAAACACAAGTATAATCGTTTACAGGGACTTTCAACTGACAACTGTTTTCCAAACAGTCTGAGGTGACACCTTCTTAATCTTATTTCTTTCTACAACCAGAAGGCCTTACTTTTAAGGCCTTCTTTTTTGTGAAGTATAAGTAAGCATGGAGTTTATAAACAGAAAGGGGCATACATATGACTTCTGATTTTCTCATTATTAAAGTACTAGCAGAAGAACAAAATATGCGTAAAGCAGCAGAGCGACTATTTCTATCTCAACCGGCTCTTTCTTTACGCCTACAATCGATTGAAAAAGATTGGAATGCAAAGCTTTTTTTACGTTCCCAAAAAGGTCTGACTCCAACACCAGAAGGGGAGCTTGTCATTGAGTTTGCGATTAATATGATGCAGCAAAAAGAAGCCTTATTTGAAAGCATTCAGTCACTTACGTCCAAAGTGCATGGTACGTTAAAGATTGCTTGTGCATCTATTGTTGGACAAAACTGGTTACCAAAAGTATTAAAAGATTTTGTTCAAACATATCCAGAAGCTAAAATTTCTCTTCTTACTGGGTGGAGCTCTGAAATTGTCAAATCTATATACGATGGAGAAGCGCACATAGGAATAATAAGGGGTCAAACCGATTGGAAGGGAACGAAAATGCATTTGTTCCGAGATACACTTTATTTAGTTGACAAAGAAATGACGTCAATTAATGATGTTTTAACTTCAGAGAAGCCATTTATTCAATTTAAAAGTGATTCGAATTACTATCAAGAGATTCAGCAATGGTGGCAGAAGCATTTCTCCATTAATCCGAAAAGACAAATTATTGTAGACCAAATTGAAACTTGCAAACAAATGGCTTTGAATGGAATTGGTTATGCAATCCTTCCATCCATCACTTTAAATGGACATGAGGATGTACATAAAATCCCACTGACGAATCACGAAGAAGAATTTGAGCTCACAAGAGATACTTGGTTAATCGGTTATGATGCTACATTTGCATTACCTCAAGTAGATGCTTTTGTAAAAATTGTTAAAGAACAAGCAAAAAAGTTTCAATAATGTAATAAACAAGTATTTAAATTAGAAAAAATCCCATTAGATGGAGTAATTCTTGTTAATTTACAATGAAAGGAACTTCCAATTGAAATTAACGTACTAATAGATATAAAGATAAAGGGGGACAATATATGCTTATCCGAAAGTTTGCGTTGGTTATTTCAGCACTATTTATATATTTTACTTTAATACCAGCAATGGATGCCTTAGCCGCACCTAATCTGCAAGTAAAAGCGACGGCAGGTTTTAACGGTAAAGCGAAATATGGGGAAGGATTGCCTATCACTATTACAGTGGAAAATAAAGGTGATGCTTTTTCAGGTGATATTGTACTAGACATTCTTGAATCATATAATTTAGGAAATGCACAAGCAATACCATTTGAAATCGGTGCAGGGGAATCAAAAACAATACAAGTTGCTGCATCGGGGCTGACTGAAGATTATATGTATCAAGGGTCAAATGTTCAATTAATCCACTTTTATGAAGGTGGATGGGAAAAAGGTAAGTCCATTGATTTTAAAGGAACAAAAAATTTGAGAGCTAGTTTTTCAGATCCAGCTTCCAATTTTTACTTCACTTTAACAAATAGTGCAGATCGCTTAAAAGTATTAAGTCAAATAAAATCATCGAATCAACGAAATGGTGAAGTCGTTCATGTCGCACAATTGAGTAATTTCACACTACCTACAGACCCAGTAGCTTGGAAAATGGCAAACTATATAATAATCGATGAATTTGTACTTGCTGATTTACTAGAGCAGCAACAGCAAGCATTGATTGATTATGTAAGTTCGGGTGGTGTAATTGTCGTTGGTGCATCTGATAATGTTACAGCTGAATTAGGTAAGCTTGGAAATTATTTACCCTTAGCACTAAAAACAGATACAAAGACTTTATCAGCTGAAAAAGTGAGCGCTTTCACTTCAAATAATTTGTTGTCGAATGATTTAACGATTTATAATTCGACCCTTAATGAAGGAGCTACTTCGCTTCTTAATCTAAATGGAACTATACTTGCTGCAAAGAGTCAGTTAGGTAGTGGATCAATTATTCAAACAACATTTTCACTTGGAGATGAACCGTTAGCAAAAGACCCTGTATATAGCGATTTAATGTCTACTATTTTACAATCAGTTAAATTTCAAAATGCTTCGAATATGTATGGGTACAATAGTAAAGATCAGCTAGTTTATGAAATTGGAAATTCAAATTCTTTGTTTAGCTCATTTAAAGTATCGACACCTTTAATGATAGGTATAGTTGTCGTTTATATGATTTTAGTAGGACCGCTATTATATATTTTATTGAAGAGAAAAGACAAAAGAGAATACGCATGGGGAATTATTCCACTTACTGCAGTTATTGCTTCAGCGGCTATTTTTGGCTATGGAGCAAGAGATCGTATCGCACGACCACAAGTTCAACAATCTTCTTTTTTATATGTCAATGAAGATAAAAGTTTGAATGGTTATTATGCGGAATCCTTGTTAAGTAATAAAAGTGGAGAATTTTCATTTACAGCACCATCCTCTACAACAATGGTTGCCAAAAGAGAAATGAATTCATTCACTGGCCAAACTCCTAATGTACATGAGGAAACTATTTTAGAGAAACATGCGACAAACAGTGATTTAACATTTAGGGATGTAGGTTATTGGTCTGTATCTTCGTTCTTTGGGGAAACGCAGCTTCAAAATGTAGGAAATTTTGATGTAGACCTTCGCGTAGAAGCAAGTAAAATTATCGGAACAGTTAAAAATAATTTCCCATTTGCATTAAAAGAAGTGTCTATATGGTCAGGAAGCAAGCTTATTCAATTAGGTGATTTACAACCTGGGGAACAAATAGAGGTAAACAAGGATCTAGGAACTGTCATGTTAACACCTCCTACCAATCCGTATATGAATACAAACTTTGGAACTAACATTTCTAATCCAGACGATTTAATCACTCAAAGAAAGCAATCTTTATATTCATCTAGTCAAATGCTTAGTCAGATAGGTACTAGCCCAGCAATTACAGCATTTGCAGAGGACAATGTTATTCCTATTGAATTAAAAAATAAAAAAGTGGAAATGTCTGCTCTTCATTTAATCATTCAACCATTTAAAGCGGAAACTATTTTTGCAGGGGAATTTGTACTCCCAGCAACTACGTTCACGGTAAATGTAAATACAAATGAATATGGCAAGTACATGGAACCCGTTCAAAACAGCAATTTAGAATGGTATTTAGACGATGGAGAATATAATGTATTTTGGAAAGTTCCAGATACAATTCCTTTGAATAAAGTAAGTTGGACGCAATTACAAATTGCAAATACCGATAGAAACTCTCAAACAATTGAAATTTGGAATACTGCTACAAAAGGTTTTGAAGAGATTGATGAAAGTCGATTTACTATAACAGATAATATCCAAAATTACATTGATAGTGAAGGGATAGTACATTATAAACTGCATAAAAAATCGATTCAAGGTGATGCATATAGTAGACTTCCAGAAGTTCGTCTGAAAGGAGAGATTTCGAAATGATTGAGATCAAGGGATTAACAAAAAAATACGGCTCCTTTTATGCTTTAAATGATTTAAATCTCACTTTAAATGAAGGAACGGTATTCGGATTTGTAGGGGCAAATGGAGCAGGAAAATCAACTACATTTTCTATATTAGCTACACTCCTTCAACCTACTTCAGGCGATGCTTTTGTGAATGGAAAGAGCGTAAAAACAGAAGCACATGAAGTGCGCAAGCAAATTGGCTATATGCCTGATTTTTTCGGAGTTTACGATCAATTAAAAGCGAATGAATATTTGGATTTTTACGGTGCGAGTTATGGTATTTCAGAAGCAGAAAGAGAAATATTAATTCCGCAGTTGCTGGAACTTGTTAATTTATCTCATAAAAGATACGAATACGTAGATTTACTCTCTAGAGGAATGAAGCAGCGTTTATGTTTAGCACGTTCTCTAATACATGATCCGAAAGTATTAATATTGGATGAGCCAGCTTCTGGTCTAGATCCACGTGCTCGTATTGAAATGAGAGATATTTTAAAACAATTAAAAGGCATGGGGAAAACCATTTTAATTTCTTCACATATATTACCTGAACTTGCAGAGATGTGTGATGAAATCGGTGTAATCGATGGTGGTAAACTAATTGCACATGGTTCAGTTGCAGACATTCAAGCTCAGCTTGCTGGTGAAAGATATATAACTGTAAAAATAAAAGGACTGCTTGAGAATGCATCCATGTTTTTCGAAGAAGACCCATTTGTTTCAAAAGTAGAAATTCATATAGAGAAAAATAGTATTACCTTTAATTATCGCGGTTCAGAAGAAGATCAAATTGATTTGCTGAAGAAAGCACTAGATAATCAGCTTCGAATCATTTCCTTTGCTGAAACTGAAACAGATCTTGAGGATGTCTTCATGGAAATTACGAAAGGGGCGAAATAAGATGAAACAAGCCTTTTCTAATCCTGTATTAATTAAAGAAATAAAACTACGCTTTCGTTCCTTAAAAAGTTTCACAGGAATTCTCTTTTATTTAATTGCAATGTCTATATTTGTATTTGGCTTTATAATGCTAACTACCTCATTTACAGGTACAGGTTACTTCCGTCCGGAAGAGAGCTTTTTTATGTTCACCATGCTGACTTATATTCAACTAGGGCTCATTCTTTTCATTACACCAGGATTAACAGCAGGTGCAATAAGTACAGAACGAGAGAAGCAAACGTTAAATATATTATTAACAACTTCTCAGACTTCGTTTCAAATTATTATTGGGAAGTTAACATCATCGATTGCTTTTCTTCTCTTATTATTAGTAGCAGGGCTACCAATTTATAGTTTAGTTTTCCTTTTTGGTGGAGTATCTCCAGGACAGTTAGGAATTATTTTCTTATTTTTCTTTCTAACAATGCTTGCAGTTGGTGGAATAGGCATTATGTTTTCAACAATTATTCGTAAAACAATTGTTGCGATGATTGCAACATACGGTACAATGATTTTCCTGGCAGCTGTTACTGGTTTTATTTACTTAGTAATAACAGGAATGAATAGTATGGCAACAGGAACAATCTCTTCATCACCGATTGGTCACTTTTTTGCTAGTATTAATCCGGTTGTACTGATACTTACACTTATTACTCCCGGATCAGATAATTTTATTACAGAATCAACAAAAGTGGACTTTCCAATTTGGGCAGGATATACAATTTTTTATGTATGCATTACGATTATTTCTATTTTTATAGCTGTGAAAAAATTACGCGTTAATATGAAGCGTACGAAATGAGGAGGATCTTCAAATGAATAGCCAACATAAGCTAATACGTTTTGTCCAAAAAGCTAGACGTAGACTTGCTGTCGAACATTATGTAAGAATGCTTCAAGCGGCATTGTTTTACGGATTTACTTCAGCTGCGGCTATTCTATTTGTTTCTCGCTTATTTGTATTTCCCTACTATATTCGTACTGCAATTATAGTCGGGGGTACTGTTTTTATAGCTGTATTTCTGTACGCATTTTGGAAAAGACCTTCAAAAGAAGAAGCACTTCAAAAATTAGATTCTTTCTTTTACGATAATTTATTAATAACTGCTATATCGTTTCTTTATGAAAAGTCAGCACTTATAAAAGAATTGGTAGAAAAGGCGGAACTTGGCAGTAAAGAAGCGTTTGAAAAATTTAAACAACGAGATAAACAATATTTTCAACGTAAATGGATTCTTGGATTTGTTCTTGCTTTAGCTGCTGTGCTTGTTTTATATGCGTTTCCAGCAGCAACTCAATTAGAAGCAAAGGATATAGAAAAAGAGGATCAAGTAGTAAATGAAATGAAAAAAGAAATTGAGAAGTTAGAGAAAAAGGAACTAGCTGAGTCCGTCAAGAAAGAATTGAAGGAACTAAAAGAAAAGCTAAAAGAAGTTGAAACAGCGGAAGAAGTATTGCGAGAAGTAGTGAAAAAGCAAAAAGAATTAGCATTAAAGGAACAAAAGTTGGAAAAAAAGAAAGAACTTTCGGAACAAGAAGGATCTACAGAATCATCACTTAGTTCGGAGGAACAAAAAGAATTAGCTTCTTTGGAGGATGTAAATAATTCTTTAGCAAAGAGTGCTTCTTCATCCCAAACCGCTTTAAGTAAAATGGGTAAATCCTTCCCATTTACTCCGAGCGAAATTGCTAAAGGAGATTCGGACTCAAACGATAATAAAAAAAATAATTCAAGTAGCCAAGGAACAGGAAATGGTGAACAAGAAGGATCAGGTGAAAGTAAGCAGAACGGACAAAATGGTCAAGGCAAGGGTCAAGGTCAAGGCCAAGGTCAAGGTCAAGGGCAAGGGCAGGGTCAGGGTCAAGGTCAAGGCCAGGGTCAAGGGCAAGGGCAAGGGCAAGGTCAAGGGCAGGGTCAAGGTCAGGGCAAAGGTTCTGGAGCGGGAACTGGTTCTGGAGGTAGAGACCTTCTTTCTATTCCAACAAGAATCGGTGGTTTAGGAGATACAACCGTTGATGGTGGAAAACTAGGAGAAGGGCAAGCTGCAGGAGAGCAAACGGGTGAAGTGCCAGTGACTCGAGGTTCATCAAAACCATATGAGGAAGTTGTTAACGAGTATTCAGAGTCGTATATAAAAAGCTCTGAACGAATGCAGCTACCATCAGACTTACAGCGGATCGTTCAAGATTATTTCTCATCAGTTGAAAACAGTGAATAATGGAGGAGCTTATGACTTTTACAACAGAGGATTATAAAAATATAAGTAAACGATTAGAAGAAGTTCGAACGGAAATTGGTCAATTCATCGTTGGCCAAAAAGAAGCAGTAGAGTTTTCGATATATTGTGTTCTTGCTGATGGTCATGCACTTTTAGAAGGATTACCTGGATTAGGTAAGACGATGTTAATACGAACTATATCAGAAGTGCTTGATTTGTCTTTCTCACGAATTCAGTTTACACCTGATTTAATGCCATCCGATATTACAGGAACAAGTATGATTGAACGTTTAGAGAACGGAAAACAGCAATTCACCTTTCAAAAAGGACCTATTTTTAGTCAAATGGTTTTAGCGGATGAAATAAACCGTGCAACACCAAAGACACAAAGTGCTCTTTTAGAAGCGATGGGAGAAAAAACAGTTACAGTTCTTGGTGAAACGAAGCAAATGGATAAACCTTTCTTCGTACTTGCCACACAAAACCCAATTGAAATGGAAGGTACGTATCCTCTACCAGAAGCACAGATGGACCGCTTCCTTTGTAAAATTCTCGTTTCCTATCCATCAAAAGAGGAGCTTATGGAAATAACAAAAAGAACAACTGGTGGACAGTCTATTGAGTTAAATAAAATAATGAATGCTAGAGAAATCGTGCATGCACAACAAATGGTGAAGGAAGTTTTAATCGCAGATGATATGTTGGAGTACGCAGTAGATATAATCGCAGCTACTCATCCTGAAGCTGCAGTCATTCCTGAAATAGCACAATATGTCCAGTATGGTAGTGGTCCACGTGGTTTACAAAGTCTTATAAAACTTGCAAAAGCACGTGCATTAGTTGCCGGCCGCTATCATGTGTCAATTGCAGATATTAAGTCGGTTGCTAAACCTGTGTTAAGACATCGTTTATTACTTAATTACGAAGGGGAAGCAGAAGGTAAAACAGCAGACGAACTTGTTGATGTTATATTACAAACGATAAAACAAGGGCAAACGGTATGAGTACAGATAAGTTAGTTCCGAAGGATTGGGCAGGTAAACTAAGTCGATTTTCCATTTCAACTAAATCGAAATTACGTGGACAACATAAAGGATCGCATCGTTCTCAAAGGTTTGGAGCATCTCTAGATTTTTCAGATTTCAGAGAGTATAGCCCAGGAGATGATGTTCGTCAAATAGATTGGAATGTATATGCAAGAACAGATAAGTATTTTATTAAACGATTTCTAGATGAACAGGAAATGCGAGTACATATAATCCTTGATTCTACAAAATCAATGGGGGATGCATTGAAGTGGACATTTGCGAAACAACTTGCTGTGTCACTTGGAATCCTCGTTTTGCAACGTGATGATCGATTGTCTTTTTCTGCTGTTACGGATGAAAAGACCCCCCCCTTTAGACGTAAGGGTGCAACGTATAGAAAAGCTTTTACACAAACTATTTCTGATTTAAAAGATCCCGTTATGACACAATCATTCTCCGATAATGCAATTTCCTTTTTACCAAAGGATAGTACTGTTTTATTTGTTATTTCGGATTGTTTGGAAAGCCTTGAATCTTGGGAGAGATTGCTTCAAAAACTACCTAAGTTTGCTGGAGATATTCGTATTTTACAAGTAGTAACGAGTGATGAGCTAACCCCAACTTATACAGGAGATGTGCAAGTAGTAGACGTGGAAACTTCACATCAATTAAATGTATCCATGTCTTCCCGTGTAATTGAAACATATGAGCATGAGAGAAAATTACATCAGAATGGTCTTGAATTATTATGTAGCAAGTTCGGTGTTAGGCTTCTTCAAGTAAATGCAGAAGATGGTATTTCACATGTACTATTTCATCAGCTTTTACGTGCAAACTGGGTGCAATGAGGTGAGAATACTTGGGTTTTAATCAATTACTATTTTTATGGACAGCAATTTTTCCAATAGCTGTTTTGCTTTATTATTTCTTCCGGAAAATGTACGCAAAACAGCCTGTTTCTTCTACCCTTTTTTGGCAAGAAGTAATGAAAGAAACAAAGGCATCCCCTTATTTGCAACATTTACAACGTAACGCATTGTTCTATTTGCAAATGTTAGCGATGATTTTACTCGTTTTGGCTCTACTTCAACCGTTTTGGAAAACGAAAGCGCTAGTAGGGGAGCAAATTGTATTTATCGTAGATACCTCTGCAACAATGGAAGTAAGAACAAATGATTCCTCGCTTTTTGACCAACATAAAAAAGAGATGTTAAATCTTGTAGAACAATTATCAGGTAAGCCATTAACGCTCATTACTACAGGAAATCAACCAACAGTTATTCTTCGTGGAGAAACAAATCTCAATCAAATTAAAAGTGAGATAGATAGACTTGAAGTAAGTTACGAAGATGAGAATATGTCAAAGTCATTAGATTTTGCTCAATCATTTTTTCAAAACAAAGCTACATCTGTTTATATTTTTACCGATCAATTAGATCGAAAGTCGTTGCCTCTACAATATGAAAATGTTAGCTGGAATGTAGAAGGATTAACGGCGGAGGTAGAAAATATGTCTATTAAACGGTTTGGTGCAACGAAAACGAATAGTGGTATTTCTGCATTAATTCAACTAGATAATCAATCCAATAAAGAACAAGTAACAGAACTAATTTTATCGAATGAAAAGGAAAATCTGGTGAAAGAACAAGTGACAATTCCTCCAAATGAGACGGTTATATTATCTTTCGATGAACTTTTGGAATCAACCTATTTGAAAGCATCTATTAGCTCAAAAGATCAATATGCATTAGATAATTCTATGACTGTCTTTATGCAAGATCAATTATCGAAAGTGTTTATAGATAGCTCTATGCATTCCCTAGTTCGAACGGCATTTCAATCGATGGATATAGAAGTAAGTAGCATTCCTGCTGAGCAAGTAGGGTTCTTAAAAGAAGAGGGCATTATCATAACGAATCAATTTGGGTTAGTGGACCAAATTGGACGCCCTTCCTTATTTATTGGTAGAAATGATGCATCTGCAAAAGAAGTAAATGGGGCTGTACAAACAACTGAACACCCTCTTTTTTCATTTGCTAATTTATCCGATATTTATGTTAATGGAGTGTATCCTCCAATAGAAGGTTATTCAACTATCGCAACTGTTGGAGAAGACCCATTTATTCAAATGTCTCCACTTGGAGACATTATCGTGCTTTCGGATATTCAAATGACCGATTGGCCGCTTAGCCCTTCTTTTCCTCTATTTATGTGGAGTGTAAAAGAACAGCTTTCTGCCAGCAATACGTATTTAGGCACTTTTTCTCCAAACGAAAGAAAGCCGCAATCTCTTGGAAGTACATCGAATGAATGGGAAATTTACACGATGGACGATTCCTATGAGTATTCAATTGAAAACGGTGGTGCCTTTATTGCTCCGAAAAAACCAGGACTTTATGTAATTCGTTCGAAAGATGTAGAAAAAAACTTTGCAGTTGCAGTATCACAAAAAGAAAAAGAGATAACTAAAGGAAGTTCCTATTCGTTAAGTGGACAACAAATAGATTCTAAGGAAAATTACAATCAGCATTCGTTTGTCCCATATATATTAATTATTTTATTGTTATTATTTGTAATAGAGTGGGAGGTGCAAAGACGACGTGGATTTACGAGTTGACCAACCACTTTGGCTATTGTTATTAGTACCAATTTTCGTTTACTTTATTTGGACCTGGAAAAAAGAGAACAAGATTTTCCGAAAAGAAGGAAAAGTAGTATTCTTCATTCGGCTTCTTGCTATTTTTTGTTTAATCCTTGGATTAACAAATCCTTATCTATTATTACCAATTAAAGAAGAACAAGTTCTCTTTTTAGTTGACCGGTCTGCTTCTGTTCAAGGCACCGATCAAAAAGTAACTGAATGGATTGAAAAAAGCTTAACTTCAAGGAAGAATTCCCATCTAGTAGGAGTGTATACTTTTGCAGAAGATTTCCAATCGGAAGTAGCTTTAACTTCCGGTGAAGTAAATTTACCGGTTTTTACACCAATGAAAGCTCCTGGTAATACAGATATTGCAAGAGCATTACAACTCGCAACAGGCATTGTGGAACCAAATAAAGCGACACGAATTGTACTTTTCACAGATGGTTTAGAAACAAATGGCTCTGTTGCTGATGAGTTAGTGAAAATTGCTGGTGGTAATGTCACAATTGACGTTGTACAACTTGAAAGAGTGGCCTCTGAAGATGTTGCGATAACATCGTTTGAAACACCTCCTGTTGCGTTTGAAGGGGAGCAGCAACAGTTAAATGTCAAATTGGAAGCAACGGCTAATACAAAGGGAGAACTACTTCTATACCAAAATGACCAATTATTATCTCGAGAACAAATTACACTAGAACAAGGAACAAACAGCTTTACGTTCCGAAATGCTTCTACAGGTGAAGGGCTATTAAAATATGAAGTACAGGTGATAGTTTCAGGAGACGGCTTAATTGAGAATAATAAGCTAACAAGTGTAACAAATGTGGAATCTTCTCCAAAATTATTAGTAGTGACTCATGAAGGCAATAGCTCCAATATTCCTACTGTCATAGACCAAGCGGCTATTCAAACTGATGTCATAGACGCGACTGCACTTCCTTTTGATTTATCGAATTACTTAGCATACGATGCCATTATTTTTGATAATGTACCAGGCCATGCAGTTGGAGAACAAAAGATGACTGTCATCGAACAAGCTGTCAAAAATTTTGGTGTTGGTTTTATGATGGTTGGAGGTAAAAATAGCTTTGGGTTAGGAGGATATTTTAAAACTCCTATTGAAAAATTATTACCAGTTGAAATGGAAATCAAAGGGAAACATCAGCTACCATCTCTTGGTCTAGTAATTGTTATGGACCGTTCAGGAAGTATGAGTGGTTCCAAGTTTGAATATGCGAAAGAAGCAGCAGCTCGTTCCGTAGAAATGCTTCGAGATGGCGATACACTAGGATTTATAGCTTTTGATGATCGGCCTTGGGAAATAATTGAACCAGCACCTCTTACAAATAAAGAGGAAGCAGTGGATACTATTTTATCTGTTGGAGTAGGTGGAGGAACGGAAATATATACGAGTCTCGCACTCGCTTATGAAAGCCTAGCACCGTTAAAGCTTCAACGAAAACATGTTATTTTATTAACCGATGGACAATCATCGTCTAGCAACGATTATCAAACATTAATCGAGGACGGTGCAAAAGATTTAATAACGATTTCAACCGTTGCTGTTGGTCAAGATGCTGATAGAAACTTATTGGAAAGCTTAGCCGAAATGGGTGGAGGTAAATTTTACGACGTCGAAGATGAATCCACCATTCCTGCAATTATGTCGACAGAAACTGCAATGATTTCTCGTACTTATATTGAGGATAATCCTTTCTATCCAATTATTTATGGGGATGCAGCATGGACGAGTTTATTTGCTGATGGTGTTCCGCAAATGAACGCCTATATAGCAACCACGCCGAAACAAACTGCATCAGTTATTGCGGAAAGTGAAAAAGAAGATCCTGTGTTATCAGAATGGATGTATGGGCTCGGAAGAACCATTGCTTTTACTTCTGATTCTACTGGGGAGTGGAGCGGTGATTTCGCAAGGTGGAATAATTGGGGAGATTTTTGGAATACAGCTGTCTCACGCCTATTACCTGCTTATAGTGAAGTACCTTTTACAATTCAAAAAGCTAGTGACGGCAGTTATACAGTGACTGATCCTTCTGGGAAATCGTCTTTCATTGAAGTGGCAGCCGTAAATGAAAAAGGAGAAGAATTACCAGTTACATCTGAACCACTTGCGCCCGGAAAATCAAGAGTAACGATTGAAAGTGATCCAGGTCTTGTATTCTTCCGAGTTTCCAATGAACAGAATGCTGTGTATCAAGCGGGTATATCCATTCCGTATAGTGAAGAATATAAAGTGCAAAAGCCAAATACTAGTAAGCTAGAGATGATTACTAATCGAACAGGCGGGAAGATGCTTACAGAAGCTTCGGAAGTATTCCGTCCTATTGACTTGAAAAGTTCGGAGAAACAATCGATTCAGCAAACTCTGATATTAGTTGCAATAATATTATTTTTCATCGATATTACGATTAGAAGATTTGGTTTGAGACTATTATTAGGACCATTTAATAGAAATTATCGTAATAAGGAAGCTGTAAAAAATACAACTGTTACAAGTAATATGGAAAAACTTATTAAAGAGAAAAAGAAAAGATAAAATAGAAAAGCCGCTAGAAGAGTTGTTGAACTCTCTAGCGGCTATTTTTTATAGTAATAATGTATAGCTTTACACACGTGCGTTTTTGGATTGCTCTAGACTGGATTTCTACTATACCATTACCGAGATGTCGAAATGGACAATCTTCATCAAAACTGGGACAGTAAATAGAGGCAATCTAGAATCAAAAATCTCTGCAGTGCTTAAATTATAGGTTTTCTCTTTTTGACCCAAGCAAGTGTAATACTGAACGATACTAAAAGTATAACTGATCCAATAATAAATGGAGAATTAATGTTAATATCAAAAAATACACCTGCTAGGGCAGGTCCTACCATATTGCCTAACGCCATATATGCATTGTTCATACCTGCAGCAAACCCTTGTTCATTTCCAGCTAGTTTTGATACAACTGTATTGACGGCTGGACGAATTAGTGTTGTTGCTGTAGAGAATATGGTAGCAACAAGTAAAACTAACCAAAAGCCATCTACTAGAAAGAAAAAGCTTAATGATAATGCAGCTACCACTAAATTTACTAAAATAACCTTAATTTCACCATAACGTTTAAACAGTTTATCAACTACAAGTGTTTGAACAATTACACCGATGAAACCACCGACAGTTAAAATAACAGCAATATCTTGTGGGGAATAACTGTATTTATGATCTACGTATAAAGAGAAAGTAGTTTGGAAATTTGCAATACCAAATGAAAATACAAAAATGATGATTAACATCATAAAATAAGGTGTTTTAACCGAATTTTTCATTTGGACTAACATATTCTCGCGTTTTTTCTTTTCTTGAGTTGTTTCTGTGTTTTCTTTTTTAACATCGGGCAAAATGATATAAGAGATACCGGCGGAAAGAATTGCTACTAAAGCAGCCATATAAAAAGGGAAGGTTAGACTAACTTTCGCTAAAAAACCACCTAATGCAGGGCCAATCATAAAACCAAGAGACATCGATGCGCCAAGGAAACCCATTCCTTTTCCGCGTTCTTCTAATGTCGTGATATCTGCAACAAATGCCATCGTTGCTGGAATTAAAAAAGCTCCTCCAATACCACTAATAAAACGTGCAACATACAACATCCACTCGTGTGTTGCCATACCGAACCACAATTGTGATCCAGAAAACACTACTAAACCAATTACAATAAGAATCTTTCGTCCTAAAGAATCGGATAAGTCACCAGCTATTGGTGAGAATACAAATTGCCCTAAAGCAAATGATGCTATGATAAATCCAAGTGCTTGACCAGCTACCCCGAATGTAGCTAAATATTGAGGCATAACAGGAATAACTAAACCTATTCCAGCCATCGCAATAAACATATTAAACATTAATATGTAAAGGGCAATTTTTTTTGATTTCTTCGTCATAATTTTCCTGCTTTCTTCATTTAACTTATGCGTCTATAGATTCTACCACATTCTTGAAAGAATAAAAACTTTCGCGTCCCTAATAAATTGAATAAAGTTTCTTTCATGGATTCACTCAATTGAAAGACAGCCTTAGGGAGATGGGGTTTTCTCAAAAACTATAAAATGTAGAGGGGGATTCTCAATAATCCACACTCTACTTTTTTATTTTCAGAAAATCATTGAAAAGGCGACACTCCTGCGGGAATAGCGTTAGTCGAAGACCCCGGAGCGCAGCGAGGAGGCTGAGGCAACGCCCGCGGAAAGGGAGCCATTTCAACGATTTTCTTATTAATTGGTTTAAAGCACAACCCCATGTGGCAAAGTTGGATTATAGGGACTTTTACAGTGTCCTCGCTACGCTCGTGTGGGGTCTTGCCACTCCGTTTTTCCGCAGGAGTCTCGCAGCTTTTTCCTCTACGTATTGAATCAAAGAGTTGTAATGCGATGATGTCCAAAAACATATAATTCTTTTTTCTTATTAAATTAAATAGTATCAAGACTAATTGGTCCGGAAAAAGCCACTCGCTTTCCGCGGACGAACCGCCAAGCCTCTCCTCGCTTGGCTCGTGCGGGGTCTTGGACGCTCCGTTTTTCCGCAGGAGTCTCGCAGCTTTTTCCTATATGTATTGTAAGGAATTGTAATGCGATGATTTTCAAAAACGTATAAAATGAACGCTATCAGCTAGAGAGGATTTTAATAGAATCAAGACTAATTGAGTTTGGAAAAGCACACTCGCTTTCCGTCGACGAAAAAACTCAAAAAGTAGAGGGGGATCCAACAATCCACACTTTACTTTTTTATTTCTATAAAATCGTTGAAAAAGGGAACACTCCTGCGGGAATAGCGTTAGTCGAAGACCCGGGAGCGCAGCGAGGAGGCTGAGGCAACGCCCGCGGAAAGGGAGGCCACTGAAAAAGTCACTTTTTTTCAAAAAATAAAAACGAAATCCCATAATTCCTTCACTTTTTAGGGTGTTTATGGGGACGTCATGCCAATTTTGATACAAATATACTTCTCAAGTGGTGACTTTATTTTCTGAATTTTGGTTTTTCAGTGGCCTCCGGAAAGGGAGCTGTTTCAACGATTTTCTTATTAATTGGTTTATAGCACAACCCCATGTGGCAAAGTTGGATTATAAGGACTTTTTCAGTGTCCTCCATACCTCATAGTGGGTCTTGTCAGCGCTTTTTTTTGCAGGAGACTCGTGCATGTTTCTCTAAACTATAAATATCAAGGATTTAATTTAGTCTTTACAAAAAATAATAAAAACGTCACTTCTTTAAAATGAAAGTTATCACACAACCATTTAAGAAAGGACGATTTTTTTATGAGCGATCAAAAGATTACTAACCTAAATTAAGACAATGAACAAACTTCATCTCTATCACAAATTAAAGAGGAAAATTACGTTTCGAAATAGAGATTTCTCTCTCGAACCTTTATTCCTTATAAACAATCTATTGAAAGGGGAGTAAAAAGTAAAAAAGTAGAGTGGGAACTTCAACAATTCCCATACTCTACTTTTTTCTTACTTATTGGATAGCTCTTATTAATTTGTTCCCATTTTAAATTCTAAAAATAACTCGTTATACTTGCCAAGCATTTTAAGGCCAAGATTATTATATACTTCTAAATTATCCCGAATTTCTTCAGAAGGATAGAAGCGTTCATCTGAAGTAACTTCTTCATCCATTAATTCTGTTGCTGCAATATTAGGGGTGGAATAGCCCACATAATCTGCATTTTGAGCAGCAACTTCCGCATCTAACATAAAATTAATAAAAGCATGTGCACCTTCTAAATTGGCAGCAGTTTTAGGAATAACCATGTTATCAAACCATAAATTAGAACCTTCTTCTGGTACAGCATAGTCAAGTTCTTCATTTTCCCACATCATATCGGCAGCTTGTCCTGACCATGTTAATGCTACAGCGGCTTCTTCATTAATCATTAACTGAGTTACCTCGTCTCCGATAATTGCTTTCACATTAGGAGTAAGCATTTTTAGCTTTGCTGATGCTTCTTGTAGTTCACTTTCGTCAGTTGAATTTAGTGAATAGCCTAAGCTATTTAATCCCATCCCAATAACTTCACGTGCACTATCTACTAATAAGACTTGACCTTTTAAAGAAGGATCCCATAGAGTTTCCCAGCTTTCAAAAGTTTGTCCATCCAATAAACTTGGATTGAAAACAATTCCTACTGTTCCCCAAAAATAAGGTATAGAGTATTTATTTTTCGGATCAAATGATAAATCTAAAAAATATGGATCGATATTTTTAAAATTTGGAATCTTAGAGTGATCAATCGGCAGTAGTAAATCATTTTCTTTCATTTTTTCAATCGCATATTCAGATGGAACTGCAATGTCATAAGAGGTCCCGCCCTGCTCAATTTTCGTCATCATTGCTTCGTTAGAGTCAAATGTTTCATAGACAACCCTATAGCCGGATTCTTTCTCAAATTGAGCAATTAAGTCAGGATCAATATATTCTCCCCAGTTGAAGATGGTTACAGTGTCACTACCAGCTTTACCAGAGCTCTTATTTAGAAAATCATTAGCGACAAATAATAATATACAAACAACAATAATTGCAATTACCGCTCTAACAATTTCTTTCATTTTCGAACCCCCATTCCAACAGGGTTTTTACCACGTTGACTAATAAAGTAATATCCAACAACTAGAATAAGTGTAACGATAAAGATTATTCCAGATAATGCATTAATCGTTAAAGTAATTCCTGCACGTGCCATAGAGTAGATTTCAACAGAAAGGGTACTGAAACCATTCCCTGTTACGAAAAAGGTAACTGCAAAATCATCTAGAGAATAAGTTAACGCCATGAAAAATCCAGCGAATATACCTGGTTTAATGAATGGAATAATCACTCGTGTTAATATATCTCTTCTTGTTGCACCAAGGTCTGCGGCAGCATCAATTAGTGAACTGTTCATTTCTTGTAGTTTTGGTAAAACCATTAACACTACAATCGGAATACTAAATGCAATATGAGAAATTAGTACTGATGCAAATCCTAATTTAACGCCAATCATTGTAAAAAGGATTAAGAAAGACGCACCAATAATAACATCTGGACTAACAATTAATACGTTATTTAATGACAAAATGGAATTACGAATGGATTTATTCCGCATAAATACGATACCAATCGAACCAAATACACCAATTATCGTAGACAACAGAGCTGATAGTAGCGCAACAATCACAGTATTGATGAGAATCATAAGGAGACGAGTATCAGAAAATACTGCTCTATAATGCTCCCATGTGAATGATTCAAAATTATTCATTCCGCCGCCACTATTGAACGAATAAAAGATCAAGTAAAAAATTGGTGTATATAAAACAATAAAAACGAGGGCTAAGTAAAACTTCGATAACTTACTTGTTTTTTCCATTAGAAGTAGCCCCCTTTTCTCGTTGACCAGTAATAATCATAATAATAACCATGAAAATGATTAAGAATACAGCAATGGTTGAACCCATTCCCCAGTTTTGTGTTACTAAAAATTGTTGTTCGATTGCAGTTCCTAGAGTAATTACTTTGTTCCCTGCTATTAACCGTGTAATCATGAATAGCGAAAGGGAGGGGATAAATACCGCTTGAATTCCTGCTTTCACCCCATTAACCGTTAATGGAAAAATAACTTTAGAGAAGGTTGTCCAACTGGAAGCACCTAAGTCTCTACTAGCATCAATTAAAGAAGGATTCAACTTATCTAATGCATTAAAAATAGGTAAAATCATAAATGGAATAAAAATATAAACGGATACAAAGATAAAACTAAAATCAGTAAATAATATTTGCTGTTCTCCGATACCAAATACATTTAAAAAAGCATTAATAGGTCCGTACAATCCAAAAATACCGATAAACGCATATGTTTTTAAAAGTAAGTTAATCCAAGAAGGAATAATGATCAATAATAACCATAATTGTTTATGCTTTGTTTTAGTTAACCAATACGCTGTTGGATAGGCAATTATTAAAGAAAATAAAGTAATTAAGAATGCATACCAGAATGAACTCAGCGTCAAAGTTAAATATACAGAAGAGAAAAAGTTTCTATAATTATCGAATGTAAAATTACCACTTAAATCAAAAAATGAGTAATAAGTGATTAGCCCAATTGGTGCTATTACAAATAACACAATCCATGTAAAATAAGGTATTAAATAAAGAGTCTTTGTATTTTTAGTTTGCATACGCGTCTTCTCCGTAAGATTCTAAACGTTTATCAAATTCTTCTTCTGTCTCATTAAGTCGCATAACATGGATAGATTCAGGGTCGAAGTCAAGTCCGATAAACTCACCAACTTCTGCTTTTTTAGTAGAGTGTACTAACCACTCATTGCCTTCATCATCATAAGTAGATAACTCATAATGAACTCCTCTAAATAACTGTGTATCCACTTTTACTTTCATTTTTCCTTTTTCTACACTCGTAATTTCTAAGTCTTCAGGACGTATAACAATATCTATTTTCTCGTTTGGATTAAGTCCTTTGTCCACACATTCAAATTCCTTTCCACCAATAAGTACACGGAAGTCTGCAACCATCGTCCCTGAGACAATATTCGATTCTCCGATAAAATCTGCAACAAATCGGTTAATTGGTTCATCATAAATGTCCATTGGAGTTCCGCTTTGTTCAATATGACCTTCATTTAATACGAAAATTTCATCCGACATTGCTAGTGCTTCTTCCTGATCGTGTGTAACAAATATAAATGTTTTACCTAAGCGTTGTTGTAATTCACGAAGTTCGTATTGCATTTCAGAGCGAAGTTTTAAGTCTAACGCGGAAAGAGGCTCGTCCAGTAAAATAATTTCAGGATCATTAACGATTGCACGAGCAATTGCAACACGTTGTCTTTGACCACCCGACATTTCTTCTATTTCTCTATGTTCATATCCAGATAAGTTTACAAACTTTAGAGCTTCCAATACTTTTTGCTCGATTTCTTTTTTTCCTAATTTTTTTATTCGAAGACCAAATGCTACATTTTCATAAACATTCAAATGTGGAAATAATGCATAGTCTTGAAATACTGTATTTACTTGTCGTTCATTTGCAGGAACATTATTAATTAATTTTCCATTGAAATAAATGTTCCCATTTGATGGCTGCATAAAACCAGCGATTAATCTCAAAATAGTAGTTTTCCCACAACCTGATGGGCCAAGTAAAGTGTAAAATTTTCCACGCTCTAGTTCCAAGTTAATACTATCTAATACCGTAGTTTCTGCATCATAGGATTTTGTAACATTTTCAAAACGAATGATAGGTGTCTCCGACATAATTACCCTCCAAATTTGTATTGGTAAGAAAGTTAATATTTCTTACATTGAATGTATCTAGTTAAAATACCTAACTGTTTTTCTTATAAATAAGAGTTTGTGACTACATAAATAACTTTCGATTCACTCTCAGATTCATTCTCAAGTAAATGTTCATCAGAAGCATCAAAATAAATCGATTCCCCAGTCGAAGCAGTATATTGTTGCTTCCCAAGTGTAAGTTTGACACTTCCTTGTAAAACATAAATAAACGTTTCGGAAAGGGAAGGTTCAAATTGCTTAAATTGACCATTCCTACCTAGCGTAATATGAACTGGTTCCATTTCATTTTCATTGGATTCAGATATAAGCCAACGTAGTTTATAATTCTTTTCTTCATCTTCGTAAATTGTTTGTTCTTCTGTAGCATAAACGACTTTTGTACGGGTTTGTTCGTCATCAAAAAAGTCTTTTGGTTTAGAGCCCAGTACATTTAAAATCGAGAAAAGCGTTTCAATAGATGGAGAATTGATATCCCGTTCTAGTTGTGAAATAAATCCTTTACTAAGATCCGTTCTTTCTCCTAGTTCTTCTTGTGTGAGTCCTTTTTTTAGACGCAATCGTTTAATCTTCTTCCCTATTTGCATATTTTAAAGCTCCTCTGGAAGTGAAATGAGTCCTATTTTCAAACAAAGTTTATTTTAACACAACTTTAAGTTTACTTTAACAACTTATGTGGATTTTTTCAAAAATTATTATGAAGATTAGATCTCTACATTTGAATCAAATAACGGTCAATTTTTGGAAATGTGCATACAATAGTTGTGGAGATAAACAGTAAGGGGGAAGAAATAAGTGAAGTTAAGAACAGAGTTACCTGAATTTCCTGATAATCTGAAATGGTTAAATGGACATGTTAAGAAAGAGCGGATTATAGGAGAGGTCCCATTACTTATCCATTTTTGGTCGGTTAGCTGTAATTTATGTAAGGGTGCAAGTGAGACATTAAATAAATGGAGAAGTTTATACGATGATAAGTTTAAAATAGTTAGTATTCATATGCCACTAACGGAGGAAGATGTGGATGTCCGTTTAATAAGGGAATCTGCAAATCAACTGAAAATAACAAATCCTATATACCTTGACCATGATTTAATTCTTACAAAAACTTTTCAAAATCGATATGTTCCAGCATATTATTTGTTTGATAAAAAAGGATTACTAAGACATTATCAGTCTGGGGAAAACGGCATGAGAATGTTAGAGAAGCGATTAAACTTTTTGATAAACGAACGAAAAAGATAAGTAATTCCTAACTGACTTATTTTTCGATTACTTAATGCTTAAGCACGTCGCAGAAAGTCGAGCTCTGTGGTAAACTAAGTGCATTCGAATTGTAGGGAGGTATAGGCGTGCAAAAAGAATTTGTTGTCATAGGATTAGGTCGATTTGGAGGAAGTATTGTAAAGGAACTAGTCAATCAAGGCGCCGATGTGATGGCCATTGATATAGTACCAGAACGAGTGGATGAATTTGCAACAATTGCAACACAGGCGGTTGTAGCGGATACAACAGATGAAGCAGCGTTAAAGTCTCTTGGTATTCGTAACTTTGAACATGTCATTATTGCGATCGGTGACGATATCCAGTCCAGTATTTTAACGACACTAATGTTGAAAGAAATTGGAGTAAAAAGAATTACAGTTAAAGCACAAAATGATTACCATGAAAAGGTGTTAAGGAAAATTGGAGCAGACCAGGTTGTACACCCTGAGCGAGATATGGGGATTCGAATTGCCAATAACATTATTTCTAATAATGTACTAGACTATTTAGAGCTTTCAGATGAACACTCCATTATAGAAATAAGAGTTAATGAGAAGATTGCAGGACATTCCATTATTGATTTAGATATACGAGCGAGATATGGTATCAATATAGTAGCTGTAAAAAGAGGAAATGAAATTATTGTTTCTCCTCAAGTTGATGAACCACTAAAACTGAATGATGTACTTATTATCATCGGTGCAGATGTTGATATTCATCGCTTTGAAAAGAAAGTTCTATCTTAATAAATGAAAAAGACGCCATCCATGTTTGGATGGCGCTTTTTTTTATAGATTAAGAAAGTATATACATTTGGTAAATAATTTGTTTTCCGAAGCTTACCGCTCGCTTTCCGCGGGCGAGCGTCGAGCCTCCTCCGTAGCTAGCGCTACGTGTGGGGTCTCGTCTGTCTCGCTATTCCCGCAGGAGGCGAGCGGACGCTTCTCCAAACTATGCATTATGTGCCACCATTTTGTCCTATCCCTCTTAAAACTTATCCGTTAATAAGGTTGCCGACGTGCTGCCAGAAACAATAAAGACAGGATGTACTAAAAGGGGAGGCCACTGAATAACTTACGTTCTAAAATTATAAGTCTGTTTAAATCTAAAAAGGCGAGCCTTTCCTCCAAAAAATCGATGGAAAGCTCGCCATATATTTGTATACACTGCACTGAATTAGATGTCATTAAGATGCCTAGGCAGAACTAGAGTAGGCGCTTTTCTTATACTTCCATAATAATTGGTAAGATCATTGGACGTCTTTTTGTTTTTTCATATAAGTATGGACTTAAAACATCCGTAATTTCACTTTTTAACTCAGACCATTCAGCAGGTTTATCTTGAAGAGTAAGACGTAAATGTTTGTTTAGCATTTGCTGTGCTTCATTTATCATTGTCCCTGACTCACGCATGTATACGAATCCACGGGATATAATGTCTGGACCAGAAACGATTTTTTTCTTTTCCATATCTGCACTAACTACAACAATGACTAAACCTTCCTCAGATAAAATGCGTCTATCTCTAAGTACGATATTGCCAATATCACCAATTCCACTTCCATCGATATAAACATCTCCTGAAGGAATTCTTCCTGCAACATGTGCTTCATTCGAACTTAAAGCAAGTACATCGCCATTTTCCATAATAAATGTGTTTTCTTGTAGAACATCACAATCAACGGCTAGTTCTGTATGAATTTTGAGCATTCGATATTCACCGTGAATTGGCATGAAAAATTTCGGTTTCATTAAGCGAAGCATCAGTTTTTGCTCTTCTTGCGAACCATGTCCAGATGTATGAATATTATTCAAAGAACCATGGATAACTTCAGCTCCAGCTCTGTAAAGTAAGTTAATCGTACGATTAACACTTGCTCTATTACCAGGAATCGGAGATGAAGAAAATACAACTGTATCTCCTGGCTGAATTTGGATTTGACGATGTGTACCATTTGCAATTCGTGAAAGAGCTGCCATCGGTTCACCTTGACTGCCTGTACACAAAATTAATACTTCATTTGCAGGTAAACGATTTAATGCGCTTGCATCTACAAAAGTTTCTTTTGGTGCAGTGATGTAACCAAGTTCACGCCCAATTGTAATAGCATTATCCATACTTCTACCGAAAACAGCAATTTTACGATTATGATGAACTGCTGCATCTGTTACTTGTTGAAGTCTATGAATATTCGAAGCGAAAGTAGCAAAGATAATACGACCATTTACTTTTCGGAAAATAGAGTCCATGCTCTCGCCGACTTTACGCTCTGACATAGTAAAATTAGGGACTTCTGCATTTGTGCTATCTGATAGAAGACAAAGTACACCGTCACGTCCGATTTCAGCCATTCTTGTTAAGTTAGCTGGTTCTCCAACAGGTGTGAAATCAAATTTAAAATCACCTGTGTGTACAATATTTCCAGGTGGTGTTTTTACAACAATTCCGAACGCATCTGGGATACTATGTGTCGTTCTAAAGAAACTTACAGCTGTTTTTCTAAACTTAACGACATCATCTTCTTCTATGACATTCATTTTTGTTTGGCGAAGTAACCCATGTTCTTCTAATTTATTGCGAAGAAGACCAAGTGCTAATTTCCCTCCATAAACTGGAACATTGATTTGCTTCAATAAATAAGGAATTCCACCGATATGATCTTCATGACCATGTGTGATAAATAAGCCTTTAATTTTATCTACATTTTTAACTAAATACGTATAGTCAGGAATAACATAATCGATTCCCAATAAATCATCTTCTGGGAACTTAATACCAGCATCAATCAAAATAATTTCATCTTGAAACTGTACTGCATATGTGTTTTTTCCGATTTCACCTAGTCCGCCGAGGGCGAAAACGGCTGTTTGATCATTCTTTACAAACTTCATAGATTAAAATTTCTCAACTTTAAAATTCTGGCTTGCTTGTTCGTATTCTAAATGATTACCTTCAAGCAATTGAATTAATTCGATATTGTACTTTCGATCTTTTAAAGCAGCACGAACTTCACGTTCGGATCCTGCTTCTACGTAGAGACTCTTTGTGTTTTCGCGAACTGGTACTTCTAGTGCATTTTCTTGATAATAAACTTTATAAATCATTTTATACTCTCCTTTTTCACGTTCAAATAAATCAATTCTCTTTATATTATCACGCTATTTATTTAAAATAAAGAAAAGCCCTCCAAACATTGAAGGGCATAAAAATTTATGCGATCGTTTTTTTTCTGAGTATCCCGCCGAGCCGTCTCAACAATTTCCTTTTCAGGCGTTTCAACATGGCAACCCACTCCTTACTTTTCATTATATACAGAATGGTGAGTTGTGTAAAGGATTCTAGCTGAAAAGTCAAATTATTCGCATTATGGACAGGGGTTTTTTTATGGAAAATAAAATATTATTTTTTGATATTGATGGAACTATTCTAGATAATGATAAAAATATACCAGTTGGAGTAAAAGAAGCAATTGATGAAGCAAAAGAAAATGGGCACGAGGTTGTTATATCTACTGGTAGATCTCCATTCACTGCAAAATTTGTTTTAGAACAATTAAACATAGACTCGTTCATCTGTTATAATGGGCAGATTGTCCAATATAAAGGAAATGTCATACATAAAGGGATACTCGATAAAAAAGAGCTTCAACGCTTAACAGATTTCGCAACTGTACGAGATCAACCTTTAGTTTATATGGATAGTTATGAGATGGTCTCAAATCTTCCAGAGCATCAAGATGTATTCGAAAGTATATCCTCGCTAAAAATATCATATCCACGGAAAGCAGAAAACTTCTTTTTAACTAATGATATTCATCAAGCACTCATCTTTTGCGACGCAGAAGTACAAAAAGAATATGAACACGTTTTTCCGAACTTAAAGTTTGTTCGTTGGCATAGAGTTTCTTGTGATGTACTTCCAAAAGGGGTGTCTAAAGCTAAAGGAATTGAAATCCTCCTGAACCATTTAAGTAAATCTCCAGAAGATGCAATCGCATTTGGAGATGGGTTAAATGATTTAGAAATGCTTCAATTTGTTGGAACTGGCGTTGCTATGGGAAATTCAGTGGAAGGATTAAAACAATACGCGACATTTGTAACAGACCACGTTTCGGAAAATGGTCTCATAAACGCTTTAAAAAAATTGAATTTAATACGATAAGTAAATGGCTAGTCAGAAAATAAAAGTTTTCATAAGGAGATTTTAAATGATTCACTCACAAAATAAGCATGTGTTAATTTTCGGGGACGCATTTGTAGATTACATAGCGGAAGATCAAACTAATAAACAATTTACAAAGTTTTTAGGAGGAGCAACCGTCAATGTAGCGGCCGGCATTTCTAGACTTGGAGCTTTTTCTTCTTTTATTACAATTACTGGAGATGATGAAACTTCCAAGTTTGTAAGAGATGAACTTGCTTCTGAAGGGGTGGATCTTTCATATGCGAAAATAGTTCCAGAAAAAAGAGTTAGTGGGGTTTATGTTCATCTAACTGATACAAATGATCGGATTTTTCACGCCTATGTAGATGAAACGCCGCATATTCAAGTAGAATTTTCTACTTTAGATAAGGAAGCATTCCATAAAGCTTCAGTTTTTCATTTTTGCTCAGGAACTTTATTTCACAAAGTTGCGCTTCAAACAACGACACAAATAGTTGCAGCAGTAAAAGAACTAGATGTGCTGTTGTCTTTTGATGCAAATATTCGACCACTGAGATGGGAAAGTGAAAAAAATTGTAGAGAAACAATCATTTCTTTTTTTGATCATATAGATTTATTAAAATTAACAGAGGATGAATTGTTTTTTCTTATGGAAACTAAAACATTAGAAGAAGGTATCCAAAAGTTACGGGGTTATCATATACCTACCGTACTTATTACAGTTGGGGATAGGGGTACTTACGTCGTGATGAACGGAGAAGTAACACATGTGCCTGTAAAAAAGGTAGAACCAGTTGATACAACAGGAGCTGGAGATGCATTTATGGCAGGGTTACTTAGAGAGATTCATTTGAAAGGTAAACCAAAAACAACAGGTGAATGGATTGAATATATTTCATTTGGTAACAAACTTGGAGCAATATGCGCAACAAAATTTGGGGCATTGACTGCAATGCCAAGACTAGAGGATCTATACGAATAAAAAATGCAAGGCAGCTCGGTCATTATTGATCGAGTGCCTGCATTTTTTATGATCTATCGTATGGTGTGGAATCAGGTATTTCCGCATATGGATTATTTTTATTAATATGATCGTAGAACATGATGCCGTTTAAATGATCTAACTCATGTTGAAAGGCAATCGCTACTATGCCTTTTAAACGTTTTTTGAATGGTGTACCATCTGGATAAAAACCAGTTGCAGTTATACGAGCATACCTTGGAACATACCCTTCAATTACTTCATCTACAGATAAACAACCCTCGCCTGCTGTAATATATGTTTTTTCTACTGAGTGACTTATAATTTTGGGGTTTACTGCTACGAAACTCACTACATTATTATCTTCATCTGTCAAATGTAATGCGAACATCCTTTTTTCGGCATTTACTTGAGGAGCAGCGAGTCCGATTCCCGGTCTTAATTTGTATTTTTCAACTAGGTCTTCATCTTGACTATTTCGAACGTAATCTAATAAGTCATTTGCAAGTTTTAGATCTTTTGATGATAAAGGGAAAGTCATTTCTGAAGTTTTTTTACGTAGAGTTGGATGGCCATCTCTAATGATATCTTGCATTAAAATCATTTTTATCGTCCTTTCATATTTCATATTATTATTATATCGAAAAATAATCATTTGCTAAACTAAAACAGCCAAATGGTCAGTTGAATTTAAAGTCAAGAACAATTATAGTGAAATGGATATGGGAGGTTGCTTTATGAAAAAAATGGGATACTTTGTAATATTAAGCTTCGTAATTTTACTTTCGGCATGCTCTTTTGGAGAATCAACGGATGAAAAGTTATCTAACATTTTAACAGAAATATATGATTCAGAGTCTGATTATAGAGATGTGCAATCAGAACTAGTTGAAATGGAGAAAAAAGAACAATCGAATTTTCAAAGTATGATGGAGTTAACGAAAGATCAAAAAGAAGAATTGACAAAACAAGTGGATGCTACTGCAAAGCTATTAGAAGAACGTTTGGGACTAGTTGAAAAAGAGGCAGCTTCTATTAAATTAGCTTCTGAAAAGCTGAAGAACCTAGAAACACTTATTTCTGAAACAGAAGATGAGAAAGATAGAACAAATTTACAAAAAATCGAAGAAGCATTAAAAAATCGATATGCTGCTTATGATAATTTGACAGAACAATATAATGCTCTAGCTAATTTACAAGAAGAATTATACAACCTGCTAATAACTGATGATGCACAAGTAAGTACTATCCAAGAAAAAGTTAAAGACGTTAATGAACAAAACAAAGTCGTACAAAAAGCAGTAGAACAATTCAATGTACTTACCGAACAATTGAATCAAGTGAAAGAAGAAGTTTTTACTTTATTACAAAAAGAAAAATAATAATTCTAGAAGGAAAGCAGTCTAATTGAAGGCTGCTTCAGGTCGTAGACAAAATCAAATTTCGTAGGTGGCACTTCAGACTGTCTTGAAAACGCTTGTCAGTCGAGGCGCGCTAGTGCGAGGCGGAAGTGAATTGAACTATAGTTCATGAGCTTACAACGAGCACAAGTAACGAAGAATGAAAGCGTTTGTCAACAGTCTGAAGCAGTCTAATTGAAGGCTGCTTTTGTGTTATATAAAATTGATAAAATGATAATCTGATATAATACAGTTGTTATTAATTACTAGTACAGATTGAAAAGTTTTTAATTTTCTTATAAAGAAAAGCCTTTATTTTATATAATTGACCGAAGAATTATTCTTGAGTATACTAAAAAAGAAGTTTTGTTGTATTACATTATGGATTAAGAAATTTTAATACAGAAGAAAAGGAGAGTTGCTATTATGGCTGCAAAAAATTTAACGCAGTTAGATCCAAAGAAAACGCTTCAAGAGATTGAAGAAAAGTTTGAGATGTTCCAGATTCTGAACGAAGAAGGGACAATAGTGAACGAAAAAGCAAATCCTAACTTATCAGATGAAGAATTAGTAGAATTAATGAGCCGAATGGTTTATACACGAATTCTAGATCAACGTTCCATTTCCTTAAACCGTCAAGGACGTTTAGGTTTTTATGCTCCAACAGCAGGACAAGAAGCTTCTCAGTTAGCTTCTCAATTTGCACTTGAAAAAGAAGATTTCATATTACCAGGTTATCGTGATGTGCCTCAAATCGTATGGCACGGATTGCCACTTTGGCAAGCGTTTTTATTCTCTCGTGGACATTTCATGGGGAACCAAATTCCAGAAGGTGTAAATGTATTTCCACCACAAATTATTATTGGTGCACAATTTATTCAAGCTGCTGGAGTAGCACTTGGTATGCAAAAACGCGGGAAGAAAGCGATTGCAATCACTTACACTGGTGATGGAGGATCTTCTCAAGGTGATTTCTATGAAGGTATTAACTTTGCAGGAGCATACCGTTCACCTGCTGTATTTATCGTACAAAACAATCAATACGCAATTTCTACACCACGTGAACTACAAACAGCTGCGAAAACAATTGCACAAAAAGGTATTGCTGCAGGTATTCCAAGTGTTGTAGTAGATGGTATGGATCCATTAGCAGTATATGCAGCGACAAAAGATGCAAGAGAACGTGCGATTAGAGGAGAAGGTCCTACTTTAATCGAAACTGTATGTTACCGTTACGGTCCTCATACGATGGCAGGGGATGACCCAACACGCTACCGTACTTCTGAAACTGATTCTGCTTGGGAAAAAAGAGACCCACTTGTTCGATTCCGTACATATTTAGAAGGAAAAGGATTATGGAACGAAGAAAAAGAAGTCGTAGTAATTGAAAAAGCAAAAGAAGAAATAAAAGAAGCAATCAAAAAAGCAGATGCTGCTCCAAAGCAAAAAGTAACTGATTTGATTAATATTATGTATGAAGAAAATCCATATAACTTAGATGAGCAATTAGCTTACTATACAGAGAAGGAGTCGAAGTAACCGATGGCACAATTGACGATGATTCAAGCAATTACGGAAGCACTCCGTACAGAGCTTAAAAATGATGAAAACGTTCTAGTCTTCGGTGAAGACGTAGGCGTTAACGGAGGAGTATTCCGTGCTACGGAAGGTTTACAAAAAGAGTTTGGGGAAGATCGTGTATTCGATACACCTCTAGCAGAATCTGGTATAGGTGGTCTTGCAGTAGGATTAGCGCTTCAAGGATTCAGACCAGTTCCAGAAATTCAATTCTTTGGATTCGTTTATGAAGTAATGGATTCTATTAGTGGTCAGCTTTCTCGTATGCGTTTCCGTACAGGTGGATCATTTAATGCACCTGTTACAATTCGTTCTCCATTTGGAGGAGGAGTTCATACACCAGAAATGCATGCCGATAGTTTAGAATTATTAATGACATCTACTCCAGGTGTAAAAGTAGTTATTCCATCTACACCTTATGATGCAAAAGGATTATTAATTTCTGCAATTCGTGATAATGACCCAGTAATTTATTTAGAGCATATGAAATTATATCGTTCGTTCCGTGGAGAAGTACCTGAAGAAGAATATACAATTCCACTTGGAAAAGCTGATGTAAAACGTGAAGGAACAGATCTAACAATTATTTCTTATGGCGCTATGGTTCATGAGAGCTTAAAAGCTGCAGAAGAGTTAGAAAAAGAGGGGCATTCAGTTGAAGTTGTTGACTTACGTACAATTCAACCTCTAGATATTGAAACTATTATTGCATCTGTCGAAAAAACAGGCCGTGCAATGGTCGTTCAAGAGGCTCAAAAGCAAGCTGGTATCGCAGCAAACGTAGTAGCTGAGATTACAGAAAGAGCGATTTTAAGTTTGGAAGCACCAGTTTTACGAGTTGCTGCTCCTGATACTGTTTATCCATTCTCTCAAGCGGAAACAGTTTGGTTACCGGGTGTTAAGGATATAGTAGAAACAGCTAAGAAAGTATTAACGTTTTAATTGATAGAATCGTAAAAAGAAAGGGTGAATACTGTGGCATTTGAATTTCGATTACCAGATATCGGTGAAGGTATCCACGAAGGCGAGATCGTTAAATGGTTTGTGAAAGCTGGCGACGAAGTAGCGGAAGACGATATTTTATGCGAAGTACAAAATGATAAAGCAGTTGTAGAAATACCTTCTCCTGTTAAAGGTAAAGTTACAGAAGTATTAGTAAGTGAAGGTACAGTTGCAGTCGTTGGAGACGTATTAGTAAGAATAGATGCTCCAGGATACGAAGACCTTAAATTTAAAGGGCATGATAGTGAAGATTCAACCGCTACTGAAAAAACAGAAGCACAAGTACAAGCAACTGCAGAAGCAGGTCAAGCGATTGAAAAAAATTCTGTAGCTACAGAACAACCGAAGCAAGAAGCAAAAGGTAACAAACGTGTTATTGCAATGCCATCTGTTCGTAAATTTGCACGTGATAACGAAGTAAATATTGCGGATGTTACAGGTACAGGGAAAAATGGTCGTGTTTTAAAAGAAGACATTGAATCGTTCTTATCTGGTGATAACAAACCTGCTGAGGTTACGACAGAAGCGCAAGTGGAAGAAACAACGCAACAACCGAAAGTAGAAGAAAAAACTTCTATTTCAATTCCATTAGAGGGTGAATTCCCAGAAACTCGTGAGAAAATTTCTGGAATCCGTAAAGCAATTGCAAAAGCAATGGTACATTCGAAACATACGGCTCCTCATGTAACGTTAATGGATGAAGTAGATGTAACAGAATTAGTTTCACACCGTAAAAAGTTCAAAGATATTGCAGCAGAGAAAAATATTAAGTTAACTTACTTACCATATGTAGTAAAAGCTCTAGTAAGTACTTTACGTGAATTCCCACAATTGAATACATCTTATGACGATGCAACAAGTGAAGTTATTCAAAAACACTATTTCAATATTGGGATCGCTGCAGATACTGATAAAGGATTACTAGTTCCAGTTATCAAACATGCTGATCGTAAATCTGTGTTCGCTATTTCAGATGAGATTAATTCACTTGCTGTGAAAGCTCGTGAAGGAAAACTTTCTCCTGCTGAAATGAAAGGAGCATCATGCTCTATTACGAATATTGGATCAGCTGGTGGCCAATGGTTTACTCCAGTTATTAACCACCCAGAGGTTGCTATATTAGGAATTGGTCGAATTTCAGAAAAACCTGTAATAAAAAATGGTGAAATTGTAGCTGCTCCTGTGTTAGCATTATCATTGAGCTTTGATCATCGAATGATCGATGGTGCGACTGCTCAACATGCGTTGAACCATATTAAACGCTTGCTAAGCAGTCCAGAACTTTTATTAATGGAGGCGTAAAAAATGGTAGTAGGAGATTTCCCAATTGAAACAGATACTTTAGTCATCGGTTCAGGTCCTGGAGGTTATGTAGCTGCAATACGTGCTGCTCAAACAGGACAAAAAGTAGTGGTAGTTGAAAAAGAACATATAGGTGGAGTTTGCTTAAACGTTGGATGTATTCCTTCGAAAGCTTTAATCTCTGTTGGACACCGTTTTGAACAAGCAAAACATGCAGATGAAATGGGTATTACTGCATCTGACGTGAAAATTGACTTTTCTAAAGCTCAAGCTTTCAAAGATGGTGTTGTAAAAAAATTAACTAGCGGGGTTTCTGGATTATTAAAAGGAAATAAAGTAGATGTAGTTAATGGGGAAGCTTATTTTGTAGATGCAAATACAGTTCGTGTAATGGATGAAACTTCTGCACAAACGTATAAATTTAAAAATGCGATTATTGCAACTGGATCACGTCCAGTAGAAATTCCGACATTTAAATACACTAAACGTGTTATCAATTCAACTGGTGCATTAAGTTTACCTGAAATTCCTGGTAAACTTGTAGTTATCGGTGGAGGATATATTGGAACTGAGCTTGGATCAGCATTCGCTAACTTAGGATCAAGTGTAACAATTATTGAAGGCGGCGACGATATTTTAGCTGGTTTCGAAAAACAAATGACTACAATTGTTAAAAAAGGTCTTAAGAAAAAAGGCGTTACAGTTGAAGTAAAAGCTTCTGCTAAAGGCGTGGAAGAATCTGATAATGGCGTAGTAGTGACTTATGAAGTTGGCGGAGAAGAAAGAAAAGTAGAAGCTGACTATGTATTAGTAACTGTAGGTCGTCGTCCAAATACGGATGAAATCGGATTAGAAGAATTAGGTATTAAATTTGCTGAACGTGGACTAATCGAAGTAGATAAACAATGTCGTACTAGCATTAGCAATATTTTCGCTATTGGTGATGTTGTTGCTGGTCCACAGCTTGCACATAAAGCATCATACGAAGGTAAAGTAGCTGCGGAAGCAATTGCTGGTCAATCTTCTGTTGTAGATTATTTAGCAATTCCAGCAGTATGCTTTACGGACCCTGAACTTGCGACTGTTGGTTTATCTGAAGCGCAAGCAAAAGAACAAGGATTTGACGTTAATGCAGGGAAATTCCCATTTGGAGCTAACGGACGTGCACTTGCACTAAATACTACAGATGGTTTCGTTAAACTTGTTTCTCGTAAAGAAGATGGGTTACTTCTTGGAGCACAAATCGTAGGCCAAGGAGCTTCTGACATGATTGCAGAGCTTGGATTAGCTATCGAAGCTGGAATGACTGTGGAAGATATTGCTATGACAATTCATGCGCACCCAACATTAGGGGAAATTGCAATGGAAGCTGCTGAAGTTGTAATGGGTCACCCAATTCATATCTTAAAATAATTGTGAACATATCCTCTAAGAGGGGATATTTAAAACTACTTGATGATTAATTCTTCAAGTAGTTTTTTTTATGGAATTGTAAAACTAAAGTGCTTTAACACTTGCAGACTGTAGATTAATTCTAAAAAAACAAGTTAGCTACTTTCTTGTTGTTTTTGGTAAATCATGTATCCCGAAGCTTACCGCTATAGAGTGTCGAGTTGCTTGGTGGCCAGTCTGAGGGCACTGAAAAAGTCCCTATAATTAGCGTTATCGGACTGAGTGGTACAATAACCCCAATAGATAAGAAATTCGTTGAATTGGCTCCCTTTCCGCGGACTTTGCCTAAGCCTCCTCGCTTCGAGGGCACTGAAAAAGTGTCATTCATATAAATTATCTATCAAATAGTCCTAAGAGAATTTAGCGCTTTGGCATTCGCTTTCCGCGGGCGAGCGACGAGCCTCCTCCTACGCTTCGCTTTGTGCGGGGTCTCGTCTGTCTCGCTTTCCCGCAGGAGTCTCATGCGTCGCGCTAAATTCTTTAAATGATATACAGCAAATAGTTCCTATAAAAAATAATAGTTTTGAGTTTTTCAGTGGCCTCCCTCGCTTCGCTGCGGGGTCTTCGACTAACACTATTCCCGCAGGAGTGTTGCCTTTTTCAATGATTTTCTAGAAATTTATCTAAATAAATTAACTCTTTTTCAATGTCCTCGCTAAGCTAATGCCGATGAAAATACTTATTATCAGCTTTGCCAGACGGAGCTGTACAATTACCCCATAGATTTGAAAATCATTAAAATGGCTCCCTTTCCGCTTCCCAATAAGCAAATCTAATAAGCTTATGTCTTGGAGACAAAGCCAGCGAAATTTAGTGAGTGAACTTGGGTCGATCACGGGATCTTCTGGTGGCAAATCTAAGAAATACTTGAACGACATGTCGTATTTGGACCGTTCTACTAGATCCACATCGGATACATCAAAAATTGCCTTTATATAGTAAGTACTTGAACATCCGAATTGGGGGAATTGCATTCCGACCACTATCTAACCAATATTTTGTTTTCAACTCCTCTAAAACGAAGGAGAGGTCTACAAATTCGTTTATTTGACGAAGTGTATTATCTTTAGGAACGACCAAATCATAAATCGCCATGAATGGGCTTAAATTAAGGGTTTCTTGGTTAGAAATCATTTTGCACACCAACAATTAGTTAGTCCTCTATTATAAACGAAGAAGGTTTTTAGAAGAATAGGTGGATGTTAGTTGATTGGAGGGGAAGGCGGCGACTCCAGCTGGAATAGCATGAGCTGAAGACCCTGGACTGAGCGTAGCGAAATTAATTTTTGCGACGAGCTTGCGCAGGAGCAAGGGAAGCGGCTGAAGCCATGCCGGCGGAAAGCGTCCGCCTGGAACGGAAATCAACGATTTCCCAATAAAAAGAGAGTATGTGAACAACTTGTCATTCACCATACTCTCTATGGAATCTCTTGGAGGACTTTTTCAGTGCCCTTTAAACAATTGTATTTCGAGATTTTATTAGCTATAAAAAGTAGGATAATTCGTTATATGTAGAAATATTGTTGAAAAGATTAACAAAGGGTACTTTAATTACTTCCAATTTATAGATTTATTAAGTGAATTATTTATGTTGTTCAGATAGAAAGGTCAATAATGATTATATGAAAACGAGTAGATTTACTCTAAACGATTTTCTTCCTAGCATGTTAAAATGGTAATGGAAAGGAATGGGTGATCAACATGAATAAGACAAAATGGATTTTACTTGCAGCATTGATGCTTGTACTTTCAGCATGTGGATTCGCGGAGAAAGAAGAATCAAAGCCACAAAAAGAAAGTGATGAATCTACAGAAGTTGTGACAGAAGATCAGGAAGAAAAAGAAGTAATAGAAACTGTAGCTCCAGTAGAAGAGAAAAAGCCCGAAATACTTTACGAATTAAATCCAGCAAATTGGACTTTTAAACCAGTAGGAGATGCAAATCCTAAAGTAGTATTACTCACGATTGATGATGCTCCAGAAAAATATGCAGTGGAAATGGCTAAAACATTAAAAGAATTAAATGCGCCAGCCATCTTTTTCGTAAATGGACATTTTATTGAGACAGACGAAGGAAAAGCGAATTTGAAAGAAATTTATGATATGGGATTTGCAATTGGAAATCATACACAAACACATGCAAATTTAAAAAATAGTTCGGAAGATCAACAAAAAGAAGAAATATTGAAAGTAAGTGAAACAGTTCAGTCGGTTATTGGAGAAAAACCAAAATTCTTCAGAGCTCCTTATGGAGTTAACACAGATTTCAGTAAATCCCTTGTTCAGAGCGAAAAGATGCTTCTGATGAACTGGACTTACGGCTATGACTGGGAAAAGAAATATATGGATTCAGCTAATTTAGCTGATATTATGGTCAATACAGAATATTTAACAAATGGAGCAAATTTATTAATGCATGACCGTAAATGGACTGCAGAAGCTTTGGCTGATATTGTGAAAGGGTTACGTGCAAAAGGCTATGATTTTATTGATCCTCAAACAATAAAGGGTATTGAACAATAATTAGTTAGAACATCCCTGTGAATGTTGCATTCACAGGGATGTTTTATTGTGCATTCTATAGAAAAAATGAAATATACAGTTAAGTAATTTTCACAATTGATCTCATCAAGTCTGTCGATTCTAGCGGTTGAATGAACAAGGATTAGTCTAAATCATAGATTTGTTGATGTAAGAGGCGTAAAATATTGCATATTAATAAGGAGTAGGAGGTATTGGCTTTAGGAGAAATATCTTTTAAAGTGGTTTTTATGTCAACGTATATCCGTATTGTATTACAAATAATAATAATCTATATGTTTTCTCTGTTAGGAACACTTTTTGTTCAAACATTACATATAAAATTTCCAGGTAGTATTGTAGGCTTATTATTGCTATTAATAACATTACACTTGAAAATAACTCCAGTTTCATTAATAAGAGATGGTGCTGGATTTTTACTTGGAGTACTACCTTTATTTTTCATCCCTGCAACCGTTGGAGTGATGAAGTATCCCGAGTTATTGTCAGTACATGGACTTTTATTAATATTATCGGTCATTATTAGTACGATACTTACAATTGGAATTTCAGGGCGCATCTGTCAATACTTAGAGAACAAAGAGTCGTCGAAGGGGGCTGTTTAAATGCTTGCTATAAGTATGATTGTTGGTACAGTCTTGATATACTACTTAATGACAAAACTAAATGCACGCTTTTCAACGCCGCTTTTATTTCCAGTTCTTACGACAACAATTCTAATTGTACTATTATTAACTTCATTTTCCATTTCCTATGATACTTACATGGATGGGGCCAAATGGATTGACGCAATGTTAGGTCCTGCGGTAGTTAGTCTTGCATATCCTTTATATACACAAAGAGGAATTATTAAAAAGTATAAATTTTCCATCATTTCAAGTGTTGTAGTTGCAATGTTTACTGGAATTGTAAGTATAGTAATACTTGCTAAGTTGTTAAACATAGATGATGAGATTGTTCGCTCTCTCTTATCAAAATCCATTACTACCCCTGTAGCAATGCAAATCAGTGAATCGATTGGTGGTTTCCCAGCCTTAACAGCAGTTTTTGTTATAGTTGCAGGTTTAACTGGAGTTTTAGTAGGACCATTGGTTTTTAAATTATGTCGTATTGAAAAATCTGTAAGTAGGGGAATATCTATGGGAAGTGCGTCTCATGGTTTTGGTATTTCCAAATTATCCGAGTACGGGGAACAAGCATTGTCTATGGGATCAGTATCAATGACTTTAAGTGCAGTAATCGGAGCATTTATTTGTCCGTTATTTGCATTGTTTTTCATATAAAAAGAGAAATATGGAATAGGTTTTCGAACAGTGGAGATTTCTATCCCCTCTGTTATTTCTTCAATCTCTT
Organism: Psychrobacillus vulpis; assembly: GCF_006861825.1. Taxonomy (GTDB): domain Bacteria; phylum Bacillota; class Bacilli; order Bacillales_A; family Planococcaceae; genus Psychrobacillus; species Psychrobacillus vulpis. The sequence goes on along the minus strand of NZ_VDGI01000007.1, from coordinate 1,073 downwards.
AGAAAAGAAAGGGGTTAGGCGGTGACTCCTGCGGATAAGCGAGCCATTGAGACGCCGAACAAGCTTAAGGAGGGCACTGAAAAAGTCCTTATAATTCGGAGTTACCAGAAGAGTTTTTAAGAAAGCGGATTTCTGCTACAGGAGGTGCTTTCCGCGGGCGGGTTTTGAGCCTCCTCGTCGCAGGCTGAGGGAACTAAAAACTGTCTATTTTTTAAGATAATTTCTTTTATTTCCAAAAAATCGTTGAATAAGGCGACGCTCCAGCGGGAATAGCGTTAGTCGAAGGCCCCGCAGCGTAGCGAGGAGACTGAGGCAACGCCCGCGGAAAGGGAGCCGTTTCAACGATTTTCTTATTTATTGGACTATTGGACAATCCATTTGGCAAAGTCGAATAATAGGGACTTATCAGTGCTTTCGCTACGGTTGTAAGTGGTTTTGGACGTTCCGTTTTTCCGAGGAGTCTGGCGATTTTTACTCTAGAGTTCTTATGCCATAATGTCTAAAGTATACAAAATGAACGCGATTTGTTTAGTCTTTTCTCTTATAAAATAGAAATATGACAATTGAGTCCGGAAAAAGCCACTCGCTTTCCGCGGACGAAACGCCAAGCCTCCTCCTCGATAGGCTCGTGCGGGGTCTTGGACACTTCGTTTTTCCGCAGGAGTCTCGTAGCTTTTACCTCTAGAGTTGCTATTCGATATGTTCAAATACATCCAAAATGAGCGCATTAGTTCAGTCTTTATTCTTATAAAATAGATTTAAGACTAATTGAGTCTGGAAAAAGCCACTCGCTTCGGCAAAATTCCATGCTTCCTCGTTACTACGTTGTAGGCACTGAAATACTGTCTATTTTCTGAGTAAATACTTTTTCATTTCTAGAAAATCGTTGAATAAAGCGACACTCCAGCGGGAATAGCGTTAGTCGAAGGCCCCGCAGCGTAGCGAGGAGACTGAGGCAACGCCCGCGGAAAGGGAGGGCACTGAAAAACCTTAGCTTTTAATTTTTTTATATACTCGCCATCAAAAAAGACAATTTTTCGTTCGATTTTGAACGAAAAATTGCCTTTTTCTCC
>NZ_VDGI01000068.1 GCF_006861825.1 Psychrobacillus vulpis | reverse complement strand
CTTAAAGGCTAATGTTACCAGTAGCCCTCCAAGACTCGCTACGAGTGAATGGCTAGTTCTTTCTCGGCGGGAATCCCACCCGCTATATGATACGACCTAAGCTCGGCCGCACAAGCACCCGTTAGTTGAATAATCAATTCTTAATTTCAATCGATACACAAGTAATTTGACAGTCCATCATAGGTATTACCAATGAACACTTATAAAGTAGAATGCCATTGACTTCAACATCCTCTATTTCTATTTCTTGGAAATAGAAGGATAACTCTTCTGGTCTTTGTGGGATACTCCCTTTCATACCTTCAAGCCAAGTATTAAAGGTGGCTGAAAAACAATCCCTAAATAAAATTGTGCATTCCGATTCATTCGGTCCATAATAACTCATTCGAACTATATGAGTTGTATGGTCATACGACAAGCCCTTTAATTCTGCATCGATATAGTCTGTATTCAATTTCCTCAAAACTTCCTGACTACTCTGTCTCAAGAAAAACACCTCCAATTATTGAATCCTACTTTCTTCAACTAAACTGCCGCGTTAGTTCAATAAGAAAAAAGAGTTGCCTAAGCAACCCATGTTCTTTAACTAAAGCAATGGATAGTCTACACTTAGTTGGACAATCAAATTAAGGGCAAGTAGAATAATACACAATAAGTGAGGAGAATCTACTATGCCCCAAAAAAGAAGAACGTTTTCTACAGAATTTAAAAAGCAAGTTGTA
>NZ_VDGI01000067.1:899-1719 GCF_006861825.1 Psychrobacillus vulpis | reverse complement strand
GCCTCCTAATCCAACCCATAATTTGATCCACATTTAGGCGCTGCACTTTTTTAAAAAATAAATGAGCTGCGTCTGATTTCGTATTGTCTTTTTCTCTAAATCGAAGATTTTAATTTTCATGGGAGTTCAAATAAAAACAGCTGCTTATGCATCAGCCCCTTTTTTGTTAGCCAAACCTAAACTTTTATCTATTCTCTTATCAGTGACCATTTATTAATAATGAAAATTCGTTATAATACTTTATTACATTTCCCCCTAAAGGGTTTAATCTATCCTCTTGATTTAAAGGTAAACTTCCTTCCCTTCGGTGCAGTTGAAGATATTCAGAAAATCCTTTATCTACGGCTATAACATACTGCTTTAGATTAAAAATATAATAGAATATTTCATCTGTATAAGGGGCTATATGTTCAACTTGAAGGCTAGTACCATCGCTCGAGAAATAATAGTAGTCATAATTTCCGTAATAGTCCACTTTTGACCTATTAGCTTCTCTTTTATATAAATTTGAAAGGGCAAGGAATAATTCAGGCAAAGCGATAAAGCCTAAACCAGAGATGAAGCTAAATTTTTGTCCATCTCCTAAAACTTCGATTCTAACATCTCCATTTGTAAAATTAATGACTACACTACACTTATAAGCTGTATTCAAAATAACTCCACCCTTGTTATTATTTACTCACCAGTGCTTATTCAACTAGTCGAGTAGAAGGGAACCTCTCTACCTTTCGGTAGATTGTGTTCCACCCCCCTCACAGAACCGTGCTTGCGCTATTTACGCACACGGCTCCTCCTAGTCATCATTCACAAAATATAGCTA
>NZ_VDGI01000067.1:0-843 GCF_006861825.1 Psychrobacillus vulpis | reverse complement strand
AGCTATATTTTGTGAATGATGACTAGGAGGAGCCGTGTGCGTAAATAGCGCAAGCACGGTTCTGTGAGGGGGGTGGAACACAATCTACCGAAAGGTAGAGAGGTTCCCTTCTACTCGACTAGTTGAAGAAGGGAGATGCTATAATTGGAAAAGGCTTGGTTATATGAGAGGGGATTATTTATGGAAATACGAAAATATAAATCTTCAGACATTGTAGAGTTTACAGAATTAATGACAGATTTAGGCTATCCTTCATCGTTAGATGAAATGAAGCTAAGAATGGAACGTATTGAATCAAATCCGAATTATTTTACATTCGTAGCAACTATAAATAAAACTGTTGTTGGGATGATTGGAGTAACATTTCATAATACTTATACTAATAATAGTGTGAAAACACAAATAACCTCACTTGTTACCAAGAAAGAATTTCGTGGACATGGAATAGCAAAAAAATTAGTTCGATATGTTGAAGAATGGGCAATTAGTGAAGTAGGATCAGATTTTGTATATCTTTTAAGCGGAATAAGTGAAAAACGTATTACAGCACATGATTTATATAAGTATCTTGGATATGAAATAACGGGATACAGATTTGTGAAACATTTATAGAGGAATGGGAAAACAAATACTATCGGTGAAGGTCTTAAAGGGTACATATTACCATAAAAGTACAGTCGTATTATTAGATTGTGAAAAAGTGTACTTAAACTAAAGGGGCAGGTGTGCGGCCGAGCCTAGGTCGTATCATATAGCGGGTGGGATTCCCGTCGAGAAAGAACTAGCCATTCACTCGTAGCGAGTCTTGGAGGGCTAATGGTAACATTAGCCTTTAAGCGTAGA
>NZ_VDGI01000066.1 GCF_006861825.1 Psychrobacillus vulpis | reverse complement strand
GTCTACGCTTAAAGGCTAATGTTACCATTAGCCCTCCAAGACTCGCTACGAGTGAATGGCTAGTTCTTTCTCGACGGGAATCCCACCCGCTATATGATACGACCTAGGCTCGGCCGCACAAGCACACGTTAGTTTAAGTGTATAATTTCACAAACATCCTCATTTAATTGATTTTATTTTATGATGAATAAATCTGGATGTTCTTTTAACAATTTTGAAAGAAATAATAGTTGAGGAAAGGGTGTTAAAAATAAATCTCTATTTATATTTCCTTTTAATATCGCTTTTCCATTTTGTTTAATAAAATCATTTAAAGTAATTTTATTATTACAGATAAAATGAACATCTTCTGGAGTTAGTAGTAGAAGTCCATTAGTTTCTGAAGAGGGATTTGGTTCATTTTCAGAGTAGGAAAGATACATTATCGATAAAGATTCCTGCTCATTTCCTTTAACTAAAATTGGAGCTATTTCCTCGCCTAACCGTATTATGGAAGGCTTATTTCCCCACTCACTCATATGATAAGTTATTGGAGAATTTATTGGAGTTATTTTCATTGAAGCCTCTTCAAAAACTTCACGCCTAGCTGTCTCTAATGCGGTTTCTTCAAATTCTTTATGCCCACCAAGTCTAACTACTCCAAGTTTATCTCCCTCTTCTGTAGGACCAACCTGAAAAATAAACAGCCCCCGATATAAAACGTAAGCACCCGACGTTTTTACATCTTGATTAATATTAATGTCACTCACTCCCCTAAAATAATTTAATGTTTATTAATTGATATGAATCCTAATCTTCAATGTTTATATTCTATTCTCGTTTTTTATTTCCTATTTCACTAGTCGAGTAGAAGGGAACCTCTCTACCTTTCGGTAGATTGTGTTCCACCCCCCTCACAGAACCGTGCTTGCGCTATTTACGCACACGGCTCCTCCTAGTCATCATTCACAAAATATAGCTAATC
>NZ_VDGI01000065.1 GCF_006861825.1 Psychrobacillus vulpis | reverse complement strand
CTTAAAGGCTAATGTTACCAGTAGCCCTCCAAGACTCGCTACGAGTGAATGGCTAGTTCTTTCTCGGCGGGAATCCCACCCGCTATATGATACGACCTAAGCTCGGCCGCACAAGCACCCGTTAGTTCAATAACTTATAATTCGAGTGCAGGTTGAAATTCAATTGATTTTGCTTGATACATTTTGTCACGATATTCATACACAATTACAAGTTGACCAACAAAGCCAGCTGGAGAAATTTGTGCTGAGATTGTTGCAATAAGTTGATGGTCTTTTACTTCATATTTAATAACACCGCCAAAAGCAATATCCTCAAATAAATTTGTAGGTTTTATTTCTAGAGGCGTTATATCAATGTTGTGTACTTTGTCGCCTATTCTAATTTCCGCTTTTTCTGTTGTTAACTTGGTTTTTACGTTTTTGTAGATAATTGCCATAGGATCATCAACTATCACATCAATCAATCCATTTGTATATCTATAAACATAAACTTCTTGATCTAAAACACCAGTACCATAACCCTTAGTTAAAATTATAATTAACTCTTTCTTCGTGTCTTTATTTATATCTTCGTAAATAATTTTCGGGGCATAGGTAGGATTAGTATCGTTCATCCAATAGGGTCTAAAGTAAGTCTCCCCTTTGAAATCAATTTTAAAATCGCGATAAAGTTCTCCCATTTTTTTTGCATAGACAGTTATATCGTCTTTATCAGATTTTGCTATTACAGTATATCCTTCCATTGTAGCTCCTGCTTTATTAAGGGTAACAACAAGAAGAAATACAATTATAAACATAATGTATCTTTTCATTAGTTCACCACCTAATTTTAGTGTTCCCTAATGATGTTTTCTTATTAAACTAGTCGAGTAGAAGGGAACCTCTCTACCTTGCGGTAGATTGTGTTCCTCCCCCCTCACAGAACCGTGCTTGCGCTATTTACGCACACGGCTCTTCCAAGTCACCATTCACAAAATGTAGCCTAA
>NZ_VDGI01000064.1 GCF_006861825.1 Psychrobacillus vulpis | reverse complement strand
TGTCTACGCTTAAAGGCTAATGTTACCATTAGCCCTCCAAGACTCGCTACGAGTGAATGGCTAGTTCTTTCTCGACGGGAATCCCACCCGCTATATGATACGACCTAGGCTCGGCCGCACACCTGCCTCGTTAGTTCAATAAGAAAAAGAGAGTCTATAGCAACCCCATGATCTTTTCTAAAGCCTCTGTTACTTCTATAAGATTAGTTTGAGCACGCTCTTACCAACAGAATAATTGCTACAATTATTACAATTGAACCAATATTGACTAAACACCCACTGCTAGGTGCACCTGTATGGGCTTGAGCCCACGCATTGTTTAATGCACCACCAGGGTTTTTTCGTTGTTCTTTAGCTTTTAACCTCTCTCTATCTTCCTCGGACATTATACCCCCCATTTTTTTACGAATTTAATGACATGAAATTTCTCTTTGCTTATTCAATTAAACTGCCCGTTAGTTAAACCTGCTGCTTTGGTTCAATAGAAAAAGAGTTGTCCTAAGCAACCCATGATTTGCCACGTTACTTTAAGAAGCGACTGCTCTTATGACGCAATCGCACCTAGTTAGTTCAATAATTAGCCATTATAAAAATCCCATAAAAGAAAACAACTACGGGAAAAAGAATAAAAAGAAGATTTAATCCTTGTAAAGTCCGTATCAAAGAACTGGATTTTTTTTCAGCAAATTTTCTAATGTATATAAAGGAAATTAAACCAATTACAGGGGTTGACATGCCCAATCCACCTCCATAATTGGGCTCAGAGGCATCTATTAACTCTTCAATCAGAAATGACAAGAAAATAATATTTAAAACTAATAATAACAACGGAATCAATAAGTTAAATTTTTTAAATCTCATATCGACAATCCCCTCTTCTCGCTTTAACTAACTTATTACATTTAAACTACTTCAATGTACTTATAAATATTCCTGTTGCTTAAACTAGTCGAGTAGAAGGGAACCTCTCTACCTTTCGGTAGATTGTGTTCCACCCCCCTCACAGAACCGTGCTTGCGCTATTTACGCACACGGCTCCTCCTAGTCATCATTCACAAAATATAGCTAAT
>NZ_VDGI01000063.1 GCF_006861825.1 Psychrobacillus vulpis | reverse complement strand
TGATGCTAGTATGGATGTATGGACACAAGTTAGTTAAGTCTCTATCCTATAAATAGAGAGGACGTGTCCGGAATGAAACAAAAACGTTATAATCAAGAATTTAAACAAACAATTGTCGAACTCCATAGATCTGGTACATCTGTGAGTGATCTTAGTAGCGAATATGGTATATCTGAAGTAACTATTTATAAATGGATTAAAGCACTTTCTCCAATCGAAAACAGTGGTGGTTTAACACCGGCTCAAATCGCAGAAATTCAAAAGGAAAACCTGCGGCTTCAACAGGAGGTAGAAATCCTAAAAAAGGCTATGACCATATTCGCCAAAAAGTAACGGACCAAGAGATTATTGACCATATTGAAAAGGAGAAAGAAAATTTTCCTGTTCAAGTGATGTGTAATGTACTTAAAGTACCAAAAAGCACGTATTATCAGTCATTCCATAAAGTAAAATCTTCGTATGCCATCGAGAACGAGGTGGTTTTAGCACGCATAAAAATCATGCACGCGGAGAGTAAAGGCCGCTATGGTGCGCCAAAAATTCATTATCTGTTAACACAAGAAAAGGTTACTTTTAGCTTAAACCGCGTACAGCGAATCATGAAAAAGGCAGGAATTCGATCAACGATCGTGAAGAAGTACCGACCAACTTCCTCCAAGGGACAAGTGGAGGAACGTGAAAACCTGTTAGAACAAGATTTTGAAACGACGACCATTAATGAGAAATGGGTCGCAGATATTACGTATATTAATACATTAAGAGACGGTTGGTGTTATTTAGCTTCCGTTCTAGATTTACACACGAAAAAAATTGTGGGCTATTCCTTCTCCAAATCTATGACAACAGAGCTTGTTTTACAAGCTTTAGCGAACGCAATCGACGTTCAAGAACCAAAAGAAGGACTAATATTACATACCGATTTAGGCAGCCAATACACAAGTGACGACTTTGAAAAAGCGGTAAAAGAAACAAAAATCAAACAATCTTTTAGTCGTAAAGGATGCCCATATGACAATGCTTGCATCGAGTCTTTTCATGCGATTTTAAAGAAAGAAGAAGTATATCAGACTTCTTATATAGACTTTGAAACTGCACGATTGGCCCTCTTTCACTACATTGAATCGTGGTACAACCGAAAACGAATTCATGGAGCTATTAACTATTTAACGCCCCAACAATTAGAGGACTTATGCCGGAAAAAAGCAGTCTGATATAATAGGTAGCTTGGCTTCCTGATGTACCCTACCTGCACATTTTTTCGGGACGACATCCATGGCTTGTATTTCCTGTATCCAGCGAAAGCTGTCAAGTACGTTCTTTACTTGACTGGTTTCGCTGGATGCAGGACGCTTCATGAATGGATGCCGTTCTGAAACGGACTTAACTTTTTTGTGTCCAAGATATTGACGTAGATCCA
>NZ_VDGI01000062.1 GCF_006861825.1 Psychrobacillus vulpis | reverse complement strand
ACTTAACCTAATTTGGTTTTCAAAAGAAAACCGTTCAATCAGTAGTTAAAAGTACTACACAAAATAAAAATCACGTTAGTGATTCTATTGAATTTCTTGAATTTGTTGCTTTCAATGTCGTTTTATCTAGTTTTCAAAGAACATTTTAAAAAGTCTTGGTGGAGCCTAGCGGGATCGAACCGCTGACCTCCTGCGTGCAAGGCAGGCGCTCTCCCAGCTGAGCTAAGGCCCCGAAATTTTAAAGGTATGGTGGGCCTAAATGGACTCGAACCATCGACCTCACGCTTATCAGGCGTGCGCTCTAACCAGCTGAGCTATAGGCCCCTTAGAATTTCCATATATGTATATGAACATTCAAAACTGAACTGCAAAACGTTAAGATACAGATAAAGATCTGTATTCCGTAATTATCCTTAGAAAGGAGGTGATCCAGCCGCACCTTCCGATACGGCTACCTTGTTACGACTTCACCCNAAAGAAAACCGTTCAATCAGTAGTTAAAAGTACTACACAAAATAAAAATCACGTTAGTGATTCTATTGAATTTCTTGAATTTGTTGCTTTCAATGTCGTTTTATCCAGTTTTCAAAGAACAAGTTTCCATAAATTAATATGGTGGAGCCTAGCGGGATCGAACCGCTGACCTCCTGCGTGCAAGGCAGGCGCTCTCCCAGCTGAGCTAAGGCCCCAAAAATTAAAAAAGGTATGGTGGGCCTAAATGGACTCGAACCATCGACCTCACGCTTATCAGGCGTGCGCTCTAACCAGCTGAGCTATAGGCCCTCTTTGAATTTTCATATATTTATATACATGAACATTCAAAACTGAACTGCAAAACGTTAAGCTACAGATAAAGATCTGTATTCCGTAATTATCCTTAGAAAGGAGGTGATCCAGCCGCACCTTCCGATACGGCTACCTTGTTACGACTTCACCCNAAAGCTCATTTTGTTTTGCTGGCATCATCATTAAATGATGTCAAAATTGTTTGCTCTCGGACTAACAAAGTTAGTCGTTCAAGCTATATGTCTTAACGTTTTGCATGTTCAGTTTTCAATGTTCATGGTGGAGCCTAGCGGGATCGAACCGCTGACCTCCTGCGTGCAAGGCAGGCGCTCTCCCAGCTGAGCTAAGGCCCCGTTTATAATTAACTGGTCGGGAAGACAGGATTCGAACCTGCGACCCCTTGGTCCCAAACCAAGTGCTCTACCAAGCTGAGCTACTTCCCGTATATATGGCGCGCCCGGCAGGAGTCGAACCCACAACCTTCTGATCCGTAGTCAGACGCTCTATCCAATTGAGCTACGGGCGCATATATTTTTTCATAAAAGTGGTGCCGAGGACCGGAATCGAACCGGTACGGTAGTCACCTACCGCAGGATTTTAAGTCCTGTGCGTCTGCCAGTTCCGCCACCCCGGCACTTAAATGAATCTTTGGAGCGGAANTGAACTACTTCCGCTCGGTTATTAAATTAAATGGTGCGGGTGAAGGGAGTCGAACCCCCACGCCTTGCGGCGCTAGATCCTAAGTCTAGTGCGTCTGCCAGTTCCGCCACACCCGCATAATTAATTTCTTTAAAAAATGGTGAGCCATGAAGGACTCGAACCTTCGACCCTCTGATTAAAAGTCAGATGCTCTACCAACTGAGCTAATGGCTCTAAAACTAAATGGTGCCGGCGAAAGGACTTGAACCCTCAACCTACTGATTACAAGTCAGTTGCTCTACCAGTTGAGCTACACCGGCAAGTGTAGAATATATGGTGGAGGATGACGGGCTCGAACCGCCGACCCTCTGCTTGTAAGGCAGATGCTCTCCCAGCTGAGCTAATCCTCCTGGGTAATAAAATCGCAATAATCTAATTTCATGAATTTATTGCAAGCCTAGCGACGTCCTACTCTCACAGGGGGAAACCCCCAACTACCATCGGCGCTGAAGAGCTTAACTTCCGTGTTCGGTATGGGAACGGGTGTGACCTCTTCGCCATCATCACTAGACCTCAATAATGAAAGACAAGTTTTATTATAACAACTCTTGTAGTAAATTACAAGGGTTTTTTTATTTTTTTTGTTCTTTCAAAACTGGATAAACGACATTTTGACAAACTAATTCTATTTGGTTAAGTCCTCGATCGATTAGTATTCGTCAGCTGCACGTGTCACCACGCTTCCACCCCGAACCTATCTACCTCATCGTCTTTGAGGGATCTTACTTACTTACGTAATGGGAAATCTCATCTTAAGGGGGGCTTCATGCTTAGATGCTTTCAGCACTTATCCCGTCCACACATAGCTACCCAGCGATGCTCTTGGCAGAACAACTGGTACACCAGCGGTGTGTCCATCCCGGTCCTCTCGTACTAAGGACA
>NZ_VDGI01000061.1:1271-1431 GCF_006861825.1 Psychrobacillus vulpis | reverse complement strand
CATTACGCAAGTAAGTAAGATCCCTCAAAGACGATGAGGTAGATAGGTTCGGGGTGGAAGCGTGGCGACACGTGCAGCTGACGAATACTAATCGATCGAGGACTTAACCAAATAGAATTTGTTTGTCGATATGTCGTTTATCCAGTTTTGAAAGAACAAG
>NZ_VDGI01000061.1:0-1264 GCF_006861825.1 Psychrobacillus vulpis | reverse complement strand
ATGAGGTAGATAGGTTCGGGGTGGAAGCGTGGCGACACGTGCAGCTGACGAATACTAATCGATCGAGGACTTAACCAAATAGAATTTGTTTGTCGATATGTCGTTTATCCAGTTTTGAAAGAACAAGCACTCATTGTCTAGTGATGATGGCGAAGAGGTCACACCCGTTCCCATACCGAACACGGAAGTTAAGCTCTTCAGCGTCGATGGTAGTTGGGGGTTTCCCCCTGTGAGAGTAGAACGTCGCTAGGCACTAAGAAGTCGTTACCGAGTCATTGGTAGCGGCTTTTTTTGTATATGAACGAGAAAATAAAATGCCGAAGGCAAACTGTAAGATGAGTAGCGAGAAAGTAGAGGAACAAAGAGTTCGAGGAAGCAAAGAAGAGAGACTCGGAGCGTATAACNAAGAGGTCACACCCGTTCCCATACCGAACACGGAAGTTAAGCTCTTCAGCGTCGATGGTAGTTGGGGGTTTCCCCCTGTGAGAGTAGAACGTCGCTAGGCACTAAGGTCGTTACCGAGTCATCGGTAACGGCTTTTTTTGTGTATGATCGAAAAAATAAAATGCCGAAGGCAAACTGTAAGATGAGTAGCGAGAAAGTAAAAGAACAAAGAGTTCGAGAGACTCGGAGCGTATAACATACGCGAGAATAGATCGACTGCAGCTGACGAAGAAATCTGCGGTTCATCTGCTTTCGCAGCCCGAACACGGAAGTTAAGCTCTCGCGTCGATGGTAGTCGAGGGTTTTCCCCTGTGAGAGTAGAACGTCGCTAGGCATTAAGAAGTCGTTACCGAGTCATCGGTTGTGCCTTTTTTTTGTGTATGATCCAAATATTGTTATTGATGTTTAGAAAATCATTTTCAAACGTAATGGAAGGACTATCATTCTTTCTATTTCGTATAGGATTTTCGATTTTATTATTATTTGGGATGCATTTACTTTTAGGTTTATTTGGTTATACAATCCCTGTTAATTTGTTTACAGGTGTGGTTGTAGTAGTGTTAGGAATACCTGGCGTAGCTTCTGTAACATCAATTTTTAAATTCATATAAACTTTTTTTAAAAAAGTGTTGACGTATGATTGTTAAGAGTGTAATATTGTAGAAGTCGCCAAGAGGTAAACGAAACGGCGCACAACATGAACATTGAAAACTGAACATGCAAAACGTTAAGACATATAGCTTGATAGACTAACTTCGGTTAGTCCGATAGCAAACAATTTTGACATCATTTAATGATGATGCCAGCAAAACAAAATGAG
>NZ_VDGI01000060.1 GCF_006861825.1 Psychrobacillus vulpis | reverse complement strand
CTCTATGGCACCATAGTTCATCGACCTTCCTCTCCCAGCCGTAGTATCCTATACCCGTTTTTCACATTTTCATTCTCTGTGGTGTAGCGCTGATTTTGCGCTACATGGATGGCTAACGGGTGCTTTACTTGAAGATTATGGAGCTGTTTAGACAGCTCTTTTTCTTATTCAACTAAAGGAGCAGGTAAGTTGAATAAGAAAATGGATTTCGTTTAATAATAGCGGGAAAATTGCGTGAAGTCGGAACTTCAATTCGTTTCAAACGTATTAAAGGGAAGGTTAATTGAAGAAAGTTATAAACGGGGTGGATTATATGAGTGAACGATTTGAATTAAGTTTTAAAAACAAGGAAGTAAGAATGTGGTTTTATTGGGCTGTACCAATGTTTATTATAGGTAGCATCATTATATTTTATGGTGAACAAAAATATCAGCGGTATGTTCCTTTATTGATGATAGTAATAACATGGACTATTTTTTATTTGTGGCGTTTTTTTTACCGGAGGAAGCAAAAGAAAGAAGAGAAAAATTCTTCTTAAGCTAACGGGTGCTTTACTTCAAGAAGGGGTAAAGCATTTTTTCGTATTGAACTAACGCGGCAGTTTAGTTCAATAAGCCAAATGGATTTTTACTTATTATAAATGGAAAAATTATATAAAATTGGAACATCTATTTGTTTCAAACGTATCTAAGTAAAGCAGCAGGTTAGTTAAATAAAGAAGATTGAAAGGAAAGTAATTCATAAAAAAAGGGGGTATAGAAGGTGGACTTATTACTCTGGATAACTACTGGTTTCATGCTAATCGGATTAGTTGTTCTCGTTTCTATGAAAAAAGGTATGGAAACTAAGGTCGCTCTTATAAAAGCAAATATGGAAGACGAGGAAAATTCATCAAAAGCTAAATCCGTAATTTGGTGGATATGGAGTACCACCGCTTGGGGAGTAGGGGGTATATTTCTTGTTGTTTGGTGGTTTAATAATTATTTTGGATAACAGTCGGTTTCAAATGTACTTAAACTATGCTTTACTTCAAGAAAGAGTAAAGCATTTTTTCTTATTGAACTAAAGCGGCAGGTTAGTTGAATAAGGAAAATACTAAAATAACGAAAAAAGGAGTTATTGAATGATGAAAAAGATTAACATAGTGTCATTTATCTTATCAATAATTTGCATTTTATTATTTCTTCTTGTTTCATTTTCAGGTCTAATTGATTATTCCATTATTGGTACACACCCTTTAAATCTGGTTTTATATATTACATTGCTAACTTTAATTTTAGGAGTATTAGGTTTTTCAGGTATTCATGATTGGAAAGGAATGGCGAGGAGTGTAACTACAATAATTATTACTTTGGGGTTATCAGCGTTTTTGACTTTCGTTATATTTTTTGGAAGTTTATTAAGCTAACGGGTGCTTGTGCGGCCGAGCCTAGGTCGTATCATATAGCGGGTGGGATTCCCGTCGAGAAAGAACTAGCCATTCACTCGTAGCGAGTCTTGGAGGGCTAATGGTAACATTAGCCTTT
>NZ_VDGI01000059.1 GCF_006861825.1 Psychrobacillus vulpis | reverse complement strand
TTAGGCTACATTTTGTGAATGGTGACTTGGAAGAGCCGTGTGCGTAAATAGCGCAAGCACGGTTCTGTGAGGGGGGAGGAACACAATCTACCGCAAGGTAGAGAGGTTCCCTTCTACTCGACTACTTGAAGATCGTTGAGCTGCTTAGGTGGCTTTTTTTCTTATTGAACTAATGGTGCAGGATAGTTAAAGAAGGATTCTCTTAATAAATGGGGAATTAACAAGGGAATAATACTTTTTTGAAAAGCGGTGATTCAGTGGAGTTGATATTTATTCGTCATGGTCAAGGAGAACATACATTGGATATACCAAGTAGTCTACAAATAAAAAACCCTTCATTAACACCAAAAGGTGTTATACAAGCACAATTGTTAAGAAATCAATTCCCTTTAACTAATAAAGATATTGTATTCATTAGTCCTATTAGAAGAACGCTACAAACTGCATTCATTTGGAGTGAAAATATAGATTGTAGTAAGATTGTAAGTCCATTGGTCTCTCCACGAATGTTTCCTATTCTTCCAGATAAAAACACATTGCCTTGTGATAAAATAATTGATTTAGAAATAATCAAAGAAGAATATCCAACTTTTGAAATTGATATGAATGTTCCGCTTGATTTATGGGCTGATGGCATAAATGTTATGCTTGAAAGTAAATTCTTAAAAATTGCAGAAGAATTTATTACGGATTGCAAGCTGCTACAGAAAGAAAAGATTTATATAGTTTCCCATGATGGTACCATTACTTCTTATCGTCAATTGATCTCAGGTCAAAATTTAACCAGAAAAGATTTCCCTTACGAAACAGGTTGGTTTCAAATTAGTTGTTGAACTCCCATGAAAATTAAAATCTTCGATTTAGAGAAATAGACAATACGAAATCAGACGCAGCTCATTTATTTTTTAAAAAAGTGCAGCGCCTAAATGGGGATCAAATTATGGGTTGGATTAGGAGGCATTTGGTTCAGTGATTGTAACGTTGTATCCTAAGTTTTCAAGTCTCCGAACAGAATATCGTACAATCGATTGTTCTTTTTGCTTGTCAAAGTAATCCTCTCCTAAATCTACGTACATCTCTTTGCGGGTTAACAGATAATAGGAGATTCTTAAAATGGCATGAGCGACAGATATTCCTGCCCGTTTTTTTCCCTTTCTTGATGCAGTACGCCTATACAAGGCTCCCAAATAGGTTTTGGATCCTCTGACAGAATGAGCTGCTTCAATTAATGCCGATTTCAAGTACTTGTTTCCTTTTTTCATGTTGGTTGATTTTCTCTTGCCCGCACTCTCATTATGTCCAGGTACTAATCCTGCCCAGGAACATAAGTGCGCCGAACTGGGGAATTGCTTCTCGACATCCGTACCGACTTCAGCTAAGATTTGTTCGGCCATTCGAGTGGCGATGCCGGGAATGGAATCCAATCTCTCAATATCTTCTTGGTGGGAGGATAATCTAGTAGCCACCTCTTCATTTAACAGTTCAATCTGCTCAGAAAGAAATTCTATATGGACCAGAATGGTTTTTAACATGAGACGTTGATGTGGATTGATA
>NZ_VDGI01000006.1 GCF_006861825.1 Psychrobacillus vulpis | reverse complement strand
AAATTCTTCGCCCGTGGAAAGCGAGCGGTAAGCTTCGGAAAACTACGGGGGAACTTCATTAAAAGTGAAACTATATGGACTTTTTCAGTGGCCTCCGGAAAGGGAGCCGTTTCAACGATTTTCTTATGTATTGGAATATTCGACAACCTCATCTGGCAACGTCTAATCAACTATTTAATTAAATCTATTAAAAATAAGCAAAAAATCGTCTCTTCTTGTAAAATGGCAGTTAGCACAACCATTTATTAGAAAGGACGATTTTTATGAGCAATCCAAAGATTATTAACCAAAATTAAAGCATCTAATAAACTTCACTTCTACTCCCAATAACAAAGAGAGCGGCTGAATCCAAGCATTTGTTAAATAGTCTTATAAGGTGACCAAGACGGTCATCCTTTTTTATAGAAGTTCGTATGATGAACCGTTTTAAATCCTGCTCTTTTATAAACAGATAAAGCGTCTTCATTGTCCGTCTCCACATCTAAATATACAAAAGGCTTTCCTAAACGATATGCTTCATTTTTAGACCAGTTTAATATAGTACTTGCTATCCCTTTTCCACGAGCTTTTTCATGCACTGCAAGCGCAGTTACCCATAATTTTTCGGAATCATCCACGATTGAAGCAGTTCCAACTATTTCGTCTTCGACTGTGACTTGCATCAGACGACGATTTGGCGATTGAATATTAAAAGCAATTAGTTCTCTTGCTTCTTCAACTGTATCCCCAAATGCACTAACAAGTACTTCGATGATATCCGATTCATTTATAATGCTGTATGGGCTGATTTCTATTTTACTTGTAAGTTCTTTTTTTTCTGCATTTGCAGCCATTGTTCGTTCTGAAAAGTGATGTATATATCCTAATTTCTTTAACATCTGCTTCCCAGCTTCCGCTTTTTCTGGAACTAATGCAAGGTCTGACCCAGCTCCTCTTAGTTCTAAGTTTCTTGTCAGTTCCATGACTAGCTGCTCTCCAATACCTTTCCTGCGGGCACTTGGTAAAACAACTGCACTCCATTCAAAATCTAACGTTGCAATACGATCAACAGCAGATAAAATGCCTACTAGTTTATCTGTATCATCGTCATATGCTAACACGCAGAGCCCTCTTAAGTGATAATCGGTAAGTTCATCAACACTTAAAATTGACGTATAGTTTAGTTGGTCTTCAAGCATTGTGATTTGTATTAATTCTTTTATTTCTTCCAATGTATCTACATCTATCGGAATTGAAATTGTCATACAAGATATATTCATATATCCTCCTATTTTTTCGAATTGTTTAGCATATTGTAGTATCGACCTTTTTGTTTTACCAACTCTTCTTGAGAACCAGATTCTACAAGCTCTCCTCCTTCCATTACAAATACGAGGTCCGCTTTTTGAACGGTATTCAATCGATGAGCTATAACAAAACTAGTTCTACCTTGCATTAGTCGTTCCAGCGCTTCCTGGATTTTTAATTCTGTTACGGTGTCAATACTTGAGGTTGCCTCATCTAGTAATAGTAAAGCAGGATCAGCTACTAACGCACGTGCAATTGATAATAACTGTTTCTGTCCTTGACTAATCTCGCCACCATCTGCAGTTAATACAGTATCGTATCCATTTGGCAACTTCTTTATAAACTCATGCGCATTAGCCTCTTTAGCTGCTTCTAACACTTCTTCGTCTGTTGCGTTTAATTTTCCATAACGAATATTTTCTCGTACAGTCATTTCAAAGAGGAAAGGATCTTGTAATACGAATGCAGTTTGACTACGTAAAGTTTGCCTTGGCAATTTATCAATAGGTATATTATCTATTAAAATTTTCCCCTCATTTACTTCATAAAATCGAGCAAGTAACTGCATAATCGTCGTCTTACCAGCTCCAGTTGCACCAAGTAAGGCTGCTGTTTGCCCAGCTTCCACGTGAAAAGAAACATGCTGAATCGTTGGACTTTCTTCATCTTGATTGTATTGAAAGGTCACGTTTTCAAAAGTTACATTACCTTTTAGCTTGTAGTTTTTGTTGTCCATTGCTGCGTCTACTTCGGTTTTTTCATCTATAATAGCAAAAACTCGCTCAGCACCCGCGATAGCAGAAAGGACCGTATTGAATTGGTTCGCTAAGTCATTTAATGGTCGAGTAAACTGGCGTGCATATTCAGTGAAAATAACAATTTCTCCAATGGAGACATATCCATAGAAAGCTAAGATTCCACCTGCAGCAGCAACAAGTGTAAAACTCACATTGTTAAGTAAGTTCATTACTTTTGGAATAAAGCCTGAGTATATCAGAGCCCAAAATCCCGTCTTTTTTAAACGATCACTTTTCACTGAAAATTCCTCAAGCATCCGACTCTCTTGAGAAAATGCTTTGACGATTCGTTGACCCGAAATGGTTTCTTCAATCATTCCATTTAAGTCACCGACTGCTTTTTGCTGTTCTTTAAATAATTTAGAAGTACGTTTCGTTATCCATCTCATCGCGAAATACATGAAAGGAACAATCGTTAGTGTAATAAATGTGAGCAAAGGACTTAGCATAAGCATTACGACCGTTGTCCCTACTAAAGTTAATATGCTCGAAAATACTTGGATGAAAGACGAGTTCAATGTTTGGCTAACATTTTCGATATCATTTGTCATTCGACTCATTAGCTCGCCGTGCTGTCTTTTATCAAAAAAGGAAATCGGTAGTTTTTGAAGATGATTAAATAGGCCAGTCCTCAATCGGTAAATTGTTTGCTGCGAGATTCCAATCATCCAATAACTTTGTAAGTACATAGTGACCGATAAGAATACGTATACAAATACTAAAATGCCAATCATTTTCGCAAGCCCTGCAAATTTAGCTTTAGTAATGTACTCATCAATAATGACACCAATCATATACGGTCCTAGTAATGCCAAAGCTGAACTTGCAACGACCATTAAGAGCACAATAATTAACAAGAAACGCTGTTCATCTACTAATTTCCAAATACGGGTAAGTACACCTTTCCAGTCGGAAGGTTTATCTATTTTCTTTTTATTATCTTTTTTCAAATCTTCTTTTGTAACAATAGGTTCATATCCAAATGGTTTACGAATGAAGTTCAACATGATCGTCTCCCTCCTGTTGTGATTCTGCGATTTCTCGATATAAAGAAGAGCTTTCCATCAACTCATTATGTGTACCATATGCGGAAACTGCTCCTTCATCTAATAGAAGAATTTGGTCTGCACCTTGCGCAGTTCTCACCTTTTGTGTAATGACTAACATCGTTGCATTTTCATCTTCTAACGCTTCCCATAATGCATTTTCTGTCGATACATCTAGCGCACTCGTACTATCGTCTAATAATAGAATCTCTGGTTTTCGAACTAGTGCACGGGCAATCGATAGTCTTTGCTTTTGACCTCCAGATAGATTGACCCCTTTTTGTCCGACTTTCGTATTATATTGATCTGGGAATTGTTCAATAGAGTTGTGAATTTGTGCTTGTTTCGCTGCCTCTTTTAATAACTCGGTTGTCGCCGTGGAATCCCCCCACCCTAAGTTGTCTTCTATGCTTCCAGTGAAAAGAATAGATTGTTGAGGGACAACCCCAATCACTTGTCGTAGCTCTCTTAAAGACCACTCCTTCACATCTATGCCATCAACAAGTATCTCACCTTCCGTTGCTTCAAAAAATCGAGGGATTAAGTTCAATAGCGTTGATTTTCCAGATCCTGTTGCGCCCATAATAGCAAGTTTCGAACCAGGTTGAACGGAGAAAGATACATCCTTTAACACCGGAGTATTTGTCGTTGGATAATGAAAGGACACATGCTGAAATTCAATTTTCCCCTCTCTTGGAAATTCTCTTTTTAAATCATTATCTATCTCTTCTATCCCTTCCTGTACGAGTAATACTTCCTCCATACGTTCAGCAGAAGCTTTTGCTCGAGAGAAAAATATGATTATGAAAGCAAACATCGAAAAGGCACCCGTCATGCGCATTGCATAGTTAACAATAGCCACTAACTCTCCCATTTGAGCATCCGCAGTTTGGATCTCCTTTGCTCCAAACCACAAAACTGCCATTAAACTTACGTTCATAACAAATAAAAGAACTGGTAGTATCAACTCCATAATTCGAAATGCCTTCACATTATCCATTTTTAGCGTTTCAGCTACTCCTGCAAATCGAGTAGATTCGAAGTTTCCACGTAAATAGGCTTTTATTAATCTTACCGCTTGCAAATTTTCTTGGACCTTACGTGTAACTTTATCTACACTTTTTTGTACATTACCAAACAGAGTAAGTCCTTTTCGACTCATTATATATAAGAAAACAACTAAAAAAGGTGCTCCAATTACTAAAAATAATGCTAGATATGGATGTACTAAAAAAGACATAATAATACTTCCTATCACTAACAAAGGTGCTCGTAGCATAATTCGTAGACCCATGAAAATAACGTTTTGTGTAATTGTTACATCATTTGTTAAACGAGTAATTAAACTAGCGGTTGGAAATTTAAAAAAAGTGGCCATTGTGAACGATTGAATTTTCTTAAAAATTGCTTGCCGAATATCATAACCATAACTTTGAACTGCATGAGATGCTATGAACGTATTAATAATCCCAGCAAAAAACGCAATAACCGAGAGACCTAGCATAATACTTCCTAGAAAGAAAATCTTTTGCTGGTCATTTGCTAAAATTCCTTCATCGATAATGGCTGCTATTAATAGCGGTTGAACAAGTTCTACAGAAAGCTCTATAAGCATGAAAAGTAACGCTGTAATTACAAGCCATTTATAAGGAGATAAATAAGATAGTACTGTTTTCACTAACACAACACCCCTAGATTCTTCGTCACCCGAATTAATTATCTGTAAATCTATTATGCCACATTCAATCTGGAACATATAGAAAAAGATGACTTAAAATATCAAGTCATCTCATAGATTATTCCTACTAATTTGCATTCTTCTCAAGCTGATTTTCTCTTTTTCCACTTAAATTCTCCAGCTATCGAAAGCCAAGTAACAAAAATAAGCATTACTACTACCCCAAAATATTGCCATGCTCCAAGAATTTGTCCTAACCAAATGACGGAAATAATCATAGCAGTTAAAGGCTCTACACTCGATAGAATACTAGTTTCAACGGCAGTTATGTATTTCATACTAGATAAAAAGAGGATAAACGCAATTGTTCCTATTAAAATTATTACCGCAGTCATAATATTGATTGGGAACTCTGCTAAATTACCCCACTCATCTGATTTCCAGACTTGTGTCACAATTGCAAGCACTATACCACCTACAAGCATAGCCCAACCAACTATTACTAGTACCCCCCACTCTTTCATTAGTCTAGCTGGATATACAGTATATAGAGCAAACGCAACACCAACACAAATCCCCCAAAACAAGGCTTCTTTGCTTATTAATAACTGGTCAACTTTTGCATTCGTCAATAAAAAGAACAATCCAACAAGCGTCCCTATTATCCCAACAATTTGATATTTCGGTGGGAACATTTTGCTTTTCCACGAGATATACAAAATAATATAGATTGGCCCTACAAATTGAAGTAAAGTGGCGATAGATGCATTACTTGCTTCGATTGCAGCTAAAAACGTATATTGCACACCAAGCATTCCAAATATACCGAATATTATTAGTTGCTTTAGCCAGATACGCTCTTTCCAAATATTAAATATTTCTTGGCCCCTTATTTTCATAAACAACAAAATACATGCACCTGCAGTGATTAAGCGTATTGTAAGAAAAAACGGTACGGAAATACTACTATTGTTTAATACCCATTCCATCATTGGGCCAGTCGCTCCCCATAACATCGATCCGATAATAATTAAGACAATACCTTTCCAGCGATCCACTTATATCTACCTCTTTCCTATTCTTATAATTTTACTTTAAGTTTTTGGCAAATCAACGTAAAAAAGGCCTGATAGCCGATAAAATAATTATGTATATTTACCTATATATTTTAATAATGTGAATATATTGTTCTATAGTAATGACTAATTTCCCTGTATTCTATATAATTAATAGATAATAATGAAAGGGGTCGTGAGTATGCATCAGATAGATGAATTACTAGACTCGAGCAGTACTATTTTCAGTCATATACCTTATCCGACCTTTTTGACTGATAGAGATGGTCGAATTATTTGGTGGAGTAGAGAAGCTGAAAAGCAATTCGGCTATAGCTTAGAACAAATTAAAGGGGAAATTAATCCCTTATTTAATAGTAGTTTAACAGGACATTTCTCTACTATTTTCGAAAGACTTTTACGAAATGTTGAGCCAGTCCGATATAATTCTGTCCATCTACATTCTTCCAATGGAGATCAGACTGTTGCTTCAGTCGTCGCAAAATCATTTACATTCAAATACGAACGATATGTTTTATTTCTAATAGATAACGATTATATTCCAAACTCAGAAGAGAGTTCATTTTTGGAATTGCAACTTCTAAAAAAGGGATTATCTGATTCATTTATGCTCGTCTATTTAGACAAAGAAGGTTTAATCACTTATGCAAATGAACAGTTTTTAAAGAAAAGTAATTGGACTCCAAAACGTATTTTAGGGAAATCATTTTGGCAGTTATTCCCGAATACTCCTGATCATATTGCCGTTGCCGATAAAATCATGCAAACACTCCAAAGAGGTGAAAACTTCCAAGGTACTGTTGAAAAGGTAACAAAAGACGGAACAAATTATTGGGTGAATTTACTTGCTATATCCATAACCGATACAAAAAATAATACGCTCTACTATTTATTATTGGAAGAAGAAATTACAGAAAAGAAACAATTACAATCTCGTTTAGAACAAATTGCTTATGTGGATACAGAAACTGGATTAATGAGTAGACATCGTTTAGAAGATGTTGTGACCAATTATATAAAAGAAGATAGAAACTTTTCTTTTGTTTTTATTAGTATCGATCAATTTTACACACTAAAAGAGATTTTCAACGATCAAACTGAATCAATCATGTTAATCGAGTTTACAAAGAGACTAAAAATATATTTTGAAGAGACAATTATCGCTCGTATGAGCAGAGATGAATTTTCGCTCATTACTCCTTTAAGCGATTGGTACATACAAGGTTTTACAAATTATTTAAAACAAAATCCAATTTATTTAAACAACAAGGCTATCCCAATTACCATAAGTGGTTCCATTACTAAATATCCAGAAGACCAACAATCTTATTTACATTTATTAAAAGCTTCCAATGCTACTATGCAAAAGATCAAGCAAGAAGGTGGAGGAACTATCGCTAGTCTTTCCCAATCCGGTCATAATAAGTTAAGTCGAGCATTACAAATCGAAAAACGATTATTAGAGGCGCTGAATCACAATGATCTTCACGTTATGTATTTACCTCAAAAAGATATGGTAACAGGTAAAATAAATGCGGTAGAGGCGCTTGTAAGATGGGAAGACGATGTACTTGGTGTTGTATCTCCTGAAGAACTTATTCCGATTGCGGAGGAAACTGGATTAATCAATGAAATAGGCACTTTCATGCTTGAAAAGTCTTGTGAGCAAGCTTCCATTTGGCAAAACAAAGGTCTACCGATTAAGGTGAGCTTCAACTCCTCGATTAGAGAATTTCGGGATAAAAATATGGTGAAAACAATTCGAAAAATGTTAGAGAAGTATAATTGTTCACCAGAACTTTTACAAATTGAATTTACAGAGAAATTTGCACTAGAGGCAGAAGCTGAGAAATCTATCATTCAACAGATGCAGACTTTACAGCAAGATGGGATAGTATTTGCATTAGACGATTTCGGAACTGGATATGCATCTCTTCGTTATTTGCAGCTTCTTCCAATTAGCAAATTGAAAATTGATAAGAATTTTATTGATTCACTCCTGCAACAAGAAAAACTACAGAAACTCGTTCAAGGGTTAATACAATTTGGACAATCATTGGACGTTCAAGTAGTCGCTGAGGGTGTTGAGTCAGAAGAACAATATACACTTTTAAAAGAAATGGGTTGTGACGCCATTCAAGGATATTATGTGAGTCACCCTATCAGTTCCAAAGAAGTAGAGGATTTATTAAGAAGCGAAGGTAATATTAACAACTAAGAAAAGGTTAAGTCATTAACACAAAAACCGTGAAGAAAGGTCCTTCCTTTCTTCACGGTTTTAATTTTAGTCTTCCCATAACTTTCAAATATAATTGTGTAATAATCTCTGCAAATACTAAGCCCATCGCTATAGAACCAGAAATCATAAATGCAAGTGAGCCATATTCCATTGCCACATTATAGTCTTTTTCCACGATATTACGCATTGCATTGTAGGCAGAACCACCAGGTACTAATGGAATGATTCCGGCGACACTGAAAATAATTACCGGCATTCTATAATGTCTTGCCATTATATGGGCAACAAACGCAATAGTAAATGCACCAGCAAAAGAAGCCTCTACTGGATCATTACTGAGTTGATCTACTACAGCATAAATAAGCCACCCAGTCATCCCTACAAGACCACACGATAATAGTGACTTTTTTGGAGCATTAAACAATATTCCAAAAGAAGCTGCAGCAGCGAAGCTTAATATTCCTTGAAATAAATAAGACATGGAACGTCCTCCTAAAACGATAATATTAATGCTACACCAGCGCCGATTGCAAAAGCAGTAAGAAATGCTTCTGCTCCTTTCGATACACCAGAGATAAAGTGTCCAGCCATTAAATCACGTATAGCATTAGTAATGAGTAAACCCGGCACAAGTGGCATGACCGAACCAATTATGATTTTATCAACTTCTAATCCTAACCCAAGTGAAACTGATAAAGTAGCAATAAAACTTACAACGATAGCTGCAAAAAATTCTGCGAAAAATTTGACCCTAGTCTTTTCTTCTAAAAGATTTGCAACCATATACCCTAGTCCTCCAGCAACTAAGGCAGTAGGAACATCCTCCAGTTTATTACCAAATAACAAAAGAAATGCCCCAGATGCAATTGAAGCAGCTAGTATTTGAATCCAAAATGGATACTTTCTATGCCCATTTTCTATTTTCTTTAACTCGTCGTAAGCTTCTTCTAATGTTATTTCAGCTTTCACTAACCTTCTAGATACCGCATTCACACTGGCAATTTTCTCTAGATCGGTTGTTCTACTACTAATCCTCACTAATTTAGTAGGAAGTGTTTTATTTCCACTGAAAATAATTCCAGTTGGCATGACAAAACTTTGGGAATCTGTAAGCTTTTGCGAAATAGCCATGCGATCCATTGTATCTTCCGCCCGATACGTCTCTGCGCCACTTTCCATCATTAATCGACCAGCAAGTAAACAGCACTCTACAACTAATTCAGAGTTTGTCATTGTCAATTGGAACACCCCCTTCTACTACGTACGATAATTTTATCGAACACCAAAAATAAAAACAATCTAATTTAAAACTTTATCATACATTCGACCGTCAAATCTAATATAATATATTTGTACTAGAAAAGGAGAATCACCATGTCCACAAATACACGATCCAGAAAAAGAGGTCGCTGGATTGATATTACCTTCATCGTTGCAATTGTTTTATTAAGCAGTTTAATGGCTTTTCTTCTTTTACTACCGACTTCGGCTAAACAAGAGGAAAAAATGGTAAATGCTAGCCCGCCAAATGAATCAAAAGAAGAGATCAATGAAAGCGATTCTGCTTACGAAGGAATTCGCATTATTACAGAAACTTCCAACGACGAATTTACCCCTTACGCAATTCAATATCCGCAAAGTGATGTACCCAGTTTCAACGAAATAGTGAAAGCATATACACAGAAAATAAAAACACTATACTTAGAAGAAACAAATTACATAAACGAAACGAATAAACATGTAAAAGGTGAATTAAATATTTCATTTGAAGTATTCCAACATCCTACTGGGTATTATTCATTTGTCTTTCATTCGAATATGTTTACAGGTGGAGCAAATGGAGTCTCCGAAACGAAAATTATTCGATTGAATAACCAGTCTGGACATATGCTCACTATTGAAGACCTACTTAACAATAACGAAAAATCACTTGCTAGTCTTTCCTCCAAGGTGAAGGATACAATTACTTCTGACAAGCAATTAAACTCATATGTATTACCAGAACAATTGGAAGAAAAGACAGCTCCTAAATGGGAGAACTTTTCAAATTTTGCCCTTAAGAAGGATTCAATTGTCTTTTATTATAATGATTATGAAATTACAGTGGGTGCAGCAGGAGCACCATCTATCTCCATTCCACTCTCAGACATTAATAGTATTTTAGCAGAGGAATATAGGCTTCCGATCATTACAGTTGATCAAGAACCTTCTAAAGATGTACCAACGAAGGAGGATTCTATTGTATCAGATGATTCAGAAGACACTGTACCAGAAACAGAAGGAAAAGTAGTTGCGCTAACGTTCGACGATGGTCCAAATCCGGAAACAACAGGAAAAATATTAGATACACTTAAAAAGTATAATGCAAAAGCTACCTTTTTTATGCTTGGAAGTCGTGTTTCTTTCTATCCTGAAATTATCAACGAAATGAAAGAAGCTGGACATGAATTAGGAAACCATACATGGAACCACCCTGATCTTACAAAAGCTTCCGCACAAAAAATTGCATTAGAAATTAATAATACTAGCAATGCAATCGAAAAAGCATCTGGTAGTAAACCTACTGTATTCCGACCACCTTATGGAGCAGTAAACAAAACAGTTCGCGCTCAAACTTCACTTCCTGTCGTACTCTGGGATGTTGATACGCAAGATTGGAAATATCGCGATGCAAATCATCTACTTACTCATGTGAAAGAACATGTCAAAGATGGTTCTATCGTATTAATGCATGACATCCATCCTTCTACTGCAGATGGACTAGACGCAGTACTTGCTTTCTTACAAGAAGAAGGTTACTCATTTGTAACTGTAACAGAATTAAAGGGTGGCTCATTTTGAGCCCCCCTTTTCTTTTTGCTTGTTGGAGGATTTCCGGATATCTGGTTTTAGTTTGCGATTAAGTAGACTGAATTTGCGGATACGTGGCTCGAATTTGCGATTAGACACTTGGAATTTGCACTTAGACCGTGTGATTTTGCGCTTAAACCGAATGAATTTGCACTAGCCAATTGATCTTGCGCATACACAGCTCGAATTTGCGATTAAACACTTGGAATTTGCACTTAGACCGTGTGATTTTGCGCATAAGCCGAATGAATTTGCACTAGCCAATTGACCTTGCGCATACACGGCTCGAATTTGCGATTAAACACTTGGAACTTGCGCTTAGACCGAGTGATTTTGCACATAAGCCGAAGGAATTTGCACTAGCGCATTGATCTTGCGCATACACGGCTCGAATTTGCGATTAGACACTTGGAATTTGCACTTAGACCGTGTGATTTTGCGCATAAGCCGAAGGAATTTGCACTAGCGCATTGTTCTTGCGGTTACATGCCCTCGAATTTTCGATTAATACTTACGAGATAACTATAAATTATACAAAAGTAAAGAGAGTGACTTTTGCAGTCACTCTCTTTATTAGTACGTGATCTTTCCTATTTTTCCAAAGGTATTAAGGTTGTAACTTGTTATTTCTTTTAGAGCAATTGTGTATAAATTATTTTCTACGTAAAGCATACGTTGGATACTTCTTTCCCATTCCTCGTATTCTTGATTTGGATTTTTTGGTTTTAATAAATCACCTTTTAAGACAATTCCATTTTCCGGTGTAATTTCATATACTAATGCGCCTTCTTGTTTAAAATGGGAATACTCTTGACCTTTCCCCTTTTCATAAATCGAAATTGGGAAGCCATATAGATTTTTACCACTATGCTGGAATAGCGCATGGTGATCGTATTGTATTGGAGAGTATGTGCCTTGACCTCCAATTACTTCTGTATCCATTTCTTTTGGATTTGCAAATTCACTTACATCAAAAAGGGAAATTTTCATTCCTTCCGTCATGATAAGTGGCTCATCACTTCCTTCTTGTGGAACTGATTTTGTTTCATAGCCAAAACCGATTAAGTGATTTTCATCTAGTGGATGCAAGTAATTGCTAAAACCAGGTATTTTTAGTTCTCCTAATACTTTAGGTGCTGTTGGAACAGAGACATCAATGACAAAAAGTGGATCGGTTTGTTTAAAGGTCACCATATATGCTTTATCTCCCATAAACCTTGCGGAATAAATTCGCTCATCTTTTGCAAGACCAGTTATAGAACCAACGAGCTTCATACCCCCATCTAATATAAATAGATTGTTTTCAGATGGTTCTTTATCATCCCAGAAGTTCCCTTTAGTTGTTACTGCTCTGAAATATCCATTATGCTCATCCATTGAAAACTGGTTAAGTATAGTTCCTGTTAAACGACTTGATCCTACAAATTGTACAGATGTTTTGTTGAGTGCAAATTTAAATACTTCCGTATCCATTTCACCTGGATTCCATATCATTTTCTTTGCATTAGAGGTATTAGCTTCATAAATAGTGGAAGTTAAATATAGGTTATCTTTTGACATGTAAAGTTGTTCACTTCCACCTAAATAGCCCTTCGTTAATACTTCGTTTTCTACTGGATTAGATAAATCTATAGCTGAAACAATACTATATGACCCCTCCAATGAACCTGGAAGGATAGCTATACAATCAAAGCTTAGAGGCTGTGCTTCCTCTCCTGATTTTGAATCGAACGTAAATGGACGGAGTTCTACATCCTCATTTTCTTTCATCATCCAAAACTTTGGATATACCGTCGTCACATAGTAAAGCGTATTGTCTGTTAAACGCGCTCCATTCATAAAACCTTCAGTCGCAATTTCTCTAGACAATTTTGGAGAAGCAGGATTGGAAATGTCGTAAAAATAAACAGTTGTCATTGAATCCATCGGCATGCCTATTTTGGCACTATCTTGAGTAGAATTCATTTCAAGTGTACGGAAAACATTCTTTTGTCCAATAATCATTAATGTTTGATCCGATAATAATAATTGAGTTGGATAAAAATCATCTGTAAGCTTAATTTTAGCTTCTTCCTTCATATTCTTTGAATTTTCTACATTGACAATCACTACGTTATTTTCACTAATAGAAAATATATGAGAACCATTTGTTTTTACCATATCTGCTTCATCTACACCTTCTACTTGGTTATTCGTAGTAGAGTGGTCTCCTCCATTAGCATTGGAGGATTCTTTGGAACTGGAAGCCTTCGTGTCTTCTAAAACAACTGTATGTTCTCCATTGTTGCCTTGCACTTTTTTCACTAACTCGAAGTAAGCCTCAAGTTCTTCTTTCGATTGTACAGATTGTAATTCTTTATACACTTTAAATGGAAATTTTGTTTTTCCGAAACCTAAATTGTTCTTCACATAAAGTGTATAAGCACCTTCTTCCAACCCTTTTATCTTGATGGACTTTCCGTTTTTAGAAAGAGTATACTCTGCCTTTACTTTTTCACCTTGTTGATTAACTACATACACCTCTCCTTTATCCAAAGCATCTTTGCTAATTGCAGAAGATAATGTTGCAGTGAATGGTTGGTTGGACAGCACGACACTTTGTGCACTTACCTCAAATTTAGCGAAATAAAATACGCTTGTTAAGCCTACTATTAAAACGATACCAATTATTGAAATAATCCACTTTTTCATAACATTCTTCCTTTCTTATTTTCATAGTTAATCCATTAGACTCAAAATTCTCCAATTGGTTTCACTCCAAAGATAAATAATTTTCTGTCAAAATATTATAAATTTAATAGAGATTTTACCAATTATCCTCTATCATATTAGGTGAAGGGGATGTATTAAATAAGCAAAGGGGATTTGTTGTGAAGACACTTACTCGGTTTTCAAACGCATTAATGGAAAGGTATTTACCTGATCCATATATTTTTGTTGCAATACTAACTTTATTAGTATTTTTACTTGGAGTAACATTAACAGATTCTACTCCACTTCAAATGGCAACATACTGGGGAGATGGTTTCTGGGGATTACTATCTTTTACTATGCAAATGGTTGTCGTACTTTTAGCAGGACATGTTTTAGCAAGTAGCCCGGTATTCAAGAAATTGCTTAGCTCAATGGCTAGTACAGCAAAATCACCTGGTTCTGCCATTCTTCTAGTATCAGTTGTTTCTTTAATTGGATGTTGGATCAACTGGGGATTTGGTTTAGTAATTGGGGCGTTGTTTGCAAAAGAGATTGCACGTAAAGTGAAAAACGTCGATTATCGATTACTTATTGCGAGCGCTTACTCTGGATTTATCATTTGGCATGGAGGGTTAGCAGGATCCATTCCTCTTTCCATTGCAACGGAAGGACATCCTTTCGCTGAAAAAATGGGAGTTATTCCAACTACCGAAACTTTATTCACTACATATAACTTAGTTATTGTTATTGCACTACTTATTTCGGTTCCTTTATTAAATAGATGGATGATGCCTAGCAAAGAGGATACTTTTAGTATTGACCCTTCTTTATTAGAAGAAGATACTGAGGATGAAAATGAACAAAATGAAGTGAAAACACCGGCTTCACGATTAGAGAATAGTTATTTACTATCCGTTTTAATCGGTTTACTTGGACTTGTATACCTTGTCCAACATTTCATCACAAAAGGTTTTGACTTAAACTTAAATATCGTGAATCTCATTTTTATTACACTTGGTATTGTATGTCATGGTACGCCGAAGCGTTTCCTAGTCGCTGTTAAAAATGCGGCTAAAACGGTTGGTGACATTGTTATTCAGTTCCCATTTTACGCTGGTATCATGGGAATGATGGTAGCTTCTGGACTTGCAGGAGTTGTATCTGAAGCATTTATTAGCATTTCAAATGAGCATACTTTCTATTTGTTCACGTTTTACGCAGCTGGTATTGTTAACTTCTTTATTCCATCTGGTGGTGGACAATGGGCTGTTCAGGCACCGATTATGCTAGATGCGGCAGCTGCATTAGACTTAAGCTATGCGAAAACAGCAATGGCCATTGCGTGGGGGGATGCTTGGACTAATATGATCCAACCATTCTGGGCACTTCCAGCACTTGCAATTGCTGGATTACGTGCAAAAGATATTATGGGCTTCTGTGTATTTGTCCTAATATTAAGCGGAATTGTTATTAGTATTGGACTTTACTTTTTTTAATTAAGAAAAATCCATGCGCCTATGTTGGAGATCTACTTCTTGCAGGACTTCGACAAGCACTGAATAAAAAAAATATAATTTCTTATTTTTAAAATAAAAATCACATCCCCTTCTCAGGAGATGTCTTGCTAAGTTTTAAATTAGGACAGCTCCTCATATAAAAAGGTTTTCTTGAAATACTCTTCAAGAAAACCTTTTTGCTTATTGTTCAAATGGCCATTTTGGAAGCATATGTGAGAGTTCTTTATCTTCCCTGTACCCTAGAACGTATTCTGCTTGCATAATGGTATGGATTTCTCTTGTCCCCTCATAAATAACAGGTGCTTTCGAGTTGCGCAAATATCTTGCAACAGGATATTCATCTGAGTATCCGTATGCACCATGAATTTGTACCGCGTCATCTGCTGCTTTATTTGCAAAGTCACATGCTTGCCATTTCGCAAGAGACGTTTCTCGTGTGTTTCGTACGCCTTTATTTTTGAGTTCTCCTACCCGGTATACTAGCAGACGACTCATTTGTAGGCCTGCTTCCATCTTCGCAATCATTTGCTGAACGAGCTGATGCTTCCCGATTTCTTTACCAAAAGTTTCACGTTCGTGGCAATATTTCACACTTGCTTCTAAACACGCTAATGATAAGCCTACTGCTCCAGCTGCAACAGTGAACCTTCCGTTATCGAGTGCCGCCATTGCAATTTTGAAGCCTTCTCCTTCTTTTCCTAGAAGATTTTCCTTTGGAACACGCATATTTTCAAAAAATAACTCGCCTGTATTACCTGATTTAATACCATACTTTCCTTTAATCGCTTTTGAAGAAAAGCCTTCCATCGACCGTTCAACGATAAATGCACTGATGCCATGATGTTTTTTGGATTTATCCGTATAGGCAAATACGATAAAATGATCAGCAGCATCACAAAGGGATATCCATGTTTTTTGGCCATTCATGACATAGTTGTCCCCGTCTAGCACTGCTACTGTTGACATTGCTGCAACATCTGAACCCGCTCCTGGTTCCGTCAGTCCAAAGGCTCCTATTTTCTCTCCCATTGCTTGAGGAATTAAATATTTTTGCTTTTGTTCTTCCGTTCCCCATTGCAATAACGTCATCGAATTTAATCCGATATGCACTGATACTGCTGTACGAAAAGCAGTATCTCCACGCTCCAATTCTTCACAAACGATAGCAAGCGAATTATAATCCATTCCACTACCGCCGTATTTTTCCGGGATACAAACGCCCATTAAACCAAGTTCCGCTAATTGTTTCCAAATACCTTTATCAAATGCACCTTGTTCTTCCCATTTTGCAATATAAGGAATTATTTCATGATCTACAAATTGTCTTACTGTTTTTCGAAGTAATTGCTGTTCCCCTGAAAATTCAAAGTTCATTATAGCTCACCTCTGACAAAACTTTCTCCATAATATAAACGCCACGTGCTGCCATTTCTTTAATATACAGTTCTCCTGGAACAATCAGTTCTGGTGGATATACCCCACGTTTTGTAATAACATTATTTCCAATCATTTGTGCAACTACAGAGATTGTGTTTGCTGTTGCACGTGCCATCGCGGTTGTACCAGATAATTTGTCTTTTTTTGTTGCCAATTCGTAGATGTAGCTCACGTTTTCACCATCTTGTATTCCAGTTACGATAACTCGCAATAAAACTGCATCTTCTTTTTCACCTAGTAGTAATTGAGGGGTTAGGACTTCTCTTAATACGTCACGAGCTTTCACCATATTTCCGTTCACATTTACTACCGTGCTTTTGTTCGTCAATCCTAGATCAACAAGCAATTTAAACTTATCCGCATGCCCTTTGTATCGAATAGTTTTATATTCTAACGTTTCTATGTTAGGAAACGATTTAGGTAAAGTTGATGTACCACCTGCTGTATGGAATGCTTCTAATTCACCATATTCTTCAAAGAATATAGATTCGATTTCTGATAGTGATTCCACTTCTTGTAACTTTCCATCCCGAATAACATGAGAAGGATCTGTATAATGGTCAAAAACTCCCTCTAATGAAAAGACAATATTGTATCCAAAAGTTCCTTCTGGCTTTACTGGAATGCCACCGACGTATAAATGAATTCCTGAAACTCTATCTAATTTACTTGCTCCGTATCCTGCAAGAATATTAATCATTCCAGGAGCTACCCCTAAATCTGGAATAAGTGTAATCCCTTTCTCTTTTGCACGTTCATTAAGTGAGAGTACTGCATCTGTAGCTCCTCCTATATGCCCTCCTAAATCGATTGAGTGCACACCAACTTCTACCGCAAGCCTCGCCACTTTTTCATTAAATGTATAAAACAATGCATTGATGACTACATCTACCTTTTCCATAATTTGTCGTATATTTTCATCATCATTTGCATCTAATCTACAAACTTCAATTTTAGAATTTTGTAATCTTTCTCTAAACATATTTGCTTGTCCCACATCTAAATCACATAATAAAACTTTTTCCACATTAGGACTTTTCACCAAATCGCGAGCTGCTTCTTTTCCCATTAATCCTGCACCTAATACAGCAACCTTCATGTAGTTATCCCCCTATTATTCTGTGTCTATTTGTGCACGCTGTAATTTCCCACTAAAATCAACGTAAATACTTTTCCATTCCGTATATACATCTAATGCTGCTACTCCTGAATCTCGATGCCCATTACCTGTTCCTTTTGTTCCTCCAAAAGGTAAATGAATTTCAGCACCGGTCGTTCCCGCGTTAACATAAACAATACCTGTATCTAAATCGCGTTGAGCACGGAAAATCTTATTTACATCTTTAGAAAAAATAGAACTTGAAAGACCAAATTTAACTCCATTATTCACTTCAATTGCCTCTTCTAATGAGTTAACTTCAATTAGTGAAACTACTGGTCCAAAGATTTCTTCTTGAGCAATTCTCATCTGTGGTGTCACATCCGTAAATAGTGTGGGAGCATAGTAATTTCCTTTCACTAACTCACCGTCATCTAATACTTCTCCACCAACTAGAAGTTTCGCCCCTTCTTCTTGTCCAATTTTTGTATACGAGTGTATTTTATCTAAAGCTTTTTTGTTTATAACAGGTCCTATTTTGACTGATTCATCCAAACCATCGCCAACCGTCAACTTTTCCATTTGCGCAAGTAGCATCGTTTCTAACTCGTTCTTTACATCTTTATGCACAATCACTCGACTACATGCCGTACAACGCTGACCTGCTGTTCCGAATGCACTCCAAAGAATTCCTTCAACAGCCAGAGACAAATCTGCATCATCCAATACAATAACTGCATTTTTCCCACCCATCTCAAGGGACACTTTCTTTAAATGACGTCCTCCAAGCTCTGCCACCCTACTACCGGTCTCTGTGGATCCAGTGAATGAAATAACTTTTACATCAGGATGTTCAATCATTGCAGTTCCAACATCAGAGCCAGAGCCAAATACAATATTAGCTACACCTGGTGGCAATCCGGCTTCATCAAATATTTTCGCCATTTCATATGCCATCATTGGTGTTTCAGTAGCCGGTTTCCAAATAAATGTATTCCCAGCTACAATTGCAGGGAATGACTTCCACGTAGCAATTGCTACTGGAAAGTTCCAAGGCGTAATAAGGCCAACCACTCCAATAGGTGCTCGAACACTCATGGCGAATTTATCAGCTAGTTCTGAAGGAGTCGTTTCTCCAAATAAACGTCGCCCTTCTCCTGCCATATAAAACGCCATGTCTATTCCTTCTTGGACTTCACCGCGACCTTCTTCAATTACTTTTCCCATTTCTTTTGTTAATACCTGTGCAAGATGTTCCTTCTTTTCTTTCATCAATCTGCCAATTTCATATAAATAATCTGCTCGTTTTGGAGCTGGTACAAGCGCCCACTTCTTTTGGGCCTTCACAGCTGCCTTAACTGCTAGATCCACGTCTTCTTTCGTTGACATTCTCACTTCCGCCAACTGTTCACCATTTGCCGGATTTAGAACAGCTGTGTATGTTACTTCTTCACCTTCTTGCCATGTTCCATCAATAAAATTAGTTAACTTCATTGTTTCCCCTCTTTTCTTAATGAAAGTTGCCTTGGCGTAGATTTCCTAAATTTCGCATGGAGCTTTCGTGTGAACTCCTATACAAAATCTATAACATCCGCTATTGGCTTTTCTTTATTTAGCAACTTACTGCCGAATAAAGTTCAAATGTAAACGTTTCCTTTATTAATACATTCTATAATTGTTATTAAATTCCTTTAAATTTTTTTAAAAAATATGAATATTCAGTGTGAAACTTTTAACTTTTTGTTTCGTATAAATAATTATGAAAATCTGAGGAGGAAAATAAAAATGAACAATCATGAAATAGACTACAAATTACATGGAGACGATATGCAATTCGTAGAAATCGAATTAGATCCACAAGAAACGGTTGTTGCTGAAGCAGGTAGCTTAATGATGATGGAAGACGGCATTGCGATGGAAACAATTTTTGGCGACGGCTCGGGTTCTAGTGGCGGTGGTCTCATGGGTAAATTAATGGGCGCAGGTAAACGTATGCTAACTGGAGAAAGTTTATTCATGACTACATTCACGAATGCTGGCAGTGGGAAAAAACATGTTTATTTTGCTTCCCCTTATCCAGGGAAGATTATTCCGATGGATTTGAGTGAACACCGTGGCAAAATCATTTGTCAAAAGGATGCTTTTTTAGCTGCTGCAAAAGGAGTTACTGTTGGAATTGAATTTCAACGTAAACTAGGAACTGGATTCTTTGGTGGTGAAGGATTTATCATGCAAAAACTTGAAGGCGATGGACTTGCTTTCGTTCATGCTGGGGGTACAATCCATAAAAAAGTGTTACAACCAGGTGAAGTTTTACGAATTGATACAGGTTGTTTAGTAGCGATGACTTCTGATGTTGACTATAATATTGAAATGGTAAAAGGGGTAAAAACTGCCCTATTTGGTGGAGAAGGGTTGTTCTTTGCAACACTTAGAGGACCAGGTACTGTTTGGGTTCAATCTTTGCCATTTAGTCGTTTAGCAAGCCGCGTGTTTGCTGCTGCACCTCAAACTCCAGGTGGAGGCTCTAAAGGAGAAGGTAGCATCGCTGGTGGACTGTTCGACCTTTTAGGCGGAAAATAATAAGTATAAATGAAATAAGATGCTCCTTTTATAGGGGCATCATTTTTTATTGAATAAATATTTTCTACCATATTACTTTTCATCATTCAAATTGATCTTTTTATCCGCAAATTGTTTACTTTCTTTGATTTAGGCTTTCATATACTAAACAAAAGGACAATATCCCCTCGTTATTGTTCTATTAATAGGAATGGAGGTGATTCAAATGAAAGCTTCTTTAGGTATTTGGACTGGTTGGTTAGCTATTATTCTAGCAGTTGTCGGATTCTTCTACTATCCTATGTACTTAGGTGGTGCTGCGGTCGTTTTAGGTTTAATTACTTTAACTTCTCCTCAAAAATTATTGGCTTGGAGTTCTATTGTACTTGGCGCAATTGCGTTCTTTCTTCCATATCTACAATAGCTGAACAGTGAATATAAGACCAAGGCATGTCCGGGGTCATATACCGCACATGCCTTTTTTCTTGCTATTTTTAGCATGTCCCTCATTTAGTTATGCTTAAAATATCCGTACATGATTGCTTTCAAATCAATCAAAGCTTCTTACTTTAATCGGAATTAGCGAATCATTCAACCGATCGCGATACTGCTCGTATTGTGATGGAAGCATTAGATTTTGGCCCATCGTTTCAATTGATTCATCATGTGCAAATCCAGGAGGATCTGTTGCGATTTCAAATAAAATCTCCCCATGTTCTCTAAAGTAAATCGCATTAAAATAATTTCTATCTTGTACTGGTGTTACTCCGTACCCGTTTTCACCTACAAATTGTTGCCACTCCAATTGGTCTGTGTCATCTTTTGCTCTCCATGCTATATGGTGAACCGTTCCAACACCCATTTGGCCATGCCCACTTGAAGTTGTTTTTACATCGATGATGTTACCGATATTCCCATATGATTTAAATCTTATTAAATTTCCTTCCTCTCCTATCTTTTCTAATCCCATTACTTCTTCCAGTAATTGCGATGTTTTAGCTGGTTGAGCTGAAAATAATGTAGCACCGGCGAAACCTTTTATTGCAACTTCCGGTGTAATGTCTCCGAACGTGCGGTTGTTTAGATTTCCTTCTTCTCTTTCCACTATTTCTAATCGAAGTCCATGAGTATCCTCAAACGTTAGATACGTTTCTCCAAAACGTTCTGTTGTCTGAAATTTGATACCAAATTTCTTTAGTCTTTTTTCCCAAAATGTCATCGCACCTACAGGAACTCCGTAAGAAGTCACACCTACTTGACCATCACCGATCTTCCCTTGAAATGCACCAACCCACGGGAAGAACGTTATAATTGTTCCAGGATTACCTCCTTCATCCCCAAAATATAAATGATATGTTCCTGGATCATCAAAGTTTATTGTTTTCTTTACTAATCTAAGTCCTAGAACACTTGCATAGAAATCGACATTCTCCTGTGGATGCCCGACAATTGCTGTAATATGATGTATTCCCGCTGTTTTTTTCATTGCTAAATCCTCTCCTTATACGTATGATACAAATTCACCTACAGGCTTACGATAACCTCTTGGTTTTCTGCTTTCGAGCTTTTCTTTACCTATTGTAATCATTAATACTGGCTCATATTGATTGCTTATTCCTAAAATCTTTTTAGTCTCTTCTGGATCAAATCCAATCATCGGACAAGTGTCCCAACCTTTGTCTTTTGCTACAAGCATGAACATCATTGCAGAAAGAGAAGCATTGCGTATTGCTTCATCTCGTTGAAAAGCTTCCCCTCTAGTCTCATATAGTGAAACTGTATCTTCTACCATAAAATCATATTCTTGCTTGTTTACGATACCTAACATGAGTAATCCTTCATTTATAGCTGCTGTGTTTTTGTAAGCTAATTTGTTCCCTAATACTAAAATAACAGCAGAAGCAGCTTGAACTTTATATTGCCCATTTGCAGCAGTTTTTAATTGTTCTTTTACTTCCGGGTCCGTCACTACTAAATATTTTGTATGTTGAAGATTAAATGCAGATGGTGCAAGTTTCACCAATTCAAATATTTCCTTAAAATCTTTCTGTGTCATTGAATTTTCTTTCAAAAAGTTACTAGCAGAACGTCGACTTTTCACTAACTCTATAAATTCAGTCAAAGCTTATTCCTTCTTTCCAACCCTTTTTAATAAACCAATTAATAGTTCTTTTTCTTTGTTCGTAATTTCCGAAAAAATTTCTTCAATTACTAACTGGTGCTTAGGAAATATTTCATCCATAAATTGTTTCCCTAATCTTGTTAGTTGAATATAGACAACTCGTCTATCTTCTTTACAGTCTTTTCTTTCCAACAAACCCTTGTCCTCTAATTTGTCTATTACATAAGTGATGGAACCCGAATTTATGAGGACTGCATCTGAAATTTGTCGAACCGTCTGTTTTCCTTTACTATATAAAGCTTCTAACACAGTAAACTCCGAAATTTTTAAATCTTGATTACTAATATCTTTTTTAACCCGTTCTTGAATGGCTTTGGATGATTTCATCAGTACAACAAATGACTTCAATGATAAGTTTCCGTTCAACTAATCACCTCCTAACATTATTTTATCTCGAATTTAATTATCTTGAATTAAAGATATTATATTCTATTTTGTATTACGTGTCAAACAATGAAAAAA
This sequence comes from Psychrobacillus vulpis, assembly GCF_006861825.1. Taxonomy (GTDB): domain Bacteria; phylum Bacillota; class Bacilli; order Bacillales_A; family Planococcaceae; genus Psychrobacillus; species Psychrobacillus vulpis. The sequence goes on along the minus strand of NZ_VDGI01000006.1, from coordinate 140,236 downwards.
CCTCGGCTCCATGCTTTTAAACATGAAATCGAGGTCTTACTTAATGTGTAAAAAAAATTACATCGATGTTATGGAACTATACGTCCTAATTCTTTAGTCTAAGCTGTTCTGTATACTAGTTTCTATTTTCCTCTTATTCTATACGTTCAATTATGGTTGCGTTGGCCATTCCCATCCCTTCACAAATGGCAAGTAACCCATAACGGCCACCTGTTCGTTCTAGTCTATTCATCAAAGTAACTAATAATCTTGTTCCTGTCGCTCCTAGTGGATGCCCCAACGCAATAGCGCCTCCATCTGGATTTAATTTCTCTGGATCAGCTCCGGTTTCTTTCAACCATACAAGAGGAACTTGTGCAAAAGCCTCGTTTACTTCGTATGTGTCCATTTCATTAATCGAAAGTCCAGCCTTTAATAATACTTTTCTAGTCGCTTCTATAGGACCAGATAACATAAGTGTTGGATCGGATCCAGTTACGCTTCGAGCGACGATGCGCGCTTTCGGTTTTAATCCTAATTGCTTTGCTCTTTCTTTGGACATTAGAAGGACTGCTGAAGCACCATCGCTCATCTGACTAGCATTACCTGCTGTGATTACACCATTTTCATCGAAAACCGTTCTTAATCCACTAAGCACTTCCACTGTCGTTCCTAATCGAGGTCCTTCATCGACTGTAACGCTCTTTCTAGTACCATCTTCTTGTATTATTTCTACTGGAACAATTTCATTCACAAAATGGCCTTTTTTAATGGCCTCTAATGCTTTGCTATGACTATTAGAGGAGTATTTATCGAGATCTTCACGTGTCAAATTCCATTTCTTAACCATTCTCTCGGATGACAAACCTTGGTTTATTATTTCATATTTTTCTATTAGTTTTGAACTGAGTTTTGTATCACCTATGTTTGTAAACATCGGTTCCCTCGTCATACTTTCCACTCCACCTGCTATGACCATGTCCATATCACCTGAGGCTATAGCTTGAGCTCCAAAATGGACAGCTTGCTGACTTGATCCACACTGTCTATCGATTGTGACACCTGGTACGTGAATTGGGAAACCTGCAATTAGTGCTGCTGTTCGTGCAATATTTCCTGCCTGCTCTCCAGTTTGAGTAACGCAACCTAAAATAACATCATCTATTTCTGCTTTTTCAACCCCTGCACGCTTCACTAGTTCATCGAGTACAAGAGCTGCTAGTTCATCTGATCGATAACTAGCAAATATTCCTTTTCTACGCCCAACTGCTGTTCGAACTCCATCAACTATTACTACTTCTCTCATTTTTATTCCCTCCCTATTTACATGATTTAAGGGCTTCTTATTAACGGGGTTGCATTCGAATTCCACCATCTAATCGAACTACTTCTCCATTGATATATTCATTTTCAATCATGAACATAACTAAAGAAGCAAATTCTCCAGGCTGTCCCAAACGTTTAGGAAACTCGACCATCGTCTCAAGTTTTTCTATTATTCTTTCATCCAATGTATTTGCAAGTGGTGTACGGAATAATCCAGGAGCAATCGCATTGACACGTATACCGTATGCAGATAAATCACGAGCTATTGGTAAAGTCATTCCCGCCACACCAGCTTTGCTTGCACTATAAGCAGCCTGGCCCATTTGACCATCAAAAGCTGCTATTGATGCTGTATTTATAATAATGCCTTTTTCTCCAGATTCAGTAAGGGGTTTATTTTTGGTCATTTCCGTTGCAGCCAAACGCAGTACATTAAACGTACCAACTAAATTAATATCAACTACTTGCTTAAAGTTTTCTAATGGCATCGCACCAGATCTGCTTATCGTCTTTTGTGGAGGTGCGATGCCAGCACAGTTTACACAAATATGAATAGCTCCAAAAACATCCATAATATTTTGCATTGCTTTTTTAACAGCTATTTCATCTGATACATCCACGATAAAGTATGATACATTTTCTCCTAATTGTTTTCTTACTTTCTTTGCATTTTCTTCATGCAAGTCAAAAATAACGACCTTTGCTCCTTTTTGAACTAAGTTCTCTACCGTTCCCAATCCTAACCCGGATGCTCCGCCAGTAACTAGTACAACTTTTGATTTAATATCCATTTCCATTCCCCCCTTTATTAAAATATTTTAAAATTCTAATAATTAAATTATAAATTAATATTATCTTTTTTAAAGAGATACGATTAATTAACATAAAAAAGGCCAAGAGAAATTGATAATTTCTCTTGACCCAATTCTTTCAATATTAACGAATAGTCTTTAATGCGCCACCCCATGCAAGAAGTTCATTCAGCATGGCATTTGCATTTCCTGCATGGTAATCAGCAGGTTTGAATACACTCATGTTTTCAAAGTCCGTCATAAGTGAGAATGTAACAGCAGTGCGAACATCTGCAACAGATAATTCTCCAAGGATTAAGCGCATATTTTCATGTGCACGAGTACCACCTAAACTACCATAACCAACAAAACCTGCAGCTTTGTTTGCTACTTCTGGCTTCAAGTAATCAGTAGCATTTTTAAGTGCACCACCAATTGCATGGTTATATTCAGGTATTACGAAAACGTAAGCATCAAACGAAGCCATTTTTTCAGACCAAGCTTTAATAGCCGCGTTTGCTGCATCTTGTTCTGATGCAGCAAGTTCTGCACCTAATAAAGGTAATTTATAGTTTGCAAGATCCACTAACTCATACTCTGCGTCATTTCGTTTTGTTGCGAAGTCGTACATCCATTTAGCTACAGCTTCCGCATTACGTCCTTGACGAACACTTCCGATTACAATACCAACTTTTAACTTTTCTACAGTCATTGTTGTTTCCTCCTGATTGGTTCTACCGAATAATTTGTCTAGAAAACCCATGTTGCATACCACCAATTCTGTTATTCTGAATTTATATATCTCAATTTAATATATTTTAAATTCAAGATAACTATAAATCATTATGAAACAGAGTGTCAAACCTCCTGCTCAAATACATACCCCAATATCATCCCCCTCATAACAATGCACTAATCACCCAAATGATATTTGTATCAAATTTATTACTGGTGCCTGGCACCTGTAATAGCACCTGTAATAATCTTGTAATATTCGTATCCTAACTTTTCTTCTTTGAATATAAACATTGTTAATAGAGAAAATCCTATCGTTATGAATCTAGGTGATTATTAGGGAACTTTTTTATTTTACCCATTAAAAATACATTTACAATTTGTCCACATAGTATCATATAAATCTTCTTTTCATAGGATAGTCTGAAGGAGTGATTTCGTTTGGATCGTTCATTATTCCGAGGAAGCTATAAGCCTTATGTTTCTCCAAGAGACCCTTGTCCCCCAATTTTAGTAAAGACCTTTGTTTTACCTCCGCAACTTTTCACGAATTTTCAAAAACCTGGCCTGCCACAATATTCACCAGAACAAGCTTTAAAACATGGATCCCTTTGGCCATCATTTGTGGATGGATTTTACAGTGAGGAGGGAATTTCATGAATGCTTCTGATGAAGAGTGGAATTTGTTAAAAAAAGTGCAACAAATGGATTTTGTCGTAGTGGAACTTACTTTATACACCGATACACACCCAAACGATGAAGAAGCGATGAATCAGTGGCGTGAAGCAATCAAAGAAGCAAAAAAAGTACGGAAACAGTATGAATCTAGATTCGGCCCACTTTCTCTATTGTCTGTCCCTTCAAAACAGGCAATTGAAGTAGGGTGGCACTGGAATTCTACACCATGGCCGTGGCAACGTTGAGAAAGGGGAAACGCAATGTGGGTTTATGAAAAAAAACTGCTATACCCTGTAGAAGTAACGACGTGTAATCCAATGCTTGCAAGGTATATTATGGAACAATATGGTGGTGCTGACGGAGAACTCGCTGCTGCTTTAAGGTACATGAATCAACGCTATACAGTACCAGATAAAGTAATTGGTCTACTAACTGATATTTCCACAGAAGAATTTTCTCATCTTGAAATGCTTGCAACGATGATTTATAAACTTACAAAAGATGCTACGCCAGAACAGCTAGAAAAAGCAGGACTCGGTGCACACTTTGTCAACCATGGTCATTCGCTATTCTACGAAAATGCTGGTGGTGTACCATTTACTACAACTTATATCCAGTCAAAAGGAGACCCGATTGCAGATTTATATGAAGATATAGCAGCTGAAGAAAAAGCTCGTGCAACTTATCAATGGTTAATCGATATTTCTGATGATCCTGGTATAAATGATGCCTTAAGATTTTTAAGAGAAAGAGAAAACATCCACTCACTACGCTTTCGCGAAGCAGTAGAACTTCTAAAAGACGAAAGAGACCGAAAAAAAATATTTTAATTACATTCGATTGTTACAAATTTATTACTGTTGCCTGGTATTACTGGTGCCTGGCACCAGTAACAAATCGCTTCGCTTGGTTATGGGCTGTTGTCCTGTTCCAGGCGTTTTTTGTTTATTTCTGGTTGAAAACGTCTTACTTGGAGAAAATTCCTTTTTTTACATAATACTCTATTCCGCGTTAGCCACGAGACATTTACTCAAAATACTTCGGTATATTTCAATGTGCATCGGTGAACAATAATTTCAATGATAAAAGGCATTTAAAACTTCCGCCAAATGAGTAAGGCTAGGAGGAATTCTTTATGAAATCATTATTATTGAAAGTCGGTATATTTATTCTTATATTTTTCTGTATCGCTTATGCATCTTCTGCAATGGATAGAGGCAGACCTTATTATGAAAAAAAAGGATATGTACTTTGGGAGATTAAAACGGAGGAAAAAGTTATAGCACTAACGTTTGATGATGGGCCTCATTCCACATATACCCCACAAATTTTAGATTTACTTTCTGAATACGATGCGAAAGCAACATTTTTTGTTATAGGTGAACGAGCAGAAAAATTGCCTGATTTAATTCTTCAAATAGGTCAAGAAGGTCATGAAATAGCAAATCATACGTATTCTCATCCATATAAAATTACTCCTGAAAAACTTACTGAGGAATTAAAAAAGACGAATGAAATTATCCATGATATTACTGGAACATATCCATTGTTTTATCGCCCAGTTGGAGGAACTTATAACGACCGTATTATAAATACTGCCGTCCAAAATGGATATAAAGTAATTATGTGGTCTTGGCACCAAGATACTGAGGACTGGAAAACTCCAGGGGTAAATAAAATTGTATCGCGAGTAATATCTGGTGCTAAACCTGGTGATATTGTTTTATTTCACGATGCTGGTGGAGATCGTTCTCAAACAGTGAAAGCGTTGGAGGAAATACTCCCTGAGCTAAAAGAGCAAGGGTATAAGTTTGTTACCGTTTCTGAGCTCTTAGAAATAAATAGTACGAGTGTGAAACACTAAAGTCTGGATCCACCAAAAAAAAGAGCAACCCAAATATTAATATGGCTTGCTCTTTCCTTATTACTCCTACTGTCGCTTATTCAAATTTATCAATAAGCTTACTTAATGAATGGGCAACCTTTTGCAGTTCATCACTCATTTTTTCCAATGATCCCATTGCATTTGTTTGCTCTTCTGTAGAACTTGCTACTTCTATAGTTTGAGTAGCGGCATCACGCGCGAATGCTTTAATATTTTCAAACGCCGCAAGGATTTGCTCTGAACCTGCCGACATTTCTTCTGTAACTGCTGAAGTATCTTGAATTTCTACATTTATATGACTGATCGTTTGGACAATCTGTTCTAACATTTGTCCAATTTCTTGTACTGCTTTTGTACCTTCTGTAACTTTTGAAGATGTTGCAGCCATTACGCTACTAACTTCATCCGTTACATGCTCAAAGTTTTCAATAAGTGTTCGTATTTCTTCTGCTGATTGTTTTGATTGCTCTGCTAATCTTCTAACTTCATCCGCAACAACGGCAAAACCTTTTCCTGATTCACCAGCTCGCGCAGCTTCAATTGCAGCATTCAGTGCTAGAAGATTTGTTTGCTCGGCTATACCTGTCATCACATTCGTGATTTCCTGGATTTGTTTAGATTGACCACTTAACTCTTCTACTTTTCCACCAGTTTGATGAACCATTTTTTGAACTTCTTTAATTTGTTCAACAACCCGCTTCGATTCTTCATACCCCTTGCCTATAAAAGAAGTCACTTCATTTGAGGTGTTCGACATATCATTTCCAGAATCTGCAATCTTTTGAATGCCAATTGACATCTCTTCTAAAGCTGTAACAGACTCTTCACTATTTTGTAATGATTTTGCACTTCCCTCTGCTAACTCAACCATGTTTGCATTGATGACACGATTGGTATCCATTGTTTTTTCAATCGTTTGAAAAAGCTGAGTTGATGATTTTAATACTTGAGTAGAATGGTTAGTCATTTCCTTCATAACTGCGCTTAATCGCTCGTAAGAAGCCATAAATGATTTAGCCAATGCTGAAATTTCATTATTTGATTTTAGTTTAATACTATCCACTTTTTTGGAAGCCACTGTCCATTTACCTTCTGCAAAATCCCCTAATGCCTCGCTGACAATGCCAAGTGGAGCCAATGTTCTTTTTGTATATATGAAAAATATTGCTGAAAGAACTAGAATAATAACAAGAAAGATAAGTGCAACAATAGGAATAGTAGTTTTAAGCAGACTATTCTGAATTCCAACTACATTCTCCGCTGCAATATCAACTGCCAAAATCCCTACTATATCACCATTACTGTCTTTAATTGGTGAAAACGCCGATAAATATCTTCCAAATTCAGGATCATTAATAACCTTCGTACTGACTGACTCACCTTCTAAAACCGCACTTACATCCTCATAAGTGGTTCCAGTTGTTTTTTGCCCAATGGTTGCTGCGCCCTCGGTACCCTTTGGATAACCATCGATCATTATTTCAACTGAGTTTACATCTGCTTTAAGTGTATACAGATAAAGCACACCCGTACTATCTAATGCATTTATTAGATGATCACGCAATTCCCAATATGTATCACTTTCCACTGGTTTTTCTATAAATTCCTTGTATTTATCCCCGTCTACTTTGCTCGCTAAGTAATCCGCTGTTGTTACCGCTTGACTTCTAATCGAATCTTGAACAGTTTTTAGAGTACTCATCGTGAATAATGCGGAAACTGCTACAAACAAGCATAACATGACAGTAATAAGGATTAATGCCATTTTTGTGCTTAATGATTTTCTTTTCATCCTTTACCCCTTCTCCCTAATAATTTCCCCAAAATATTTGTATAAAAATACTTACAATTTAATATCGGTAGAATAGTCTTTCAATTTGATATACAACTATATAAACATTGAATAAACAGTAGATAAAAATCACTGTACTACCATTTTTTCTCAACCGCTTTTTTACCACATAGCCTTTAGACCTATTCCGATGAAGTGGATGAGTATTACAATAATGTTACTGGTGCCAGGCACCAGTAACATTCTTGTAATATCCGTATTTGGGGGAATGAAAAACGCTTGGTACAGGTAAGACCTGTTACCAAGCGTTTTATTATTTGTTATCTTTTTCTAACAACACGATTAATGCTGGAAGTAAAACACCACGAATTAAGAACGTGTCTAAAATTATCCCTACAGCCACAATAAAGCCGAAGACAAATAAGATTTGGATTGGTTGTGTCATTAATACTGCAAAAGTAGCGGCAAGTAATATGCCTGCTGAAGAAATCACTCCACCTGTATTAGCAACTGCAATTTGTACTGCTTCTTTAACAGTATGCTTTTTACGTTCTTCTAGAAATCTAGAAATTAAAATGATATTATAATCGATTCCAAGTGCTACTAAGAAAACGAATGAATACAAAGGAACTCGGTTACTGATTGTATCAATATCAAAGAAAAAGCTACATAGGAACATCCCTAGACCAACAGCTGCTAAAAAAGATAACAATATTGTACCCATCATATAGATTGGCATTTTAACAGACTTCGTCAAGAATATTAACATTACAAAGATTAATATCGTCTCTAGTATTACTATAATTAGTAAGTCTCTATTATTAATCGTTCGATCATCCACTTTGTTCGCTGTTTCTCCGGCAAAGTAAAGACTTCCTTCAACCTCACTATCTTTTACGATACTTTTAGAGTTCTCTATCATCTTCTCTAATGCATCCATTGATTCAATAGAATAAGGACTTTCTTCAAAAGTTAATTGATATTGCATGGCAAGCCCATCTTCCGAAATACCAACTGGACGAACACTGCTTACTAAGTCTTGTTTAGAAAGCTGATCCATTAAACTTTTTTGAACTTCAGGAGTAATTTGAATCTTAGTTTCAAATAGTACAGTAGTTGGGGCTAGATCCCCTTTTTCAAATTTTTGTTCGATTATTTCATATCCTTCTCTAGAAGGCATATCATCTGGGAAAGATTTAATCGTATCAAATTCATATTTAAGATTGAACATATTTAGTGCAGATATAACTAAAATGAGTAAAATCGATAACGCAGAAATAATTGGTTTCTTTACAACAAAAGAACCGATTTTATTCCATATCGTATTCGTTTTTACTTCTGTCTCTCCAAACTTCGGAATTTTAGGCCAGAATGATTTTCTTCCGAACAGTGTAAACAATGCTGGTATTAACGTAACAGATGCAAACATTATAACTAACATCGTTGTTCCGAAAATCGGTGCAAAGTTACGATAATCACCAAAATTAGCAAAAAACAATACTAGCATAGCAGCGAGTACAGTACCTCCAGCAAAAAACACAGGTATTCCCGTTTCACGCATTGCCCACTTCATCGCATCGAATTTACTTTCATGGTTTTTCAGTTCTTCACGGTATCGTGAGAAAACAAATAACGAATAGTCAATCGTTGCAGCAAATAACAAAATCGACATAATAGATGTAGATTGGCTCGCTAGCTCTAATCCACCTTTTCCTAACAAGCCTAATAGTTGGTTAACCACTTCGTAAACAAATGCCGCAGCGACAAGCGGGATTAGTGCAAGGAGTGGAGACCGATAAATAACGATAAGTAAAACCAAAATAAGTCCTACTGTAGAAAGCAATAAAACGATGTCTGCTCTGGAAAATAAATTTATTGTATCAACTGCAATTCCTGCCGGACCAGTCATGTATACTGTCATATCCGTGTGATCAGAAACAATGGATTTTACATTTTCTAAACTTACTTCTAAGTCTTTTGTATCGATTGATGGATTAAATGATAATGGTATTACTACTGTTCCTTTATCTTCAGAGAAAAATCCGGCAACCGCTTGTGGAGGAAGGCTACTAAATGGGATTAATTCTTTTAAACCATGGATGTTAGCAGCGCTCACTTCATCTAGTGCTTCTCCTAATAAATCGGTATTAATATCACCTTTTTTCGATTGGAGCACTAGAATTCCAGGTAGACTTTCCGCATCTTTAAAATGCTCGTCAATATTCTCTTCAGCTATTACTGATTTTGCTTTTTCAGGTAAGGAAGCTACACCCGACACTTTATATTCACTTGCATTTGGAGCAAAGAGAGCTAGTAATAGAGTTATTACTAACCAAACTCCTAGTGTTATCCACATACCTTTTTTCGTAGATACAAAATCCGTGACATGACGTAAAACATTTTTCATTTTTTCACTCTCCTTATTTTAGTAAAGTGACATTTGTGTCACTTTGAATAAAAAAAACATAACTGTCATACACATTATCTGCAAAGTGACAGTTATGTCAATTATTATTGATTGAACATTCCATAACCTAGCACTTCTTTTATGGAAGCAATCCATTCATTTTGAGGAATATTAAAGTGATTTGGTATTGCAATCGTTTGAAAAATCATTCCCAATAAAACCGCCGAAGGTAAATTACTTTTAACGACATTCTCTTTCCTACCTAAATCAATAAAGCTTTGGAATTGCTTATACATCTCAATATAATATTCACTTAATATGGATTTGTTGTTAGTAACCCTTTTTGTATTATTCACTGGAATTTGATTAATCACTTCTAGCACTTGATGAATATTACTATGCTGAAAAATGAAATCGATTAATTGATCGAACTGAGTCTTAAAATCAGAGCCTTTCTCCAAACTAGAAAACTCTTTTAAAAAGCGATTCATCTCATACATTAAAAATTCAGATATGAGTTCATCTTTATTTTCATAATATTTATAAATGCTGCCTCTTGAAACATTTAGAATAGTGGCCAATCTACTGAACGTAAAAACTTCATAACCATCGTTAATAATCATTTCTTTGGTCGCAGTAAATAATTGCTCATCAGTAAATTTCCGTTCCCGAGCCATTCTAATCACCTCATTACTCACCCTAGTATAATATATAGTGCCTACCCTACATAAAACACTAAAGATTCAAACTAGTCTATCAATACTTTCAATGTCTTGAACTAGAGTTCGTAATAGCTGTGGCAATTTGGTCAATCACTGGTATAGTACTTGTTTTGGCATTTTCCGTTAAGATTGTGAAGATGAGCGTTTCGCCATCCTTCGTTTTTGCATAGCCTGCAAGTGATCTAATATGCTCTAAACTACCTGTTTTAGCCATGATATTCCCTTTTGCTGGGGCTGTATTTAAGCGGTTTCTAAGTGTTCCTCCAATAAATCTATCGGATACTCCTGCAATTGGAAGACTATTCATATATGTGTTATACCATGGTTCTTTACGTACAACATATAGTAATTGGGACAACTGGCTAGAAGTAATTTTATTGGAATATGAAATTCCTGATGCATCCTCAAATTTCCATTTTGCTATGTCTAATCCATTCGAATCGACAAACTCTCGCATTACTTTTAAACCTGCGTCCCAGCTTCCTTTACCATATTTCACTTTGCCCATCTCTTTTGCCAGCATTTCCGCATGCGTATTATTACTTAACTTCATAAAAGGAATGATTAAATCTTTCAGAGGCATTGATTTTCTTGATACTAATGCATGAGCATTCTTAGGGGTTTTTCCTTGAATAAATTTTGAATAAGTGGAAAATGTAATACCTTTTTCGCCTAATGATTTTTTGAAAACGTCTAGAGCATAAAGAGTAGGATCCGTAACTGAAATCCACTCTTTCTTTCCAGAAGTACCTATCGGAGAGTTTCCAGTAATGATAACTTTATTTGTACCAACTTGACGTGTAATTTTCAATGTATTTTTGTTTCCCTTTGGAACTGTCTTGGATTGATTGACGACTTGCAAAACATTTGTAGCAGGAGTTAGTGTCACCTTTGTAACTTTCCCATTAGCTGATGGGGTTGCTTCCACAATTACAGATCCCGCATCAAAATCACCATTCGGTGAAAATGTCAGTGCAGAAATTGGTGCGGCGTAGTAATAAGGCTCATCCTCCTCTAATATTCCCGCTGACAAACGAACGGCGTCATACCATGTATCATCCCCAATTAGATTTCCCGTAACTCGTTTTACACCTTGCTTCACTAATCCATCTGCAAAATTATCAAAGTGACTTTTTAGTAATGTCGGGTCTCCTTGACCACGTAAATACAAATTTCCATTTAGCGTACCATTTTTCACTTTACCATCTGTAAGTACTGCAGTAGTAAAACGATAATTTTCTCCCAAAGTGTCTAGAGCAGCCGCACCCGTTAAAAGCTTTAAAGAAGAGGCCGGCGTAATACTTCTGTCTGGGTAGTATTGATAAATAACCTCACCAGTTGAAGCTTTACGAATCATTATACTGGACGTAGCATTTTGCATTCTAATATCGGACATTATACTATTAACGGAATTTTTCAGACCCGAATAAGAAGAGGATGCTTCAACAGTTGAATTTTCTGCAACAGGAATAAAGACGGTTCCGCTTATCATAAAAACTGCCATCGCACTTACCAATAATTTCTCCCAATTATTCACGCTGTACCTCCTATTTTGTAAATTAGATACTACTAGTTTAGCACGGAATTATTAGATAATACTGTCATTTATAATGTTCTTATAAAAATCTTTAATAGACTTTTTTCATTTTATGGAATATGCTGTCATTAATTAATTGAATTTAAGTTACATGACTAAAGGAGAACAGAATGGAAAATTTCAAAGAAAAGTTACATAGCATTATTACAGGAGAAGTAAAACTTGTTTCTGAAGAATTCTTAGATGAAATGATTGAAAATATAGGCTCAATCGATCCTGTTCTTAGGGATAAACTAATATATAGAGCTTTTAGCAAATTAATATTTAATAATAGTCTAAATAATTTCCAGTTAGAGTATATCTTGAAAAAACTTTTGGATAATCGATTGGTGATGCTCAATATTGAGAAACCTACAACAGATTCCGTCTTTACTCGCTCATTCACTGTACTTGTCTTTGCAGCAGTATTAGAATATGACGCAACAAACCATATAGTTGACTCAAATATTGTTCGAAATGTTATCGATGCTACCCATAATTATATGGAGAAAGAAACCGATTTAAGAGGATATGTAGAACATAAAGGTTGGGCACATGCCACAGCTCATGGTGCTGATTTGTTAGATTCTATTATAAAACATCCAGTTGCAAACGAAGAAGATGCGCTAAAAGTTCTTCAACATGTTTCTCGATTCCTCACAATTGCTAATGGTTATCAAGATGATGAGGAAGAACGCTTAGCACGAGCATTTGTTACATTAACAAAGCACCATCTTAATGAAGATTCCATTAATGAGTGGCTGTTGCAGCTTGAACAATCCCTCTCAGAAAGATATACAAATGCAAATGGAGAACTACAGCCATATTACGCAAAGTTGGCATTTAAAAACTTTTTAAAGTCTTCTTACTTTTTACTAGTAAAAGAAGATATCCAACCTTTCTTACAAAATAAAATACAACAATTGACTATTCAACAGATTTATTAAACAAATAGGGAGAGGTTTCTATAACCCCTTCCCTATTTCACACAAGAAAACGCCAACACTAAAGGAATTCTTTGTCTTCTTTTAAATTCTTCTTCACTACTGAAATGTTCTCGTTTTGGGGTACCCTCTCGTAAATCCACTATTTGAAAACCAACTTTTGTTAGCGCTCGAAAGTACTGCTCTATCGTTCGGTGATATTTTACAACTACTTCATCAATCCATCGTTCTTTACGCTCTCCGTCTAGAAAGTAGTCGTCAACTATCCAATTCTCACGTCTATCTCCCGACTTCTTACTCTCAAAAGAAGCAGTCGTAAGGGGGTGTTGAACACTGAATACGAACTTACCATTTTCATTTAATGTGTTGTGTACGTTGTGGAATAATTTTTGGATGTCCTCTATGTAATGGATGGCAAATCTTGATGTAACAATATCAAATGAGTTTGCTGGATAATGAAAATCCTCCATTGAGGCTAGATGAATTGTTCCATTCAAACTAGAAATATTTACTTTCGCTGCAGTAGCCATTTGATTAGATCCTTCTACTCCAGAATAATGCTTCGCACCTCTACTTAGTAACTCTTTCCCAAATAATGCATCTCCACAACCTAAATCTAAAATTTCCTTATCTAGGACATCCTCTATAAGTTCAAACATTATAGGTCCTTCAATGGCATTATTCGGACTGTCTTGTCTCCCTCTCCTTTTCATATAATTTGAGAAAAATTCCGATTGGTCGTACGCACTCGCACCTTTATATTCCATTTATACTTCCCCTCTTCTTCTATACAAATCCTTCGATTTATATCCTTCTCCAAGAATAGTTTCCATTTCCAGTAATCGTTTTTGTTGCGTTTCCTCCCTTTTCGCACTATACACATAACGAGCCCAATCTTTTTGATAACCGGGAGTCAATTGATTAAAAAAATTAAGTAATTTCTCATTACACTTTAAATACATAATAATATCTTTTACATTGTCAATATAGTCGTCCACACATTGACTACTTGCTGAATTGGATGTCTTTTTCTTTTGGTTAAGTTTAAATCCAACTACTGTGAAAGTAACATCCATACTAACCATTCTAGAAAATTTCAAGTCACTACCAAATACATATCCCTCATCATCAGGGGCAATATGATTGATCATATCGTCACGATCAATATATTCCTTATAAGATGGATTATTCTTTTTAGGATAGGCAAAGTATAGATAACCGTTTTTTTCAATTAATTGTTTATCGATGACTTCTTTTAAATAATTTGCATAATCGTTTAAATTAAAAACGAATATAATTAAAAGATCATATTTACTATCTTGAATGCTCATATCAAATGAAATTTCTTCGAAGTCTTTACAATTCTCAGGCATATGAAGAATTAGCTTCCTGTTATACTTTGTAAGATTTAACTTCTCAATGATTGTTTTAGTTGAATTCAAAATACTCCCTCCATTTCCCATGTTTTATTAATAGAATAACAATTTAGTTTATTTTTTACAAAATGCTTAGATTGATTAATAATAAGTATAGAACTATTAGAAAGCACGGTGGCTAATGAAAACAGTTATTAATTCTTTCACGAAAAAGCAATGGTTTCTATGGAGTGTGCTTCTATTTCTCGTTTTATTTTTTATATTTAATCAAGAACTTATTATGTTACTCCTTGATCGAGATGTAAAAGCAATTCGTACATTTTTAAAAAATAATATGATCTATTCTTTTCTTTTCATGTTTTTCGTTATGCTTATTCAAAATTCATTTACGGTTTTTCCACTCATATTAGTTATTACTATTAACATTTCGTTATTTGGTTTTGTTAATGGTTTTTTATGGAGTTGGATAACAAGTATCCTATCTTCCACTATTGTATTTTACGGAGCTCGATACATTTTTCAAGACGTCATTATCGAAAAATTTAGCGATAAGTTAATCGAAAAAGTAAATAAGAATGGTTTCGCTTATGTATTTCAAGCAAGGATTTTTCCTTTTGTACCAACTAGCATTGTTAATATACTTGCAGGCCTTAGTACTGTTCAATTGAAAAACTTCCTTCTTGCTACCGCAATCGGAAATTTCCTTTATTTTTTTCTACTTGCCCTCATACCAGCAGGAATTTTAAAAGCTGATTTGAATGAATACGTTATTTGGATCGTCGTTTTAGGAGGAGTTTTAATTTATTATTTATTTAAAATGGTAAGAAATAAAAGAAAAGCTTCCTCTATCAAGGCAGATACCTTGGATTAGCTTTCTCATTTAATGAATAGAATTTAGGAGTGAAGGATAGGTGAAATACGCTATCATTACGGATGTTCACGGTAACGAGTTAGCACTAAAAGCGGTACTTCAAGAAATTGATGACCTCGGAGATATAGAAGAAATTTGGTGTCTGGGAGATATGATTGCAATGGGACCAGATACGAACGAAGTACTCGATTTACTCTTTTCACGGCAAGATGTTCAGATGATTACTGGAAATCATGATGAAGCAATCTTGTCACTTATTGATGGAGAAGGACATCCAGATGACTATAAGCATACACGTGAACACCATGTATGGGTTGCAAAACAATTATCCACAGAAAACATCAATAAGTTAAAAGAACTGCCACGAGTGATTGAAAAAACTATAAACGGTACTCGTATGGTAGGAATACACTATCACATGGAAGAAGAAAAACGTAATGTACACATTAAAGATAAACCTTTTTTTACCATTTTAGATCCAACATTGGAGAACATGGAAAAAATGTTTGGTAACTATCCTGCACATATTATTTTTTTTGGACATCATCATCCAGAGCACTTTTTTCAAAACGAACGTCAAATATATTTGAATCCAGGATCACTTGGTGTATCCAAAGGAGACACTGCACCTTATGGAATTATTGATTTCTCAAATGCTAAACCAATTATTAGTTTACACCACGTTACTTATGACAAAGCCTCATTCTTAAAAAGGTTTGAAACGTTCAATGTACCACAAAGAGAAATCATGTTTAAGCTATTTTATATTGGTGAATGAAAGTGGTTCTGAAAGGATGTCATTTTTATTGGACATCCTTTCATACTGTAGATAAACTCTCAAAAAACAATTTTCTACAGTCTTTTTATTTCTATAAAGGGGTATATTAGGTTTTCCGGAGCTTTCCGCTGGCGTTGCTTGAACCGCTTCGGGCTCTATACTCGAGGGCATCTATAAAATCGACCATGCCAGATGGGTTATCCAGTAGTCCAATTAATAAGAAAATCGTTGAAACGGCTCCCTTTCCGGAGGCCACTGAAAAACTGAATTTCTCATAATTTTTTTGATAAATATCTGCTCTCCCGGAAAGCTCCGCAAAAAAGACTTTCAAACTGGATTTATCACGGCTCTGTTCCCTTTCCGTGGGCGAGCGCCGAGCCTCCTCCTGCGCTACGCTTCGTGCGGGGTCTCGGCTGTCTCGCTTTCCCACAGGAGTCTCACGCCGCCGTACTAAATCCTATAGTGTGCAATATAGTCACATCAAATATTTATCATGAATAAATTCGTAATAGAGTTTTTCAGCGGCCTCGCTTTGCTGCGGGGTCTTCGACTAACGCTATTCTCGCAGGAGTGTCGCCTTTTTCAACGAATTTCTAGAAATAAAAAAAGTATTTATCTTAAAAAACAGACAATTTTTCAGTACCCTCTCTATTCCCCCTCCATTGTCCAAGACTCAAGCAACTCCCACAGGAGTCATTGCCCTCCTCTACAATGAACAGATTACGATGCTAGAAAATCAATCAATGAATTCAAAAAGTTGACAATGCAAAATAAAAAACTGCAGATAAACTTAAATGTCTTTGAGTTTGTCTATAGTCTGAAATGGCACCTTCGAAATCTTACTTTATCTACATACTGAAAGGAAGTCCAATTTGAAGTACATCTTTTTTTGAAGTATTTAATTAATTATAAAACTCTTCTGGTATAGCTCCAATCGTTCTACGATGGTACAACAAAGGTTCCTTATCGTTATTCTGAATATGTAGAACTTCACCAATCATCGTCGTGTGATCACCAGCATCTATTTGGCTAAATACCCTACATTGTAAAGTTGCTAAAGTATTAGAGAGCACTGGTAAATTAAGTTCTGACTTCTTCCATTCACATTGACTGAACCGATCTTCTACTTTGCTGGAAAATAAAGTACATAGATCTCCTTGATCAGCAGCTAGAATGTTCACAGTAAATTTGTCTACCTTTAAAAATTCGTCATAAGAAAATACTCGTTTATCAATAGACCACAAAATTAGCAATGGTTCTAAAGAAACCGATGCAAAGGAGTTTACTGTCAGTCCCATTGGTTCCCCTTTTTGATTGAACGCTGTTACAACAGTAACACCTGTAGGATAATTTCCCATTGTAGCCTTAAAGCTTGCTATTTGTTCTACTTTACTTTCCATATGAACAACTTCCATTCTTTTTCTTTTAAGCATAACAAACTCACCCTATTCTTTCACACTTTGTAATTCTTTACTGACTCATTTTGTTTAAATCATTTCATTGCGGGTAAAGATAGTTGTATCACAAAACTGGAGGGATTTTTAATGACAGTCAAATTAACTGTAGAAAATGCCGTACAAGCGAAGCAAGAAATTGAGAAATTAGAAACTCAGGGATATTCACGAGACCATATTCATATTTTCGCACACTTCAAAGAGAGAGCAGACGATATTAACGACGCATTAGATACGAAGGATGTTGGTATGATAGAACAAGGCTTCCTTGAATCGATGAAAAATATGTTCACGTCGCGTGGAGACAAACTCCGAAGCAAAATGGAAGCAACTGGTTTATCGAAAGAAGAAGCAGCAGCTGCTGAACAGGAACTCGATCAAGGTAAGTTGATAATAATCGCACATAAAAAATAAATACGTTTAGCAAATCCCATTCCCTACTTAGCGGAATGGGATTTTTTATTTATATTTCAAAATAATTTTACGCCCAAAAAAATAAATTAATTGACATTATTTCCAATACACACTATATTAACAGTGTTAAGTTAACGCTGTTAACTTAAATAAGGAGTGATTTATGTGCGACGAAAGAAGGAGTCTTCGGAAATAAAAAAAGAAATTATAAACGCTGCGCGTCATTTATTTTTAGAAGAAGGTTATCAAAATGTGTCCATGAGGAAAATAGCAAATAAGATTGGGTATTCACCTACTGCAATTTATATTTACTTTAAAAATAAAGAAGAAATTTTACTAAATTTATTAGAAGAAGGATATAACCTATTTTATGATGACCTAAAGCTCGCATATGATAGTTCTCTTAACAATTCATATGAAGTTAGGCTTTTTAAAATGTGTGAAGCCTACATACATTTTGGTTTGAAACAACCAGATTACTATAACATCATTTTCACGATGAATATGGAAATGAACACACTTTTAATAACACATAGTAATAGGTACAATGGATTTCTTTTACTAAACGAAGTTGTAAAAGATTTAATTCAGGAAAATGCTTTTGTCGTGAATAACTATGAGTTGGAACAACCTGATATTTATGTAAGCAATACGATTTGGGCAAGTTTGCACGGTCTTACATCTCTATTAATTGCTTTCCCACAATTTAATTGGGGGGAACAAGATCGACTAATTCAATTTCATATCCAAACAATTATTCAGGGACTCAAAATCTAAACTTCAGAAGGAGATAGAATTATGAATAAAAAAATTTGGTTTGTCTTTACTGTTTTAGCGATTGGAGTCGCTGGTTATTCAATTTCCCAATATTTTATTATGGATGCAAATCAAGCAGGGTTTGTTCAAATGAAACTTATGTTTCTCTCAAAGTTGAGTACGTTCTGGTATATCATGCTATTTATTCATGTTGCAGCAAGTGTAGTGGCATTAGTAATTGGTCCTTATACATTATCTACAAATTTTAGAGAAAAGAATTTTAATCTTCATAAAAATTTAGGAAAAATTTATTTAATTGGTATTTTATTCGGTAGTATTTCAGGCTTTTATCTAGCATTGCATGCTACAGGTGGATTAGCTGGAAAGCTTGGTTTTACCCTATTATCTATATTTTGGTTGATATCTGCATATCAAGCTCTTGCTAGAGTTAAAGAGAAGAAAATTCTTGACCATCAAAAGTGGATGATAAGAAATTACTCGTTAACCTTTGCAGCTGTCACATTGAGAATTTGGTTACCTTTGTTTGTATTGCTGTTTGGTATAGAGAATTTCGAACTTAGTTATGCTATTATCGCATGGTTAGCTTGGGTGCCAAATATTATCATTGCAGAGTTATTTATTCAACAAAAGCTAAATAAAAGTCATGCTAAAGTGATGCATAACAGTAATGCAAAAGGACAACTAGATCCTGAACTATGAAACTATCAGCTGGTATACTTGTCACCAAAATATTTTAGATATAAAAAGTTAAGTGAAAGCTGGACTTTTTTTAAATACTCTTCGATTTCGTTAAAATCTGATACACTATAATCAGAACAAGCGTTTTATCGGATGTACGAAAGAGGTGTTGTTATGAAACCAGTTATCTTAGCTGAAAAGCCAAGCCAGGCAAAAGCGTATGCCGATGCTTTTACTGTAAAAAGACATGAAGGTTATTTAGAAATCATCCCTTGTCCAATCTTTCCAGAAGGAGCCTATATAACTTGGGGAATTGGACATCTTGTAGAGTTAAAGGAACCAAAAGCATATGATTCGAAATGGGACAAGTGGTCACTGAACAGTTTGCCAATTTTACCAGCTCGGTACGAATTCCAAGTTGCAAAAGGAAAGTTCAAGCAGTTTACCGTTGTGAAAAAGCTTATTAAAGGGACGGATACAGTTATCAATGCATGTGACGTAGATCGCGAAGGTTCGAATATCTTCTATAGTATATACAATCAAACTGGTGCAAGAGTCCAAACGATTAAACGATTGTGGATAAATTCACTAGAAATAGAGGAAGTTCGAAAAGGATTCGCTAATTTACATGATAATCGCAAAGATTTACTATTATATGAAGAAGCAAAAGCCCGGCAAATTAGTGATTGGCTTGTTGGAATGAATGGCTCCAGGTTGTATTCTCTTCTATTGCAATCACAAGGTATTCGAGAAGTCTTTCCGATTGGGCGTGTGCAATCACCTACTATCTATCTGATTTATCAACGACAAATGGAGATAGAACAATTTGTTTCGGAGCCATTCTTTGAAATTGAAGCAAACTTTACTGCAGAGCAAGGAACTTATAAGGGAAAAGCGAAAGCGAAAGAGCCTAAAAGGGAAATCATTCAAGAACTTCTTGCAAAACACACTATCCAACCAAATTCGCCCGGAGTTATTACTTCTGTAGATAAGATTGAAAAACGGATGCCACCGCCACAGCTCCATTCGCTATCGACATTGCAAGCAACTGCAAATCGGTTATGGAAAATGAGCCCTGCGAATGTATTGAAGACGATGCAAGTACTATATGAAAAGAAGCTTGTCACGTATCCTCGTACGGATTCCCGTTACATTACGCCTAGTGAGTTCTCCTATCTTGCTGCACAAGTAACCGATTATCAACAGCTAATTGGCCACTCCTTCTCTGTCGCATCGCTCTCTCCTAAAAAGCGTTACGTCGATAGTTCGAAGGTTCAGGAGCATTACGCAATTATACCGACAAAAAAGATTCCATCTCAAAGTGTCCTTTCTAGACTCTCTATTATGGAAAGAAATCTTTATGAAGAAGTTGTTCGCACGACACTTAGTATGTTTCATACGGATTATTTATACACAGAAACAAAAGTAACAACTGACGTAAATGGATTACCTTTTTTCACTATTGGCAAAACAGAACGGGATAAAGGCTGGAAAGCTTTGTTCAGTCGCACCACTACTGATAAAGAAAAAGAAGAGTCTACACTCCCCCCTTTACGTGAACAGGAAAAAGTAGAAAGTAATATTGGAATTAAAGAAGGAAAAACACTTCCTCCAAAACCTTATACAGAAGGCCAACTAATTGCCATGATGAAGACTTGTGGAAAACTTGTGGAAGACAAAAATGAAACAGACATTTTAAAAGAAGTAGAAGGTCTTGGAACGGAAGCAACTCGAAGCGGAATTATAGAAACGATTAAACGTCATGGTTATATTGATGTAACGAAAAATATCGTATCAATTACGGATAAAGGACGTGTTCTTTGCCAAGCAATTGAAGGTAATTTACTTGCAAGTCCATCGATGACTGCGAAATGGGAAACTTATTTACGGAAAATAGGTAATGGAGACGGTTCTGGGGAACGATTTCTTGGAAGTATTGCAAAGTTTATTCACAGCTTGCTCCAAGAAGTTCCAAATCAATTAAAAACGAAAAACATTGATATAAAACTTGTCCCTTCTAAAGCAACTAGTTCTAAGTATAAACAAGAACCTATTGCGCCATGTCCAAAATGTAAACAAGGTTTTATAATTGCTAGAAAAAACTTTTATGGCTGTACGAATTATAAAAATGGGTGCACACAAACATTTAATGGCTTCTTTTTAAAGAAGAAGATTACACCAAGTCAGATTAAACTTCTTTGTACAAAAGGCAAAACAAATGTCATAAAAGGATTTGTTGCAGAAAACGGCCAATCGTTTAATGCTAGCCTATCATTTGTAGAAGGTAAATTGAAATTAGATTTTGCAAACGAGAAATAATTCAGTTGTATCGTAAACGAATAAAAAGTTTCGATAATGTGAAAAACAACGTTCAGATAATCAAATTAGTTAATAAAAAAATCGGTGAAACGGCTCCCTTTCCGCGGGCATTGCCTCAGTCTACTCGCTTGGAGGCATTGAAAAGTGTCATTCTAATAAATTTTCTATCAAATAGTCGCTAAGAGAATTTAGCGCTTTGGCATTCGCTTTCCCGCCGGAGTCTCATGCGTCGCGCTAAATTCTTTTAATTAAAATCAACAAATAGTTCCTACAAAAATACGAATTTCTAGTTTTTCAGTGCCATCGCTGGCTCGTGCGGGATCTTGGACGCTTCGCTTTTCCGCAGGAGTCTCGCTGCTTTTTCCTCTACGTATTGAATCAAGTAGTTGTTATGCGATGATGTCCAAAAATATACAAATGAACACGATCAGCTAGGGATAATTAAGTCTATTTTAATAAAATGGAATAATACTAATTGTGTATGGAAAAAGCCACTCGCTTTCCGCGGACGAATCACCAAGCCTCCTCCTCGCTGCGCTCGTGCGGGGTCTTGGTTGCTCCGTTTTTCCGCAGGAGTCTCGTAGCTTTTTCCTCTACGTATTGAATCAAGTAGTTGAAATGAGTACAGAAAAAGCCACTCACTAGACAAGCTATTATTTTATGTAACTCTTGAGTCAATACTATTTATGAACACTCTTTTCAACTAATCCCTCTATAACTCTATTTTTCATCATCACCTTTAAAAGACCAATTGCCAATAACGAACCTGTAAATGAACTAATCATAAAGGCTGGTACAAATCCAAATACCGTTAGCTCTTTTCCAAATAAGAGAACTCCTATTGGATAAGTGGTAACTGCTCCAATAATACCTGTACCAATAACCTCTCCAACAAATGCATACACAATTTTCTTCGTTTTCATATAAAAGATACCCGCTAAGAGTGCACCAATCACACTTCCTGGATAAGCAAAAATAGATCCAGTACCTAACAGATTTCGTAAAGTAGAAACGATTAATGCACCCGCAACCGCATACCATGGTCCTAGTAAAACCGCCAAAAATACGTTAGCAAAATGTTGTATAGGAAATATTTTCGCAAATCCAACTGGGATAAATATGAGATGGCTAGATAATGTTGTTATGGCAACAATGAGCGATGTTATTGTTAACTTCCTAGTTTTATTCATTTTTTCTATCTCGCCTTCACTATTAAATTGGCCACTCTTCTAGTTGATAGTTCATTTCCCAAAATAAATACTCGAACTTAGATGTCATTTGAAAGTGTTCTTCGATTCGTTCAAGCTCCCATTCGGGCTTCCCTTCTGTTAGTTGATCCATTAGTTGTATTAACCACTTTGCACCTTCTGCGAATTCTTCGGAATCATATGTTTCAATCCATTTTGCATATTTATTTGTAGACAAGTTATCCCCATATTGTTCACGCAATAATTTTCCTATTTCCCAGTAATCCCATGCACAAGGAAGTAAACAAGAAACTAACTCTACTAGCGAACCATTTTGAGCAACGTTTAACATATAACGTGTATAAGCCAAATTTATAGGTGTAGGTTTGGTGGATTCCAGTTCTTCTGGAGTTACTCCAAATTCAGCAGCAAACGCACGATGTAAATCCATTTCAAAATGTAGTGTGTCGTGAAGAGTTTTCGAAAAATTTGTCATCATTTCTAAATCGAGTGATTTTTGAACCCCTACCGCAAATAACTTGGAATAGTCCAGTAAATAGACGTAGTCCTGCTTCATGTAATGTATAAACTTTTCCTCTGCTAAAGTACCTTTCCCTAACTCTTGCACAAACGGATGTTGATGATTTTTAGCCCAAATTGGTTTTATATTTTCAAATAATCGATCACTGAATTTTTTTGTAGAAGACATACGACTTACCTCCCAAAATAATAGTTTTTTATTTTTTTGTGTTACACCATTGAGAAATGAATAACAACAGAGTTTTAGTAAACGAGAGTAATTCCTCTATATTTAGTTTTTCATCAACAGAGTGTGCTTCTTCCAGTTTTCCTGGGCCATAAATAACAGTTGGAATACCCGCTGCTCCTAGCCAACCTGCATCAGTCACAGATTTGGACATCCCGATTATGACTGGATTTTTGTCTATTTGCTGATGGCACTCCGCAAGTAATTGAACCGCTGCCTGTTCCGCATCCATCTTTAATGCTGGAAATATTTCGCCACGTTCCTCAATCATAGATTTTCCACCCCAACGATATTGGAGTGGGTTTTCTCTTAACCAAAGATCAGACATTGCGACTTGATTTAAATGTTCTTCTATTTCAGCTGTCACTGATTCATACGTTTCATTCGGATAAAAGTGTACTGTAACCCAAAGTCTGCATTCATCTGCTATAAAAGCGGCGTGTCTGCCACCTTCAATAACCGCTGGATTAATCGTGGTTGTTCCAGGTGCAAATCCTGGATACTGTTTAGTAACAGCCCAATGTCTCTCCAAATCTTGAAGGCCGGCAATAATTTTCATCATTTTTTCTATGGCGCTTGCTCCTTTTATTAACCCACCTGCATGCAACATTTTCATCCTCATTGCATCATGGAAAACTTCTTTACTTTTAATAGTTATCCAGCCCGTTATAACTCCACCTTGACCGTGAATTTGACGGTTACTTCCATCTACTACAAGTGCAAAATCAGCAGTATAGCCTTTCTCCAAACAAGAAAGAGTTCCCGCTTCTCCTGCTTCTTCTCCAATAACAGACTGAATTTGCAAGTCACCTTTTAATTCAATATTTAACTCTTTTAATAGTTTTGCTGCAAACAATGTTGCAGCTACTGCACCTTTCATGTCAGAGGTTCCTCTGCCAAATACAAATCCATCTTTATTTGTTAGCTTGAATACTGGCACGGTCCATGCGCTCTCATCTCCAACTTCAGCAACATCAATATGTCCATTTATTATTAAACTGTGATAATGTAGCCCATCAGTACCTCTTTTTATCCCTACTACATTCGGATCTTTCGGAAACACATCCCAACTATCCGTCTCAAATTGGTGTACCTCTAAAAAATTTGCAATATAATTTTGCACTTCACCTGTGTTTCTAGCAGGGGGACTAACTGTCGGAAAACTAACTAAATCTGCAAGTAACTGTAATAGTTCCTCTTTACGCTCATCTACTGCTTTAGAAATTCGATTTTCTATTTCCTTCTTCATTCCTTTTCCCCTTCCAATTTATATTTTTGAAAACAAAAAACCGCTCTCCATAAACGGAAAGCGGCTGTTTTCTACATAGTTAAACTAAACACACGATAGTAGGGTTCCAGCTGCTTCCCTCCGCTAGTATTAACTAGATCAGGTTCAAAGGGTTTACATCCAAGATGTGTCTCAGCCTAAAAAGGCTCCCCTAGCAGTCATTTATTCAATTACAAATGCATCTAAATCGTATCATAGTCACGATTAATTACAAGAATGATTTTTGTTATACAGAAATTTAACTCCATATAACTATTCAAATGGATAAGCATGCGCAATATTCTCCATACGTCCTTTTGTAGTTACAGCTTGAGATAAGGAATTTAATATAGATTCTTCTGTAACTTCTGCAGCTCCAAGAAAAAGTTCGTTCATAATGGGATGATCATCCCTCAATTGTATTCTAGTTTCAATACTTCCCTCTGAAACATGTGGAATTTTATGGGCTGTGGAAAAAGCAATGACAATATCTCCGCTGCCATTACTAAAGTGACTACCTGTTCTACCTAGTCCAATTCCGCACCTTTTAGCCACACGTTTTAACTGCCTATTACTAAGCGGAGCATCCGTAGCCAATACAATAATGATGGACCCATCAGCCGGCTTTGGAAAAGTTGGGACATCCATCTTCCCCTCTACATTGTATTGAGAGCATTGAAAATCTTCTTTTCTTCCAAAATTACTTAGGACTAGGCAGCCGATTGTATAAGTAGTTCCACTTTCTTCTTCTCTTACAAGACGCGAAGAAGAACCTATTCCTCCTTTGTAACCAAAACAAATCATTCCTTTTCCTGCTCCTACAGCCCCTTCCTCTGAAGTCTCATTGGAAGCTTTTTCTATGCATTCTCTTGCATGAGCTGGTTGAATAGGAAGTTTACGAATCGAGTTCAACCTACTATCATTGCATTCCCCGACAACTAAATTAATTGTTCCCGTAGATTCTCCTATTTCTGGATTAGAATCTAACATATACTCTAATGTGCCTTGCGTAACAGCTGGAATAGCAAACGTATTTGTTAGCATGATTGGAGATTCGATTAAGCCTAATTCATCCACTTGTACAAGACCCGTCGTTTTACCAAATCCATTTAATACATAACTTGCACCAACCACTTTTTGTTGAAACAAATTATCTCCATGAGGCAAAATAGCTGTCACACCGGTGCATGCATACTCCCCTTCACCAAGAGGGCTATCTAGTGTAACATGACCTACTCGAACACCTTCTACGTCTGTAATGCAGTTCTTATTTCCAACTTGGAGACGACCTACCTCAATCCCTCTTTTCCTGATTTTCATCGGTCCTTTTTGTTTCAACATACTCCCCCCACTTTAGCCGCTTCTTTCCATCTATTTAAATATGCTTTCTCTACAAACTCCTGTTTATCGGCATATAAACGGATCACATCTTTTATTTCTTCTGCAAGATACTTTTCATTTCGATTGTTCGCAAGGCTCCCGTACCCAGATCCTCTTTGTAAATAATCAGAGCTTGCCACCGTATACCACGTATCATCTTGTAACGGTTGTCCTTTTATATACACCGTATGAACATGTTTACTATCGTGCAAAATTTCTGCTCCTGCTATATGTAATCTACCAACAAATTTCCCTCGAAATCCAGGTCCTCTTCCATCTGCCAAGCAAGCTTGTGCGTCTAAGGATTGTTCAATGGCTTCTTTAATATATTTTCCTTGTAATTCAAAAGATGTTGGATTTAATGGAGATGGGCAGATTTCGATTAACTTTTTATTTGTCATTTCATTGAATGCACCTGCATTGCAAATACCACTATTAATTAGCCCTATGTCACAATTCAGCATATCTTTTAATCCATCTGCAATTAAATTCGTTATTGGATTTTCTTCGATTACATCATGCCATAGTGGTCGTGAGAGTTCATAAAGCGGCTTACTCAATACTTTAACCGCTTTTTCCTTACTTATTTTTAATAAAGATAAAATCTGTTCATCTTTTTCAACTTCCATGGAAGAAAGCGTAGCAGAATGAATCAGCTTTACTTTACCATCGATAATTTCAATCTCTAGTATCCCTAAATGCTCACCGTAATTTCCTGCACTATTCATTATTGTATTGTTTACCAATTTAGCCTCGTTAAAGAGTTTATGATCATGTGCTGAAATAATAATATCGAGTTCTGGTATTTCCATAGCAAGAGGCTCGTCTGCAAAGGTACCAACATGACTTAGAAGGATACAAATATCGTATTTTCCTTCGTTTCTTTTAATTTCATTTAGGATGCCTTCTTTATAATCCGTCATATAAATCCCAAGACCGTCATTGAATTCTCCCATATTCGGTGAAGACCCGGTGATAAGAATTCTAAGACCGTTCTTCTCTAAAATTGCACTAGGAAATACTCCATTAATTGTCGAGTTATCCTTTTTAAATAAGTTATTACTGATGAAAGGAAAAGGACTATTACTCGCCATATACTCGAGCGTATCTACTCCATTAAACATCTCATTGTTTCCAATAGTAAGTGCGTCGTAACCAATAGCTTCTAGTAATTCAATTGCGGCTAATCCCCTTGTTCCTTGTAACTCAATGCTTTTGAAATCAGCGAAATCACCACCGTCCAAAATGATCGTATCTTCATCTTTATATTGCTTAATCAGTGTTGCAACTTTAGAGAAATTATCAAAGTTGCTGTGCACATCATTCGTATGTAATATCCGTAATCTCATTTTATCCCCCCTGGCCAAATTAACTTCCATTTTATACTAAAAACATTACAAGTGCCAGTCACCAGTAACATAGTTACTGGTGACTGGCACTTGTAATACTTTTAATAATTTTTTTTAAAAATAGACACCACTTTAGTTATACCTTCCTATAATTACATTTTCACAGCATACTCACTTCAATCAATTACTTCCTTCCTGTTTTTATTTAAATTTTTTAAACTTTACAATATCTTATTATTTTAATAATTTTGTTTTGCTATAATCTAGGAGCAAAACAATAATATACCAAGGAGTGAATTGGATGACAAAAGATCGAATTTGGAATCATGCTTTCAGTAAAATAGCACTCTCTCTCATTCTAGTACTATCCATGTTTGTACCATTTATCGCCGCACCAAAAGCACAAGCAACAGAACCGATATCAGTTGCAGACGCTATCGCAAATAATACTGGTACAGCAACAGTTCAAGGTTTTATCGTAGGCACAGCAAGCTCTGGAACTTCTTACGATCAAGAAGCACCTTTCACTGTTGCTACAAACATTGGCCTCGCAGATTCCCCTAACGAGACCGATGCTTCGAAAATATTACCGGTACAATTACCAACCGGTGCAGTACGTGCCGGCTTAAATTTAGTGGACAACCCAACATTATTTAAAGGTGAGGTAACAATAACTGGTTCTCTTTCTCCTTATTTCAGTGTTCCAGGACTAAGAAGTGCAAGTGCGTTCACGATTATTTCTAATGGTGAAGTGCCTACACCTCCTGAAGTAGAAGAACTAGAAAATATCGCTGCAGCTCGTGCCATAACAGATGTAAATAAATTAGTGAAAGTGAAAGGAACGGTAACAACAGGCACTGGATTTTGGGGTGGAAAAGCTTTCTACATTCAAGATGAAACGGCAGGAATCTACGTTTTTACTACCTCAGCAGATGTAAATCCTTGCGACATTGTGGAACTAGAGGGTAAAGTAAGTCCATATAGTGGTGAAATTCAAATCCAACCGACAAAAATCACTAAAATCTCTTCAGGTAATATACTTCCAACAGCCCAAGAAATCACACCCGCTGGAGTAAATGAAGAGACGCAAGGTGAACGTATTCAATTAAACAACGTCACCATTACGAATCTAGTAAAATCGAATGATTTTGGGACATTTGAATTCACGGCGACACATTCAAATGGTGAATCTGTTATTATACGTAACGATAATCGAAACGGTTTAGATTACAATTCATTCTTGAAGCAATACAAAGAAGGCGACATAGTTCATGTATCTGGTATCGCTTCAAAATTCAATATAACCTATCAAGTGAAAACGCTCGGTTTAGAGAGCTTTGACTTAGTAAATAAACCAGCAGTTTACACAGATATTTTCCCAGGGACTATTTCTGAAGGAACAGAAGTCTCATTAATGACACCAATTGAAGGTGCGACTATCCATTATACTTTAGATGGAACTACACCAAAATTGGAAAGTACACAATACACTGCTCCTATCAAGCTAACAAAAAGTACAACAATTAAAGCAATTGCTGTTAGTGACACTACTTCTGATGTATTCACTTTCGTGTACGATGTATTGAAGTCAAATGACCTTGCAATTCGCGACATTCAAGGAAAAGGACACTTCTCTCCTTATGAAGGTACAAATGTACAAAACATCACAGGTGTCGTGACTCACTTGTATAACTCAGCAAACTTTGTCATTCAAGACATTAATCCTGATAACGACAATACAACTTCAGAAGCAATCATTGTTAATAAAGCTTCAAATGGACTTAAAGTTGGTGATTTAGTATCAGTTACAGGAACTGTGGAGGAATGGTATTACGAAGGCTATTCGGATATGAAAGTAAATGATTTACCAATCACAAGAATTCGCGCGACAGCTGCTACAAAAACTGGAACAGCAACGCTTCCTGCTCCATTAGTAATCGGTGAAGAGATTTTCCCGCCAACTGAACTAATTGACAATGATAGATTAACTTCATTTGATCCACAGGAAGATGGGATCGATTTTTGGGAATCTGTCGAATTAATGCGACTCGCAGTTCCAAATGCAAAAGTAGTTGGACCTCAAGAATATGGTGAAGTAGTCGTTGTTGCTGGTAATTCTACCAATACAACATTCAACATTTTAGGTGGTGTTAGTATTTCTCCTAATGACTACAACCCTGAAAGAATTTTAGTAGATATAAATAACGAAAATTATAATGCTAAATCTGGTGACTATTATTCAGGGAACATTATTGGTGTGATGGGCTTCGGATTTGGAAACTTCAAGTTATGGGCAGAAGAGTCTTCTCTTCCTCCAATCACTCGTATTGAGAAACCAATGGTCGTAACGAATATTGAACCTACTGAAGATAAACTGACAGTGGCTTCGTACAACGTTGAAAACTTCTCGACAAATAAAGAAAATACACCCGATGCAAAAGTAGAAAAAATTGCAAAATCATTCGTGGAGAATATGAAATCTCCTGACATTATTACATTAGTAGAAGTTCAAGATAATGATGGGCCAACAGCTTCTGGAAATACGGATGCATCTGCGAGTTATGAACACTTAATTGCAGCAATCGTTTCAGCAGGTGGTCCAGTATACAAATGGACAGACATTTCACCTGAATATAATCAAGATGGCGGGCAACCTGGAGGAAATATCCGAGTTGGATACTTATACAATCCAAACCGTGTCACTTTAGTTGAAGGAACAAAAGGTGGCTCGACCGATAAAGTAGCTTGGGATGAAAATGGTAGTTTAACTTTAAATCCAGGTCGTATTCTAGACTTACCACAGCCTAATACACGTAAACCTCTTGCGGCTCAATTTGATTTCCAAGGGGAAAAAGTAATCGTTATAGGAGCGCATTTAAATTCCAAAGGTGGAGATCAACCTTTATTTGGAAAAAATCAGCCGCCGTTCTTAGGTTCGGAAGCTGAGCGAATTGAGTTGGCAACGATGATCAATAACTTCATTAAAGCTGGACAAGCTAAAGATCCAGATTTAAAAGTAATCGTCGCTGGTGATATGAATGATTTCGAGTTCACACCAACACTCTCTGCATTAAAAGGCGGTATATTAACAAATATGGTTGAAAAAGTACCTGCTGGTGAACGTTTTTCTTATTACTATCAAGGAAACAACCAAGTTTTAGACCATATTTTAGTAACAAATAACTTAGCAGACAAAACTGCTGTAGACATGATTCACATTAATGCGAACTATATGGACATTCACGGCCGTGCATCTGATCACGATCCAGTTTTAGTCCAAGTAGAGTTTAACGAACTAGAAACTTACACTCTACAAGCTAATAAAACATCTCTAGAATTAAAAACAGGTCAATCAGAGCAAATTACATTAACAGAAACTGCTACGAAACAAGACGGTACAACTTTAACGAAAGATGTAACAGAAGAAGCTACTTATAGTGGCTTTGATTCGAAAATCGTTTCTGTTGAAAAGGGCGTTATTACTGCAAAAGCAGCTGGAAAAACAACAATAACCGCAACATATGGCGACAATACAGTAACGATTAACGTAACTGTTCAAACTGTCAAAGATGGTGAAGCAGTTATTACCGCAGATGAGGTAGATACTTCTAAATCTGTTATTACTGTAGATGGTTCTGTACTGCATGACGCTGGAAATGTATATATTCGTTTCACAGAAGAAGCTACAAAGAAAATCGACACAGCTAACAAAGATGTCGTGATTACACTTGTTACTGGAACATTCACGATCACTGCTAATAACTTTAATACACTCGCTTCAAGTGGGGAATTTACACTTCACCTAGATTACCATGTGCCATCGGGTCTATTGAAGGAAAAAAACAAAGATAAAATTAAAGATAATCTTAAATTGAAAGATATATCTTTCCTTGATAGCAAACAGAATCAAATAACAACAGGATTCAAAGACTACTTCATTATCGTTACAGAAGGTAAGAAACCTACAGTTGAAGGTGCTTACTACGATACCAAATCGAAGAAGTGGAAATTCAAGAAAATTAATAAGTAACCAAAAATACTTCGATTAAGCAAATGCTTAGTCGAAGTATTTTAATTATTCTTGTAAAAAGAACTGGACAATTGAGAATTTTTGTTATAATTACTTATCATGTATTTACTTTTTATTTGGGGGATTATGAGAATGGAGAACAACAAAATTTCGATGATGGATGCTTTTTTGATAGAAACCCTACGAAGCAATGGCATTTCAAATGATGAAATTCTTACAAAACTGGAACAAAAAGATCTTCGAACGTGGGAAAATGAATATCCAAATAATAGATTCAGTGTACTAATCACATTGTTTGAAGAAGACCAAACTAAATTTAAGTCCATTTTAATGGACGGTTACTCAGTGAAGTTCATTACGATGAACGGACTTAAAAACTTATTGAAATTGAAGTTCGAAAAAATTGATGATCGCGATTATCAGCTCCACGAAAACGGGATAGAGTGTTTAGAAATCGATGAGCAACAGCTTTCTTCTTTGAAACAACTTCTTTCAATTAACTGGATTATTCAAGAACAGCCACTGGAAAACAATAAGTCTACTTCAAAATTGGTTAATATTGTAGCTGCAGTTACAAATTAAAAACTACCTGAAAATGTTCCATACATTTTCAGGTAGTTTTTTTAATAGTATTACAGTTATATTACAAGTGCCTGGCACCAAGATATGCTCAATGTGCTGCTTCATGAATTCTCAGTTCAAGATCTTCCCTTATTATTTCTTTCCTCTTTTCATCCCACTCCATCATTAGCGCCATATAGTTAATAACTTCAGATTTCCATGTATGAACCCAATGTATATCAAAAAGAATTTTCCCTGTTCTACGTAAGAAAAAGTCAACGGCAGTCAAAGTCATTTCGTGTTTTATTGAATAATGAAGTATTAACTTTATCGCCAAAGGTAAAGCCGTTTCTTTTAAAACTTCATCAGCGAGTTCAATGAGTATATCTGTATTTGTACCATATACAGCTGAAATGTTCATTGCTTCATCGATTGGAATACCAAGCTTGGATAATACATTTCCTTTGGCAACGATAAAGTTTGAATAATCCTCTGGGTTTTTGAAGTCACCACCCGATAGTCTCATCTTTTTTGTAACTGATTTCCCTACTTTAACTCCACTAGCCTCTAATTCTTTACTTAGTAAATCTGTAACTGTTTCTGCCATCTTACGATAACCAGTCAATTTACCTCCCGCAATTGTGATAAGACCTGTATTAGATATCCAAATCTCATCTTTTCTTGAAATTTCAGAAGGTCCTTTTCCAATTTCACGAATCAATGGTCTTACACCAGCCCAAGTTGACTCAATATCACTCATTTCTAGTTTCGTTTCAGGAAACACAAAATTGATACACTCTAATAAATACTTCTTGTCTTCAATATCTACCTTTGGATAGGTAAGGTCGTTTTCAAAAATTGTATCTGTTGTGCCGATATATGTTTTTCCATCCCTAGGAATAGCAAAAACCATACGACCATCTGGAGTATCAAAATAAACCGCTTGCCTTAACGGAAATCTAGACTCATCAATTACTATATGTATCCCCTTTGTGTGTTGTAGGCTTTTACCAATTATTTTTTTATCTAACCCGATCAAGTTTTCCACCCATGGCCCTGACGCGTTAACAATTTTTTTCCCATACACCTGATATGTATCTCCCGTCAGAACATCCTTTATGAAGACTCCACAAATTTTACCATCATCAGAATAAATAAAGGATTTCGCTTTTGTATAATTAAGCAGTGCAGCTCCTTTTTGACTCGCTTTCTTTGCTACTTCAATTGTCAGCCTAGCATCATCAGTTCTATATTCAACATAGTATCCCCCTCCTATAAGTCCATCCTTTTTAAGTAGTGGTTCTTTTTCTATCGTTTCTTTTATAGATAGCATCTTTCTTCTTTCATATCTCTTTACTCCAGCTAAGAAATCATAGACTTTAAGACCTAATGAGGTTGAATATTTCCCGAAAGTTCCGTTACGATAAATTGGGAGTAACATCCATTCAGGATGCGTTACATGTGGTGCATTTAAATATACAACTTCTCTTTCTTTTCCCACATCTGCTACCATCTTCACTTCCAATTGCTTTAAATACCTTAGACCTCCATGAACAAGTTTAGTCGATCTACTTGAAGTTCCTGCAGCAAAATCTTGCATTTCTATAACAAGCGTCTTCATCCCTCTAGTCACACTATCAAGAGAAATACCGGTACCCGTAATCCCTCCCCCAATTACAATAACATCATAGTGTTCTCCTTCAATTTGTGATAATGTCGTATTTCTTTCTTCAAATGAAAAATTTTTCATATTAAAAACTCCTTCACATTAAAAGACCATTACAATAACCCTGCTTAATGCAGGGATTGTAATGGTCTCTTCTCTTTATCTCTGACCCTATTAATTTTTCTCTTCTGAATATTTAATCTATGCTACAATAATGAAGTATTAACAATTCTTACAAGTAGGAAGGATGAATTTTAGTGAGCTTAGTCGATATGGTAGAATCGCAAATGATAGCATCTGTTACAAACGAGGAAGATTTAAAATATGCCTTAGAAAGTAAAGCAAACATCGTTTTCCTCCTTACTGGTAATCTAATGACCATTACCAATTACATTAGTCAACTCAAAAAAGCTGGAAAATATGTTTTTGTCCATCTTGATTTTATCGACGGCATTTCCAATTCAAAAAATGCTTTAACCTTCGTGGCAGAGAACTGGAAGCCCACAGGTATCATTACTACTAAAAGTCATATAGTCAAAATTGCAAATGAGATCGGACTTAAGACAATTCAACGTATTTTCTTACTTGATCGTAGCGCTGTTTCCAAAGGTATAGAAATGGTGAATTCCTGCCGACCTAATGCCGTTGAAGTTTTACCAGGAATCATGCCAAAAATTATAGACCAACTTTCCACCGAACTAGAATTTCCTATTATCGCCGGAGGATTGATAGATGACATTTCTGAAGTTCATCAAGCACTCAAATCTGGGGCACTTGCCGTTTCATCCGGGAATCCAGAAATGTGGAACTTTGATTTATAAATTACCTATATCCTTTACACTCTCCAGTACATATTTTGGTTGATACGTTGTCTGTTTTAGCATTTCTGGATTTGTAATACCTGTCATGACTAAAACAGATTGTATACCTGCTTCATTGGCCATTTTAATATCTGTTTCCAATCTATCTCCCACCATGTAGCAATCAGAAGCTTGCATTCCTAATACTTTTTCTAAGACATACTCTGCCATCATGGATGATGGTTTACCTGTGATCAAATTCACCGGCTCTCCAGTTGCTCCTTCAATTGCTCCAATCATTGCACCACAATCTGGGATTTCTCCCTCTCGAACCGGACAAGTTCTATCTGGGTTTGTAGCAATTATTTTTGCTCCATTCCTCCAAGCCTGAAAAGCATCATTCAGCTTATCATAAGTAAAATTCCTATCCCATCCTAGAACTACATGAGAAGCGTTGGCGGATATATCCGCCAACTTAATATTCTCATCAGAAAGTTCTTCAAATAATGGTGCTTCCCCAATTACATAAACTGCATCATCAGGCTTCATAACCGACTTTAAGTAATGAGCAGTTATATAATTAGAATTTATTATTTCATTTAGCTCTACATGGATATCTAAATTGTTCAATTTTTCAACGTAATCTTTCCTACTCGCAATTGACTTATTAGTAAGAAATACCACTTTATCGCCACGTTCTTTTAGACTCTTTATGGCATCAGGTACCCCTGGAATTATCTCATTATCAACATAAATTGTGCCATCGAGGTCAAATATAAATCCTTTCAAACTCTTCACTCCAATAAATTTATAACTTTTGCTTACGGGACAATAAATTAGCAGCTCCTTGTAATAACAGAACCAAAACTATTAAAACAATAGACATTGCTGCCGCAGAATAATACTCTGCACGCAAAATATTATGAAAGATAGCCAAACTCATAGGTGCCCATTCCGGTGGTGCAAGTAAAATAGAGACACTAGCTTCTTTAATGACCGTTATGAAAACTAGTATCGATCCTGCAGCAATTCCTGGAAGCATAAGAGGGCCAATAATCGTAATAGCGGCCGTAAGTGGTGTCGCACCTAAATTAATTGCAGCTTCTTCTATATCTTGTTTGATTGCTCTCATCGCCCCCATCGTCGAACGCACCATATAAGGAAGCCTACGAATTGTATATGCAATAATAAGCAGAACAGCCGTGCCTGTTAAATGAAGTGGTGCAGTATTAAAAGTTTGTATTAAAGCAATACCAAAAGCTATTCCAGGAACAACTAGAGGAATTGATGCCATAAAATCTAGTTTAGAAGAATTTTGTCTAACAACAAAA
Organism: Psychrobacillus vulpis; assembly: GCF_006861825.1. GTDB lineage: Bacteria > Bacillota > Bacilli > Bacillales_A > Planococcaceae > Psychrobacillus > Psychrobacillus vulpis. The sequence continues at coordinate 104,397 of NZ_VDGI01000006.1, read as the reverse complement.
TAGGAAACAAATGTAGCAATGATTACACTTAAAACTAAAGCCCCTGTTGCCAGCATAATACTGTTTTGTATGTTCCCCATCGAAGTTGTAAAAATTGTCTTGTAATGGTCCAACGTGTAACCATTTGGCAATAAATCCTTCCCCCAAGTAGTCGCAACAGATTGTAGCGCTACCGAAAGCATTGCAAAAAGAGGAACCAAAACGACTAAGAAAGAATATCCAGAAAGTATTCTTGTTAGAGTCTTGTTCTCGATTAACTTTTGCTGTTTTGGTTTACCTGAAACTGACCCGTAGTTTTTCCCTTTTGTAAACAAATGTTGAAGCCAAAAGAAGAATGCAGCTACAATTACCATAACAACAGTCAAGATAGCGGCGCCGCCCCAATTGAAGAAACCGGCAATTTCACGATACGCTTCAACTACTAATAAGTTCAGCTCTTTTGGAGCTAAAACTATCGGTGTTCCAAAATCCGAGAAACTGACAGTGAAAATAAGGAGCGCACTCGAAATTATTCCAGGAAGAGCTAATGGAAAAGTCACAAAGATGAATGTAAACCAGTTCTTTGCTCCTAAGTTCTGAGAAGCCTCTTCTAAACTGACATCGCTTATTTTAAAAGCAGCCACAAGCGTCCACAAAGCATAGGGGAAGAAAAAGAATACTTGCACCGTTACTACACCCGCCATGGAGTACGGATTTAGGAGCATTCCTTCCCCTCCCAAAACATTGTAAATTTCAGTAACCCATCCTGAACGGCCAAACATAATGATAAATGCGTAAGCAGAGATGAATGTTGGTACAATAAGAGGTACCATACACAATGCAGAAATCGTTTTTTTAAACGGCATCTTTGTCCTAGCAATTCCATATGCCATAGGAACGCAAATTACTATTACAATCAAAGTTACAAGGAAACCTAATAATAGGCTGTTCTTTAATCCGTCTAAGTAGCCTGCATTTGAGAATACTTGTTTATAATTTTCTAATGATGCACCTTTAAATTTCTCTATCGTTGAACTTAGTATTGCTGGATCAGTTAGAGAACCTAAGATATTAATGGGCTGCCCTGTAAAGCTAACAAGGAAAACAGAAAATAAAGGAAGTAACATGAAAAGACCGAAGAATGCATAAATTAATATTTTGACAACCGATAATCCATTAAAACTGTTTTTAAGTTTCTTCATATTAATAGTACCCTTTCATGCTCTACCGTCAGCTTTACCTTCCTTCCTTCTTCAAATATATTAGATCCAGATGAGTATGTCGTATCTACAATAAGCTGGTATGAACCCACTTGGACGTCATATCGAACAATCGAACCCAAATAGGTAGACATGATAACAGTACCTTCAATTACATTAGTTTTCTTATCGTCAATAATACTGTCAACCGCTTCTACCTTTACATGCTCAGGTCTGATAATTACATTTAATTCATCTTTCAAAGCCTTGTTAGCAGACCTAAGAACAAATCCATCACCTTTCACAATTACAAGTCCATTCTCTTCTCCAGCGACAGTTCCACTAAGAATATTAGAGGTACCTACAAAATCAGCAATGAAGGGAGTGGACGGATTACTATACAAATCTGTTGGTGTCCCAATTTGAACAATATGCCCTTTATCCATTACTGCTATTCTATCTGCCATACTCATAGCTTCTTCTTGGTCATGCGTAACAAAAATTGTCGTAATTCCGAGATCTTGTTGAATAGTACGAATTGTATTCCTCATAGAATGTCGAAGCTTTTGATCCAAATTTGATAGAGGCTCATCCATCAGTAGTACAGCCGGTTCCATAACTAATGCTCTCGCTAGAGCAACACGTTGTTGCTGTCCTCCTGATAATTCGCTTGTTAAGCGATCAGCATGCTTATCCAGTTCTACATACTTAAGTATCTCCATAACTTTTTCCTGAATTGCTTTCGGATGCTTCCCTAATCTATTATTTAAGAGGCGTGCATAAATCGCTAACTGCTTTACTGGATTACTAGAATTCAATTCCTTAATATTAAGACTATAAGCAACATTGTCGAAGACATTCATATGTGGGAACAAAGCATAACTTTGAAAAACCATTCCACAATTTCGTTTATTTGCGGGAATATTTTCTACTTCATTATTTCCTATGTAAATTTTCCCAGATGTAGGATTTTCAAACCCAGCTATACAACGCATTGTTGTAGTCTTCCCACATCCCGAAGGACCGAGAAGAGCGAAGAATTCGCCCTCCTCAATTTCTAGGTTAATATCATGAAGTGCAGTAAATTCCCCAAACTTTTTAGTCATATTATTGATTATTACTGATCCCATTGATTTTCACCCTTATTTATTGAAATTTAGCTTTCCACTCATTACGAACACGATCATAGTTTTCATTAACCCAGTCGATATCAAGATCAACTGCGTGTGCTTTAACTTTTTCTAGCGTTAAAGGTGTTTTAGATTCTACATTAGGATTAATTGGTATATGGTACCAGTCTGCCATAATTTGTTGAGCATCTTCAGAAAGTAAGAAGTCCATAAACTTTTTACCCCCTTCTGCGTTTGGTCCACCTTCGATTAATGTAACAGGGTTTACAAGTACTGGAGTTTTATCAGGTACGATAAAATCTACACTCTCCCCTTTGTTTTTTTGTTCGTATGCCATAAAGTCAAAACCAATGCCGATATGTGCTTCTCCCATTGCCACTCCTTTAGTAGGAGCAGAACCTGAGTCAGGCATTGAATTCGCTTGTTTTACAAGTTTCTCAAAGTATTTCCAAGCTTCGTCTTCACCTTTTCGCATCATTTGATCCATTACCATTAAAGTGGCTGTACCTGATGCTGCTGGGTTAGGAAACTGAATTTTTCCTTCCCATTTAGGGTCAAGCAAATCTTCCCATGTCTTTGGTGCTTCTGCTTCAGAAACAAGTTCTGGGTTATACGAGAAACCTAATACGAAGATTTCAACTCCTACATACTTCCCGTCTTCATGTTTCATTTTAATTCCATTTTCTACAATGTCCCAATCTGCTGCAAAATCCGGGATATAGTTACTCAAAATTCCACGCTCAACCGCAGCCTCAAATGGAAGTATTCCTCCTCCACCATACCAAACGTCGGCTTTTGGATTATCTTTCTCTGCAAGCATTTGATTTACTAGAACGTTTGTCCCAGCATAATGCACATCTACTTTTTCATCATTAAGTTCTTCATACTTCATTGCTAACTCTTTTGTAAAATCCGGTGTTTCCGGTGAGTAAAGCGTAATTCTGCTTCCCTTGCCATTTTCTCCTTCCGAAGTTCCTCCGGCACATCCTGCTAACATTCCCGCCGCTAGTAAAACACTTGCAGCCAAACCAGAAATTTTTCTCACATGAATCCCCCTCATATTATAGTTAATGGACAAAAAAATAGAGACGAATGCCAAATGTAACCCTTCCAATGTAAGGGCTTACACTCAGGCTTTCATCTCATAGTCTCTGCCTAGTTATTTAACTAAATTTTAGTATACAGTACTTTCTGATAATTGCAACTACTTATTTCAAATATTTTCTTTTTAATAAAACCCTCGAGAACTTTTTACGATCTACTTACAAGTTCTTTTTGTTAGAATGCAATAACCAACTGTCGTGAAAAAATATCAAAACAATTTGACTTCTTCTCTGCAATTTGATAAATTCAAATACAATATCTTAGATGAAGAGAGTAACAATATCGAAATACAAAGCGAGCTAGGGATGGTGTGAGCCTAGTTATGAAGAGTTGTGAAACGCACTTTGGAGATGCTTGTTAGAAAAGCGGCAGACGCCGCCTTGCTGCGACAAGCAAATGCCGGTTTCTGAGGAGGCAGTTCCCTCAGCCACCGCAAGAAACAGGCATTTGACCTCGAGCAGATGGCGTCTGGAGCTGGACATATACTATATAGAAAAGTTTACACTTATATAGTAAAAAAAGCCGGAGACTCACCGTTATAGAGAAAGTGGCCGAAATAGGCAAATTGAGTGGTACCGCGGAAGTTAAGCTTTCGTCTCATTTTTAATGAGACGAGGGCTTTTTTATTTTTAGGAGGAATTCAAATGAAAATGAAAGTATTAGACATTCTGCAAAACTTCACATCTGAGTTGATTGAAGAAAACATGATTGAAATACCTGCTTATGCTCACTTAGGTGACTTCGCCCTTCCTTGCTTTCCCTTTGCTAAAAAGCTAAGAAAATCTCCCAATGTAATTGCACAGGAACTTGCTGGAAATATTCACAGTGAATACATTGAAAAAGTGGAAGCTGTAAATGGATACGTAAATTTATTTATGAAAAGATCTACATTTGCTTATTCCACATTAACTACCATCCACAATCAAGGGAAACAATACGGTTCTTCCAATTTAGGGGCTGGTGGAGTAGTAACGATTGACATGTCATCACCTAATATTGCAAAGCCATTTTCCATGGGGCATTTGAGATCTACTGTAATTGGAAATTCAATTTCTTTATTACTTGAGAAAAACGGGTATCAACCTATTAAAATCAATCACCTTGGTGACTGGGGCACGCAATTTGGAAAACTACTAGTAGCTTATCGTTTATGGGGAGATGAAAAGAAAGTTCAAGAAGCCCCTATTCAAACATTATTAAATCTTTATATTCGTTTTCATGAAGAAGCTGAAAATGACGACTCTCTAAATGACAAAGGAAGAGCTGCTTTTAAATCGTTAGAAGACGGTCATCCGGAAGCATTAGAACTTTGGAAATGGTTTCGATCAGAATCGTTAAATGAATTTCAAAAAATATATGATTTGCTTGGGGTATCTTTTGATTCATTTCAAGGTGAAGCATATTATAACGACAAAATGGATTCGATCGTTCAGGAGTTATTAGACAAAAATCTATTAATAGAATCTGATGGTGCGCTTGTAGTAGAAGTAGGAGAAAATATACCTCCCTGCCTCATAAAAAAATCCGACGGAGCGACTTTGTATGCTACAAGAGATATTACGGCAGCTATTAATCGAAAACAAACATATGATTTTGCTAAATCTTTGTATGTAGTTGGAAATGAACAAAGTTTGCACTTTGCTCAAATTAAGAAAGTTTTAGGCAATATGGGGTATGAATGGTCTGAAACTATTCAGCATATTCCATTTGGTTTAATTTTAAAAGAGGGTAAGAAGCTTTCGACTCGTAAAGGAAAGATTGTTTTATTAGAAGAGGTATTAAATGAGGCAATTCAATTAGCAGAGACAACAATCGAAGAAAAAAATCCTCAATTAACGAATAAAAAAGAAGTTTCTAAAGTGGTCGGTGTTGGAGCAATTATTTTTAGTGATTTAAAACAACATCGAAAGCATGATATTGAATTTGATTTAAAAAAAATGCTCCAAACAGAAGGAGAAACTGGGCCATACGTTCAATATTCATACGCAAGAGCATGCTCTATTTTAAGAAAGGTTAAAAGCGTAGATACCTTCCAAGTCACAGTCGTTAACGACTATGAATGGGATGTTATTAAATCACTACAACAATTTCCTTTCGTCATTCAACGTGCAGCCATAGAATATGATCCATCATTAGTAGCCAAATATGCTATAGATTTAGCACAATCATTTAATTCTTTTTATGGAAATGTTCAGGTTATGAAAGATTCTAGTTATACTTCTTACCGTGTTTCAATTGTTCAGTGTGTTGTTATTGTACTTGAGGAAGCCCTTAGGTTACTCGGGATAAAAGCTCCCGTCGAAATGTAATATGGGCTGTTATTTTTGCCCTGTATAAGTTTCAGCACCACTGACTAACGTCTAATTCACCAGTTGCTAGGTGAATACGTTAAGGAATAGAGGTGGTGAAAAAGTGGAAAATCGACAACCATGCAGTAAATGCGGAAAGGTTCATAGTAACCGAGGTAAACGTGGATTTAGAGGATACGCTGGGCCTCCTGGTGATGCTGGTGCTATGGGTCCTCCGGGTCCTCAAGGTCCTTCTGGAGAACGTGGTCCAAGGGGATTTATGGGTCTAGAAGGACTTCAAGGAGTAGCTGGGCCTCCTGGTGAACCAGGCGATACCGGTCCTCCAGGGCCTCGAGGACCTCGTGGAATTGATGGGGCAGCTGGTGGAATTGCAGAATATGCCTATATTTACAATACAGGTGAACAAAAAAATGCACAGGAAGAAAATATAACATTTGACACAAATGGCATATTAACAGCTGGCATTATACACACTGAAGGAGACTCTATCATTACGGTAAAGCAATCAGGTGTTTATGAAATCATGTACCACGTTCCTGGAAGTCAGTCAAATCAACTTACTCTCTTCGCAAATAGTATGGAAATAACAGGTACAACCTATGGTGGAATGAACGGAAATTCACTTAACATAGGTATTCAAGTCATTCAATTAGATGCAAATACAGAGCTAACACTAAGAAAACAAACTCTTGATATAGTTGAGAATGGTAATAGTTCAAATAGTGTTATCAATGCGGCAATTATTATTAAAAAAATTGCCGCATAAGAATTATTACATGGGACTCCCCCATTAGAAAAAATGAGGAGGATTTGCTCTAGAATCATATTATGTTTCTAACAACGAGTGGCTAGAACTGAAGTCTAGAAGTAGATTTACTTGTATAAAGTTATCAATAGAATTGAGATGTGATAACTTCCAAAACAGGAAAGAAAGATGCAGGCCCCGTTTGCTGCGACAATGTCTAATTGCGACGAGGTTCGAGCAGGAGTCTGGACGTAAAAGTACTTATAGAAACTTACCCACAAGTCGAAATTTCATAATTTCCTATATATCGAAAAAACTTCCCGTCCATTTAGAAAATGAACGGGAAGTCTTTATTCTCATATTAAATTTTAAACCTATGTACCATCTCGTTAAGGGAGTCGGAAATAGTTGTCAATGATTGTGCGGCAGATTGAATTTCATCCATAGTAGCTAACTGCTCCTCTGTAGCAGCTGCAATTTCATGTGTGCTTTCAGAACTATCTTTAAACAGAAGATTAACTTCTTCATATTTTTTTGCAACCACTTGGAAATCTCCCGTTAGTTGCCCCGTTGCTAAAGCAATTTCTTGTATTTTACTAGAGACATTCGAAATAGAACGGATAATCTCTCTAAATTGAATAGCTGTCGCTGTAGTTAAATCTATTCCACTATCCACATTTATTTTAACTGTTTCAATGGTTTGAACCGTTTCATTTGTTGTCCCTTGAATACCAGTGATAAGTCCTCTAATTTGGTTAGCTGAATGGCTCGATTGTTCTGCTAATTTACGTACTTCGTCAGCTACTATTGCAAACCCTTTTCCATGCTCTCCTGCTCTTGCTGCTTCAATTGCTGCGTTTAATGCAAGAAGATTTGTTTGATCTGCAATCTCATTAATAATAGTTGTAATTTCTCCAATTTTTACTGCATCTTCCGCTAATGAGTTTATATTATTATCTGCTTTGGACACGGATTCATAAATTACTTGCATAGAACTAACTATTTTCCTTACGGATTCTTCTCCATTACTGGCTTGCAAACTAACTTCACTTGTTTCTTTAGATACTTCTGTTGTTTGCAGTGTCATACTTTGTAATCTTTCTAGAGACTGCTCAACAGCATAGGAACTATCTTTTAATATTTGCGACTGATCATCCATACTTTCAGAAACATTTTGGATATTCTCTGCTATTTGATGGGAAGAAATTTTTGATTGGTCAGCACTAGCAGAAAATTCTTCTGAAGCTCCCGTCGCTTGGCTTGAGGATTTACTAATTTGCGTAATCATTACTCTCAAAGAGGAGAGGAATTGATTGAAGGAACTCGCAACTTCCCCTAACTCATCCTTATTTCTTATATGAATTGTTTGAGTTAAATCCCCATCTCCATTTGCAATTTCATTCATTTGATTTTTTAAATGACCTAAAGGAACTAAAATAGCTTTAAGGAGCACTCCTCCAAGAGTAATTCCAGTAAAGATTGCAGCACCAGATATCGCTATTAAAACTATTTTACTTAGCTTTGAGTGTGACTCCATATTTTTCTGAGCTTCATCTGTTGCTTGATTTAATTGGTCTATGAAACTCTCAAATGATGGATCTAGAATTTCTTTACGTATTCTACGTTCTTCACCAAAATGGATTTCTTCTGACTTCGTAGGATCAATTGTACTATTCTGAATAACTAATTGACTTTGAGCCCAAAATTGCTCATAGTTTTTTTCTATGTCATCAATTATGTTTTGATCGGAAGCTTTACTAGATAATTTACTTAAATTGTTGAATTGTTCTTTAATATCATCGGACTTTTCTTCCATTTGCTTTGCATAGGTTTGATCACCTGTTAGCAATAACGCTCTTTCGTCATTAGAAAGACCTGCTAGTCTATATTGAATTTGTTTGGAGATCGTTTGCATTTCCATCAGTTTGGTTAGATGATTATTTTTAGTAATAACGTCTGATAAAGACCATGTAGCAATTCCCCCTACAACCATAATAGATAATAATAAAATGGATGTAACCAAAATCAGCCTTGTTTTTATTCTCATGATGTTCCCCCACATGTGGCAAAGTGTTTTTCAACTAAATTTATATAAAAGGTTTAAAGAGTCTTTGAATCTCTTGTCGTTTTAACGAACTAATCTCAAAAAATCTTGTTCTCCTACAATTTCAATCGGCATTCCTTTACTAATCATTGCTTCAACTTTTTTCATTTTCGTACTTTTAATACCTTGTACATATTTCACTAAATCATTATCTCCAACGACTAAAAAATTCGTATTACTATCAACATTACCGCTACATATTGCACCGCAATTAACTGCTAATTGTGCAGCTTGTGTTCTTGTCATTGAGACCATTCTCCCTGTAAAAACGATAGTAGATCGGTAAAATGGATGCTTTTTGTTTAGTCTTGGTATTTCTGAGACAAGTGATTGCATTAAAGTATCTTCATTAGTTTTTTTCGTACGGTTTAGTTGTTTGTTAATAGCTGTAGGGATACCTATTTTTATTTTTTGTAAGTTTAATAATTCTTGGATCGAATTCGTTCGTGTTTTTCTCAACGCCTCTACCGTTATTAAAGCAGAAGCACGAGCATCTTCCAAAGCGTCATGATGCTTTAAACTAATCCCTAAATAATTCGCTACAGTTGATAGCTTATGATTGAATAAATTTGGCCAAACCTTTTTGGCGATTAAATAGGAACATCCATATTGAAAATCGGGATAAGATTCATGAAAATTGTTTAGGGATGAACGTAGAACACTAATATCAAAACTAGCATTATGTGCGATGATTGTTTGATTTTCGATGAAACCTTTGAAGTCAGGCCAAAACTCTTCAAATGTAGGTGCACTTACAACCATCTCTTCTGAGATTCCATGAATTTTAGTATTGTAATAATGAAATTCACTTAAAGGATTTATAAAAGTATGTATTTCATCTTTTATTGCCCCATCCTTTACTTGTACAATTCCGATGGAGCATACACTAGACCGTGAACTATTCGCGGTCTCAAAATCTATTGCTACAAAGTCCATTTTTGTTCCTCCATTTCGAATGTATCGATATAGATTATCTCATATTCATTGGAACACTTAAAACCCCTTGTAGATTATAAATTCTACAAGGGGCAGGGCAGTTCACTTCGTTCAGTGTAGCCTATTCATCGGGGGTACTTGTTCTCGCCTTTTCTCTCTTTCTAGTCTTTCCTCATATTGTTCTAACGTCACCCCTTCTTTCTCATCTTCCAATGTTGGAGAGCGCTGATTATCGTTTTGTACAACCTCCATATTGGTAGGGCGACGCTCTCGAATCATTTTTTCTTCTTCCATTGTGTGTCCGTTATGCTTTTCACTTTTTGCTAAGTATGGATCCGTTGCAAATGACTCAGCACGTGTAAATCGATCTATCGGTTCATCGAAACGCTTACTTGTTTCATTCACAAATTTATCTGTACGTGGGGTGAATCTCTCTTTTTTAGAAAAGTCATTTACCGGTTCTTCCGTTGCTTTAAATCTTGACTGAACGACATCTGTTCCTACTGTGTCCGTATATTCAGATTCATATTGGGTTGTCCCATAACTAACATCATCCGCATGAGTTACAACGTCTGTAAATAGAACTATGCTCCCGTTTACTATCCCATTCGAAATGAGTTCAGTTTCGTGGGTATCCAAATCCAATTTCCTTAAACTCTCCGATATGGCATTTTCACCAGTAAACCATGACTTAAACTTATCCACAAACGTACCTGCTTCATGTGTGGAAACATCGGAATGACGATTTAATGAATATAAATGAGCATTTTCTGTTGATATCAAGTGGATATCTCTTTCTTCGTATCCTTGTGCCTGCAGGAGTTCCAATTTTTCATACATCTCTTCTTCTGAACGAGCTACTTCGATTCGTCGATTTGATTCGATATTCATTGTGTATCCTCCTATTATTTTGGCTTGTTCTTTTCATACCCCCTTATGGATACAAAATAACTTTTCACTTACTTTTTTAATAATTTTGTAATAATACAAATAAAAAAAGAAGAGCTGACTAAGCATCTCTCTTACAAGGTGCAAAACAACATACGATTTCGAAGGTCTCACTTCAGGCTGTCTTGAAAACGCTTGTCAGTCGAGGCGCGCCAGCAAAGTCCCTTTGCGACGAGTAACCGCAGGAGCACCGAGGCGGAAGCGAATAGAACTTAAGTTCATGAGCTTACAACGATGTGCAAGCACATGTACTTTCTGCGACGAGCTTTGCGCAGGAGCAACGAAGAATGAAAGCGTTTGTCAACAGTCTGAAAGAAGAGCTGACTAAGCATCTCTTCTTATTTACTAATATTTGCTTTTCGAAAACCTTGTATTACATCTATAACTACAGAGACTATCCACAAAAATATAACTCCTAAAATAATTGAACTTTTTATCTCAATAGAAGTATTAAACAACCTCTCTAAATATGATATGAAATCTGGATTAATGAGATTGGTATTACTGAATATTAAAATAAACACAGTGGAAGATACGACATGTCGTAACGTATTCATTATTGCTACTTTTCTAGTCCATTGACCGATGACAAATTTATAGCATACTAAAGCGACTTCTACTCCAATTGCAATTAAGACAATTAACCAATAGGCATGTAACACTTCCTGATTAAAGGTAGGTGTAACAAATTGTAATTTTCCTTGTATTTTTTCATACACACCAATCAATTGAACCGCATTAAAATAAATCGCTGTAAAGATTGCAATCCCTAACAGACTTCCAAAAATCGATGACTTAGAGATTTCTTTTCCCTTCAAAATATACGGAATATTATTCAAATCATCTGGAGTCCACTCTTTTAAACTAGTTGTTAAAGGTAACTTTTCTTTCGACGTATCTGTCCGTTCTATTATCGCAAAAACTAAAGTTATCCAAAAGAAAGTATGAATAGATATGCTTAAAATTTCCCATATACCTTTCCCAACAATTGTGAGAATTATATTTATCAAAGCTTCTTCCCCATTATAAGAGAACATGTTTTCTGCAATTAATATAATGAAGGCGATTGTAGCTGCAATCGGTACAATCATTTTCAATAAAGTTACATATACATCAAAGTAGCGTGGACCTATTAAATGCATTGGCCGATCTAAATAACCACTAGCAAGCGAAACTGGACTTCCCATCTTTCCAAGAGCTTCCTTCACTTCTACCTCTGTATAGTTTTCAGGTAGCATATCCTCAATTGTTGAACGTAGCTCAAGTGCAATATCCTGCCTATTCTTTTCAGGAAGTCTACGGGTTACTTCCTGAATGTAAACATCAATTAGATGCATTCTCTTCCTCTCCTTTCAATAAAGTATATAGCTCTCTTGTCGTCTGCTCCCACTCTTCTTTCAGCTTTTCGAAGATTTCTATTCCATATTCGCTTAATACATAGTACTTGCGTGGCCTACTCTCAGATGTGTCCCAGCTACTGACGACCAATTCTTGTTTTTCTAAACGACGAAGCAGTGGATATAGTGTACTTTGGTCTATTGCAACATTCGATTTTTCTAATAATTGGACAAGGGAATAACCGTATTGAGGAGTTCGCAGCTGACTTAATACAGCTAAAGTTAAAGTCCCCCGTCTTAGTTCTATCGTTAAAGAACTTAGTAATTTACTCATACTTTTTCTCACCTCTTTATACTGTGTAATGTACACTATATATCATACTATGCATCATACACTATTGTGATCACTACATCAATATTTACCCCACAAGAAAAAAAAGCGTTTTTGTGCTGAATTCCAGGCATAAATACGCTTACAGAAAATTATTTACAAATCCATATTTTGTGATTTTAAAAGCAATAAGAAAAACCGGGCAAAAAAACGCCCGATCCTTTTAAGAAGAGTAACCGTGGATTCCCGTTACAGCGGACGCTTTTCGCGGGCATGGCTTCAGTCTCCTCGTCACTGCAAAGACACTGGCCAAATAAAGTTCGGCCAGTGTCTTTCCTGCGGGGCCTTCTGCTCATGCACCTGCCACTTCGCTTTCGGCGCAGAAAACATCTGCTATTCCCGCAGAAGCCGCCGTCTTCGCTCCCATCAACTAATATTGGTCTATTCATAATTGCTGCTGTTTATAAGTAGAATGACGATCATTTGAATCGTGAACGAAACAAAGATAGCATGACTACTTCTTTTACTCTATTTCTAAAAAGAGAAAAACTTGGTCAAAAGATTCCACATGGTCTTTTGTCAAAGGATTCCGTTACAATCGGACGCTTTCCGCGGGCGTTGCCTCAGCCTCCTCGCTACGCTGTGGGGTCTTCGACAAACGCTTATCCCGCAGGAGTCGCCGCTTTTCACTCCATCCATCTAGTTTATTAAGAATGTAATGATTTTACGGAGTACTTTCTTCTGCATTTTATAGTGATAATTGTAGACATTCAGCGATGAGTACTGTGTCATGACATACCAAGTTTTTATACTTTCTTATCTTTGAACAAATGTGCAAGTGCCACTCTAAAAAAACAGGATAAAGACAATTAGTCAAATATATAAACAAATAGAAAAAGCATGTTTTGAAAAAAGATTGGTCAAAACATGCTCTTAACATATTCAATTAAAAAAAAGATAGTTAAACTTATTCCAATAGTTGAATTTTAATCTTTTTTGTAGAACCGTTATTGTATCGAAACAATATCTGCCGTACTTTATTTTTAAATAACTCTATCGTTGCCATTTTTTTCTCTTTTAGTTGCCTTAATATCCTCTACTAGCATCTCAACATGTTCTTTTTTCGTAGCCCAACTCGTACAAAATCTCACTGAACTGTGTGTAGCATCGACTTTTTCCCAGAAGGAAAATGAATACTTTTTGCCTAGTTCCAAAATTACATCATTTGTCAAAATCGGAAACTGCTGATTTGATGTAGAATCATATCGTAATGAAAATCCATTTTCAACAAATGCTTCTCGAATCATCATTGCCATTTCCACAGCATGTTTAGAAATTTCATAGTATAAGCCATCTACAAATAAGGTTTCAAATTGAATACCCAATAGTCTCCCTTTAGCAAGTAAACCTCCTTTTTGCTTAATCATATATCGGAAATCCTTTTTCAAGGCATCATTTATAATGACTACTGCTTCACCAAACATTGCACCAATTTTCGTTCCACCTATATAGAATACATCACATAGCCGTGCAATATCTGCCAAGGTTAAATCGCTGTCTATTGAAGCCAAACCATACCCTAATCTAGCGCCATCCAATACCAATGGCAAACGACATTCTCGACATACTTCACTTAATGCTTCCAATTCGGCTTTACTATAAGTCGTTCCATTTTCTGTAGGATTAGAAATATAAACCAAGCCTGGCTGTACCATATGCTCATGAGTAACATCATTCCAATGAGCGTCATATAATTCTTTCACCTGTTTTGCTTGAATTTTTCCATCATCACTCGGCAAAGTAAGTACTTTATGACCAGTGGCTTCAATTGCTCCAGTTTCATGTATTGCGATATGACCAGTAATTGCAGCAACTGCCCCTTGATGCGGGCGCAAAATTGAAGCTATTATAGTTGTATTCGTTTGTGTTCCTCCTACTAAAAAGTGTATATCTGCATTCGAAGCATCACACTCTCTTTGGATGTAAGCTTTCGCTTTTTCACAGTATTCATCTACCCCATATCCGGGTGTTTGTTCTTCATTTGTTTCTATTAATCGTTTCAGAATTCGCTTATGTGCACCTTCTGTATAATCATTTTCAAATCGTATCATCTATATTCACTCCAAACTATCCAGTTTCTTCTGAATGAACAGCATAGAAGCATGGATCTCTTTTATTTCTTTCTGTGATAATCCTTCGAATAATCTCACTATTTGTTTATCAGATTTTTCATTAATCTGGTTGAAGAAAGTAATTCCTTTAGGAGTCAACCGTATCAGACTAGTTCTGTTATCCAAGATCGAGTTTTCCTTCATAACCAGCCCATCTTTACTTAGCTTGTTAATTATCCTACTCATGTAGCTACGATCAATTTCCAGTTTATCAACTAAATTGTTTGCTATACACTGCTCCATCAAACCGATTTCTAAAATTACCCGTGCCTCAGTGAAAGAATATCCAGTATCCAATATATGCTTATCTAATACACCAAGTATATTCGTATAAAATCTATTGAATTGCCGTATATCTGCAATCATGTCATTACTTATATTCATTTCTGCCTCCTTTTAGTGGACTTTATCCACTAATACTCTAGTGAAATTAGTGGACTTTGTCAACATTTCATGAAAATATTTGTAAGATAAATTGTAAGAAATCGACTTTAGAAAGTTATCCACAATCCAGATTATAATTTTCTAAGCAACAAAAAAGCCAAGTCATTATTTTCATGACTTGGCAATACACCAACTATTTTTTATCTCTAAATTCTTGATTGTCACCGTCTGAAAACTCAACTTCCAGATCAAATTCTGTATAGTCTTCTACTCCAAATGCTTTGGAAACTTTCTCGATGACCTCTTCTTTACTCATATCTTTAGTCAATGCAAGGTCTTTAAATATTGGTGCCAACTCATCGTATGCTTTATCTCCTGTCAATTTTTTCGATTCTAATTTGTTTTCATATTCTGCTTCTGTTTCGGATACATCCATATCAAAAGATACATCAATTACATCTCTTTGGTCTGCTGTATCTATATCCAAATCAAAAGATTGAAATCCAAATTCATTTTGCATTTCATGGTGGCCAGGTGCATCTTTCACATTATCCTTATCATTATCTCCACAAGCCCCTAGTAATAATGCTGTAGAAAGTAATACACTTCCGTATATAGAGTATTTTTTCATATTAATCTCCCCTTAAGCTGAATTTTAGATCTAATTAAGGTATATCCATTATGATAATTTCATAAACAAATGGAGATACATTACTTTTCCCTAAACGCTTAATCCGGATATCGTTCTTCACTAGAAGAAGTTGATTTTGTCGTATATTTATCTTTCTCATCTTTTACCTTTTCATTTAATTCTTCTACAGGAACCGCATCTACTGTTTGCATATCAATGTGTTTATCGAAAATACTTTCTTTGTTTTCACCAAATCCGGATTATCCAATATACGGCCGATAACATCTTGCCGTTCGCGATTTTCAGATGATTTATTCTTCATATTTATCGCTCCTTTTAATATTGTTATCCTCTGTTTAACCTATTTTTTTCTCCATAAACCTCTTTTTCCTAATATTTCAATAAAACTTAGAAAAAATAGACATCCACTTATTTTTATTGTTCGGACCTGAACGAGCGATAAGTAAGGAAACTTGAGCCATAGTTATTGGTAACGATGCTTTTTTTCTTAATGCCAAGTATTTAGGTTCCCAATGATCAGCATATTTTTCTTTAAACTTTTTCAAACCTTTAAAATGATATACTGCATGACCATATAAGAAAATTTGATAAGCAATTTTTTCTGTCAAAAATGAATACTTAGACAGTCCTACATTTGCCAAAGGTGCCATTCCTAGATTAAATTTCTCGTATTTTTTTTCTTTATACCACTCAAAAAGTTTGATAAATAAGAAATCCATAGTAGCATTTGGTGCATTTGCGGCATATCGCATGAGATCTATAGAAACCATTTTCCCATTATCATAAGCAGGCATTATATTACAAAATGCTACACTCTTCCCTTCTCCGTCCACCACTAAAGCAATCGCAACAGTTTTTAAATAAGTAGCATCAAACCAGCCTAAAGAGAATCCTTTTTCTTTACGGCCATCGAGCCACTCATCTGATATAAGTTTTAGACTAGCAAGAAATGCATCTGAATGAGGAGGCTGTATAACTTGAAGACAATAACCTTCTCTTTCAAGTTTATTTTTATTGGCACGTAAATTTTTCATCTTCTTACCTGACAATTCAAAAGAAGGAAGATCCACAAAAGCTTCTTCTCCTAGTTTAAAAAAATCATAACCGTTTTCATGAAGATAAGGGAACATTTTAGAAGTAACTTGATAATAGACTGGCGTGTATCCATATACATTCGCTCGATCATGGAATTCCTCCATGGCACGAAGAATATCTGCCTTTTCTCCTATTAAATCCCCTAATACAATCAACTTATCGGAATATTTTTGAAAAGAGAGCATGACAGTTCTTGATTGATTCCAAAAAATATACTTATCATGAAGGAAGATCAAATGGGATAATGCAGTACCTTCGTATTTATCAAGGTGGGCTTTTATTTCATCTTCATAGGAATTAGACTTTTCAAATGGAAAATTTCTTGGTTTATTTAGTAAGTAACCAGCAGTCATATATAGTAAAGCAAGAATAATACCAGTTAATGCACTGTGAAATAAATCAGTTGACTCTGTTATGACGTATGGCTGTAGTTTTGCTGGAATGATGATATTGGAGGATGGTAAATTGACATACCCAATAAAAATAAACAAGCCTAAAATTAGTCCGATTCCGATAATATCTACTATTGATTTCCCCCAAGTGGGAACAAAATTTTCACGATAAAAATGATTTTTTGACAAAAGAAGAACAATGAAAACGACAAGAACAAAAGCTGCATCTTCATAGTCAAACCATTTTGATAACGAGAAAACAGCTGCGACTATTAAAGTAATTAATGTTAAATGATATGCCCATTTCACCCGATACTGTATCCCTCTCGTCAACATTAATAGAGAAATACCTAAACCAACCGTTAATTGGTGAGATAGATTCATTAAAGGTAAAGCTAAGAGCTCGTTAGGCACTTTTATTCTCTCAAGTGCGGTCGGTGCCGCTGCAGTTAGTAACAGTGTAATTCCTGCCAATAATACAAAGGCAGTGACAATCCAGTGACTAATATTTTGCAATATAATCGATGGGATTCGATTCAATTTTTGATTCATTTCTCCCCAAAAATGAAATAAGAGCATTATCGCACCAACTAAAGCCGGAAGAATAAAATAACTAATTCTGTACAATAGCAAGATTAATAAAGTAAATTCCGTAGGTACACCGAGCCCTTCCAATCCAAGTAAAAACATCAAGTCGAACGATCCTATTCCACCTGGAAGCATACTTATGATACCCGCAAACGATGCTACGATAAAAGTTGCAAACATACTTGGAATAGAAACGGAAACCCCTAAAAAAACAGAAATAAAATATATTAATACAAAGGCAAAAATCCACTCTAATAGAGAAATAACAGCCAACAAAAATATATTTTTACTATTAATATGTTTTTGCTCGGAAGCTTTTTTATTCTTTCTTATACTTATGATTAAAATTGGAAAATACAATGCAATTCCTATCAGTGCAAAATGAATCCATTTTACTTCTTGAAAAATCGGAGTTTGAATAATTCCAAGTAATGGGAACCAGCTAAGCAATGACATTCCTGATAAATAAAATAAAGTAATTAATCCAATTCCTTTTACGAGTGTTTTCTTATCGTATCCATATTGCCCGTAAAAAAAAGTGCGGATCATCATTCCTGCAATTCCACCAAAGCCAATAAAATTGGACATAGTGTTGGCAGTCCAGGAATATATTAATTTCTTTTTAACCGGAATCACCATTCGCAAGTGACGACTTAGAACAAAGTCATATAATAGCATTGGGGAAACAGCAAAAATCCCTAAAACAACTATCATTATTACTTGATACAAAGCTAGATCTTTAAAATGGTCTTTCAGAAGTGTAAAGTCTAAATTTTTCAGTGCTTGATTAGATTCTATATAAAGAACAGTGAATATTAAAAGTGGTATGGTTATTTTTAGAACACGAGAAAACCATTGTGTCTTCCAAAACTGTATCAAAATTTATCAACTCATTTCTTCTAGGTGATTTCCATAAAAATAAGACATTATAAGACATATTTTATCATTTATCTATCCGAAATGATTCCATTTATCTATTTCAAATGCGAAAAAACGACTTTAAGAATTTTTTTGAAAAAGGATTAACTTTTTAATAAAAACAAGAAAATGAATCTAAACAACCAGGACATTCTACCTCTTACTTAATGTGAAACAAAGAATCCTAATTTAAACTAACAAAACCAATTTAATCTCCTTCCAATCCCTTTAAATAAGGATTAAAAATCTAAAAATTCTAAAAGAATTTTATAAGTAAATCTATATTGATCATATTTCCCAATTAGTACATTTGCTTTTTTTTGAGTAACTCTGAAAAATAATTCAAACTATCTAAAAGTAGAATATGTCGAAATCATAACTAATCTACTAATATATTTTTTCAAAAAGTACCATTATAACCATTTTCTCTTTAATTCTATAATATGCCATTAGCAACTCATATTTCAAATTTTCAGAATATATGGTAAGTTTCTGATTGTCACATAAATTTGGATATCTTTATAATTTATATAAAGCTTCATCCATTTTATGAACTACAATTAGGGAGGTTAATAGATTGGGGATTAAGAGAAAAAGCAAAATAATTGTCATTGCTACTGCACTAGCACTTAGTACTGCTTCATTTGGTGCACCTGCTCCTGTAGCTGCAAAACAACTAGAGAAAGAGCTTACATCCATTCAAGTACAAAAATCGACACCGAAAGTACCACAGCATTTGTTGGTTCCTGAAAATCCAAGTGAAAAAGTTCGGGTAATAGTAGAACTAGAAAAAGCACCGGCAATTGAAACAGCAACTAACAAGGGTGTTCTATACAAGGACTTACCAAAGTCCCAGCGAAAATCGATTGAAAGTGCAATTGAAACAGATCAAAGAAGTATAAAAGATAAAATCAAACAAGTGTCTAATAACATACAATTTAAAGAAGAATTTACTGCCGTTTTCAATGGATTCTCTGCTGAAGTAGAAGCAAGAGACGTAGCAACTATTGGTTTATTAGCTGGTGTAAAAGCAGTTTATGAAACAACTGAATACGAACGACCAAGCATAGAACCACAAATGGTTCATTCGAAGGAACTGGTACAAGCACAATTGGCTTGGGAAAAATATTCATTCAAAGGTGAAGGAATGGTCGTTGGGGTCATCGATACAGGAATAGATCCAAGTCACCGCGACATGATATTATCTGACAATTCTTCCGGTGATATTACTTCCTCGGAGGTTAGTTCTTTATTAACCGATGGTTCCATTGAGCCAGGAAAATATTTTACAGCTAAAGTACCTTTTGGCTATAACTATATGGACGGCAACACAGAGATTCGCGATCTTGGTCCAGATGCTTCGATGCATGGTATGCACGTATCAGGTACTGTAGGAGCAAATGGAGACGAAGAAAACGGTGGTATTAAAGGTGTAGCACCAGAAGCACAATTGCTCGCTTTAAAAGTATTCGGAAATGATCCCCTTTTCCCATCAACATTTGGAGATATATATGTAAAAGCTATGGATGATGCGATTAAGCTTGGGGCAGATGTATTAAATATGTCTCTTGGTTCTACAGCTGGTTATGTAGATAACAGTAGTCCAGAACAACAAGCTGTTACTCGTGCACAAGAAAATGGTTTATTAGTAGCTATTTCTGCGGGTAACTCCGATATGTTCGGTTCAGGAACTTGGTATCCATATGCAGACAATCAAGATTATGGATTGACCGGCTCCCCTTCAGTATCAGAAGACTCCTTTGGAGTTGCATCCTTTGAAAACGATTCTATTACAGCAGCAAGTTTTAACTATGCATTGGATGGCGCGGTGTCTGGTCGTTCATTATTTTTACTAGCAAACGATCAAGATCCTAGTAAACTTCCACAAGATTCATTTGAAATTGTATTTGCTGGCTTTGGTACTCCTCAAGACTTCGCGGGCAAAGATTTAAAAGGGAAATTTGCTTTAGTTTCTCGTGGCAGCATTTCTTTTGTTGAAAAAGGTTTAAATGCTCAAGCTGCGGGGGCTGCAGGTGTTATTGTTTATAATAATGCTGCAGGAACGATTAATATGGCATCTGATCCTAAGATTAAGATTCCATATATGTCTACACTCCAAGCTGACGGACTTGCAATGAAATCTGGAATTGACGCAGGTAAAGTGGTTACTATCAATTTTGATGGTAAATATATAGATACTCCAAATCCTGAAAAAGGTAAAATGAGTTCCTTTACTTCTTGGGGTCCAACTCCAAACTTAGATTTCAAACCTGAAATCACAGCTCCAGGTGGAAATATCTTTTCAACATTAAATGACAACTCATATGGTTTGATGAGTGGTACATCTATGGCAGCTCCACATGTTGCAGGAGGAACTACTCTAGTGTTGGAACGTGTAAATAACGAATTTGGTCTAACTGGAGCTGCTCGTGTTAAATTCGCTAAAAACTTAATGATGAACACTGCAAAACCAGTAGAACTTAAACCTGGCGAGTATGTTTCACCACGTCGCCAAGGAGCTGGAATTATGCAGCTTGCTAATGCTCTAGAAACTGATGTAATGGTAACAAATGCTGCAACCGGCGAAGCAAAAGTAGCGCTGAAAGAAATTAATGGAGGACAATTTAACTTTTCATTGAAAGCGAAGAATTTCAGTGCCGAACAAAAAACGTACGATGTGAAAGTTCAATTACAAGTGGATCGCCCAGTAAATGCTGGAGCAAATTTCGTTACGATTCCAAACAACACTGCTTATGGTTCGTATGTATTAGATGAAACAGATGCAACGATTTCTATTCCAGCTAAAGTAACAATTCCAGCTAAAGGAGAATCCAATATTAATGTAGCTGTGGACGCTTCTGGTTCTCAATGGCTAATGGAATATTTCACTAATGGCTATTTCATCGATGGTTTTGTTACTCTAGTAGACCCAAATGAAGATACTTCAGGAAATGTACCA
The DNA here is from genome assembly GCF_006861825.1 of Psychrobacillus vulpis. GTDB lineage: Bacteria > Bacillota > Bacilli > Bacillales_A > Planococcaceae > Psychrobacillus > Psychrobacillus vulpis. The sequence continues at coordinate 83,116 of NZ_VDGI01000006.1, read as the reverse complement.
TTGACTGTTCCTTTCTTCGGATTTAACGGTTCATGGGACGACGCGTCCATTTTTGATAAGTTCTTATGGGAGGATCTGACGTATTGGGGCTTCCAAGCACTTGCTGATGAAAAAGGAAACTTCATTAATGGATCATCACTCAGTGAGGATTTCGATCCATCTAAATTTGCATTTTCTCCAAATGGAGATGGAACTTTAGATAAAGTGATCCCAGTATATTCTCTATTACGTAATGCTAAAAACTTTGAGATAAATATATTAGACGCAAACGGTAAAAAATTACGCACAATCCGTACTGAAAAATATTTGACGAAGCACTATATTAATTCAGCAACCAGATCTCCATATACTTATAATCTTGTAAATGGGTGGGATGGTTTAATCAATGGAAAGCCTGCAGCTGATGGACAATACAAAATTCAGCTAAGAGGGGCTATCGATTTCGAAGGTGCACAGTGGCAATCGATCGAATACCCAATCATTGTGGATACAAAAGCTCCTACTGCTGAAATTGAGTTCAATGCATCAACGAAGACACTAGCTATCGCTAATGCTAGTGATCAAGGAGGCGGAATTGATCGTGTAGAAGTTTATGTAAATAATCAAGAAGTAACAAAAGCTGCTTCTCTAGAGTCATATGTGGTAGAGCAAGCTCAGCCAGGTGATAAAATTTCTGTAAAGGTTTGGGACGTTGCTGGCAATTCAACTTCTAAAGATTTTACTGTAGGTAGTGCAACGGAAACAAAGGAACCGGTTATCTATATTCAAAAACCAGAGTATTTCGGCTATTTCAATACTTCTAACGTAGTAGTAGAAGGAACAGTTGAAGATGACTCTGTCATCAAATCATTAAAAGTAAATGGTACACCTGCCACTTCATTTGATGGTAAAAATTTCATACACACATTAACATTCAAAAATGGTGTACAGGATGTAAACGTAGAAGCTATTGATGAATTTGACAATAAAATGGCCATTACTAGAAAAGTTATCGTTGATACTCAAAAACCTACTGTAGAAGCAGTCAAGAAAACACTTCCTAAAAATGTTAAGGGAGATGAGCCTAACCCGATAATACAAGTAAATGTTGGAGATAATTTCGATGAAATTCGTCTATACTTAAATGGCAGCGAAGTATTTTATAATCCGGTTTCTGAGCCATACGCAATGAATGGCTATAGTCAAACGGTTGACGTTGAGTTACCGCTAGAACCTGGCAAAAATGAATTTGAACTAAAAGTAGTCGACTTAGTTGGGAACGAAGCTACACAAAAAATTAGCGTGACGAAACAAGAAGTAAAAGAAACAAAACCTCCAAAAGGTAAAGATAAAAATTAAATAAGAAAGGGCTGTCTCCAAAAGTCTACTCATAGACTTTTGGACAGCCCATTTTTTATGAAAGCTTAAATCGATTGACTACTTCCTGCAGTTCTTGTGCAATTTTGTTCATTTGTTCAATAGAAACTGCTACTCTCTCTAACTCAGCTTGCTGATCAACTGCTGAAGCGCTTACCTCTTCGGCTGATGCAGCAGTCTCCTCTGATATAGCTGAAATACTTTGAATCGCCATCATCGCCTGATTTTTATGTTCAACCATATTAGATAGCTCTGTGACTAACTCATTAATTACCTTAGCAATTGCACTTGAAAGTTCATTATTTTCTCTAAAAGCCGTATCTGTGCTTTGGACAGATTCACTTTGAACTTGCATTAGTGCTACATTTGAAGCTATAACTGCAACGGTTTGTTTGGATTCTACCAAAATACTATCCACTGTTTGTTTAATAACTTCTGTTTCACTTCTAGACTGTTCAGCCAACTTTCTTACTTCTTCCGCTACTACCGCAAAACCTTTCCCATGCTCACCAGCACGAGCGGCTTCAATACTAGCATTAAGTGCAAGCAAGTTTGTTTGTTCTGTTATACCTTGAATGGATGCAATAACTTGATTGATATTTTCTATATTCGTTGTAAGTGTTTCAATCTGTTGTTGTACCTTTTCATTCATTTCATTAGTCGCTAAATTATGTTCTCGTAAGGTTGCTACTTCCTTCATCCCTATTTGTGTTGATATATTTGTTTTATTTGATAACTCATCCATTTGAACAGACAGTGCAGTTAACGCATCTATTTGATCAGATAAATCAATCATTCGATAATTCGTTTCTTCCGTATCCTCTGACTGCTTGGAAGCACCTTCTGCAATTTCATTTGTAGCCAAAGATACCTCTTGGCTTGATGCTACTATTTCATCAAATGCTTCATGTACATGTTTAGACGATTTATTGAGAAGTGTAGAGGATTCAAATACAGTATGAATTGCATCCTTCGTTTGCTCAAGCATATTATTGTACGCTAAAGCAACTGCACCTATTTCATCCGATTTAATAAATTTTGCTTCCACTTTTTTAGACAAATCTCCACCAGCGGCAGTTTCAATTGATTCTCGTAAAAATTTCAACGGTTTTAATTGCTGATAAATAAACCACACAGTCACAATTGCCATCAATGCTACCATTACAATTGCAGCGACTATCGTTAATAATAGTATTTGATTATATGTTTGCAGGATTTTAGATTTTGGATAAACCAGCTGGACAGACCATGTATCTTCAATGCCCTCAAGCATCATAGGTGCGAATGCATTAAAGGCTTGTTCACCAAGCTGCTTCGACTCAACATACACATTCGCAGGCTTTCCGCCATCCAATGTACTTTTAACTGGATTCCAATCAATTGCATCCTGTAGATTAGTTCCATTTATTTTTTCGTCTAAACTATTTACTGTTAGCATTCCACTATCTGTAATTATCCCAGCATATCCACCATCAGGTTTAATAGAGTTAACTAGTTCTGCTAAAAAGTCGATAGACAAGTCCGCGGTGAGTACACCAAAAAATGTTCCAGAAGATGTAACTAAAGGAATTGATATTGTTGTCATTGAAACGGTCTCACCATTTATCTTGTAATCATAAGGTTCTGTAAGAACAGCACGCCCCTCTTTTTTAGGTATTAAATACCAATCTCCATCACCCTCCTCTTCGTATGCTTCTAATGGGCTAGTTAAGATATTATTTCCATCTTTATTCAAATACGGTATAAAACGATTTTCGTCGTCTAGAAGTGTCTTAGGAATAGTAGCTTCTATTTCTATCGCTCCACTCTCAAACACCGCAGCAGCTCCGATTAGATCCTCATTATTTGCTAGATTCGTCTCAATCACATTTAATACTTCTGCTGCAGAGAGCTCTCCTTTTGCCTGCAATGTTTCAAAAATGTCCTTCGTCGTCAATAACATCTCATTTGTTTTGTTAAAACGATCGCTCATCTTAGCAGCAGAAAATTGTGCATTTTGAAGAGTAGAACTCTCTGAATCTTCCACACTCTGGTCATGTATAATTACACTTGTTACTACGGTATAAGCAAGAAATAAAATCAAAAATAAACTAATAATTAATACAGATAGCTTTAAAGCAATACTTTTAGACATTTTCATACCAAACACTCCTCTAATGTTAAATTTATCATAAAGTATTATTACCCATGTAACAAGACTAGTATTTGGAAGTTATTTAGACCTATTTATTTATTTTTATTGAAGGAACTATGTCCCGAATAAAAAACGGTAAGCAGGATTAATTCCACTTACCGTTTTATATCTATTTAGTTTCCTTTATACGTTCATAATAATTGTTCAGATCATGATAGTACTTATTTAAAGAGCTAGTAGATACATTAAATTCTTCCGCAATTTCTTTAATTGTTATTTCTAACGGTTCAAATAATCCATTTTCTTGTCCAAAACGAATTGCTCCAGCAGCAATCGCTACTTCTTTACGAGCATTCGGTTGCTGCTCTACCAAATAATCCTCTACTATTTCTAAAAGCTTCTCATAGTCTCGATTATTTTTCTCTAAGAAATCTATAGCAACTTGTAGAACCCCAGCTTCAAAGTGAGTATACTCCCCGCCTTCATAGCCATTTTCTCCAAGTAAACTCCAAAGTGTTTTCCCATTCTCTTTTAAATATGTTTGTGCGGACAGCTCACTTTGAGATTCAAATTGTTTTACAAAGTTTTTAAATACTTCATTTTGATCTGTAGGGAAGAATATTAAACTAGAAATAGCTAAATTATGATTTTCTCTGTCAGAACCATCTGGCAAGATGAAACAAAATAAATGCACGCCTACTGGTACAGGCTTATCACTCTCACGTCTTAATTGAATCGTTTCGTTTGATAAAATATGTGTTACCTTCATATATGTATCGTCTATTCCAACCACTTCACCAACGAAAACACGAGGATTTCTCCACTCTTTTAATACTTTCAAAATGGAAGGGCGAACAATTCTCTTCTCCTGCTTATCTAAATAGCCAGTCCAAATTTCAGGTTCATGATGGAAAAAGAATTCATCTAATGCAATTGCTTCAACCATTTCATGTTCCAAATAATTACTTAAAGATGCACTCCACGATTTCACAAGCTCAGCAAACTTTGATACATCTTTTCGTTCAGGATACTCATCATAAAATGTTTGCAATATACGTTCTAATTCTTCTGTTTGTACTTCTTCTATTGTAATGGCCTCTTTAGACTCACAACATTTTTTATATTTCTTTCCGCTACCGCATGGGCATGGATCATTACGTCCTACCATTGAAAACACGTCCTTCAAAATAGATATCGCTCTAGTCTACCATATTTTTGGCAGATTATTAAGGACCGAACGACTTGGTGCATATTTCTTACTAAAAAAGGGGAGAAAAAAATGAACTTCTTATAGGCATCAAAAGAAATAATAGACTAAAATTGTGAAGTTACTCTCCACTGATTCTTTTTCGAAAGAAATAAGCAATCCACTAATCCTAAGTACCATGCCGTGCTTCATCACATGCTTATTTTATATATTAAAAATGCCCTAGAAGTCCAGAAAATAAAACTTCAAGAGCACTCTATCATTATATTATTGAGCAGTATAACCGCCATCTAAAATAAGCGCTTGTCCTGTCATTCCTTTTGCTGAATCACTTGCAACATATATCGCTAAATCTGTAATTTCCTCAATGTTTAATAGTCTCTTTTGTGGAACGAGTGGGTATAGCACTTCTTCTAATACTTGTTCCACTTGTATATCTCGAGTTTTAGCTAAATCTTCAAACTGGTTTCGAACAAGTGCGGTATCCACATAGCCAGGGCATATCGCATTCACTGTTATGCCATAAGCAGCAGATTCTAGTGCCGCAACTTTTGTTAGTCCAATAACACCGTGCTTCGCAGAATTATACGCTGCTTTTCCTGCAAATCCAATAACTCCATTAATAGATGCCATATTAATAATTCTACCAAATTGTTGTTTCTTCATATAAGGTAGTGCATGTTTGATAGCTATAAAAGGTGCTGTCAGCATAATTTTCACTAATAACTCAAACTTTTCTGTTGGGAAATCTTCAATCATAGACACATGCTGCATTCCTGCATTATTAACTAGAAAATCTATACGTCCGTGAGTTTCTACGGTGAATTGAATTGCACGTTGAATGTCTGCTTCTTTCGTCACGTCACATATAATTCCTTTTGCATTGCCACTTAATTGCGCAACTGCTTCATCGATTGCATCTTGAGATAAGTCGGAAATCACAACATTTGCTCCTGCTTTCGAAAATGCTTTCGCAATATCAAAACCTATACCTCGTGCAGCTCCAGTAATAAACAAAACTTTTCCTTCCATCAAATACCCTCCTCCGATCAATTACGTATTCGCTTCCATTTGGGAAGCTATATTAATAATCTTACCACTTTTTGGGTGAGCATATAATCTGCAGCTGCCTGACTACTGAAAAAGGCGGATTTCAAATTCAAATCTAGTACTGTAATCCACCTATCTTAAATTTATCCAACAAAACATAGTATTTATGCCAAAAATTTCTATCATATAAAACAAGTCTACTAAACGCTAACTAATATATACTAAAAAGTAAGAGTTTGCACAGACTGGAGGTATGAATATGAAGAAACTAACAATTAATATTAGGATTATTCTCACTCTAATCTCGTTTGTGATTCTTTTAGAAATTTTGGATCTTCAACTTATAGAGTATTTAATTATCAAAGATAATAAACTAGTTGTATTTATGCTCGAGACTGGGTTTACTATTGGAGCAATTGTTTTGATTGTTTGGGCTCTTTACTGTGGAAATAGAATAATTAATAATGCAAAAGAAAAAGAAGAACAATATCGTCATTTAATTGATCTTGTGCCGGAAGCTATTTTTGTTCATCGAGATGGAAACATACTTTATGCAAATCAAGCAAGTGTTTCATTAATTGGTGCTACTAGTTTAGAAGAGTTAATAAACCGAAATTGGGAAGACCTTATTCATTTTCATTCCTACAATCCAGAACAACTATCCATAGCATATTTAAAAAGGAACCAACTTAATGTTACTAATCTTCCAATTATCGCTCGAAGACTGGACGGACAACTTATCGTTTTAGAGATCACATCCATTGATATTGAATTTAACGGATTACCAGCAAGAGAATTCATCGCTAGAGATGTAACAAATAGAAAGAAACGTGAACAAATTGTTAAACAACTTGCTTTTCAAGATGAATTAACAGAACTTCCAAATCGAAGGTATTTCACTGGAAAACTGGAGCAACTATTAAATGTGGAATCCCCTACTAGCTTTGCTATTTTTTTCATGGATTTGGATGGCTTTAAACAAGTGAATGATAGACATGGTCATGAAGCCGGAGATGAACTTCTAAAAAATGTAAGCCAACGATTAATGAACAGTGTCCGAGAAAATGATTTAGTCGCAAGATTGGCAGGAGATGAATTTACAATCTTATTATTAGAAGCTTCAGATCAAGACTGCATCGCTGTAGCTGAAAGAATTATTCAAACCCTTAATAAGCCTTTCCGATTTTTATATGACGAAGTTCTAGTAACTCCCAGCATTGGTATTGCTCGCTTCCCTCAAAATGGTAAGGATGTATTAACATTATTAAATAAAGCAGACAATGCAATGTATCAAGTGAAAGAAAAAGGAAAAAATGATTATCATTTTGCAGAATAAATAAAGATTTCCTCCCTCCATTTGAGCTCTCCGTCTCAAATGGTTTTTTATTAAAGAAATATTACCAACAGACCAATATTAGAATAAAATAAATATTCTTATTTTTTTATCAATTTTTAACATATTCATGTTAAAATAAATATCAAAATGACTATATCTTTTGGATTATATATCATACTATTGTATATGCAGGTCAAATTTAGAACGAAATTTTACAAATCATTCAAATTAATTAGTTAAAAAGAACTTATTTATTATAAATACGAATGGTTATTTAGATTCTGTTCATACGAAAGGAGCAAAACAATGGAATCTAATGCAAATGCTGATTTTTTTTATCGCTCTTTGTACGAGCATAACCCAGAAATGGTTTATCTAATAGACACTTTTGGAACAGTAAAACAAAGGAATAGTGTATTCTCCAAAACTCTTGGATATTCAAATAACACTGAACTTAAAGCAACGGAGTTGTTATTCCATTCGGAAGACATCCAATCGTATAAAGATGCTTTTTATAAAGCACTCTCTGGAGTACCTCAAAATATGGAAACAGCGTTTATAAATCAGGATGGACGCTTAATTGATATTAATTTAACACTGATTCCAACTAGTTATGATGGACATATTAGTGCTATTTTTGGAATTGCAAAAGATATTACAGACCATAAAAAAGCAGAAGATTTAAATAAACATCTAGCTTTTTATGATTCTTTAACAAATCTTCCAAACAGAAGGTTATTCCAAGAAAAATTGGAACAGGATTTAATCATTAGCAAGACATTACAGCAAAAACTTGCTGTTATGTATTTAGATTTGGATCGATTTAAATATATTAACGATACACTTGGTCATTTTTTAGGTGATAAATTACTCGTACAAATAGCAAAGAGGTTGAGAAAATGTCTTGGAGAAGATGTTATTCTTGCTAGATTGGGTGGAGATGAGTTTGGAGTATTGCTACCAAACTTCTATATGCATCAAGTAATAGAACGTTCTAAAACAATTATAGATGCTCTAGAGGGACCATTTCTTATAGAAGGCTATCACCTCTTTATAACTACTAGTATTGGAATTAGTATTTATCCAAATGACGGGGAAGATAGTCACACACTTATGAAGAATGCAGATTCCGCACTATATAAAGCAAAAGAATTAGGAAAAAATAACTTTCAAGTCTATACCTCCTCAATGAATGCACAAACGTTTAAAATATTTTCATTGGAGTCCAATCTTCGGAACGCAATTGATTTAAATCAATTGGAATTATATTATCAACCTAAAGTTTGTCCGAATACATATGATATTATCGGTGCAGAAGCACTTATTCGCTGGAATCACCCAGAATGGGGACTTGTACTACCTGATGAATTTATTTCACTAGCCGAAGAAACGGGACTTGATATAGAACTTGGAAGTTGGGTTAAACGCACTGCATGTATTCAAAACAAGCTATGGCAAGATGCTAATTTACCAAAAATCCCTGTCTCTATTAATCTTTCCGCTAATCGTTTTTTAGAACACAGCTTACTTATAAACACTGTAGAGACGTTAAAAGAAACAAAATTAGAACCGAAATACTTAGAGGTTGAAATAACAGAGACGTCTTTATTAGAAAACGAAAAAATAGTGTTTTCTGTTCTAGGTGGCTTAAAAGAATTAGGTATCAAAGTAGCTTTAGACGATTTTGGTACAGGCTATTCTTCGCTATCTTCATTGAAACGGTTTAAAGGGTTAATAGACATACTTAAAATTGATCGTACTTTCATTAAAGACTTAAGTGAAATCGAAACAGACGATTCAAATTTTATAACAAATATGATTATCCAATTATCACAGCAGCTAAAAATGGAAGTAGTTGCTGAAGGAGTAGAAACGTCTGAACAACTTCAAGTATTAAGGAATTATAACTGTAATACAATTCAAGGTTATTTATTCTCAAAACCGGTATCAACAGCAGATTTTGAAAAACTTTTGCGAAAAGGTAAAATTATGCCACTAGAAAGTAACACAGAAGATGAAGATTTTATAGACCATGAAAAAGATTTCAGGATTAAACTTGAACATTCTTTAAGCGCCTCTATGACATTAACTCACATACGAGGTAAAAAAGTGGAGCTTGGTACAACTGAAGTATTAATCTATGAGATTTGGACAAGAGGAATACGTTTTATATCTAATATTAAATTAGCTGCAAATCAAGAAATTATTTTAGGCTTGAAAACAAAAATATTAAATCAAATCATAACATTAGAAGGTTCCGTTGTTTGGTTGAAAGAAAAGAATACTGGTGTTTATCAATATGAGTTAGAATATAAAATGGAAGAGGTTGAGCTAGTTAACCTAACTTCTACACTAGATCAATTTGATGCACGTCTTAAAGAATCTCCTCTTGTACCAGATTGTAGTTTCGTACTAGAAGATAAATATGCATTTTTTCATAAAAGTTGAAATCTCAAAAGCCATCCTTTTCATATATGAAAAGGATGGCTTTTTAGTCTACTTGAAGAATCAGTCCCTACCTTTAATCTTAATTTTCAAGCACTATTTTTCATGTTTTCTAACAATTTGTATGATGGAATTTCAGCGAGTGTTAAAATACTCTTAAAGGGGCGATTCAGTGATTAACCATATAGTAGATACGATTGTGACATGTATGCCACCAAATGAATACGACGCTACGATACAAAGAGTTCAAACAGAGCACCGATTGAATTTAGCTAACTTTTGGGATATTAAAACAAGAAGCAAAGTATTAGAGATTGGTTGTGGACAAGGGGACACGACTGCAGTATTAGCCCACTTAGTTGGCGCTGAAGGATTCGTACACGGAATTGATATTGCTTCACCTAACTATGGAAGCCCTGTTACTTTAGGAGAGTCAATTCAGTTTTTACAGAACTCTTCTTTAGGCAACCGAATACAAATTGATTTTGAAACGAATATACTTTCACCTGACATAAATTTCCCTAAAGATTCTTTTGATTTCATTGTGTTATCTCATTGTTCATGGTACTTCAAATCCCCTGAGGAACTCTTTGAAATTTTAAAGAAAATTAAAGATTTCGGAAAAACGCTATGCTTTGCAGAATGGGATACACGAATCACTACAAATGAACAGCTTCCCCACTTTTTATCTGTGCTGATACAAGCTCAATATGAGTGCTTTAAAGAAAACAGCTTTTCTAATATTCGTACACTCTTCACGCCAATTGATATTCAAACTATAGCTAAAAGCGCTGGGTGGAACATATTAACCGAAAACACTATTGACTCTTCTCAACTTCAAGACGGGAAATGGGAAATTGAACAAACATTATTAGACTATGAAAAAGAGCTCTTAGTAGTGGACAATTTACCTGCAAAGTTTAAAGCACTGTTTCAATCTCAAATATATTTATTAGAAGCTGCAATCAATCGGAATGAGATAAAATCTATGTCTACCTATGCATTTGCAGCTAAGTAAATAGAAAACTATTTTTAGGAGGAGAACACCATGAAAGAATTAACAGATGAAATACTCAAATTTCGAGATGATCGTGACTGGGGCGGAAATCATGACGCTAGAAGTCTTGCTATCTCCATTTCCTTGGAGGCAAGCGAACTATTAGAATGTTTTCAATGGATTTCTGCAGAAGAGGCAATCAAAAAGGACAAACAAGCGATTATAGATGAGACAGCAGATGTTTTTATTTATCTACTTCAATTTGCAAATTTATTAGGAATAGATTTAAAAGAAGCTGCACGACAAAAAATGGTAAAAAATGAACTAAAATATCCATTTCCCCCAAAAATTGAGCAAATATAATGCATAAAAGAGTTATCTATTCCAGATAACTCTATTTTTATTTCCACCTCTTATAAAATAATACCATTATATGGTCTTATACCCATATAATAATACTAGTAGAATTTTACGATATATCATATTCTTAATAAGGCTTATGAAAGATAACTTTTAATAAGACTAATTATTTTGTAGGAGAATATGTATGAAGAAATTATTATCTATCATATTAGCAACTGGAATCATAGGAGCTAGTACATTGACACCTTTTACTAACGTAGAAGCAGCATCTATCACTACAGCAGAATCTTTAGTAAAAACAGCAGAACAACACGCAGGAGCTTTAAAATGGCAAATTTCTTATGAGCTAACAAAAGAAATTAAGTATCCAGACATGAAAATTTTCAACTTAACAAAAGATGCTTATTTAAATGCCAAAAAAGAAATCGCTAAAGTAAGTGTTAAAGATAAATTGATATTAGAAAAACGTTTAGAAGAGAATGTTGGAATACATTATACTCGCGCAATGGGGTATATTGATGCTATTACTTCTGGTAAGAAAATAGTAGAGAAAGCAAATCAATATAACGCATTATATGCAGAGAACCCAACATCAGATGTAACTGAAAAAAGCTACCACGAACTATCTAGTGAGATTCGTAAACAAGCCATTTTACTATACCGTGTATATGGAAAATCTACACGTGACGCAATTCTTAAAGAATACAAAACACCTGGTGAAAAAGCACTTCAATCTACTAAATATGTCATTACTGCAAAAATGAACTTAGATGAACTTGATAAGTTGATTACTAAAAATGCTGATCAAAAAACTGTTGAAACACATGTTGTTGGATTTTTCGACTTACTTGATGTAATTGAAAATGATGAAACTGCAGCAGATTTATACTATGCTTACTATGATATTATTAGAAAAGACACGAACTTCCTTGCAAAAGAAAAAGAAATTAGCGAGTTTTTCAAAAAGTCTACTGAATATGCAAATGCTGAAGATCTAGATGCATTGATGGGCTTATATAGCAAAGAATTCCCTGACTATGATAGTCTGAAAGAAAATATGGAAACAACTTTCAAAGACATGGATGTTAAATATGAGACTCTAGGCTTAGAAGTTCAGTACATTGTAGACGGAACTGCGTTAGTTATTCATGATGAAAAATCAACTATTGACGAAAAAGATGAGCTTGAACATACTTATATTTATATTTTAGAAAAAGATGAAGAAGGTAACTGGAAATACCTTGATGCATTCATTGAATCTGATGAATCTGATGTAGAATAATATATTACTAACTGCAGCAATACTCGTAGAAATACAAGTAGCTGCAGTTTTTTTATGAATAAATTTTGACGAAATTTACTATTTATAAGAGGTGATAAAATTTTTAGGTGTAACAGGAATTTAGTGGAGAATGTTTAATAATAGTAAGTAATACACTTTTTGGAGGTTTTTACATGAGTAAAGTTGGAAAAAAGCTTTTATTTATTGGATTAACTGCTATTATGTTAAGTACTCCTTTTTCACAAAATGCGTTAGTGTCAGCAAAAGACCAAACCAAAACCGCACAATCCACACAACAAAAAAAGGAGTTAACATCCGAACAAGCAATTAATCTGGCAATTGAGTTTCATAAAGTGTCCAATTATGTGCAACGTGGAGGGGAATATAAAAAAGGAGAGTATCAAACTTTTTCTTACAATAAAAAAACGTACCGCTACCTATCAAGTACCATTGATACAAAAAAAGAGTTAAAGACTTACTTAGAAAAAGTTCTTGTTTCTTCAGAAGCTGAACAATTTATAAAAAATCGAGGCATTATTGAGTACAAAGGTAAACTAGCACAGGTGGAAGCAGATGGGGGTTCCTTGCTACAATGGGAAAAAGCAACTGCTAAGTATGTAAAAACCGAAAAAGATACCCTGTATTACCGATTAACAGTTCCAGTATGGAATACGAATGAAAAGCAAAATTTCATAGTTGAATATCAATATGTAAACAAACTTGGTTGGAAAATTAGTAAAGAACCTAAACAAGAAAAAAGTACTGCCTTGACAAATCAGATGGTTGTAGAACTTGCAGCGGAGTACGCCAAAGCCATACTTTATGTTCAGGCTGGTGGAGATTATGGAAAAGATGAATACAAAACATTTTCCTATACAGGTTCAACTTATCGATACCTTTCAAGCAAATTAGACACGAAAGCAGAATTAATGAATTACTTAACTCAATGGATGACTTCATCTACAGCTGAGCAATTTATTAAAAATAGAGGAATCATCGAGTACAACGGAAAACTTGCACAAGTGGATGCCGATGGTGGTTCATTAGCGGAATGGGAAAAAGCGAGCATTGAATTCATTAAAAAAGATCAGCATACAATGAGTTATCGACTAACTGTACCTTTTGGAGAAACTCAGGAAAAGCTTATGTATATCGTGGAGTATCAGTATGTTGATAAAGCTGGATGGAGAATAAGCAAGGAACCATACGTAGACCTAAATATCCCAGGGAACGTAAATCCGATTTCCATTCTATTCAATAACTTACTCGTTGATTCAAAGGTAGCTCAAAATCAATTCCTTCCCTACTCTTCATTCCAAGTAACTGAATTCAAAAAAGGAATTAGAAAAGTAGAAATGACAAACTTAAAGGAAATTGACAGAAGCCGTATGCAAGTAGAATTTATTGCTACTATTCAAGTGACAGTCGATAATAATTATAATGGCCCCCTAGTTAGTGGAGAGAACAAATTATATTTTACGGTACAACCTACCGGATACATGGAATATAAAATTGACCAGATAGGTATTGTTAATATGTATTAATCGTTAAAAGAAGGTTCTTGAACTACGAAAAATTGTTCAAGAACCTCTTCTTTTTATTATTTAATTTCTATCTGTACATCCTCTTCTATCCAGGATGGGTAAAATTCGAGATCTAACCGAATTGGATTTGTATAAGTAGTAAAAGACTTATCGGGTAGTTCAAATTCGAATTTCTGCCCTACTTCAGGAACGGTTATCATTGAACCTCTCACATAATTATTAACAACTGGCGTAAGTCCCCCAGTCTCTATATAGAATTCTTTTTCATTAGCATCTATAAATTTATTAAAGTGAACTAAATTCTTATCGTATTCCTTATCAACTTGTACTATAAAACTGACTCTATTATCCTTCACTTGCAAGTTGGAGAATATCGATTTTGAAGGCTGTTCCAAAAATTCCTTAGTTTCTGTATCGATTAAAACATATGCTTCCGATTTCTCCATTGCTGCTACTTTTCCAAAGGTTAAAGTTAATTCCTTCGGATCATGGAAATAAAAACTTTCCATAAGCGGGACTTCCCACAAGTTCCCTTTAGGAAGTACTTTATATGAATTTCCAGGCGTAGTAGACCAAGTCCTACCCATTTCATCTACAAGCTTTAATTCATCAAATGCTCTTGAAAGAAGTTTCTTTGAATTATTAGGATCTTCCTCTAATTTAATAGTGGTTCTTATCGGATTGACGATTAGCTGCTTTATTTTAAAACGTTGTCCTTCTATGGTAACTTCTTTATCCACAACAATATTTTTATTTTCTACATCCATTAATTTATAAGTGAATGGAATATTAAAATGTTCAATCTTGTCTCCATTTTTTATACCCATCCCCCAAGAGGGGTCCTTTGAAAAAGCTACTTTTTCTATAGTTTTCACTCCGCTATAAAAGTTTGTTCCTTCTCTTGGCGTCAAATTCAAACCATAATTATTACCTAGACCAAAACGATAGCGGGGGGTCATTCCTGAGGATAATTCCAGATACTTTATTTCAAGTGTGCTCAAATCCACTTCTTTCGAATGAACTGAATAAAAAATGACCATTCCCTTTTTGTCTGCAATTATTCCATCAAGCGTTACTGTAATACCGTTCTTTTCTTGAGACAGATTTATAGGTTGATAGAAATCATTTTCTACCGCTGCGGTTAAACCTCTATCTTGCTTTATAAGAGAAACGATCTTCTCCAGACCGGGAATCGAAGCAACTTTACTTGCGAATACAGGAGATACAGAGATAGATGTAACAAATGAGATGAGAAGGATGGCTGCTATCGCTATCGACCATGTACTTCTTTTTCTAATCTTACTCCTTTTTAACGCTCTCTCTTTTTTTGCTTTCTCGAACCCACTTTGTACTGCAAAATGCAGCTTATCCCTTGGTACTTCGACTTTATCTATGGATTTCTTCCTCTGCTCCAATTTCTTTTCTTCCTCCTCAAACACGTTTCATCTCCCCTTTCTCTTCAAAATTGTGCCTAAGTGCTCGCAACGCCTTATGTAGTCGTGTTTTAATCGTTCCTTCCGGAGTATTCCACATAACGGCGATGTCCTTTATTTTGACATCTTCAAAGTATTTCAAGTGCAATAACTCTCTTTCGTAATCAGATAAATTTA
Organism: Psychrobacillus vulpis; assembly: GCF_006861825.1. Lineage (GTDB taxonomy): Bacteria > Bacillota > Bacilli > Bacillales_A > Planococcaceae > Psychrobacillus > Psychrobacillus vulpis. The sequence goes on along the minus strand of NZ_VDGI01000006.1, from coordinate 67,792 downwards.
AAAGAGCTTCTTCGACCTCCAAGTAAGTGAAATCTTCACTTACTCCTTGCATACTAACTATTCTATCTTCGAGCACTTCCCTCTTACTTTTCTTTATGACATCCTGACAATAGTTCATCATGATCCGAATAAGCCACGTTTTAAAATACGCAGGTTGCTTCACGGTTTTTATACTGCGATATGCCCTATATGTCACTTCCTGGACAGCCTCTAGTGCGTCACCTTCATTTTTCAAATATGAGATTGCTGTTCGATACAGTGCCTCTTGATATGAGTGAATTAAATCTAAAAACGCATCTTCATTACCTTTAATCGCTTGCTCTACCAGTTTCATTTCACTCAAGATTTCACCTCATTTCATTCGTCCATATCTATTAGACCTACAACTATGAAAAAAGTTTTAGAAAATAAAAAACACCCATACTTTCTGAAAGGGCGCTGAAAAACTGTCTATTATTTTATTTAAATACTTTTGCATTTCTAGAAAATCGTTGAAGAAGGCGACACTCCTGCGGGAATAGCGTTAGTCGAAGACCCACAGCGAAGCGAGGAGGCTGAGGCAACGCCCGCGGAAAGGGAGGCCACTGAAAAACCAAAATTCAGAAAATAAAGTCACCACTTGAGAAGTATATTTGTATCAAAATTGGCATGACGTCCCCATAAACACCCTAAAAAGTGAAGGAATTATGGGATTTCGTTTTTATTTTTTGAAAAAAAGTGACTTTTTCAGTGCCTTCCGGAAAGGGAGCCGTTTCAACGATTTTCATATTTATTGGAATATTGAACAACCTTATGAATAATAGCACTTTTTCAGTACACACAAGCGAAGGAGGGGGCTCGGCCTTGCCCGCGGAAAGCGAATGCCAGTGCGCTAAATCCTAGAGCCACTACTTATCAGCAAATTTATGAGTGTTATGCTTTTCCAGTGCCTTCGATTTTATCAAGTGCACTGAGAAATTCTAAATTGGTATTTTTATCTTTAATTCCTATTAAAAGAATCTAGCGCGGAGGCATGAGACTCCTGCGGGAATAGCGAGATAGCAGAGACCCCGCACGAAGCGAAGCGAAGGAGGAGGCTCGGCCTCGCCCGCGGAAAGCGAATGCCAGAGCGCTAAATCCTAGAGCCACTGCTTATTAGCAATTTTATGAGTGTTATGCTTTTCCAGTGCCTTCGATTTTATCAAGTGCACTGAGAAATTCTAAATTGGTATTTTTACAATCTTTAATTCCTATTAAAAGAATCTAGCGCGGAGGCATGAGACTCCTGCGGGAAAGCGAGACAGCAGAGACCCCGCACGAAGCGAAGCGAAGGAGGAGGCTCGGCGCTCGCCCGCGGAAAGCGAATGCCAGAGCGCTAAATCCTAGTAGCAAATTTTCTGCGACAAGTAACCGCAGGAGCAACGATTTTTTCTGCGACGAGTAACCGCAGGAGCAAATATTAATTAAAAAAATATCAGAACTCCACTTTTCATTGCCATCCTTTCCGAATAGCCGTGTTGAAATTACACAAAAACGAGTAGTTTTCTTTATATTAAGGAAGAATTCCCAAAAACGAAGTTATTATATACAAGTTGGGGTATACTAATAGTATTGATCAATGTACAAATAAAGGAGGTACTATTATGTCCGTCGCTAGTCCAGCATCCCAAGTAAACCTTGATTTTCTCATAAATGACTTAGGTCTTCGTCAAGTATCTAATACATCCTTATTTCGCAAAGGAAATATTTTCGTTATCTCGCCGTCAGTTCAAAATAAAACTAATACGTTCGAGATAAGCGAATCTCTTCTGAAAAAGTATAATCCTGAAAAAGATGAAGGCTATATACTCATTAGAATAAAAGAAAAATTCTTAATGGCAAAACTTCATTCTTTTCAAAGAAAAATGATGACCTCTTCAACTGAAAAAAGTACGAAAAGTAAACCTTCTTTTTGGAAATTTAACGTTATCGAATCCATTATTCCCCGAGTTGAAAATAACGCAGATAGAAATATCTCATACAAAGTTCAATCACCTACCCCGAAACAACTTGTTGCTTTTTTTAATAAAGCAAAATAAAAATTAGTCACAACATCACATGATGATGATAAATTATTACTCACATTCAATATGTGACAACACTTGATTTAAAATTGTCATTACATGATCGTCATCATAAGTGTAAAAAAAAGTGTTCCCTTCACGTCTGTATTTAACAAGTCGCAAATTTCTTAGAAAACTTAATTGATGGGAAACGGCTGATTGTGTCATTTCAAGTACTTCCGCAATATGATTTACAGAGCATTCTTCTTGAGATAGTAAAAATAATATTTTTATCCTTGTTGGATCGGATAATGCTTTGAAAATACGAGAAGCCTCATCTACCGTATTAGGCGATAAAATGGAATAATCTTGTTGTTTCATAAAAAATCCTCACTTCGTCTAGTTTTTACTCATAATAAATTGATACAAGTACTTTGCATCGTTGCCAACTCCTAATAAGAGAGCAGAGCCTCTTCTGTGTTGCCATGGTAACCCGAGAAAGTATAGTCCATCAATATTTGTAATTCCACGATTATGCTGTAATTTCCCCTTTTCTTCATAAAGGGAAGGAATATCTATCCATGAGTAATCCGGTATAAAGCCAGTTGCCCAAATAATATTATGAACATCTAATGATGTTTGATCTTCAAATGTAATTGTATGGCCTTTTACACTAACTGTTCTATTTTTGATCTGAACCGTACCATTTTTCACTTTATCTTTTAGGTCGTATCCAAATATAGGATCGCCTAGATTTTGAATTCTTCTTCCAATAAAAGAAGAACTACTTGCTTTTAGTATTCCTATTTTGTCAAACCACCAAAAAATACTTTTGTTTGCAAGGTTTAACGGAAGAAAACGAAGATTCTGGCCAACTGAAAGATACGTTTCATGTGATTGTGAAATTTCAGACGCAATTTGAGAACCGGAATTTCCGCCCCCAACAACTATAACGGAGCCCTCTTTCAACTGAGAGGGATTTTTGTATTGAGATGAATGTAGTTGAACTACCTCTTCTGAAATATCTTCCGAAAGTGATGGTATTCTTGGGTATTGAAATGACCCGGTTGCTATGACTACGTTTTTGGCTTCTAGGATGTCGCATTCAGTAGTTATTTTGAATATGGTATCTTCTTTATGAATCTTTTTGACTTCAGTGTTAAGTAATAACGGTAAATTGAAATTATTAGCATAACGCTCTAGATAATCAGCTATTTCATCTTTTGTTGGGAATTCAATAGGATTCCCTTCCATAGCTAATCCATGTAATGAACTATAAGAACTTGGAGTAAACAAAGTTAAAGAGTCATATCTCTTTCTCCAAACATCTCCTATTCGTTCACTATTATCAATTATTAAAAACGATAAAGAGGAATTCTTTAAGTAATATCCCATAGATAAACCAGCTTGACCTGCCCCTAGTACTACTACATCATAAATCATAGTAAACACCTCTAAGAAAGTATATGAACATATGCTCATATACAATGTACGATTAATATAAAAGTTTGTCAATTCCTTTTTATGCTTCCATGATTAATATGTAATTTCAATGCCATATTAATGTGGTACGGAAAATAAGAAAGGAGAATTAGTATGGGTAGAGACAATAAACAAGGAAAAAGTAAGAACAAAGACTCACTTCCTCAAACACCTAAAAATCAAAAAATTAAACCTAATGATATTCAAGAGGAATTTGCTCGGGAATTTGCCGAGCTAGGAGAAAATGCAACGAAGAAAACAGAGAATTGTAGGGAGGTCTGAATTTGCAATATCAACGTGCACAAGAAATTGTAGCTTCTCCTTCCGAATTTGAGGTCAGTTATAATGGTGTTTCCGTATGGATTGACAAATTGCATGAGGATGGAAGAACGGCAACTGTTCATCTTAGACATTCGTTAGAAGAAAGATCAGAAGTAAATGTCAACGAGTTAAAGGAACATTAAAAGCACAGATCCCACTGCAAAAATGAATGCCAGTGGGATTTGTCTTTTTCTAAATTCTTTCTTAATCTAAAGAATACAGAAGGATAAATTAACTTACCATTCGATCCGTTTTATCCCTCGATTAATCAAGCTTCTAAATTTCCTCTGTACGAAATTCCATATTAATTTGATCCCAACCTAATAATACGTTTATTGAACTCTTTCTACTATATATGCATTCCTTTAGAAGAGAGATGGAACTTTCCTAAACAATATGCGTATTAAAAGTAATGAAAGAAAGAGGAGAGAATAAACGTGTTAGATTCTAAACAATGGTTATCAGAAGAATTGAAAAAAGTGGAGATTTGGGAGAAGGAACAAAATGATTTAATGTTTTGGGAAAAGCTTGGGCGTTTACCATTTAAAATTCTTGATAAATGGACTCCCACATTCATTCAAAATAAAATTGGCGTCCTTTTAGACGAGCTCAGTCAATATATACAATCAGGCGGCAGCTATTTAAGCTCCACATCTAAAGTCCCCTCTTATTATCCTAAGTTAGGTGTCCAAACACTAGAGGATGTAGAAAAACTTCCGGTCTCTAAAATGGATCACTCGGTAGATATTCTAACTAAAAACAGAAAAAATATTGCAACATTACAAGGAGCTGGTACAGGTATCGGAGGAATATTTACATTAACAATTGATATCCCTCTCCTATTAGGTATTCAGTTAAAAACTTTACAGGACATAGCAATTTGTTATGGCTATGATCCGAATGATGAACAAGAGCGTCTATTTATTGTGAAATGCCTTCAGTTTGTCTCTTCAGACATTGTTGGAAAACAAGCTATTCTGACACAACTGTCCATGTTCAATCAACAGGACGAAGCAGCTAAACGAGAGATTCTATCTGAAATGCAAGGATGGCGCGAAGTCGTTTTCTCCTATCGTGATCAATTTGGCTGGAAAAAACTTTTTCAAATGATCCCAATTGCCGGGCTTGTATTTGGTGCGTTTATTAATCGTTCCGCTGTAAACGATATTGCAGAAGCAGGTAAGATGCTCTATCGAAAAAGAAGGATTATTGCAAAGTTATATGAGAACAATCTAATTGAATAAATAGCCAGGAATGAGAAAACATATATAAGTATAACTATTCTAAATAGTTAATAAATGTATTGTATTTTAATACTTGACGAGGTAAAATTTACCTAAAACAGTAGAAGAGGAATACACTTGGGAATCATAACGGTACATTTTTTGTTTAATCTCTCCTTGTTAATTATCTTACTATTTCTTTGTTTTTCATATCCTAAAATATCTGATAGCCTGCGTTCGTTAAAACTCACAGCCCTTTTTTATTTTGTTATTTCTCTAGCAATTTGCTACATATTTTCCTATCGTTTAAGTGATGAATTAGTATTAGATTTGCGTCTTATTCCATTTTTAATCGGTGGTCTCTATATGAGATTAAGTCCTATATTAGGCTTATTTGTTATTTTCTTACGCGCATTCCATGGGATAGATTTTGGATTCTTTTTAGCAATCCCATTTTACTCTTTGATTAGTTATTCCATATGGCTTATTTCCCCATGGTTTTTAAAACTAACTTCCAAGTACCGAGTACTTTTTTCCACGGGCACTACTTTACTTACAAGTATTGCTATCTTAACAGTTGTTCTATTTCCCGAAACATCTGAACCTACATTAGATTTATTAGTCGCCTATCTCATCGTACAACCAATAGGCGTTGCGATGATTTCTTATGCAATTGAAATGGCAGAAAAAAATACTCAGTTGCAACAACAGTTGGTAAAAGCAGAAAAATTAGAAGCAGTTGAGCAAATGGGAGCTGCAATCTCACATGAGATTCGAAATCCATTAACAACTGCCATTGGGTTTGTTGAATTGCTTAACAAAGATTCTCTTGATCAAGAGAAGAAAACGCAATATTTCTCCATATTAAAAAGGGAATTGGATGCGGCAGAAAAAATTATCCAAGATTATTTAACCTTTTCCAAACCATTAATTGAATCGGTTGAAGAACTAGATATCCAGAAGGAACTAACCCATATTCTAAAATTACTACAACCAATAGCAAACTACTACTCTGTAGAGATATCTACTAATTTCTCATCCCATGGAATGATTGAAGGTGATCAATCGAAATTCCATCAATGTTTTATTAATATTATTAAACATTCGATTGAATCCATGTCGAACGGTGGTACATTATTGCTAAAAACAGAAGTTGTTAAGAGTAATATGATAATTACTATTCAAGACACTGGAGCAGGTATGAGTAATGATCAATTGAAACGTTTAGGAGAACCATATTATTCTACCAAGGGAGAGACCGGAACAGGACTTAGTATGATGGTAGCTTACAGTATTTTACGTGCTATGAGGGGAACGATTGATGTTCAAAGTGAAATAGGTAAGGGTACTGTTTTTCAATTCACTTTTAAGCAATATAAATCTAGTATATTATGTAAATAATATTTTCTGACTACAACAAAAATATTGTGTATTCGATAAATTTTTATTATTCTAAATATAGCTAGTAATTTAGGAGTGATAACACATTGGAATTAATAGAACACTTCTTTTTTAACTTATCCTTATTAATCGTATTGCTTTTTTTTAGTATGTTATGGGTAGAAAGAGCTGAAAGTTTACGCACCATTCAAATTATCGCCACAGTTTATATTATTGCTAGTTTACTCCTATGTTTTGTATTCACGCATCGTATAGAAGGTCATGATGTCATACTCGACTTACGGAAAATTCCATTCATAATTGGAGGTCTTTATATTGGACTCGGACCTTTATTAGCCTCCTTGACAATAATTGTGAGAAGTTTTTATGGGATTGACACTGGATTTTGGTTAACAATCTTTTTTTACGGAAGTCTTGCTATTTTATTTTGGCGGATTTCCCCCTGGTTTTTGAAGCTCTCATCCAAAAAGCGTATTCTATTTTCTGTTAGTGTTTCATTTCTTTTTAGTTTCGTTCAATCGTTTCCTTTGGGTTTCGCGGATATGAACCAATTTGATGTTTGGTTTTCCTATTTATTCATTCAGCCATTGGGAGTTGGTGTAATCGCCTATTTTATTGAAGAAATTTATAAAACTATTCAGTTGAGACTACATGTTGTAAAGTTAAAAAGGCTTGAAACAGTAGAACAAATGGGGGCAGCTATATGCCACGAAATCCGTAATCCATTGACCGCAGCAATCGGTTTTGTTCAGCTTTTACAAGACGAGTCTATTTCGAGAGAGAGCCGAGTCCAATACATTTCGATATTAAGAAATGAACTAAAATCGGCGGAGCAGGTTATTCAAAATTATTTAACTTTCTCTAAACCTGAAATTGAATTAGTTGAACCTCTCATTGTACATGAAGAACTTCAGCAAATTATTCAATCACTCCAAGTATTAGCTAATCGGAATTCTGTCCACATAATTACGAACTATTCGTATACTGGTGCAATCGAAGGAGATAGTCAGAAGTTCCACCAATGCTTTGTTAATATTATGAAAAATGCAATAGAAGCCATGCCAAACGGCGGTGTATTAACAGTAGAAACTATGTCTACTTCATCCAACATGACTATTCTAGTTCAAGATACCGGAGCTGGGATGACGGCGGAACAACTAAACCGTTTAGGAGAACCATATTATTCAACAAAAGGAGAAAAAGGAACTGGCCTCGGAATAATGGTTGTCTATAGCATTGTACATGCTATGAATGGAAGAATTCATGTAGAAAGTGAATTGGGTGTAGGCACTAGATTTGAATTTACTTTCCCCTCTTCTCCTACTCTTTTTGAACAAAACGAGATTCATAAAAATATGAGCGTACTAGTAATGAGTGGGTGAAGAATAAAAAAAGGAATGCTGATCACTTACAGTGCAGCATTCCTTTTCATTTCCTCATTTCAGTGTACCAGTACTAATGATAGAAGTGTCCACCTGAACATCCACTTGTAGATTACTAATTACTTCTTCCTTCAATTTATTGTTCCATTTTCCTTTATAATACATCCGGAAATTTTCAGATAGTCCTATTGGATCGACCTTCAGCTCACTTAACTTCTCCAAAAATTCTTTAATATCTTTTTCAATTTGTTTGTTAATATCATGTTCTAACTTTGTAATACCTTTTATATTTACCAGTTCTTTTTCTCTTCCTCCTCTATATTCAACAAGTGTCCCTTCGATATGCAATGAAATAGATACCTTTGGAGATTCCATATTCTTATTACCTTTTATGCTAACCTTACTATTAATCAAATCCATCATTAATTCTTCTTTCTGTTCAGCTTGATTTAACTCTAGATATAGCGGAGCAAGTTTTTTACGTCCTAGTAAAGCCTGAATGATAAGAGCCTCTTCCTCTGGCAATTCTTTCAGCATATGCTTTTCTTTGAATAAAGCAATTCCATCCATTTCTATTTTGCCCTCTTTTTTTTCTAGTAGCGGCACTATCGTGTCAAAAACTGGATTTGTTTCTGTGTACATATAATCGTGTATATTCGTATTTGGATTAAATGCAGTATTGATACTTGGTTGTAACAAGTCGTTTAGGTAAATGTTAACATTCGGTTTGTCAGGGTATTCCGCCTTTAACATTTCTTCCCCGTTTTCTTTCACAATTGCAAGAAGCACTTTATTTCCTACGTCTGCATTTCTATATAAATGGTGAATTGCTTTTTGAATATTTCCTTTACGAGCAAATTCTTCGTTTATGAGAACGACGCGCAATTGATTTAATACTACCTTTTTGTCTGAAAGTGTTTCAATTTCAACAATTCCTTTAGAAATCAAATCTGTAGTAACAGAGAAAATTTGTGCTCTCTCTTTTGCTTCCGGAGAAAATTGAGGAATCGATACCGTTAATTTAAATGAGTTTTCATCGATATAGTCAAATGCCATTATTCCTACCATTCCGACGTCTTCCAAAGGTACTTTCAATTCCTTATCTGTACAACCAACTAAGATTGACATGATCAAAATCGAAGCAAAAAATAATATTAGATTCCTGTTCATTGCTTCACCTGCTTTTTCTTAAGTGAATGAACAACAGCCAAAAGTAATGGCCACGCCAGCATTATGTAGGAAATTTGGTAGGAAAGTTTAAATAACTTGTCTTGATATTCTCTTGAATATGGTATTACTACGAATAAGAAAATAGCTAAAGTTATTAAATACGTATGATAATTCTTTTTCTTAGCTCGAAGAGAATCTATTCCTTTCTTAGCACTCCATAAATAAGTAGCTGCCGATGATAAAATTAGAAATATCCAAAATGTAATTCCGATTATGTCGATTCTTTCTATAAAAGTAAATTCCCCTGCTTTAAACAAGTGTAATACCGAATACTCAATATTTTTCAATTGCCACTCAGAATAATAAATCACACTTACCAAAGTCGTTATAAAACAAAGAATGATACTTATCCAAAGTCCTATTAAAGAATGTTTTAATGCTTTCTTTTGGTTTATAATATACGGGAAATAAAACATAATTAACTCATATCCTAATACTGATATATATCCTTTTTTTAACGCATCTAAAAATTGGCTACCATTAAAGTTGAATAAAGGCAACAAATGACTTAGTTCACCTTTCTCAATTGCCCAACGTAAAAAATATAACATCGGTATCGTTAAAAAAAACGTTATTGTACAAAACCTAGCGATCGATTTAATACCACCACTGACTATGTAAATAAGTAACAGTAAGAGAAAGAAAACTGGAATTGTACTTGATTGTTCTGAAAGTGCAGTCGTTTGAATAAGGTGCATATAATTACTAATGATTCCTGCCAAAAAAAGAGTAAAGTGAACAACAATAAACAAATTAACGCTTTTTCCAAACGGTTTTCCCAATAATTTCTCATTTATAGTAAATAAATTATCATTTTTATATTGAGAGCTAATCCAAATCATAGGTAATAACGAGATACTTGCAATTACCCCAAACAATAGTGGGACAAATGCTTGGCTATAACCTAGTGAACTGAGTCTTTGAGGGAGTGAAAGGATTCCAGTACCAATCATTGTACTTTGCGTCAAAAAAATAACATGATACCCATTCAAGATTTTTCGATTGTTTGTACTCACTATTACCTACCTCAACTCTCCCAGGACGTTCTACTTTTTCTTTGAATTCGAAATCCCCTTTTTACCTTTTAAAAATGCGATTGGAAATCGAATAATGCTATCCATTAAATCCGCTGCTTTTCTTGGAATTACAGGTGACATAAAAGGAGTTCCTAAAGAATTTAAGTTTAGTAAATGACTAATGAGCCATGCAAATGCAAGCATCTGTCCGTATAGTCCAAACAAACCTGCTGATAAAATGAAAATATATCTAACAAATCTGCTCGTATTACTCATTAAGAAAATTGGTGGTAAAAAAGAAAGTAATGCGGAAGTAGCAACTAACACAACTAGTATATTGCTAATAAGCCCTGCTTCAACTGCTGCTGTTCCGATTACAATACCTCCTACGATACCAATTGTTTGTCCTACCTTTGCCGGCATTCGTGATCCGGCTTCTCTTAAGACTTCGATAATTAGTTCTAAAAACAATACTTCAATTAGAGGAGGAAAAGGAACCTTGCTTCTCGATTCCTGTAAATTCAGCAAAAGTTCATAAGGTAATATTTCTGGATGGAATGTTAATGCCGAAACATACATCGGTGTTATCATTATTGTTAAGAAAAACCCAAAAAACCGAAGCATTCGAAGTAAGGATGCCGTTGTCCAACGATTATAATAATCTTCAACAGAAATAAACATTTCCAAAAAGGTTGTCGGACAGACAATTGCCGCTTGACTATTATCCATAAAAATAGCAATTCTTCCATCTAGCAGATAATTAGTAACACTGTCTGGCCTCACAGTCATGTAATACTGCGGAAAAGGAGATAAAGGATTATCTTCAATTAGTTGTTTTAATATGGAAATATCAGAGAACGCAGGGTAATGCAGTTTGTCAATTCGTTGATTTATTTTGTCAAGATTATCTTTATTTACAATGCCTTCTATAAATAATATAGAAATCTTTGTATTCGTTTCTGTTCCTATTGTACGTGCTTCATTTTTTAAACTTGGATTTTGAATACGTCTCTTTACTAAAGAAATATTTGTTTCTAACGATTCCGTAAATGCATCTTGAGGTCCAATAACCGTTGATTCAGTTTCGGTATTTGTAATGGATCTTGTTGGAGCGCTATATGTGTCAATGCACAGTAGCATGTTTGTATGATGAAAATACAACAGTGTTTGTCCCGAGATAAGCCTATTTAGAATTTCAGGAAAATTAGTTGTCTCTAATTTTTCCGAAACTTGGTGAATTTGATTTATATGATTTGCCAAGGGGACAAATATCATTACTTGCAGAGCCATTTTTTCTACAAGTGACCTCGTATAAATCACTGTAACAATACCTTCGTCTGTAGGAATTTTCTTGAAAATTAAATCATTTATTCGACCTGTATGGTTTTTAATCTTTTCAATTGTCTTATCTGCTTCAGGATGATTGACGAACAATTCAGCTTGTGAACTCTCATTTGAATCAGAACTCTTACTTTGTGTGGTTTCCTCGTTATCGCTAATTTTTATGGTACGTTTTAATTTATTGAACTTCACAAGTACCACATGCCTTTCTTACATACGTTTGGAGAAATTGGGTCATTTCTTTTCAAAATCTATGTACTCAGCATTTCCACTTGTTAGCGATTATATTCATTTTTTGCATTCGATTCCTTATAGGAGAATGCTATCTATTAAATAAAAAAAAGACTGCTAACATAAGCAGTCTTCAGACTTTAGACAAATTCGTTTTACAATGAATAGAGATGTATAAGAGAATCAGCGGGGCCCGCCACTTTGCTTTCCGTGGGCTTGGCTTCAGCCTCCTCGTCACTGCCGTTGAGGCCACTGAAAAAGTGTTATTCTAATAAATTTTCTATCAAATAGTCGTTAAGAGAATTTATCGCTTTGGCATTCGCTTTCCGCGGGTGAGCGACGAGCCTCCTCCTTCGTGCGGGGTCTCGTCTGTCTCGCTTTCACGCAGGAGTCTCATGCGTCGCGCTAAATTCTCTTAAATAAATACAGCAAATAGTTCCTACAAAAATATTAACTCGAGTTTTTCAGTGGCCTCACTGCCGTTCCTCCGGGGTCTTCAGCTCAAGCTATTCCCACAGGAGTCTCCGTGGCGGGCCCTGCCTATTTTTCAAAAGTTGAAAGTGGAAATCTGAAGATGCTGTGATCAATCCATGTTTCTCGAAATATCTGATAAAAATAACGGATTGATTATCCCATCTCATCAAGTGAAAAGGCTTTAATTGTCCACTTTTCTGTTTATTGAAGTTAAAAATAAGCGGAAGGCGGCGACTCCTGCGGGACAGCGAGACAGCGCAGGCATAAGTAGGAAGGCTAAGATCGCCGCGTCCTGCGGCAACGCCTTCATGACCAACATCCTGTTGGCCCGAGGCTTGGCGCGAGCCCGCGGAAAGCGCCCGCCTGGAGCGATTCCTAAAGGAAAAGCACAATAATCACTATGTTCTTAATACATTTTGATTCATAAAAATGCATTTGTCGACAAGCTGAAGACTGCTAATGTAAAATGAGCAGTCTGTTGATTTCATAATCTATAGAACGGGATAAGTCCTTTTTTATAAAAGAAGGAAACTAAATTTAAGAATAGAGCAGGGACTTTCTTAATAAAATAGGGTTTACAGTAATGCTGATAATAGGCCTTTCTTAAATTATGCCACTGCTTACACTCTTTCTTTTGTCTATAACGTGCAACGTCAATAATTTTTATATCACCTTTAGATGTGATAAAAATGTTTTTTAAATGAATGTCTGAAGGATTCAATCCTTTAGCAGCTATTGCTAATGCGTAATCTATTTCCTTCATATGGGTATTGGTTATGATAATTCCTTTAGTCAAACATTCGAAAAGTGTTACTCCTTTAATATAATCTATAACAATGTAATTCGATCCAGACTCATAAATAGTAGGGAAATAAGAGTTACCTTGGACGATTGTGTAAATTTCTGCCTCTTCTTTCGCAATGTACTTTAAATGTGAGAAAAATATTTTCAATGCTTTATTTGATGATTTTATTTTAAAAACGAATGCGCTTCTACCTTTTCCAATAAGTTCTAAAGAATTATCATAACTTATAAGTCGATTTTTCTTATCTATAATTACTGTATTTGCAACTGTTTCATAAGTTCCCAAAGTTTTTGACCTCCTACTAATTATAAGAAATAAAAAGAGACGTTATAACCAATTCTTGGCTACATCGTCTCTAAAAAAAAGACCTTACCAAATAATTGGTAAGGTCTCGCAAACAACTGTTGTTGCCAACAAAGCCGAGGATTAGATTCCTGTATTGACGACTTTGTTGAATAGCTACTCCCCTTAACGGAAGTTGAATATTCTTTTGTAGTTTTAGTATAAATGCTATAAATTTTGGGGTCAATTATTAGGATTGTCATACTTGTATAACTGTTACTTTCTTAAAACTCCACAATTTGAGGAGCCTCTCCTATATTCATAATACGAATTTGTGTTGGAGTAATTTTCAGTATGACAAGGTCGGGATCTTCGGGACCTTCAAACCATCCCTTCAAATGTTTGTTCCACACTTTTTCTTTCATACCCTCTTCTTGTGATTCTTCAACTGTCCCTTCAATTTCTAAAAAAGCATCATCAAGTCCTTTACCCTCATACCCTAACAAAATATGGGTGTTTGGATTCTTTTGCACTTCTTCCACTTTGTGAGTCTTTTTACTTGTTGCTGTGTATATTATGAAGTCATCGTGAAAGAATGTCATATACCGAGAATGTGGCTTATTATCTTGAATCGTCGCCATTGTACCAATCATACTATCGTTCAAAATTTTAAGTGCCATATCTTTTGTTGTTTTAACCATTCATAATCGTCTCCTTCTAATCATCTCCTTTTATTCTTGCTATATTATTTGTAATTATTCAAATAAGTATTATATAAAATACTTTCCCCAAGTTTTTAAAAATTGAATGGTACGACTTTTCCCTTTTTCCAATAGATCGTCTTTCATTTCTTCCGTCAGATCAAATTGGGTTGCACTATAGTCATCCACTGGTATGAATATTATGTTCTTTTCATGTTTTCTAGAAATATATCGCTCATCATGTGCATTTTTCATCGTGGAAAAAAGTGCCTCGAATAATTGCAAGCCATTGTCTATCTGATGTCCTGACAACTCATCCGAGCTACGACTTAGTTTTATTCCAAGAACAGGACGCTCTTTATTTCCATTATCAAAAATCCACATTGGAAAATTGCTTAATACACCGCCGTCTACTACTATCGTATCACCTGAACCAACTTTCAATCGGACAGGTTCAAAGAAAAAAGGAATTCCACAGCTCATGCGTAATGCTCGAGCAACCGGAAAGCTACTTGCTGATATTCCGTAATTCTCCAAATCATCAGGGAGAACCATCATCTTACCATTTGTTAAATCAGAAGCAACAAGTTTTAATACACCTGGCTGTAAATCGGAAAATGTATATACACCTTTTATCGCCAACTTCTCTAAAAACCAATTCTCTAATGATTTTCCTTGGTATAAACCAAGTCTCCAATATAGATTAATCCATTTCATGAATGGAATAGGAAGCATTGGTTTACGTGGATCAAGGAAGGTAAGTACATCGAGTTCATTCAACATACTTTCAATCTCCTTACTTGAAAAACCAGCAGCTATAAAACCTGCAAGAATAGCTCCGGCACTCGTGCCAGCAACTCGCTTGAATCGATACCCCTTTTCTTCCAAAACTTGATATGCTCCAACTAAAGCAAAACCCTTTAATCCCCCCCCAGAAAAAACACCGTCGATTAACATATGAATCTCTCCTTTTTTCTTGGCGTTGTTACAATGTAAGAAAAATGAAGAAGAAATAGAACTGAAGGAAAAATTTTACGGTGAAGGCTAAGTGCCCTCACCGTAATGTTAAATATTTAATTTGGAAGGATTGTTTTTATTACTTGGTTTAGCTTTATTTTCGTTATCATTTTTTTGCTTTGCCTTATTATTCTGTCCAACTACATCTAGATCATCTGGGCTAACATCGTATCCGAATCCGTATTCTTCACGGTCTAAAGATTTCCTAGGATTTTTATCTCTTGGCATGAATTTTCACCTCCATGCCAAATAATTTGTGCAAATAGAAAGGTTTTATTCTTAGTTAACTTGAATAGTACTCTCGTGCAAGTCTTTTTTGACGACTATTAACTATTCAAGTGTTTCATTTCTTTTATTTTCATATCAAGCAACTGCATTACCTCTTTTAGTCTTTCTTTTGGAAAAGTTGCATACTGGTCACCAATACTTACTTCGTAAGAACAAGACTCTTCTGTTACTTCGTTTAAATAACCCGTTAAGCCAACACCTGTTACCTCATATATTTCTAATAATAAAGGTTCCATCTGCACTTTTGGTGCATGAAAATGAACATGAAACATATTTGAAACAGGTTTAATTGGCATAGTCGAAACAGAATGACATGAATTAAAAAGTTCAGCAAGCTCTTTTGCATCTTTGTAGTATTGCTCCATTTTGGATGATCTTTTATTAAAATAAAAATCAGCACTTACGATATACGGATACAAACTGATTAAATCTCCTCCGTGGCGTCTTTTCCAAACTTTGGATTCTTCAGTGAATTCTTTATCACCTGCAAGAATAGCTCCTGCAATCCCACCAATTCCTTTGTAAAACGAAATATATACACTATCAAAAAGGCTACAAATTTCTGCAGCTGATTTTTGGTAATATGGAAGGATTTCAAATAGCCTTGCTCCATCTAAATGCAGCTTAATGCCTTTTTTACGGCAATATTTGGAGATTTCTTCAATCGTTTTGATATCTGGTAACTGACCACCTATTTCTCGTTGAGGCAATTCAAGCAATATGCAAGCAACTTCTTCTTCCATACTCAACACATCTTCCAATTCTATTAATCTGCTTTGATTAGCTAACAAAACTGTCTCGATGTGATGCAATTCCTTTAATCCATCTTCTTCATGAATTTCTAAATGGCATAATGGATGGTAAGCAACTTTTTTCAACCCTTTTTTATCACACCATATACGTAACGCTATTTGCTGTGCCATTGTACCGCTTGGGAAAAATACTGCCGTATCTTTTCCTAAGTACTTCGCCATCTTCACTTGAAAGTCTTCAATAATCTGTCCTTTACCATACACATCACTTTCTTGTTGACCATCCAACTCTTGCAATGCACTTTTAAGTATTTGAATATCTCTCTTCCCGTGTCCCGATACTTGATACTTAGTTTTTTTAAATGCCTCTAATAGTGAATTGGCTGTACTCATTTTGTCTGACTCCTGTCCATTTTTTGAATAATTGCAATTTGTTTAATAGTATAGCATTATAAGCATATTCAAAAGACATGAAAATTACTTCATCCACTATTTATATAATTCCAATTTATTTCCTCCAATGATTGGTTTCATATAAATACTCCATTCTGCATTATATTCGATACAATATACCCTTTTCTTATATAAAAAAAATGAAACTTACAATTCCGATATATTAGTCCAATATGTTTCTTTTCATACACAAAGGGAATAATGAAATTGACCACTATTAATGATGGGGAGGATTTCCATGACAACTGAAAACTATGAAAAAATTCATAAGGAAGTTTTAGGACAAACACAAGATCATCAACCAGGTGTTGAAGAAAAAATGACACCTGCTCCCATTTACGATGACACTAACTATAAAGGTTCTGAAAAAATGAAGGGAAAAGTTGCGCTTGTTACAGGCGGAGATAGTGGAATTGGTCGAGCAGTATCTGTTGCTTTCGCGAAAGAAGGTGCGAATGTCGCCATTGTTTATTTGGATGAAGATGAACAAGAAGACGCTGACAAAACAGTGAAACATATAGAATATTATGGGGTTAGAGCATTAAAAATCAAAACAGATTTGAGCGATGATGAAAACTGTCAACATGCAGTGGATCAAGTCATTCAAGAATTTGGTCAACTCAATATATTAGTTAATAATGCAGGAAAACAATTCCCTACAACTGATTTTTTGGCCATTACACCTGATCAGTTACAGGAAACGTTCTCTACGAATATTTACTCCATGTTCTATTTGACGCAAGCAGCCCTTCCCCATATGTCCAATGGAGATACAATTGTAAACACGTCTTCTGTTACGGCATACCGTGGATCACCAGATCTTATTGACTACTCAGCAACAAAAGGAGCAATAACCTCCTTCACCAGATCCCTTGCATTAAATTTGATAGAGAAAGGCATTCGCGTTAATGCTGTAGCTCCTGGTCCTATTTGGACACCACTCATCCCTGCTACTTTTGATAAGGAGAAAGTAGAAAAACACGGGGATGACACCCCTATAGGAAGACGTGGTCAACCTGCAGAAAATGCACCTGCTTTTGTGTTTTTAGCTTCTAATGACTCTAGCTACATGACCGGCCAAACGATTCACGTCGATGGTGGAGACTTTGTGGGATCCTAATACAAATAAATAGGAAAAAGAAGCTTTTCGCCATAGCAAAAAGCTTCTTTTTTTGTGGTTTTATCGCGTTCAAGGTTGAATTTGTCGCTTTTACAAATCAATTGCTTTCCCAATCAACCTATGAATTTTTTGAAAGCAAGCACGGCATTATGTCCACCAAAACCAAAACCATTTGAAAGTGCATAGTTTATTTCTGTTTTCACGGCTTCGTTTGGAACATAATTCAAATCACATTCTTCATCCGAATTTTCATAATTAATTGTAGCAGGTGCGATACCTTCCACTGTACTTTTAAGCGTTATTATCGCTTCAACGCCACCAGCCGCTCCGAATAAGTGACCCGTCATCGATTTTGTAGAACTTACTTTCAAGTCATATGCATGAGCACCAAAAGTAGCTTTAATAGCTCTCGTTTCTGATTTATCTCCTTCTGGTGTACTTGTTCCATGCGCATTAATATAATCAATTTCTGTCGGGTGAATTTGCGCCATATTTATTGCCAACTTCATAGCTCTTGCTGCCCCATCGAAATCAGGAGACGTAATATGATAGGCGTCTGTTGTTGAACCATAACCTACAATTTCACCTAAAATTGTTGCCCCCCGCTTTTTAGCATGTTCATACTCTTCCAATACTAATATTCCTGCCCCTTCTGACATAACAAATCCATCACGATTCTTGTCAAATGGACGACTAGCTTTTTCTGGAGAATCATTTAAAGTAGACATCGCTCTCATTCTTGAAAAGGCAGCAAAAGATAACGGATTTATAGATGCTTCTGCTCCTCCTGCCACTATTGCATCCGAATAACCATGTAATATATTTAAATAGGCTTCACCAATTGCATGATTCGCCGTTGCGCAAGCAGAAACAGGAGAAAAACTTGGACCTTTTAAACCGAATTTAATCGCAATAATACCAGTCGCCATATTACTAATCATCATGGGCACCATAAATGGAGATACTTTTCTTGCTCCCTTATCTAGCATCAGTTTATGATTCTCAAGGGTTGTGTTAATACCCCCAATTCCCGAACCTACATAAACACCTATACGTTCTTTATTAACCGTATTCAGGTCAAGTTGCGATTGATCTAACGCTTGCTTTGCTGCTGCATAGGCGTACTGTGTGAACAAATCATATTTACCTAATTCTTTTTTATCAAAGTATTTTTCCGCGGGAAAGTCAGTTACACTACCAGCGATTTGCGTGTTTATCTCTTTAAATTCATCAGACTCAATTTTCTTGATACCGGATTTACCCTCTTTAATACTATTCCAAAATGTATCTACATTATTTCCTAACGGTGATACCACTCCATACCCTGTTACAACAACTCGACGTTCCATCTAATCCCTCCAATAATTTCGTCATGTCTTCATATTTAGCTATTTTCAATATTCCCATTTACAAGCAGTTTTAATTGAGCAAATACTGTTGAATATAAACCTTCTCCTACTACACGTCTATATTGAAGTGCACCTTTCGTGCTTGAGATAAGAAGGACAGCTAATGCTTCAGTATCTTGTATTTGTTGGAGCCTACCATCTTTCTTTAACTCATCAAGTAATTCTTTGAGATAATCTATTTCCATCTGACTCAATTGACGTACACTCTCCTGCATTGAGGTTGGTAGAAAATGAAAGTCTGCCTGCAAAGACGATATAGGACATACTTCATTTATTTTAATTTGATTTGCTCTACTTAAAATAAACTCCAATGGCTTTTCTTCAATATCCATCTGCACTTCATTTATTTGAATAAACGAATTTTCTAGCCCTTCTCTTAATTTTGCGCATATTGCAAGACCTAAGTCCTCCTTTTTCTCAAAGTGATAATGAATGCTCGCTTTTGTTACTCTAAGTTCTTTAGCCAAATCATCATAGCTAAAAGATAAATAACCCTTTTCCCGTATATTCCTAAGTGCTAACTCAATGATTTGTGATTTTCTATTTTCCATTTTTTCATACTAACTTACTAGTAGGTAAGTGTCAATTACATATAAATTTACTTCTAAATAAAAACACATAATACATTACACTTTAAGTAATGTATTATGTGCCCAGTGGATCAAATTCTTTGTCTAACTAATTTCACTATTATTTAAAAATCAAAGTTGTCAGGATCTGGTCCCACTCGATGATTCTGATTCAAACTATCGATTTGCTTCATATCCTCCTCTGTTAATACAAAATCAAATACATTTGCGTTTTCTGTAATTCGATGTTCTTTTGTTGATTTTGGAATTGTTATAACACCATTTTGTAAGTCCCAACGTAGAATGATTTGAGCTACAGATTTACCATATTTATTGGCAATTTCCTGAAGCTCTACGTTATCGAGTAATTGTCCTTGCATAAGCGGTGACCATGCCTCTAGTTGAATACTTTGTTCCTTACAGTACATTTGTAGTTCTTTTTGTGTCAATCGTGGATGATATTCTACTTGATTCACCATCGGTTTAATTTCCGCGTCCTTCATCAAATTCTCCAAGTGATGAATTTGGAAGTTACTTACACCGATTGCTTTCACTTTACCTTCTTTATAAAGGGTTTCTAATGCTCGCCACGCTTCATTATATTTACCTTCGACTGGCCAATGGATAAGATATAAATCCAAGTAATCCAAGCCTAGTTTAGTCAAGCTTTCTTCATAAGCTGCAATCGTCTTTTCGTATCCTAATTCTGAATTCCAAACCTTCGAAGTGATGAAAAGATCCTCTCTTGCAATATCTGCTTCTTTCATTGCTTTACGGATACCTTGTCCGACCCCGACTTCATTGCCGTAAATAGCAGCTGTATCAATACTGCGATAACCATGTAAAATAGCCGTTTTTACAGCATTTACAAGTTCTTGACCTTCTTCTACTTTAAATACCCCAAGACCAAACCAAGGCATTTCAACACCGTTATTCAACTTTGTTCTAGATTGTAAATTTTTTATCATTTCTCTTTCCTCCATTTATATTAATATTGTGTTTTGGATACGCTTAATCTTTGCTTGTCTTTTCTTTCCAACACTCGACTTATACCAGTAAATATTGCTGCTAATACAACCATTAATGCCCCAATCCAAGCAGTATGGATAAGTCCAATAGAGTCTGCTACAACACCACCTAAATAAGACCCTATTGCAATCCCTGCATTAAATGCAGCGATGTTCATAGCAGATGCGACGTCAACAGCTCTTGGAACAAAACGTTCAGCTAACATTACGACATACACTTGGAGCCCTGGGACGTTCATGAATGCAAACAAACCCATTAAGATGATAGTCACTAATCCGGCTACTTTAAATGGAATTGTAAACGTTAAAACAAAAAGCACTATTGCTTGTGCAATAAACATATAGAACAACGAACCAATCGGATTTTTATTTGAAAGTTTCCCTCCAATCACGTTGCCAATTGCAATTGCTATTCCATAAACGAGTAAAATAATCGTAACAGTTCCTTGTTCAAAACCAGTTATTGTTTGAAGCAATGGGGATAAATAAGTGAATACGACAAATGTACCCCCATAACCAAGTGCTGTAATACTTAAAATCAATAATATTCGGCTATTTGTCAAGAGCTTTACTTGGTCCCGAATAGTTGTTGAGTTACCCTTTCTTAAATCGGATGGAACAAGAATACTATTTGCGATAAATCCTATAATTCCTATTATAACAATGGATACAAAAGCAAAACGCCAGCCAAACTGTTGGCCAATAAATGTACCAAATGGTACTCCTGTAATAGTAGCAACAGTTAGGCCTGTGAACATTATGGAAATGGCGCTTGCTCTACGATCTTCAGGTACTAAATCAGCAGCAATAGTAGATCCAATCGACATAAAAACTCCATGTGAGAATGCTGCAATAACACGAGCAATTAATAGAAACGTAACGCTTGTTGCACTAGCAGCGATGCCGTTACCTATAATGAAGACTACCATGATCCATAATAATAAGGTTTTACGAGGCATTCTTGAAGTAATAGATGTTATAATAGGCGCTCCAAACATTACCCCTAATGCGTATAAGGAAACAGTAAGTCCTGCTGTTGTAAGTGATATATCTAAATCTTTGGAAATAAGCGGAAGAAGGCCCACACTAACAAATTCGGTTGTCCCAATTGCAAATGCACTAACCGCTAATGCAAGTAGCGCGAACATACTTCGCTTTTTATCTAAAGTCATTTTTCCCCATCCTTTCTTTACAGTGCTGTATTATTTAATCTCCGGAGAACAAAATGAAAATGTAATGTAATTCCACCGGCAAATGTTATTATGAATCCTAAGGATTAAAAATAAAAGTACGCACTTTCAAGTGATATAGGAACTAAAAAGTTATATAGGTACTTTTTAGTTCCTATAAATAAGGAGATTTCAAATGAAAAAAAAGAAGTATAATATTTCCGTTGAAGCAACATTAGAAGTAATCGGTGGAAAGTGGAAATGTGTAATTTTATGCCATTTAACTCATGGTAAGAAAAGAACAAGTGAATTGAAACGACTTATGCCTGACATTACACAGAAAATGTTAACGCAGCAGCTAAGGGAACTAGAAGCAGATGGTGTTATTAATCGAATCGCATACAATCAAGTTCCACCTAAAGTTGAATATGAATTAAGTGAATATGGTTTAAGTCTAGGCAGCATTTTAGATGCGTTATGTGCTTGGGGAGAAGTGCATATTACGAAAGTATATGGAGACAAGTTTTCCGTACTGGAGGATAGTATTTTAAACGACAAGCTTAAATAACAACCGCAGCGTGAGGGATCATTTCCTTCATTTTAGTGGTTTTTCATTGTCCAACTTTTATTGATGATTGTCCAACTTTTGGCGTTTATTATCCAACCTTTACTGGTGTTTGTCCAACTTATTAATAAGATTGTCCAAACTAACCAAAATAACGATTTAAATGTGGCCATGTCATCCAAAATCATTCTTCAGGAGATTAATAAAATAAAAACGAGGATCCGTTTAATTCGGAACCTCATTTTTATAAATTTACTTATAATGAACGTATAGAAACTTTTTTACCATCATATACATAAAGAGTTGGCTTCTTTTCAACAACCGTTTCCATGTACACTGATCTTCCCCAAAGCTGATAAATATATGGAAGTACATTTTCTAAATAGTGAGGGTCTAATTCAATTCCCTCATACCCATGTTTTAAATATAGTTCTCCGTTTCTCGAGTAGTCACCATCTTCAACTTCGATATATGGAAAACTTCCATTGACACGCATAGAAACTAGTTGGTCTCTAACATGCTCATAGTCTTTATCTGTTATTTGGTAGTTTCCATTTTTCTTTTCAAACAAATACAAATCTTCCTTCTTCACCAATTCTTTTGTTAAATAGTTTCGTATAAAGGAAATATCCGATTCAATTTCTCTAACTTCAAACATTTTTTCTCTTCCCGAGTTCGGTTTTACACCTAATCTTTTCATTTCTTCTGTAGGGTTATCATATCTTATTTCAATATCTTCAAAGATTTTCAATCCTAAATAATATGGATTAATACTTGTTTTAGAAGGCTGGACTACGTTTGCATTCAATTTTGCAAATTCTATCGTCTCATCAGAAGTTAAATCCATTTCTCTTATTATTCGCTGATGCCAATAGGACGCCCATCCTTCATTCATAATTTTTGTTTCTAATTGTGGCCAAAAATAAAGCATCTCTTCCCGCATCATCGTTAAAATATCCCGCTGCCAATCTTCCAATTCCCGACTATGCTCTTGGATAAATAACAGTAAATCCTTCTCTGGACTGAATGGAAATTTTTTTCTTTTTGGAACTAATGTAAACTTTCCTTTAGAAGGTTGATCTATATTCCATAAATCATCGTATGGTGTCTTTCTTATAACTTCTATCTCTTCTTCCTCTAAGTTAAAATCTGGCTGCTTCGGCCTTAATATCGAGGGGTCAATATGCTCTTGAATAGCTAATACAGCATCTAAAAAACTTTCTACCTCTTCTTTACCATAAAGCATTTCATAACCAGCAATTCGTTCAGCAGTTGCTGTCATACTTTCCACCATATCACGTCTTGTATTCGAAAAACGAACATTATTTTTAAAGAAATCACAATGGGCAAGCACATGTGCAATGATGAGCTTATTTTGAATGAGGCTGTTCGTATCGAGTAAAAATGCATAACAAGGATTCGAATTTATAACAAGTTCGTAGATTTGACTTAAACCAAAATCGTATTGCACTTTCATCTTATGAAATTGCTTACCAAAACTCCAATGGGTAAAACGTGTCGGCATTCCATACGCACCAAAAGTATAAATGATATCCGCAGGGCAAATTTCATAACGCATCGGAAAATAATCAAGTCCAAATCCAGATGCAATTTCCGTAATCTCAGCGATCGCATGATGAAGCTTTGTATCCATCAGATGACTCCTTTCCGATTTACACTGAAACATTGGATTTAAATAGACTCTTCAAAGCTTCATATACGTCATTTTTTTCTTTCAAAACATAATGACGAAACTTCGGATTAGCAATTGTTTTATACGTATTCATTAGAGTCGAATATCGGCTATGTGCATTTACTTCTCCATAACCAAACATACTAGAAACATCCATTAGATCATTTACAAGCTTTACACATTTCTCATTATCACTAGTCATATTTTCACCATCAGAAAAGTGAACCGGATAAATATTAAATCGTGCTGGATTATACTTTTCATGAATAAGTTCTAATGCTTTATAATATGCAGATGAACAAATCGTCCCTCCGCTCTCACCTTTTGAAAAAAAGGCTTCTTCTGATACGACTTTAGCTTCTGTATGATGTGCAATAAATTCAATTTCCACTGTTTCATATTTAGAGCGTAAAAATCTTGCCATCCAGAAAAAGAAACTTCTCGCACAATACTTTTCAAAAGCCCCCATCGATCCACTTGTATCCATCATTGCAAGAACAACTGCCTTGGATTCTGGTTTTATCACTTCATCCCAAACTTTAAAACGTAAGTCATCGTTATGAATTGGTGAAATTTCAGCCTTTCCTTTCATGGCATTTCGTTTAATGGCCGTAATAATAGTTCTTTTTTTATCAATATTTCCCATAAGACCCTTTTTTCGAATATCGTTAAATTCTACTTTATCTGTTGTAATATCAGCCTGTTCTTTTTGTTGTAAATTCGGTAACTCCATTTCGTTAAATAATACATTTTCTAACTCTTCAATCGTCACTTCTGCTTCGTAATAATCTTTCCCCGCTTGATCCCCAGCTTTTTTCCCTTGCCCTGATCCACTTTCTCCTTCATCTGAACCTCGAGCAATCACATCTCCTACTTGGCTATCGCCATCTCCTTGACCAACATGTTTTGTCTTATCATAGTTGTATCGAATTTTATATTCATCCAAAGAACGAATGGGTATTTTAATCACATCTCGTCCATTCGACATAATAATACTTTCTTCACTTATCAAATCGGGTAGGTTAGCTTTAATAGCTTCTTTTACTTTATCCATATGACGTTGTTGATCTTGGTGACCCTTACGGTGAAGTGACCAATTTTCCTGTGAGATGACATATTGATTATCTTGTTTTTCGTTCATTTCCATCAACACCTATCTAATTTTTTTATCATATGCGAAGACGACCAAGTTATTGACTTTATATATATAAAAAAACAAGACTAATGTTAATTAATCAGTCTTGTTTTTCCTGTTTATCTTGCTACTAAGTAAGCTATAAAATTTTCTACTTGTGGTAACTTTCTATAAGTACTAATGCTTAATCCAAAACCTTTTCCAATTCCTTATCGATTAAGAAGGCTCCCAACATAGCGCAATAATTCATTTGCTGAAGTCGAATTGTAGCCATACTCATCAATGAGTCTAGCGATTACCTCATTCACTTTTTTCAGATGCGTTTCATCTGGCGTTTTGCTGGAAGTAGTAATTTTAACAACATCTTTTAAATCCGCAAACAATTTTTTCTGAATTGCTTCACGTAACCGCTCATGGGAATTGTATTCAAATCGTTTTCCTTTTCTTGCGTAGGCTGAGAGGCGAATAAGAATTTCCTCTCTAAAAGCTTTTTTAGCATTTTCTGAAATGCCAATTTGCTCTTCAATAGAACGCATCAATTTCTCGTCAGGGTTCATTTCTTCCCCTGTAAGCGGGTCTCTCAATTTATTTTTATTACAAAAAGCCTCCACATTATCTAAATAATTATTCATTAATGTAATTGCTGATTCTTCATATGAATACACAAATGCTTTTTGAACTTCTTTTTTCGCAATTTCATCATACTCTTTTCTAGCGATTGCAATATAATTCATATATTTTTCTCGGTCTTCTTGTGAAATAGAAGCGTGTTGGTCCAGTCCTTCTTTCAGCGCACGTAAAACGTCCAGAGCATTGATTGCCGGCACTTCTTTACGAATAATTGCAGAAGAGATTCTGTTAATCACATAACGGGGATCAATACCGCTCATCCCCTCGTTAAGAGACTCTTTCTTCAATTCCTCTACGTCAATTTCGTTAAAACCTTCAATGCTTTCCCCATCATAAAGTCGCATTTTCTTTACAATATCAATACCTTGCTTTTTAGGAACTGCCAATCTTGTTAAAATGGAAAAAATAGCAGCTGCTCTTAGGGCATGTGGAGCGATGTGCACATGTGTCATATCACTTTCTTTGATCATCTTTTCATATATTCTTTCTTCCTGGCTTACCCTTAAATTATATGGAATTGGCATAACAATAATCCTTGAATGAAGTGCTTCATTCTTTTTATTCGATATAAAGGAACGGTACTCTGTTTCGTTCGTATGAGCGACAATTAGCTCATCAGCACTAATTAAAGCAAATCTCCCTGCCTTAAAATTACCTTCTTGTGTTAAAGACAATAAATGCCATAGAAACTTCTCATCTAATTTCAGCATTTCCTGGAATTCCATTATCCCTCTATTTGCTTTATTTAACTCTCCATCAAAACGGTAAGCACGAGGGTCTGACTCCGAACCGAATTCAGCAATTGTTGAAAAATCAATACTTCCAGTTAAGTCAGCTATATCTTGTGATTTCGGGTCAGATGGAGTAAACGTTCCAATTCCAACTCGTTTATCTTCTGAGAAAAAAATTCGCTCTATCATGACATTTTCAATATGTCCGTCATATTCCTTTTCAAGTCGCATCGTATTGAGTGGTGATAAACTTCCTTCAATTCGAATACCATATTCCTCTGTAAAATCTTCCCGTAAATGATGTGGAATTAGATGCAGAGGATCTTCATGCATCGGGCAACCTTTTATAGCGTATACTGCGCCCTCGTCTGTTCTAGAGTATTGTTCTAAACCACGCTTTAGTAAAGTCACAATGGAGGATTTACCTCCACTAACAGGTCCCATCAATAATAGAATTCGTTTCCGAACGTCTAGTCTTTTAGCAGCAGGATGAAAATATTCTTCTACAAGTCGTTCTATTGCTGTTTCAAGTCCAAATATTTCTTTTCCAAAGAAATGGTACAGCTTTTGCCCATCTCTTTCTATTAGACCTGAGCTTTTAATCATACTATAAACACGTGAATGAGCTGTTTGGGCAACTTCGGGTCTTTCCTTCAAAATGTCTAAAAAATCTTCGAAAGTACCTTCCCACTTCAATTTATTCTCTTCTTCTCTGTAGCTCTTCACCTTATTCAAAATATCCATCTATTCCCTCCATTCAGGGCGCTGTTTTATACATAGTATGAAAAGTTAGAGTTTATGATACATAATACTTTTATGAAACTGTGATATCTTTTTGCATTTATTCAGGCTAATTCAGTGTTCCACTGCCTATTGAAAAAACAGAATTAATTCCTTCAGATGTTTCGCCGTGTTTTTCAAGCTTGCCTTAGCTTTAATACTTACTCACCTTCATATGAATATCACTCCTACAAAAAAACACCCCTCGAAATTTCGAGAGATGTTAGAAACGAATATGCGCATAAAATGCTCCTATTTTTCTGAAGCTAGTTCATTAGAAGGTAATTCCACTTTTTGGTTATACAATGGCAAAATAAAGAACATTCCTATAAGGAATACGATAGCCGCTCCTTCAAAAATGAAAGTTAAAGAAAATTGCTCTTTCAAAATACCAGCAGCACTCATTGTTAGAACCATCGAACCTGTGAACAAAGGGCTTAAAATGCCATTGACCCTGCCTATAAAAGCACCTTCTGTCCTTTGTAAAATCATAGTATTAATACCAATTTGAATGCACGGTAGCATAAGTCCATTAAAAAACTCAGCTGTTAGCGTTAACCAAAGATTTGTAGACAATCCTAACACTGCTAAACCTATTCCATTGACAAGCATTCCAAACACAAGCAACCTCTGTGGAGGTACTGTTTTGGCAAACATCATCACGCCTGCCCCACCTAGAATCATTCCAATTCCATTAATCATAAACAACCATTGGAGATTTTCTTTTGGTAAGCCCAGTTGTTCTGTTACAAGAAAGATGGAAAGGGGTTGGATAAATCCTAAGCCTAGTCCAGCAGCCATAAAGCAAAAACCTAGCAAACTTAGTTCTTTCTTTCCTAACACATATTTAACTCCACTTTTCATTTCTTGCCATAATGAGGTAGTTCGAATCTCTTCTTCTGTTTTTCTGTCAGGTGGAAGAAAAGCGAGAGCTACTGCAGAAAGTATAAATGCTATACCGGTTATAGCAATGGATGTATTTATCCCAAAGGATTGAAAAGCGAAAGTCCCTAAAATAGGACCTAAAACCATAAATACTGCAAATATTGTTTGATAAACAGACATTCCGGCTTGTATTTGTTGTTCAGGCAAATGCATTTTAAATAACTTCATACCAGAAGGCTGAGAAAATTGAGACAAGATCGCAGATATCAATGTTGCAAAAAACACCACTTGCCAAGTTCCTAAAAATAGTGTGAAAAGCACTGCAAATACAGATATTGCACTTAAAATGTCACACCAGACCATTGTTCTTTTCGGACGCCAACGATCTGCAAACGTTCCTCCTATAAATGAAAAAATAAAAATTGGGGCGAATTCTGCTACAGAAATCATGGATACCGCAAAAGGATCACCGTTTGTCTGATCCATAACAAATAGTAAAACCGCAAAGTTACGTACCCAAATTCCAATCTGCAAAAACATCCCTGAAACAATAATTGCTTGAAAAACACGGTTGCTAAACAACCCAGATGATTGACTGTTTGATACATTTTCTCCCAAAATACGAACCTCCCTTAAATGGGATTAATTGTTCATTACCCCAAAATAATATTTCCATTTTTTGCTCATTTTATAATAATATTTTCAAGTCGAACAATCAATATTTTTTATCATTTCTATATGAGTTAAAACTCAGTAATTCATCAATGTTCCATTCTCCGTTTAAACACAAAATAATACATACTAAGTGGCCACCATAGCACACAAAAGATTGGATAAACTGCCCAAATGGTTTGTGGAGAGGAGATAAAATTTACAAGAATAAAAAAGACAATTATTAAGATGCTCGCATGTATTGAAAATTTAAAGTATGTTTTTTTCTGTGCATGATATAGCGCTAGTGGCCACCATAGCACGACAAATGCCGGGTAAATTACCCAAGGGTAACCTGGTGAAAGGAATGTATTTAAGATTAAATAGTATAAAATAATACTCATACTTCCAATCCATGCAGTTGTCATCATTTTTGCACGAGTACCTAGAAATACTAAGATTGGCCACCATAAAATCGGAAAAGTAGCATATAAGAACCAAGGATATTGAGGTGTATAAAGTACATTCTCCGTTATAAGAAAAACAATAATAATTGCACTATATAATACCGAAAGTAATTTGTGTTTTCCTTTTTTTGCACAATACAAACCAATTACACTTAATAATAAGACGAAAAATGGATAAAGAAACCAAGGATAACTTGGACTCGTTAAATAATTGACTAACAGTAAAAAAATGATTGTCATCGTTGCTCCAGCTGCTGTAAAACCAACGTCTAATTTCTTCATCAATACTCCTCCTTACTTTGACCGTTGCCACTTAAAATACATTGTTAATGGCCACCACAACACTACAAATGTTGGATAAACAAACCATATAACACTAGGAGAATAATAAAAATTAATAAATATAAATAGCGATATTATTAACAAACTACCCCAGATGGAATATGCTAAATTTATTTTTGTCATATTTTTATTAACAGGTTTTTTGACTCCGAATTCATTTTTCAAGTCTTCTATATCACCGAACTCAACAATTGCTTTATTAATAGCATCTTCCTCCTCTTTTCCTTGTTCAATCAAATCCAACACTTTCTCTTCAAGGTTCTCCAAAACCTCCTCCTTAATAGCTATCTTTTGGTCGCTTTCTGGAATATCCTTGAATAACTCATCTACGTAAATTTTCAACTTCTTCATTTTCATCCCTCCAAAAACAAATCAATAATTTCTTTTAGTTCTTTCCATTCCGTAACGATTTCGTTTAAGTATGCTTTTCCAAGCATTGTGATTTTATAGTATTTTCTCTTACCACCTTGTGAGACCCCACCTAAATAAGATTCGATTAACTCTTTTTTTTCGAGTCGCTGGAACACTGCATATAATGTTGCTTCTTTAATTTGAAATCGGTTATCTGTACGCAAGCTGATTTCTTTTGAAATTTCATAACCATATCTGTCTTTTTCAAGAATCAAGCGCAAAATAATCGAATCCAAATGTCCTCGAATAATATCACTTCTGATCAAATTGCCACATCCTTGTATAACTATTCTATCTGATAGAGTAATATTACTTCGAATTACTCTGTCTGTCAAAGTAATTTTTTACATTTTTATGTATTTGAAGATTGAAAAGGAAAAAACGTAGGCGCTGGATTGTGGAGTTGCATTCTTTTTCTGGTAATCAATCAATCTCTATTATCAAAATGCTAACCGGTCATAAAGATTTCTATGTGGACAGAAATAATTTTATCCGGGGAAGTAAATTATTTATCTGGAATTATTTTTACTACAGGGGCCGGTTCTAGTTTTGCATTCTATTACAGTAAATCGATCAATCTTTGTAGATAATCGCTCAATCCCTACTTATAATCGATCAATCCCCGCAGTTAATCGCTCAATCTCTACTAACAATCGATCAATCATTTACATATAGAAAAAGCCAACTTCTACTGAAGTTGGCTTTTTTGTTTTCTTTTTTTGATAATCCAATACGCTACAAATACGGGAACAGCTATCAGGAGAAGTATCGGTAAGTTTCCAATGAAAAAAACAACTATTGCAGAGCCTGCTGCAAGTAATCCATTGGTACTAGTGATGAATTGTTTTTTAGTTTTCTCCCATGTATTTAATTCATCGCTATCTAATTTTTCGGGGACAATTACACGACTTTCGATCATCGTTAGCTCAATTGTTGAAAAAGAGGTTTGGTTTTCAAGATATTGCAGCTTTCCAACTAATACTTCTATTTCTTCCTGAATTTTAGCTAAGTCCTCTGATATTTTTAACAGATCTTCCGTTTTTTGAGCATCTCCCATAAATTTAAGCAGTCTCTCCTCGACCACCCTTTTTGATTTCACACGTGATGTCAAATCTACATATTGCTCTGTAACATCCTGTCCAGTTACTTTACGCTCTAGTACCTTAGATGCCTCTCCTTCTGCATCCGATAAAAACGTCTCAAAATGCTTCTCTGGAATTCGGACGATCATATTGCCACTACTAGTTTGATCATCCTCTTTGTATACATTTGACTCCACAATGTAACCACCATATTTCTTTACTTTTTGCTCTATATTACTCTGTGCTTTTGTAAGTTCTTTCACATTTGTCCTTATAAATGCCTGGTGTATGATCATACGCTCTGTTTTCACTTCAGAGGAAGCAGTAGCACTTTCTTCTTTAGGTAATTCCTCACTCTCAATTACCCCTTCGTCCGAATAGTCTGCGGAGTCATTTGCCATTTCCTTTTTAGATTCTTCCGTATACATACTCTCGGAATCACTACAAGCTGAAAGTAAAACAAACAAGCTCGAAAGAAGTAAGTAATAAATCACTTTTTTCATTTCCAATATCCCCCTGTCTTTGAATAAACAGACGTTTTTAAGTTTTAAAAGTTACAATATAATAAGAAAATTCAACTTATTCATCAGAATGTAGTTTCTAGCGCTCTAGTATGCTAATGAAGTACCGAATTAGCAAATGAGAAATTTTTACTTTTTTCTCAAAAACACTTAAATTATTGAAAAATTTCGATAGAATAGAGATAGAAATTGAAGGAGGGATTTATGATGGGAAAAGCAAGTGAGAAAGTTATCCGATATCGTGGAACAGAGTTAAATACGAAAGGTTGGCTTCAAGAAGCAGCACTCCGAATGCTAATGAACAATTTAGACGCGGAAGTTGCAGAGCATCCAGATAATCTAGTCGTATATGGGGGAATTGGAAAAGCTGCACGGAACTGGGAAGCTTTTGACGCTATTGTTCGATCGTTGAAAGAACTTGAAAACGATGAGACTTTACTGGTGCAGTCAGGGAAACCAGTTGCTGTATTTAAATCTCATTTGGATGCACCTCGAGTACTTATTGCAAACTCTAACTTAGTCCCTGCCTTCGCTACATGGGAACACTTCCATGAGCTAGATAAAAAAGGGTTAATGATGTACGGACAAATGACAGCAGGTAGTTGGATTTACATTGGCTCTCAAGGAATTGTACAAGGTACGTATGAAACATTTGCAGAGTTAGCAAAGCAGCATTATAACGGCACTCTAAAGCATACGATTACACTTACTGCAGGACTTGGAGGAATGGGTGGTGCTCAACCACTTGCAGTTACGATGAATGGTGGAGTTTGTATCGGTATCGATGTAGATGAAACACGCATTGACCGTAGAATCGAAACACGATACACAGATGTGAAAACGCATTCATTAGATGAAGCGATTAAACTTGCAAAAGAAGCAAAACAAGAAGGTAAGGCTCTGTCTATTGGTCTTGTTGGTAACGCTTCAGATATTCTACCAGAAATGATTACACGTGGTTTCATACCAGATGTGTTAACTGACCAAACATCTGCTCATGATCCATTAAACGGTTATATTCCATCTAATATGACTTTGGAGGAAGCGACATCTTTACGAAATAGCGACCCAGTAGAATATGTAAAACGTTCCAAAGCTTCGATGGAGCAGCATGTTCGCGCGATGGTGGACATGATGGATAAAGGTGCAGTGACTTTCGACTACGGTAATAATATTCGACAAGTTGCAAAAGACGAAGGATTTGAACGAGCATTTGACTTCCCAGGATTTGTTCCAGCATATATCCGTCCACAGTTTTGTGAAGGAAAAGGACCTTTCCGTTGGGTAGCATTATCTGGTGATCCTGAAGACATTTATAAAACAGATGAAGTAATCTTAAGAGAATTTAGCTATAACACCCATCTATGTAACTGGATTAAAATGGCACGTGAAAAAATTCAATTCCAAGGACTTCCATCTCGTATTTGCTGGCTAGGATATGGTGAACGTGCACGTTTCGGAAAAATTATTAATGATATGGTCGCTTCTGGCGAGTTAAAAGCTCCAATTGTTATCGGACGTGATCATCTTGATTCGGGATCTGTTGCATCTCCAAACCGTGAAACTGAAGCAATGAAAGATGGATCTGATGCAGTAGCGGATTGGCCAATATTAAATGCAATGATTAACGCTGTTGGCGGAGCTACTTGGGTTTCTGTACATCATGGTGGTGGCGTTGGAATGGGTTATTCCCTCCACGCTGGAATGGTAATCGTTGCGGACGGTACAAAAGAAGCTGAGGCAAGACTTGAACGTGTCCTTACTTCAGACCCAGGAATGGGAATTGTACGCCACGTCGATGCCGGCTACGAGCTTGCAGAAAAAACAGCAATCGAAAAAGGTGTTCACATACCTATGATAAAACAGGAGGTATAAATAACAATGGTTAAAGCCGTTTGGATCAAACATGCATCACAGTTAGTCACACTTGCTCATGAAACGGTAGGACCGCGTATAAAAGAAGCAATGAGCGAATTAGCAATTATTGAAGATGGAAGCGTTTGGCTTGAAAATGGGATCATTCAAGCAATTGGCACGACTAAGGAGCTTGAAATGAGGTACAGTGTGCAAGCGGAAAATGCAGATATCATAGATGCAACCGGTCATCTCGTGACACCTGGTCTAGTAGATCCACATACGCATATCGCCTATGGAGGTAGTCGTGAACGAGAGTTTGAAATGCGTCTAGAAGGCGCGACCTATATGGAAATAATGAATGCTGGCGGTGGAATTCACGCAACTACACGAATGACTCGTGAAGCAACAGAAGACGAACTAGTTCAGCAAACTACCAAAAGATTAGATTCATTTTTAACACACGGTGTTACAACCGTTGAAGGAAAAAGTGGATACGGACTAGATTTGGAAACCGAGTTAAAGCAACTTCGCGTAATGAAACGATTGCAAGAAGAACACCCAATCGATATTATTCCGACATTTATGGGAGCACATGCCGTGCCAACAGAATATAAAGGTCGAGAAGACGAATACGTTGACCTTATTATTAATGAGATGCTGCCGGTTGTTGCAAAAGAAAAGCTTGCGAAGTTTAATGACGTTTTTTGTGAAGTTGGAGTCTTTACTCCTGAACAGTCTAAGCGCATTTTAGATGCTGGTAAATCGCTCGGACTCACACCAAAAATACATGCGGACGAAATTGAGCCTTACCAAGGCGCAGAGCTTGCAGCGGAAGTAGGTGCAATTTCCGCAGAGCATTTACTAAAAGCCTCTGATGAAGGTATACAAGCAATGGCTAAGCAAAGTGTTATTGCTTGTTTATTACCTGCTACTGCATTGTATTTAAGAGAAACAGCAGCTAAAGGACGAACAATGATAGATGCTGGGGTACCTGTCGCAATTTCTACAGATTGCAATCCTGGTTCATCCCCTACAACCTCTATGCCACTCGTGATGAATTTAGCATGTATTTCCATGCGACTAACACCTGCCGAAAGTCTATGTGCAGCAACATATAATGCGGCATGTGCAATTCAAATGGAGGACAAAGTAGGTTCTTTAGAAGTTGGAAAGCAGGCAGATGTTGTACTTTGGAACGTCAAAAATTATCAAGAATTACAATATTTATTTGGAGTAAACCATATAAAAACCGTTTGGAAAAATGGTGTAAAGGTTGTCGGTTAAGACACTTACTCTCTCTGAATATTTATAGACTACTAAATGACAATTACTTCAACAAAGAAAGAACGTGAACATAAATGATTAGCTTAAAAGGACATGGACTAACGCTTGAAGATATGCGTGCCATATTATTTAAAAATGAAGAAGTTACACTTGATCATAAAGCGATAGAAGCTGTTATAAAAAGTCGTAAAGCAGTGGAAAATATCGTGAAAGAAAACCGAACAGTTTACGGTATCAATACAGGATTTGGAAAATTTAGTGATGTAAGTATTGAGGAAGCAGATGTTCATGCACTTCAGCTTCATCTCATTCGATCCCATGCATGTGGAGTTGGACAGCCTTTTGATGAGATAGTATCACGTGCAATGGTTGTACTACGATTGAATGCATTATTAAAAGGTTTTTCCGGAATTCGTTTGGAAGTACTTGAGCGCCTAGCATATATGGTAAATAATCGAATTCACCCAGTAATTCCACAACAAGGGTCTTTAGGCGCATCGGGAGATTTAGCTCCCCTCTCTCATTTAGCACTTGTTCTCATTGGAGAAGGCTTTGTATGGGAAGGTGAAAATCATATTCCT
The DNA here is from genome assembly GCF_006861825.1 of Psychrobacillus vulpis. Classification (GTDB taxonomy): domain Bacteria; phylum Bacillota; class Bacilli; order Bacillales_A; family Planococcaceae; genus Psychrobacillus; species Psychrobacillus vulpis. Next base: position 32,462 of record NZ_VDGI01000006.1, on the reverse strand, counting down.
TCAAATGAAATATGGGAAAAACACGAATTGGAGCCAATTGTGCTAGAAGCAAAAGAAGGTCTTGCACTTATAAACGGTACTCAAGCGATGACAGCACAAGGTGTAATAAATTGGTTAGAATCTGAAACACTTGCTTATCAAAGTGAGTGGATTGCCGCTATGACAATGGAAGCTTTACATGGGATTACAGACGCCTTTCATCCTGCAATTCATGAAGCCCGAGGCTATCCAGAACAAGTGGCAGTAGCACAGCGTATCCTAGAATGGCTAGAAGGAAGTCAACTCGTTACGAAACAAGGTGAGAAACGTGTACAAGATGCCTATTCTTTACGTTGTATCCCACAAATCCATGGAGCTAGCTGGCAAGTGCTTGCATACGTAAAAGAAAAGCTAGAAATTGAGATGAACGCTGCTACGGATAACCCACTAATAGTTGAAGATGGGGAAGTCGTAATTTCAGGTGGAAACTTCCACGGTCAGCCAATCGCTTTCGCAATGGACTTCTTAAAAATCGGTATTGCAGAGCTTGCCAATGTTTCCGAAAGACGGATCGAACGATTAGTGAATCCACAATTGAACGAAGGCTTACCACCTTTTTTAAGTCCACAACCTGGACTTCAATCGGGGGCAATGATTCTGCAATATGCAGCAGCAAGCTTAGTATCTGAAAACAAAACACTTGCACATCCTGCATCTGTTGACTCTATTCCGTCATCTGCAAACCAAGAAGATCACGTAAGCATGGGAACAATTGGCGCTAGACATGCTAATCAGATTATCCAAAATGCACGCCGCGTTCTCGCAATAGAGGCGCTTTGTGCCATGCAAGGTGTGGAATATCGTGGAGCTCACCTCATGTCACCATCACTTTCAGAAAAGTGGCATGAAATGCGTGTATTTATTCCATCTATAACAGAAGATCGAATTTTTAGCGTAGATGTGGAGAAATTGAATACTTATTTGAAAGACAAGACTGCTAGATAAAATCTAAAGCAGACTATTACACCTGTTTTTTGATCTTAATTCTCCCGTTAATTTTCGTAAGTAACTTTTATTTCAAGGATGTATGGCCACCTTTCAAGTGGCATGAAGCTTTATTATGAGCGTTGAAAAGCCCTGGAGTTTGGACAGTTACCGAGTAGTGAAAGTTATAACCTCTAATCTTTTAAAATGAAACCCGAGGAGCAACTTAATTGCTTCTCGGGTTTACTTGTAGAGGTATTATCCGATATTTACTAGTTATTATCCGATTTTTCAGTGGTGTCATCCGATTATTTGTAGTTATTATCCGATTATCACAATCTATTATCCGATTATGGGTTAATTAGCTAAATTCAATTGCCATGAAACACCATACTTGTCTTACTTTTTACTAAATGGGTAGTTATCTAGAGGCATTAATGGTTGTCCGTCTTCCGAAAGCTTTGCCAGACGAAGTTGTTCAATAGCTCCATAGATAAGAAAATCGTTGAAATAGCTCCCTTTCCGCGGGCGTTGCCTTAGCCTCCTCGCTGCGCTGCGGGGTCTTCGGCTAACGCTATTCCCGCAGGAGTGTCGCCTTTTCAACGATTTTCTAGAAATGAATAAAATATTAATCTTAAAAAATAGACAGTTTTTCATTTCCCACAGCGTAGCGACGAAGCGCCTCGCCCCGTGGAAAGCGAGCGGTAAGCTTGAGAAAACAAAATTACTTATTGTATTTTTATACTTTCTTGTCTTTTAAAATTGAGCCATAAGATGTAGAATCGATTCATTCATTTATGGCTCTTAATATGAGTATTCATCTTATTATATTGGAGCAAAGTCACAATGTTTATCCACAGAGATTATATTTTTTTGTACTACCCAACTACTAATGAACTTACCATTCTAATATTTCATTGATTGTACTTTCAATCTTTTGTTGCTTTTGTTTACTTTCATTTTGAATAACTATCAACTGATTGCAGATTCTATTTAATTCACTTATTGTCCTTTCAACACGCTCGAGGGAAGAATGAATTTTTGAATGCGTTGTCCATGCAGAAAAAATATCATCAAACACATAATCTGCGAAAGTGACAAAACTATCTCTTTCCACAACCAACGTCCCTACGTCTATTTGTTGGACATCTAAAAGTTCCGTCTGAAACCGCTGTAATTCAAGTTGTGCTGCATGTATGGCATCCTCAGAATCATTTAATTTACTATGTTTAACAGCAGTCGCTATAAGACCTCCTCCAAAAAAAGTATCCCAAGTAGAATAGCCTTTTGCGCTATCAAGCATTGTCAAAGCACTTTCTAATGCTGTTTTTGCATTATTTCCAGCTCTTAAGGCTTCGTCCACTTCTCGAATATAGGTTGCAATTAACGACTTTTCTTCATATAGTTTCTCTAGTTTCGCTGCACTTTCTTCGTTATTTTGAAATAGCCACTGCTCTTTTTCTATTATTAGCTGCTCCCAATTACGCTCAAGATTTAGCCAATCCTCTTTAAGTAATTCTTTTTCATTATTTGAGACATCTTTTTCTAAATCGTTGACCATTTTTTCTACTTCCCGAAACTTCGCTTCTACCGCAGCAAGTTCTGATAACTCTTTTTCTCGAATTTCGTCCAGTTTTCCTGTCCACGTTCGAATCATATTTAAAAAAGAAAAACGATCTAAATTGTCGACGTCTTTTTGCTCTGATTTTAATTCTTTAATATAACGTTGCTTACGCTGAATTGCATTTTCTAGTTGCTTTTCTAACTCCTCTTGCTTTCTTAGTCCTTTTGCTCTTTTATTTAATTCAAACTTCAAAATTGCTTGTCGTTCTTGTAATTGTTTCCACATCTCAATCCCCCCTATCTTACATACGAACAAGTGTAAATATAGTTACAGCTTAACTATAATTCTTACAGCTAATTTCTCTCCGTATTGTAAACGATTCATGAAATATGTTTATTCATCAGGAAATATGGGGTAGATACTAAATAGAACATCTGAACAAAAAACTAGAATTGGAGGAATTTAAGATGACGACGAATTCAATCGCAGGACAAAAATGGTGGAAAATCGGAGCAGCAGCATTTCTTTCAGTAGGTTTATTGGCAGCATGTGGGGACGGTAAAAATGAATCAGATCTCGATGACAATATCGAAGAAGATATTGAACAAGAACTAGAAGAAGAGGATAAAGACGGAGAATAATTGAGAGTAACTTAGTAACCTATAAATGGAGGAAATTAATATGAGGCCGATTTCAATCGCAGAACATAAATGGTGGAAAATCGGAGCAGCAGCGTTTCTTTCAGTAGGTATCCTTGCAGCTTGTGGTGACGATGAAAAAGACCCAAATATGGATGATAATCAAATAGACGAAGACATTAAACAAGATGTGGATATTCCTAATATAGAAGATACCGAAGTTGAAGAACCCAAATAAAAATAGTGAATAAAAAAAGCAAGTGCATTAGTGTACACTCTACGCATTATGCAGCTTTACACTAGTACTAAAAACTAAGTTGGAGGGAAGTGACCGAGTCACTTCCCTCCAAACTTATTTAGAAATCTTATTTTGAATATTTGTCCATTACTCTCCTAAAACGATCAAACAAATAGCAGAATTCTATACACTATATCTACTAATTGTCACGTCTGGATAACTTCCCATATATATAAAGTAAGACTTTTATCAGGAGATGGTATCTTGACTCTTTGGATTGACGTATCAGTTAAGAAATTACAGCTTAAACTGTACGATGCTAGTGTGCTTTTGAAGACATACCCGATAGCAGTTGGGAAAGTATTAACCCCTACTCCAACGGGGAATTATATTATTATTAACAAGGAGCTTAACCCAGGAGGACCTTTTGGAGCTCTATGGATGGGATTATCTAAGCCTCATTATGGCATTCATGGAACCAACGATCCTTCATCCATTGGAAAGAAGGTTTCACAAGGTTGTATCCGAATGCATAACGAGGACGTTCTAGAACTCTCATCTATAGTACCTACTAGTACAAATGTATATATCCACAAATGAAATTATAACTCTTTGCATCAAATGGTGTTATTCTTCCTTATAAAAACGCTCACCTGTTTCAGAGTTAAAGTATACAACTAGCTTTTTTTTTGTTGTTGGATCTAAAGAAACCTCTTTTGTACGAGTGAAGCCTATCGGTATGTTTGGTCCGTGTTTTGTTTTGAAACGGCGGTCCCAGATGAACCACGAGCAAATGATTAAGACTACTATTACAATAAATAACATTGCATATAAGTATAAAATCCACCCCATCTATGCTATTCCCTTTCTACTATTACTGCTGTCCCATAAGCTACGATTTCACTCATATTTTGACCGATTTCACCTGAATCAAAGCGCATCATGATAATCGCATTCGCCCCCATTATACTTGCATTTGATACCATGCGATCCATCGCCTGTTTACGAGCATCTTCAAGCATCTCTGTATACTGGGTAATCTCGCCGCCTATGGGTCCCTTCAAGGCAGCGACAATATCTTTTCCTATCCCTCTCGCTCTAACTGTTAAACCGAAAACTGGACCAATTACTTCCTTTACCTTATAGTTTGCAATACTTTCTGTTGTAACAACAATTATATGAACCACTCCTTTTCACAGGGTTTATAACTATCTTTCCTCTATCCTTTAAAAAAATTCTCTGGCTTAACATTTATAAGAAACAAATCATTAGGATAATTTTGGTACAATTAACATACAAATAGAAAAATAAGAACGGGGAAATGACATGGATAAAAATACGTTTGTTATGTTTTCAACTGAACATCTACTAGCATTATCCGTATTGTTATTTTGTCTATTGATTTTATTTATTTTGAAATTCAAATGTTCTACTCTATTCAAGAATACCATTCTAATAGAACGTATTTTTGCATTGTCCTTATTAGTAATGGAAGTTTCTAATCATCTTGTGCTTATCCATGCTAACGAGTGGAGTATTAGGGAATCCATGCCTTTTCATTTATGCAGTTTTAGTCTATTCATTTCGATTCTACTTTTATGGACTGGAAACAAATATTTTTATGATTTCGTTTTTTTTGCAGGCTTTGGAGGTGCTCTGCAAGCCGTATTAACTCCATCCATCGTAGTAAATTTTCCTGACTTCAGATTTATTCAGTTCTTTTATGTTCACATCGGAATTATATTAACAGCTTTTTACATTGTTTGGATGAAAGGATACGTTCCTACCTTTAGAGGTGTCCTTCAAACAATGATCGCGTTAAACGTTTTGTTTCCATTCATCTTCGCTATTAATATTCTCGTTCAAGGAAATTATATGTTTTTGCGTGCAAAACCTATAAATGGAAGCTTACTAGATTTTTTAGGCCCGTATCCGTGGTACATCTTCACACTTGAATTTGTAGCATTTTTCATCTTCGTCGCTATTTGGTTAATTTTTAGAAAATGGAATCGATTTCAGAATAAAGATGCTCCAAAACAAGAAGAAAGTTCCTTTGCAGAACAAAATTATTAAATAAGAGCATCATAAAAATTCTCTCTTACAATTAGTAAATTAAGAGAGAATTTTTTTAATGATGACATAAATTCGGATACTAATAGAAATGACACCCGTTATGAAACAGGTGTCACAGGTGTTTTATTTTCCACAGTTGGAACATCTAGAATTTGTTGTCTTCCCACATATCTTACACTTCTTTTTAGTCATTCTTTCATCTCTCCTTTACTTGATTAATGTAAGATATGCATTTTGATGGTAGTCCTATTCACAATAATTTTATCTTTATGAATGGCATTTTACTTTTTAAAATTTTCAAATTATTCATCGTTGACATTTAGTCACTTTTAGATATAATTTAAATAATTAAGTAATTACTTAAACATTTAAATGAGGTGGATCATGTTTGGCAATTAATGATTTATTTAAAGCTTTATCGGATGAAACAAGAAGAAAAATACTTGATTTATTACGTTTTGGAGATTTAACAGCTGGTGAGATTGCTATACATTTTGACATGAGTAAACCTGGAATATCTCAACATTTATCTGTATTAAAAAACGCAGAATTGGTCCATGCTTCAAAAAAAGGACAGTATGTTTATTATTCTTTGAATACTACTGTTTTTCAAGAAGTGATGAAATGGATGATTCAGTTTAACCAATCTAAGGGGGAAAACAATGATTAAAAAAGTATTGATCAGCTTCTTAACGATATTTGCCTTTGGTTTAAGTTTTTATACTTATGTGACAGTTATGAGTATAGATAGTACACAGTATGGTGAAACAGAAGTAATACTTTTTGTTATACCGTTTACAATGCTTTTACTTAACGGCAATTTATACCTTCTTTTAAGATTGAAAATAAAAGGATTTCCTCGCTTTGAAAAGGGTCTCAATACTATTTTTTTATCACTTTCCATATTGCTTTTTGTTCTTCATATTGGTCTAGTTCTTCTTTCTATAGGGAGAGAAGTAAACTTACTGTTGCTAGTACCAATTATTATAGGCGTTGTACTCATCATTACAGCAAATACTTTACCTCGATTTAAAGTAGAATTAAGTACATCTTCTTCCCCGCTTACAAATATAAGTGAAGAAACTTGGAATAGATTAATTAGGCCTATTTCATATCCTCTGTTTATAGGAGGGATTCTAATCCTATTATGTGTTTTCCTACCGGGTTCTCTAATGTTAGTAGCTTTCTTTACAATTTTACTTTCTACCATCTTAGTATCAATTTTTCGTTCCTACAAAATTTTACATTCTGCTCAGAAATAAAACTTGAATCTTAATATTTTTTTAACTCATCGTCCGCAGATGCGGTCGATTTTTTATGTGTAAAAAGCTACTTTATAATAGTCATTTGTTTAATAGGAATTTCGACTAATTTTGCATTTATGTTTTTGTGGATAAAGTTATACACAAGAATATAGTTATTAGTAAAGGTTTTTATGTATTTTTTATAAAGTTAATAACATATTATCCACATATCGCTGTGGACAATAATAAATAATTGTTAATAAACTCTATTAAATAGTTTGAAAATTTTGATAAATAGTTGTTTTTAACATGCAAAACACTTGTATTTTACATTTATGCAATCATTTCGCCTTAAATAATCCGTATTCCGAAAAAATGTTTCGACAAAATTCGCATTTCTTCCTTATTGTGGATAACTTTATTCACATTATCCATATTGTATTATATAGAGTTTTCGTATATATAAACAAGTTAACCACAAGTTATCCACTATCAACTGTGGATAAACGAACGGTTGTTCTAAACAAAACTATTTGATAAATTTAGAGTAACGAATAAAACTTTTAATATAATCTCATTTGTTACAACTTATGGTACTAATATTAAATAATGGAGGTGTATCATCTATGAGTAAAATGTCAGATGAATTGTTGATTGAATCTTATGTTGCAGCGAAAGAACTAAAACTTTCTCCAGATTTCATATCTTTGTTAGAAACTGAAATTTGCCGCCGTTCACTTGTTATTGAACAATTCATTCGCCAATAATCATTCTCGTCATATTTATTCTTAAATGATATTTTTTAACAGAGTTAGACTAATTTTAGACACATGTGTTATGGAATATGAGAAAAAACGAATGCAAAGTGAAACTATCTCACCTTTGAATCGTATATAGTATAGATGTAAGAGAAAATTTACTTACTGAAAATCTCATATAAAATAACTGGAGGGTATATACGTTGAAAAAATTAGTAGTAGCTTTACTTACAGCAACACTCGTATTTTCATCTGTTGGAAGCTTTGTTTTCAACGATCATTCTACAATTGCAGAGGCTAAATCTTATAAATCTGGTAAGAAAAACTTTAACAATAATAATAATAGTACAATTAACAAATCTAATGTTCAAAAGAAAAAAGAGGACTCTACGACTGCAACTAATAAATCGAATACAACTACAAACAAAAAAGGCGGTTTCATGTCTGGTGGTCTTATGAAAGGCTTATTTGTAGGTGGAATTGCTGGATTATTATTTGGTAGTATGTTTGCAAATATGGGGATGTTAGGTTCTCTTTTAGGATTTGCTATTAACGCTGCAGCAATTATTTTAATCGTAGTTGTTATTAAGAAAATCTTTGACATCTTTAAAGCTAAAAAGAAAAAAGAGGAAGCAAATCCATGGAGAAGCTAATTATTCCAGAACAAAATATTATTAATGCCGTTTGCATTTACATTTCCCGTAAAAAACAAGTGGAACCAGAAAACGTGGAAGTGGAGCTAATGTACGACGATGAGTCTGGATTTACTGCAGAAGCTTTTGTAAATGACGAGAAAGAAATTCTTACTACTTTAAATTTAATTGAAGCATTACGAATAACCATAGATGAATTTTTGCAAATTGACCCTATTTCTGCTGGGATAGAACTTCTACTTGATGATGAAGAAGGTATCATTGCAGTTGTATCTTAGATTAAAAGCCAAGGAATTATCCTTGGGCTCAGACTAAAGACAAACTCGATAAAATCGAGTTTGTCTTTTTCTTATAAATTTGAATTATGACTTTGAGTCCGGATAAGCACGCTGTATGCGCTACTTTTTCATTTCTAGAAAATCGTTGAAAAAGGCGACGTTCCTGCGGGAATAGCGTTAGTCGAGGACCCCGGAGCGAAGGGAGGTGGCCACTGAAAAACTCAAAATTATTATTTTTATAGGAACTATTTTCTCTATTCCATTTAAAAGAATTTAGAGCGACGCATGAGACTCCTGCGGGAAAGCGAGACAGACGAGACCTCGCACGTAGCGAGTGGAAGGAAGGCTAAGGGCGCCTCTTCCTGAGGCAACGCCTTCATGACCAACATCGTGTTGGCCCGAGGAGGCTCGTCGCTCGCCCGCGGAATGCCAAAGCGCTAAATTCTCTTAGGACTATTTAGTGGATAATTTATTTGAATGACACTTTTTCAGTGCCCTCGAAGCGAGGAGACTGAGGCTACGCCCGTGGAAAGGGAGACGTTTCAACGATTTTCTTATTTATTGGAATATTGGACAACCTCTTCTGCAACTCGACTTTTTCAGGGACCGCTCAGTACAAGCCAAGATATTAACATCAAAAAACCGGCAGCAAAATTGCCACCGGCCTAATATGTTATTATTGGTTGTTTTGGAATCCGCTCATTTGTGATTGGGCTTGAGCTACTAAACGCTTCGTAATTTCTCCGCCAACGGAACCGTTAGCACGCGCTGTAGCATCAGGTCCAAGTTGAACACCGAATTCTGTTGCAATTTCATATTTCATTTGGTCAAGAGCTTGTTTCACTCCTGGTACGAGAAGTTGATTTGAATTATTGTTAGCCATGTCTGTTCACCTCCTTGTGAAATTAGAATGTGCAGATTCTAATCATTTATGCAAAAAGAAAAGAAGGTGAATTTTGTAAATAAGTGTAACCAATATTTTTAAATTTTAGACTGTTTAATGAACAAATTAACAAAATTGTTGCCAAGTACGTGATTCAAACTTGGCAACAATCGCTTATCTTTTATTTCTCTAATACTTGATTCACTACTTCACTTGATTTGCTGTTATTTAGATTTTTGTAAATACAGCTTGCGGGTAGATCCCTCAAACTATCGGTAAATGCGTTCGCCATTTCTGCTTCCCCTGCTACGTGGAATTCTCGCCAACCTCTTTTTTTCCTTAATTGCTCAATGGTTGTATTCATCCCTCTAAAGAAGCTACTCACATTTACTTTATAGCCTGACTCTAAAACAGAGCTTTTACTATCTGCAACTGCACGTCTACCTTTGGCATCTACTTTTTTCTTTTCACCCCATACTTCTGAAACCGGATCGTATTTAAAAGTTAGATCATCTCTGACAAAACCCATCGCAGTGTCCAATATACGGACTTCTCCGAAGCTTGGCATGATAATCCCCGCTTCTGGATATGCTTTATACATATACTCGAATTGTTCAGTTACAGGGTGATTTTCCCAATAAAAATTTGTTTTAACTGGGACTTGTACATAATGAACAGACCATAGATCATCATTTGCAGTAGCAAAAATAACAATCCCTTTGCGCAAAACGTGTCCATTCTCTTCAATTTCATGCATTACTTTGTTCTTTACTTCATTAAATGCTTTTATTTCATTTTCATCATGCGAAGCTTCCAAATACTCACCTAATCGCTTTAGACCACTTTTCAAATGAATTTTCCAAGCTCCTTTTAGTTGACTTGGATCAGCTGGATTCGTATCTAAATAAATACTTAACACACATCGATCGCTACAGCTAAATTCTTTCAGTGCTTGAATTTCTTTGTCAATGGTCATCAATCATATTACCTCCTTTTTTTTTGCACACTATTATCATTTCCCCAACTGTATTGGATAATCCGAAATCTCATTGTAATGTTTTGGATAGATTTTAATTGTTTTAACAAAATAAAAAAATCAACCAAGCATACATGGCTGACTTTTTCGCGTTTAGCCTTTTCGATCAATCACTTTTTTTCCTAAATAAAATACTTTTTTTATTTTTTCTACTTCCGTTATTTCTAATCCTGGAATACCTTCTGCTACTAAAAAGTTTGCGTCCAAACCTTGCTCTAATCGGCCAAATCGATGTTCTTTACCTAAAACATTTGCAGGATTGGCTGTAAGTAAAGCTAAAATTTTATTTTCGTCGTAATTGTGCTTTTTTAAAAGTTGCATCGCTGGATGGGCAATTAACATTAATACATCAGGTCCTTTTAACGATTGATTATTGAACGGAAGCCACGAAGCACCTAAATAAGGAGGTAAGTAAGCGTCTGTAGCGATAGATACTAGAATATTCTTTTCAACAAATTGGAGTATTTCTTCAGGTGAATTAGGTCGCAAATGTGTGCCACCCATTGGAGTCGCTACAATTTTCACACCTTTTGATGACACTTTTTCTATTTGCTCATTAGAGATTCCATGTGCATGATGAAACACGTCAATACCCGCTTCCAACGCCATTTCTATTCCTTCTTCGCCTGCTACATGTGCTCCTATTTGAGCTCCTAATTGATGATAGACTTCTGTAATTTGTTTCAGTTCTTTGAGTGAATAAATAATTTCTCCAGCTCTCGGCACTACTTCTTGTGTAAAGTTTGCCGGAGTTGCATTTATGAAAATATTTTCACCTGGATAATCACTTTCCCGTGCAATTTTACCAACTAAATTCGCTTCAATAAGTTCTCTTTTTGTTACACTTTGTGACTTTGTTATAGAGGTAAAATGAGCTAAAATATCAAAACCAATCGAAATACTTGTTGGAGCAAATGAAATATCTATCGGTAAATCTTGGACAGCTTTTCGATAGTCTTCTATAGAGAAATTACAAAGCGGGTGTCCACAAATCTGTTCACCAAGTGCTGTAATCCCAGAAGATAAAGCGAGAAAAATAATAGACTTTCCAGCAAGGAAATGAGTTTCGGAAGTAACAGGATAGAGCGAAGTTGGTGCAAATTCGAGTAAGTGCGTATGACAATCAACCAAAGAAGGTGTAATAACATATTGCGAATAATCTATCACAGGAATGTAAGAATATTGTTCACGAAGATTTTCCCATTTATCAACAGCTGTAATCTTTCCGTTCTCAATTATCATAGCGCCATCAGTTATCGTTCCTACTTGACTTACGGTTACTATCTTTTTTCCACGAACTAAATAACCAGTCATCCTTTAGCCACCAAAAATGGAGTTAAGAAATACGCAAGTATGCAAGCAGTTGCAACTCGAATAACCATTCCGATTATTGCAGCTACTAGTGCCTCGCGCTCATTCAATCCTGAGGATTCTGCCCAAGTGGCAGGTATTTGGCCTAGAATAACAGATAAAGGTAAACCTGAATTTGCCAACACAAAAGATCCAACTATTAGCCTTGGATCTACACTTCCAGCGAGTTCAGCAAGTTGTGCAACTGCAAGCGTAGGAGCAGCAAGAATGGAAACAATTCCAGTTGCGGGTTCAATACTTAAAAATGTTAAAACGGTGGATAGACTTGATTCTATTACATTCCATACTCCAAAAAATTTTAATGCTCCGATAAAGAAAAAAACAGCAGCAACTGCGGGAATAATAATTAAAAAGAGGAGTTCGGCACCTTCTTTAGCAGATGAAAAGATAGTTTCGAGAAATTTTGTTTTCGGGGTAAACCTTGGTAATTCTTCTAAATCAACCTTTTTAGTATCCCGATAAATGGTTCTCGATAAGACCCATGGGACAATGATGATCGGTAGAAAAATAGAAAAAATAATGAGAGGAAAAGCATTAATATGGAATACAGAGAGTGCAATGAGACCTAACACTAGTGTTGCAAACGATTGTGGAGACTGAATCATTGTTGCTACCGCTATTTTTTGTTCAGCTTTTGTTGCTTTTGCTTTGACTAACACTGGTCCAGATATCTTTCCAGCCGCATTAATATCTCCGAGAATATTATAAACACTTGGAATGATAACCGATGGATTAATCTTAAGCCACTTCATCATTGGAATAAATAGACGAATTAAACCATCCGTAAATCCTAAACGCTCAATCAAGCGACCGAAAATAACACTAATAATAATTGCAATTCCTATTTCACTTGTTAAAAAAACATCCACTACAATCGGTTTTACTTCTGAAATAACCGTATGAAAAAATTTAGATAATGAATTAGGATTGAATAAAAGAATTATCAATGAAGCAATTACTAAACCTATCCCTAATACTTCAAAAGGATGCCATTTAGATCGTGATGCCTTACTATTCAAGACAGACCCTTGCTTTTTCTCCATCGAACAACCCCCTTCCACTTTATATACTTTATGTACGGGTTGGACTATGTGTGTTTGTCTTACTTAGTGGATTATTTGTATTAAAAATAAGTCTACTCTTATTTCAATTTAAAAAGCCTATAGCATAGATATAAATTATCTATGCTATAGGCTTTAGTTACATGCTACTTATTAAACACTTTAAGTTACTATTCTTCAGTGTCTTCTAAATCATCTGGGTACACAATAGTATCGAATACTTCTCCTGTAGATTCATCCTTCACATCAATTGTAACTTTGGTTTTATCAGCAGTTATTCCATTAAACAATTGGTAATACATACCTGTCATTCCTAGTCCAATACTAGCAAATCCGTCAAAACTATTTTCATAAGCTTCTTTATCCACGACCATTGTAAATTCCGAGTACGATTTATTAGATTGTACATCTTTAACAGAAACGAAATCTTCACTATTTTTCATTTCGTCCATAGATTCTTTTAAACCTGTTTCTAATTCTTCCATCATTTCTTTATGTTTTGATTTAGACATTTTATAAGTAAGGGATCCATCTTCATTTTTTGTTACTTCAGAGACACCATCTTTTTTTGCATCAGCTATTACTTCTTCTATATTTTGTCCTTCAAAGAAAGAAGCCGGTAATGTAATCTCTACATTAAAAAGACCTTTATCAACTTCTACAGCCTTATCTTCAACTTTTTCTGTATCTTTCTTTCCTTCAACTTTGTTCTCCTCTTTTTCAGATGAACAAGCAGCTAAAAATAACATTATTGCTGTTATCAAAACTAAAAACTTTTTCATAATAATTCCTCCACTCATTAGTTGTATTACTTACTGAACAAAAAAGAACACTGGAGATCCTTCACTAGATTCATAAGAAATTTTAAAATCATCTCCAACTCTTACTAGACCAGTAATATAGCCCTCTCCAGAACCACCGCTGTACAATTCCTTATCTAATTCATTCGGAATTACAACAGAAACCATGTCGTATACTTCCCCTTCGTTCGAAACAAAATCAAAATTCATACTTGAAAAATACAAGCTATCGTCTTCAGTTTCAGATTCCTTTAGTAAACCTTTTACTTTAACTAACGCATATTCATATCCTTCTGGTGCAGCTTCATTAAACTCATTTTCTTTATGAATGATTGTCCACGCTTCTTCCCCGCGAATCATTTCAAGAGCTGTAATTTCGAGTAATGATTTGTATGAATTAGAATTGTCATCATAAATATAATCAGTTACTGTAATTGTATCTCCGAATGGTAAAGGATTTGAACGAGTACCTACTGCTTTTTCTTCTACTTTCTGCTTCTGTTCCGCTTTTTCTGCGTTACTACTATTGTTATCTTCTTTAGCAGTATCTTGTTGAGTAGTAACTTCCCGATTATTCTCTTCTGCAGTATCACCACAACCTGCCAGTAACATAGTAGTTGTGATTCCTAGTATGTATAAAGACTTTTTCATTTATTATTCCTCCTATGTTTTAAGCAGACTTATTCTATCACCGACAATACCTATTTTTTAAAAAATGATTAATTTTGATAATTATAATAATGTTAAAAAATTATTCCAATATAAAAATCGCCCCTTCATTTTGTTTGAAGAGACGACTTTAAATATATTATTCATTTAATGTGAGTGAACACTATTTTCTTCCATCCAATACGCTTCTCTAATATTAATCTGTTTGCGCATCTTCCTTGTGACTTCAAGGGTTATTTCTCCATTTTCAAATAAGTTCTGAATCTCATCCCGCTCTGCTTGGAAAGCTTTGTCTTGTATTTCCCTTTTTACTTGCATGTAATGAACAGAATCTACCCCTGTTTTAGCAAGCTTAAATTTCAAGATCATTTCATTGTATTCTCCAATAATTAGCAAGTAAGTTTCTTCTTTTTCAGGAGTCATATGCGCTTTCAAATACTCGATTGCAGCTTTAGACATGTCTACTTTTAGTTGAATTATGTTTTTGTTTTTTGTCATTCGTTTTTTTAGATTATGCTTGCTTTTAGATGTAACAAGTTTTTTCAAACTATATACACTTCTTTTTACTAACGTCAAAATGAATAATCCTCTATATTGCATTCGGTTTGTAACAGCTATTCTCATCCGATGAATGTGTTCATCCATCAAATAAATAATTTCTCGATTTATTTGTCCTTCTTCTTTCACTTTTTCTAAATAATTGGCTTCTTCTTCAAGAGCCTTCATACGAATTTCGGTTTCTGCTCGTTTTAGAAGTTCGGTATCATCATCATTTGCATGTTTCAGCCGGTTTCAAATTTGACTATAAGATGTGATGACTGATACTGCAACTGCATGGTTTTCGTCATTCATTAATTCACGAATAGTACTAATAGCAGCATCAACCGAACGGATCATTGCAGACCTTTCCATTTCCTCTTTCAGTTCTTCCGTGTTTCCTTTTTCCGATTTTGCAAGTAAAGGCAAGAAGATACTTGCTAATATCAATGTAACTAATATCACTCCTGCCGCAATGAAAATAATTAATGAACGTTCAGGAAATGGTCCACCATTTGCTAAAAAAATATGGAATGGTAAAGGCACCAGCTAGTGTAACTGCTCCTCGCACACCTGAAATGGTTGTTATACTAATATATCTTAGTGTAGGTTTAGGAATTTGTTTTTTGTGTAACCAACCACCCCACCATCTTCTATTCCACGTCACGGAGAAGGACTTGTTAATATGGAATCAGGTTTATTCAAAGGTTGCTTAAATCGCGATACCTATATTGAGCTCGTAAACCATTCTTCTTTTTGGTTCCATCCAACTTACTTCGATTATTTAAAAACTCAAGGATTTATGTGGAATGGTTATACATGGATAGCATGGGGAACGGACTTAAATAGTATCGTATCTTTTCAATGTGTATAACAGAGTTTTCATAAAAAAGACCTGATTCTCCATAAACACGATTGATCTTTCATTGTGTTTATTAGAAGAACAGGTCTTTTATATTCGTTCCTAAATAATTATTTTGTTAAAAAATCGATCATACCCATTGCACTCACTTCCATATCTAACTCAATAATACGGTATACTTCATGATTGTCAGAAATCCCTTGCTCTCGAAGGTACTTCTTTACTATACCTACTAATCGTTGTGCAAGCTCATTATATCCTTTTTGTTCGGCATGAACTGCTTTTGCTTCCCTCACAAAAATATCTAACCATTCAGAAACTTGCTGTAGTGCTTCATTTGGGATGTTTGTCATTCCATAATGCCCATAGTAAATGAAATCAAGGTTCATTTCTTGCATACGATTAATAGCTCTGTGCATCGCATCCGAATCGAACTGATTAGGAGATGTGGATGGTAGAAATAAATGAACACCGTCAGGAATCAGCTGCTCATAACGAACTCCGACTGTATCTCCAGTAAATATACCATTGCTAACCGGATCATAAATGCTAAAATGATGCTTTGCATGTCCCGGTGTATCTAAAAACTTTAATTGACATGTAGGACCAATATTCAATGTGTCTCCTTCATTTTTAATAATCAGTCTTTCTTCGGAAACAGGGATAACCGGTTCAAATAACTGCGAAAATTTTTCTCTATAAACAGCTTTAGCCCCAGCAACTAATTTTTCAGGCTCTACTAAATGTCTAGCTCCTCTCGGATGAACAACAACTTTAGCATTCGGACATTCTTTCAAGAGCAATCCCGCACCACCAGCGTGGTCTAAGTGAATATGTGTTACAATTATGTACTTCACTTGTTCTAACGAAATTCCTAGTAACTCCAATCCTTTTTTCACATGCTTCACAGATGGACTTGGACCAGTTTCCACTATCGTCAATTCTTCTTCCTGGATAACATACGTTCCAGTTCGTTCAGCCACTCCTAAATCATAGCAGTCGATCAAATAGATTCTCTCATTTAATTGGATTGGTTTCGATTGATGCATAATTGTATTCCTCCCTAGCAGCGGTCGTTATAGTACTGAATATTCTGCTAATATATTTATATAGTTACTATCTTACCATTTCAAGCTAGAAAAATTAAAAAATATTTAATTTATTTGGATCCGATAGTGAAAGATAGCAAAAAAAAAAACGGTATCACCGTTGATAATAACGCAGACTATAGACAAATTCGATAAAATCGAATTTGCCTATAGTCTTTTTTTATTTAAAATGAAATATTGATTGAAAACTGTTGATTTCCACTGCGGGGGAACGCTTTCCGCTTGCGTAGCTTGAGCCTCTTCGGTCGCTATGCTTCCTGCAGGGTCTCAAGACTCACGCTATTCCCGCAGGAGTCGTCGCCCTCCGCTCCAATCATCACTAATAACACCGAGGAGATGGATATGATGATTCATTTGATATTCAAATTGGATTCAACGATTTATTGTTCGTTCATTATCTATGAAATACAGTCTATTTTTTAATACAAATACTTTTTCATTTCTAGAAAATCGTTGAAAAAGGCGACACTCCTGCGAGAGTAGCGTTGGCCGAAGACCCCACAGCGAAAGCGAGGAGGCTGAGGCAACGCCCGCGGAAAGGGAGCCGTTTCAACGATTTTCTTACTTAATGGACAGCCCCTTTATTAGTTAAAGAAGATAAAATCCGATTCCCATAATTAAGTACGCAGCGAAAAGTGTCAGTCCTTCAAACCAATTGGATTCACCATCATTAGAAAGGTTAATAACAAGGAGTGCAGCAGTAATCATAGTTACCAATTCAGGCAGCGTAAAAACAAGCGTCATCGGCTCTGACATGAAAAGAGAAATGATGACTAGAACAGGAGTTACAAACATAGCAACTTGTAGAGTAGAACCGACAGCAATTTCGACGGAGACATCCATTTTGTTTTTAACCGCCATCGTAATTGCGGATGAATGCTCTGCCGCATTCCCAACAATTGCCACAATAATGACTCCAATGAACAATTCAGTCCAACCAAACTTCTCACCAAGCATTTCAAACGTATGAACTAGTTGCTCCGACACATAAGCGACTACACCCGTAGCCAAAAGTAGAATCAAAATCGATTTTCTCTTCGTCCACTCCGGTTCCTCTATTTCTGTTTCTTGTTCGTCAGGTGACGCAAATACACCACGATGCGTAACGAGTTTAAAAAATAGACCGGCGAGATAAAGAGCAATGAGCACGGCTGAAATACCAATGCTTAAGCTCAATGTCTTTTGGGGATTCATCGTCATCGAAAATACTTCTGGGATTACAAATGCTACAATGATTGCAAAAATAAGCAATCCAGAATTATATCTAGAGTCGTGTACACTGAATCTTTGTCGTTTAAATTTTATGCCTCCTGCAAAAAAGGAAAGTCCAAGTACAAGCAGTAAGTTACCGAGGACTGACCCAGTAAGCGAAGCGAGTACAATCCCAACCATTCCAGCTTTTAATGTGAATATAGAAATAATTAGCTCGACCGCGTTTCCAAATGTAGCGTTTAGCAATCCACCAATCCTTGGTCCACTGACGATAGCAAGACTTTCTGTTGCCCTACCTATATATCCCGATAGCCCAATAATACTTGCACAGCAAAGCAGGAACATAATCATATCCGACCAATGAAGAAATGCACCAGCTACAACTAGTGGTACACCAACGTAAACAAGAATGGCAAGGAATTTATTCAACAGAATCACCTCTTATATAAATGAATTCCTCCCTATCTTTCCCTTTTTCGAAAATAAGAAACCCTCTTACCAAACTTTTATCGAAATGATTTCTTTTAAGTTCAAACAAACACTCTTTTTCTGTCAATCACATAAAGTGTAAGGAAAAGAAAAGGAGCGATGTATAGTAATGATTAATTTGCAGCCAATTAATATTGACGGGCATACATTTTTATCTATTTCTGTAGAGTTACCAAAAACAAATTTGCTTGTTGTAACGAACGATAAAGGTTACATTATGTGCGGAGCGCTTGATGTTGCACTGTTGAATGAAAAATTGAAAGACCGCAAAGTGATTGCAGGTAGAGCTGTAGGTGTAAAGACAATCGATCAGTTACTTAATGCTCCATTGGAATCAATAACGTATGAAGCAGAGGAACTTGGAATAACAAATGGGATGATCGGCAAAGAAGCACTCTTAAAAATGTTATAAGAAGAAAAAAGAGTCGGCTATTTAATGATATAGCTGACTCTTTTCTATCGTAAAAATAAGTGAATAACCCCCTATCTTTTTACTTGACTCTATGTGCATGTAGGCGTAAATTAAACTGTACTAATCAAGGACTGTTCGTAAATGAACTATCCAATAAGGAACGGAGAGGAAAGGAAAATGAGCTCTACTCCACCATCTGACATGAAATCATCCAAGTTTTTGCATTCGTTTTGGCAAGTAAATAGGAGTTTGATGCGGTATGTACATAAAACTGCTTCCGAAAATGATTTATCTATACCACAGTACTCTGCCCTAATGACAATTGCACCACATAAAGAAATGACTCAAAAGGAGCTAGGCGAGATATTACAGATGCCAAAAAGCACGTTAAGTCAAGCCATTGACGGTCTTGTTCAGGCCGATTGGCTTCATAGACAGCCAGTTCAAGATAATCGACGAGAAATGCAATTAATGCTTACTGAAAAAGGAGCTGTTTTGTTTAAGAAAGTAAAATTACAAAAAGGTAGTTTTCATCAAACAATAGATTCAGCTATAGATACACTTAGTGAAAAACAATTTGAAGATCTTCTTTCTACACTTCACCATATTGCTGAGTTTTTAGAAAACGAAACTATAATAAAGGAGAACAGCCAGAATGATTAAACTAATGAAAAACCTTTCAGTATACAAATGGATTGTTTTAGCAGTCTTAGGATTAGTTTTTATACAATCGATGGCAGACCTTTATTTACCAACCCTTATGTCGGATATTATCGATAAAGGTGTAGTTATCGGTGATACAGCTTATATTTGGAAAATTGGTGGGTTAATGCTTTTAGTTGCGGCATTTGGAGCTATCGCATCAGTAGTAGCGAGTTTCTACTCTTCCAAAGCAGCAATGGGTTTAGGTAGAGATATCCGTCGTAAAGTGTTTAAACATGTGGAGCAATTTTCCCTTCAAGATTTTGATGAATTTGGAACGGCGTCTCTTATTACAAGAACAACGAATGATATAACACAGGTACAGCAAGTAGTTATTATGATGCTTCGTATGGTAATTAGTGCACCGATTATGTTTGTTGGTGGAATCATAATGGCCGTATACAAGGATGCAAAATTATCACTTGTAATTGTTCTTACTATGCCAGTGTTAATAGGATCTGTTTTATTAATACTCTATAAAGGTGTACCCCTATTCAAAACTGTACAGAAACGGTTAGATAAGTTAAATCTTGTATTACGTGAAAACTTAACCGGTATTCGAGTAATTCGAGCTTTTAATCGTGAGAAACAAGAAAAATTAAGACTTCAAAAAGCAAATAGGGAACTGACAGAAGTTTCGATTAAAGTAAATAAAGTAATGGCATTTTTAATGCCGGTTATGATGTTAGTTATGAATATAACAGTTGTTTTAGTCATTTGGTTTGGTGGAATTCGAATTGACGGTGGTAACATGCAAATCGGTGATTTAATGGCGTTTATTCAATACATTATGCAAATTATGTTCGCCCTTGTCATGGCTTCAATGATGTTCGTTATGGTGCCTCGTGCAGCAGTATCTGCAAATCGTATTAACGAAGTACTTTCTAAAAAACCAACATCTTTAAATGAAGGAGAGAAAACTGCAGATAGAGAACGTGGAACTTTAGAGTTTGATCACGTATCTTTCAGCTATCCGGGTGCCGAGGAACCAGTATTATCGAATATTCATTTTCAAGCAAAGTCAGGAGAAGTTACCGCGATCATTGGAGGAACAGGTGCTGGTAAGTCAACACTTGTAAACTTAATCCCACGTTTTTACGATGTGACTAGTGGGGCAATTCGCGTAAACGGAGTCGATATTCGTGATACATCGCAAGAGGAAGTGCGTTCAAAAATTGGCTTTGTTCCACAAAAAGCACTGCTCTTTTCTGGAACGATTAACGAAAATATTCGTTTTGGGAAGAAAGATGCAACACAAGAAGAAATCGAACATGCAGCTCGGATTGCACAGGCAGAAGACTTTATTAGTGAAATGGATGAAGGATACGACTCTGTTATTACTCAAGGCGGCTCGAATGTTTCTGGTGGACAAAAACAAAGGATATCAATCGCAAGGGCTCTCGTTCGTAAACCCGATATTTACATTTTCGATGATAGTTTTTCCGCGTTAGATTTTAAAACGGATGCTAACTTACGGGAAGCACTTAAAGATGAAACGAAAAATGCTACATTAATCATTGTCGCACAACGTGTTAGCACAGTAGTCGATGCGGATCAAATTATCGTGCTAGATAAAGGTGCAATCGCAGGAATTGGTTCACATAAAGAACTTCTAGAAAGTAATAGTGTTTACAGGGAAATCGTTGAATCACAGCTCTCAGAGGAGGAAATCGCATGAGTAAGCAAAATAAGACACATCCTCAAGGCGGAAGTCCAATGGGACCTGGCGGCGGAAACATGATGATGATGGGTGGACAGAAAGCGAAAAATTTCAAAGGGACGTTACGTCGCCTTTTAACATACTTAAAACCTCGTCGAAATCATTTATTAGCTGTATTGTTCGCAGCTATTCTAAGTACTGTATTTATGATCGTTGGACCTAAAATTATGGGTAATGCCATTACAGAATTATTTGAAGGTGCATATGGAAAGTATACAGGAGTACCTGGAGCTGAGATTGATTTTGATGCCATTGGTAAACTTCTTCTACTACTAGTAGCATTGTATGTAATAAGTAGTTTATTTAGCTATATTCAACAATATATTATGTCGAGTGTTGCTCAAAAAACGGTATATGACTTACGAGAAGATGTAAACAACAAACTTGAGAATCTTCCACTTAAATATTATGATGGTCGACCAAACGGTGAAACATTGAGTCGTGTGACGAATGATATCGATACAATAGGAAGTACGCTTCAGCAAAGTTTGACGCAGTTTATTACTTCTATTGTTACTATTGTAGGTATCATAATAATGATGCTCACAATAAGTCCAATACTAACTTTGATTTCTATCGTTAGTTTGCCGCTCTCTATGTTTGTAATCCAACCTATTTTGAAAAGATCACAAAAACATTTTGCGGATCAACAACGCACATTAGGTCAATTGAATAGTCACATCGAAGAAATGTATACTGGGCACCAAGTCGTTAAAGTATTTGGTTATGAGAAAAAGGCAATTGCTGAATTTGATGAGGTAAACGAGAAACTGTATGACGCTGGACGTAAAGCACAATTTATCTCTGGTATTATTATGCCTATGATGTCTTTTATCGGAAATATTAGCTATGTCCTGATAAGTGTAGTCGGAGGAATATTAGTAGCACAGCAAGCCATTAAAATCGGTGATATTCAAGCCTTTATTACGTATACACGCCAGTTTACACAGCCTGTAATGCAAACAGCAAACATCGCCAATATTATACAATCGACTGTTGCTGCAGCTGAACGTGTCTTTGAATTGCTCGATGAAGAAGAGGAAGAAAAAGAAGTTACATTTGAAAGCCTTCAAAATGCTAAGGGTGCAGTGTCATTTCAAAATGTCGATTTTGGCTATGGAGAAGATCTATTAATAGAAAATATGAATATAGATGTATTACCAGGTCAAACGGTTGCTATTGTTGGGCCAACTGGCGCTGGAAAAACGACATTGATAAATTTATTAATGAGATTTTATGAACTAAATAGCGGAAAAATCTCAATAGACGGACATGACACTAGAAAAATATCACGTACTGATTTACGCACAACATTTGGAATGGTACTTCAAGACACTTGGCTCTTCAATGGGACGATTAAAGATAATATTGCTTTTGGAAAAACAGGAGCAACAGACGAGGAAATTTTCGCAGCTGCTAAAACGGCGCGTGCCGACCACTTTATCCGAACATTGCCGGATGGCTATGATACGATTTTAAACGAAGAAGCGTCCAATATCTCTCAAGGGCAAAAACAACTTTTAACAATTGCTCGAGCAGTTCTTGCCAATCCACCTATTATGATTTTAGATGAAGCAACTTCTAGTGTAGATACACGAACAGAATTGCTTATTCAACAAGCGATGAACCGATTAATGGAAGGGCGAACTAGTTTTGTAATTGCCCATCGTCTTTCTACAATTAGGGATGCAGATTTAATCTTAGTTATGCATAAAGGAAAAGTAATTGAACAAGGAACACATATCGAACTTTTAGAAGAAAATGGCTTCTACGCTGATTTATACAATAGTCAGTTTTCAACTAAGAAAGCGATATAAACATACGAAAGTACATTCAGTTAGATAAAAGGTACCGTATAACGTAGACACAATAAAAAAGTCTACCTTATATGGTCTTTTTATTTTTTATAAGACGTAGCTAACTATGAAATCAGCTATTTCGCCACCATCTTCTAGTAACTTATACTTTCTAAAAGATTCCATGCATTTGAAAGGAGGGCACTGAAAAAGTCCTCCAAGAGATTTCATAGAGAGTATGGTGAATGACAAGTTGTTGTTCACATACTCTCTTTTTATTGGAAAATCGTTGATTTCCGTTCCAGGCGGACGCTTTCCGCCGGCATGGCTTCAGCCACTTCCCTTGCTCCTGCGCAAGCTCGTCGCAAAAATTAATTTCGCTACGCTCAGTCCAGGGTCTTCAGCTCATGCACCTGCCGCTTCGCTTTCGGTGCAGAAAACATTGCTATTCCGGCTGGAGTCGCCGCCTTCCTCTCCAATCAACTAGCATCCACCTATTCTTCTAAGTCCTTCTTCGTTTATAATAGAGTGACTAACTAATGGTGGTGTGCAAAATGATTTCTAACCAAGAAACCCTTAATTTAAGCCCATTCATGGCGATTAACTAGCAAGAATAAGTAAAATAATAAGGCACTTTTTGTTCAATAACGAGCAAAAAGTGCCTTATTTTTTCATTTATAAAGATTGAAATGATAAAAACGTTGGTTTTTCAGTGCCCTCTTTGAAAGAATAGGAGTCTTCAACAGCCCATTTTATTAATAGGTAATAATCTCTCATCTCACTTTATATACTAATTATAAGTTTAGTAGTTTGGAGGGATGAATCTGAACAAAGTAGAGTTTAAACAGTTTTTCGATATTGGATATCAAGAGATTACCTTCACAGCAAATAACGAGGAAACATTTATTAGTATAATAAGTAATTATTCAGTTCCTTCTTCTATGGTTTCATCTGCAATTTTCCGTATTAGCGGAAAACTATTTGAAGAAAATATATCATGGTTTTTTTTTTCAGAGTTAGTAGAGATAGAATCGGATGTTAATGCAAATGTTTTCATTGAGCTTGAAAGATTTGAGATTGATCCTGAAGATTTTGATGAAGAAGAGTTTTTTCAACACTTAATAGACGAGGCAACAGAAAAAATACAAGAAACAGATTTATGTACTACTCTAAAAGACATGGAAGTAGTCTAATGGGGATAAACTTCCAATGCATAAATGAGCCTGATTCCACTAAAACCAGGCTCTTAAGAAGGTAATTACAAGAATTATATGTGTTCATCTAATGTAGTCTGTTTAGTTTCTCTTTGTCTTGATTTAACTGCGCCTGAAGTGTACTAACCGGCTCCAAGTTCCCTCTACTTTTAAGAGCCATTAAGACCGACCGATCTGCACGTTCAATCATGTTTTGTGCATTTTGAATAGACTGCTCCGTTGGATTTGTTAGAGCTTGTCCCACAGCTAATGTTACATTATCTACCGAATTGTGTAATTGACCAATAACATTGTCTTCTTTCCAACTCATTTGTGTATGATCTTCCACAGTAAAGTCCTCCCTTAGATTTTTATATTAATACGTCCTTACTATGGCAAACCAACGCTTTTTTTATTCATTTCTAGAATTATGATTACCTTATTATCTAACAGTTAGAAATATAATCCTCCAATAGTTTTGATGATCTCGGGAATAATATCTCATGAAAGACTTTTAAAATAAAGGAGGAAAAATAATGTCCATACACAAACCAGGACCAAATGATTCAGCTGATAATAAAGAGAGACTAAAGAAAACAATTAAAAATATGGAAGCAGCAGAATTTGCAATGGAATTCGCTGAAGGGAAAGAACTGGTTGCGATTAAGGAGAAAAATGCAAGACGGGAAGAAAGCATTGAAGATTTGCGAAATGAAATACGCGCAGAAGCTAAATCACGAATAAACGGGTATTAATAAAAGTTATTTGCCCTACGATTGATTAGCCCAATAATCCTTTGAAATTATTGGGCTAATTTTTCATTCATCTTTGCTCAAGAAACTGGCTCTACATATTTAAGAGGAATTCCCATTCCCCTCACTTTCGAATTCAAACTCCCTTGTATTTCCGTTACTAAACTATTTTGACGTATCGTTAGCATTTCCCCATCTTTAAAATAAAATTCATAATGAGACATTTCATCGTCCTCAGGCAATTTCACATAATAGACTAGTTGCTCAAGCTCTTCCCATGCGTATGTTCGCTTCTCATTTGATAAAAGTGTCCGATAAGAAATTTCTTCGTCTGATAAAGTTACATACGATAACGAAGCAATATAAAACACTATACAGCTAACTATGACACACCCTAAACTGATACCAATCGCCCATTTTTGAACATCAAAATACCAAAGCATTGCACACGCTAGTACTAAGAAAAATACACTTATACCAAACACCATATAATTCTCCCCCGGCGCATATGTTATCCATATTCCCCTCTTGTAATAAAGAGTATTTACGACCAATAGAGGAACAATCAGCAAAAGAATTGGTGAAAACAAAGCTATACACGCTCCAATTGCCATAAAAATATGCCTGGCCTCGTACCTTCTTTCCATACCTAATCTCCCCCTCTTTATCAAATATGATGATATAAGTAGTCTTATATTATTCCATTCGAAAATGCTTTTTCCATTTTGATTAATTAGGAAGCTATTAATCTTTTCCCTTTTCAATTCTTTTTCCAGTATTTCAAAGTCTATCATTCTATACCTCTTCACATATCTTTTCATTCTCTAACTACAAATAAAAAATTCTAATTATTCTAAAATTTCCCTCTTTATTATAAACCGGAAAACTTAATTGTTCAACTTCCAATAGGAAGATTAATAACACAATTGAATGATTAAGAGTATCCTAGTTTACAGACTTTTTTTCAGGAAATGTCAGTATAATGTAAGAAATAAAAGGAGTGAATATCAATTGTATTCTTATGGATTTCCCTCTTATTCACAATGGCCCGTTTACGGGTCACCGTACCCACAATATTCTCTACCATTTAGACACTTCCAGAACCAAATGCCTGACTTTTACGATAATCGTTGCATAAGTAAGTCCGAGGTTGATTTTGAAAATATGAATAGGCTTCTTTGGGAATAGCATGTCTATTGGACAAGGATGACGATTACAAGCATCGTATTTAACTTGCCAGATTTACAGGTCGTTCAAGAACGCCTATTAAGGAACGCAACCGATATGGGCAATAGTATCCGTCCTTTTTACGGTGATCAAACTGCAGATCGATATACTGAACTTCTTATGGAGCATCTCGTACTGGCAGCAGAATTGGTAACGGCGGCAGTAAAAGGAGATGCGAAAAAAGCGAAGGAAAAAGAGAAAGAATGGTATCGAAATGCAGATGACATAGCAGTGTTTTTAAGTAGTATTAATCCGTATTTAAGCAAAGAAGAAGTGCAAAAAATGTTTTATACGCATTTGGCTTTAACAAAAAATGAAGCGGTTAGTATGATCCAGAAAAAGTACAAAGAGAGTGTTCAATTATTCGATCAAATCGAGGAGCAGGCCTTAGAAATGGCAGATATGATATCAGGAGCAATTATTATGCAATTTCCTTATATGTTCTAATAGGCGGTACAAATAGGTTCCAGAACAACACTTAATTGTTCTGGAGCCTATTATTTCGTCTTCTCCAGAACTGGTGGAAAAAAAACTGCTTTTTTCATTTTGGAAAAGTGAGCGGTTGGGGGATTCATTGGATTATTGCATTTGATGAATGGGGCCATGGTATTTTCATCAATCGTAACGTCAACACCATGCAAGACCCAAGGTGAATGACTAATATCTACACGAACTAAATGTTCTTTCGTTATTGTCCATAAATGATAACGTTCCGTCAACCAACGTTCAAATGGGTTGCTCTTAATAGAATTAGACATTGGTTCAAATGTACATAAAAGCGTTTCAGAAAACATACCTGGTTGTTGGAAACAGCTATTAAACCTCCATGTATTGTTACTTCGTTTCAAACTTATTTCTCCTTGACGGAATGGTAAGAAATTTCCTACAGTCGTCATTTTTACAACGAAGGGATTGTTCACATCTAAACTGAAAAAATGGACACCGGACATACCTTTATAAGTGACATATGTACGTACGTTTAGTTGCAAAAAAGAGCTGACTCCAGGGATTGGAGGAATAAACCTTGGTCGATTTCCTTTTATTCGGAAACTTACTAACCCGATCCATGCACAATTGCTATAGAGGTCCAGCTCTAGCTCAGAAGGAATATAATTGCGCAAGTCTTCCGGCGAAACTGGCCAATGAAGAAACAATACATCATGCCATTCCTGTGTCATTATCCACGGCTTTCTCCACATAGATCGTCACCTTCCAATAAAATACTTATGCTAAGTATTTCCTAAAGAGTAGGTATTTAAACTTATAGCGTTTATCTCTCTTTTCATCTTCATATCGAAGAAAAATACTACTCAAAAACTAGAAAGAAAATATTACCACGAGGTATATGTTTATCCAATTTATTGTCGATATACAAACATTATTTACAATTACGTTAACAAACATTGAACTTTTAGAGAAATGTAATTGAACATTTTGTGAAGGTAACTTCTTACCATTGTTTTTTTTACATACGGGAATAACATAGAAACGACGGATGTAAATGTCCTATCAATTATTTGATTATCTAGTTTTCACAACTTCAAGAAAAAATTTGAAAGGGGTACAGCTATGAAAATGAAATGGGCTTTATTCACAATGCTTTTAGCTTTAGGATCTGTGCTATCTGGTTGTGAACCATTGTTAGTCTTAGATCCGAAAGGACCACAAGCAAAAACTCAAGCTGATGACATCATGTTATCCATTTGGATCATGTCTGCCATTGTCATTGCTGTTTTCGCGATTTTAATATTTATGTTAATGAAATACAGAGCATCAAAACAAAGTAAAGATTACGAGCCTCCTCATATTGAGGGGAATGCAATTGTGGAAGCAATTTGTGTCGGAATTCCAGTTATAATCGTAATTTTCCTTTCTATTCTTTCTGTTAAAAGTAACTATGAAGTAGAGGCAACTCCAGCAGGATATGAGGATCAAGAACCATTAGTTATTTACGCTTCTTCTTCCAATTGGAAGTGGCATTTTAGTTATCCAGAAGAAAATATCGAAACGGTTAACTACTTATATATTCCTGCAAATCGTCCAATTGAATTTAAACTATATTCATTTGGACCAATCACTAGTTTCTGGATTCCACAACTTGGAGGACAAAAATATGCAATGTCTGACATGGTTACTACGTTACATTTAGCAGCTGACGTTGAAGGTGAATTCGATGGACGAAATGCAAATTTCAGTGGTGAAGGATTTGCCAAAAATACGTTTCAAGTTACGTCAATGTCCCAAGCTGATTTCGATGATTGGGTAAAAGAAGTACATGAAACAGCAAAACCTATTACAGAAGAGACATTCGATAAGCTATTAGAACCTGGACATCTTGGGCGTTCTACTTACACTGGGACCCATTTAGAATTTTCACCGGCGCCAGAGCATAACCATGGTTCACAAGATTCTAATACGGAAGAATCAGAACATCAACATCATGATTCGAATCATACTGATGAGGAATCGAATCATCATTCTAATCATTAATTCGTAGTTTACTTACAATTTTTTCTATGTGAAGCAATACATTTCCTGAAAGGAGTTACAAAAGTATGGATTTCTTTGAAAGATTTGCGGTACCACATCCAAGCTTTTTAATATACGCATCAATGGTCGGCATTGGTCTAACTATGATTGCAATAGTCATAGGCATAACCTATTTTAAAAAATGGGGGTACCTATGGAGCGAATGGTTAACAACTGTTGACCATAAACGAATCGGTATTATGTATTTGCTATCAGCTCTGCTAATGCTATTCCGCGGTGGTGTAGACGCTATTATGATGCGTTCTCAGCTAGCACTACCTGACAACACTTTACTAGATTCTCAGCATTATAATGAAATTTTCACGACTCATGGAGTTGTCATGATTCTATTTATGGCAATGCCGTTCATTATGTTCTTCTTTAACTTCATAGTGCCATTACAAATAGGAGCTCGCGACGTAGCATTTCCACGCTTAAATGCAATCAGCTTCTGGTTATTTTTCATGGGTATGGGATTATTCAACCTCTCATTCATAATAGGTGGTTCTCCTGATGCAGGATGGACTTCTTATTTCCCACTAGCAGGCAATGAATTTAGTTCATCTGTAGGTACGAACTATTATATGATTGCTATTCAAATAGCCGGGATCGGTACATTATTGACGGGAATAAACTTTATGACGACGATCCTTAAAATGAGAGCACCTGGTATGACTTTAATGAAAATGCCTATGTTCACATGGTCTGCATTTATCGCCAACGTCATTATTGTTTTTGCTTTCCCTGTATTAACAGTAGCTCTGGCTATGGGGACAATGGATCGATTATTTGGAACAAACTTTTTTACAACCGTCAATGGCGGTATGGATATGCTTTGGGCTAACTTGTTCTGGGTTTGGGGACATCCTGAAGTATATATTCTAATATTACCAGCGTTCGGTCTTTATAGTGAGATAATTTCTACCTTTGCAAAACGTAACCTATATGGTTATAAATCAATGGTTGCATCAATGGTATTAATTTCTTTACTATCATTCTTTGTATGGGCGCATCACTTCTTTACGATGGGTCAAGGTGCATTAACGAACAGTATTTTCTCTATTACAACGATGGCTATTGCCGTTCCGACAGGGGTTAAAATATTTAACTGGCTGTTCACGCTGTGGAAAGGAAAAATTGAATTTACTACGCCAATGTTATATTCAATGCTTTTCATTCCACTATTTACATTAGGTGGAGTTACAGGAGTAATGCTTGCGATGTCTGCGGCTGACTATCAATATCATAATACGATGTTCTTAGTTGCTCACTTCCACAACGTAATCATACCTGGAGTAGTTTACGCTATGCTTGCTGGACTCACTTACTATTGGCCAAAATTATTCGGCTTTATGTTGAATGAGAAACTCGGTAAATGGACAGCGTGGGTACTCTCAATCGGCTTTGTCTTAGCCTTCATACCTATGTATATTACTGGTTTAGATGGTCAAGCACGTCGTATGTACACTTACTCAGAATCTACTGGATTCGGGCTATTGAATATGGTTTCATTTGTCGGTGCAGCTATTATGGCAGTTGGTTTTGTTTTACTCGTATACAATATTTACTATAGTACTCGTTATGCTTCAAGAGATATTAGTAATGATCCATGGGATGCGCGTTCTCTTGAATGGGCTACTCACACTCCAGTACCAGAATATAATTTTGCGATTACGCCACAAGTTAATACAACGCAACCATTCTGGGACTCTAAGAAGAACGGTCATCAATTATTCAAAGGAAAAATTGAAAAGATTCATATGCCAAACAATAGCGGTCTACCGTTTATTATGGGCTGTTTCTTCTTCGTCTTTGGATTTGCAATGGTATTCAGCATGTGGCCACTAGTCATTATTGGATTAATCGGTATTTTAGCTTGTCTTGCTTACCGATCATTTGAGAAAGATCATGGACGATACATCTCTGTTGAGGAAATTGAAGAGACTGAAACAAAATTGCGAGGTGCTAAACAATGAAGGTAGATAACTCGCTTCCACTAGAATACAGTACAGAAGAAAATAGCTTGAAAATTTTAGGTTTTTGGATTTTCCTAGGTGCAGAAATCATGCTTTTTGCAACACTTTTCGCATCCTATTTCACGTTAGTTAATCGTACTGGCAATGGTCCTACCGGAGCAGAAATTTTTGAAATAACACCTGTATTGATAGAAACTATCTTACTATTAACAAGTAGTTTTACTATTGGTCTCGGAATTCATGCCATGCGAATCGGCAACAAAAAAGCAACGATGGCATTCTTTTTCATCACGCTACTTCTTGGTGCAGGATTTTTAGGTTTTGAAATTTTCGAATTCGTTCACTATGTGCATGTAGGGGCAACACTACAAACTAGTGCTTTTACAGCTATTTTGTTGACTACACTAGGAACACATGGTTTGCACGTAACCTTTGGATTCTTTTGGGGATTATTCATTCTCCTACAAATTAAAAAGCGTGGACTGACTCGTGAAACAGCTAATAAATCATTTATATTCTCTCTTTATTGGCATTTCTTAGATGTTGTTTGGATCTTTATCTTTAGCTTCATCTACTTGAAAGGAATGATGTAATATGAAAGAATTATTCCCTCTTAAACAAGTAATGGGCTTTGTATTTTCACTCATTCTTACAGCGGTGGCACTTTTAGTATACTTTACTGATATGTCATTTTCTGTAGGTATGACAGTTCTTCTCCTTACAGCATTTATACAAGCTGGTCTTCAGTTAGTTGTATTCATGCATGCTGGTGAAACGAATGACAAAAAATCTATCTATACAAACATATATTATGGATTACTCATCGCGTTAATCACCATTTTCGGTACATTATTAACTTTGATTTGGGATATGTAAATATACAAATATAAAGAGTGCGTCTATTTAGGCGCACTCTTTTTTGCACTTCCTAGAATTCACTATCATTTCTTCAGAAACTACTAAAAACAGACCAATTAAAAAGATAAAAACAGCCCCCATTACTGTTCCAATCCCAATACCTGTAACAGTGTTCATCTCACTTACAAAAACTCCATATATGAAAATAATAATTCCAATAGTAAGTACTGTGCCTCCTACATATCGTGTAGCAGTGAGCATCTTTACGTATGATTCCATTTCACTCATCCTCTCTTCTATATATTATTCACCGAGTTCACAAAATTGTCAAATACCATTTGTTATTATCACCCATTTTACTTGACAAATATTAAAAGAGGAATTGATAGTTATACCTAATTGATAGTCTTCCTAACAAGAAATGCGCAAGTTGCTACTAAGTCATAAGACTATAGAGCAATTCTTTTTTTGAAAGATAAGAAAGTATATAAAATTGATGTACTATTAACCCAGTGTTTATAGTGTTTTACTAGGATTAGAAAAGACTTGTAAAGGCGCTGAAAGAGTGTCATTCCAATAAATTTTCTACAAATAGCCGCTACGAGAATTTAGCGCTTTGGCATTCGCTTTCCGCGTGCGAGCGACGAGCCTCCTCCTTCGCTTCGCTCAAGGGCACTGAAAAAGTTCCTATAATTCTACGTTGCCAGAAGGGTTGTCCAATAGTCCAATTAATAAGAAAATCGTTGAAACGGCTCCCTTTCCGGAGGGCACTGAAAAACCTTAGCTTTTAATTTTTTTATATACTCGCCATCAAAAAAGACAATTTTTCGTTCGATTTTGAACGAAAAATTGCCTTTTT
>NZ_VDGI01000058.1 GCF_006861825.1 Psychrobacillus vulpis | reverse complement strand
TTTTTCTTACGTCCAGTCAAGTTTATTTACGTACTTTATTTACAACTATTATTTAAGTAGATTGGAACGAGTAGAAATCTAACGTTTTATGTTTTTATGTATACTAAATAAACCTGGTGAATTTGATTTTTTTCACTAGGTCTAAACGTATGGTAAAATGTTGATACGACTATGAGTGGGCGGCTAACCTATATTCATAGTTCATATTGTGTGTAACGAGAAAGAAGATAGACTTCAACAGTTTGTTCACACATGCGATGGTAGCGACCTTATGACATTTGTTGTAGGGTTGCTTTTTCAATTTGTCATAGTATTCAACGAAGTGGTTCTGTCCATGACGTCTCAATTTAATCATGTTTTGAATGATGATATACAGTAATTTCCTTAGATGTTTATTTCCACGTTTATTAATTTTATCTTTCGCAATGTATTTACCTGATTGGTAACGGCGAATATCGATACCTGCGAAAGCGTTAAGTTGTCTGTTATTATCAAAACGACGGATATCCCCAATTTCAGCTATTAGGCGAACTGCTGAATTAGTGGCGATTCCTGGGATACTAAGGAGTAAACTATATTCTTCTAGCCTCTCAGCTAACTTCGCCATCTTGTCTATACATTGTTCTTTTTGGAGAATGAGCTCGTGATACCGTTTTGCATACACAATAACTTGGTCGCAAAATACATCCGTTGAAGAAACTGCAGGATAAGATCGCTTTGCAGCTTCAAGTAGTTGTACTGCTTTTTCTTCAGCTTTTTTAGTAGACATTCGTTTGTATGTATTTGCGAGTATTTGGTTTTTTATAATCGTCTTCGAACAGTTAAGGACGATGTCTGGGTGCGGAAAGAGTTGTGCTACATTAAGAAACAACTCGGACTTACTAGTGAAGATTTTCTCTAATTCAGGAAAAGTTATCTGAATGACTTTATGCATTCTGTTTCGAACTACACTCAACTCCTCGTCCGATTCAATATAATGTCTGGATAGGGCTTTCAATTGGGCATATATATCGTCTGAGTTAGTTTCTATCCGTCTACTATTCGTAAAATGGGTAAGGGCTAACTGATGTGCGTCACTTCGATCCGTTTTATGGATGCGTAGCGTATCACATTGAAGTTTCGACTCAAGCGGATTCAGTAGACAATACCTGTAGCCATTTTCCCGCATGAAACGTTCGAGTGGCCTTGAATAGACACCAGTCGCTTCAAAGACGATGTGTGGCTGCTCACCAAATCCCTCGCTTATGTCATCTATCAAGGATTTGAGTTCTGCGAACTCGGGACGATTGTGTTCGATTTCCTTCTCCAACTCACATTTTTTTACTGCGTTATAGACAACCATATAGCTTTTCCCCATACTAACGTCGAATGCAATAACGTGTTTCATTTTTCTGCCTCCCCTTGGTGTATTGAAGCCTCACCTTAACCTTATCGATTCCCATTTCTTTTACACGATCTCAAAGGATCCAACATACTCAAACCTGATTCAAATAAGGGTGGTGAAGTAGGTCTGTTTTAATAACGGATTCAAGATCCCAAAAAGACTTCGACCTATTCTTCACTTTTACTATATAAAAAATAGTAGTACGAACCAATGCCTTGGTCTGCACTACTAATCTTAGTATGTTTTAT
>NZ_VDGI01000057.1 GCF_006861825.1 Psychrobacillus vulpis | reverse complement strand
GTCTACGCTTAAAGGCTAATGTTACCATTAGCCCTCCAAGACTCGCTACGAGTGAATGGCTAGTTCTTTCTCGACGGGAATCCCACCCGCTATATGATACGACCTAGGCTCGGCCGCACACCTGCTTCTTTAGTTAAAAAAAATAAATCTAACTTTCTTCTACTAAAGCCCTTGTTAGCTTAATAAGAACTTTTTACATTTCACCTTCTTTTATCCATGCCCATATTCGATAACTACCAAATACTGACACTAAGAAAAGTAAAATCATTAGTAAAACGTAAATTGATAATCTATTGATTTCTTGTAATCCTTCACTAATAGCCACTACCCACATGGATAATCCAAATAGCATCAAATAACAAAATACATTAGCGATAATCCATACGATTCTTAACTTTGTGTTTTTCAAAAATATTCCCCCTCAAAGTAAGTACGAATATCAGCAAGAATAGATTCCAAATAAGTATTTCCTTATTGAACAACCTGCCCCGTTACTTGAAGTAGAACAAGGCAATACTCCTTATTGAAGTTAAGCATCCCTTTCGTGCAATAACATTTTTCACATTTCAACTTCCTGAATTACAATGTTAGGGCAGTTAATTTCGGATAACAATTCATCTAAATTTGTTATTTCAAAAGGACAAACTACACCTTTCACATTTTTTTGTTCAGCAATTTTTGCTAATGAAGCAGTAACCATTGCTGTTGTATGATAATCGGAAGAAGTAGATAAAGACAGTATTCTCACCCTCTCATTGTTATCAACTATTCCTTTTACCTCAACAGTAAGAGAAGCACTTTCATTTTTATTGGGATTATGTTTTACTACCTTAGATAGAAATTTATTATTAAGCTTATGAATAATATCAATGAAGCCAATTTGTCTTAGTAAAGATACCTGTTTATTGAAAGCATTAACATTCCAAGAAGTCCAATAATTTATAGGATTAGTTCTTAATTTATCTTTTAACAAGATTTTCTCCGAATGTTCTATTAGTCTCACCTCTTTTTCTTTAAGGTGATTAAGAAAATATATTTTTCTTTTTTTAGTAAATCCAGATATAACTTTGTTTTCAAAATGTACTTGTTGAGTAATTATCTTTAACATATCTAAAATTCCAGATATTCCTGCTTTAGCATTAGTGTTTTGTAATAATCCAACGTTTATCTCTGTTACTTCTTTAAAATCTGAAACAGCTTTTTTTACCATTAAACCTGATAATCCAGGAAAAAATCCCGACATTACAACAGAACCTACATCATTATTTTCTGCACTTTGATTTAGTTCATTTACTTTCTCAACAAAGTCATAAAACGGGGTAACATCTACACATAATATCTTATTATCTATACAACACTTTTGTATATTCGGAATTTTCTGTTTTAATACAACTACTACAATGTCAATATCCTTAACCACTTGCTTTACATTTTCTTCTTCATTTACATCTAAATATTGGAATTGAACATTATTGTTAAAAGAATTTGCTAATTTCTTCCCTCTTTCAGTTTTATAGTCTGTTACTATTAACTTTATTTGATTATCAAATATCCGTAGTAACTCAATACAAACTAATTTACCAAGAACTCCAGATGCCCCGATAACCATAACTTTTTTCATGTATTTAATGCCTTCTCTCTATTTGGTTTTTTCCGAATAATAGAATTTTTTTATTGGGATTTATTGTTAAATTTATTCAGCTGATCTGCTCCTTTAGTTGAATAAGATCACCAAATTATTCGTTATATTTGACCTATAATTCCAAATAAAAATACTACATATATAATACCGAATACGACGGATAATAAGGAAATATATTTGAGAAAACCCTTTTCTTTTTTTAAGAAAGCTTTTCCTCCAAGGATTAAACCTACTAAATAAATAGTAAAGCCAATGAAAATTTCCCACATTCCCAAGAATTCTATTCTAATCGGAGGAAATCCCATTATTGATATGAAAATACCGAGAGCAATAAAAATTAATGAATAAACACTATACTTCTTTCTCATTTCTTCACCCCATCTACACTATTTATTTCTCCCCCCATTACAGTTTTCCCTCTTAAACTAATCTGCCCCTTTAGTTCAACAAGAAAAAAGAGCCGCCTAAGCAGCTCAACGATTTTTCACTAGTCGAGTAGAAGGGAACCTCTCTACCTTGCGGTAGATTGTGTTCCTCCCCCCTCACAGAACCGTGCTTGCGCTATTTACGCACACGGCTCTTCCAAGTCACCATTCACAAAATGTAGCCTAAT
>NZ_VDGI01000056.1 GCF_006861825.1 Psychrobacillus vulpis | reverse complement strand
CATTTTGTGAATGGTGACTTGGAAGAGCCGTGTGCGTAAATAGCGCAAGCACGGTTCTGTGAGGGGGGAGGAACACAATCTACCGCAAGGTAGAGAGGTTCCCTTCTACTCGACTACTTCAAGAAGGAGTGAAGCTTTTTTCTTATTGAACTAACGCAGCAGTATAGTTGAAGAAGGAACTTAACATTAAATCGAAAAACTAAAAATATAAAGACAGACAGGAGTTAGATACGATGATAAAAGGAAAGTTTGCATAAGAAAGATTATTTTGAAGGTAAGAATACTACATTTGCGGGGCATCCATACCAAACTTTGCCCATTCCTCTTTTGACGGACCATAAATGCCTGGTACAGTTAATCCTGCCTGTCGCATAAGAACGGTCATTTGTCCTCGATGGTGGTTTTGATGTTGAATCAAAAATAATAAAAGTGAACCATTTGGCATTTGTTGACCTATAAATTCAATTTGTTCTTTCATTGTAAGGTCAGTCCATTGGGTTTTTAATGCCTTTACAAATGCATTACAGGCTTGGTAATAGTTGTCTGCTATAAATTGAGCCGAAGTAGGAACGGGAAAATCTTTATTTGGTGCTTCGAACGTTAAGTTTGTATTTGAAGTAATAATATGAATAGCAGTAACGGTATGCCAAGCAATACGTCCTAAAGTCCAGTTTTGTGAAGTTACTTCCTGTTTAAGTGATTCATCATTTAGACTATTTAGTAGTTTCTGTGTAGCACCGGCTTCGAACTCCCAAGATCTCAAAAAATGGTCTAAGCTTTGGAACATAAAAAATCCTCCTAAAAATTGTAGTTTTCTTTCTATGTATCTTAATTCAATTATACTATCATCTTGAGTGTAATATGTTTTTCTTTTAACTAACAGTTTAACTTTTGCAAAACGATACAACTTTATTTTTCGTGAACATTAGTAACTGTTTAAGTTACTGAACAAAACGAACAAAAAGTGTAATAGAAGAGAAGGTAACCTGTTTAACTAACGGGGCAGGTTAGTTAAACAAGTACATAATAAAAAGACCAATAAGTGGTCTTTTAAAGGGAAAAATCTAAAGTTTTTAGTAACGTATCAATTTCTGTTTTAAAGGTAAAAAAATAAGGCTTATTTTCATCATCAAATATGAGTAAATATGGCTTTTCATCTTCTGGAATAATAATGATAACTTCACCAATCAAAGCATTCACCCATTTATTTTCTAA
Source organism: Psychrobacillus vulpis (assembly GCF_006861825.1). Lineage (GTDB taxonomy): Bacteria > Bacillota > Bacilli > Bacillales_A > Planococcaceae > Psychrobacillus > Psychrobacillus vulpis. The sequence continues at coordinate 1,043 of NZ_VDGI01000056.1, read as the reverse complement.
TCGAAGAGATGGCGTTAAGGGGATTTTAAACATATAACCTTTGTCTGGAATAGGGTTGAGTTTTTTAACAACACTATCAATTTCTTTAATAATTTTTGTAGCCTCTAATTGTATCTTAGGATTTGTTGGGATTGTTATTATCATATTTTCTTCAATATCAAGAATTTCAATATTCGTAATGCTCTGCGCACTTACTATAAATAGATTAAATAGGAAAAGTAAAGGAATTGAGGAAAACAATATTTTACGAATCACATTACCACCTCAGATGTAGCATTACCAAAGATAATTTTTTTATGCCTTATGCTTTTCTGGTTGCACTAAAGGGTGAGTTACTTCAATAAGAATGGAGTTTCTTATACTCAAATAACGCAGCAGTTTACTTGAATAAGGATAGTACGAATAGACATGGGTAAAATAATAAAAAAAATTAATAAAGGGTGACTTAATTGAACAAGTTTATTCTACTTGTACTTATGTATACCGTGATTTGTGGAGCATTTAACGGAAAAGTATAATGCGAACTCTAACTTCCAACCTCGAACTATTGAAGAAAGTTATCTTGAAATTGGATATAAATCTGTCGGGGAAGCTTTAAGAGATTTTGAACACCATTATAAACAGGATTTACAGCTGCCATTAAGAGTCCCTCCTGTTGTCTTTACTCACGTATTTGCACGAACTATTTTTTGCTTGTCAAAGTAATCCTCTCCTAAATCTACGTACATCTCTTTGCGAGTTAAGAGATAATAGGAGAGTCTTAAAATGGCATGAGCGACAGATATTCCTGCCCGTTTTTTACCCTTTCTTAATGCAGTACGCCTATACAGGGCTCCCAAATAGGTTTTGGATCCTTTGACAGAATGAGCTGCTTCAATTAATGCCGATTTCAAGTACTTGTTTCCTTTTTTCATGGTGGTTGATTTCCTTTTGCCCGCACTCTCATTATGTCCAGGTACTAATCCTGCCCAGGAGCATAAGTGCGCCGAACTGGGAAATTGCTTCTCGACATCCGTACCGACTTCGGCTAAGATTTGTTCCGC
>NZ_VDGI01000055.1 GCF_006861825.1 Psychrobacillus vulpis | reverse complement strand
TTTCGGCCCGCCACCTAACTGTCTACGCTTAAAGGCTAATGTTACCAGTAGCCCTCCAAGACTCGCTACGAGTGAATGGCTAGTTCTTTCTCGGCGGGAATCCCACCCGCTATATGATACGACCTAATCTCGGCCGCACAAGCACCACGTTAGTTGAAGAACATTTTTTCACAAATTTAATAAAATATATTTATGTTTTGTATTACGTTCTCTACGAGCATTGTCCGCTTTTTTAAAACTTGTTTAGCACGTAATTTAACAAGAAAATCAATAAATTCCGATTTAGTGGGAAGATTTGATATAACATGAGGTTTCTTATTATTTGCTGCTTTCTCATGGGCATACATTTCTAATGCGTGAATTACCGTTACTTCATGCTTCTCTTCTAAAGAGGTCCACCTTTCTATGTCATCCCATGAAAAGTTTGACCTTACGAAGAGTTCGTACCAACCTTCTGTCACAGGAAATTTAACATGATTCTCCATCCACGAGATAACATCCCTCGAATGAAATTCACCAAGATGGGAAAGTGCTTCATACCCAGTTATCTTTTTGTTAGATTCTTGTTCAAGAAAAGTAAAAACTAAAGATAGTCCCCTATCCTTATTGATACACATTGAAGTTAGATAGGAACGTAATCGTCAGCTAACCTATTTAAATTCTGAAGGAAGTCAGTATTCCAATTTATCTCTCCAGAGTATATTTCCTTATATTCGCTAGGAATTATTGTATCCTCAGAAAATGAGTAATAAAACGAAAGTGATTTACCTAAGTTATATAATATGTATTTATAAGAAGGAGGTAGTTTATAACCTAATTCTTTTTCTATAGCTTCTACCTCCTGTAGCGCTGCTTTTTTTCCAATTTCAATTGGGTGGACTTTGCCGTTATTGTTCTCTAATTTATGTAGTATTTGCTCCCATTTTGATATAAGGAAATTAATATCCTTCATATTTTTTAACCACGCTTCGATAACTAAATTTTAATTAATAATGCGTAAGCCTGATATACACATTAATTTGCTTATGTTCTACGGACCACTTTTGTTTTCTTCCATTTTAATTTATTTGATTGAGTGTTACCTGCGATCCAAAAAGGAGGTCGAATGAACGCAAAGTGATGTAATATCTAAAAGTTTATTAGGTTATTTTCTCATCGAATAAACTAATCATTTAATCCCTTTCCATTGAGAATTTGCTGGATACATTTTTCAACCCTTGACTCTCGAGTTTTGGATTGTTTGGGTTGAGAGAAATAAAGAATGTATGCTCTTTGCCGTCCCGGTGTCAATGCTTCAAAAGCAGTTTTCAAGGCAGGGATCTCATTGAATTTATTTTGAAGTTCTTCAGGAATTATGATTTCTGTATTCTTTTTAAAATTCACTTCCAAACCGGCTTTTTCAACTTCAATGGCTTCATAAATATAGTCTTTCAAGATGGTTTCCATTTCAACTATCTCACGAACATTGGTGAACCTAATCTGGCGTGCCGCCTGTACATTTTCCGTTTGTCGGATTAGAATCCCATGGGCATCCTGTAACAAGGCACCTTTGTGAAACAGAAGAGCACAATATTCTTTAAAACCATGTATTAAAACTATGTTATTTTTCTCAAACGTGTAACAAGGATGCATCCACTTAAATTCTTCGGTCAGCTCACAATCAAGAACGATATTTCTCAACTGCTCATATTCTTCCTTCCACTTTTTAGCTTTACTTAAAAATTCATCAACCTTAGGATTCATTCTACTATTTGTCATTAAGGAACACCCCTCTTCAATTTTTCGATCAGCTGACAGTCAAGAATGATTATTCTCAATTTCTCTAATCGATTTATAATAAGACATTAACTGGTTACATGGCCAGCAGACCTACGAAAGCTACAGGGTTTCATCTCTATAATGGCATCTTTTCTAATATCAACATCTACCTCTTTATCATGTGGAAACAAATAATATCCAAATGAATCTCCGTCCTTATAATTTAAACCAGATGAACCAGTAGGGTATATTTTAAAAGAATTCCCTTGATATGTTGCTGTCGTGTTAACGTGATTAAACATTGTAAAGCCATATTCGGTACGTGCATTACCTACCCCGTTTGTTCAATAAGAAAAAAGAGCTGCATAACCAACCCTATGATTTTAACTAGTCGAGTAGAAGGGAACCTCTCTACCTTGCGGTAGATTGTGTTCCTCCCCCCTCACAGAACCGTGCTTGCGCTATTTACGCACACGGCTCTTCCAAGTCACCATTCACAAAATGTAGCC
>NZ_VDGI01000054.1 GCF_006861825.1 Psychrobacillus vulpis | reverse complement strand
AGGGTAAAAAACGGGCAGGAATATCTGTCGCTCATGCCATTTTAAGAATCTCCTATTATCTCTTAACTCGCAAAGAGATGTACGTAGATTTAGGAGAAGATTACTTTGACAAGCAAAAAGAACAATCCATTGTACGATATTCTGTTCGGAGACTTGAAAACTTAGGATACAACGTTACAATTACTGAACCAAATGCCTCCTAATCCAACCTATAATTTGATCCACATTTAGGCGCTGCACTTTTTTAAAAAATAAATGAGCTGCGTCTGATTTCGTATTGTCTTTTTCTCTAAATCGAAGATTTTAATTTTCATGGGAGTTCAATAAGATGTCCCTAAATTTTATAAGATAACCGGATTTCATGATGGCTTTTAGACTGGTTATTTAACTATCCCGTGTTCGTAGCTTAAGATACCACCATGTTAAAGTAAACGAAACAAATGAGGTTATTATTTACTATTATTTAAAGGGACAATCAATTCTAGTTCCTTTATCTCTTCACTAAACCCTTCACTGTTTGTATGACTTGGATTGAGTGTAAATGATTGTGGTATATTGTCCATTGGAGGCAATGTCAGAACCATATGATGACCATAGTTCCCAGTCATACCTGCTTGTAGTTTCAATTTATCATATACACGACCTTTATCATCAACTACGATGAATTCAAACCACGGCCATGTATCATCTTCATCCTTTTCAGTTGGGTAATCAATCGTTAGATCGATTCTTGTTGATAGAGGTGAAAATATTACTTTATCGGCTGTTAAACTATATACTTCATCAGCCGTTGTCGTTTTCACAGCTGGATAAAATTCTGCTATGTCTCCTGCTACTTTTTCAAGTGGGAAAGCAACTGTCCACTCCCCCTCGTAGCCAAATAAATCTTCTCCGTAAACAGCGATATCAATTACATCATCGTTTTCATTATAAGTTGAAAAAGTATATTGATGATGTTCAATAATTGTGTTCGAATCTATTTCGTCTTGCCCTTTTGAACCAATTGCTGGTTCGATAGGTTGACCATTAATCGTTATATAATTAAATCCGACAGTTTCTTCTCTAAGAGAAAGTCCATTTTCACCTGTGTAGATAACTGATACCATTAACCGGTTGCCATCGTAAGCAACTTCCTTTACGGTCATTGTTAAGCCGTTGTGACTATCTTGTTTATTGATTACTGTCGCAAGTTGATCATGTTCAATTTTATCAGAGGCTATATCTCTAAAATCCTTATAAATTGGTCTAAGTAGAGGAATGTTGGATAATGCTTCTGCCATGCCCGTGTAAAAGAATCCAGAACCAAGTAGCGACATACATAATCCACACGCAACTAATATTGACCTTTTTGTAGTTCTTCCTACTTTTCTTTTTTTCTTGGCTTGAAATATAGCTACTTTTTCCCTTTCCATTAACTTCTCCATAGGTACATTTATTTTGTCGATAGTTCGACTGAATTTGTCTTTATTCATAACATGTAGCCCTCCCTTAAGATTGGTCTTAGTTCTTTTTTTGCTCTATTTAAATGGGACTTTACAGTTCCTTCTGGATACTTCATTATGGCGGCAATTTCCTTAATGGAAAGATCGTGATAATATCTTAATAAAATAATGGTCTTTACAGTTGGATTTAAGAATTTAAAAGCCTCTGACAAATCCATTGAATGGGGTATCAAATCGCCATTTTCGTGAGCTAATAATTCAGCAAAGATTTCCTCATTGTCTGTAGTAAAATGGCGAGACTCTTTTCGAATAAAATCGATAGATTTAAAAACTAAAATTTTTGTAATCCAACTCGGAAAACTTTCAGGTTTTTTTAATTTTTTTATTGAAATGTATGCTGTGTAAATAGTTTCTTGATAGAGGTCAAGAGCATCTTGTTCATTTCTAACATATGCATAGGCTGTCCGATACAACTTTTGTCGAACAGAACCAACCAGTTGTTCAAATGCCTCATCTTCCCCTTTTTTTGCTTTTCTTACTAATTTAGCTATATCCATTTCGGCTCTCCTTTCCGTTACGCAATAAAGTCGAATGAGGAAGTAAATAGGTTGCAAAATAATTAAAATCTCGTAAACTCGTAGATATACAATAGAATTAACATTTATAGTTTCTAGTTTAATGTCGTTCTTCAGGCAATTTAAAAACACCTTTAATTAAGGTGTTTTTTCTGTTCCTTATTTAATTATACTGTTCCGTTTGTCTACTAATAAGAAAAATGAGTTGTCTAAAACAGCTCATTGCTCTTCAACTAGTCGAGTAGAAGGGAACCTCTCTACCTTGCGGTAGATTGTGTTCCTCCCCCCTCACAGAACCGTGCTTGCGCTATTTACGCACACGGCTCTTCCAAGTCACCATTCACAAAATGTAGCC
>NZ_VDGI01000053.1 GCF_006861825.1 Psychrobacillus vulpis | reverse complement strand
AGAAAAAGCTAATCAAACTGTTTCAAGACGACGTCTTGGTCGTTTCATGAAAGAGCTTGGAATTGTATCTAAATACACGCAAGCTTCTTATAAACCAATGTCTACTCAACCAAATGAGGAGTCTGTTCGTAATGTGTTAAATAGAGAATTTCAAGTAGATAAAGAGATGTCCGTTTTAGTAAGTGATTTAACGTATGTGAAAGTCGGCAATCGTTGGAATTATATCTGTTTTTTAATAGATTTATATAATCGAGAAATCATTGGGTATAGCGTCGGAGAGAAAAAAGACGCAGCTCTAGTTCAAAGTGCCTTTGCATCAGTTAAGTATCCACTTGGTCATGTAAAAGTCTTTCATACAGATCGTGGATCTGAGTTCAAGAACGTTGGAATTGATGAGCTGTTAAGTAAATACAAGATTAAACGATCACTTAGCCAAAAGGGTAACCCTTATGATAATGCGGTGGCAGAGGCGACATTTAAGATATTAAAAATAGAACTTATCAACGGATCGCACTACCCTACCCTTGAACAGCTGTCTCTTGAACTGTTCGATTACGTCAATTGGTACAATAACATTCGTACGCACAGCACACTAGGCTACCTAAGTCCGGTAGAGTACAAATTCGCTTCCCTTAAAAAAGTTGTTTGATTTAGTGTTGACATACCACAACCGTTAGTTGAATAACTCTCCTCTATAATAGCTATTTTAAATTAGAGTTTTTTTACGTCTTTTTATTAGGTTTTCTTACAAACTGAATACACCTTTCTTCACAAGTATCAAATACAATAAAGTTTTTTTGTATTTGCCTTGAGAGATAGATCAATAACTGTTGAAAATTTCAACAAAGGTACTTAACCACAAAAAGATTTAACTGAACTATCTACTAATAAAGGAAGGGGACAATTTTGTCATCAAAATGTACTTGCTTTACATAGGTTTTGATAGGATTAAAAAAATACAAACTGCTCACACTTATTGGAAGCAGTTTGTATTATTGTGAGTGTTAAAGTTAAATAGATGAAATTAGTGAAATGTATCTTATTTCTTATTGTCGTTAAGTTTTACCAAAAATTGAGGTGAAAGTATTATACCAACAGACTTGGATATTTTTTGTCTAGTTTGATAATTCGTTTGAAACATATACAAATATTTTTTAACCATTTGTCTTAAGATATCTACAGCTATTTTATTCTGTCTAACGTCCTTATAAAGATTTGTAATTTCTTCATATGGGTAATGATCATAATGTTCTAATTTTATTGATGTATCAATTAATCTAATAGAAGTGTAGGGATGAATTTTCTTAATTTTATTAAAAGTATTATCTAAATCCGGCGTTCCTACTGAATTTGCTACTTTTGTGAGAGTATGTAAGGTAATAAATCCAGCCATTGAATAGAGTAAATTCCTTACCATTCTCTCTGTTTTTTCTCTATTACTTTCAATATCATTGGACTCGATAATTGTGGTGATATATTGTATTAATCCTTCTGGATCTTGCTTTAATTCCAGTACCATTCTGTGATTGATTCTTAAACCCAATTCAAATAGGACTTCGCAAAGCTCTACCTTTTCATTTGATGTCAGAGAACCATAAAAATTCTTTAATATCTGACTTATTATTTCTATCATCTTAAATCCTTTGTTTACTTGGTCAATTACTTCGATTGCCTCTTTTAGACTTATATCAACTTCTATTTCCTCTTCTTCGTCCTCCAATGTAGACGCTGCCATTTCTCTCTGTGAATATTTGGATTCTCTTTCTATTTTATCTCTTTCTTCATTTCTTAAATTACGATGTTCTTTAACATTAATATCTTCGAGAACTAACTGAGGTATCTCTTTAATTAAATCGTTAATTATTGAAATATCCCCTTCTAATTTTATAGGTTCAAGATCATTAAAGATTTCTTCTGATGCTTTGACAACTAATTCACTTACTAACGGATCTTTTGAAAGATGAGTTAAAAACATTATAATATCAGCGTTTTCAGACAATTGAAGGTTGTAACATAAAAACTTGATTTCAAGTTGTACATCTTCTTTGTGAATTTTTTTCGCTAAATACTGAGCAGTAAAATAGAAGTAAACATATGGATAATAAAATTGTAAACTTTGTCCATTAATTTTTATTATTTTCGCATCTAAAAGCTTCTTCTTAATTTCATTAAAGTTTAATTGGTCTTCATTTAGATCATATTCACTTTTGTAATTACTATGAAAGGTACTCCAACTATTCATAGTCATACTGGATCTACGTCAATATCTTGGACACAAAAAAGTTAAGTCCGTTTCAGAACGGCATCCATTCATGAAGCGTCCTGCATCCAGCGAAACCAGTCAAGTAAAGAACGTACTTGACAGCTTTCGCTGGA
>NZ_VDGI01000052.1 GCF_006861825.1 Psychrobacillus vulpis | reverse complement strand
AAATCCAAACGAAAGAGATTAGGCTACATTTTGTGAATGGTGACTTGGAAGAGCCGTGTGCGTAAATAGCGCAAGCACGGTTCTGTGAGGGGGGAGGAACACAATCTACCGCAAGGTAGAGAGGTTCTCTTCTACTCGACTAGTTAAAAAAGCCATCAATTCGATGGTCTATTTTTATGTCCAAAACATAAAGTAAATTTCTGTGATTAAATGTGAAATGTTACACATAAACTAACGCAGCAGGATAGTTGAAGAGCAATTACGGTGAAGCATACCACAAGTAATGGTAAACAATATATCAGAGTGCACTATCGAGCTTTTTAAATTAAATGAAATAACATGTTAAAATAGGTAGAAAATATGAAGTGGAAGAGGAAGGAGTTAGTCTATCTCTTTCACTTTTTTAATTTTAGTGAATAGAGAATTAATTTGTAGGAAATGTCCCTTGTCTGCTCGTTTTTATCTGAACTACAATAAGCCATATCATAAATTACGTAGACTTTTGCGGAAATTGTATTATTTAGAATACTTGCTTATGTTTTGAAAACAATCGAATGGATGACCTTCCGAGAGATCTAATCTCTCTCTCGCCACCAATAAAAAGGCTTCAGCGCTTTGCTGAAACCTTTTTTATGAGAAAAAATGAACTATGATCAGCTGTTATTTACTTACACAGTTTCGACCTTTTTTCTTAGCTCTGTACAGAGCCTTGTCAGCTCCTTTTATTACATCGCTAGGATACTTATATGTACTGTTTTTCTCACATACTCCTATGCTTATAGTAACAAATAATTGGCTTGAATTTTGACTTTTTGATTTTGAGCTTTGAGCTTTTGATGATTTTCTGGTGTATCCTGATTTGGATACTTGTTCACGTAAGTTTTCCAAATGTGGTATTACGTCATTTATAGATTTACCTGGAAACAGAATTGTAAATTCTTCCCCACCATAACGAAAGGCTTTCCCACCACCTGTGACCTGCACTAAATTAGAAGCTACCAATTTTAAAACATCATCTCCAACATCATGTCCGTATTTATCATTGAATTTTTTGAAAAAATCAATATCTATCATCGCAATTACATATTTATTTCCTAGTTTCATCAAGTTCTCCCTAAGGGCCCGTCGGGAAGGGATTCCCGTAAGTTCATCAAGATATGCCATGGAGTAGGAGTCCTCAATAATGCTGATAATTAGCATTAAACCGGCGGCACTTAGAAATATAGAAAAAGATATTTTATCATTAATGAAAAAGAGGGCTGTGAAAACAGAAATAATAACACCAACTAATCGTACCTCAAAGACACTATTTTTCACATAGGCTTTTATTATAAAAAATATAAGCGTTAAAAAAAATATTAACAAAGCTGTTTGATTCATAATAGTTTTCTCTAAAGGGAGATTTATGAATTTATAATTCAATACCTTTTGTATTGACGAATTATTGGACACAGTAATTTTATATATAACAAACAGCTGGATTGCTATAAGAGTGATACGTATTTTTCCCCATAAAGAGAATAAGCCTCTTTCCTTTAAGTGCGAGATAGTAACGATATTAAGAGGGATAAGCAAGCACATCACGGGATAAAGGACCTGAGAATAAGTAGTGATATTTATCGATAATTCTGAATAATGGTCTAAAAACAATTGAGAAAGGGTAAGCAGTAAAATTATTAGGAAAACCCTCCCTCGATTAAATCGAATGCTTAAGGTGATTCCTAACCCAAAAATAACATATGAAGAATACTTAATAACAAGTATAACAGGAGGTGTGAATGAAGGGATTTTTTTGATCAAGAAATAACATCCTAAAAGAATAAAAATATAAGTAATAGCTGAAAAGATTGTTTTAAAAGTAATTTTCACTTAAGCTGGACTCCTTTAATTATGTGCACATATTATACTATTTGTAGTTTAAGAAGCTAATTTGTCGATAAAGACTATACAATAAATTTCGGCTATTCAAATAGAATCTTTAACTTTGGAAATTATAGAAGTAGTGATGTTACTAAGAATGACGATGAAAATATAGGAATTACTTTATTAGAAAGTCTACAGTAATCAAAAGATGAAGAAGAATTGTCAACAAAATGGTGAGATTTAATCTACCAAAGTTAATGTAGTATTGTGAAACAAATCACTTAAACTAATGGGGCAGTTTAGTTCATTCAAAGAATGTTAAATAAGAGGTGAAAAATGAGAAAGCGATTAAAGAAAAAATTAGAAAATAGATATAATGTTTTAAATGAAGCCAAACGTCAGAGTGATGCTAGTATGGATGTATGGACACAAGTTAGTTAAGTCTCTATCCTATAAATAGAGAGGACGTGTCCGGAATGAAACAAAAACGTTATAATCAAGAATTTAAACAAACAATTGTCGAACTCCATA
>NZ_VDGI01000051.1 GCF_006861825.1 Psychrobacillus vulpis | reverse complement strand
ACTGTCTACGCTTAAAGGCTAATGTTACCAGTAGCCCTCCAAGACTCGCTACGAGTGAATGGCTAGTTCTTTCTCGGCGGGAATCCCACCCGCTATATGATACGACCTAAGCTCGGCCGCACAAGCAACCGTTAGTAAAAAAATCAATTGTTTATTAAAGTAAAACTTTCGCTCTTTCCATTCCATTCTACTTTTATTACTAACTCATCTTTTACACTTGTAGATGGGCTATTAGAAATCGGTAGATCACTTTGATAAATGCCTTCTTTATTTAAAAAAGCCTTATTCCCACCAAAATCTACTACTCCGTTATTTTTTGCTTCAACATAGTAACTAAAAGTATCAATTTTCTGTATGCTATATCCCTTGTAGTTTATCTGAATTTGATATGTTTCGTCTCCGTTAGTCTGATTAACAGTTACTTTGGAGGACCAATTTTCACCCTCGCCAACAAACATTAAGTCGTTCTCATTTGCTTGGCATGAAAACAATAATAGGAATACCAAAAATATAGTTGCTAAAGTTAATTTTTTGACAGAAATCACACCCCATAATCAATTAGTTATCTCACAATTTCCCTATTACCTTTGTTCAACAAACCTGCCCCGTTAGTTGAATAAGAAAAAAGAGATGCCTTCCCCAACCCCATAATCTTTAACTAAAGCATTCTTTAGTTCAATAAGTTCAACAAAAAGGAGCATTAATCCTTCTTGGATTAAATGCTCCGAGTTGGAGTATATATATGCATTGTCAGTCACAAGGGAAAATTAAGTCTCCTAAATCTTCAGGCTCCTTTTCTGTAATTTTTGTTGTTATAACAGCTCCGGTTGTAATAGAAATGAATGATTTCTCTAATTCAAAAACAATAGAAGTTAAGATTTGACTTTTCTCATCTTTATATCCGTATCCACTAACTTTCTTAATTTTGTTTTGTTCCACAGAAAAACTTGAACTCATTAGTAGATGTTGATTGGGGGCAATTTCTGAATCATAGATATATTCAATTGGTTCTGGTGTTTCCTGTTCTTCAATTATGAGAAAGTCATCTCCTATTTCGTCTTCGAACCAATCTATTTTCCAATACCAGAATTCAAGGGAATGTGGGTTTTTTATCTTTAAAATAAGTTGGATAGTTTGAAGATCTAAGAAATTATTGTATTGGTAAACATTAAGTTGATTTGCATAAATACCCGTCAATAAACATCCCTGTACCGGCTTTAAGCTTTGCCAATCTATTTTCAATTCTGTTCCCCCCCTTTTCTTACTTCTTCAACTATACTGCCCCTTTAGTTCAACAAGAAAGAAAGAGTTGCATAAGCAACCCCACGTTCTTCAACTAAAGCAATGTTAGTTCAACAACTATTTTGTTTGTAGCCCATTTGAACGTATAGATTCTAAAGTGGCTTCTATACGTTCTTATACCATTGGATAAATAAATTTTATCAAATTTATTACCTTTAAAAGAATATTAGAAGTAATGTTCCAACGATAAAACAATAATAGGTAAAATAAACCAACTTCCCATTTTTCATTATTCCCATAAACCACTTCATCGCAAAATAGGTCATTAATAGCGTTGCAATAAATGCAGCCAAATAGGGGATTGCTAAGTCTATTTTATTCGGCTCATTCAAAAAATCAGAAAAACCAAGTATAACTCCTCCGAAGCTCACAGGGATATACAACATAAATGAAAATCGAAGTGCTGTATCTTGTTTCATTCCAACTGCAATTGCAGAAATTATCGTCGCACCCGAACGGCTAATTCCTGGAGTCAATGCGACAGCCTGACCTAATCCAACTATGAATGCATCCTTAATCTTGATTTCCCTTTCGCCTTTTACACCTTTAATATTGCGAATTAACCACAAGGCAACCCCTGTAACGAAGAGCATCACCGCAATTGTTGTCATACTGACATTTTCTGCAATATAGTCTTTTAAAAAGATCCCAAGAACGCCCGCAGGTATAGTACCAATGACAACAAAGCAAACAAACCGAAAATCACTCTTATAGCTAGGATTTTTCGTTTTTAAATAACGAATTGAATTGATTGCAAGCCTAACGATATCTTGTCTATAAATATAAAGTATTGCAAGTAGTGACGCCGTATTTGTTAATATTGCAAAAGTAAATCCTTGCTCCCCTAACCCCAAAATCTCACTTACAATCATCACGTGCCCACTTGAGGACACTGGAATCGGTTCTGTAAAACCTTGAACTAAACCAATTATTATCATTTTGACTATTAATAGAATATCTAGTTCTCCCATTTTTACCTCCCTATAAATTCTTATTCTTAGATCAACGATTGTTGGACCTTCTATTTCTAATTTTAAATATATTAAACTGAAATCAGAAAAAACATCGATTAATCTAACAAATTGATGGCTAAATGTTACATTTTAGTCACTTTAGACTTTGATAGGAAGTTAAAACCATTCTCTTTTTTCTTAATGAACTAGCCTGCCCCATTAGTTTATTAAGAAAAAAGAGTTGCCTAAGCAACCCTTTATCTTTAACTAGTCGAGTAGAAGGGAACCTCTCTACCTTGCGGTAGATTGTGTTCCTCCCCCCTCACAGAACCGTGCTTGCGCTATTTACGCACACGGCTCTTCCAAGTCACCATTCACAAAATGTA
>NZ_VDGI01000050.1 GCF_006861825.1 Psychrobacillus vulpis | reverse complement strand
GAGATTAGCTATATTTTGTGAATGATGACTAGGAGGAGCCGTGTGCGTAAATAGCGCAAGCACGGTTCTGTGAGGGGGGTGGAACACAATCTACCGAAAGGTAGAGAGGTTCCCTTCTACTCGACTAATTCAAGAAGGATTTCTCCTATTTTTAACGAATTATAAATAATATACTAAAAGTTATCAAGATTAGGTGATATTAATAGAAGAGCAAATTAATTTTTATATGGACGACGAAACGAAAATAAGTATAATAACCAGGCTTCGGACAGCCGGTTGTGTATTCGCAGAAGATGAGGCACGGTTGTTTTTCTCTGAGGCACAGTCGCCAGCCGAATTTGCCACTATGGTGGAACGACGAATAAACGGTTTGCCCCTTGAACACATCTTAGGGTGGGCTGAATTCTGCGGTATCCGGATAGCGGTGGACCCGGGAGTCTTCGTACCCCGCCGTCGCACTGAGTTTTTAGTCCACCAAGCAGCAGCGCTCGTAACACGAGGCGCCATTGTGGTTGACCTGTGCTGCGGCACAGGCGCGGTGGGCTCAGCGCTGGCCGTAGCTATGGAAGGAATCGAGTTGTACGCTGCCGACATTGATCCAGCCGCGGTGCGGTGCGCGCGACGAAACGTAACTTCCGTCGAGGGTCACGTGTACGAAGGAGACCTCTATGAGCCACTGCCTGCCACATTACGGGGCCGTGTCAACGTCCTGGTCGCAAACGCACCATACGTTCCTACCGAAGCGATCGTGCTGTTACCTCAGGAGGCCCGCATACATGAGGCGCGGGTTGCACTCGATGGGGGGCGGACGGGCTTGACGTCCAGCGGCGGGTGGCGGCTGAGGCAACACTCTGGCTTGCACCGGGCGGTCATCTGGTTGTTGAGACTAGCGAGCGACAGGCACTGTTGACAGTCGAGATTTTTGCTCAAAACGGGCTAATAACACAGGTGGCATATTACGACGAACTTGACGCTACTGTCGTCATTGGAACCAGACCCCAACTCTAGAGCTCGTTTCCGGGCAGACTCTTTTACGCAAATGAGAGTAATAATTGCTATGCTGAGTGCTGGTAGCCGGTGTTTGAGGACAAAAAAAGTTTTCATTCTTAAACTAACGAGTGCGCTAGTTGAAGATCATTGAACTGCATAGACGGCTCTTTTTTTCTTATTATGCAAACACTGCAATTTAGTACTTAAACAATTATGAGTAAAAACACTAAGGAGGAAACTAATATGACAAAGAGAAATAAGGAGTTGTCACTAGAACAACGTGAGGAACTACTCAGAACTTTGAAAGCCCGTTTTGAGAAAAACATGAACCGCCATAAAGACCTTGAATGGGCTAAAGTACAAGCTAAGCTCGAAGCTAGTACTGAAAAACTGTGGTCGCTCAATGAAATGGAAGGAACTGGCGGTGAACCGGATGTTGTTGGCCATGATAAAAAGACGGGCGAATACATTTTTTATGATTGTTCAGCGGAAAGTCCTAAAGGTCGCAGAAGTGTTTGTTACGACCGTGAAGCACTGGAGTCAAGGAAAAACCACAAACCAGAAAATAACGCTATTGATATGGCAACTGCCATGGGCATTGAACTTTTAACGGAAGAACAATACCGGGAGTTGCAGAAACTTGAAAATTTCGATATGAAAACGTCGAGCTGGGTGCTAACACCTGCTAATATTAGAAAACTCGGCGGGGCCATCTTTTGTGATTGTCGCTACAACACTGTCTTTGTGTACCACAATGGAGCAGATTCCTACTATGCTGCAAGGGGCTTCCGTGGCTCGCTAAAGGTCTAACAAAATAGTAAAGATAGCCGAAACCCTAGTGTTGGATTTGTATCGATAGTTAAAGTATTAGGTACTGCAAAAAAATGTTTTTTATCCTTTAGATAATTTAAAGTTCATAAAATGAAAAATCGAATTTGCAAAGTAAAGTAAGAAAGCTTTTGTTCGAATTGAACAGGATGGAGCGTTTATGCATTAAGCA
The DNA here is from genome assembly GCF_006861825.1 of Psychrobacillus vulpis. Lineage (GTDB taxonomy): Bacteria > Bacillota > Bacilli > Bacillales_A > Planococcaceae > Psychrobacillus > Psychrobacillus vulpis. The sequence continues at coordinate 1,107 of NZ_VDGI01000050.1, read as the reverse complement.
TAGACGCTTTTTCACTAAAGGGGCAGGTTAGTTCATTTAGAAGATATTATTAGAAGAGTGACGAATTTTTGTAAATATAAGTGTAATTTTTGAGTATTTTCCTTTACAAATGAGGGGTGACAATATGGAATTTTTACTTCACGTAGCACTCTTTTTAAATCCAATTTTAGCAATAGTATTTTGCTTAAATTTAGTAGCATTAATCAAAAACGTTAGTAGAGATAGTAATGCTAGTACCTCCAAAAATCCATTTTGGATGACCATTTCAGCTACCTATATCATATTTAGTATAACTTGGATGTTTCTATTGTAATTGTATTTATTCTTGTAAATCATAAACGAATTTTTTGAAGTCTTGCAGTAGCTTAGCTAAATAAAGATTAGTTATATTAAAAGAGTTTGAATTCTGAAATTCAATCTTTCTTATTGAACTCCCATGAAAATTAAAATCTTCGATTTAGAGAAAAAGACAATACGAAATCAGACGCAGCTCATTTATTTTTTAAAAAAGTGCAGCGCCTAAATGTGGATCAAATTATAGGTTGGATTAGGAGGCATTTGGTTCAGTAATTGTAACGTTGTATCCTAAGTTTTCAAGTCTCCGAACAGAATATCGTACAATCGATTGTTCTTTTTGCTTGTCAAAGTAATCTTCTCCTAAATCTACGTACATCTCTTTGCGAGTTAAGAGATAATAGGAGATTCTTAAAATGGCATGAGCGACAGATATTCCTGCCCGTTTTTTACCCTTTCTTGATGCAGTACGCCTATACAGGGCTCCCAAATAGGTTTTGGATCCTTTGACAGAATGAGCTGCTTCAATTAATGCCGATTTCAAGTACTTGTTTCCTTTTTTCATGTTGGTTGATTTCCTTTTGCCCGCACTCTCATTATGTCCAGGTACTAATCCTGCCCAGGAGCATAAGTGCGCCGAACTGGGAAATTGCTTCTCGACATCCGTACCGACTTCGGCTAAGATTTGTTCCGCCATTCGAGTGGCGATGCCGGGAATGGAATCCAACCGCTCAATATCTTCTTGGTGGGAGGATAATCTAGTAGCCACCTCTTCATTTAACAGTTCAATCTGCTCAGAAAGAAATTCTATAT
>NZ_VDGI01000049.1 GCF_006861825.1 Psychrobacillus vulpis | reverse complement strand
CTTTCTGCCGTGCTTAAAGCATCAGCCCTCTCGTTTTACTAACATTATGGAGCTCAATCCCTTCAACCAGTTGGCTTTCGGCCCGCCACCTAACTGTCTACGCTTAAAGGCTAATGTTACCAGTAGCACTCCAAGACTCGCTACGAGTGAATGGCTAGTTCTTTCTCGGCGGGAATCCCACCCGCTATATGATACGACCTAAGCTCGGCCGCACAAGCACCCGTTAGTTGAACAAGGAAGTTCCATAACGTTGCTATAAAATTGTAAGTCAATGTAGTTGCTAGAGTATTATACAGGAAATTAATGGAAATCATAGAGCTACAATCACAGGATAAATAAGACAGAAGCATCCTCATGAAGACTGTTTCACCCTTATGTATCCTGTGAGGATATCTATTTATTAATCATAAAACCCTAAAATCTTTCATACTTTCTCCAAGAATATAGTGGGAAAACCACATCAAATTCTGCTTCATAATAGCCACATTAATTCCTGGCTGGTCAGGACTATATGCCATTCCTTTAAAAATAATTAATTCTGTATCAACTTCCATATCCCTTAATCCTTGATATAGCTCATATGCATTTGGAGTTGGAATCCTTGCATCCATTTCGCCATGTTGGATTAAAGTGGGAGTACAGGCTGATTTAATATATGTCATTGGTGATGTTTTAGTATATATCTCTGGATCATTCCATGGATTATTTCCTAAATACATCCTAATAAAGTAAGGTATATCTGTATTTACATAATGGGTACTCCAATTAGTAATTCCACCTCCAACTGATATAGCTTTAAATCTACTACTAAATGTAGAACAGAAAGCTGATATATATCCCCCGTTGCTCCATCCCATAACTCCTACCCTATCTTTATCTGCAATCCCTTTGTCAACTAGTTTATCCACTCCAGATATAACATCATCGTAGTCAGCAATTCCCAGTTTTCTATAGTTTGCTTTTAAGAATTTATTACCATAACCAGAACTTCCCCTGTAGTTTGGTTCTAAAACTATATAGCCTTTTTCGATAAACTGTTCAATCGGATATTTCTCATTAAAACAGTCTGAAAATATTGGAAAGGATGCCCAAGCCGGTCCACCATGGATTACCACTAATAAGGGATACTTTTTATTTGTGTCAAACTCTACTGGGGTTGATAAAACTCCCTCTATTTCAAGACCATCACTACTTTGCCATGAGATTATTTCCCTGTTACTTTTAAGCTTTCCTTTGAAAAAGCTATTTTCATTCGTTATTTTTTTATCGTCTAAATAGATTTCAAAGGTTTCATTTGTTATAGCCTTATTATAGGATATATGATTTCCATCCCTTGTTATAGAAGCATCCATTATAAAGCTATCTACTTTTTCGCTTAACATTTCCACAGTGCCATTCTCAGATAACAACCCAATAAGATAATTAGTTTTATTCTGCCATCTAATTAAAATTCCTTTAGCTGTCCACCGTAATGGAATAACCGTACTATCAAAATCTGTTAAAGGTTGAATTCGCTCTCCATTATTAATATCATATATCTCTAGTGTACTGTCTTGTATATGGGTCTTATAGTAATCCTTCTCCATTATGCTTGCTGAGTAACATATTTCGCTGCCTTCAGGAGAAAAACAAACGCTCCCTCCCAACAACTTGTCTATATTCATCTTTTGTAGCTCTCTAGCTTTAATATCTAGTATGTATAGATCTCCATTAATATAATCTCCCATATTTGGGCTTGGTGTAGCCATAAATACAACCTTTTTCCCATCATTTGAAATATCAAATTCATGGATATGAAAATCCTTACCATCAGTTAGTTGATAAACAACGCTATTTTCGTGTTCATCTTTATCCTTACCAGCACTATCAGAATTTCCTGGGCGTTCATATTTATCATTTTGTATCACTTTTTCTATTTCAATGTAATATAAACAATTATTTTGGTATTCCTTACCTATATGATGGAAATCTCCATATAGTTCCTTACGTTTCTTTATCGCCTCAGATTCTTTTGAGTGTGCAACATAATAAAAACCCTTGCCAGTAGGCTCCCATTTGAATTTACTGACCCCTTCTTTCTCATCAGTAATTTGAACCCCACTATAACTATCTATTGACTTAACAAAGATCTGATTTTTCTTATTATCCCCGTCACCAACTGGGCTAAGGTATGCGATATCTCTAGAATCTGGAGACCATAATGGGTATGTACTATCTATGTCCCTAGTTGTTAATGGGTAACACTGCCCCTTATCTTTTTCATATATCCATACATGATTCCTATATTTATTGTCTTTCCAGTTAGCTGTCTTCTTGACAAATGCTACGTTTTTGCCATCATCACTTATGTTTGTACCTGATAAGGTTGGTAATGAAATAATCTCTTCTATATTTAGATATGTTTTTTCATTCAAAATAAACACTCTCCTAATTATAATCAAATAGGCATAATCAAAAAATTAATTTATCATTTCTTGTTGCAAACTAATTAATGACATAAAATTCTCTGCAAGAACAGTTATTAAATTAATTCACCATAACTCCATTTGTTCAGGATAGCGAGTTTTATTATATTGTTTAACAAATAAACCTCCTATTTCGGTTTTTATTTTCCATTTCAAATTCATATAACCTAATTCAATTTGAGAAAAATCTAGAATATTAAACCCTAATATAATAGTTATAGCTTCAAAAATATCATCCCTAACATCCTCATTAGTAAAACAGGTCATTAGAAGTTCCCCCTTTATCTCTCCGCGAACTATAATTCACATCTTTTTCTACTAAATTGCTTTGGATAAATCAGGCTTTCGTTCATATTCTATTTATTCTAGAAATCGAGATAATACTCCTTCTTCAACTAAACTGCTGCGTTAGGTCAATAACGAATTTAGCATTGAACTATGTTTAATAAATGGAATCCCAAAACCTATCACTCTTCATATCTTCAACTACTTTTTTAAATGTATTTAAAATCTGTTCAACATTTTTATCACTAAATATAATCATTTTAACTGGTAAGATACTTGTAGTACCACCATATTTTGAACAAGGAAAAATCCTTATTTGAGAAGAATCCTCCCAAAGAAACGCCTCAATCAGCCAGTGTGTAGCATAAGGGTAGTCAGGGGTTATTTCATCATTAGTCAGAGCAAACTTATCCCTTTCTCCAATCGGTAAAAACTCATATCTTATACACCTAATGCCTTTTCTTTTAAATCTCTGGATCTACGTCAATATCTTGGACACAAAAAAGTTAAGTCCGTTTCAGAACGGCATCCATTCATGAAGCGTCCTGCATCCAGCGAAACCAGTCAAGTAAAGAACGTACTTGACAGCTTTCGCTGGAT
>NZ_VDGI01000005.1:78723-171611 GCF_006861825.1 Psychrobacillus vulpis | reverse complement strand
CGACTTGCATGTATTAGGCACGCCGCCAGCGTTCGTCCTGAGCCAGGATCAAACTCTCCATAATAGAGAACTTAAAAAGCTCATTTTGTTTTGCTGGCATCATCATTAAATGATGTCAAAATTGTTTTGCTATCGGACTAACCGAAGTTAGTCTATCAAGCTATATGTCTTAACGTTTTGCATGTTCAGTTTTCAATGTTCATGTTGTCGTCTTGTTTTAGCGACCTTTGTATCTTAACACCCTTTTAATAAATACGTCAACACTAAAATCAAATAAAAGTTGCAAAGAATTAAAAACAGTTTATTAGTAAAATTCAACTCTTTATTCCTAATAGCGACAAAACACTACTAACATCTAGCTTTCCCCTACTACAAAACTTGATATACACTCTCTACCTTCTGTTAAAAATACTTAGAATTTTACTTTTAGTAACAATAAATGCGCGCATGAAATAAAATCAAAGGTGCATAGACGAGCCCATTTGTGGAGAATCATCTACGAAAAAGGAATGGAAGTGATGAACAACCAAATTAAAAAGCCCACACCTAAGTTATGCGGACTTCAATCCAACATTTCTTTCACTCGCTCCACATAAGGATCCTTATCATATGCATAGTACAGTTGACGACTGGAAACACGAACAGGATCACCAAAGAAGAATCTCTCATATAATGTTTGACTTGTGCCAAACGAGCTCATTGTTAAATCCCATGCTAGGTGGAAGAGTTTGACACGGTCCATAGCATTGTCTCCTTTAGATTGCATATATAGGTCTAAATCTGGTCGTATACTGGATTGGAATGCCACTTGCTCCTAGAAGCTGAATGATTTCGGTGAACCTTGGATAAAGTCGCGGGAAAATATTAATAGCTACTTGCAATGTTGTGCAGTCTGGCTACATTGTACCCCATCTGTCTGTTTTGGCTTCTACTTCTGATTTAATGATAAGTGCCTTCATCGTTTCCAAAGCAACAATAATTTCGGTAGCCTTTTCTTGAACATGCTGATATTCTTCTATATTAATTGTTTCGATTATAGATTGGACTATCCCCAATATGAATTCTATTTTGACAATCTGCCTCTGGAAACCACTTGATGTTATGTAAAGGCTTGAAATGAACTGGAAATCATAAAACCATTCGCTACCGCTATATTGTCATAATAAAATACGCGCTCCCATGGAAGCTAATATACTATCGTATACTACAAGACTGTCTATTTCCTCATAACGGGAACTTAATGGATAATTAAACTTCGAGTCTCCTCTAACGAATGATTCTCTTCCTAATAAACTTTAGACCTTTGCTATTACTAGGCACGGAAAAAGAAAACCCTTTTCCTTTATCCGAAACCCCTCCGGATGATATAACGAATATTTCATCTGTTATTCCACCATGTGTTGCCAAAAGTCTTGCACCCCTCACAATGATACCTTCTTCGTTTCTATCTATAATTCTAGCAGCAATAGGTTCTTTTCTATTTTCATAATAGCGTTGCGTTCGATTCACTTGAGGGTCAATAAATGTATGAGTCATAGAGAGATCGTTTTCGCGTGCATATTCAAAGAGGGATCGTAAGTTTTCAGGAAAGCGGTTATTTTTCTCATATAAATAGTCTGCGGAAGATGCAAAGGCCATTAATACGGTATTCATGTAGTCTGGACATCCACCCATAAGCCCATTGTTTGTTCTAGCCCAATGTTGCACCATTGCTCGCCTATTTACTAAATCTTCTTTCGTTTTTGGTTGTAAAAAAGACATCCCTACTGAATCTCTAGTAGATGGTGATTGATATGTCATCACATCCTTTAATGACGCATCATGCTGCATATCGTATAGTGCTGCCTGCCTTTTCATAATCCCCTTAAAGGCAGGCTGCTCCGAAATGTTACCCGTCACCTGTTTTCCATCAATCCATACATCCGTTTTTAACTGGTCAATTCGGTCCTACATTGTTTCCTGGTTAGGACAAGCACTTTCACAAAATTTTAGAGAAATTTTAAAATAGGTATTGTATTTTCTGAATATTATACATATTATAAAAACTGAGAGGTGATTCATATGTCAGAAATGATAAAATTAACGTCCAATTCTCTACCACTTACAAAAAAAGGAGAGAAAACTCGTCAGCATTTACTAAATATTGCGGAAGAAGTATTTGGAGTAAAGGGTTATTTTAACGCTTCAATCGTTGATATTACACAAAAGGCAAATGTAGCTCAGGGAACATTTTATAATTATTTCCCTTCCAAACAGTCTATCTTTGAAGAACTAGTAAGAAACATGAGCCATACTTTTCGTAGTGAAATCCGAAATGCCATTAAGACTGCATCTAATTTTGAAGAGTCACAAAGAATTGGATTTAGAACTTTCTTTTCTTGGGTAAAAAATCATCGAAACTTGTACAGCATTGTACAGCAAACTGTTCTAGTTGATGAACAGCTTTATCGCTGGTATTACGAACGCCTTGCTTCTGGATATATCAAAGGATTAGAAGAAGCTATCGGAAAAGAGGAAATCAAAAAGTACGACTCGGAAACGATTGCGTATTGTTTGATGGGCATTAGTCAGTTTTTAGGGATGAGATGGATCTATTGGGAGGATAAAAATGTACCAGATGATCTATTAGAGGACGCTATATCACTTATTTTCCAAGGATTAAGTAAATAAAGATAGGAGTGATATTCAAGTGAAAGGCATTTCACATTGGATCGATAAGCGCGCTTTTATTACACCAGAAAGGCAAGCATTAATCGACGCAGATAGGGAACTCACCTATTTAGAAATGAGCAAAATGGTCCATCATTTTGCAGGAGTATTACAGTCTAAGTATTCCATAAAAAAAGGCGATAGAGTTGGCGTATTGGCCAAAAATAGTATGGAATTTATCATTACTTTATTTTCACTAGCAAAGCTGAATGCTGTCGTTGTTCCACTTAATATCCGCTTAACTGTAGATGAATTACAATTTCAACTGAAAGATAGCGGTCTTCAAACATTAATTGTAGACCGCGATAACTATAACAGAGGAAAAGAATTATTAGAAAAAACTCATTTCCAACATTTACTAACATTCGAATCTCTCAGTAAAGCTGAGACAGAAACACTAACACTCACCGAAATTGACCCCACAGCACCATACATCATTTGTTATACATCAGGGACAACTGGAAAGCCTAAAGGGGCTGTATTGACGCAGGAAAATATGTTTTGGAATGCAGTTAATAACACATTAAGTCTTGATATCACATCTAAAGATAAGATCATAACATTATTGCCATTATTCCATATTGGTGGAATTGGACTTTTCACCTTACCAGTATTACTAGCTGGTGGAACGGTCGTTGTTCCAGACAGATTTGATCCAGAACTAGCGTTGAATTATATAGAAAAATATGCTGTCACAATCGTCATGGGAGTTCCTACAATCCATGATGCATTACGAAAATCTCCAAACTTTGAATCTACGAATCTATCGTCTGTCCGTTTCTTTTATAACGGAGGTGCACCATGCCCAGAAGAGTTAATACGATGGTATTTATTAAAGGGTATTAACTTTGGACAGGGGTATGGTCTGACGGAAACATCACCTACAGTATTTTTATTATCTGAGGAGGACTATGAACGTAAAGTCGGCTCTATTGGTAAACCAGTTATGTTTACTGACATACGGATCGTGGATAAAGAAGTACAAGATGTTTCACCTGGCGAATTTGGTGAATTACTCGTAAAAGGGCCTAATGTGATAAAGGAATATTACAACCTTCCTGAAGAAACAAATAAAGCATTTTTGCAAGGTTGGTTTGCTACTGGAGATATTGTCAGACAGGATGAGGAAGGATTCGTTTACATTGCTGGTAGAAAAAAAGAAATGATTATTTCTGGGGGAGAAAATATATACCCACTAGAAGTCGAAAAAGTCATTTATGAACTGCCTGAGGTAGACGAAGTAGCTGTTATTGGGATTTCCCATGAGAAATGGGGAGAAACCCCTCTTGCCTTCATTGTTTTAAAATATGGAGCAAACATTTCAGAAGAGGTATTAAATGAATACTGCACTCGAAAATTAGCACGTTATAAAGTTCCAAGTGCTTTTCATATTGTAAGCGCTTTACCGAAGAATGCAACTGGCAAAATTGATAAAGGTACTCTTAAAAAATATTACGTAAAAGAAGTGATGAAATGATGAAGAACTTTTTTATAGGACAAACAGCATCCTTTAGCAGAACGGTCACGGAAACGGATCTTGTCGTGTTCGCTGGGTTCAGTGGTGATTTCAATCCAGTTCATGTCGATCAAGAATTTGCAGCGGAAACTAGGTTTGGTAAGCGAATTGCACATGGTTTATTAACGACGTCCTTTCTTTCCAGACTGCTCGGAATGGAACTCCCAGGTCAAGGGTCTGTTTATTTAGAGCAAACGCTAAAATTTACAAAACCGGTGTTTATCGGAGATACCGTTACAGCATGCGCAAAAATCTTAGAGATCGATTATGAAAGAGGAATTTTTCGACTGGAGACGATATGCCGTAAACAAGATAATACCGTTGTGTTAAAAGGAGAAGCCAAGATGATGATGCCTAAGGAAGGTGCAAAAATATGATACAAATTGTACAAACAAGCACTTTTTTCCCTCCTGGGATTGAAACAGCTAAGGATTTAGAGAAAAAGACAGGTATTCCCGAAAATGTCATAAAAGAAAAATTCGGACTTTATGAAAAACATGTAGCTGATTCGTCTACACATGCTTCCAACATGGCGATTAAAGCGGCTTTACCACTATTAGAATTAGTGAACCCTCTTCATATTGATATTATTATTTACTTTGGTAGTCCGTTCAAAGATTATGGTGTTTGGTCAAGTGCTCCTAAAATTCAATATGAGCTTGGAGCTAAAAATGCATATGCGTTTGAAATAATGAATGTTAGCTCTTGTTTCCCAATTGCTTTAAAAGTAGCGAAGGATATGTTGAATGCCGATAAAACAGTCAATCATATTTTGCTTGTTGGTGGATGCAAAGAGTCTCAAATAATAGATTATCAAAATCCTAGATCTAGATTTATGTTTAACTTTGCAGATGGAGGTGCAGCAACCCTTCTATCAAGAACTAATGGTAAATTTGAAATTTTAGAATCTGCCATTTACACAGATGGTTCCTTCCATGATGACATTCGAGTTCCAGCCGGCGGATCTGTTCTGCCTGCTTCACACGATACAGTGGAAGGTAATCTACATTACATCGATGTGAGAGATCCAGCTGATATGAAAGAAAGACTGGACCCTGTGTCAGTGGCTAATTTTGTGAGAGTTGTAATAGATTCTGTAGAGAAAAGCGGATATTCGTTAAAAGATATTGATATGCTTCTCCCATTGCATACAAAAAGATCGATGTTTAGCCAAATTTTAAGCGGGCTAAACCTTTCCGAAGAAAAGGCAATGTATCTCGATCATCATGGACATATGTCTGCACTAGACCCATTGGTTGGATTAGACTTTGCCGAATCTGAAAGTAAGCTGAAAAAAGGTGACATTGTTGTTGCCGTTAGTGCAGGAACTGGATATACATGGGCAGCAACAACATTAAGAAAAATAAGAGACTAGGAGGAAGAAAATGAAAACGTCTACAAGTAAGGTCGTTTACTTAGGATTATTTGTTTTATGCATGTTTTTTATCTATGGTTGCAATTCTGAGAAAGCTAGTAATGCAGACGCAGAAGTGAATACAGGTGAAAAACAAGATGACAAACCTATTAAAATAGGTGTTCTTGCATCACTAACTGGTGGGCTTGAATCTTACGGAAAACAAACCGTTCGAGGATTTGAACTTGGACTTGAGTATGCAACGGATGGGAAAATGGAAGTCGAAGGACGTAAAATTGAATTTATCGTAGAAGATACAGAAACAAAAGCAGAAGTTGCAGTACAAAAAGCTACAAAACTATTAGAAGATGATGAAGTTGACTTTCTTGTAGGGTCTTCTAGCTCTGGAGATACATTAGCTGTATTACCACTTGCAGAGGAATATGAAAAAATTATGGTTGTAGAGCCTGCTGCTGCAGATAGTATTACAGGATCTGAATTCAATAAGTATATTTTCCGTACTGGGCGTAACTCTTCACAGGATGCAGTGGCAGGTGCTGCTGCCATTGTAAAGAAAGGAGTTAAAATAGCTACGCTTGCTCCTGATTATTCGTTCGGCCAAGATGGTGTGGCGGCTTTTAAAGAAGCTGCGATTAAATTAGGCGGAGATATCATCCACGAAGAATATGTAGATCCAGCAGCAACCGATTTTACATCCAATATTCAAAAGATTATTGACCAAAAGCCTGATTATTTATATGTTATTTGGGCTGGATCCAATACACCTTGGAATCAGATCATGGACAAGAAAGTACAAGAACGAGGCATAAAAATTTCAACCGGGGTTGCAGATATCGCTACATTCCCTACGATGAAACCTCTTGTAGGAATGGAAGGGTTTACTGTCTATTATCATGAGCTACCTGACAACGACGTGAATAAATGGCTTGTAGAGGAACATAAAAAGAGATTCAACGGGGATGTTCCAGACCTCTTCACTCCTGGTGGAATGAGCGCTGCGTTAGCGATTGTAGAAGCATTGAAGAAAACAGAAGGAATTACCGATTCAGATAAACTTATTGAAACAATGGAAGGAATGAGCTTCGAATCTCCAAAAGGAACGATGACATTCCGCCCCGAAGATCACCAAGCACTTCAGTCGCTTTATGCAGTAAAATTGGAAGATAAAGAAGGATTTGACTACCCTATACCCGTATTTGTCAGAGAGCTTTCTCCAGAAGAAACTGCTCCACCTATACGGAATAAATAATATATAGGAAAGAACCCATACCAAATTCTATAACCTACGTGAATAATCCCCAAAAACATTTAGTAATTGTTTCTGGGGATTATTTTCTCCGTATGATGTAAAACATTCTTCATTTTTAAAAAATCTAACTTAATTTGTAGAAGTAGCAGGAAAGTAACGGCTTTTCAAACGAGTGGAAATAATCTCTAAAATAATCGCTAACAGTAAAATCATATAAGTTATCAATCCAACTTCACGTAGGTCAAAGTAGAATCCAGATGCCATAAAGAGTTCAAATCCGATTCCCCCTGCTCCTGCCGCGGCTCCCATTGCTACTGCTACAGAGAAGTTGATCTCAAATCTTAAGAATGTCCAAGATAATAAATACGTAAAAGTGGACGGCAAAATAGCATGTGTCACGATATGCCACCAACTAGCACCCGTTGAACGTAGCGCTTCTAGTATTCCTTTATCCACTTCTTCAAAAGCCTCTGAAAATGCTTTTACCAAGTAGGCAATAGAGTGAAATAGCATTCCCAAAACAGCTGCTTCGCTGCCCAGCCCCGCTGATATTGCAAAGATTAATACCCATAATACGGTTGGTACTGCTCGAATAAAGGCAACTACTACTCGAATCGTTTTAGATACCCATCTATTTGATAGATTCGTTGCCGCCATTAATGCTAAGAAAAACGCTATGACTGCTCCTAAAATCGTTGCTAAAAAAGCTAAACCCAGCGTAATTCCAACCTGATAAATAGCTTCTCCCCAACTAAAATGACTCAAGCCAGGTTCAAGAAACATAGTTTTCAAGTTATATGCGGTTTCAGGGATGGCTTTTGCCAAATCCAAACCTGCATAGTTAAAGAACATAAACGCTACGACGGTCAGTAACGTAAGAAGTATTAGAGTCCAGCGGATTACACGTTCTACTTTGTTTCCTGATTTAATCGTAATTTGGCCGTTTGATTTTCTCTTAATGTATGTCGCAGTTGCTTCCATTATAGAATCACCTTCCGTATATGATTTGAAATAAGCTCTATAACAATTACGGATAGGACGATACTAAATGTAACAAGGGCTACCGCATTATAATTAAGGGTCTTATAATATAGATCGAACGAGTATCCAATTCCAGTCCCAGTTAATATTCCAACTAATGTGGCACTTCTAATGTTCGTTTCGATCATAAACAAAATCCAACTAATCATCTGTGGCAAACATTGGGGAATAACTGCTTTGTATACTATTTGAAAGTATGTAGCACCTGTTGCTCTCAAGGCTTCCACTGCACTAAGGCTTGCTTCATCTATCGATTCGATAAACGCCCTCGTTAAGAAGCCAACGGAACCAACAAACAAAGCTAGATATCCTGTTACTGAATTTTGCCCGAAAGAAAGCAACAATATCAATGCCCATGCTACAACGGGTATATTTCTAGCAATAGATGCAACAAATCGAGCGAACATACCAAGCGCAGTGCTTGTTCCTGTTGTTTTAGACCCCATAATTCCTAAAAAGATAGAAACAACCGTTGCTGTTGTCGTAGCTGCAATAGACATAAGGATGGTCTCAGCTAATTTTTCTAATATCTTTGGCAGTCTTTCAAGCGTTTCTCCGTTAATAAACAAATTAGAAAATATCCATTTAACCGCCTCAGGTAACGTTGCAATCCCATGAATGATGTTAAAGTTCGTTATGTCAGATGATAAATACGTCAAGACGATAATAATGATGGAAAAAATAATCGTCTGCCGTTTTCTGTGGTTTCGCATTACTTTTTCATTCACTTTTATTTGCCCCTTACACAGTGACTAACTTTCTAGTCTCTACCGTTTTTGTCCCATAAATTTCGTCTGTATTGTCAGTTGCAAGTCTATAACTCGGTCCGTCAAATACAATACCGCCTTTACTCAAACCTATAATTCGATCAGAATAATTGCGTGCGATTTCAACTTGGTGTAGGTTTACGATGCATGTAATATTAAGCTCCATCGTAATTGATTTTAAGTAATCCATAATCACTTTAGAAGCATTTGGATCAAGTGAAGCAATTGGCTCATCACAAAGAACAATTTTCGGTTCTTGGATAAGGGATCGTGCAATCCCTACACGCTGCTGCTGTCCTCCACTTAACTGATCACATCGTTTATACGCATGGTCTTCTATCCCTAATTTTTTGAGTAGAAAGAAAGCATGCTCTTTTTCTGCTTCCGTAAACTTATTAAACACTCCCTGTAGGGTTGTTTTATATCCTAATCTCCCATGTAACACATTCTCTATAACTGATAAGCGGGGTACGAGATTATAATGTTGAAATATCATGCCAATGTTCGTACGCATTTTACGTAATTCTTTCTTATTTAAGCTACCTACGTCTAGATCATCGAATATGACTTTACCTTCATCGATTTCGACCATTCGATTAATGCATCGTAATAATGTGGATTTCCCTGCACCTGATGGACCAATAATGGAAACAAATTCTCCTGATCCTACTTCAAAACTAATATCCTTTAGTACTTTCGTTTGAGAGTTATATGATTTACCTAGTTTTTCAACTTTTACTAAGGACATGTTTATCGACTCCTTTTTTGTCTAACATCCAGATGTCGTCAGCTGGAGGTCCAATGACCAATTTCCTGCTGCGTACGCTACTTGCAGAAGAATGCTGTCGCTGACAGCGAGCATCTTCCACCTTTCTTTGCCCATTTAGTAAATTAGAGCATGCTCGTATGCATACTCTAATTTTTCACAAATCCCGCTCATTTAGTTAGCAAGTTCACGAATTGGATTGAACCATGTATCTTCAACCTTTGCGAATCTTTCGTTTTCCGTTTTGAAAAACAATCCTGGCTCTCCTGATTCTTTAGGTACAAAGATTTTTTCATTGTTTGCAACTTCTTCTGATGTAAATAATTCTAGCAATGTATCATAATCTTCTTGACCTAAAGCATCTAAATTAGCAGCAAATGGTGCATTTAATACTGGAGTAACAGACATCAAAACGAATTCTTTTCCAGTTACTGTATTGAAAGGTTCAGCTGCATCATTTTTTACTTTGTAAACTGATCCTACTTTGTTCTCTTCACCTTCCACAACCTCAACATAGTTCCCTACGCAAGTATCACAGAAAGCAGCAATCTCAGAGTTATTACTTAGTAGGTTTACTGCAGAACCTTGATGTGAGTTACCGAATAATACTTGAGAGAAGAGCGGTCCACCCTCCATTAAATCTTCTGCAACTAAATCTTCAAAACCAGATTTTTTTGCATAATGTCCAATAATCGACGATGATGGAACAACAAATCCTGATGTTGAACTATTCGATACGAAAGACATACTTTTTTGTTCGATTGTATCTAATGAAAATTCTCCATTCACTTTAAAATCATCTTGTGCATCTTCATTTACAGCCAACCAACTGTGGTACAATGCATCTTCTAATGTACCTGATTTCCCAGTGGGTACAACTAATGGCTGTATAGCATCATTTCCATTTTTAGCTTCGATATAACCTTGAGCTCCCATGAAAGCAAGGTCTGCATTATTATTTATTAATGTTTCAATAGCAATCGCATAATCTGTAGTTAGTTGATGTTCCACTTTTTTACCTGTAGCCTCTTCGATCACTCGACCAATTTCATCCCTCGAAGACTTCATATCCGTACCAGACTCATTTGGGTACCAAGCGATTTTGATCACGTCGTCCACTTTTGCATCTTTTGCTCCAGCTTTTCCTTCCGAGCATGCTGATAACAGTAAAGCAACTACTAAAAACATGGTGATTACAGACCAACTTTTCTTCATCAATAATTCTCCTTTTCGCTAAATAAAATGGCCGTGCAATGTTGTTGACTGAGTCGTACTTTAACATTTAAACATAATTTATTTACCAATTGTGGGAATTTACAGTAACTTTAAAGACTATTAACCTTATTTACATCAAAATTAATAAATTGAAACAATATCTAGATACTGGTAGGACTAATAATTTCCCCTACTTGTATCTCTGTTCCATAAGAACCATGAAAATCAGTACCACCTGTCATTACGAGACCATATTGTTCAGCTAAAGCTTCAACCTTTTGGTGATCTTCCGCTGTATGATCTAAATGATTTCTTTCAATTCCGCCTAACCCAAGGGCAACAAGTTCTGGAATTAGGTCATAGGAATCCAACTGACCAGGATGTGCCACAACAGCTAGTCCGCCATCTGCTACAATTGCCTTCACGGCATCAAACGCATCGATGTAATGAATATCGCCCGAGGCAACGCCGTTCCCTTTGAACAAGATTTTATATAAACTCTTATATTCAATTGACGCATAAGCCTCTTCTGTTAAATGATGCATAATATGTTGTTTGTAAATTGTTTCGGAAGGCTTAGCCGTTTTCATAATTTCTTCTACGTCCAGATTGTATCCAGCAGCAATAATTTGTTCTATTTGCCAAATAGAATGTGCCTGGCGCCGTTTCAGAAGCTCGTCACAAATAGATTGAATATTAACTGCATCAGAATGATAGTTATACCCGAGCACATGTACTTTGCGACCTCTCTTAAAATCGTAGGCTGAAATTTCAATACCAGGAATGACTTCTATCCTATATTTTTCACTTAGCTTACGTACTTCAGATAACCCTTTGACAGTATCATGATCGACAAAACTTATTTGTGTGACACCACGTTCTCTTGCCAACTTCATCACTGTTTCAACAGACTCTGAACCGTCCGAGTAGCTGCTGTGGACATGCAAATCAGCTTTCATATCCAACGGCTTCTTTCGCAACAGTCAGTTGTCTAGTTTGCATATCGAATACTTTGTCGCATAGCCCATCCATAAACTCGATATCATGAAAAATGCCTACCAAAGTTGTTCCTTTGTTCTTCAACTTCTCAATAATTTCACGCACTTTTACTTTTGATTGCTGATCTAGGCTAGCGGTTGGTTCGTCAAGCAATAGTAGTCGTGGTTTTTTCACAGTCGCCATCGCAATGTTTAAACGCAGTTTTTCACCGCCGGAAAAAGTATTTGGATAGCTGTCCCATAATTTCGGATCCAGCTCAAAATGAGCTAATGATTTTTCTGCTTCCATAAGCGCTACCTCTTCGGACTCACCCATTTCTAGTAATGCATTCGTTACAAGTTGCCTACATGTTGTTCTTGGCATTACACTCAAAAACTGTGATACGTAGCCTATTTCGTACTTTCGTAAATATAGTATTTGACGTTCTGATAACTTTGCCAGATCAACTTCTCCAAATCGGTCTGACTGATATAAAATTTCACCTGCGTCAGGTAAATACGTTCGATATATACTTTTTAGTATGGTGGATTTTCCACTTCCGCTTTTACCAACGATTCCAATGAACTCCCCAGCTTCCAGTGAGAAATTGATATGTTCAATTGCTGGCATTGTTTTTCCTAAATGATGAATGGTGAATCGCTTGCCAAAGTCCGTTATTTCCAACATAGACATTTTCCTGCCTCCTCACTTAATTCGATAATTGGTTGTCGTTATTAAAACACCATTAACCATTGTGCCAGTTAGCATCGGATAACCATCTTCCATTCTTTCAATAATAAGAATGTCGGCTTTCTTACCAACTTTTATCGAACCTAACTCATCGTCCATGCGTACCGCTTTTGCAGGATTTAGCGAGACCATCATAAACATTTTGTGTAAATCATTTCCGTGTTTTTCATGCAAATCGAATATGGCATGTAGTAATGCAGGCGGATAATAGTCACTGCAAAGAATATCTACACAATCGTGAGCAATAGCTTCTGCCGCCGATAAGTTTCCAGAATGTGAACCACCAAGTAGCACATTAGGAGCTCCTGCAATTGTGTGTAGCCCAATTTCTTTTGCTCTTTTAGCAACTTCCAGTGTGATAGGGAATTCACTAATGGTCGTTCCAAACGATTGCACTAAATCTATTTTTTTTACGTTGTCATCGTCATGCGATGCAACTGAGATTCCTTTAGATAGAGCAATATCGGCCACTTCTTTCATTTTTTCAATCGTTAAAAACTCTGTACTCTGTCTTTCAGCTATTAAGACATTCACGTCATCATCAGATATATCGCGGTATCCTTTTAATGTTTCTCGGTAGACTTCTAGATTACGATATTGTCCTTGCCCCGGAGTATGATCCATAAATGATAGTAAATGTACTTTGCCATCCTCAATATTTTTCACCAGGCTATCGATTTCATCCACATTATCTATTTCAAATCGTGCATGCAAGCGATGGCGGATTAAATGTAGCTCATTATGTGTAGCATCAATAGCATCTACCATTCGTTGGATATTGTTCGGATTTCTCATCGGTTTATGTGTAAAAACATCTTCTTTATAAAAAGAAAGGGAATGGAACATAGTTGTAATCCCATGGCTGATTAATATTTTCTCTGCCTCTCTTAAACTGATATTAAAGTCCATCATAATAGTCGGTCTTGGAGAAGCAATTGCCTCAATATAATCGGAATGAATATCGATGAAACCAGGAGAAATATATCCACCCCTTGCATCAATTAACTGTGCTTTCTTATAGTTTGCAACTTCTTCTTGTGAGATAATCGCTTGAATGAACTCTCCCTCAACAATGACAGCATACCCTTCGATAATTTTTTCCTCTGTTATAATTTTCCCATTATGAATAATGTACAAGTGGCAGTCCTCCTATAATAATGAGTAAACTAGTTGCTGCGTGTACTCATGCTGTGGGTCTTCCAAAACTTGATCTGTCAAACCTTCTTCGATGATTTTTCCGTTCAATAGAACAATGGTGCGATCTGCGAGCATGCGTATAACAGCTAAATCATGAGACACAACAATCATGCTAATACCTAGATCTCGTTGGATTTTTTTTATCAGATCTAAAACGTTTGCCTGTACAGATAAATCAAGACCAGTTGTTACTTCATCCAAAAACAGTATCGGAGGGTTATTGGACAACGCCTTTGCAATTTGAACACGCTGTTGCATCCCACCAGAAAAATTTCGTGGTTCTTCTTTCATTCGATGCAATGGGATGTGCACACTTTCTAGCAGCCTTCTACTCGTTGCTTCCATTTCTGCTACGTTTCGGTTGCCTGCTGCAATTAACTTCTCTGCGATATTTCCGACAGAAGAGAAATCCATTTTCAATCCATGGACGGGATTTTGATACACCATGCCATATACATGATTTCGGATTGCACGTTTTTGCTGTGACGATAGTTCAAAAACGTTCTTTCCTTCTAATTCCGATGTGTTAATAAATGCTTCTCCCGACGACACATCCGAATCGAAATATAAACATTGCATCATCGTGGATTTTCCACTTCCACTTTCCCCGACAATCCCCAATATTTCTCCGGGATACAAGTCGAATGAAATATCTTGGCAAGCATACACTGTGCCACAACTCTTGCAGAAGTTCTTCTCTAGTTTCCTATTTTCAACTTCCCGACATTCTACACAACCAGTACCAAATTGCTTTCGTAAATTTTTTACTTGTAAGATTGGTTCCTCACGCATAGCTGCTTTCCACCTCAGCTTTCTCCACCTTATTAAGCTGTTCCATGCAGTAACTAGTGTCGTTGCATTGATGAATTGTTTCTCCTGTATGGTGATCGATTAATTCATCTAAAAAAACATCTGCTGAACCACATAAATGACATTGTTTATCTTCAAAAGCTTCTACAGTAAATGGATAATCTTCAAAAGCAAGTGACTTCACATCTGTATAAGGAGGTACAGCATATATTTTCTTTTCTCTTCCTGCCCCAAGAAGGATTAGGGCATCTGATTGGTGCATTTTTGAATTATCAAATCTAGGAATCGGACTTGGTGCCATCACATAACGATGGTTCACGTATACCGGGTGGTCTGCAGTAGTAGCTGTCTTCCCATATTTCATAATTTGTTCGAATAACATTAACCACACACCACTATAGTCATCTTCTGAATGCATTCTTTTCGTCACATATTCACTCGCCTCCACTCCACGAAGTGGTTCTGGCGTTGGAACTTGCAAAACGATAATTTGATCTTTCGTTAGGGCAACCTCTGGTATCCGGTGTCTGGATTGAATAATATCAGCTTCTTCCGTTCGATCCGTTAACTCAACACCAGTTGTTTCATGGACCATTTTTTTTATGCTTACCGCATTAACCGACTCATCTGCTCCCTGATCAATCACTTTCAGCACATCGTTCTTACCAATAATAGAAAGTGTGATTTGCAGGCCACCTGTACCCCAGCCCCGAGCGATCGGCATTTCTCTTGAAGCAAACGGAACCTGATACCCCGGAATAGCTACTGCCTTCATAATTGCACGACGAATTTCTTTTTTGGACCCTTCATCGAAAAAGGCAAAATGCGTATTAGCTTTCATTTCCCTGCACCCCTTTCTTCACTTGACGGATACTATCCAGCTTGGATTGGAACGTCACATAATGCGGTAACTTCAAATGAGATATAAAGCCTGTAGACTCTACAGAATCTATGTGTAATAAAACAAACTCTTCATCATGTGTCGGAAAATCAGAATCTGTATGTTCTAGACATTGATCTAAAATACTCATAGCAATAGCCTTCGTTTCATTTTGTCCATAACAAATGCCATAACCGATTTCAAATTCCAGTTCATATTCATTGTTTTCATTTTTCACGTTAATCGGTACAAACGACTCTACTTCGGTTACTTTAATTTCTCCGATATAAAACTCGTCTTCTGCGCTATGCTCCATCTTGTTTGGATGCTCTACATATATAGGAACAGTACCTACACGTACCTCTCCAACAGTTGGATGAACTTGCCCATATCCTCGTAATGAAGCATATCCTAGAGATGTGACAGTACCCGTTTGCCCGCGTGTCAGTACTTGTAGCCGCTCGCTTCGGGTAGTAGGAAATTGGAGACTTTGCTTTGTAATATCGATTGGCGGTGTATTATTCACCTCGTACTCTTCAAATAATCCTTCTTCCCGTAAGTAATCCACTACTTTAGGAAAATACTTTACTTCTTCAAAGTCCTCTATATCTCGTAATTCTTCTTGATAGTTTTGCAACCATTGTTGGTTCTCTTCTAACTTTTCTTCTATTAAATTTAAGTCCAGTAATCGATGCGTGTAATCATACGTTGCACCTAAAACCTGCCCACCTGGAATATCTTTAAAACTTGCTGAAACACGACGTTCGACGAGCATTGTTTCAGGTTCTACCGTTTTACTGTAATAAGGACGGGGCAATGTAGAACGATGAGCACGCATTAGGAATACAGCTTCTTCCATACTTCCTTCTGCCTGCTTAATCGATAATGCCGCCAAGTAAGGTGAATACAAGCTGCTTTCGGACATCACTTGATCGATCATTCCGCGCATAGTCGACATAATTGTCTTAATTTCTATTATTTCTTGTCCTTTTAAACGTTCATACTTTAGCCGTTTGATGGAGGCTTCAATTGCTTGAGTTCCCCCTTTTACTGGAACGTAGCCCATTAGCTCACCCCCATCATTTTCACTGATGTCGTACGAGGGATGCAGACGATTTGTGCTGCATCATCCGCAAATATCAAATCTATTCCTAGCGGATATTCCTTCGTTCTCTCGTTTCTCACTTGCCACATGGACGGACTAAAACTTGTATGCAACTGGGAAGTATGCTGTATCCCGGGTCCTGTTAAGGTCAATTCTCCTGTATTAGATAAAAGGGTACTTTCAATGATCCATGTCGATGATTGCTGTGGATCAATGAGATTGCCATTTTTACATTGTTCTAATGCATTTTGAATTGCTGCATCTGTATCTTCACGAAGAATAATGACAAAATCCGCTTCGCTAATCGGTGCGTATCTAGCGGATGTATATTCTGAAATTTTTTCTATTAAATTCTGTTTATCTTTTGAAAGAATATGAAATGTTACTTCTGCATCTAGAAATGTCATTGCACTTAAGAAAGTTGCATCATTGCAAGTAAGATTGAAATCTATATGTTCTGCTACTTCTGACAAGGAGGAAATCGTTCCAGGTCTCGACATACTGTGCAATATTTTTCTGTAAACCTGCTGTAAATCATGTACTTGATCAATCGCCATATTATCTCTCCTGTTCCAATCAATTACGCCTCGGCGTTGGGGCTTGGTCCCGCTGAATTGAATACATGTCTGGCATTCTTCCTGCCACTTATAGAAATCGGGGACTACTACTCCTGCGCAAGCTCGTCGCAATTTTTTTACTGAAGGAAGTTAAACTTCCATTGTTTCAAAGCTAACTTTCGTCTTAAACAGTTCTGCTTGCTTTTTTGCTTGCTCTTTTTTAATAATTTGTTCCGCTTCTATTAGCTGTGATTCCCATATTGTAGTTTCAGGTAAATCAGCTTTATAAGCTGCATCTATAATAGCTAACTGCTTTGCAAGTTCATCTTTCATTCCTACGACTATCCCTATACCGATACAGTTATCAATTTCCACTTTTGCTTCTGTGATAAGGACCTCTCCGATATAAAATAGGGAATTTTTTGCAGACTCACGCATTTTGATCATCGTTAGTCCATATTGCGGGGCAACAATTTCTCGACATTCGTATGTATCGATAATAGATTGTGCCAATCGGTCGGCTAAACGTTCGTCTCCTTGAATGAGAATCTCCGTTCGTCTTCTTCTTTTCATATGGGCGATTCCTCCTTTGCAACATCATCTTAACTTGTCGCCAAGTGCTTGTGTTTTAAGGGAAGGTTAAGGTTTTGTAAACCACCTTTACAAAAGGAACCTGATTGTCGCTTTCGACGGCAGTTTTGTCTCGTTAAGGACTATTTATCCAATTTCCAGCTTTAATGGGTTTAGAAATACCATGGATTTCTGCTACGGCGGACGCTTTTCTCGGACATGGCTTCAGTCTCCTCGTACTGCAAAAACATGTGCTCCTGCGGGATAACCGTAAGTCGAAGACCCCGCTAGCTGTGCTAGGGGGCCACTGAAAAACTCGAATTAGTATTTTTGTAGGAACATTTGCTGGATTTATTTAAGAGAATTTAGCGCGACGCATGAGACTCCTGCGGGACAAGCGAGACAGACGAGACCCCGCACGAAGGAGGAGCCTCGTCGCTCGCCCGCGGAAAGCGAATGCCAAAGCGATAAATTCCCTTAACGACTATTTGATTGAAATTTATTAGGATGAAACTTTTTCAGTGGACGCGTAAGGCGCTGGAGTCTGGATGAAGAATCACTTGTAGAAGTTATCCATGTGCCATAGATTTTATAATTTCCTAAAGCATAAAAAAAAGGCAAAGAACTTAAATGTCCTTTACCTTTTTAATAATCAATCCATTGTTATATCATATTTAAACTTATCACTGCGATAGAGTATTTTCGTATGTTCCAATACTTTGTTTGTATTTATATCTATACAATCGCTTTCAACGACAATGAGCGGCACCATACTTTTACAAGACAATAATTGTTGTTCATCAGAAGTAGGAAACGTTATACTTAACAAGCTTTTTTTACTTGTGAATCCTTTGTAGCCAAGCTTTCGATAGTAGCCAAACATTGACTCAATTTTCGGACCGTCAACTTCAATTTTAGGGAACATCTTTTCACTGACGTAGGAATAGTGAATGGCTATCGGCTCATCATTTATATAACGAAGTCTTCCAATCTTATAGACGTTATCCTCTTTTCCAGCATTTACGTTTTGAAAAAGCTGTTCGTTAAAAGATATCTTTTCACAAATAATATTATGTGTCTTTAAATCATAGCCTGCTTCCTTCATTTTATCTGTAAAGCTTGTTTTTCCGGTTAAATGTAACTGAATTTGAGTAGACTCTTCTTTTAAATATCGACCTTTTCCTTGTAACGAATAAATGTATCCCCGTTCTTCTAATTTCGTCAGTGCATTCCTTACAGTCATTCGAGGCACTTTATATTTCTTGGCTAGTTCATTTTCAGAAGGGAGTTTCTCCCCATGTTCA
The DNA here is from genome assembly GCF_006861825.1 of Psychrobacillus vulpis. Lineage (GTDB taxonomy): Bacteria > Bacillota > Bacilli > Bacillales_A > Planococcaceae > Psychrobacillus > Psychrobacillus vulpis. Next base: position 152,822 of record NZ_VDGI01000005.1, on the reverse strand, counting down.
ATTGTCTTAGATACAATTTGTTGCATTATATCATCAATAATTTGGGTCTCTATATCTGCTGAAATTAGAATCATCTCCCTTTGAATATATTCTGTCCATTTATTTTTATAATAAATTGTACTATAACAAGGCAGATGAAGCTTAACTTTTTTAGATAATGTAACCCTAGTTTAAGGCATAGGATTGATAGACCATGCAAAACCAATCATACAAAAAAAGAAAATACCGATGAATGCACTAATGGCTATACCTAAAAAAGCAAAGGAACGATTTCTTTTTTTTGTTAAGAGCCCTGCAAAACCAAGAATCACAGCTCCAATAAGACAATAGCGAATGATTCCCGTAGGCATGAAAGAAGACTTCATTATTAATCCTACATTAATCATGAAAAGGGCAAAGAGAGCTAATAGAATAGAAATTGTGCCTGTTACTGTTTCTTTCGTTCGAAATGTTTGTTTTTTCTTTCCCTTTACGAATGCCAATTCCATAACCTCACTTCTCCTCTTTTCATTCCTCTAACAAAGGAATCCTCTTGTAGCTTCAAAATTTCCTTAGTAGGACCTGTAACGACTGCCCCATAAACTTTAATACCATTCTGTTCGACATACTGTAATCGTTTAGTTAAATCGAGCTCTTTTGACCTTGCAATCATTGTCGCCACGCCTTCATGCTTTTGTAAAAACTTCAAACTATCTAAAAAGACCTTTTCATTCGGCTCTTCTCCGTTAAATGGAGACCATGAATCTGGATCGATTTGTGCCGGGAATCCAATTGGAGAAACATACACTCCATTATCTGCTTGTTGTATATGCTCATTTCCTGTATAAACGGCATACCAACGAAGCTCCATATTTTTCCCTGCAAATAATCGCTCTAGTTCTTCTATGGAATATTCTTTATCAAACGATAAGTATGCTTCAGCTACTGTACCTTCCGGAAGACCTTTCAGCTTATCCCATTCCTCATTTTCAGAGTAAGTCAGTGATGCTTTCGGGTGGACTAACTCATCGTTAAAATACGGGATTTTCTTAGGAGGTGAGTCAACATTATACTGACTAACCGGTTGGTCCGCTTTATTGAATAAAAACGGAATGGACGTCTCTCCAATTCGAATCATCTCTTTGCCAATTTTTTTCTCTAAGTTTAAGCGAACATCCATTGAAAAAATGTCAATTGTCGTTTCTACTTCTCTTTCTTTTACATTTACATTTGGCTCTGTTAAATAAATTGTTTTGTCGGCTACTTCGATTAACTCGTTTGCTCGCCCTCCAATAGCGTAATAACCAAACGAGAAAAGTGTCAAAATAGGTAGAATCAATAAGAGAATTGCCAGTATCGTTATAACAGTAGTCCACTTTGCACGCATCTTCCCTAGCTTCATGATCTTTTGCTGTTGTTCTTCAGAGATTCCAAAATTCTGTTCTTCCAAGTCTTTTTTCGCTCCATTAATTAAATTCTCATACGCTTTATCATTATGGCTCATGTATTTCCACCCTTTCTTGTAGCATCTTCCTCAATTTTCTTCTTCCTCGATGTAAATGACTTTTCACTGTATTAATATTTTGAACAAGAATTTCTGAAGCCTCTTTATAGGAAAAGTCATGTACATCACAGAGTAGAATGGCTTGTTTCTCATTTATCGGAAGACCCTCTATTAATGTCAAAAGTTTTCCATATCCATCTTTCTCCACAACTGTTTCTTCCGTTAAATCCTTTGCCACCCAACTTGATAGAAATGGCGTATCCGTAAGCACTACCCTTTGATCTCTTCGTATCGAATCAATGAACACATGATATGCTGTTTTAAACAACCATGGTTTGACGTATCCTTGATAATCATCTATATGAAGAAAAGCTCGATAAACCGTTTCCTGTACAAGTTCCTCCGCCCTATAATGATCTTTTGAAAGGGATAGCAAATAGCGGTACAAATCATTCACGTACAACCGATAGATGTCTTCAATTTCCATGTACCTGCCTCCATTCGTACAATCAACGCAGAACTACATCTAAAAGTTGCAAATTATTTTTATTTTTTAATAAAAAAAGCCAAAAACACTTTTTTTGGCTCCGGACTGTATATAAACTCAAAAAAACGAGTTATATAAGTTTTTTTAAAATAAGGGAAATCAGGTTTTCCGAAGCTTTCCGCTCGCTTTCCGCGGGTGAGCGCCGAGCCGCTTCGTCGCTATACTCCTGCAGGGTCTCGTCTGTCTCACATTCCCGCAGGAGTCGAGCGGACGCTTCTCCAAACCAATAATTCTATTTACTCATTCTTTTTTATTATTGAAAATAAAAATAATCTTGAGGTGATGGAAAATGATGACGAGAAACCAAAATCAAGAGCGCAACCAATTAGCTATTGAAAATCTGATCTAAAGTGTAAAAACTGTATTACCAAAAGTTAATTCAACAACATATTTGAGAGGAGTATTCGGACGAAGCTGAGCATCTTCATCATAGAAAGACGGTTTAATATATACACTGCTCATCTTTAGGGGATCAAGTTCATTTTGTAAAACAACTCCTTGAGTCAATACGTAGAGGAAAAAACTGCGAGACTCCTGCGGAAAAACGGAGCGGAGGGCACTGAAAAACAGTCTATTTTTAATATAAATACTTTTTCATTTCTAGAAAATCGTTGAAAAAGGCGACACTCCTGCGGGAATAGTGTTAGTCAAAGACCCCGCAGCGAAGCGAGGAGGCTGAGGCAACGTCCGCGGAAAGGGAGGTCACTGAAAAACCAAAATTCAGAAAATAAAGTCACCACTTGAGAAGTATATTTGTATCAAAATTGGCATGACGTCCCCATAAACACCCTAAAAAGTGAAGGAATTATGGGATTTCGTTTTTATTTTTTGAAAAAAAGTGACTTTTTCAGTGGCCTCCGGAAAGGGAGCCGTTTCAACGATTTTCTTATTTATTGGAATATTGGTCAACTTCATCCGGCAACGTCAAATTATAGGGACTTTTTCAGTGCCCTCAGCGGACCGAGGAGGAGGCATGGCGATTCGTCCGCGGAAAGCGAGTGGGTTTTTACGGACTTAATTAGTCTTAATTCTATTTAATAAGAAAAAAGACTGAAGCAAATTCGATTTTATCGAGTTTGTCTACAGTCTCAAATCAAAAACACTTTATATGTTTTTGGCTCAATTGGAATTAGGGTTATCAACGACTGAATACATTAATATCATTTCAATCAATACAACTACTCCAAAAATAAACGCTAGCAGGCTTTTATCTGAGAAATATAGCGCAGCGGCTGCAAGGGCAAATATAATGAATTGCAGTACAATTCGTACTGGAACGGTCACTGGAAAAGTTGCTTTTGGAGATATAAATGTACCCCAAAAGATTGCGATTAGAAGAGGAGTCCCTATTCCGAATAATATTTTGGTAATCCTACCTTGGTCTATATGAAATCCCCAAAACGAGAACGCTGCTAATGCACATATTTCCATGAAGAAAAATAAACTAAGCACGGTGTATTGGATAATTATCACGTTTAAATAGCACCTAATTTCTTCTCGACTTTTTCTACATATTCATCTAACTGATCAGCAGGATGAAATACCGTATTTCCATGACATACTTCTAATCGTAAAGGCTTTAGCTCCCTTACAATATTACTACTCTTTAAAGCTTCATCCATTTTAGCTGTAAACATAGGAGGACGAAGCTTTCCTTTTTTAGAGTTAAAGAGGTCACCAGCTAACAACACTTGATCTTTTTCATGGTAATACACAACATGCCCCGGAGAATGACCAGGTGTTAGAAAAGGAATTAGTCCACCAATAGTATTCAACTTTCCAACCTCGTCTTCTAAAAGGGGCTGAGTTAGTTGTTTCGGTAAGTTTTGTTCCAGTTTCTTTCGTTTCGGATAAAGTAGATCCCCTTCTAAATAAGGAATTTCTATTCGATGTGCATGTACCGGCACTTCATTTTCGGTCAATATTGCCTTTACAGCTCCAACATGGTCAACATGCCCATGAGTTAGGAGGATTCTTTGCAAAGGTCCAGCATCTAGTTGTTTCATAAATTTCATGATTCCTTTTGCCATCATCGGCATCCCTGCATCTACTAATGTAATTCCATCCTCTTCTACTACAATCCACACATGAATGGGAACTAACATCCATGTTTTCAAGCTCCAAATATGCTCAGATACTCTCTTTACCTTCATCATCATTTCCCCTTATTTTAATTTTTCTCTAAAGCCTAAAACAAGAATTTCTATTGCGAGATCAAACGTCGGTGTTAATCTTTCCATTAATATGTCGAGTGGTTCATGTTGATACGAATAAGTAATTAAAATTCCATTTAAGTTGTAATAATAAATGCGGGAAAAGGCCAACAATTGTTCATCGTTTGGAATAGAGAGACATTGTTGAATGACTAATTTCATCATTTCAAAAATTTCTACTCGGAATTTATTAATCTCTAATTCAGGTTCTTCATCTACCCTCGATGATTTCGCATTGAAAAAAACATCATACATGTTTCGATTCTTTAAGCAAAAGTGAATGTATTCACGACTAATTTCTTTCAATTTTACTTCCGCTGTTAATGTGTCCATATCGGATATTTGTTTCAATTGAATATGTAGTTCTTGAAGAGATGGCATAGAAAGTTGATGTAGCAGTGCCTCCTTATCTTTAAAGTAAAGATAAATCGTTGTATGCGAACAACCAGCTTCCTTTGCAATTTCTCGTATTGTGACAGAATCATATCCCTTTTTAGCAAATAAATTTCCAGCTGATTCTAAAATCTGCTTTTTTGTTTCTTCCGATCGTTGCTCTTGTTTGTTTTTCACTTAATCATCTCCTAATAAAACTAACCACTGGTTATAATATAACCAGTGGTTAGTAAACTGTCAACAATTTTAGTTTTTCCAACAAACATTGCGTTTTTTCCTACTATATCTGTTTTTATTCCAACTAAACCTCTCATTTCTCCAATTATAAAAGGCTTACCTCCTAGTCGATTAATCGACCGTGAGACAAGCCCTGTGTTTATACTATTCGTTTTCTTTAAAGACGTTCTTAATTACCGCTATCATGAACTCTAAATCTTCGTCGGTACAGGATAATGGAGGGCAAAGCGTTAAAATATTATTGAAGCCTGCAACTGTGTCTCCATTTTTTCCAATGATTAGTCCATTTGCCTTGCAATCTCCAATAATTTTTGCGACACGTTCGATAGAAGCAGGCTCTTTCGTTTCTTTGTTTTCAACTAATTCGATGCCTAAGAGAAAACCAAGGCCACGAACGTCTCCAACATATGGATGCTTACTTAAACTAGACAATTCTTTTAATAATCTTTCTCCTAGCTCTGCCGAACGTTCGACGAGATTTTCTTTTTCCATGATTTCAATATTCTTTAATGCGACCGCGCAAGCAGCTGGATTTCCACCAAATGTATTAATATGGCGGAGATGACTGTTCTCCACAGCCGTATTAAATTTTTCATAAATATCTTTTCGGATAGCTGTTACGGAAAGTGGCAAGTAGGCACTTGTTAATCCCTTTGCCATCGTAATAATGTCCGGCTTTATATTAAAATGCCGATGGCCAAAAGTTTTACCTGTCCGTCCAAATCCGCAAATAACTTCATCTATAATTAAAAGAACTCCGTGACGACGACAAATTTCTTGTACTTTCTCAAGATAAACTGGATGCGGAATGAGGATGCCTCCGCCTGTAATTAGTGGTTCCATAATTATCCCAGCAATCGTCTCTTTTTGCTCCCAAATAATCTTCTCTTCAAATTCCTGCGCTCGCTGAATATTATATTCCTCGATCGATTGTCCTTTCGGTCTACGGTAATTATCTGGTGGAGCTACGTGTAAAAATCCTGGTGCAAGAGGCTCATACTTATATTTTCGTAGTGCTTGACCCGTTGCTGATAATGCCCCCATGGAACTTCCGTGGTAAGCTCGGTAACGCGAAATGAATTTATAGCGAGATGGTTCCCCGTTTTGCTGATGGTATTGGCGAGCGATTTTGAACGCTACTTCATTTGCATCCGACCCACTATTGGAATAAAAGATTATATAGTCTTCATCCAGCATTTCATTTAACTTTGCTGCAAGCTCAATCGCCGGTTCATGGCTCTGTGTCATCGGAACATATGCAAGTTTTTTCATTTGATCATATGCTGCCTGTGCCAACTCCTCACGTCCGTAACCAACATTTACAGCCCAAAGTCCGGACATGCCGTCCAAATATTTGTTCCCATTGTGGTCAATGACCCAAGCTCCTTCCCCACTAGAAACGATCATCGGATGACTCTTTTCGTTATACGCGGATATATGATGCCAAATATTTTGGCGATCCTTTTCAACTAATGATTGTGTTTCTTTACTCTCTAATGTCATACTGACTTACCCCTTTCCTAATTTGAATGACGAGCCGTTAGCATTTTCTTGCGTGTGTAAAATTCGATTCCGTCTCGTCCATTTGCATGGAGATCGCCGTAAAATGACTTTTTATAACCTGAGAACGGAAAAAATGCCATTGGTGCTGGCACACCTAAATTTACTCCTAACATTCCTGCATCAATTTCTTCTCTAAATTGTCTAATTGCTTTCGCACTATCTGTAAATAAACACGCTCCATTCGCGAATTCTGATTGATTTGCAAATTCAATTGCCTCATCCAAAGTATCAACTCTTACAATAGATAGAACCGGAGCAAAAATTTCTTCTTTCCAGATTTTCATTTCTTGATTCACGTGGTCGAAGATTGTTGGACCTATAAAATAACCGCCTTTGTAAGATGATTCGCCCGTCCTTCCATCCCTTAATAACGTTGCTCCTTCCTTCACACCTGATTCAATAAACTGAAGTGTTCTGTCTCTATGCGAGTCTCTAATGACAGGACCTAGGAAAATTCCGTCTTCCAACCCGTTTCCGATTGTAAGTTTGTTCGTTTCTTCTACTAATCTACCAACAAGGTTATCTGCAACTTCGCCAACTGCTACGACAACAGCACATGCCATACATCTCTCACCCGCAGATCCGAAAGCAGCATTAATAATATTTGTTACAGTTAAATCCATATCTGCATCGGGCATGACAATTGTATGATTTTTAGCTCCTGCAAGTGCTTGCACTCTTTTACCATTCAATGCACCTGTTTTATATACATATTCTGCGACTGGTTGGGATCCAACAAAAGATACTGCTGGAATGTCCGGATGACTAAGAATTCCATTCACAATATCATGTGCTCCATGCACAATATTAAATACACCTTCTGGTAAACCTGCCTCTATTAACAACTCTGCAAGTCGATTTGCTAATAGAGGAGTTCTTTCAGATGGTTTCAATATAAACGTATTCCCACTTGCAATTGCCAGGGGAAACATCCAACAAGGTACCATCATCGGGAAGTTGAATGGTGTGATTCCCGCAACTATTCCTAATGGATATCGGTACATACCAGATTCGATATTTGTTGCTATATCCGGAAGTTGATAACCCATCATTAATGTCGGTGTACCAGCTGCGAATTCGACGCATTCTATCCCTCTCTGTACCTCACCGAGTGCTTCCGAATAATTTTTTCCATTTTCAATAGTAATGAGTTTAGCTAGTTCATTCGAATGTTCTATTAATAACTGTTGGAATTTAAATAGAATACGTGACCGCTGCGGAACGGCCACATTCTTCCAAGACTTAAATGCTTTTTTTGCTGCATCAACTGCTTTTTCTAAGTCTTCATATGTCGAAATAGGTACTTCTGCTACTAATTCTCCTGTTGCAGGATTTGGAACTTCCATATACTCTTCCGTTGTAGACTTTACCCATTGTCCATTTATGAAGTTTGAAAGCGCTTTCTTTTTCACATCTACTTTATTCATAATATTCCTCCAATTCTACTTTTCTTTAGTCTTAACGTAGTTTACAATAAAGCTTATATTTAATATTACAAATAATTTAGAATAGTTACACTTTACAGAAAGTATAATCATTGAAGAAATTTTTTAACTTTTTGGAGGTTATGAAAGATGACTGAATATGTGTTAACTGTTAGAGATGTTTTAAAAAGAAAAACATTTATTTCTGCTAAAGTTATTGCAGGCTCAAAAGGATTATCAAGACAAGTAAAGTGGTCACATATTTTAGAAACTAAAGAATTTGAATCCTTTATTAACGGAGGAGAATTAATATTAACGACAGGCGTTGGCCTACAACTAGACCTCTCTACTCAAATTAAGTACTTGGAGAACTTAATCGAAAAAAATGCTGCCGGTATGTGCATTGAAATAGGCACGTATTTTAAGGAGATTCCAATTGAACTTATCCATTTAGCTGAGAAGCATGATTTTCCTCTTATTATTTTTAAAGAAATAGTTAAGTTTGTTGATATTACGCAAGATTTACACACACTCATCATTAACCAACATCATCAAATGCTATCGCAGCTTGATACACTTTCCAGGAAATTTATCGACCTTTCACTTACTCCTAATGGCATATTAAAAATCCTTCAGGAGCTGCATCACTACCTACAACAAGGCGTCTTGTTTATAACAGATGATTCAAAATCGTATTATTATCCATCTGAAATTAGAAACATCGAAACTTCCATTCGTTCTTTTATCGAAGAATCTCCCAAAGAAAATATAGAACCAAGTACTTTTATACTCGACAATGAATCTTATGTGCTCATACCTGTCAAAGGAATAGGACAAATTTGGGGACATTTATGTTTACCAATAAAACAGCTGATACCAAATGAATTCTTTTATTTAATATTAGATCGTGCAGCACTCGCTATCGTACAAATTCTATTAAGAAACAGAACAATTGGAGAACGAAAACACAACATGGAAGACAAACTTGTCCGAAACTTATTAAAAGGCAGAGACTATGAACAAGACGACATTCAAACTTATTTACCCTCCACTAGCCGTAATATGCATTTTAGGGTTTTTATCATCCGAATGGATTTCCCCGAATCTAGTATCAGCGAGGATGATTGGGAAGAAGTAAAGCTTCAAAGATCTGTGCTAATACGCTCCCTTTTCAAACGACTTGGTTTCTTTCCCGCTGTTTCTTCAAGAAAGACCGAGATTTCAGTGATTGCGTCCTTTATCGCTGCTGAACATTTAAAGAAAGACACCGACAGATTCGAACAAATAATTCAAAACATAGTCCAAATGAAGGAAAAAAGTTTTATGGATGGATCTAAATGTACATTCGGTATTAGCAGAGTCTACAAAACTATTGATCAAGCGAAAAATGGTTATCATGAAGCAACAGAAGTTCTAAAAATACAGGGCTCTCACATAGCAAAAACATCCTTTTATGAAAATCTTGGGATCTATAGACTGCTTCTCTCATTAACAGAAAGTGGTCAAATAGAAGACTACATAAATGATTACTTGAAACCTGTATTAGATTTTGATCAAAAAACAGAAAGCGACCTCTTTACTACACTTTGCGTATACTTGGATTGCAACGGAGTGAAGAATGAAGCCGCTGATCGCTTGTTTATCGTCAGACAAACGTTATATAACAGACTAGAGAAACTTGAAGTACTTCTCGGTAAAGATTTTATGGAGCCATCAAACCGACTCGCACTCGAAGTTGCTATTAAAGCACATCAGTTAGTAAGTATACCTTTGGATAGAATATACAAACCGGTTTTTACTCTTCAATGAAAACCGGTTTAGTTTGAACGAGGGTCCATAATATCCCTAATTGCATTACTCAACATATAGAAACCTAATACCATTAAAGTGATTGAGATGCCAGGTGCATAGGTGTACCATGGTGAACTTGTTAAATATGCCTGAGAATCTTTTAACATCCGTCCCCAGCTTGGATCAGGTGGTTGAACACCTAAACCTAAATAACTAAGTGCAGCCTCCGCCAACATCGCCACCGCAAAACTGATGGATGCTGCTACGATTAAAGGAGACGACACATTAGGGAGTATATGTCTAAACATAATTTTAAAAGGTTTAACCCCTATCAATTTTGCTGCCATGACATATTCAAATTCTTTGTGTTGAATAAAACCGCTTCGAGCAATCCTAGCAATGCTTGGGATCGCCATTAAGCCAAGTGCAATAGATGTATTTACTATCCCTGGACCGAATACGGCAACCAACATTAACGCCAAAATGATACCAGGAAAGGCCATGAAAGAATCCATAATTCTCATGAAAACCTCATCTACCCAGCCACCAACGTAACCAGCAATTCCACCAATTAGTGTCCCAAAAACAACACCAATACTAACTGTTAAAGCCCCTACAAAAAAAGCTGTTTGAGTTCCCTTCATAATCCTACTAAAGATGTCTCGACCAAATTCATCTGTCCCAAACCAGTACTCACTACTTGGTCCACGCAACTTATTTGCTACATTCATGGCATTAATATCATGTGGTGTATAAAAAAAACTCAACAGCATTAGTAGTAAAAAAGCCGATAAAATGAGGAGGCCAACGATTAAATTTATATTTTTCCCATGACTCATAAGTGTTTTCATTTGGTGACCTCCTTAATTTAAACGTATGCGTGGATCGAGAACAGAATATAAAATATCAACTATAAAGTTAATAAAAACAACTACAAAAGTGATGTACATAACTATCCCTTGAACAAGTGGAAAATCTCGATAACTAATGGAAGTAATTAATAACTGCCCTATTCCCGGTAAAGAAAATACTTGTTCTACAATAATCGTCCCTGCCACAACTTCAGCAGTTATTAAACCGAAGACAGTTAGAATAGGAATCATCGAGTTTCTTAGCACATGTTTATACATGACGAACTTTTCTGTAATTCCTTTGCTTCTAATAGTTCGCACATAATCTAATCGTAATTGTTCTAAAATTGCGTTTCTCACATAACGAAATTTAACAGCTATTTGAGGAATGGCGATTGTTAACGCGGGTAATAATAGTGCACCTAATGCACCAACTACACTCTGTGTCCAAGGGACATACCCACTAATAGTGAAGAAACTAAAGTTCATTCCGAGATATAAAATTAATAACATTCCTAGCCAAAAGGAAGGGACTGCCATTCCTAATTGGGTAACGGAAGAGAACACAACGTCACTTAATTTGTTTTGTCTTTTAGCTACAAATATCCCCAGAGGTATAGCAACTATGACGACTATTATTAGTGTAATTAAAGCTAAAGAAATAGTTACAGGCAATCGATCCGCTAGTAATTCTGTTACGGGTCTTGAAAAACGAATAGAGTCTCCTAAATCTCCTGTAACTAATCCTTTTACCCAATCCATATACTGGATATGAAGTGGTTGATCTAATCCAAGCTGTTTTTTTAATGTCTCAACCTGTGTTTCATCTGCCTCCGTTCCTAACATAATACGTATTGGATCCCCAGGCATTACTTGAAATACAGAAAAAGTGATAAGGGATACAGTTGCCATAGTAACAACAAATAAAATGATTCTTCGAATGATGTATGCCATGTCTCTCTTCCCTTCTACTCAGTAAATCTCACTTCGGACATGTCATGGAACCAGAATGGATAACTTTTTAGCCCTTCAATCTCTTTATCAGAGGCCCAAAGCACTTGATAGTCCGCGATGTATACGGAAGCAGAATCTTCATTTAATATTTCTTGAGCACGTTGATACATCTGAATTTGTTTATCTCTATCTGCCTCTTTTAATACATCTGCCATTATCTTATCGAATTCAGCATTTTTGAATCTAAAGAAGTTTTCACTATCGTTTGTAGATATATAATCATTTAGAATCTCATATGCCGAAGGTCTTCCAGTCAAGTCAATCGTTGTCATATCATAATCTCTTCCGAAGTAAATCCGTTCTAACCAAATTCCCCATTCAACTACTTCAATTTCCACTTTAATTCCAATCTCTCTTAAGTTTTCCACTATAACTTGAGCTATATTTGAATACATATCATTATGAGACGATACAGATATTTTCGTACTAAAACCATCCGGATAACCAGCTTCTGCTAGTAACTCTTTTGCCTTTTCAATATTTCTAGCATATACATCCTGTAATCCATCTTTATAATAGTCTCCCATAGCTGGACTCATATTTGAGCCGATCGGTGTAGCATATCCTGAGAAAACAGCATCTATAATATCGCCTTTATTAATTGCATAGTTAATAGCTTGGCGTACTCTTACATCTTTGAACGGCTCTCTCTCTTGATTGAAAGTAACGACTAAAGTTGAATTGTTATTTTGTTTGCGAATATTAAAATCATTTTCTACTTCTGCTAATCGATTGGCTGGTACTCCAGTCAAATCTACCTCTTTAGCTTTCAGTGCCATTAATGCAGATTGATCATCTGATTGAAATACAAATGTTACTTTATCTAAATAAGGTAGCTTTTCGTCCCAATAATCCTCATGCTTTGCTAGTTCTAGATTGGCTCCTGGGCTATATTTAACAAATTTGAATGGACCAGTTCCAATTGGATTATCATTATGTTTACCCTCATTGCTTGCAGGGATAATAGCAGACTGTAATGCTGTTAGAGAGTATAGAAAGTTTGAATTCGGCTCTTTCAGCTTGATCACAAATGTATCAGTATCTGGAGCTTCTATGGACGCTACATTGTTAAAATTAGATGAAAGAGGATCGCCATTTTTGGTGCCCATCAATCGGTCAAATGTATACGTTATATCCTCCACTTTAACTGTGTTTCCATTATGAAACTTTACATTGTCTCTAATGTTGAAAGTGTAAGTAAGTCCATCCTCAGATAGTTCATAACTCTCCGCTATTGCTGGACTTAGTGAACCGTCTGTTTCTGGAGCAAATAATCCTTCAAACATATTTAATATCATTTGGTAGGAAATAGATGCAGTAGCTAAATGCGGATCGAGAAAATCTGGGTCATCATTTATTCTCACTTTAATCTCTTGAGCTTTTTCTCCGTCAACATTTCCACCTTCACTAGAACATGCGCTAATCATCAAAACACAAAACATCATTAGGACAAGCATTAACCACTTTTTGTTTTCCCTCATCTTAATATCCCCCTTTTTCGGTTTATGATATTACTCCATGCGTTCGACTCTTGTAGCTTGGTACACCGTCCACTTTATCTGCAGCCTTTATAGCAGCAATAATTGCTTCTTCCATCACTTTAGCTGTCATATTTCCAATGAAATCTACTGGATATACTTCTCCTCCAGTAGCTAGAACAAAAACAGTGTCGCCATCCATCATCGTATGCACAGGGAATATTGTTCTAGCCAATGCGTTTTGAGTAATTTGTGCAACCTTTTTTGCCTCCGCCTTCGTCAACTTTGCATTTACTGCAACTAATCCGATTGTCGTATTTGTACCTGGTAGAACTTCATTTGCAAATATTTTTTCTTGTAAATAATGGATACTATCAATGATTTTATCCGTTTTAGGGTCAATTGGACCTGCAAGTATTTCTCTCGTTTCCGGATCTCTGATATCACCAACAGCGTTTACTGCGACTATCGCTCCAACAACTAAACCACTTTCAAATTTTATAGATGCACTGCCTAATCCGCCTTTCATACAATTTTCGGGACCTGTTATTTTACCTACTGTTGCACCACATCCAGCACCTACATTCCCAAAAGGAAAAGAACCTACATCTGCTTTCTGAGCCGCTTCATATCCCATCTGCTTATCAGGGCGAATAGCTGGATTTCCAATAGGAAGATCAAATAATACGGCACTTGGAACAATGGGTACTTTAGCTACTCCAACATCCAAGCCAATTCCTTTCTCCTCTAGATATTGCATAACACCTGAGGCAGCGTCTAAGCCAAAAGCACTTCCCCCTGACAATGAAACTGCATGTACTTCTTCTATTAGATTTATAGGGTCCAATAAATCCGTTTCCCGCGTACCTGGGGCAGATCCACGAACATCTACACCGCAAACAGCTCCATCTTCAACAACGATAATCGTGCAGCCTGTCAGTGCCTCTATGTTTTCTATGTTACCTACCTTTATCCCCGGAACGTCTGTAATATTGCCATAACTCATATTCACACCTACTTTATATATTTTATGAATATTCAAGCAGTTAAAGGTATAATTCTATCCTTTAATGTTGGAGAACAAGAATTTTATCCTCACTCGTATCCTTAGTATTATGCGTTCCGTCTTCATACAAGTGACAAGCGACTAACTGCCCACTTGATTGCTTCATAAGGTTCGGACGTTCCAGTTTACAACGTTCGAAAGCAAGTGGACATCTTGTATGAAATGCGCAACCTGCTGGTGGATCTGATGGATTAGGCTGCTCCCCTTTTAACTGAATTCTTTCTCTCTCATTCTCAAAGTTTACGACAGGAATTGCTGATAATAACGCTTGAGTATATGGGTGGAGAGGATTGCTATAGATATCTTTTTTATCCCCAATTTCAACAATTCTTCCCAAATACATCACACCTACACGATCACTAATGTGCTTCACAACACTTAAATCATGGGAGATAAATAAATAAGTTAAAGTAAATTCATCTTGAAGGTCCATCATCAAATTTAAAACTTGCGATTGAACTGAAACATCGAGAGCTGAAACTGGTTCATCGGCAATAATAAATTTTGGATTCATGGAAAGAGCTCTAGCAATACCTATACGTTGTCTCTGACCACCAGAAAACTCATGCGGAAACTTTGTAAGTGCTTCTTTTGTCAAACCTACTTTTTTAATTAAATCCATTACTTTTTCAGCACGTTCTGCTTTCGTAAGCATCTTCTGTACAGCCAAAGGCTCCCCAACAATTTGTCCAACACGCATTCTTGGATTTAAGGAAGCAAATGGATCTTGGAATATCATTTGCATTTGTTTTCTTTGCTCTACTAATTGTCTAGTTCGTAGTTTTTCCAGATTAGTTCCTTCAAAAATAATTTCACCATCGGTAGGTTCCATCAATCGAAGGATTGTTCTCCCTAAAGTCGATTTTCCTGAACCAGATTCTCCTACGATTCCAAGTGTCTCCCCTTTATAAATCTCAAAACTTACATCATCAACTGCTTTTACTTGGCCAGCATTCCCTTTAAAAAGAGCGCCTTTAATCGGAAAATATTTTTTCAGATGATTTATTGTAAGTAACTTCTCTCTTTCGATCACTCTACATACCTCCCTCTCTTTCATAGAGATGGCATCTAACTTTATGGTCCGGAGAATTCTCTATGAGACTAGGATCTTCTTCATGGCATTTTGCCATCGCGTACGTACATCGTTCAGCAAATCTACAGCCTTTAGGGAATAGATGCGCTGGCGGTACAGTACCAGGTATCGAATCTAAACGATGTAATTCAACCTCTATATTAGGAATCGTTTTTAATAATGCTTTCGTGTAAGGATGCTTCGTTTTCAAGAAAAGGTCTTTCACGAGAGCCTCTTCCACAATTTGTCCTGCATACATAACAAGCACTCGATCTGCTACCTCCGCTACAACTCCCATATCATGTGTGATAAGTAGTATAGATGATCCATACTTTTTCTTCATATCCATCATTAAGTTTAGTATTTGAGCTTGAACGGTAACATCTAATGCAGTAGTTGGTTCGTCTGCAATAAGTAGTTTAGGATTGTTGGACATTGCAATAGCAATCATCACCCTTTGTCTCATCCCCCCAGATAATTGATGAGGGTATTCGTTAATAATTACTTCCGCTCTAGAAAAGCCAACAATCTTTAGTAATTCAATCGCTTTCTCATAAGCTTCACTTTTCTTTATTTTTTGATGTCTCATTAACGATTCCACGATTTGATTGCCAATTGTAAAGACTGGATCTAAAGAAGTCATCGGCTCTTGAAAGATCATTCCGATATCATTCCCACGGACATTTGCCATTTCATCCTCTGGTAGAGTAAGTAATTCCTTTCCCTCCAGAAAAATGGATCCTTCTACAATTTCACCTGGAGGTTTTGGAATGAGTCTCATAATAGATAGGGAAGTTATGCTCTTTCCACTGCCGGATTCTCCTACTAACGCAACCGTTTCTCCTTTATTAATAGAAAAACTCACATTATCAACTGCTTTAGCCACTTTCCCTTTTTCCATCTGAAAATACGTTTTTAAGCCATTAACCTCTAATAACATATTTTCCTGAAGGTTTGCAGAGGATTCTAGTTTTACTTGTGGGCTATGCATGAGTTCACCTCTTTTCAAATTCAAATACTAAACTTTACTGCTATATTCTTAATCTGTGTGTAGTTTCTTAAAGCAACAAAACCTTTTTCTCTACCAATCCCGCTTTTCTTATATCCACCAAATGGCATTTGAATGCCACCAGCCGCTCCATAATTGTTAATAAATACTTGTCCAGACTTTACTTTAGAAGCAGCATAATGGGCTACATCTATATTTTGCGTCCAAATTCCAGCGACGAGTCCATAATCAGTACTATTAGCAAGTCGAATTGCTTCTTCTACGTCTTTAAATGGAAAAACGGTTAATACAGGGCCGAATATTTCTTCTTGCGCTAATGAATGACCATGTTCTAGACCATCTATAATCGTCGGCTGAATATAAAATCCACCTTCATATCCATCTATCGTTATCGCTTCTCCTCCAGAGATGATTTTCCCATCGGATTTGGCTACTTCGATCTTTTTCATGATTTGATCGTATTGTCTTTTATTTAAAATCGGTCCGATGTCGTAATCTTCCGATCCAGGACCAATTGTCAGTTCGTTAAATTTGGTTGTCAGTTTGCTTAAAAATTCTTCTTTATACCCTTCTTCAATAAGTAGCCTCGATCCAGCTGAACACGTTTGCCCCGCGTTTTGGATAATAGCTCTAACTACTCCCTCTAATGCACGTTCTTCATTTGCATCAGCAAATACGATATTAGGAGACTTTCCACCAAGCTCGAGGGTAACAGGAACAACATTTTCCGCTGCCGCTTTCATTACAGAAACCCCTGTTTTTAATGATCCAGTAAAGGTTACGTGTTGAATGTTTGGGTGACTAGCTAAAGGACCTCCGACATCAGGACCAATACCTGTTACATGCTGGAATATTCCTTTCGGCAAATTACTTGCAGCAAACCATTCTGAAAGCGCGTGTGCTGTCAACGGTGTGTCTTCAGCACTTTTAACAATGACGGCATTCCCAGTTGCAATAGCTGCAGCTACGCTTCTAGATATTATTTGGAGTGGATAATTCCAAGGAATAATATGTACTGTTACCCCTAGCGGTTCAAGGACAGTAGCGTTTAATATTCCTTCTTCAATTGGAATAGTATCCCCCATTACTTTATCCGCGGCTCCACCATAAAATTCAAAGTATCTCGCAGCGGCTTCAACGTCTGCCCGAGCTTGTGAAATAGGCTTACCAACATCCTCACATTCTAATTTGCTCCATTGTTCTGCGTTTTCTCTTATGTGATTTGCAAGATTTATAAGTAACTGGCCTCGCTCAAAAGGCTTTACTTTTTTCCATTCATCGCGTTCATACGCGACTTGTGCGGCTGCTACGGCTGCATTTACATGTTCTTTATTTCCTCTTACGATTTCTGCAATTTGTTGTCCGTTTGATGGGTTAAAAACCGGCAGCCACTCATTCGTCTCGTTTCCAACCCACTCTCCATTAATAAGCATTGGAATTTGCTTCAATTCACTCACAGCCTTTCATAATTACAGTCCTCTTCCACCATCTACATGTAATGTAGCGCCAGTCACGATTTTTGCACGATCCGAAAGTAAATAAACGACCGCATATGCGATATCTTCCGGTTGGATTAACTCACCTAACGGGACACTTTGTCTAAATATTTCTTCTTTCATTGCACCAACATCTGCGTCTTTCGCAGCGAATTGACCTAACATACCTGTGTCTGCAGGGCCAGGGTGAATAGTGTTCACTCGTATCGAGTGGCTCGCTAATTCGATAGCCATTGCTCTTGAAAAACTTTCTGCTGCCCCTTTAGATGCGATATACGATTGTAGTCCAGGCCTAGGTCTAACTGCCGAAATCGAAGCAATCGTTACAATGGAACCTTTACGTTTGGGTTTCATGTATTTCACTGCTTCTTTACATGTGATAAATAAACTCGTTGCATTAATATTAATTAGCCTGTTCCACTGTTCCAGCGTTACATCTTCTATAGGAGTTGCAGACTGGGCAATGCCTATTGCATTGACAAGCCCATCAATTTTTCCGAATTCATGATGGACATCCGAGAAAATCTCGGAGATTTTATTTTCATCTAAGACACTAGCTTCTTTTGCAATGAATCTATCATATGTCGGCATTAAATCCATGGAAAGGTCGATACCAATAACAACGGCCCCCTGCTCTACAAGCTGGGAAACTATTACTTGACCCATCCCACCACCAGCACCTGTAACGATAATGACTTTATTGTTTAATTCCATATAGTGGAGTCTCCATTTTCTCATTAATATACTGGTCTTTTATTTTTTCGACAATTACCGCGCCCATCTGTTTGGTAGTGGCATTACCACCAATGTCGGCCGTTTTTACTTTTCCTTCGCTAAGTACCTCTTCAATAGCTTTAATGATTTTCGTTGAAAGATCCTTCCTCCCTAAATGATCCAACATTAAAGCCGCTGACCACACTTGTGCGATTGGATTTGCTATCCCTTTTCCAGCTATATCTGGAGCAGACCCATGAACTGGTTCAAACATGGAAGGAAACTTTTTTTCCGGATTTATATTGGCTGATGGAGAAAGACCAAGCCCTCCAACAATTGCCGAACCAAGATCTGATAAAATATCCCCAAACAGATTAGATGCAACAACTACTTCAAATGTGTGTGGTCGTTGAACAAGATAGGCAACGAGAGCATCAATATATACTGATTCAAGCTGTAACTCTGGAAAATCTATTAATACTGTTTGCTTTACACACTCGTCCCATAACTTCATCGCATGAATAACAGCATTTGACTTTGTTGCACTCGTCACTTTTTTCTTACCATTCTTTACTGCATAATCACTTGCAGCTTTTGTAATTCTTTCAATCCCTTTACGGGTCATAATAGTGTTTTGGATGGCCAGTTCTGAAGATTGGGAATCGAACATTCGGCCCCCACTATTGGAATATTCCCCTTCCGCGTTTTCACGAAAAATGACAAAATCGATATTATCAACGTTACTAAGTGGGGATTTAATACCTTCCAGTGACTTTACTGGTCGAAAATTGACGTATTGTTGAAATTGTTTCCGTATCGGCATAATGAGCTCCCAAATAGTAACATCATCTGGAACGCGGGCATCTCCAATTGCTCCAAACAAAATTGCATCGAATTTCTTTAGAATGTCTAATCCGTCATCAGGCATCATGCTTCCATTTTCTAAATAGTAATCAGAGCCCCATGGTAATTTTTCCATATGAAGTACTAAGTCTTTTTCATAATCTTGCAATACATTCAATACATGTAAAGCCTCTTCCATCACTTCAACACCAATTCCGTCTCCTGCTATGACTGCAATCTTAAATTCTTTTATCATCTACTTTTCCTCACTATTTAAGAAACGTAAAGCTGCTTCCCGGAAAATAGCAGTTGTCACAGCTAGCTCTTCAATGTCGACATATTCGTTAATTTGATGAGGAATTTCTCGATCTCCAGCACCAATTGTAACAATTGGAATACCATGCATATGAAGGAATGTACCATCAGTTGCTCCCGGTACGCCGTTATAAATCGGCTCATCACCTGTAACAGATTGAACAGCATCATAAATTGCTTGGACGACTGGATCATTTTTATGTGTATACGTTGAAGGACGGTTGTCTAAAATTGTTAAGTCTACTTTAAAATCCGGGTCATCTTCTTTCAGTCTATTAATAATATTATAGATTTTATTTAATAGTTCCTCGTGATTTTGATCAGGAACTGTTCGTATATCAAGTGTCATCATGCAATGATCTGGAATGACATTGATTTGAGCATCTCCTTTTACTGGAGCTTGTAAAATAGTAGGCGTAATGGAAGGCCATTTTAAATAAGGGTCTTCCCCTAGCCTCGCTTGCTCTTCCTTCTCTAATTTTTCAAGTTCAACAATAAACCTTGCCATACGCCAGTTCGGATTGATACCACTCCAAGATATGGCACCATGAGCCATCTTCCCGTATACATCCACTTGGATACGCATTGCTCCTCGTTGTGCAATAGAAACGTTATTTTCTTGTGGCTCACAAATAATTGCTCCGTCTACCCCGTCAGCCCAACCTTGTTTAATGAAGTGCTTAATCCCAAGCATTAGACCTTCTTCATCACAAGGAATGCAAAGAATAATTTTCCCGGTGAATTCTTCTTTATCTAATAGGAGAGAATTAACAGCAGTAATCATGCATGCCAAATTCCCTTTTGTATCATTCGTGCCTCTTCCATACATACGCCCATCGACAACTTCTGCACCGAATGGATCGTATGTCCAAGCATCTTTGTTCCCTTCTGTCACAACATCTGTATGACCTTCGAAAAGTAATGTCTTGCCTGGTTTCCCTGAATCAATGATTCCAATGACATTTGGCCTTCCAGGTACTACCTCCTCTATATGTGTTTCAATTCCTTGGTTCTTTAAATATTGAGCAACATATAAAGCCACTTTTGTTTCATTTCCATCTGGATCATTTTTGCGATAGACACTTGGAATACGTACAAGTTCTTTCGTTAAGTTAATAACAACTTCCCGATCTCGTAAATACGTCTCGTTTTCTACTTTTATTTTCATATAATCTCCCCTTTTCACTATTTCATTAATAAAGTTCGAAGTTATTATTTTATTGTTTTGAATATTCTTTCTTTATTATATTTTGCAACCGCTTTCAATTAATTAGACAATATGTGAGTACTTCTTCAGTAAGGTTAGACAAGTTGTCTTGCTTAAGATTTAATAGTTTTTCTTATTTAAAAAACCCTAGAAACTATGAATACTAGTTTCTGGGGTTTCATTACGGAAATTCAAGCTCTGAATCATTGACGAATATCATATATTCAATGTCCATACCTTCATTCCAGAAAGAAGAGCTATTCGAAAGACGTTCCGGATGAGTTATATTATCCGATATATCAAAGGTATTCCAACCAAAATACATATCCTGTTGCGGAAAAAAATTAATAAAAAATATATCTGGTTGTTTCGCCGAGTTTAATTCGTTCATTGAATTTATCACAGCCACCCATTCATCTGGTACTTGTAAGCTGCCAAAGTTTTGTTCTGGAAGCACGATTTTTTCTTCCATTTGTACTGCTGGATTATAATGATGAATATTCCCTGAGATATGATATCCTCTCTTTTTAATTAAGTACAATTTCATATAGTTTAGATAATCAGTAGATGGAAAATTCCATACAAAATGATAAGTAGAAGGATCCTTACTATTTATCTTCCATATTCGTGGGTTACCATTTGTATCGATAGCTTCGATCTTCCACTTGTGGTGTTTCCATACCCAAAAGCTTAATCCATAATTGTTTTCCTCCGAAATAAAAGGAACAAATACATGATGTTCATCCAATTGGACAATATCTTGAATAACGGTCGCACTACATTCTGGAAAGAGACTATTCATCTCCTTTACTAACTGCTCATTGTTTGGAAATGACGTGGGTTTCGAAAAATAAAACCAATAAATGATGACGGTTGCCAGTACCAACACAATACTTCCTATAAAAGTTAGCAACTTTTTCTTCGTCATTTTATTTTCCCTCCTCTAAAAGAGAATGTTCAGAGTGAAAATATAATTGCTTATTTGGAGTTAATACTAAGACTCCCTTTCCATCACTCTCTAAATATACAGTGGTGCTGAGTCCACTTCCCCATTTAGGTGAGGCGTTCATCAGCATATAAGGAAACCGTTCTTTTCTTTTGTTCGACTCCGTACTATACGTCTCGTTATACCATTCGTCACTAAAGAACTCTTTTTGCTTTAAGCTATGTATTTCCTTTAGTAGGTTTTCATCTATGAGAAAGCTTTCCTTTGCAGATGGATGAATATTAATAAGCGAAGCGTTTTCTACACTTGAAATAAGAGTTGATAGTTCATTTTCCGGGTATATCAAATGATTGACTGGTATAGCTATAAAAGTTGACAATAAAATAATAAAATTAGCAAAAAAACCTAACCAAGCAAAAGGTCTATACTTCTTCCAACGATCTTTCTTTTTATTTAAAAAGAAATACAAAAACCATACCCCTAGCGGTAAAACCGAAATCTGTACCATTGTATTAAACACATTCCATTTAAATGAAAAAGAAAAAAGACCTATTAAAATGACTATAATGACTTTCCATATCTTTGGCTTTACTGCATGTTTTCGATACATATGAAAGGCAATAATTCCAATAACAATCCATGCTAAATAGGTAGCTATCGATTCAATAACATTCCAATCCCCCAAGAAAAGTACCCCCTCCGAACTAATTTATGAATAAAAAATAATATACACATAAATTCTACATAACTTCCAATTTTTCCTTTTAAAAGGTGTAGCTTGTTAACAATTGGAATTTTTTATATTCACTGAATAAAAAAAACCTAGAATCTTATGAATTCTAGGGTTTAGTGTTCTATTTTTTTACGACCAATATTTTATCGATATTTCCCTTTGGATCTTCGGAATTTGACTCCAATATAATGATATAATCACCTAAATCATAACGGAAACTGTAAACTATGTATGGGTGATCGGTGAGACCTTCTTTCTCTGGTTCTCCCAATACTTCTTTGAAATCCTCAATAGTGACTTTGTTTGGAATTTTGGAAGTGTATTGGAGAATGCCATCTTCTCCAAAATATGCTTTACAGAAGAAGAAATTTTTATAGTCAGCGCAAAGTCCACCTTCTAAAGAGAATTCTTCTTTTGGTGTGCCTATTGCTTGTTTAGTTTCTTCGTAGCTTGTCCCAAGTGTTATTGGCAACTCTCTTATTGGAGCTTCGCCGATAACATCCCAATACTCTTCTTTAAATAGATTGGTTGAGGTTTTTAAATAAATCTTATGATCAGTTCCCGATAGCCATTTGTTATTTTCAAGTTTTAGTTCTATTATAGAACCTTCGTTATAATAACTTACTAAACTTTGGGCTGGATCAATAACGACTTCTTTATCAGCGTCCACATCTATGCTTGCAGCTTCTATAATTTTGTTATCTACCTTTGAAAAACGATACATTCCTAAGCTTGTGTTGGATTCTTTAGAAGTTTCTTTTGTTATTAGTAATTCGGATTTATCCTCTAAAGCTATCTTATCCAATGCTTCGATACTCTGAATATTTTCTAATACGATATTTTCCCATAATTCCCATATCTTAGATACTTCATCGAATTTACCTATAAGGTAACCGTATTGTTCATCTAGTGTCGAATATGCCATTACTACTTCTGGTATGAAATCACCATCGAAATTAACAGCAACAGGCTCTCCGAATTCAACATTTGATAGATCTTGCTTCTCGTTCCATTTACTTTCTAAAGACAAAGCAAGCCATTCTTCATCAGTTTGCGGCAAAGTTACTGCTTCTTCCACATTATCTTTTTCCTTCTCTTCAACAACCGGCTCTTTTGTCTCTTTCTGACTACAAGCAACAAGTAAAAAGAGAAGCGATAAGATGGTCATACTTTTTTTAATCACATTATCTCTCCTAGATAGATATTTTTGGTATTATTTCCAATGCCCAAATAGTAATACTAGCATTTTAGAAGTTACTATAGTAGATTATATCGGCATGGTTTGATTAGACTAATCACCAATCAAAAAAAGCTAAGTAAGAAGCTGATACGCAGCTTCATAACTTAGCTTTTATTTATATATATAATTTAATCAAAGATGTTTTGAGATGACTTGGTTAAACTTTTCCTGTAAATATGGTAGATCTTGAGTAGTGATGGAAAGTCTGATGTGGCTCTCATCCATTTCAAGTGCTTCTGCTAGGAAGCCTCCAAAGCCTCTTGCTTTTCGGTCTACTTGTATAAGTAATTCTGCGGATTGTTCGGATTGAGATAGGAATACGATTTCCAACTCATCTAGTCTCCCTCTATAAACACCGCTTGTTGGGATAAATTCGAACTCCTGAACAAACGGATACTGATTACGAATTCTTTTGGAAGCTTGTTCACATTCCGCTTTCCGTAATCTGAATCCTAATTGTTCAACTACTTCTAATATTTGATTTGCAAGTTTAGAAGGTCGAACCCCTATATAATCTTTATCTTCCGGATCTGCTGCATTTTTAATATCTAGTCCAGTACTAACCCATACTCTTGTATTTCCAATGGTGATTGGTGTTTCCACTGGAAGATCAATAGAAAACGGAATGATTTTCGTTTCGTTAGCTCCAATTGTAAACGGATCATTGACTTTATACTTTTTCACTGGAGCAATATCTGTATATTTTCTATCGTCTGACTCTCGGATATACGTCGTATACACCGTTAAATAGATGGAGTCTATTTGTTGCTCAAGATTACCACCATAAACTTCTACTTTACCTCTCATAACCTCTCCAGCGATATACTCCGATTTTTCTAACTTTGTGTCTACTTTGGCTCCACCTATACCAAAACTTGCTAGTACTTTATTGAAAAATGACATTAGTTGATCCTCCTTCATAAACTTTATTAATAACTATACGAATACTTTAAATAAAAGGTTTCACGCTTTTTTTCTTAATAGAAACCTAAAGGACTATCAACCTAAAATATCCCGTCTATTATATGTGGCGAACCCTACAATTATTAGAACTATTGCAATGATGGCCAAGATAGAAACTGGCATAAAATCCATCTCCTCCACAGGAAGGTGTGGAATATGCCCATATGGTGAAAGTTTACTCATCCAATCCGGAAATTGAAGTAATCCACCTAAGTAGACAACTACAAATGAATAAACAAAATACAGCCATGTAAATCCGGAGAACTGTGGAAATAAACCTATCAATAGGATAGATAGACCAATCATCGTCCACATCGCTGGTAAGTAAACCATTGCTGCGCTAAACATAGTACTAAAGGAAATAGCATCCTCCATTACAGCCACGCTTGCAGACCACAGCCCAACTACCGCCAATAGTAGCATCCCAAAGCTAACTATAATAGAAATGATAAAATAGCTTCCCATTGTTCGCGATCGTGACACTACACGACTAAGTAAATGTTCCGTATGATTCTTTTTTTCTTCCCCTTTCAACTTAAAAACTACTAATAGGGTTGGAACTGTACAAAACATAGCCATTACCGTCATTAACATCGGCATAAATTGTTCGGTTAACGTAAACCCTTCCACTGGCTTTATAAGCGCCTCCATCAATTCAACATCTTTAAAAAATGATTCCAGATCTCCTAAAACAGATCCATAAGAAGCTCCTAATAAGAGCATTCCAATAGCCCAAGCTATTAATCCCGTCCGCTGAATTCTTAGAGCGAGACCAATCGGTGTTTGCAAAAGGGACGACGCATTTGTTCTTCCTGGCTTAGATGGGATAAATCCAGCATCTAAATCACGGATTGCATTCAAGTACAGTGCAATCGATATTAATAGGATTGCTAAACCTACCAATAAAATAATCGGTGACCAGTAATTATGCACATACACTTCAGCATTTATTAATATTCCTAATGGCGAAAACCAAGAAAGTGTTTCATTGCCAACATCTCCAACTGCTCGTATCAAATATGCAAGAACAAGAAACGCAAAACTTAACCCTATCGTCCCTCGGGAATTCTCAGAAAGCTGAGCAAAAACTGCGGTAATAGCTGCAAAAAAAATTCCTGTTGCACCTAAACCAGCTCCGTATATTAAGGATCCCTCTAAATCCATACTCTCTATACCTAATATATATAATCCAAAACCAGTGACCAATGCTAATAAAACATTCGTTACTCCAACCATTAAAACAGTGGCGCTTAAATTCGATAAACGCCCAACAGGAAAAGAGCGAATCATTTCAATCTGACCATCCTCTTCCTCAGTACGAGTATGCCTTGCTACTAGGAGGATACTCATGATGGCAACGGCTATAGCAGTGAAAAGCAACATTTGATGAGCCATCATTGCCCCATTTGTATAGTTATCTAAACCATTACTATAACCAACCATCGCAGTCATGGCTGGATTCAGCATAGTTTGTGCTATTGCCTGTCTTTCCTCCGGAGTTTGGTATAATTCCGAAAATGAGGAGGCAGTGCTGAATGTAATTAATACTAAAGCGATTATCCAAATAGGAATCCTTAAACGATTTTGACTTAATAGAAAGCGTACAAGAACCCCTGTATGTCGATATAATTTCTTTGACATTAGAATGCCCCTCCTACTCCCTCATAATGGCGCATAAATAAATCTTCTAATGTAGGCGGAGCACTTTCTAATCTCACAATCCCAAATTGACTAACATGTCTTACAATACTATCCAAGTACTCTGAATCTACTTGGAAAGAAAAAGTTCGGTTTTTTACTTCTATCGAATAAACGCCTTTTAATTCACTTAATCCAATTATCGGTAGTTTCGTTTCGACAAGTAAATTTGTTCGAGTTAAATGACGTAAATCCCCTAAAGTACCAGTTTCGATCATTTTACCTTCACGAATAATTCCTACTCTATCACAGAGTTTTTCTACTTCAGATAAAATATGACTCGATAAAAGAATACTTTTCCCATCGTTTTTGGCTGCGATTACACATTCTTGAAACACTCTTTCCATCAACGGATCAAGACCTGATGTCGGCTCATCTAATATATAGAGGTCAGCATCCGAAGCAAACGCAGCTACCAACGCAACCTTTTGTCTATTCCCTTTGGAGTACGTTCTACATTTTTTAGAAGGGTCTAATTTGAATCGTTCAATCATTTCTTCTCGTCGGCTTTTATTTCCATCTCCACGCAATTTTATAAATAGATCGATTACTTCTCCTCCTGTTAAGTTTGGCCATAAGTGCACATCCCCTGGCACATAGGCAATGCGCTTATGAATATCAACCGCGTCCTTCCAAGCATCCAATCCAAAGATTTTAGCTTCTCCTTCGGTCGCCTTCATCATCCCAAGCAGTAGACGAATGGTTGTGGATTTACCTGCTCCGTTTGGGCCGATGAAACCATATACCTCCCCTTCATTTACCTCGAGATTCACTTGATTTAAAGCAGTAAACTTTCCAAACTTTTTCGTTAAGTTATTCGTTTTTATAATCGTCATGTTTCTCTTCCTCCCTTATTTGTAAAACCATGTACGCATCATGTCTAAATAACAAAAAAACTCTTGGATGAAAGGCTCATAGTTTAAAGAACTTAAATTTTGACCTCGGAGACGCTGTTTTAGCTCATTTTCATAACCATCAATGGACCATCGGATTACATTAATTGCTTTTGGAACATCAATCTCCTCTTTAAATAATGTGTAATCTAAATTCCCGTAAATTTTCGCATATCCAGTTTCATGTAATGCTGCTATTCGAGAAGTAAGATTTTCATCAATTGGATCGTTCAATAAAATAGTACCTATAAAGTTCATAGCATCAGGATACTTCGAAAGAAAATCGAATTTGACCAAGACAATTTTTTTCAGTCGTTCAAACAAATCTGGTTCGCCATTATCTATCGCTCCGAAAAACTTTTTCTCTACCATTTCAAGGCAATATTCAAATAAGTACAAATAGAGATCTTGTTTATTGTTGAAGTAATAAAAGAGCATTCCTTTTCCAATTCCAGCATCCTTCACTATTTGATTGGTTGAAGCTTGCTCAAAGCCTTTCTCCTTAAATTCTTTTAAAGCAGCATCTATAATTCTTTTTTGTTTATGAACATCTAGATTTTCAAATGACTTTGTTATACCAAACACCCCTACCTGGCATTCGCTTTCCGCTGGCGAGGGCCTAGTCTTCTCCTTCGCAACGCTTCGTGCGAGGTACTCCTGCGCAAGCTCGTTTAATAGGAAGTAAAGCTATTTCAGCTCCCTCGTCATTATCTTATTTCTCACAACACAAAATTAGACCAGTGTGGTCGATAAAAGAATAACACTTTCCAACCACACTAGTCTATTTATTTTTTTGATTTATCTAAAAAATGTTGAAACCGGTTCTTATAAAGATATTGCTGTTGCAATTGGAAATGAAAAAGCGATTCGTGCAGTAAGTAGTGCAAACGGGAAAAATAAACTAAGCATCGTTATTCCTTGTCATCGAATAATCGGTTCTAACGGAAAACTAACTGGTTATGCGGGTGGTTTATGGAGAAAAGAATGGCTCCTTGAGCATGAAAGAACAGCAGGTCGTTCCCTTTTGAATGATTGAGCGATTTCTGCTGGGGATTGATCGTTAGTTAGCATTGATTGATCGATTTCCACTGAGGATTGATCGATTCCTGCTGAGGATTGAGCGATTGTTGGCAAAGATTGAGCGATGTAGTAGCAACATCCATATTAAAGGCACAGAAACTAGTAAACTGTTTCTGTGCCTCTGTTATTTATTTTATTCTTCTATATTGTCACTTATCAAGCTAGCAAGTATCGTAGCTATCCTTTGATAGAACAGTAGGACATAAAATCGAGCCGTCATCTTGTAATGCCTTCATAAGCACGTGTCGAACTGTTTTTTCTTATCCTTGAAATGATAAAGTGCCATTCCTGCCAAATCATTACTTGCCCATCTTGTCATAATTAAGATGATTTTACCGCCTTCTTCAAGACGTGAGAGCATTGTATTTGTAAACCAATCCCAATGTTTTTTGAGCGTTAAAGCATTGTTCTAAGGAGTTTTTAATTAAATCATCTATAATTAAAACAGTAGCACCAAATCCTGTTGCGGTACCAGTTGGTGAAGTAACTAGATAGTTATTATAACCACTTAACCATCCTGTAATAACTGCATTTCAATAATATCTAGCTTCCTGCATAAATCCATATAGTTTGTGATTATTTCCATCCACTTCACCCCTTTTATTTGGCTCTTTTATCGTTTAATGTTGATTTTTTACTAAAAGGAAAATTCCACAAGATAAGAAAATAAATTATCATCCAATAAATTGTATTAGTAGCTGGTTAAACTTGTCACGTTCTTCATAAAAAGGAGCATGGCCGCTGTATTGAAATGGGACGAGCTGTGAATTTTTTATTAATTTGTTTGTTTCTTGTGCTTTATTAAACGGAACTACTTTATCATGTATGCCGTGAATAATTAGTGTAGGAACTAATATTTTACCAAGATCATTGTACACATTCTCATCTCTCAATGACATCATGACCGCAGCAGTCGAATAGCCCGCTGCTTGTAATCCTAGCTGAAAGAACCAGTCAGATAATGGGGCAGTAATATACTGGAAAAAGAAAATGTCCGTTAGTCCCTGCAACATTTTAGGGCGATCATTAAGTGTATCAGTAATGAACGTATTTGCTACTTCTTTTTGTATACTAGACGGTGATGCAGCGTCTATTAGGACAAGTTTTGAAACGCCATAGCCTTGATATCTAGCCATATATCGAATTGAGATTGCCCCTCCTGTGGAGTGTCCTGCAAGCGTGAAATCTTTTAACTGCAATGTACTTATTACTACATGAACATCATCTGCCAATCTGTCAAAATTGTAGCCACTGATTGGTTTATCGGAATTACCGTACCCCCTCCAGTCAATGGCAATACAACGATATCCCATTGCAGGAAGAACATTAAACTGATATTCAAACTGATTATGATTTAATGGCCAACCGTGTATAAATAGTATTGTTTTCTTACCCTCTGGGTTTATATCCTCTACATATATATTTACTCCATGCTCAACTGTAACAAAGTATCCCATGTTATCCCCTCCAGTTATTTGAGTGTTATCAACTATAAGATACTCTTCAAAGGAAACATAGGTGCATGCCTATAATAAGTTTCAACGGGATGTGATGCCAGGCAAAGAATGTACTTGTACTTAAAACGGCAGGTCATCATCCGTCCTTCAACAGGCACTTCATTACTTGCAAAAGGATCTTCATCGACTCTCGTATAATTAGTTTGATTGAACTGCTGATTATTCTGTTGAGGTTGATTCCCCGTGCTGTTATTCTGAATGGCATGTCCATTCTTCGGTTCTAAGAACAGCTACTTCGAACCCTTTGGTTGTAGCTTCCTTAATCATCACACCATGTCTATCTTGTCCTGTTAATGTGAACATTGGATCTCCGGGTTCTTTAATTCGCCTTCCATTTTGTCTTTTGTCTTCTCTATCAGGAGTTAAAACAGCAACAATATCATAAGCATGTTTTGCTGTTAAACTGCTTTTCCCACCTGTCCTTAAAGTCTTTGAAATATCAAAGGGCCCTGGTATCCAATCAGGCTTTATTAATATCTTGTTACCTTCACCTTTATTAGTGGTTAAAGTAGGACTAAGACTTTCGCTATGATATCCTGCCCATTCATGCCATTCCCTTATTTTTACATTAACTAGAGAAATTACTTTCATGAACGCGTAAAATAATCCCTTGGATTATCTGTTCTTCGTTGTTTAGGGATTTTTCATACATATTTTAGAAAGTTTTTAGGTTTGTGTGTTATGGTTCATTTAGTTTCTTTGCAAACTAGATATACAACATAATTTCTACAGAGCAAATATAGGGGTGATGAACATGTCGATTAAAATGCGATTTCTATTGTCTTACGTTGGAGTAATAATTATTTCAATCATTTTATTGTTAGCAGCTGGTTTTTTGATTATTTTCTCTATAACAGGCGATATAAAATCTATCGAGCATTTTTATAAAAAATCTTATGTTCAAAAACCATTGACTACGTTAGAAGAAAGTACGTTTCTTGATTTAAAGCTAATGGCTAAAAATAATCCAACACTGCTTTTATATGAAGAGCAACTAAAAAATGTGGAACAGGAGGGCATAGAAATTGTCGTTAGAAAGGATAACGAAGTCCACTATGCTTCACCTTCCCTTAATAAGCAAGCATTGTTAAAATCTCTTCCTGGATTTGAAGAAACAAATATAAATATGCGAGATACGATTAAAATTGAAGATTCTTTTTTCACATATGTGAAATTTGACTTTTATTTCCCAGATAAGAGTAAAGGAAGTATTTTTGTATTAAGAAAAGCAAGCTCCTATGCAGAGTTGGCTCGAGCATTATTTCCAATTTTGTTTGGTTTATTGTTATTTCTCTTTATGATGATCATTGGACTTTTAAACTATTTTGTTTCACGAAGTATTATCAATCCCATTTCCATTCTTGAAGATGGTGCCAAGCGAATAAAATCAGGGGATCTAGACTTTGAAATTAAAGCCACTTCAAATGATGAAATTGGACAGTTAAATAGATCGTTTGAAGAAATGAGACTAAAACTAAAAGAATCCGTAAATCTTCAGCTTCAATATGAGGAAAACCGAAAAGAACTTCTGTCCAATATTTCACATGATTTGAAAACACCCATTACCTCAATCATCGGATATGTTGAGGGTATAAAAGATGGTGTAGCGAACACTCCACAGAAAATGGATAAATATTTATCCATTATTCATTTAAAAGCAAAAGATATGGATTCATTAATAGATGAATTATTCTTATTCTCCAAATTAGATTTAAAAAAAGAACCGTTCTCTTTTGAACTAATCGAACTGACTGAATACATGCAGCACTACGTAGAAGAGCTTCATCTAGAATTAATTCAAGAAGGGATTCAGATTGAACTTGAACTCACGCATCAACCCGTGTATGTAACGGCCGATAGAGAGAAATTAAAAAGAGTAATGGCCAACCTAATCAACAATTGTGTGAAGTATTTAAACAAAGATCAGAAGCGTATTTCTATTTCTTTATACGAGGGAAATCATGAAGTAACTGTAAAAGTAACAGATAACGGGCAAGGAATAGAATCTTCTGCTTTACCTCATATTTTTAATCGTTTTTACCGGGCTGAACAATCGAGAAACTCTCGAACAGGCGGAAGTGGCTTAGGACTTGCAATTGCTAAACAAATTATTGAAGAGCATGGGGGAGATATTTGGGCAACAAGTGAAATAGGAGAAGGTACAAATATGTTCTTTTCCTTAAAGAAAGGGAGATAATATGAAAAATATTTTACTTATCGAAGATGAAGTTAGCATTGCAGAATTACAAAGAGATTATTTAGAAATCAATGATTTTACTGTAGATATTCAGCATACTGGGGATGCAGGTCTCCAACAGGCTCTTCAAGGTAATTACGATTTAATTATTCTAGATATTATGCTTCCAGGGTTAAATGGATTTGAAATATGCAAACAAATACGGGCTGTCAAAAATATCCCAATACTGCTTGTTTCCGCAAAAAAGGAAGATATCGATAAAATTCGAGGACTTGGTTTAGGGGCAGATGATTATATTACAAAGCCTTTTAGCCCAGGTGAACTAGTCGCAAGAGTAAAAGCACATTTAGCTCGTTATGAACGCTTAGCAGGAAATCAAACCAAATCAAACACAATCTATATTCACGGAATTTCTATTGATAAGTCATCACGCAAAGTTCACGTAAATGGAGAGGAATTTCCGTTTACTACAAAAGAATTTGATTTGCTAGTTTTTCTTGTTATGCACCCAAACCAAGTGTTGAGCAAAGAACAACTGTATGAAAACATTTGGGGCTTTGATTCAGCTGCAGACGTTTCTACTGTGACCGTTCATATAGGAAAGTTACGCGGAAAAATTGAAAGAGATCCTGCTCATCCGAAATTATTAGAGACTGTTTGGGGAGCCGGATATCGCTTTAATGTGTAATTTGTAAGTTATCTCTACCCGTTACAAGGTAATTGGGTTAGACTTTGCCAGATAGGTTGTCCAATATTCCATTAATAAGAAAATCATTGAAATGGCTCCCTTCCCGCAGGCGTTTCTTCAGTCTCCTCTCTTCGCTTGCGGGGTCTTCAACTAATCGCTAACTTTTATATTGTCGACAAAAGGTATGGAGAGATCTTCATCCTAAAAGAACAGCGGATGGTTCACCTGTTTTAGTGGAGGATTGTAAGTCAATCGGAACATGAGGAAAAGGTTTAAATAGGAAGCATATTGACTCTTACTATCTTGCTCTAATATAATCCATAAAAATTTTCTTTATTATGGCTAATTGAGCACCTGGCGCTAAATCATCATTTAAAAAGGGAATCCTTTCAAATAACGAAAGCTTTCTTGAGAATAACCCGAAAGCATTTATAACAGCGAAAGCATCTTTGATCGATTTATCCGATTGTATGGAACCGTCTTGCATACCTTCTTCCACTATAATTGATGTTGTATCCGCTATTTTTTTTCGAACTTCAATGTAATCCTGATAATTACCAAGCTCCTCAAGTGAGGTTGAAGCATAACTTTCAAACGCTTCTAGCAACTGGCTGCATTCGAGGTTTTCTGGTTCAACATGAGAGATGAAATGATTAAATAGTTTTTCAATCTTTTCAAGACCTGTGCCATTAATAGAAGCAATCGATTGAAAGATAGATAAGTATCTTTCCAATATATTTACAGCCACAGCTACAATCAAATTATCCTTTTTAGGGAAGTAACGGAAAACTGTTGCAATTCCTATATTTTCTTCATCCGCTATATCCTGCATCGTAGTTTTTTCAAAACCTTTTCTACTAAAAACCCTTTCCGCAGCCCCAATAATACTTTTCATTCGTTTATTTTTTCCTTCTTTTCTTTCTTGCTCCCATCTACTTTGAGGATTCACATATACAACTCCCATTCAATCGTAATTACTGTAATGATGCTACCAAATTACCCCTGAACCGTCAATTTGGGCAGCTATAAAGTTATTTTATTGTCATTTATTAAAACTAAAATTATACTGTCACTATGATAATGATAGTTGTACTATCATTACTATAAAAAATACATGGTTGGGAGAGATTTCGATGGCACGATTAGCAAACAAAGTAGCAATAATAACAGGGGAGCTAGTGGACAGGGTGCAGAAGAAGCGAAATTATTTGCTAGTGAAGGAGCAAAAGTAGTAGCAACTGATGTACAGTTTGAATTACTAGAGGATGTTGTGAAAGAGATTAAGGCAAACGGTGGTGACGCTATCGCTATAAAACATAATGTAACATCAGCAGATGACTGGAAAATGGTTGTCGAAACGGCTGTGAAGGAATTTGAAAAAGTTGATATTCTTGTAAATAATGCAGGAATCACTGGTTTAATTACTCAAACGATTGAAGATTTAGATGAGCCCACTTGGGATAAAATCCTTGATATAAATACAAAGGGTCCATACTTAGGTATCAAAGCGGTCCTTCCTGAGATGAAAAAAGTAGGTGGCGGTAGTATTGTTAATATTTCTTCACTTTCAGGTATTAATGGGGTAGGTAATGCCGCTTATAACAGTTCAAAAGGTGGGCTTAGACTTTTAACTAAAAATGTGGCCCTCGATTACGGGAAATATAATATTCGAGTCAACTCGGTGCATCCTGGTACAATCGAGACGCCAATGATTGAGATGTTTACTAGCAATAAAGAAGTAAGAGAAATGACACTAGCTGGCATCCCTTTAAATGTACTTGGTCAATCTTTAGACATCGCATATGGAGTTCTATATTTAGCTTCTGACGAATCCAAATTTGTTACTGGAATTGAATTAATCATCGACGGAGGCTCTATTTTACATTAATTATTTTTTAGTTTAGTTCTAAACTATATTTATATTTAACTTAGGAGGATATTTAGAATGGGTAAATTACAAGATAAAGTAGTTATTATCACTGGTGGTGCTGGTGGTATTGGCAGTGGGATGGCAAAAGCGATGGTAAAAG
Organism: Psychrobacillus vulpis; assembly: GCF_006861825.1. GTDB lineage: Bacteria > Bacillota > Bacilli > Bacillales_A > Planococcaceae > Psychrobacillus > Psychrobacillus vulpis. The sequence continues at coordinate 118,121 of NZ_VDGI01000005.1, read as the reverse complement.
AAGGAGCAATTGTAACTATCGTAGACGTAAACGAAGAAACTGGTAAAGAAATAGAAAAAGAATTGCAAGCCTTTTCTCCACAATCAATGTTCCTTCAAGCTGATTTAATGGATCGAGAAAATCTTGGTCAAATTGTTAAAACAGTTGTCGATAAGTACGGCAGATTAGATGTATTAGTAAATAATGCCCATGCTGCGAAACAAATAACAATAGAAGAAACAACACAAGCAGATTTAGATCTATCATTTGGTACTGGATTTTATCCGACATTTTATTTAATGCAAGCTGCATTACCATACTTGAAGGAATCCAAAGGAAATATCATTAACTTCGCATCTAGTGCGGGTATGGAGGGACATGAAACACAAGCAGCTTATGCTGCTGCAAAAGAAGCTATTCGTGGGTTATCACGTGTAGCAGCAAACGAATGGGGCAGATTCGGTATTAATGTAAACATAATCAGTCCACTCGCTAACTCTCCAGGTGTACAAGCGTGGGCTAAAGCACAGCCTGAATATTACGAAAGCGTTAAAAGCAAAATTCCAATGGGCCGTTTTGGTGATGTAGAAAATGATATCGGCCGTGTTGCCGTATTCTTAGCTTCTAAGGATTCTCAATATATTACTGGTCAAACAATTATGGTTGACGGCGGCTCACTAATGCTTCACTAATATTGTAGAAAACCTTTTTGATAAGAAGGATTTTTAACACAAAGATATGCTGTAATCAAAAAGCGAGGGGAATTAGATACATCCAATTCCCTTTTCTATTTTTTTGTGATGTTAATGTCTTAATCAGGAACACTACAATCAGGAAAATAGTACAAAAAACAAAAAAATAAAAGCTTACAAAAAGATAATTTGGTTATAAATACTTAGTAGAAATTCGTGGACAAGTATTAGCAAACATGGAATATTAAAATTGAAGAAAAACATAACTCGACATGCATTTAAACAAAAACGGTGGAGTTTATAGTGAAATTATTAGAGAGAGCGGAGCGGGGCGTTTGCACTTCCGTGATTTTATTTGATGTATAGTAACAGAGGACCAGACTTTAAAGGTGATTCAGTCACTTCACTTACCATCAAACTAGAATCTCACTGTATTGAAATTGAAGCAATGCTAGAACCTTTAGAACAGGAGTGATTTTTGTGACAGAAAAAGAATTACTAGAGAGTGGATATCGTAAATACCCTGGAGAAACCATTGATGTATTTTATGACATTAAAAAATGCGTCCATGCAGGAGAATGTGTACGTGGGAATGGCGATGTATTTAAAGTAAATCGTAAGCCCTGGATTATTGCCGATAACGCATCAACAGAAGAAGTTGCACTGGTGGTGGATTCATGTCCATCAGGTGCACTAAAATATATTCGAAAAGAGGAAATGGATATGGAATTTTTAATAGACTCAAATCGTTTTTATTTAGAAGATGCAAATGGCGAGCTAACAGCAGAAATCACTTTTACACGTCCGAATGATGATTTTTTTATTATCGATCATACTGGAGTAAACGACTCACTACGCGGACAAGGTGTTGCACAAGCGTTAGTAAAAGCAGTTGTTGATAAAGCACGTGCTGAAAATATGAAAATTATTCCACTATGTCCATTTGCGAAATTAGAATTCGAGAAAAAAGAAGAATACGCAGACATATGGAGACGCTAAGGGGAGCAGAAGAATAGATTATAAACATTCGAATTTATAAATAGGTCAACTTTAAAAAATGGATATTTAATAGCACCAATGACAACTTGATCAGACAATACTGATCGTATAGTTTCAGATGATGAACTTGCTTATTACGCACGTATTGGTACGGACTTTCACTGAATACTTGCTTCCAAAACAGGCAGAATAACATCGACAATAATTTCTGCACATACCACTGCGTATCGTATACATGTATCAAAAATATAAAGCGAAACTACATGATGATTCCAATCCAAAAAGGTTCCTAGCAACAGAACAAGCAAGGAGGAAATTTGTATGACTAAAATCATTGGTCTTATTTGTGGTAGTTTAAGAAGAGATTCTTATAATCGAATCATCGCTCAATCATTAGTAGAAATGGATAATTCGGTAGAATTCCGTTGGATTGAGATAAAAGATCTTCCTTTATTTAATGAAGATTTAGAAATGGAAGGAAATCCAGAAACGGTAACAACATTTAAATCGTCTATTCAAGAAGTAGACGGTATTATTATCGTAAGTCCGGAGTATAATTCTGGGATTCCTGGTGTGTTGAAAAATGCGTTGGATTGGGCATCAAGACCTGCGAAGTCCTCTGTGTTAAATAGAAAACCAGTTGGTCTTATCGGAGCAACTCCCGGAGGATTAGGTACTGCTTTTTCTCAAATGCAAACCAGACAAATTTTAGAAGCTATGCAAGCACATGTACTACCGTTTCAAAAAGTACTAATTTCGCAAGTACATGAAAAGATTGATTCCAATCAGAATGTACTTATTGACGAGAAAACAAAACGTTATCTTCAGCGCTATTTACAACAATTTATTGATTGGATCGATCACCTTCCTATTTTAGAAAATAAAAGTTGACCAAAGAGGTGTCCCAAAAGGTCGTTGAATAACGACCTTTTCACCCACTTTTAAAGTAGTTGCTTTATATTCATTTATGTTATTAAATTCCTAAAAAACATAGAGTCTCTTCCGTAAAAATAACTAAATCAATTAATTCATCTACTAAATACCACATTATTATTTAACTGTTAATGTTAATATACCAATTTTGTAGCTAAGAAGTGTAGGGAGTGAAGCTTCGTTGAATATAGCAGAGAAGAAAGTGACATGGTTAGAGTTATTTTACGATTTAATATATGTTGCAGCTGTTGCGACAACTACACATGTCCTGCTTCAGGTAGAGGCTAAACACATTCCAATCGAGTATTTATTTAAATATGTGTTAATGTTCATTCCAGTTTGGTGGTCTTGGGTAGGACAAACGTTGTTTATTAATCGTTTCGGACAAGACATATTAAATCAACGTATTTATATGATTGTTCAAATGGTGTTCGTCCTAATCATGACTTCTAGCTTATCATCTAATTTTGATCTATATTATTATGCATTTCTAATCGGATATATTGGCTTGAGATCTTTAACAGCCATACAATATCTAGTCGTCCAAAAGAAGGAAACAGGAGATAGAAAATTAGTAGCTCACTATTTGGGAACCCGATTCTGGATTGGAATACTTATTTCTGCAAGTTCCATCTTTTTCGATTCTTGGTTTCGATATATTTTGTTATACCTCGGTATTTTCGTGGATATCTTAGTGCCTATATTTGGGCGTAAATATTTAATTAAGATGCCGACCAACTTGGCTCATTTGTTAGAGCGCTTTGCGTCATTGACACTCATTCTTTTTGGAGAATTGATCGTCAGCACCCTTTCGGTATTACAACCGCATCGAGGGGACTGGAATTCGATATTATTCTCTGTCACTTCCTTCATTCTAATTCTGTCCATGTGGTGGCAGTATTTTGATAATGTTGAAAAAAAGGTAAATAAATCAATAGGAACCGTTGGACATGCCATTATCTATGGTCATCTCTTTATTCTCATGTCGCTAAGCATGATTGCTGCTTCCATTAAACTGATATTCCTCAATGATATCAGTTATTTCTTTGGCTTAACCTATATTTATGGTTCAGCATTCCTTTATTTCATTGCAACGACACTTACTTTTCATCAATACAGATATGAACAACACAAATATAAAAAGTATCATTTCTTCTTACTTACTGGTCTGTTAGCAATTCTAGTCGCGTTCAGTTTGATTGTGACTGTCCCTAACCTAGTTCTTGTAGGTGAACTTGCCCTATTCTTCATGATCTATGCCAAAGTAACAACGATGTAAAGCTAATCTTTTCTCTACCGGGATACATATAAGTTACACAAAGAATATTAAGCGAGACGAGAGGCGGTTCATTCCAAATGATTCGATTAAGGATGAATCTTCCTCGTTCCAATAAAAAGCATGCACTTAAGTATCAAGAGTTACTGCTGTAATGACATTAATAAATAACCATTTTACACATTTAAGTTTACCGTTATTTATGATACGGTTCTCCATAACACTCCTTGTCTTCATCCTCATACGATAAAGCAGCATCTAAATTTTCTACATACCATTTTATTGATTTTTTAACGTTCAACACTTGAATATAAGTTGTACCGACTCGAATTAATTTCCCCATTCATTTTGTTCTCCTTCACGAAAATTTAATTCTATATTAAATTCTACTTTTCACTTCAATTTCCTTTAAGCATTAATCAATGTTAATTTTTTTGCTACTCTTAATGCTGATAGATAAAGATTTCAAGAGTTTGGAGTACAAGTTGATACCTTGTAAACATGTTACAATTAATGCAAGAAGAATAGTTGGAGTGACGAAAATGAGTAAACGAGAACAACAAAGACAACAACGCCGTCAAAACATTATCGGGATTGCAAAGGATTTATTTTTGGAAAAAGGCGTGCAAAATATACAAATGCAAGATGTCGCGACTGCTGCTGGCATTGGGATTGCAACGCTATTCCGCTATTTCCCTAAAAAAGAGTATTTAATGATTGCAGCGACGAATGCGATTACAGAAGAAATGGCCAAGGAAGTTGGGAAGATTGTCGAGCAGGAGATTACAGCATATGAAAAAATCGAGAAAATTTTAGAATATTATATGGGCATAGCGAAGGATCCACAACTGCGTTTAGCGAAATATTTCGAGTCCTTTGATTTATATGAAAAAATAGCTGAAGAATCACCTGAGCAATATGCTGAATATTTATCTGCACGAAACAAATTAGCCAATTTTTTATTTACAGTAGCGGAGCAGGGCAAGAAGGACACCTCTTTAAGGTCTGATGTTGATTTGGATTTATTTATTATGACAATGGTGCAAAATTTTAGCATATTCACTTATAAATCAAGCCTAACAAAGCATGATACCAATCTTTCTACGTTACTTTCTGCAGACAAGCAGCTGTTATTGATGAAGGATGTATTTTTACGGTATATTCAGCCATAACAAGTAACAAGCTTATGAATTGACATTCCAACGAGAAAGTTGTTTACTAGTAAGTACAAAAGATGATAGTCGACTATCACTTTATACAAACTATCTTAGGGGGTCATTCACATGAGTCGTTTATCAGGTAAAGTTGCAATTATTACAGGTGCAGCACAGGGTATGGGTGCAGCACATGCAAAATTATTCGTTGGTCACGGTGCAAAAGTTGTTTTAACAGATTTAAATGAGGAAAAAGGAAATGCATTAGCAACTGAATTAGGTGAAAATGCCCTTTTCGTTAAACAAAACGTAGCATCTGAAGAAGATTGGGCAACAGTTATTGCGAAAGCGGAAGATGCTTTCGGTCCAGTTAACGTATTAGTAAACAACGCCGGTATTACAATGAACAAAAATATTCTTGATATTACAGTAGAAGAATATCGTCGTATTGTAGACATTAACCAAGTGTCAGCATTCTTAGGTATGAAAACTGTAGCAGCTTCAATGATGAAAGCTGGTGGCGGTTCAATAGTCAACATTTCTTCAATGAACGGCTTAGTTGCTGGTGCTGTGGGTTATACTGATACAAAATTCGCAGTTCGTGGTATGACGAAAGCAGCGGCGATTAACTTAGCGCCAATGGGCATTCGTGTAAACTCTGTACACCCAGGCGTAATCGCTACACCAATGGTTGTTCAAGAAGATACAAAAGCAGCTGTAGAAGAATTCTCTAAACATATTCCATTAAAACGTGTAGCACAACCAGAAGAAGTATCAAACATGGTACTATTCTTAGCTTCTGATGAGTCTAGCTACTCAACAGGTTCAGAATTCGTTATCGATGGCGGTTTAACTGCACAATAAGAGTAGTACATGAAATAATCCATATAAGATTTGTAGAGGTCGAATTTCTATTAACTTAGAAAATCGACCTTTGTTTTTTATTTAATTTAATACCGCACTTACTTATGTTACGGTTCATCCAAATTCATTGGTAATATATATGAACAACTTAAAATTCTATTATTATGTATAATATTACTATGGAAAAATAAGTTATCTACTATGGAGATTGTATTATGACAAAAAATGAATCTACCAATTTCGTGTTGCATGCAAAAAGTGAACAGTTTTACTGGGAAGGGATTGGTCAATTGTCTCTTAAAACATTCTTTAATGGTAAAGCCCATTATAAGACTAACAAAGGCTTTTTTGCTGTTGAAGAGAGTAGATACCTTCTCCTCAATGACGGTGAATACACTATATCAATTGATGAACCTAAAGTTGTAGAATCCTTTTGTCTTTTCTTTAAAGATGGGTTTGCAGAAGAAGTCTTTCATTCCTTAAAAGAAACAAATGATCGTCTTCTAAGCGATCCGTTTAAGGATACAAGTTCTATTGGTTTTTTTGAAAAAACCTATCATAAAAATAATACTCTATCTTCTCAACTGGAAAATTTTATGCAGATATTACCTAGTCTTGAGATTGATTCCGTTGGTTATGAGGAACAATTTCATAAGATAATGTATTCTATTTTGAATGAACACTTTAATACATATAAAGAAATTGAATCATTACATGCAATTCGTAATTCTACACGTGAAGAATTATATAGAAGGGTAAGTATTGCACATGATTATATTAGATCATATTTTAATCAACCTATAAAACTAGATGAAGTTGCTAGAGTTGCTTGTTTATCACCTAACCATTTATTAAGAACTTACAATCAAATATACGGTAGAACACCTCATCAGCATATTTCAGAATTTAGAATACAAAAAGCAAAGCAACTATTATCAAAAGCAGATAAAAATATGACTGATATAACCTTTATACTTGGATTTCAAAACCCTGTGTCCTTTAGTAAAATGTTTAAACAACATGTTGGTATATCTCCTATAGAATATCGAAAAAAGGTGATATTGGATAAGAAAAATTAGAGGAAATTATTTATGCTTATCTTGAATAGATATTTGAAAGGAGAAATGTATTATGGAAACAACAATGGTTCAAAGGGTTGGACAGATTGGTGTACCTGTTAAAGACTTGAATAGAGCATTAGATTTTTATAAAGAGAAATTAGGTCTCTCCCTTTTATTTAACACTGATAGTATGGCTTTCTTTGAATGTAATGGTTTGCGACTAATGTTATCACTACCAGAAAAAGATGAGTTCGCTCATTCAAGTTCAGTTATTTATTTTCAAGTAACTAATATTAAAGATACTTATGAGCGCTTAGTAGGTAAAGAAGTTATCTTTATTGATGAACCACATGTTGTAGCGAAAATGGGACAAACAGAAACATGGATGGTATTTTTTAAAGATACAGAAGATAATACTCATGCATTTATGAGTGAAGTACAAGTTTAAGAAACCAAAAGGAGACCGTCTAAATAACCAACGGTCTCCTTCAATTTAAATTAGCCTTTTTAATAAATCTTTATCCAGAGTTACTTCCACTCTCTGCTTTACCACTATTTGTGATACGGTTCACCGTAATGTATCTAAATGAGGTTTATATAGTATACAAATATTTTCTCATTCCAGAAACTATCGAAGTATTTTCTTGCTTCAGTAATTAAGGAAAATTCAATATTAATAAGCCTAATTTCTCAATTTAACGCTGAGTAATTAGGCTTATTTTTCATTGCTCCATTACAGCGCCAGATTATAGAATAACATTATGATACGCTTCTTCGTGGCACATCTATATGATTTTTTTCTATTTTCGAATCGCTGCTTTTTCTCTGAAATCAATGATTAGATCCAACTTAATAATAAAGTAAACACCTAGAATTCCATTTAATCCATATGTCTCTTTTGTAATTTCTACTTGTACTTTAAAGGAATCTGCATAAAGGCTAGTGAATTTCATTGATTTTATACTTTAAGGCGATATTCAGCAATGCCTATTTATATTTCCCTAGTTTCTTCCCTTAGCCATACTCTCTCTTCTTCATTTAAATAAGGAGCTAGCTTTGTGTATACCTCTTGATGATAACTGTTTAACCATTGCTTTTCACTCTCTGTTAACATGTCTTTATTGATACCGGCTAAATCAATAGGGCAATACGTGATTGCTTCAAACTTCATAAATTGACCAAACTCTGTTTTCTCATCTTCAACTACTAACATCATATTTTCAATTCTAATTCCATATTTACCTTCGAGGTATATTCCCGGTTCATTCGTAATAATCATGCCTTTTTCTAATACAACATTATTATTATCATTCCTTAAGCTTTGTGGTCCTTCATGAACATTCAAGAAAAAACCTACCCCATGTCCAGTTCCGCATTTATAGTCCAAACCATACTGCCAAATTGGTTGTCTTGCTAAAACATCTAAGTTAGAGCCTGTTGCTCCGTATAAATATTTTACTGAGCTTAATGCAATAAATCCTTTTAACACCAAAGTAAAATCTCTTTTTTGTTCATCGGTAAGTTTTCCTAAAACAATCGTTCTTGTAATATCTGTTGTTCCATCATAATACTGTCCGCCTGAATCAATTAAAAAAAGACCTTCATTCTTAAGAGTATATTGGGTTTCTTTATTGGCTTTATAATGCATCATCGCAGCATGTTCTTTATAGCCTGCTATCGTATCAAAGCTAGGTCCAACAAATCCTTCCTGCCCTCTTCTGAAATCCTCTAATCTTTCTTCTGCAGTAATCTCTGTAATTTCTTCTTTATCTACAGAGTTTTTTAGCCATTTTATTAATTTCACCATGGCTAAACCATCTTTTATTTCACACCATTTTAAATTTTTTATCTCAACTTCATTTTTAATAGCTTTTAAATTAGTAGTGATGTTAGGACTTTCAATTCTCTTTGTATTACTGTTAATGGCATTATATAATCTGATATTTGTTTTATTCGTATCTAAAATAACGGCATCTCCGCCTGAAAGATTTTCCAAGAATGTTTGTATTTCATGATTCGCTTTTAACTCGATTCCTTCATCCTCCAGTTCTAATTTAACCAAAGGGGGAACCTTGCAAGAATCAATAAATAAATAACATTTATGTTCTGCTACGATTACATTAGCTATTACAATTGGATTGTTAGGCACATCGTCCCCTCTTATATTCAAAAGCCATGCAATGTCATCAAGGGAAGTTAAAATATAATAATTTGCTCCTTTATTTTTCATTTCTTCTCTTACTTCATTTAATTTTTCTACTCGTGATTTGCCTGCATATTTTACGTCATGAGTAAAAATTGGCCCTTTAGGAATCTCCGGTCTATCTTCCCACAGATCACTTATTAAATCTTGATTCATTTTTAATACTATTCTCTTTGCTTTTAGATCTTTTTCCATCTTTTTAACCATATTTATTGAAAAAACATTTCCATCAAAGCCCACAGTGCTTCCTTCTTTAAGAACATCTGCTAGCCATTCTGTATAAAATGGTACCCCTGGATCCACCATTCTAAATAATCTGATTCCTGAGCTCTCAAGCTGCTTTTCAGCTTGAATATAGTATCTGCCATCTGTCCATAACCCAGCATCCTCTAATGTAATAACTACAGTACCTGCAGACCCTGTAAACCCTGATATCCATTGTCTACCTTTCCAATGTTCTGCTACATATTCACTCTGATGTGCATCAAAACTAGGAATTATATAAGCATCCATCTGATTTTCTTTCATTAGCTGCCTTAACTTTTCGACCCTAACTCTGATATTCATTACTAATACCTCCATTTTCCTTAAGACTAAATTCTTTACTTTCACGGTCATACAGCCATACGGCTAGTACTATACTAATTATTCCGGCTGTAAGCTTTGATATTATAAATGCGCCTAACATTTCTGGGGCTACTCCTGACACAAATCCGAGTTGACCACCAAATACAAATGCTCCACTTACTCCAAAGGCAGTACATACCACTTTTCCTTTAGGATTCATTTCCTTATATGTTCCAAATATCAACAGATTACTAGCTAAACTTCCTAGAATACCTGCTACTGATACTGAATTAATTCCAAACTTCTCCCCTATTTTTTCAAAACTATTTTTAAAAATTCGATTAATAAGTGCTAGCATAGGATATGCTCCACCTAAAACAAATGCGATCTTGACTACTATAACAGTAGATTCAGATAGTGGTGCTAATCCTGAGACAAGCCTTACACCAAATATCACATCTATACCTTGTAAAAGTAATCCAACAATACTCAAACTCATTATAAACTTTCCAAATACATTAAAAACTTTTATAAAAACATGAGGAGCTTTTAATAACCCTACCCCTAAAATAATGGCAAAAACAAATATAGGTACCAGATTCCATACTAATATATTGATATTTATTTTTTGCCATAAGCCTGCTGCAAGACATCCTATTGGTATAGTAATAATTCCAACCAACACACCCTTAGAAAAATATTTTTCATCCTCTTTAGAAAGCATCCCTAACGCGACAGGTATTGAAAAACTAATTGTCGCTCCTAAAGTAGATGCAATGATAATTCCTGAGAATGCCCCCATTTCCTCTGTCAATGCTAGCTTATTAGCCATTTGATAGCCCCCCATATCTACAGCTAAAAATGCTGCAGGAACTATAGAAGGATCTAGATGAAAAACTCTACAGATTGGAATAATCACAGCAGATAAAAAATTTGTAAATATAGGGACTAAAGAAATTATTCCTATCATGCCAAACCCTAAAGCCCCCATGGTCTTTATGCCTTCCTCAAATTTCCCACCCAGTTTCAAATGATTTCCGGTAATATAATCAATAGCTCCGATTACAAAAAAAGAACCGATTAGATATAATATTAATTTATCCATTGTTATTATCACTTTCTATTAACTTTATATAATGTCTTTACTAATCAGCATCTGTAGTATAAAACCCTCTATTGTAGATATAATTAGGCGTATTAACAGCTATAAGCTTGACCTTTTTATTAGTATAATTAGCCCAATTGTGGGCAATATTTGAGTCCATATGAACACTGTCACCAGGATATACTTCATGCCTCTTATCATTTATGTAAATTGTTAATATACCCTCTAAAACATAAATGAACTCTTCTCCCTCATGCTTATAGGATAATATTTCTTCATCTTTCTTTTGAGGAAGAATTTCTATAAGCCTTGGAACAAGTTGTTTATTTTCCAAATTTGTACTCAAACTATACTTAATAAAACCTCCTTCTACTGAATCCATTATTTCTTGTTCATAACTTCTTAAAACCATATCTTTCCTTTTAAGTGGATAATCAAAAAAATGTGTTAAATGTACTTCCAATATATCAGCTAGTTTTTCAAGTGAATCAACTGCTATGGTAGTAAGCCCTCTTTCTAATTGGGAGAGAAATCCAACAGATAGTTCGCTTTTTTCACTTAACTCTTTCAAAGTAATTCCTTTTTCAGTCCTCAATTTCTTTATTTCCATTCCTATATTCATCACTTCACCCCAAATTTCATTTTTATGAATAATATAATACATACCAGATCAATACACAATATATTATGAAATAATTTCATGAATATGAAATTCATTTATTTGACATTATCATATATTCTCTCAATAAAAGTACGTATAATTACACAATCTTGCACAAAAAAAGACGCTTGATCTATTAGATCTATGCGCCTAGATTGTTAAATAATGAAAAAGAGTTATCTTATTGTGTCTTACTCAACTAAAGTACCAATAGCTCGAAGGAAAGTAGAGAAACAGTCTGCCTACAGTTTGACCAACCGACCTCTGTCTTCTGATTAGGTTATGATTTTTTAGGTACAGATCTATATTCAAATGAGGAAAAATTTTCGAGCTTTGAGCAAGTTTTAAAATTTCTCCCTGATTTTGTTATATTAGAAATAGTTGCATTTGGATGATTCCTTTTAAAAAGAACCACCTAAACCGTTGTCACAACAACGTTCTAAGTGGTTCTTTTTTTAACCTCGCTTACTTTTGATACGGTTCTCCGTAATGGTACTAAGTGAGAGTATTCATGCTGTAACTTATGTTTAATAAATAGAAGGGCCCCTTTACCCAATCATAAAATCAGACTATCCCCTACGAATTGTTTCTGTACGGCAGACACTCTTTTCCTTGCCTAATGGTTGCTGAACCATTTGTTGTTGTATAAGGCGGTGTTTCCGGCAAAACGTTCATAACCAAGAGCCGGATTGAATGATCTTTATAAAATATTTCATCAAATGAAGGGGTTATGTGTGGATCCGTATTTTCAAATATCCTTTTTTGTAATTCTTCTATGTCTACATCAAATGGAATCCCTATTAAAACATTGTCTATTCCCTGCATTTTGTCGGCCACGCCGAAAACAACGCTACCACCGCCGCCATTTGCCATACAAACAGCGTATTTAATCATTTTATTGATGTTTTCCTCCACAGCACTAAAATTCCATTGTTTAAAGTCTAGGTCCTGTGCCTCAAAATCATCTGCAATATGATGATCCAATTGCTGAATGATCTCCATGATTTCGCTTTTATTCTTCATAAGAATATCCTCCTTTCCAGCAAAATCGATCTATATACCTTGCAAATACGTTAACCAATGCTGATACAAAAAAGGCAGTCCCTTATTACAAATACACTTGTAGGAACTACCTCTTATTATATTTATATGTTTGTTTCGTCATGGCTGTTTATAAAGCTTTTTGAAATTGCACACTGGCTCCATACTTGCATAAAGCCCCCGTGTTAGAACCTCATTTACTTACGATACGGTTCATCACTAGTAATCCCGAACTACACCCCTGACAATAGAAAAATCATTCTTCAACTAACCTTCTCCTTTAGTTGAATAAAAAAAGAGCTGTATAAACAGCTCAATAATCATTAAGTAATTAACTGTTACTGAAGAAATTTTTGGTCTATCATTCTTGAGTTTCTTCATCACTTTTGTATTCTAAAATATCTCCAGGGTTCGCGATGCGAGGCTAATTTTAACATCTTACATGCTTGCGTTTAAAACCAATTCTTCCTTTATCGACTTCTTTTTGAATATTTTCGTTAGCATTTAGGAAACTGCTTTTTTTCTGGTCCCGTTTAACTTCGACTATTCCTATTACCTTTGCAGTCTCGACTGCCTTTTCATGGAGCGGCAGATAGGAAGTCCCCACCGTGTATACAAAATTATTCATAGCGGATTTGGCTCGTTCTGGCGAATCATGAATCGTATTTTTCACCATATCAAGCATATCGGAAATCTTACTTTCTGAAAATTCAACGTCTTTCCGATTCCCTAAAAGCCAACAGTAGCAACTCCAGCCCGCTGACATTCTCAGCTCTTCACCGCTTGCGATCCATTTATCAGCAACTTCTTGTGCAATATCTGACTCTGATAACGTTACGGCCACTACATAATCGGACAGCATATAAAAATACGCCGCGTCCATCCAACGATCATAATCCGACTCAGTCATGGCTTTTGGATCTGCAATAATGCCTGCAAAGTACATCGCATCGTAGTTCCCTGTTGCATACAGCTCTTCAGCTAAAGGCTGATTTATTTTTATTTTTTTCACGATTGGTTTCATAGCACCTGTTGCTACACCAAAAAGCGGCTCATGTGCACCATTGGACATGTACATTTTTTTCGATCGTTCCTTGCCAAGGTCTTCAAGCTCCTGCATAACCATTTCTAAATTCATCGTTTAGCACTTCCTTCTTTTTGAAGTATTTCCCCTAATATTTTGCCCATTATATACATATACAACACCATTATCCTATAACAAACTACCATTTGTCAGCAAAACTACCGTCTAAATGCAAGAGTGTTATGCAGGAATCCACTTAATACAATTCTATATTTCTTTTTCAGTATTCTCTTTAAATCTATCGGTAATACAACAAATCATATTCCTACTTCCCTCATTTTAACTGTAACTTCATCGACTCTAACTTCAATATCCTTCCCGTCAAACTTCGGAAGCTTCAACTCGCTCACGATTTTTCCGTCACGCATAAACATAATACGATCTGTCCTCGCCGCAACCTTTGCGTCATGAGTTACAAGCATAAGCGCAGTTCCGTCCGCGTTGATTTCGGAAAATATGTCCATAATCTCCTCCGAAGATTTAGAGTTGAGCGCGCCAGTAGGTTCATCACCGAAGATGATTTTCGGGTTGTTCATAAGCGCTCGGCATATTCCCGCACGCTGAAGCTGACCTCCCGAAACCTGTGTAATATCGCGCTTTTCAAGATCTCCAATGCCTACCCTTTCCATTAGCATTCTTGCCTTCTCAGATATTTTTGGTGCGTTTTTTCTGTTGTCGCGCATTGACGGAAGAATAATGTTATCGAGGATATTTAGATTTTTCAGCATAGTAGGCTGCTGAAATATAAATCCCATTTTTGTTCTGCGTATTTCTGAAAGCTCTTTCTCCCCGACCTCCGTTAGATCCATTCCATCAAAAACGACCTTTCCGCCGTTGACGCTGTCCATTCCACTCAAAGCAAACATTAGTGTAGATTTTCCCGATCCCGAAGGCCCCATAACTGCAACGAATTCACCCTCAGTTATTTCAACGGACACTCCGTCGAGAACATTACGTTGTTCATCCTCCACGCCAAAAGATTTTACAATGTTATCACCAATAATAATCTTTTTCATATGCCTACTCCTTTATATTGTCGGAAATTTTTATTTGTCCAGCACCTGATGTGCCCAACATTGTAGCGATAAGCACTGCAACTATCATCATCAGCGGACTAAGCAGATACGCTGAAAGAGGATTGACTGTAAAATTAAAAGTTGACGCTCCAAACGAAGCGATAAGCACGCCAGCAAGGACCTCTCCGAGAGTGTTCGCGAGAAACGTACCCAGAATAATTCCGACAATCAGAACGAAAACCGAACGAGAAACATACTGTGTCTTAATATCCGAGTTTGTAAAACTGAGCGCTTTCATGACGGCAATGGAATATCTGTCCTTTGCAATAAGCATTTTCATGAACAACAGTGTAACCAGTACCGTAATAACCAGTGCAACGGCAATTGCGCCGTAGGAAGCCATTTCAACGGAACTTATTGTCGAGCCGAGGGTCTGAGAAACAAATTCATCAATGTCGGAAGTCTTTGCAAAATCGAATTTGTCCGAATATCCTAAAACTTTGCTGTCGACAAGAGATTTATCCGAAAGTTCAACACAGACGATGGTCCACATGACGCTCGCCGAATTGTCGGTGAATACAGCCTTTGCGGTTTTGCCGCCGTTGGTGACATCCGAATATATTCCGCTTACCGTGAGATCTTTCTTCTTTCCTTCAATCACCAGCGTTATGATCTCGCCGACCTTTTTGCCCAGGTCATCGGCGTTTATAGACGAAAGAGAGATTTCGTTTTCTGCAGCAGGAGCTCTCCCCTCAGAATACTCTATAGGAAATGCCGAATGGTCACCAAGTTCAACTTTTATATTTTCCTCTGACCCGTTACTCGTTTTTACTTTGAAAGTCTTAGTTGTCATAACAGCATATTTCGAAACGGCACTGTCGCTGTCTATTGTCTTCACAATTTCATCGCTTTCGTCAGTTATATTGGTCTGTATGCGCAAATCGTAGTTTCCGATTCCCATATATTGAATGAAGCTTTTTTCAGAAATCGTGTTGTAAAGGTTCTGCGGAACAATAATTATAAATGCTGAAATCACTAGTACCAAAAGCATTGTGGCGTAAAGTCTTTTTCTTGCGAAGACATCCTTGATTCCGAGAAAAATATTCGTACTAAACAGTCTGTTTTTAATTAAGGAAAAACGCTTAGCACCAGCCTTGTTTTCCTGAGAAGTACCAAAGCGTATAGCTTCCGCAGCGGAGATTTTCCGAAAACGTTTCAGCACTCCATATACATAAGCAACAATTGCAAGAAATACAACTAGTATTCCAATGATTCCTAAAACTATTGCAAAAGAAGAATTTTCGCTTTCGCCCATAAAAAGTCGTATATTTTCAATAAGAATGCCTTGAAACATAAGCGAAAGAATAAAACCAAGAATACTACCTGCCGCTGCAATAGCTGCATATTTCGCAAGATAAATCTTCTTTATATCGGAAAGATGAAGCCCTATTGCTTTCATAACACCAATTTCACGGTAGTCATCTTCAATTTTTGCAAGGAGCGTAAAACGTATGCTCATAAATGCGATGGCAACGACAAGTGCGCTTACAAGAAGGATAACCGCAATCATCATCCCGTCTGAAATGGCGTTCATCGTTTTGAAAAGCGTATATGTAACTGTTGGTCCGTTCGCTTCAAGTCCTGCGGAAGCATAAGCTGTTTCAAATTCACCTATCGCCGAGAAATCCTTTAATCTAAACTCAATCAGATACTCGATACTTCCAAGGTCTTTAATTTCCGCGAAATCATTGATGCTTACAAGAAATCGCTTTGACGCGGAGAGCGAAGAATTCATAGTTGAATCACGGAGAAATCCCGCAACGGTAAATTCCTTCCCGCTTATTACCGCCTTGTCACCTACCTTTGTGGTGTTGTCCCTCATATAACTTATTGGAACATAAATTTCACCGTCGGATACGTTGATGATGTTACCGTTAAGATCAAGAAGATAATCGAATTTTTCGTTTTGTATGCTGAAGCCGTTATCCTGAACTCTATTCGCAAGCGAATTATCGCCCAATATAATCTGCGCACTGTCAATGTTAAGAAATTCAACCACCTGATAATCATCGACATTGCTATTTTGCTCCGCAAATGATGCAAGCCTAGCAGTATCAATTTCACCCGAATGCATCTGCATAAAATGCGGAGTTTTAGCATGTTTCATAAGTGTATCTAACGAGCCCGAAAGATTGACGACGAGTATCGCCGCGAGCGAAACAAGCATAGCCGCAGCAGCGACAAATATCATTGTTGTCAACGTTATCGCTTTGCTCTTCAAAATGTCATTGCATATTATTCTGTTATACATAAGTCACCTCCATATAAGTTCTTCTTTCACAATTTAAATCTAACAGATAATTTAAAATTTTTTGTACATCTCAAGACCGAGATTTGATGCATCTTAAGGTTGAAATTAGTTCCCAATAATTGTCCTGTTCAACAAAAAAGAGCATTAATCCTCATCGGATCAATGCTCCTATTAGTTGAAGAATATTATTCATAATTATATTAATCCCTCAATTCTTCCTTTGAAAAGGAAGAATTTCGACTTATAAGAAGTAATTAAACTTTTTTATAAAAATCACATACTTAAACAAAAGAAGCAGCTTCTTTTTGATCAATCTTTTTTCAAAATAGAGTTGCTTCTTTTGTTGTTAAATAAGAATTTAGGTGGCTTTGTATTCAAACTTTATTTTAATTCTACAGGTATATATAAAATTTTCTTTCGTTTCAAATAAAAATGGTTGCACGATGTCTCACTTGTGTATATAATGTGAATATAGTATATATACATTATATAAAAGTGTAGGTTATTATATGTAAATCGGTCTTCAATGACAATTAATAAAAGTGTAACAACCACTACACTTATACTCTTTAGAGGGTTTGAATTTAGTAAATACTCAAAACGATGAAGCATTAGAGGAGAGGTGTTCAAATGACAGAAACAGTAAAAACTCATAATATTAATCTAGCAAAACGCTGGATGATCACTATTGGTATATTTTTAATTGTTCAATTGATCTTTATCGCCGTTGATGGCACTTTCCTGGAGCCAAACATAAACGATAGTGGTAACTTATTTGCCAGGATAGCAAGATGGATTTTGGACTTGAAGCTCTTTACTGAATGGATTACCCCTTATTCCTTTCCATTTTTTAATATGTTCATGACAATTCACGTTATCGCTATACTGATTCAAGCAGTACATGACATTATTTCAAGTATGTTTTCAAAAAAATAAAGAAGAGGGATTAGCATGCAAATAATTATTTCCAACAGTTCAAAGGAGCCGATTTATGAACAAATTACGAATCAAGTTAAATCGTTAATTTTAGCAGGTGAACTACAGGAGGGGACAGCATTACCTTCCATGCGTAATCTCGCAAAGGATTTACAAATTAGTGTAATTACCACGAAACGTGCCTATGAGGAATTGGAGAAGGCGGGCTTTATCTATTCCATTGTCGGAAAAGGTTCTTTTGTCGCAGAGCAAAATTTAGAGGTCATGAGAGAGAAAAAGCTGAAGGTCATTGAGGAGCAGTTGAGTGCAGTCATAACGAATAGCAGAGAAATTGGGCTATCACTTGATGAACTACAGCAATTAATGAAGATTTTATATGAGGAGTGAAAAAATGGAAAATGTGATTGAATTAAAAAATGTCACGAAAAAATTTAAAGATTTTTCCGTTAAAAATATTGATTTACAAGTGCAGCAAGGCTTTGTAACAGGGTTCATTGGAGCAAATGGTGCTGGTAAGTCAACAACGATAAAAATGATGATGAATCTATTAAAGCCAGATTCCGGGGAAATTAAGCTTTTCGGGTTGGATTACAAGAATCATGAGAAGGCGATTAAGGAGCGCATTGGGTTTGTATACGATGGCAATGTATTTTTTGAAGGGATGAACTTAAAAGATATAAAACGCATTGTAGCACCAGCTTACAAACACTGGGATGATACACTATTTTATCAATATGTTGAACAATTCGAATTACCGCTTAATAAAGCGATGAAAACTTTCTCAAAAGGGATGCAAATGAAAGCATCATTGGCGATAGCATTATCACATCATGCAGAGCTGATCATTATGGATGAGCCAACAGCAGGCTTAGACCCTATTTTTAGACGAGAGCTGTTGGCTCTTTTACAGGAATTAATGATTGAAGGTAACCGTACCATTTTCTTCTCTACGCATATTACAACAGATTTAGATCGTATCGCAGATTATATATCTTTTATGCAGAGTGGGGAATTAGTATTTAATCAGTCCATTCACGACGTAGCTGAAAACTATGCGCTCGTTAAAGGAGGATTGGATCTTCTGGATAGAGACACTGAAAAGGCATTTGTTCATGTTCATCGTGCATCGACAGGATTTGAAGCATTAACGGATAATATTAAAGCAGTGCAAAATACTTTCGGAGACTCAGTTGTCATTGAACGAGCCTCTCTGGACGATATCATGTATTACTTTAAAGGGGGCATACACCATGTTTAATTTAATCAGACGTGATGTCATACTACAGAAAAGGCAGTTATTAATCTTTATTCCTTTTATCTTATTCTTTATCATTATGGGCGCACCTCCAGCTTTGATTTTTCTGGTTGCCAGTATTTTTATTCCCTTTAACACTTATGCTTACGATGAAAAAGTAGAGACGAATATATTATTAAATTCCTTACCTTACACACGTATGGAAATTATCGCATCACGCTATCTTGGTGCTATCGTATATATGATTTTATCTATTGGGGTGACAAGTTTAGCATTATTTGCTTTCAATAAACCTTTTACGATTACTGATATTGCGATTGGCAGTGGCTTATTTTTATTATTTGCTGCGTTTACTTTCCCATTATTTCATATATTTAAACCAGGCTATATTACAACAGTTGTTCTCATTAGCTTTATCCTTTTAACATGGATAGCACCGCCTATTGCATCGTTTATAGCTGAACACTTCACAACAATAACTGATTTTATTGTCAATTTATCCATCCCGGCTTTATATACGGGAGCGACACTTGTTATCATTGTAGGCTATGTTATTTCTTGGGGGATTACCACTGTTATTTACCAACGAAAAGCGTTCTAAGCGGGTTCTTAGATTCGCTAATACTTCACTTAGAATGAATCGGTTTTGATCAATCTTTTTTCAAAACGGATTCTTTTAATTTTACTTTAAAATATGGGCTTGCGAGGCATTTTCAATCAAACTTTATTATAAAGCTACAGAATGACCTAATGTTATTCTGTCATTTGATAAAACAATTCTATCCTATAAGGCTCAGTCCGATTTATTGGATCGAGCCTTTTTTGTTCATTAATGGAAACAAGATCATAAAGTAAATCAAAAGGAGAATTGTTTAAAAAATAGTAAATTATGATATCGTGAGGGCAAGTGGTTTTCTGGGGTATATTAATAACTGGTTATTAAACTAGTCGAGTAGAAGAGAACCTCTCTACCTTGCGGTAGATTGTGTTACTCCCCCCTCACAGAACCGTGCTTGCGCTATTTACGCACACGGCTCCTCCAAGTCACCATTCACAAAATGTAGCCTAATCTCTTTCTTTTGGATTTTTTACTAATTCTGCTATCCTTACTAGTTTAGTTTACATTTATTATCTCTACCTCAGTGTGTAGTAAATGTACCCCTAGTAAGGGTAATAACTTGGTAGCAGCCTTTCCTCCATCGGCATTACCCAACTTCATTGGTACTACGCTGCTATCCGACTCCCTACAACGGCATTTGGTTACCTTGCTTATTATCGCTTGTACACCATACTCTTCTATAATAAGAAAAGACCGGTAGGGCCTCCCGAGTTGCCGTATCATATCAATGTGTGACGTGCCAAGGTCTCTGACTCCAGAGAGGTTTTATCCTTCTTGCCTTTAACGATGGATAAAATGTAGCTTTCTGCCGTGCTTAAAGCATCAGCCCTCTCGTTTTACTAACATTATGGAGCTCAATCCCTTCAACCAGTTGGCTTTCGGCCCGCCACCTAACTGTCTACGCTTAAAGGCTAACGTTACCAGTAGCCCTCCAAGACTCGCTACGAGTGAATGGCTAGTTCTTTCTCGGCGGGAATCCCACCCGCTATATGATACGACCTAAGCTCGGCCGCACAAGCACTCCGTTAGTTGAATAAGAAAAAGCTACACCCTCGATAGTTGAACAAAGGGTTATTCTCTTTTTGTAGCCAGTTTAACTGATAAATTCTTTTCTTTATAGATCCCATTATTATCAAATATTAATAACTTCTCTTTGAATATTTCCCGAACCAATTAACTGTCTTCTATTTGTTAATTGGTCCTTTACTTATGTCTTCAAAAAATCAATTAACTTCTTTTATTACTTTTGAATTCAGTGTAAATATTACTGAAATGACCACGATTAAGATTCCACATAAAAGCATTATGTTTGAGATTGTTAGGTTCAAGACAAGAGCCAATGACACAAAAGCGTAGGAGAGAGGAACAAGTCCATTAGACGAGGCATTAATAAGGCTCATCACTCTTCCCATTTTTTCTTCATCACTTTGCTCTTGAATAGTTGAGATGAGTGAAACATTAATAATGGATGAAAGTACACCCATCATTGAAAGCAAGACAATGCCTTGCCAAAGAAATCCGATTTGACCAAGTAGGGACAGGAGAATTCCGAGGAAAGTTATCATTATTAGGATGATCAATCCCCTTTTCTTTCTTAAGTTAAGTATCCCGACAATTATTGCCCCAACGAGCATCCCTCCTTGGTAAGAACTCTGTAAGAAGCTTAAATCTAAAGCCACTCCATGAATCACTTTATCCACTATGAGAGGTATGCCCATAAGTAGAGGACCAAAAAAGAAAAAGTTTATAATCACTAGAATAAAGAGCATATTTTTTAGAAAGGGCATCTTCCAAACATAGGTTAATCCTTCTCTTAATTTCTCTTTTGTCGAACCCTTTTTTTGTGGAATTGTATTTACATCTTCTTTTATTAAAAACGAGAAAAAGAAAGTCATAGTCAAGAAGATAGCGATGATTGAAAACAAAAGGCTAAAAGATCCAACAGTAAGCACCCATCCACCAATCATTGGTCCAGAAAACATAGCAATTTGATTTGAACTCTGTATAAATGAATTTGATCGTGTAAGTACATCCTTTGAAACTAGGGATGGAAGTAGTGATGTGTTAGCTGGAGAAAAGAATGCATCTAGAACACCAAACAATAATGCGAAGCAAATTAGCGGCCATAATTCGAGAATACTCAATTGAAGAAAAAAGATCATAACCACAATCAATATACATCTTACTAGGCTTGAAACAAGCATGATTTGAGACCTTTTATAACGGTCAGCCCACACTCCGCCAATAGTCATAAAGATTACACGTGGAATCATAGTCACCATCATTACAATCCCCAGAGCACTTTCTTTATTTAGAACTGTGATGATATACCATTGCTCAGCAAACAAGTAAGTAGATAACGCTAAAAAAGATGTTGTACTCGATAGCCATAAAAAAACAAATGCCCGATTTTTTAACAAACTTGAAGAAACAACGTCATTCTTCGTTTCTATTAACGCTTGGTTTCTACTCAATAGAATTCCCTCCCTCAAAATCATTACTTGTTTTTAAAAAGAGGCTCTTCGATTTGAAAAGCAGTGGTCATTAAATAGTAATTTTGCTTCTCTATATCAGTATCTTTTTCTTCAAGTTTTTCTAAGAGTTCTCTATACTTACGCGTAAATTCCAGAAATTTTTCTTTACTTACTTTAAATTCTTTTTGAATAGAGAGTTTTGGCCATTCTTCTACATTTGATGAATTTAATTCAAAGGAATTATCAGGAGCTGTTAACACTCTTGTTTTAGCACGATCAATCACTTCTAAGTATGATTGTCTAGTAGCGTCTTTTGATTCCACATAATTTAATAAATGATCCGCCGGAATGAACCCCCTAGCTACAGCTTGGTAAAACTTTAATATATTTCCTCCTCGCTCTTCTTTTCTTACGAGCTGAATGATTTTGTGTTTCTCCAGTTCACGAAGATGATAAAGAATTTTTGCTCTAGATAAGTTAAGCTCTTGAGCAAGCATTTGGCCTGTATGGGGCTGTTCGACCAAAAAAATCAACATTTTAGTACGTAAGGGATCACTAATAACCTTTAACTGTTCATAACTTTCAATAATAAATATGGACTTTTGCTGCACAATGCAACCTCCTTTTTAACCGGTTAATATTTATTAACTATATTTCAAAATTTAAAAAATGTAAATAAAAATAATCCATTTTGAGAACAAAATGGATTATTTTCTTAATTTACAATTTCCATAAAGAGTTTAATTTCGCTCTCTTCAACTAACCTGCCCCTTTAGTTCAACAAGAAAAAAGTAGTCATCATCTTTTGTTGTTAATATCGCCATTGCATCTTCTCATTTGTTAATTCCTTACCATCAATAACTTCTTGAGCTAGTGTTTGACAGTTCATTTTGTACGCCTCTCTTCGTTGAATGAATTGTATTAAATAATGGATATATACGTGTAGCCAATAGACTTGTCAAAATAGCAAGTACAATGTCAACACCTACAGTACTAAACAATCCAGCTGCAAGTACATGTGATAGGTTAGTAGGTACATCTAGCCAAAGATTTAATGCCACGTAAAGATAAGTGACACCAAAAGCATAAATGACCGCAGTGCCGAATAAATTTGCGAAAATAAAATGTTTACGTGTCGGTTTCTCGACACGTTCAATGATTAAGCCAATTGTATAGGCACCCGCAACGAAGCCAATTAAATATCCAAACGTCGGCTGTAATACATACATAAAACCTCCCCCTTGTGTAAAGACAGGTAATCCAGCTAAACCGACGAGAACATAAACCAATTGACTTTGTAAGCCCCGCTTACTTCCTAATAATGAACCTGCTAAATACACAACAATAATTTGCAATGTAAAGGGTACAATGGGTAACGGGATTTTAATAAAGGCGCCAATTGCAGTCATAGAAGCAAAAATCGAAACAAGTGTAAGAGAAAAAGTACGTGAGTTTTTCAATTTATTCGCACCTTTCTTTAAAGTATTGGTCTAAAACTTCCTTCGTTGTTTCAATCATCCATTTGATTTCGTCTTCCGAAATCACAAATGGGGGCATGAAATAAATAATATTACCAAGGGGACGGATTAGGAGCCCTTTTTCTAGTGCACGCTGATAAATTTGATAGCCGATTCGCTCTTCGCCTGGGTATGACTTCTTCGTTTCTTTATTCGCAACTAACTCTACTGCTCCAACGAAGCCAGTTTGACGATATTCACCTACATAAGGTAAATGATCGAATGCTTCATGTGCTAATTCTTTTAATAATTGTTGCTTGGGTATTAACTTGGTCAACACTTGTTCTTCTTCAAAAATTGCCAATACTTCCTGTGCTACACGAAGAGCGAGCGGGTTACCTGAATAACTATGCGAATGTAAGAATGCCTTCATCGTTCCGTAGTCATCATAAAAAGCGTTATACACTTCATTTGTTGTCAGTACAGCAGAGAGGGGCAAGTACCCTCCCGTAATTCCTTTGGATAAACATAAAAAATCCGGTGTAATATCGGCTTGCTCGCAGGCGAACAATGTACCTGTACGACCAAAGCCAACCGCCACCTCATCTGCAATCAGATGCACATCGTACTCAATACATAATTTGCGTAATTTTTTTAGAAAGACTGGTGGATACATTTTCATCCCTGCTGCTGCTTGAATTAACGGCTCAATAATGGCCGCGGAAATTGTATCGGCATGTTGTTTCAATTGTTCTTCTACGTACTGAGTACAAGGTGCATTACAGGTCGAAGGTGACTCGCCAAAAGGACAGCGAAAGCAATCCGGTCCCTCTGTATGTACAACATTTAATAACAGAGGAGCATATACTTCGTTGTATAAATCGACCCCTCCGACCGACAAAGCACCGAGTGTTTCGCCATGGTAGGCATTTGAAAACGCTAAAAAACGTTTTTTCTTCGGCTGATTCGTTTGGGCACGATACTGAAAGCTCATTTTTAGAGCAACTTCAATCGCGGCAGATCCGTTATCAGCAAAAAATACTTTTTCTAAACCTTTTGGTGTCAATGCAACGAGTTTATCTGCAACATGAATTGCAGGCTCATGGGTAAAGTTCGCAAAAATGACGTGCTCCAATTTTTGCGCTTGCTCTGCTAAAGCCTGGCTTATGCGCTGATTCGTATGCCCAAATAAATTGACCCACCATGATGAAACCGCATCTAGATAGCGATTGCCTCGCTTGTCGTACAACCACACCCCCTCCCCACGATCTATTACAATCGGTGGAAAGGATTCATAATCTTTCATTTGTGAGCAAGGATGCCAAATATGTTTAAGATCAAGAGCTTGAAGTTCTTTATATGTCATAGGTCATCAACCTTTCAAAAACCGCTTTATCATCGAAGCTTTCAATCGTACAATTAGCCTCGATGACCACGGATGGCACATCTATAAATCTAAGTATTGTATCGATACTATTTTTTTCTAATGGACTTTGCTCGAATTGATTGAATACAATGCCTAGTAAATCGATATTACGTGCTTGCAGTGCCTTTACAGATAACAAGGTGTGATTGATCGTACCAAGCTTTGTTTTCGCTACGAGTATGACAGGTAGTGCCGATTGCTCAATAACATCAAGTAATGTCAAAGTAGTATTCGAATGAAATGGCACATACAGACCCCCAGCACCCTCACAAATAACCGTATCATAGTCTAGTTTTAACTTTTCTATGGTATTAAGAAGTCTGTCTTCTTTAATCGTTTCTCCTTCAAGTTCAGCGGCATAATGCGGTGATGCGGGTAGCGAGAAAGAGTATGTATTTAGCGCTTCTTTATCTAAAGGTTGTAAGCTATATTCTAAGTAGCTTGTTGTGTCTTGATAATAATATCGACCTTCATCCGCAACCTCACCCGTTTGTACAGGTTTGTATGGTATTACTTTAAGTCCCTGCATTTGGAGATGACGCATGAATAGAGTTGTTATAAATGTTTTTCCAACATCTGTGTCCGTACCAACTACCCAAAAATGTTCCAATAAATCTCCCTCATTTACGTGTTATTTTAAAGTTAAACAAAAAAATGTGTTAACCTATTTTTAAAATAGGTTAACACAAATGAAGTTTTGCGTAAATGATTTATTAATTGAATCTAAGTAAATATCATGGACGCAAAAAAGTTAAGTCATGCTGTTGCTCGTGAAATAGCGCTAATTGGGGCATTATGTTATATTTCTAGCCTTTCCAAATGCCCCTTCTGCTAACGAGCATTTTGTTTCTAAAGACACCTTATTCCACTAACCTGCCCCTTTTAGTTGAACAAAAAAAGAGCTGCATTAGCAACTCAATGATCTTCCGATAAAGCCTACGTTAGTTGAATAACATCTATTTCTTTAAAGGCATGAAAAAAGATGGATTTAATTCTTCACTTTCAATGACGATAGCAGTTAATCCATCACTTGTCTTTGTTTCATGCCATTCATCTTTCTCCCAAAATACAGCATCTCCAGTCTGCACTTTAATAAATTCTTCTTTTTTACCTCTGACATATCCTTCCCCACTCATTATTAAAAGTAGTTGAGGTACTATCGCTTGATGATACCCAACTATACCGTTTTCATCTAAGTGCATACATCCAATATGTGTTACCTTATCAGTTTGAATTACACGAGACATAATAAAATCTGAATTGAATTTTGAAATTTTTTTACCGCTATCTTTGTTGAATTTATACAACTCCATTTTGTACCTCCCAAGTGTTAAAGAATATATACTAATCATTCAAGAGTTATACGATTATCCCCTGCCGTTGTTGAATTAACCTGCCCATTTAACTTGAATAAGTAAAAAGAGCTCTCTAAACAACTCAATGATCTTCAAGTAAAGCCTCTGTTAGTTGAAGAAAAAAACTTATATTCTTCTTGCAATCAATTATTATTGGAAATAAATTCATTTATTACAATTTTATTATAATATATATATATATATATAAATTAAAGGAGTCTTAAAGATGAATAAATTTCAAAAGGGATTCTACATTATAGGTTACTTTTTAGGAACACTTTTCTGCATTGCAGGTTTCTTTCTTGTTGATGCACCGAGTATAGGGTCAAGACTAGGGCGATTACTTTTGACTTTAATTTTATTTAACGGATTAATTTATGTGGGACATCAAGCGCATAAAAAAATCGCTCATCTCACCAAGAATAATAGAATGTAGTAACTTAAATACTCACGGTTAATAAGAACCGGATTGGCATGTAACTAATTCGTTTCTCTTTAAGTAGCCCCAACCTTTACTGTCATAAAAAAGACACGACCCAATAATATCGGATCGTATCTTGCAAAATAGATTTTTTTTGTCAAATTCAATTGGTCAGTTCCCAACTTTTTTGTCATTCAACAATATTGTAGTTTTGAAAAATAAGTTTGATCATTTTTATGTTTCTTATTGAAAATTTAGTATCCACGGTTTCTGCTTTTCAAAATATTTACTTGCTTCTAATTTATATTTATAGTTCCATCTTTACTTACGAGCTCCAATTTATTTGATGCATTACCAATAGTTCCTTCTTTTGATTTCTCAGTATTCATTTTTTCCTTAAAGCCATCTAAATCAACTGTTATATCAGATGAATCACTTCTAGCAGTAAGCAATAATGACGTCGGAGCTTCTTTATAAGAAACAGTAATATCACCTGACTTTGTTTTCACAAATAATGACTTACCTTCTTTTATATCTTTAATGGATACTTCACCATCTGTTGAAGTTACTTTCATCTTTGGGCTTGTTACCCTTGCAATATAGTTTTCACCATTAGTAGAAGCTACAGTTAGTTTCTTAAACGTACTATTTTTTAACGTTAATTCTCCGTCCTTTGATGTAAACTTTCCTGAATCTGCGTACAATCCTTCTATTTTTTCGAAGCCAGAGTCATTTAAAACAACAATGTTTTTTGCCATAATATCATTCATTTTTACGTCACCAAAGCTATTATTTATAGTTATCTTATCTATTTTATTCTTTGGGATAGAAATATAAATAGTACCTTTCTTTCCAAAAGTGAAGCCTCCCATAAGCCCTCCCTCTTGATCTTGCTGATTAACTACAATTTTCTTCCCATCATTTTTAATTGTCACGGGATCCTTCTTCTTTTTTTGTTTACCTTCAACTGAGATTTTTATTTTTTGAGATTTAGTATTTTTGACCTCAATATTCCAAGATTCATTGTTTATTTCTACTTCTTCAATATTACCTACTTCAAAGGAATTTTCTTTTTCAAAGCTCTTTGCCTCCACTTCTTTGACACTAAAAGCAAATCCACCAATCGCAATGAATGCGATAGAAGCTAATATCATTTTTTTCATTTTTATTCCTCCTTTCATTTTTTATTAAGCCACATCAATTTTGTCAATTTTATGATATGAAAGATAGCCAATTACAAGGCCAAGCAAACAGAATACAATTGGTACTCCAATGAATTGAAATAAACTAGTCGAACTTCCTCCATTGGAAACAGTAGCGTTGATTAAAAATCCAATTAATACAGCGGAAGTAATTGTAGTTGCAGTTGATTTTTTTCTCATGCCAAAATACAAAGGAATTAAGCTCACCCCAGCAATCATAAATGCATTAATAAATGTAGTGGGAACTGTAGTAATTATTTCGCTTATACTAACAGGCGCTTCAAAGAATCCCATTATTGGATTTAAGAAAAAAACGGATATATTAATAATAAGAGTGGAAATAATTATGCTAAAAAAACAAAAGCCAAAGACGATCGATAACTTAGATTGAATTATTTTTTTTCGTTGTAAAGGGTAAGTAAACAATACTTGTATAGTGTTACTCTTATATTCATCAATGACTATACGTGATAAAATCACACTCGAAAAAATAATAAATACGATTCTAATTAATATGTTCGTTAAGGACATAAATTCTTCGTAATTTGGAAACATTGGATCATTTCCTTTTTGAGAACCTAAAGACATAAGCGCAACAGCAACGAAAATTCCAACAATACAAATAGCTAATCCTTTAAAATAGCTAGTTAGACGATTCTTTTTCCATTCTAGTTTTATAATTTTAAGCATGTTGATTGCCTCCATTAATCAGCTTTAAGAAGTATTCTTCTAAATTATGCTGCTGTTTTTCAATTCCGTTCACTACCACCCCATTTAGGATTAATTCTTTATTGATTTGAGATGAAGAATTTTCATGTTCAAAAATCCGAATAATATGACGGCCTACGATTTCATATTTTTTAATTCCTAGTTTATTCTTTAGTACATGTGTTGTTTTTTCTAAATTGTCTACTTGGATTTCAAGATATTCTTCATTTTCTTTTCGTATTTCTTCCATTTTCACTTCTTTTAATAATCTTCCATGATTAATAATGCCAATAGTATCTGCTATAGATTCGATTTCTGAAACAATATGACTTGAAATTAAAATAGTGATCCCATACTTTTCTTTAAGAATTAATAGAAGCTCGCGAATGTCTTTAATACCGATCGGATCAAGTCCATTAATAGGTTCATCAAGAATTAGAATCTCTGGTTTTGTTACAATCGCCCTCGCAATTCCTAATCGTTGCTTCATTCCTAAAGAAAATTCATGGATTTTTTTCTTTTCCACTCCTTTAAGACCTACGATTTCTAGAACTTCATTAACCGCTCCTGGATGATGATAGCCAATGTATTCACAATGAAGGTCTAAATTTTCCTTCGCTGTTAGACGCTCATAAAACTCAGGATATTCAATAATGCTACCTATTTTCTTTAAATACTCGTAAGATGTCTCTAAAATACGTTGATCAAATACAATAATTTCACCTAAAGACGGCTTAACTAAATTTAAGATCATCTTCATAATTGTCGTTTTCCCTGCTCCATTCGGACCTAAAAACCCATAAATTTCTCCCTTATTTATATTCATATTGACATTAGAAACTGTTTCAGTTCCCCTGTATGTCTTACTTAATTGATTAATTTGAATAACCGAATTCATTTGTATTTCCTCCAGACTTCTATTTCGAATGCGTTACACTTAGCTTAATAAACGAAAGTAAAATCAAAGTAAACACAATGGAAAATATGCGTAATATTTCTATTAGAGTAAACATATACGAAGAAAAAATTGGTATGATGGGGTTGAAATGAGGGATATAAAATGGAATCTGCAAAAATTTTAGTAGTAGATGATGAAATTGGTATTTTAAAATTATTAGAAATTACACTAAGGAAAGAAAACTTCATTCACATAGATACCGCATCAACTGGTAAAGATACGCTGCAAAGAGTTAAAGAAAACACGTTTGATATTATTTTGCTTGATATTATGCTTCCAGATATAAGCGGCTTCGAACTATGTACAGAAATACGAAAAAATACAAACACACCTATTATTTTTGTTAGTGCGCGCTCAACAGACTTTGACAAATTAACGGGGTTAGGAATAGGTGGAGATGATTACATTACAAAGCCTTTTAATCCTTTAGAGGTCGTCGCTCGAATAAAAGTTATCCTTCGTCGTCTCAAAATGTATGAGAGTTCACAACTACAGGACACTGTATATGATTATGGCTACTTCACTTTGAACCATGAATCTGCAACATTAACAGTTAAAAATCAACTTGTAGAATGCACAGCAAAAGAGCTGGAGCTACTACATTTCTTTTGCAAAAATCCTAATCGTATTTACACAACAGGGCAGCTCTACGAATTTGTATGGGGAAATGATGTTTTTGGAGAAGAAAAAACCGTCACGATTCATATATCCAAGCTACGGAAAAAGCTCGGCGATGATACACGCAAACCAAAAATCATTGTGAATTTACGTGGAATTGGTTATAAATTCATCCCTCCAAATGAGGCGTTTATATGCGAATAAAAACTCGATTTACTTTGCATTTAACATTGGGTCTTGTTCTTTGGATGCTTGCGACTGGATTCAGCATTATCATTTTACTTGAGGGTATCCTTCCACTTTTCGATGTCGCGGTTAATACAAAAAATGAAGGTTTGCTCGTGGCATGGATTTTTTCTATTAGCACCATTATTTGTATTAGCTTGTTTGGATGGTATTTTGGTGGGCCTCTTGGATTCATTATGACTTGGATTCATCAACTCTCACAAGAAAACTACAAACAACCAGTAGGTTTACAAAAAATTTATACCCGAAAAGATAAACTTCGTATGCGCTATCTTTTGTATCAAGAGGTATTTCAACATCTCCAAACATTGGCGGTAAAGTTACAATCTGCTGAGGTAGAAAGGAGAAAGATAGAACATGCTAAACAAGAGTGGATTGCCGGTATTTCACATGATTTAAAAACACCTCTAACCTATATTACAGGCTACTCAACACTCTTATTGAACGATCAGTATGAGTGGTCAAAAGAAGAGGCACATTCTTTCATTAGACAAATTGGAGACAAAGGGAAGCATATGGAAGAATTAATTCAAGATTTAAGTCTTATCATTCAAGTAAATAGCGCTGACGGTATGTTGCCTTTAACTAAGACGAATCAAGATTTAGTAGAATTTACAAAAAGAGTTGTTGCCAACATAAGTAATTATCCACAAGCAAGTAATTATAATCTGCATTTTAAAACAGATACGCCTGAGATTAACGTAGAATTTGACCATAAATTCATGCAACGCATTTTACAAAACATCCTAATGAATTCAATTTTACATAATCCTAATAATACCGATATTTATACACAGCTTTCCGACAATGGGGAAAATGTAGTTATCCACATTGTGGACAATGGCGTTGGCATGTCCAATCATATGAAAGAAAATTTATTTCAACAATATTATCGTGGAACAACAACTAATTCCTCCTCTGAAGGGACTGGACTTGGAATGGCAATTGTCTATAACCTTGTTCGTGCTCATAATGGTACAATCTCTGTTGAGAGCGAACCTTCGAAAGGGACATCATTCCATATTATATTGCCGAAAATAGGACGTTCATAAGACAATAGATCTTAAAAGCCTCTTCTCTTATTGTAGGTTTGGAACAAAGTTTGTTTCCAAAAATCTCGTAACACGGATTTTGACAACAAATAAAAAGAATCCATTTTGAAAAAAGTTTGATCAAAATGGATTCTTCTTTTGAAATTGAGATTTAGTTTTTTTCATTTTTCATTTCCTACATAATTAGAAGACTTTTCTCTAAACCCCCTAATCTAATGGTACTACAAGCCGACACCTCTACAAAAACTAAGTGGGGGGAGCTCAAACGTTCTTCCATTTAGCTTGTTTCTACAACACGATTACACTTCCATTTCATCGCCAGGCTAGTATTCTCATATATCTTTCCGATTCAAACCACCTGTGATATGATGACAGAATATAAAGTGTGATTTTAATCAAGGGGTGTTTAATATGTATCAAGAGACACATAAGATCGATTTAGTTCAAAAGGTTCTAAAAAACTGGAAAGGCTTTTTCATCCCATATGAGATGGCATTATATGAGTTGAAGAGTGATTTCAATATTATTGATCTTGAATGGAAATCGAAACACGGATACTCTCCAATTGAGCATATGAAAACACGCATGAAAACTATTTTTTCATTGGTTGAGAAGATTGAAAATAAAGAAATAGAGCTGACTCAAGAATCTATTAAACAAGAAATACGAGATATTGCTGGAGTACGAATTGTCACTAGCTTTATTGATGATGTATATTTGCTGAAAGAACATATCGAGCAGCGTGAAGATATTCGCATGATTAGAGTAAAAGACTATATTAAAGAACCTAAAAAGAGTGGCTATAAAAGCCTTCATCTTGTTGTAGAAACGCAAGTTATCTTATCTAATGAAGTGATATGGGTTCCCGCGGAAATCCAAATCCGAACATCCGCTATGGATTTTTGGGCATCAACAGAACATAAACTCAACTATAAATATCAAGGTGAATCGATACCGGAAGAAGCTCAAAAACAATTAATTGAGCTATCCAATGCTTCCTCGTTACTGGACAAAGAAATGTCTAAACTAAGACTTCAATTACTATCTAGTGAAACAGATTCAAATGGATAAATAATGAAAACAGAGACAATCTACTTGTTAGGTTTTCTCTGTTCTTTGTTATTTCTATAATAGTTCTTAATTGTTGTTAAGTATTAAATAATGGACAGTTGCTTTTGGTTTTAAGTTTTTCTTTTCATTCAAAATAAAAACCACCCCCCATCATTTAATGGTTGGTGATTTCTTCATCTATTTTTTTATAAACTTTTGCCAACTTGTCTGCTTCGTTTTTCGGCGTGTGAAGTAACATATCTAATGCGCCTATGACTTTCTCTCGAGGATATTCTTTCAACATGTCTTCAATAAATTTGTCAATTCTTTCTTGTTCCATGGCAGCCACCCTCTAATTTAATCTTGCATTGTCATATCTTTTGAAAAATTTGTCCTGTAGTTTATCATTTACACGATTGAAATTGTTTATTAAACTTCTCAAATGAAATGCGCACGCTAGTTCTCTTCTCCTTTCTTCATTATACGAACATTCGTTTCTTTTTACAACAAGAATACTTTTACTCTCAAATGTAAAATAGAACGCCAATATAGATGTTCTTTGATGAATTTATTTTATTTCCATTACACTACGCTAAATTGGTGACGGTGAATTGATAAAAAATGCATCTTAATTATGTTGTTTCTTCTTAAGGATCCTTGTTAGTTTAACAAGACAGTTGAAAACACCATGTTCCTAAGTTGAAATAAAAAACAGCAAATCAATAAAACCCTATCCTCATAAAAAGGATAGGGTTTTGAATTTATATTTCACATCTAGTTAGTACTATTCTTCGCTCATGCCTATGCATCGTTCGCATTCGTATAAGGATGATTCTACTTGTTCATGAATAACACATCCACATTCGCGACAGTGCTTTGTTTTTACTTCCTGAGTTGTTGTTTTCACGCAAATCACCTCCTATAGTTTTTCATAACCAGGCAAAGTTAGAAATTCAACAAAATCTTGTTTGCAAGTTAATGAAAGGAATAGCTCAACTGCTTCATCAAAACGTCCATTTGCATAGTTGTTACTACCAAACATTTCTTTCAATTTATTTAGTTCTTCCTGTAAAACTTCCTGCACTAGCTCTTCGGTAATTTTACGGCCATCTTCAATCTTTCCTTCTGGATGACGAATCCACTGCCAAACTTGCGTGCGGGAAATTTCAGCAGTTGCGGCGTCTTCCATTAAGTGATTAATAGGTGCTGCTCCATTTCCACGTAACCAAGAGGCTATATATTGAACACCTACACTGCAGTTTAATCGGAGGCCTTCCTCTGTAATAGTGCCGCGTGGGACTTCTAATAAATGCTTCGCTTCCACTTGCACATCTTCCCGTTTACGATGAATTTGGTTCGGTGTTGACATATGCTCTTCAAACTCTTCCCATGCTACTCGTACAAGATCTGGGTGTGCGACCCACGTTCCATCATGACCATCCTTTGCTTCTCGGCGTTTGTCTTCACGGACTTTTGAAAATGCTGCTTCATTAGCAATGTCATCACCTTTAATCGGAATTTGGGCCGCCATTCCTCCAATTGCAGGTGCATTTCTTCGATGACATGTTTGAATACATAATTGGGTGTATGCCCTCATAAAAGGGGACGTCATTGTCACTTGACTGCGATCTGGCAAAATAACTTCGGCTTGATTGCGTAGCCGTTTAATATAACTAAAAATATAATCCCATCTACCGCAATTTAGCCCTGCAGAATGATCGCGTAGTTCGTACAAAATCTCATCCATCTCAAATGCAGCCATAACTGTTTCGATTAATACAGTAGCTTTAATCGTTCCGTTTGGTAAACTAAGTTGTTGTTCTGCGAAAAGAAAAATGTCGTTCCAAAGTCTAGCCTCTAAGTGGCTCTCAAGCTTTGGTAAATAGAAATAAGGACCTGTACCGCGAGCTAATAATTCTTTCGCATTATGGAAGAAATATAATCCAAAATCGAATAAGCTACCAGCTATTGCTTCCCCATCAATGAGTACATTCTTTTCAAGCAAGTGCAAGCCTCTTGGACGAATCATCAGTACTGCTACTTCATCATTCAAACTATATACTTTACCGTTTTCCTGTTGAAAGGAAATTGTTCTACGAACTGCGTCGCGCATATTCACTTGACCTTCAATCATATTTTCCCAAGTTGGCGAAGTGGCATCTTCGAAACAAGCCATGAATGTTTTAGCACCTGAGTTCAATGCATTGATGACCATTTTCCGATTCACAGGGCCTGTAATTTCTACTCTTCTATCTTGAAGATCTTTCGGAAGAGGAGCAATCGTCCAATCTTCCTCTCTAATTTCTTTCGTTTCCGAAAGAAAATCTAGATTAGCTCCATTGTCTAATTGTTTTTGACGTACTTGACGATTATCTAATAACTCTTTTCTTCTTTCATTAAATAAATGATGAAGTGAAGCTAAAAACTCTAATCCTTCTTGCGTTAAAATCTCTCGACTTGCATCGGTTTCTAGCCCAACTATTTCTATGTTTCTAGCGGTTAGCTGTTCCATTTTCGATACCCCCTCTTCCTTATTAAGCGAACTGTGCGACTTCCGTAGACCCCTTCATTGCTGTAGTAGAAGATGTTCCACCAGAAATCACTTGTGATACTTCATCAAAATATCCTGTTCCTACTTCACGTTGATGTTTCGTAGCTGTATAACCTTTCGCTTCGTTTGCAAATTCCGCTTGCTGTAGCTTCGAATAAGCAGCCATTCCATTCGTTTTATAATCATGTGCTAACTCAAACATACTGTGATTTAATGAATGGAAGCCCGCAAGTGTAACAAATTGAAACTTGTAACCCATTTTACCTAGCTCCACTTGGTATTTAGCTATTGATTCTTCATCTAAGTTTGCTTGCCAATTGAACGATGGTGAGCAATTATATGCAAGCATCTTGTCAGGATATTCCGCATGTATCGCATCGGCAAATTGCTTTGCTTCTTCTAAGCTTGGATGAGACGTCTCACACCATATTAAGTCTGCATAAGGCGCATATGCCAAGCCTCGAGCAATCGCTTGTTCAATTCCTGGTTTCGTTCGAAAAAATCCTTCTGGAGTTCTTTCTCCCGTTATAAACGCATGATCGCGCGGATCAATATCACTTG
The DNA here is from genome assembly GCF_006861825.1 of Psychrobacillus vulpis. Lineage (GTDB taxonomy): Bacteria > Bacillota > Bacilli > Bacillales_A > Planococcaceae > Psychrobacillus > Psychrobacillus vulpis. Next base: position 82,286 of record NZ_VDGI01000005.1, on the reverse strand, counting down.
TTACCATATCTGCCGCATCCGCATCAGTGCGTGCGATTAATACAGTTGGTACTCCAGAAACGTCTGCTGCCAATCGAGCCGCTATTAAATTACGAATGGCGTTTTGTGTTGGAAGAAGAACTTTTCCACCAAGATGACCGCATTTCTTTTCTGAAGCAAGTTGATCTTCAAGATGGACACCCGCTGCTCCCGCTTCTATCATTCCTTTAATTAGTTCGAACACATTAAGGGGTCCTCCGAAACCTGCCTCCGCATCAGCAATAATAGGTGCAAACCAGTCAAACTGATCTTCTCTACCTTCCGCTTGATCAATTTGATCAGCACGTTGCAATGCTTGGTTAATACGTTTCACAACCGCTGGCACGCTGTTTGCTGGGTAAAGACTTTGATCCGGATACATTTGCCCAGAAAGGTTTGCATCTGCAGCTACTTGCCACCCGCTCAAATAAATTGCTTGAAGTCCAGCTTTTACTTGTTGCACTGCTTGATTACCCGTTAAAGCTCCAAGGGCACTAATAAAATCTGCTTTTTGTAGTGAATTCCATAAACGCTCTGCACCTTTTCGAGCTAGTGTATGTTCTATTTGTAATGATCCTCGAAGTTTAATCACTTCTTCTGGTAAATAAGGACGCTCAATTCCTTTCCATCGGCTTTCTTTATCCCACTCCATTTGTAACTGTTCCAACTGTTGTTGTCTTGTTGACATGTTCAACACACCTCTCATTTGACGAATAAACTGTTTGAAAAAATATGACTTTTATACTGTTCCATAACAGTTTGTTTTCTTGTAATTTAATATATAACAGAAAGATGTCTACTGTATTCGTTTTTGGATAAAAGGGACTTTTTCAAAGATGAAACGAAAATGAGAAGGATGAATTCGGAGGGGAATAAATGGAATTTTCAAAGGAGCAATTAGAGCAATACACAGCTTTATTGGAAGATTGGATTCCAAAAGAAGCTACAATTGCAATTGCAGTATGGGATAAATACATTTATTATGCTGCTGGAGAACGTGATTTACAAATAAGAGTAGGTCAACAAGTAGAAAAAGGAAGTATCGCGGATATTGTATTACAAAATGGAAACAGAACAGAAGGTATTATGGATGACACACTTTTTCATGCTCCCTATTATGGAACTGGATACCCTATTCACATTCAAGGAGAACGAGGTGCACTAATCGTGATAATGCCACTAAAACTACAAAGTCACACCCCTTTTAGGTTTCTTACAGGGAAACAAGAAGAAGAATGGAGACCCATCCCCATCGAGAAAATTTCCTACATGGAAAGTCTACAGAAAAAAACATGGTTTTACGCAAATAAAGAGCCCTATAAAACAAATATTCCTCTTAAAGAATTACAGTTACGTCTACCAGACTCATTTTTACGTATACATCGTTCCTATATTGTAAATGTTTCATTTATCGATCGAATCATACGAGATTTTTCCTCCAATTTATTAATACTTCTTCACGATGGCACTGAACTTCCTGTTAGTCAGACATATACATCAGAAGTACGAAATGCTTTAGGATTTTGATAGAAAGTACTTGAAGTGCCTCGCTACTTTAATACATTTACAGTAAAATAAAACAAGAGATCTGCCATTATTGGCAAATCTCTTAGCTTGTCGAAAATGAATCAAAATGTATTAAGAACATAGTGATTATTGTGCTTTTCCTTTAACAATCGCTCCAGGCGGGCGCTTTCCGCGGGCTCGCGCCAAGCCTCCTCTGCTTTGCCTGCGGGGTCTTGGTCTGTCTCGCTGTCCCGCGGGAGTCGCCGCCTTCCGCTTATTTTTAACTTCAATAAACAGAAAAGTGGACAATTAAAGCCTTTTCACTTGATGAGATGGGATAGTCAATCCGTTATTTTTATCACCCAGAAACATGGATTGATCACAGCATCTTCAGATTTCCACTTTCAACTTTTGAAAAATAGGCAGGGCCCGCCACGGAGACTCCTGTGGGAATAGCTTGAGCTGAAGACCCCGAAGGAACGGCAGTGACGAAGAGGCTGAAGCCAAGCCCACGGAAAGCGAAGTGGCGGGCCCCGCTCCCGCTGATTCTCTTATACATCTCTACTCATTGTAAAACGAATTTGTCTACAGTCTGAGAGATTTGCCATTATCGGCAAATCTCTTTTATATTTCCCCTACTATCTTTTTATTTTTTTGACTACCGATGGTTAGAACAACAATACTGCCTAGCAATAATAATACTCCAATCCATGAAGTCGCACTAAGTGCTTCACCAACGATGAATACCCCTAACAAAGCAGCAGTTGTCGGTTCTGCTAATGACAACGTTAATGCTGACGAAGATGGAATTTTATGAAGGCCTCTTCCATATAACACATATGCCACACTTGTCGTTGCAAGTCCTAAATAGAAAATGATACTCATATTACCTGTATCTTTCAGCCAACTCACATCATATAGAAAAAAGAAAGGTAGCAACATCAATGCACTAACGGAAAATGTCATGGCTATGACTGGGATTGTCTCTTCTTTTTGTAATAGTGATTTACTCGATAACGTAAATAATGCAAATCCAATCCCCGCAATAAGAGAATACATGATGCCAATCGGATTAATGGTAATCTCACCTTTATTAATAAATAAAAATATACACCCAACAATGGCGAATAAAGTCGATATTACCCAAATTTTCGAAGGTCGTAACTTTAAAAATACCCACTCAATTAATCCTGAAAATACGGGCGCACTTCCAATTGCTACAACACTTGCAATGGCTACTCCTGTTAACCGGACAGATGAAAAAAACAATAGTTGGAAAAGTGATATACAAATCGCTGCATATATCGTTTCTTTCCACGGCCAACTTTTAAACTTTATTTTTTTTAATAGAATCATAAAAATTAATAGAGAAAATCCTCCGACCATAGAACGCCCTGCACTAATAACAAAAGGGTGTGCATTCTCTGGTAAAAAGGTTTGTGCAGTTCCAGTCGTACCCCAGAGAATTGCGCCAAGTAATACAAATATGTATGGAATTACTGACAAGCTTATTCACTCCTTCAGGAAATTCTTTCATTACCAAACAATATAACACATATTGAGATACTCTTTACCGTATCTTATACTATTAAAGATAGGAGGCATTTTACATGTATATGACAGTGGAAGAAACTGCAGATTATCTATCCATGCCTATAGATCAAGTAAAACGATATATTGTCGAAAAAAAAATCCGAGCTATCTTCGACGGTGAAGATTATTATGTAAATAGTGCGCAATTTCAAACGCATTTGCAGCAAGTAGAAGATTTAAAAAGGCAAATAGACGAATGGCGAAATACGCCTATTCCTGATGATATTGATGTAAAAGATGAGGATTAATTAAGTGAGAAAAAGCTAGAAAAAGCGAGAGCACTGAAAAACCGTCTATTCTTTAGTTAAATACTTTTGTATTTCTAGAAAATCGTTGATAAAGGCGACACTCCTGCGGGAATTGCGTTAGTCGAAGACCCCGCGCGTAGCGAGGAGGCTGAGGCAACGCCCGCGGAAAGGGAGCCGGTTCAACGATTTTTTTATTTA
>NZ_VDGI01000005.1:0-78715 GCF_006861825.1 Psychrobacillus vulpis | reverse complement strand
TATTTCTAGAAAATCGTTGATAAAGGCGACACTCCTGCGGGAATTGCGTTAGTCGAAGACCCCGCGCGTAGCGAGGAGGCTGAGGCAACGCCCGCGGAAAGGGAGCCGGTTCAACGATTTTTTTATTTATAAAATATTCAACAACCCCATCTGGCAAAGTCTAATTATAACGATTAGTGACCTCAGCATAGCGATTGCACTGAAAAACCGTCTATTCTTTAAATAAATACTTTTTCATTTCTAGAAAATCGTTGATAAAGGCGACACTCCTGCGGGAATTGCGTTAGTCGAAGACCCCGCGCGTAGCGAGGAGGCTGAGGCAACGCCCGCGGAAAGGGAGCCGGTTCAACGATTTTTTTATTTATAAAATATTAAACAACCCCATCTGGCAAAGTCTAATTATAACGATTAGTGACCTCAGCATAGCGATTGCACTGATAAACCGTCTATTCTTTAGATAAATACTTTTTCATTTCTAGAAAATCGTTGATAAAGGCGACACTCCTGAGGGAATTGCGTTAGTCGAAGACCCCGCGCGTAGCGGGGAGGCTGAGGCAACGCCCGCGGAAAGGGAGCCGGTTCAACGATTTTTTTATTTATAAAATATTAAACAACCCCATCTGGCAAAGTCTAATTATAACGATTAGTGTCCTCAGCATAGCGATTGCACTGAAAAACCGTCTATTCTTTAAATAAATACTTTTTCATTTCTAGAAAATCGTTGATAAAGGCGACACTCCTGCGGGAATTGCGTTAGTCGAAGACCCCGCAGCGTAGCGAGGAGGCTGAGGCAACGCCCGCGGAAAGGGAGGCCACTGAAAAAGTCACTTTTTTTCAAAAAATAAAAACGAAATCCCATAATTCCTTCACTTTTTAGGGTGTTTATGGGGACGTCATGCCAATTTTGATACAAATATACTTCTCAAGTGGTGACTTTATTTTCTGAATTTTGGTTTTTCAGTGGCCTCCGGAAAGGGAGCCGGTTCAACGATTTTTTTATTTATAAAATATTAAACAACCCCATCTGGCAAAGTCTAATTATAACGATTAGTGACCTCAGCATAGCGATTGCACTGAAAAACCGTCTATTCTTTAAATAAATACTTTTTCATTTCTAGAAAATCGTTGAAAAAGGCGACACTCCTGCGGGAATTGCGTTAGTCGAAGACCCCGCAGCGTAGCGAGGAGGCTGAGGCAACGCCCGCGGAAAGGGAGCCGGTTCAACGATTTTTTTATTTATTGAAATATTAAACAAACCAATCTGGCAACTTCGAATTATAGGGACTTTTTCAGTACCCTCAAGCAGCAAAGCGAAGGAGGTGGCCAAAGCGCTAAATCTCATTAGCACCGCAGAAACACATAGTTTCTTAACTTTTAAAAGTACTTTCTCCGATGAGGGGAAAGTACTTTTTATTTATTTTAAAGTAAACTTTAACCCTTGCTCTCAAATTTAAATTAGTTATTTTCAAACAAATAGGACGATACTCTACGAGTAGAGATCATCCTATTTATTAATTATATTGTAATCATAAATCCTGCGCGTTTTCCGATAATTTCTGCGTAGTCTTCTACCATGACACTTGCAGTTGGATACATTCCTGCTCCAGGACCTACTAAAGTAAGTGTTCCAATGTAGTTTGTATCTAGTGAAACAGCGTTATTTACTCCTTCTATCGCATATAAAGGATGATCAGGACCAACAAGCTGAGGTCCAACCGAAGCGAAAAGCTCTCCGTTTTCGTCTTGGACGATTTCTGCTACGTGCCGATAACGAAGTCCTTCTAGTTTCGCTTTTTTCACATCCTCTAGTGAAATTTCTGTTATTCCCTCTACTCGTACATCGTTCCAGTTTGGCTGCTTTCCAAAAGCTAGCGCACTTAAAATCATCAATTTACGGAACGCATCTTGGCCAGAAACATCATTATACGGATCTGCTTCAGCATATCCTAACATTTGCGCCTCTTTTAAAGCACTATCAAATGGACACTCCTCTAAACGCATTTGCGTTAAAATATAGTTCGAAGTCCCGTTTAAAATCCCCTGTATTTTCTTCACAGAGTTTACTTGAAGTAAATTTTTCAACGTTTTAATGACAGGAACTCCACCTGCAGTTGTCGCTTCATATCCTACAAATACACCACGTGATTTTGCTCGTTCGTGAAGCGGGATACTATATTTAGAGAACATCACTTTATTCGCCGTAATAACGTGACACCCTTTATCAATTGCTCTACATAAGTAGCCGTATGCTGGATCTTCGTTCACAATAGCTTCGAAGACCACTTGAAGCCCTGGAATATTAATAATATCCTCAAAATCATCTGTTACTAATACGCCAGGTGTTGCTGGTCTTTCTTTCGCTAGATTATTAATAAGAATAGCGCTAATTTCAATATCTAACCCCAGCGATTTTTTAAGATCCTCTTTCTTATCATTCACAATATGATATATTCCTTGGCCGACTGTTCCAAATCCTAAGATTGCTGCCTTTATTTTTGCCATACCTTCTCCTCCAAACGAACCTGCACAATTGAGCTTGCGTATTCATATTCTAATAAAATCCACATCGCAAAAAGTTACGATTAACTATTTTACATATTGTAGACTATTTTTGCCCAATTAACAACAAAAATTCTACCTAGAGAGGACATTTGTTTTCCCTACAAGTACTTTATCCAATGCATTTTGTAGGTCTTCGACTGCCTCGAGCCCTACAGACAAGCGAATTAGATCCTCTGTTACACCCGATTTTACTAAATCCTCAGGTGTTAATTGTTGGTGGGTAGTGGAAGCTGGATGAATTATGAGTGATTTTGCATCCCCTACGTTTGCTACATGAGAGAAAATTTCGATGTTGTCAATGATGTGTCGACCTGCTTCTTTTCCACCTTTTACCCCAAATGTTAAGATTGATCCGAAACCATTGCTTAAATATTTTTGTGCTAATTCATAGGAAGGGTGATTATCTAATCCTAAATAGTTAACCCATTCTACTCCTTCATGTTTCGATAAATATTGTGCTATTTTTTGTGCATTTTCATTGTGCTTTGGCACTCGTAAATGTAGCGTTTCTAACCCTTGTAGAAAAGAAAATGCACTTTCAGGGCTTAGTGATGGACCGAAATCCCGAAGCAACTGAACACGTAGTTTTATGGCAAACGCTACCTGCGGAACATCAATTCCATAACGCAAGCCATGATACGTTACATCTGGCTCAGTAAACCCAGGGAATTTATCGGAATCCCAATCGAAATTTCCTCCGTCTACCACTACTCCACCGATTGTAGTTCCGTGACCGCCAATCCATTTAGTAGCTGAGTGAATGACAATATGTGCTCCGTGTTTAATAGGGTTCGCACCATATGGGCTAGCAAATGTATTATCTACTAGTAGGGGTATCCCTACCTCGTTGGCAATGGTAGATACTTTCTCAACATCTAGGACATTTAGACTTGGATTCCCAATTATTTCGGCAAAGAATCCTTTTGTTTTATCTGTAACCGCTCTGCGGAAGTTTTCTGGGTCTGTTGAATCCACGAATTTTACAGTAATACCGTAGCAAGGCAATGTATGGGCAAATAAATTGAATGTACCTCCGTATAAGTTTTCTGCAGCAATAATTTCATCACCAGCTCCAGCAATATTCAAAATGGAGAAAGCAATTGCAGCCATTCCGGAGGATAATGCTACAGCCGCTGTTCCACCTTCTAGTAAAGCAACTCGTTGTTCAAAAACATCAACAGTTGGATTCATGATGCGTGAATAGATGTTGCCAGACTCTTTTAATGCAAATAGATTTTGTGCATGTTCTGTGTCTCGAAATACAAAAGAAGTAGTTTTGTGAATAGGCACTGCTCTTGAGCCTGTCACTGGATCTGGCTGTTGGCCGCCATGTAAAAGAAGTGTTTCTGGGTGAAGATTTGTCATTTGAATTCCTCCTAGAAAGTAGTTTAGATGGACACTGTGGAGGTGGGAGAGGATTTTGGAACAACAAAAACCCCTCTTCGTTTAAGAAGAGGGGTGCAGTTTCGCATGTTCCTCCTCTTATCTTCCAAATTCGTAAATCGAATTTGTAGGATTTAGCACCTTTCCAAGTTCAGTACTTGGTGGTTGCCGGGCATCTTAGGGCCTAGTCCCTCCGCCACTCTTGATAAGAGTATTAGATTTAGTTTTCCATCTTGTTACACAGTATATGATTATATGAAACTTTTAGTCAAGTATTAAAATAAAAAATTCTGAAACTTCTCCTAGGGTTGTACGTTACATGTATAGGGGATATTTATTTGGAGGTGATATGATGGAAATTTGGATTATAAGTATTCTCATTATTAGTTATTTAATCGGAGCAATACATGGCTCGAAAATTGCCCAGTTTTTTAGCGGAGTTAATATTAAAAAAGAGGGCCTTAAAAATTCTGGAGCTTCCAATGCAGCAATTGTTCTTGGAATGAAATATGGAATTTTAGTTGCAATTATTGATATTTTTAAAGGAGTACTCGCTATCATCGGCGTCCGCTTCGTTCTGCAAAGCTACTCTAATTTTTCATTAGCTGAACAGGATTTATTACTTTATTTAGCCGGTGCTGCTGTTATTCTAGGACATAATTTCCCGATATACACAGGATTTAAAGGTGGAAAAGGTACTGCATCTATTATTGGTATTCTTTTTGCAATTCATTGGCCTATTGGATTAATTGGACTTTTATTATTAATTGCGGTGACTTTTTTATCGGACTATTTACTGATTGGTGTATTTGTGTTTTATTTTGTATTTATTGTAGCTTCGATTTGGTTTGCAGAAGGGCTTTCACCAATAATTATTGCAGGCTTTTTGTTTCTAATGGCTGTCCTATTGCATATAGAAAATTTCAAGCGATTATTTCGGAACGAAGAAATGAGAATTTCTACTTTTCTTCGAAGGAAAAAACCGTCTTTGTAAATGAAATGAGTGAACTAGATGACGAAAAAAAAAAGGTGGATTGTGCTTATCCCTCTATTAGTTATTGCTTCCGTTGGATTTGGTATGTGGATGCTTACTAGTAAATGGCTAGATGATGGGCTTGAACCAAAAGCCGATGGATCTAATGAATACGCCATCGTATTAGGTGCAAAAGTAAAAAAAGGGAATATCCCATCTCTAGCACTACAATACCGATTGGAATCTGCACTAGATTATGCTACGAAGTATCCACATGTAAAGATTGTTTTATCTGGTGGACAAGGTTCTGATGAGGAAATTGAGGAAGCAGTGGTAATGAAAAATTATCTTCTCGAAAATGGAATAGCGGAAGACAGACTCATTGTAGAAGATCAGTCGACTTCCACTTATGAAAACCTATTGTACTCTCAGAAGTTACTGCCAGATGACGTAACTTCTGTCACCATTATTACTAGTGACTATCACTTACAGCGGGCGAAAATACTTGCTGAAAAGCTGAACTGGGATACGGACGTCGTTGCAGCTCCAACCCCAAAAGTTGTGGAAACGAAAGTACGGTTACGAGAAAGATTAGCATTGTTAAAGACTCATATTGTTGGAAAATGACTCCGATTATATTCGGAGTCGATTAAAGACGAATGACATACTGGATAAATTTTATTTTTATCAGAATCAAGCTTCTATCTAACAACCAAATGATTAGCTGAGACTACTTAATTAATCGTAATATCTCTATCTGGACACCATCGCATAACAACTCTCTAATTCAATACGTTTAGGAAAAAGCTGCGATACTCCTGCGGAAATACGGAGCGTCCAAGACCCCGCACGAGGTTGCGAAGGCACTGAAAAACTGTCTATTTTGTAATGTAAATACTTTTGCATTTCTAGAAAATCGTTGAAAAAGGCGACACTCCTGCGGGAAAAGCGTTAGTCGAAGACCTCGCAGCGAAGCGAGGAGGCTGGTAACGCCCGCGGAAAGGGAGCCGTTTCAACGATTTTCTTATTTATTGGAATATTGGACAACCTCATCTGGATGCAGAAACGTAGCGGAGGTACAAAAACTGTCTATTTTGTAATGTAAGTACTTTTTCATTTCTAGAAGATTGTTGAAAAAGGCGATACTCCTGCGGGAAAAGCGTTAGTCGAAGACCCCGCAGCGAAGCGAGGAGGCTGAGGCAACGCCCGCGGCAAAGGAGGTCACTGAAAAAGTCACTTTTTTTCAAAAAATAAAAACGAAATCCCATAATTCCTTCACTTTTTAGGGTGTTTATGGGGACGTCATGCCAATTTTGATACAAATATACTTCTCAAGTGGTGACTTTATTTTCTGAATTTTGGTTTTTCAGTGGCCCGCGGCAAAGGAGCCGTTTCAACGATTTTCTTATTTATTGGAATATATTAGACAGTACCACTTAGCAAAGTCGAATTATAGAGACTTTTTCAGTGCCCACAGCATAGCGAGAAGGAGGCTTGTCGTTACGTCAGCGGAAAGCGATTGGCTTTTTCCGGACTCAAAAAGTAACAATTCATTTAATAAAAGACTAAGGCTTCCGTCTATACGGAAGCCTTTGCTTAAACCTATTTTGTGTGGTACCCATTTTCCCCATAAGGTTGTAGATCTTCTAGCCATTTGTCTAAGAGTTTTTCTAGTTCTTTCTTTTCGTCGATATACTGATTTTCTGGTTTTTTCAGAATTTCTACTTCCTCGATATCAAATGCGTCTTTCCCGAATTGTTTCCAATCTTCCTGGAGCAAACGATTTGTGTGTGTGCCTGTTTCCAGTGTAAATTTTGTCCCGTTTAATGTTTTAAAGTTCCGAGTGGATGCAACAAACTTTTTACCGTTCTGCTTATTTGTAATGACATATATTCCTCCTTCCACTTTTACTTCTTTGTATTCTTGTTTTAGTTCTTTTTTCCGATTCATTATATTCAATCCTTTACTTTAGTTTTTAACCCAGTACTCGCTACCGTCATCTCTTCTGTCTAAAAATCCATACTCAATCAGATAACGTCTTAATGTGACGAAGTCAGCATATACATTTTTTAGTACCTCATTTATTTCTTTTTCACTATAGATTTTTTCTATGTCAAAACGCTTTATAATTACACGAAGTGTAGCCAATTTTTGCTTTTCTTTTTTAGGGAATTTTATGAGTGGACCATCAATTCCTTTTGGGAAAAATTTCTTTTCCACATCTTCTTGTTCTTCTTTTGTCATATTGTATCTGTCATCAACCATCGTTGCTGTCTTGTGAAGCGGTAAAAATGCCGGTGCATGGTCATCTTTTTCTTTCAGCAATTCCATCATAGTTAAGAAAATTTTAGCTTGTCGCTCCTTTTCTTTTAATACGAAACGATGATTACGTATCGTCGAGCTACTGCCAATATTCAACTCTGACTGAATTTCTCCATCGCTTTTTCCATCATAAAACAGCCGTAGTAAACTATTTTGATGATCTGTTAATCCTGTTAATTTTTTATTCAATCCAATTAGATAATGAAACATGGACCCATGCTCTTTCTCAAGATGTAGTTTCATAAATCGTTCTGCTTCAAATAAAACTTCTTGATGTGGGTAAATAATCCCTTTTTCTACACTTTCACCACAAACTAAACAAACAAAAGCTTCCTTTTTTTCCACATAACCTGCTTTCAATTGTTCTAAATCAGCATTCCAAAATAATTCCGAAATCTCCATTTTATAAACACACCCTTTATTTACTCGCTATTTTATAAACATATTATATCATTGTCTATAAAATATCAAACTAAAAATAATGATTGCAATATATCAGAAAATAATGAACAATGGAAATGAAAACGTTTCGTAATTCGAAGAAACGATCGGGAGGAGAATATCATTGGTTACATTTAAAGACTACGAATACAAACGCCCAGATTTCGAAGAAGGAAAAGCAAAATTTACAGAGTTACTTGAACAATTTAAACGCGCATCAACAGTGGATGAACAAAGTACAGCAATTGAAGCTATCAATGCATTTCGAAATAACTTTTCAACGCAAGCAAATCTAGTTTATATTCGAGCATCGATTGATACAAACGATGAGTTTTATCAAAAAGAACGTGATTACTTTGATGAACTAAGTCCACAAATGGATGAGCTTATTACGGAGTATTATAAAGCGCTTATTGTCTCTCCTTTCCGAAAAGAGCTTGAAGAAAAATGGGATAGTCAATTGTTCGCTCTAGCAGATTTTCAAATTAAATCATTTGCTCCTGAAGTAATTTCTCTTATGCAAAAGGAAAATAAATTGGCCTCTGACTATTCAAAACTTGTTGCATCCGCACAAGTGGAATTTAACGGTGAACTATTGACGCTTGCACAACTAGGACCGTTCTCAGAATCAACGGATCGAGATGTACGAAAAAAGGCAACAGATGTTAGATTTAATTTTTTCCAAGAACATGAAGAAAAATTTGATGAGATTTATGATCAGCTTGTGAAAGTTCGCCATGAGATTGCTATGAAACTAGGTTATAAAAACTTCGTAGAGCTTGGTTATGTTCGTATGAACCGCATCGATTACAATGCTGAAATGGTGAAAAAGTTCCGTGATCAAGTTCGTGACTTTATCGTGCCTGTTGCAACTAAATTATATGAACGCCAGGCTAAACGCATAGGTGTCGATAAACTAAAGTATTATGATGAATCTCTTAATTTCTTATCTGGAAATGCAACCCCACAAGGTTCACCAGAGTGGATCGTGGAAAATGGAAAGAAAATGTATGAAGAGCTTTCTCCTGAAACAGCGGAGTTTTTCCAGTTTATGATTGATCGTGATTTGATGGATCTAGTTGCGAAAAAAGGGAAAGAATCTGGAGGTTATTGTACATTTATCGAAGATTACGAGTCTCCATATATTTTCTCTAATTTTAATGGAACTTCTGGGGATATCGATGTACTTACGCATGAAGCAGGTCACGCATTCCAAGTATATACAAGCCGAAACATTGGAATACCAGAATACCTTTGGCCAACATATGAGTCTTGTGAAATTCACTCCATGAGTATGGAATTTTTCACATGGCCTTGGATGGAGCTATTCTTTAAAGAGCAAACAGATAAATATAAATTTGCTCATTTGAGTAGTGGGCTCTTATTCCTTCCTTATGGAGTTGCAGTCGATGAATTCCAACATGCAGTGTATGAAAACCCAGAAATGACTCCTGCAGAACGAAAAGCTGCTTGGAAAAAAATTGAGGAAATATATTTACCTCACCGTGATTATGATGGCAATAGTTACCTAGAAGCAGGTGGATTTTGGCAACGTCAAGGTCATATCTACGCGAGTCCTTTTTATTATATTGACTACACGTTAGCTCAAATTTGTGCATTCCAATTTTGGAAACGCTCAAGAGAAGATCATGAATCTGCTTGGAAGGATTATTTGCACTTATGCCAATTAGGTGGCTCTAAATCTTTCACTAAATTAGTAGCAGGAGCAAATCTTATCTCGCCATTTGAAGAAGGCTGTGTAGAATCTGTTATTGGTTCGATTGATGACTATTTAAATAGTGTCGATGATTCCGCGTTATAATTTTAAAGGAGTTATTTCATGTTAAATCCAGTTGGCTTTTGGGCACGATTAGGTGCTGGTTTATTAGATGGCATCATTATTGGGATTCCATTATCAATTATATGTAATATCATTTTAGGAGAGTCATCTAATTCTTGGCTCACAACAATAACTGATTCTATTTATTCTTTAGTTGTACCTCTATTATGGACTGGATATACAGTAGGTAAGAGAATTGTAGGTATACGAATTGTTAAAATAGATGGATCCAATGTAAACTTTTGGACAATGTTCAAACGTGAAATCATTGGTTGGATTCTTTACTCACTGACATTTGGAATAGGCGTTATCGTGAGTGCATTTATGGTAGGACTACGGGAAGACAAACGAGCAATTCATGATTTTATTGCAGGAACGTATGTAACTAGTGATCCCCCAGAATATTAAAAGATGAAAGAACAAGCTTGAGCAATTATTCAGGCTTGTTCTTTTTTTATTTTTCTTTCGCATACAATATTGCAGGATATTAAATTGCAGTAACGAATATAAGAATAGAGGGGTGTTGCTTTTTTATGTGGAGTAAAATTATTTCGGTTTTCATTGCGGTTATGGGAATTCTTTATATTTTCTTTATACCAGAAGATCCTGTATCTACTAAAATTATTTTTAAACTTATTCCTATGCTGCTCATTTTATTGTTGGCATTTATTCAACCTTCTAGGGAACCTAAAAAGTATAAATTGCTCATAATAGTGGGGCTATTTGTTTGTATGCTAGCAGATGGGTTAATTTATTGGTTTATTATTGGACTGATTACATTTTTAATCGGGCATATTTGGTATATTTTTGCGTTCCGTCAAATAAAAAAAGCAGCTATTCCTAGATGGGGAGCCGTCCTCCTCCTAGTATATGGTATTGCAATGGCAACTTGGTTAGCTGGAACTCTTTTGTCACAAGGGGAGTATATTTTAGCTGGGGCTGTCATTCTCTATATAGTTGTAATTTTACTAATGGGTTGGAATGCTTTTCAAACAGCAAATAGATTTGCTATCATTGGGGCTATTTTATTTATTTTCTCGGACTCTGTACTTGCGATTAATAAATTTATTATTGATATTCCTTTTTCGGACGCCTTTATTATGATTTCCTATTACGGAGCACAATTTTTAATTGCTTTTAGTATCTATGCTCATTATTCCGCATCTCGAAAGAATCTGCTAAAATAAGAATATACTTATAATTTTGAAAGGGGATTTATTCTCATGAAAGAAACATTAATTGAGCGTTTAACTCGCTATGCAAAAATAGATACACAATCAAATGCTTCAAGCGCCTCTTGCCCATCAACTGAAGGTCAATGGGATTTGCTTCATCTGTTAGAAAAGGAGCTAGCTGAAATCGGTCTAGAAGAAATTACTTTAGATGAAAATGGTTATTTATTTGCCTCTTTACCATCTAATACTGATAAGGACTTACCGACAATTGGGTTTTTAGCACATGTCGATACTGCTACTGACTATACAGGTAAAAATGTAAATCCTCAGCGCATCGATAATTATGACGGACAAGATATCATCCTAAATGCGTCAACTGTAATGTCTGTAGCTGATTTTCCTGAACTAAAAAAATATGTTGGTCACACACTTATTACAACAGATGGGACTACACTTTTAGGTGCGGACAATAAAGCAGGTATTGCGATTATTATGACTGCTATGGAATATTTCGTTCAAAACCCAGAAGTGAAACACGGAAAAATTCGTGTGGCATTTACTCCAGATGAAGAAATTGGACGCGGACCGCATAAGTTTGATGTAGAAAAGTTTGGAGCAAAATTTGCATATACAATGGACGGAGGTCCACTTGGTGAATTGCAATATGAAAGCTTTAATGCTGCCGGCTCAAAAGTAGTAACGAACGGTACGAGTGTGCATCCAGGTTCTGCTAAAGGGAAAATGGTGAACTCAATTACAATCGCTACTAAATTCCAATCTCACATGCCAGTAGATGCTGTTCCAGAAAAAACAGATGGTCATGAAGGATTTATTCACTTAATGAATATTAATGGTGATGTAGAAAAAACAGAGCTTAGTTATATTATTCGTGATCATGACCGTGAAAAGTTTGAAGCGAAAAAGCAATTGTTCTTAGATACTGCTGAGAAAATTAAAGCAGAATATGGAGAAGGTGCTATTTCTGTTGAGTTAAACGACCAGTACTATAATATGGGTGAAAAAATTACACCTGTAATGGAAATTGTAGATATAGCAAAAGATGTAATGGTTTCACTTGATATTGAGCCATTAATCATTCCTATTCGTGGAGGAACGGATGGATCACAACTTTCCTATATGGGTATGCCAACTCCTAACGTGTTCACTGGTGGAGAAAATTATCATGGTAAATACGAATATATTTCCATAGATGCTATGGAGAAGTCAACGGAAGTTTTGAAAGGTATCATCCTATCGTTTGAAAAACAAGCTTAAGTAGGTGTTAATGTGCGTGAAATATTACTAGGTGTTTTAGCCTCTTTATTTTTTGCAGTAACCTTTATACTTAATCGTTCGATGGAAATATCGGGAGGGAGCTGGCTTTGGAGCTCTTCCCTCCGCTACTTTTTTATGGTGCCTTTTTTAATCATTATCGTTTATTATCGAAAAGGAATATCTACAACGTTTAAGGAATTAAAAACTGCTCCAGCCCCATGGTTGGTGTGGAGCTTTGTTGGATTTGTACTATTTTACGCTCCGTTAACTTTTGCTGCTGCATATGGACCAGGTTGGTTAATATCTGGGATGTGGCAATTTACAATTGTAGCTGGGGTCATTCTAGCACCATTATTTACGTTGAAAGTCGGGAATCGAATCATTAAGCAAAAGATTCCACTCGTATCACTTTATATCTCATTCGTTATTTTAATCGGAATTATACTTATACAAATACCTAATACGCAAACTATCTCCCTAAATATGATCCTTCTTGGAATTCTACCTGTTCTAGTCGCTGCTTTTGCCTACCCACTAGGAAATAGGAAAATGATGGGGCATTTAGAAGGCAGATTAGATACATTTCAGCGCGTTTTAGGTATGACAATAGCTTCGATGCCAGCTTGGATATTATTGTCCATTTATGCGATTTTCACAGTTGGCCTACCTTCCGCGGGCCAAGTCGTACAGTCGCTTATCGTAGCTGTCAGCTCTGGGGTTATTGCAACAATTCTATTCTTCATGGCAACGGATCGTGTTCGTGATCATCAAGGAAAACTTGCTGCTGTTGAGGCAACTCAATCTACTGAAATTATTTTTGTCATTATCGGAGAAATGTTTTTACTCCACGTTCCACTACCAGCACCAATCGCTTTAGCTGGACTCGGTATTATTATTTTAGGGATGTTCTTACATAGTTACTATACAAAAATATTAAATACAAGAGTTCAAACTCTAAAGTCAAAAAATAATACTTAATCTCATATTTCCAATAAAAGTGCAGAGTTATAAATAACTCTGCACTTTTTGCTTACTTATACTATATATTCACCTAAAACCTTTTCCACACTGTTTACGAAACTTCCACCTGCTCCCCAGTCGAATCGGAAAAACATCCCTTCTCCTCCTCCTGATGCAGCAGCATGCACTTTCGTTTTATTCTCTAAATTATCGACTGTGACTGTTAATGAGGTACGATTGCTTGTGCGCATATAATACTTTTCTAAAACGCATACAACCACCTGATGTTCTCCCACTATACGTTCATATATATCTACAATGGCTCCTGAAATACTTCCCTGCACTAAAGAATTCTGAAGAATTTCCAGGGCGTCTTTTGGTGATAATGATACATAAAATTCACGTACATCCATTTAAATCGCCTCTCTTCCTCTTGTTCTTAGTTCTACGTTTGAAAGGAGGAAAAGTTTCTAAAAGTGACAAGAAGAGAGGAGACATCATTAAAAATAAAATGTAATAAACCTAATTAAAAAGCATACCAAAGAGGGAATCTTCCCTTTCTGAAATGCCTTTAATTAGGGATATGCTTATTTAATTGCCGGTTGAAACAAATTAGATACACCCGATTCAATCGCAGCATCACTTACTGCTTGTGCAACTGCATCTACTACTCGCTCATCAAACGCATCTGGAATAATATAATCATCTCTAATGTCACGTTCATCTATAAGTGAAGCAATTGCTTGCACAGCTGCTAGCTTCATTTCTTCATTTATATCTGTTGCTCTAATGTCTAGGGCGCCTCTAAAAATACCCGGAAACGCTAATACGTTATTCACCTGGTTTGGATTATCAGAGCGTCCGGTCGCAATAACTCTTACTCCCCATTCTTTCGCCAAGTTATACGAGATTTCAGGTGTCGGATTTGCTAAAGCAAAGACAATCGGTTCATCATTCATCAAATCAATCATTTCTTTCGTTAATAGATTCGCTACTGAAACACCAATGAATATATCAGCACCTTCCATTGCGTCTTTCAACGCCCCTTTTAATCCAAGTGGGTTCGTTGTACTAGCAATAGATTCTTTAATCGGATTCATACCTTCCTCTCGACCTTCATAAATAATTCCTGTTGAATCACACATAATAATTTGTTGATAGCCCAATTGTTGAAGAATACGTAAAATAGCCATTCCTGCCGCACCGGCCCCATTTATAACTACTTTCAATAGTGGAATTTCTTTCTTTACAAGTTTCACCGCATTTTGAAGACCTGCTCCAACTACAATAGCCGTCCCATGCTGATCGTCATGAAATACTGGAATTTCCAACTCTTGACGAAGACGATCTTCTATTTCAAAACAACGAGGAGCAGAAATATCTTCTAAATTAATCGCGCCAAATGTCGGACTTAGTGCTTTTACAATTTGTACAATTTCATCTACATTTTTTGTATCGAGACAAATCGGAAAAGCATCTACATTTGCAAACCTTTTTAATAAAATTGCTTTTCCTTCCATAACCGGTAAAGCAGCTTCTGGTCCAATATCTCCAAGCCCCAATACTGCAGTCCCATCTGTTACTACCCCTACTAGGTTTCCCTTCGATGTGTAATCATAAATCGTTGAAGGATTATTTTTTATTTCAATACAAGGTTCTGCTACACCAGGAGAATAAGCCAGACTCAAATCACTCATACTTTCCATAGGAACCTTTGAAACTAATTCTATTTTCCCTTTACTCTCTCGATGCAAATTCAACGCACGTGTCCTCAAATCCATCTACTCACTCACCTATCCTCATAATTTCTAATTCATCAGGTACTTCATACCTAATAAACGCTATATTCTGAAAATTATAGATGCAGTAAATTTCAAAGTCAATGCATTAGTCTTAGTGAAATTCTTCATATATATTTTCCTAAGTTTATATTTTTATTACATAATTTGTAATTAAAATATATAATCAGTTGTTCTTTTAGACATAAAAAAAATTCGGTAACCAAAATGGGTTACCGAAGTACATGAATGCACTATCTTAACGTCGAGGGGGTTAAGTGTGCGAATGATCAGCTACAATTTGGAGAAAAGTCGCTGGTAAGAACCTTCTCACATTAAGAGTAAGTTTCTATATGGTAATGATAATCATTTTCAATTAAATTGTCAACACTTTTATGAAATAATTGTATACTATTTGTATGACTACTTTAACGAACGATCAAATCCGACAATTTCATAATTATAGTGTGTATTTTGAGTCTTCCAGCACTCCTCTTTTTCATGCCAAAAATGTAAATACTGCACTTCCTATTATAAAACTAATTTCAGGAGCTTCGAACGATCCAATTGCTGCATCCTTTTTCATGAGAAGAGTAGGAATGTTCATTTCTATGCAGTTTTATATGATGACTTTGTATGATGAAATTTGGGATGGCCCTCTTGAGCAAATTCAATTTTTTGCAACGAAAGAGTATGGAAACAAAACGATTAGTACAGTGATACCATTAGAGTTTTTCCGAGAAGTGAAAGAAGATCGTATAGAAGATGTAAGACTAGTATGGGAACATCAATGTCATTCCATTATTAAGCTACTTCGCTCACAATGTAGTATCTCTCCTATTACTCTTTGGGAAAATGTTTTTAGCTATTTGTTATGGCATTATTACGTTTTTTTAGAAAATCCGGTCATAGCAGAAAATGCAGCCGAAGACTGGAACCTTCTGCAACATTCGTCCATTTGGACATCATTTTCTTCTAAAAACCTTTTGACAAATTATTTAAAAGGCAAAAGTCCATCAGAATTAATAAACACAAGAGTACGAACGACTTGTTGTTTTTCAAAAGATATTCCTGGTCTACAAAAATGCGGTTTTTGTCCACTCGATTAAAAAAACTTAAAAAAAAATGAATTTTTGATAATGCTTTGGGAATAGCTAATAAGAGTTCAAAATAAAAGGAGTGAGATGACTTGGGAAACAAAATAGATGAACGAGTGGAACAAAAACTGAATAGTATTGGTACTGAAGAAAAAGAAGAGATATTAAAAAATTTCTCTTCCTTCAAGTCCTATTTATCCGGCAAAGTAGCTGCTGGTGAAAAAATGGGATTAAGTGAAGAAGTATTAGCAAAAGCAACCGAAAAAGTTGCTGGATATTTAGCAGCACATGAAGAACCTCGTAACAGAGAAGAACATTTATTACAACAATTATGGAATAGTGGAAACAAAGAACAACAGCAAGCACTTAGCCATATGCTTTTGAACCTTGTCAAAAATGAAGGATAAGGTTCGAAAAGATGCACAAGGGCGCTTTCTAGATAATCCCGATGGAGTACGTACAACGAAAGAAAGTTTGTTTGATATGCATGAAGATATGCAAACGGTTGACTCCATTCCAGTGGAAGAGCTCAATATTCAAATACAAGATGAACAATACCACCACCACACAAAAAATCGATCTTTAAGTGAAGAACGATACCCCTAATCAAAGCGACAACATCCTCTTCTTAAAATGGAGAGGCAATGAAGCAAGTAGGAATATTTTCTACTTTACCCCTAATACTAAAAAATCATGCTCCGAACTGCCCCGGAGCATGATTTTTATATTAATTTTGCTGCTACTAAACGATTTCTTATAATAATACCTAAAACTGCTGCCACAACTGCTTTTGCTAAGTCTGGGAGTATAAACGGAAGCATTCCGCCTTTTATCGCACCGTCCCAAGGTAAATCTGCTACCACCTTAAGCCAAAGCGTACCAATAATTAATATAATGAATACTGCCACCATATTCGCTACAATAGCGTGTACTTTCGTATGTCCAAACTTCTCTAAATACCAACCAATGAAAAATGCTGCAGGAATGATTGCTATTAAATATCCACCCGTAGGACCTAATATGATTCCAAATCCACCTTTCATTCCAGCATAGACAGGAATGCCAACTGCACCCATTAATACATAAACTGTAACTGCCAATGTTCCATACTTCTTCCCAAGAATCGTTGCTGTTAACATGACTGCGATCGTCATTAACGTGAACGGTACTGGTGGAATATTAATCATTATTTGAGCTGCAACTGATATAATTGCAGCGAATAAAGCAGCAACAATCATCATTTTTAAACGGTCGTTTCTCATTTTGATTCCCCCTATGTAAAATGAGTTAACTTTACTCTGTTTGTTTGTTAACTCAAAAACATCATAATAAATATAGAGAACTTCGTCAATATAAAAAAGTGCCTCATGTAAACATGAGACACACAGACTGATGGAAAGCAGTTGATTTCCGCTACAGGCGAACGCTTTCCGCGGGCGTGGCTTGAGCCTCTTCGGTCGCTATGCTCCCTGAAGGGTCTCAAGACTCACGTTACTCCCGCAGGAGTCGTCGCCCTCCGCTCCAATCATCAACTATAACACCGAGGAGATGGATATGATGATTCATTTGATATTCAAATTGGATGCCATGATTGTTTGTTCGTTCATAATCCATGAAATACAGTCTATTTTTTAATGTAAATACTTTTTCATTTTTAGAAAATCGTTGAAAAAGCGACACTCCTGCGGGAATAGCGTTAGTCGAAGACCCCACAGCGAAAGCGAGGAGGCTGAGGCAACGCCCGCGGAAAGGGAGCCGTTTCAACGATTTTCTTATTGATTGATCTATTGAACAACCTCATCTGGCACGTCCGCAGGAGTCTCGCAGATTTTTCCTTTACGAATTGAATTAGTAAAGATTGGATGCAATTTCGAAATAAGTCTAGATTATTTTAGATTTTCTTACACCACCATCGTTTAGTCTCTCTTTAATAAATGAAAAGAGCGAGATGGGGTTGTCTAAAAAACAAAAAAGTAGAGGGGATCCTAACAATCCACGCTCTACTTTTTATTTCTAGAAAATCGTTGAAAAAGCGACACTCCTGCGGGAATAGCGTTAGTCGAAGACCCCACAGCGAAAGCGAGGAGGCTGAGGCAACGCCCACGGAAAGGGAGCCGTTTCAACGATTTTCTTATCTATTGGTTAACATAAGACATTCTTTTTCACCAAAGTTTACTTGAGGATTTGATGGTTTCTAATCGAACAACACCTTTTTGCATTGGTGGTGGACATGATTTATTGTATTCAATAATTTTTTCATTAACTTTTGTCACTCGAAATTGTAATTCGCTTTTTTGCCCATTCTCATATTTTTCGGCGATGTCTTTTAACTCATCCCGAATCTCATGTTGAAGCTTTAACCAATGTGGTTTGAATCCAGCATCTTTCGCTATCTTTTGAAAATGTTGAAATATATCTCCGGAAAAATAATCTTCCGGTAGTGGTTTTCCTTGCCCCTTCAGATTATCCATTCCTCCGGTTTTTTCATAATTCCTTAAGATATCACCGATTAAATCACTACTTGGTTTATTAAAATGTTCCTTGTCCATTTGCAATCCCCCACTTCAGATTGTTGACAAATGTGTTAAATTTGCACGCTTACTCAGGAGCAATACTTCATTACTTAACAACATGGATATGTGGTGCTTTTTCTAATAGAACCTTGATGAAATCCTCTTTTTCTAATGGTGAAATAATGACACTCCCCATAAAAGCTTGTTTATAATGAATTTCAAGTGCGTCTTTAGAAGAAAGGATTCTATAACCGACTAGTATTTGTGAAGTAGGATTTACTTTAGTAATGTCCTTATACGGAATTTTGCTTCTGAATAATCCACCTCTGACGTATAAATAATCGGTGTGAAATGTGTATTCTATATCAAAGGTAATCCATAACATAAAACCAGCAATTAGTATAAATAACACAAATAATATGATTATTGCTACATAGTCAGGCGCTTCTGTAAAAAATAATTCATAAACAACCGGCCAAAGTGTCGCTAATGCAATTATGCCTATTGCAAAAATAATTAGGGTAATAAACGTACGATCTCGTTTTGAATTAAAGGTCATAGTCCCACCTCACTAAACAGATTCTGTTGCAGCATCTTTAATACCTTCTCGATGCGCGTAAATATTTTTTAAGATCGATTTTACCACTGCATAAGTTGGAACACCTAAAATAATTCCCCATAATCCAGCGATATTACCTGCCGCTAAAATAATCGTAATAACCGTTAACGGATGAATATCTAGAGATTTTCCCATCACATTTGGTGTAATAAGGTTACTTTCAATTTGTTGCGATACAAGCATAATAATTGCTACATAAATCGCCAGCTTTGGCTCTTGTATTAACGCGATGATTAGTGCAGGAACAAGTGCAATATATGGTCCTAAGAATGGAATTACATTCATCATCATTCCAAGCAAGGCAAGTAATAACGCATATTGAAGACCAATTGCATAATAACCAATGAATAACATAACTCCAACTAAAAAGCTGACAAATAGCTGACCTTGAATATAAGAACGCAATGTATCATCAATATCTGCTAATGTTTTACGAATCCACGTTTTTTTATCTCCCTTGAAAAACTTTGCAATAAAAGGCGCAAATTTCTCATGATCCTTTAGCATGTAGACAAGGAAGAAAGGCACAAGCACAAACAGGAATACCCCTTGGAACAGATTTTGGATAAACTTGATAAGCAGCGTCCCTGCAGTTACTGCAATTGTATCAATCTTTCCGGATGCCTCTTCCATTGTTTTTTGTAAGGATTCTGGAAGCTTGTCTTGTTGAGTTAAGACATATTTCGTGAAATCCTCTACTTCTTTAACTATTTCTGGAGAATATTTAACTAGTGAATTCACCTGCTTTGCGAGAGGCGGACCAACTAATGAATAGAATAACCATCCAACAAGTCCGATCACAATGAATACCGATAAAATACTAGCCCATCTCGGAAACTTCTTTGACTCTAACCACTTTAGAAGTGGTCTTGTTAAATAAAATAATACTCCCCCTATTAGTAAGGGAATAAATATTGTTTGCGCAACAATAACTATAGGTACAAAAATACTTCTCACTTTCATGAATAGAAAAATTATTACTAATGTAAGTAATATTGCAACACCTACTTGAAACCAACGCTTATTTGCCACCTAACGCTCACATCCTCGACTTATTTCTTATTCCTTTATAGGTAATACGATTCTTCATAATTGAAGTTTCACTTTATTACGTATCTTACCATTTTTTACTGTAAACTAATAATAGAATCATGATTTCGAAAGGAAATTATTTATGGAATATTACAAAGAACTAAGAAAATATGTTGGACATAGCCCTCTCATACTCCCAGGAGCTGTTGTTCTTATTTTGAATGATCAAAATGAAGTATTATTACAAGAACGATCAAGTGGAATTTTTGGTTTACCAGGAGGACTAATGGAGCTTGGAGAAAGCTTAGAGGATACAGCTCGTCGTGAGGTTTTAGAAGAAACAGGTTTGCATATAGATAAGTTAGTATTATGTCATGTGTACTCTGGACGTGATTATTATTTTGAAGTGCCAAATGGAGATGCTTTTTACTCGGTAACTGCAGTATATAAAACGAATGAGTTTATTGGAGCTCTTTCTCCAGATGGAATCGAATCGATTAGTCTTCGTTTTTTTAATCCAAATCATCTACCAGAAGGTATATTAGCATCTTATAGAACATTTATAGAATACGCGCTTTTGTAAATAGATTTTCAAAGGTATTTATTCGTACAAACCCGTTCATAAATGAGAACGGGTTTATAAGGTACTCATTTTAAAAATTATAGTCACTTTGAAGTATTCCAAATATCTCTAAATCGACTATTCCTTTACCTGACCATAAAGTAGCTTGCCTTAATAATCCCTCTTTCATAAAACCATTCTTTAACAAAACCTTTTTTGAAGTTTCATTTGCTGGCATTACCTCTCCTTGAATTCTGTTAATATCAACTTCATCAAATAGAAATTTTATTAATATTTGAACGGATTCAGTCGCAATGCCTTTGCCCCAATATTCTTCTGCCAGAAAGTAACCTATAGATACCATGTTTACTTTTGCGTTAAAGTCCATACATTCTATAATTCCTACCAATTTGTTACTTTGGTTCTTTTGGAAAATTCCCCACTTGATTCTACTTTTTTTATTGAAGTCCCTATCAAAATGGCCAATCATCTTGCTTACTGTTTGCAAGTTATGTTTAGGTATAATCCCACAATACTCAAATACTTTGTCATTATCGTATATTGTAAATAATTCCTGCAAGTGTGCTTCTTCAATTTTACCTAACAATAAATGCTCCGACTCTAGTACGGGAAAATTTTCAAATAGCTTTTCAATATTCATGTAATTCGCTCCTTACTCCTTAATAGGGATATAGATTTTCATTTTCATTTCATTTGGAAATGTTGAATTCATTACATCGGTAATTTCAAAATCTGGAGTTTCTCTTCTATCGTAGTTAGAGTTTGGTAGCCATGTTCCATAAATATATCTTCTAGTATTTTGAACCAATTCAGTAGTACCATTTATTTTGAATTCAGCATATTTACCTTCGGGAATTTCAAGATTTACAAAACCATTCTCTAACTCACTCTGAAATTCCTGAACTTCTTCTCCAACAACAAACGAAAAATGACCATCATCGTGAAATTCCGTCGATATTCCATATGACATATTAGGTGCAGTTTTTTTCGGAATTCGCTCATAATATTTATTTTTGCCAAAATCCAGGTAAAATCCAGGAATTTCCTCGAAATATTTTTCGTTATTTATATTTGTTTCATACTTATAACCAATAGTATATATCCTGTTTAATAAGATTATTTCAGGCTTTATCAATCTGAAATCTCCTTTCAACTCGTTTTTATAATCCAAAAAGTTTAATTTGATTTGTTGTTTGATAAAAGTATTCCCTTTTCGATACCTAGCGGGTGTTACACCAAAATAATTCACAAACGCACGGGTAAAGGCTTCTTGGGAACCGTATTGAAAAGATATGGCTATTTCTAATATGTTCCTTCTTGTTTCCTTTAGTAATATTGCAGCTTCAGAAAGTCTTCTGTTTCTTATATACTCTTGCACAGAAAAACCTGTAATAGATTGAAAAATCCTTTGAAAATGAAATGGCGAGAAATAAGATTTGTAGGAGATTTCAGTAATAATTAACTCCTCTTGCAGATTCATTTCAATGAATTCAATCGATTTTTGTATTCTTTCAAAGTAATCCATATATCAACACCTCTTGTCTAATCTATTCCTATTTTATAGTTCGAAAAGAACGTTTTTTTGATAATTTGTGCTATTTCTTATTTATATATTGTAACCTAACATTCCTTTTACTTGATGAAGTTTTTAATCCCTTTAGCTAAACCTCTCTATCAATTAAGAAAAGCGCATATCCTATGCATTACAGGATCGCTTTGGACGAAATGAACGCTACTCTATTGAAGAAAAAGATGAGATGCTAGGTATTTTGCGAAGAGCTTACTTAGGAGAATGGATGATAGAGTTTGAACAATTACTATTTTGAATTTCTCTAAAAAAAAGAAGAAGGCATAGGCCTTCTTCTTTTTTTATTTGTGCGCAATATGCACTTTTAGTTGTTTGCCTTTTACTGTTGTACTTCTCATTGTTTTTAGAACAAGTGGACCTTTGCCATTTAGTATTTCTACATAGGTCACATTATCTTGAATAGTGATAATTCCAATATCGTCTGCAGTTACACCATTAATTTTCGCGATGGTTCCAACAAAATCGACTGCACGAAGTTTCTTTTTCTTACCTCCGTTGAAATAGAGCTTTGTAATATCTTTGTTTAACTGCTCGCTTTTTGATTTTTTTATTTCCGGTTGCTCCTGCATTTTCAGATCAAATGCAGATCGTTTTTTCGCCACTTCTTCAGCAGATAATTCTGGACCTGAAGGAATCTCAAAGCCAATAAATGCTTCAATTTCTTTTACAAATTTATCTTCATGCGGTGTCGCAAGCATAATCGATTTACCACTACGACCCGCACGACCAGTTCTACCAGTTCGGTGCACGTAGCTTTCTTGCTCAAGTGGAACGTCATAGTGAACAACGTGGGTAATATCTTCGATATCAATTCCTCGAGCAGCTACATCTGTTGCGATTAAATATCGGAAATCGCCTCTTCTAAAGTCATCCATTACTTCAAAACGGTCTTCTTGCATCATCCCGCCATGAATTTTGTCTGCAGTGTAACCTTTACCGTCTAGTGCATCTACAAGTTGATCTACTCGTTCTTTCGTACGACAAAAGATAATACAGCTATCCGGGTTTTCAATAATCGTTAGCTTTTCAAGGAAAGCAAGCTTTTGATCATCTTTTACTACATACTTTAAATGTTCAATATTTGGAGCATTTTCTTCTGCAGCATCAATTTCAATTGAAACTGATTTCTTCATGTATTTGCCACTTAGTGATTTAATCTCATCCGATAATGTTGCAGAGAAAAGCATCGTTGTGCGATTCGACGGTAGTAATTTAATAATTGACTCTACTTGCTCTAAAAAGCCCATGTTTAACATTTCGTCTGCTTCATCCATAATAAGATATTCGATTTTCGAGACATCCAGTGTTCCTTTTTCTATATGATCAAGCACACGACCTGGTGTCCCAACAACGATATGTGTTTTTTGTTTTAATGCTAGCTTTTGTTTAGCAAATGGAGATTTCCCATATAGAGCAAGTCCTTTTATTCGCTTAAAACGCCCAATATTTGTAATATCTTCTTGTACTTGAACAGCCAGCTCCCTCGTTGGTGTCAGTACTAATGCCTGTGGTTTATTTTCTTCCCAATCTACAAGCTCGCATAGTGGTATCGCAAATGCAGCTGTTTTTCCACTTCCAGTTTTCGACTTCACAAGTATATCTTGCTTTTGTAATGCTACCGGGATGACTCTTTCCTGGACTTCTGTCGGCTCTGTGTAGCCTAATTGTTCGATGGCACCTAAAATCTTTTCGTTTAACTTCAACTCTTTAAAATGCACGTTGCATATTCTCCTCTTTAAATACATATTTTTAATGAAACCTATTTGTTATCACTTGTCATACAATACCAAAACTCTATTAACTTTTTCTATCCAACCAATTCAGAGTTTTAGCTAAATTGTTAAATAAGCTCTTTTTCATATTTTAACAGGCTATCTATGTTATAATAGAAATATTACTGTTTGCATGAATAAACTAGAAAAGAGGTAGGCACATGAGTTTCCAACGACAACCAAAAGAAGTTTCAGACTTCGTAGCAGCACGGAAAATTGATGAGAAGATCTCTTTTACTCGTAATGATCACGAAGTGCAAGGTACTATTTTCAAAATTTTAGAGCAATCTGTCATTGTTGAAATATCTACAGAAGATGCAAAAAAGATTAATGTTCCATCTAATTTAACAGTCGTATCACATAAAAACTACAAAGTATTGTAACGACGAATCTCATCGAGAAAAGCTTCTCCATATTTTTCTCGTTTATTTGCACCTACACCGTGTATATCTAACAATTCTTCTTCGGTTTGCGGACGCTTTACGCACATATGTTGTAATGTTTTATCAGAAAAAATAACAAACGGTGGCACACCGGCTTCGTCCGCAATTCTTTTCCGAAGTATTCTTAATCCTTCAAACAACGGATCATTCGTAGCAATTTTTTTTGTTACAGCGACTCCTTTTCGCATTATTTGTCTCTTCCCAAGTAATACATCCTTCCCTTTATCTGAAACATATATCGTAGGTAAGCTCCCTTGATTTACGGAAAGTAATCCTTCGGAAATCATAAACTCCATTAATCCAGAAACCTCTTTTAACGATTTATCCTTCAATATCCCATAAGTAGAGAGGTTAGTAAATCCAAAATCGAGTACTTTTTTGTTTTGTGAACCTGTTAACACTTGCGCTGTAATTGTTTTTCCAAACTTCTGTCCCATTCGAACAACACAAGACAGAACCATCTGTACTTCTTTCGTGACATCCGACATTTCCCTTGTATCTGTGCAATTTCCACATTGGCCACATGGCTCTCCATTCGACTCTCCAAAATAATGCACAATAAACTGTTGTAAGCAGTTTTCTGTATGACAATAATCCACCATACCTTGTAGCTTTTCCAATTCTTGAGGAATTCTTTCGCGATCTAGAGCTTGATCTATTAAAAATCTCTGCGTTTGCACATCTTGTGATGCATATAACACAACACATTCACTCGGAAGCCCATCTCGTCCAGCTCTTCCTGCTTCTTGATAATAACTTTCCATATTTTTAGGAAGTTGGTAATGAATTACATATCGAACATTCGACTTATCGATCCCCATACCAAATGCATTTGTAGCGACCATCACTTGCGCCTCATCAGTAAGAAACCGATCCTGTTCCTTATTTCTAAATGCTTCTGGAAGTCCTGCGTGGTATTTTGCAGCACGTACACCGGCTTTTATTAACAGTTCATGTATTTGATCCACTGTCTTTCTTGTTGCTGCATAAATAATACCAACTTCTTGCTCATTCTTTTTAATAAACTCTTTCAAAAACTTATTTTTATCTTGCCCAAGTACAACAGAAAAAGATAGATTAGAACGTGCAAATCCTGTGATCACAGTATTGTCTTCTTCAATTTGAAGCAATCTGCAAATATCTGCTCGAACATCTGGAGTTGCAGTGGCAGTTAACGCGAGAACGGTTGGTTGTTCGTCAAATACTTCCTTTAAACGATGAATTGCCCTATAGCTTGGTCTGAAGTCGTGTCCCCATTGAGAAATACAATGTGCTTCATCTACAGCAATTAAAGGCACCTTTACACGTTTTAATTGATTTAAAAAGCTTTGAGATTCTAAACGTTCTGGTGCGATGTAAAGCAAACGATATTGCCCGTTTTGGACTTCTTCCATCGTTTCTCTTACCTCTTCTGTAGTTAACGTACTATTAATAAAAGTCGCTGGAATTCCAGCCTGAAGTAAAGTATCTACTTGATCCTTCATAAGTGATATTAGGGGAGAAATAACAACCGTAGTTCCATCTAACAGTAAGGAAGGAATTTGGTAACATAGCGATTTCCCTCCACCAGTTGGCATTACACAAAGACTTGAATTATTGTTTAACACATAGTTAATGATCGTTTCTTGTCCTTCTCGAAACGAATCATATCCAAAATAGTTTTGAAGTAATTGTCTTGCATTATCTAGCATTCCATTCCCTCCTATCTTCTTTTCTTATCTGTTAAGAAAAAAAGGAAAACAGATTACTTTCTGCTTCCCTTTTTGTTTTGCTGATTTGGTTTCGGGTCTACTTTTTGAACATCGGATCCAAGTAATAAGTAGCCAAGACCTCCTGACAAAATACATGCTCCAACAGTAATAAGGATTTTATGTAGTAAAGGTACTTCACTATGATCTTTATTGAGAATCCAAGTAGCTAGTACCGCCACTACGACCATAATCGGAATAACAACTTTCGACTTTTTCACACCGAACTTCCTTCCTAATACATATGTAAAGTATATTGTACCATAAAGAATTCTAGTAGGAGGTGGTGAAAGCATATCAAACTAGTCTTCTTTTTAACAATATTCTCCGGGCCTCCTCTTTCGCATCGCTTGAGGGCACTGAAAAAGCGTCATTCAAATAAATTATCTATCAAATAGTCCTAAGAGAATTTAGCGCTTTGGCATTCGCTTTCCGCGGGCGAGCGACGAGCCTCCTCCTTCGCTCTGCTTCGTGCGGGGTCTCGTCTGTCTCGCTATTCCCGCAGGAGTCTCATGCGTCGCGCTAAATTCTTTAAATGAAATACAGCACATAGTTCCATGAGAAGGTATCCCTAAAGCAAATAAAATTAAAGTGATTAGCCTGGAAAGGGTTCCATCTTTTTTCTTATAAAATGAATGAAGACTAGTTGACCGAAAAAAGCTACTCGCTTTTCTCGGAGAATCGCCAAGCATACTCCTCACTGCAATGAGGGCACTGAAAACCCATCTTTGTCATTTCTAGAAAATCGTTGAAGAAGGCGACACTCCTGCGGGAATAGCGTTAGTCGAAGACCCCGCAGCAAAGCGAGGAGACTGAGGCAACGCCCGCGGAAAGGGAGCCGTTTCAACGATTTTCTTATTTACTGGAATATTAGACTACCTCATTTGGAAAAATCGAATTATAGGGACTTTTTCAGTGTCCTCTCGCTTCGTGCGGGGGGCGTGTGACTCGTTACGAATTTATTTATCGCATTTCTTTTTTTAAATGCTTTCATATGTGATAATGAACAAAAAAGAACTTTAAGGATGACTATCATGCAAAAAGAATTAGATATAAAAATTAAAGATGCCCTTTCACAGGATTTACAAAAAGGTGTTCCGATTTTCCTAAAAGATGGGTTCAACGAAATCGAATCTTTAGAAGAAGGGTCTATTATTAAACTGCGCAATCCAGCTGGTAAATTTGTTGGTAAAGGCTATGTAGGAAAGCAGAATAAAGGGATAGGCTGGCTTTTAACGAAAAATGAAGATGAGCCAATCGACACCGCTTTCTTCCATAAGAAAATTACTGCAGCTATTAAGCAGCGTGCGGATTACTATGGTAATAAGGATACAACTGCTTTTCGTGTCTTTAACGGAGAAGGCGATGGAATTGGCGGCTTAACGATTGATTATTTCGACGAGTTTTATTTGATAAGCTGGTATAGTGAAGGAATCTATTCCTTTAAAGAAATGATTTTAGAGGCTCTTGAGACGTCTGTTTCGTTTAAAGGTATTTATGAGAAGAAACGATTTGATACGAAAGGGCAATATTTAGAGGACGATGATTTTGTCAAAGGTGAACGTGGTGAGTTTCCACTGATCGTGAAGGAAAACGGACAAAACTTTGCTATTTACTTAAATGATGGTGCAATGGTTGGTGTATTTTTAGACCAGCGTGACGTTCGTAAAAAAATTCGAGATACTTACTCTAAAGGAAAAAATGTACTGAATACTTTTTCATATACTGGTGCCTTTTCCGTCTTTGCTGCTGCAGGTGGTGCAACGAAAACGACTAGTGTGGACTTAGCAAAACGAAGCTTAAGCAAAACGACGGAACAGTTTGAAGTAAATGGAATCGATCCGGAGAAACAAGATATTATAGTGATGGACGTATTTGATTACTTCAAATATGCCAAACGAAAAGAACTAGCTTTTGATGTTGTTATTCTAGATCCTCCAAGCTTTGCACGTTCAAAGAAATATACATTTAGTTCTTCAAAAGACTATACGAACTTGTTAAAAGACGCTATTGCTATAACGGAAAAGAATGGTGTCATCGTTGCCTCAACTAACAACGCAACGTTTGGAATGAAAAAATTCAAAAGCTTTGTTGATAAAGCATTTAATGAAAGTAATCGTAAATACACAATTGAGGAAGAATTTTCTCTTCCTAGTGATTTTAGTATCTCCCCGCTTTTTAAAGAGGGAAATTATTTGAAGGTACTCTTTGTGAGGACGAAATAATTTAATTTCTAAACAATGCATCCACTTAAGTCTACATTATAGAGAAAAATAATACTTCCTAATTTTTTAGTAGCGCCTGAAGATTCTTTCAGGCGCTTTTTCAATTGTAAAATAATTGAAACCTTTTTCAGCATCTACCGTAATATTATTGTACATTTAGAATTATCTAACTTTTCATGAGAATGGAGATTATGATTAATATGAAAAAACTGTCTCGTTTTTTTATCGCGATTTGTTTTTCGTTCTTACTTTTTGGTTGTTCAGATAAGACGGAATCAGCCGAAAGTTCAACAAAACAATCCATTCAAAGCCCGTTAGTATTTCAGCATAATGAACAAGAATTTAAAGTTTATACTTACTATGAAGAGTTCGAAAACTTTTTAGAGAGCGCTAAAAAACAACCAGACAATTTGGATGCTCTATACACACAAGCAGTGGTGGAAGCATTTAGATCAAATCCTGGTTACGCCTTTTTAGAGGACAATTGGATGCTCACAACTCCTACGGATATTGAAGAGTTGGAGAAAACAATTGATGCATTGATCGACAAGCAAAAACTAATTACTGATTCGATAGTGGCAGCTTTAAAGGAATCAGCTGACCGACTTCCCGGAGGTAATAAGTCCGTATATCTTTTACCTTTTCTTCCTGAATTTAAGCCTGATTTGAAAGTAATGAATTATGTAACCGGTGAGGCATGGAACAAAAATACTATCATTATAACGATTGATCCTTTGTTTCTCGTAGATGACTTACAGTATACGATTGCCCATGAGTACCATCACGTAGTGGCTATGGAATATCGTGATTCATACACATTGCTGGAAAGAAGTGTATTGGAAGGGAAAGCAGATGCCTTCGCCAAAATGGTATACCCAAATGTTCAAGTACCATGGATAGAACCATTAACAGGGTATTCCGAAGAACAGGGTCGGAAGCTATTTATAGAAAATTTGGATTCAACCGACACTGGTCTATGGTATGAATTCTTCAAAGGAAACCACTATAGGGGACTAGATGTATGGTCCAATTATAAAATAGGGCATGAAATTATGGAGGGTTTTCTTGAAAAAAACCCGGATGTACCTGTCGAAGAGTGGACGCAAATGCCTGCTGAGGACATTCTTTTAAAGAGTGAGTATAAAGATAAGTGAAAGAGAATTTACCGGATGAATTATGGAAGATTTTGTTATATACGAAACGAAAATTTGAGGGTGTAGTCGTTATGAGAAAAAGTTCTATTGTGTTAACTACAATAGCTATTGAAACAATTTCGCTTTGGGTAGTTTCGCTTTTTTTCGGATGGGTTTTCATCGATACAATATTTTTAGGGGACTTGCTGTATTCGGATGTGTTTGGTTGTCTCAATTGTATTTTAACCAAACGAATAACCAATTTAATGGAACTACAAGAGGTTGGACTGGTCAAAACACTGGTGGTATAAAGCAGTTTCAATTCAAAATGTCCCCAATTACTTTAGGTATTACATTATTTGCAGGGATAAGCTTTTTAATAACTATTATTACGTATTACCCGTACTTTTTTAGTTAAATCACATGAGATTGGAGTTCTTATATGATTAATGCAATTGTTCTTGTTAGCTTAATAATCCTTGGGGGCGTTTTTCTTGGATTTATTTTAACTCTAAGAAAAAGTCTTAAGAGAAAACTAATCATTTGGGGAATTATCACGATGTTCATAATTACGCCATTCCTCGGGTGGATAATTAGTATTTTAGTCGGAATTATTGAAGGCGATGGATTCGCTGCAGTTGGAATGATGATGTTATTGTTTCCTACCTTTTTTATCATAGGCTTAGTTTTATTGATTGTAGGTTTTTTTAGAAAAGAAGCTTTTTAACTTTATGTACCCATTAGAATTATTCTAATGGGTTTTTTTGACCCTTTTTAACTTTTCATTCGTATTAAGTAGTATGGAGGTGCAGTTTGTGAATGATTTTGAGATAGCGAATATTTATAAGCAGTTCAGCCCGCCTATATTTAGGTATATGACATATTTAGTGCAGCATAGGCAGGTAGCAGAAGATTTAACACAGGAAGTCTTTATTCGCTTTGTTAATTTGGGCGACGTACATAGAACACCAGCTGAAATACAAGGATGGCTTCGAAAAACAGCACGAAATATTGCGTTTGATTACTTGCGTAGAAAGCGACTTATTAAATTTACACCATTTTTAGTGATCCATGAAAAAGCCGATGAGCACCCTTTCTTCGGTATGGAGGAAGTACGTGAGCTGTATGATGCTTTAGGAAAATTAAAACCTTCCTACCGGGAAGTAATTATATGGAGAAAAATAGAAGAGTTATCCATAAAAGAAACTGCAGAAATACTTAATTGGAATGAAGAGAAAGTTAAAAATACGTTAAAGCGCGCGATGCAAGCATTACGTTTAAAAATGGGAGGTGCGGAAGATGAATGAACAACATCGTTTTGAACAAATGCGTAAACTCACACAAACAAAGGCACAACAAAATGCAGCTATCCTAACAATTATAAATACAACAGCAAAGCCTATCAAAAATTGGACTATTTCTTTCATTGGCACCGTTACACTGATTGCAACGTGCTTATTAACCTTTTACTTAGTGACAACTGAAACGACTAAACCTACTACTTCAGCTTCCACTGATCAATCCATTGAAAAAGTATATTATTTTACGAATGGAAATATGGATACGTTTTTTGAAAAGTGGTCCAGCTTTTACTTACATGTTGGTGTTATAAAGGACACAAAGATGCTTGAACAGCTTGAGATATTTTTACAATCAGCAGTACCCATCTCTAAAGAGAACTTTAGGTCGTATGATAGTGAAAGTGTAGATATATTAGTAAAGTACGATGGAGGTACAGAACGCCGATTAAAAGGATTAAGCCCCTCTGTTTTTCTAGACATCAATACAAATGAATTATTGTATATTCACGCTACTAGTTGGTCTGATATTTATATGGACTTATTTAAGAATCCTAATTCGAATTTAGGAATGGTTTTTGGACTAATTATATTATTCTTTGCTCCATTTTCCGTGACTCTATGGTTTAAACACAAATTTCCTATTATAAAGCGCCGTGAATGGTCATTAAACTGGACACATCATTGGATAAATTATTTAGCCATTGCCCTTATACTCGGATTTTACTCGTTTTGGGAAAGTAAGTATGGAACCTTTCACATAGCTGCATATGCGTCATTATGGCTTTTATACGGTGCCTGTCAAGTTGCCTATCGATTGAAAAAAGGAGAGCATGTCCGGTCCATTCAACTTACAATTATTAACCACCTAATTGGAACTGTTGCTTTAGTTTTATGTGTTTTTGGGTTTTGAATAGTAACAATAAGAAAAACCCAAGCGCCCTTTAAGCGCAATTTATCTCGACTATTCCTGGATGACTTAGTACTGCACGTTTGCTACATCATTACCGAAGGATGTTTTTTGGAGGGTTGTAAGTGACGATGCCACTTACAACCCTCTTCTTTTTCGGTAATCTTGTGACTGACGTTTGTACGGCGCCCTCTTGGAATGTTCACAGACAGGCTACTTTTGGTTTGGTTAATGAAAGAAAAAATGTTTTCCAATAGTTAGATCTACGCCCGAAGATACAATTTCGGGCGCTCTTTGCTTCGTTATAAATAGATACTCCTTATTTTTTCTAGCATCGTATTCTAAAATGATAAGTGAAAAATGGGTTATACAAATTACTTTTTTCGAAAGAAATTCAGCAGTCCTACTAATCCAAATAAAAATACCATGAACATGGGATTCACGGCATGCTTATTTTTTATACACTTTCTTATCTTTGAACAAAAGCGCAAGCGTCTATACTAGGGAAATACAGTCTAAGTTCACGACATCGTGTCGCAACGACTGTATGACCTGCTTCGCGCAGGCCTCCGACAGGCACTAACTTCTGCGACGAGCTTACTCAGGAGCAAGGCGAAGAAATCTGGATGTAGAAACACTTGTAGAAAGTTATACACAAGTTAAAAATTTTATAGTTTCCTAAGCAATTAAAAAAACAGCATCCAAATCATAATCTCGATGCTGTTTTTTTGTTATTTATTTGTAAGTTCTTTTAACACTTGTTCATGAAGTGCAACGGTTTTTTCTAAATCTTCTTGTGTATGTTCAGTAGACATAGAGTAGCGAGTTAGCGGCTTGATGTAGACGCCTAACTCAAGTAAGCGTCGATCTATTTTGTCACGCATTGAAAAATCTGACTCCTGCATATCGCGATAATTTAGAATTTCTTTATCTGTGAAGACTATGTTAAAGATTGTACCTAAGCCAATCGTTTTCATCGTAACACCATAGCGTGCATAAAGAGCTTCTAACTCTTGACGCAACCACATTGTGCGTTCGATTGTTTTATCTAATATACCGTCTTTTTCTAGTAGATCTAAGGTTGCTTTCCCAGCACTTAGGATGGTTGGGTGCCCATAGTAAGTACCTGAGTGGAATAAAACACTGTCTTTGTTCCCGTTCTTTTCTTTGTTAGTTTCAACACTAGCGCTTAAAATATCTCGACTACTAATTGGATTTGTAATCTCCATAATCTCTTTACGGCCACCTACAAGTCCAACTGGGAAACCACCTCCTAAAACCTTTCCTAAAGTTGTAATATCTGGTGCGATATTATAGTAGCCTTGTGCACCCCCCATACTTACACGGAAACCTGTTTTTACTTCATCGAAGATTAAAACAATGCCGTATTTCTCTGTGATTTCACGTAAGCCTTCCATAAACTCCTGTGTTGCTGGAATGTATCCACCTTGAACAGGCTCCATAATAACTGCAGCAATTTCATCTTTATTTTCAGTTAATAGTTGAATGGTTGCTTCTAAATCATTAAAAGGAAGAACGACTGTTTTTTCAAGGTAGTAATTAGAGATTCCACGTGATTCTGGAACTGGAGTTGGTCGCTTAGTATCGCCCGCTTCTTCCATTGTAGGGTTCACACTAATTAAAGATTGATCGTACCCACCATGGTAATGGCCTTCGAATTTGGCTAATTTTTCACGGCCAGTAAATCCTTTCGCAATACGAATAGCTAGTAGAGTTGCTTCTAAACCAGAGTTTGTAAAGCGTGCCATTTCAATACCGTTGTATAGTTCAATGACTCTCTTCGCCATTTGTTGTTCTAATAAGTGAGGAGTCCCGAAAATAGTTGTACCCATATCATGTAGCTGATTTGTGACTGCTTCTGTAATAGCAGGATGACCATGTCCAGTTAGTAAAGAACCTGAACATAACAAATAATCGATGTAAACATTACCATCCACGTCTACTAATTTAGATCCTTTTGCTTCTTTCATAACAATTGGATGTGGAGTCATATATTTGATATGGGCAGTTACCCCTCCCGGAATATAAGTACAAGCTTCTTCGAAAATACTTTTGGATGTTTCTACTGTAAACAAATTTTCAGTTGATGATTGCATACAATTATTCCTCCTAATTATGAAATATTTATTTCACTTTATAGATAAATATGATTATTTTATTTCATAATATGCTTTGATTATTAGAAAAGCAACTTCTTTTTGAAAATTAAAATTCATTTTTTATATAACACTTGTATTTACATAGAGAAAACGACGTATGGTAAAGAGTTTTATATAACACATTATTTTTATAATTGCGATGAAAAATTAGATGAATGGAAGTTGAGGTTCATAAATTTAGTTTCTAACTATGGCATAATAAGTATAAAATACTTTAAATTAATGTGAAAAATATTGAAATCAGAGCGAGAGGAGACTTTCTAATATGCGAGATCCATATCTTGAAATTGCAAGCCAAATGAACAGTTTAAGCAAATCACAAAAGAAGGTAGCTCAATATGTTTTAGACAATCCAAATAATATCCCATTTCAAACGGTTGAAAAATTAGCGAAGGAAGTGTGTGTTAGTGATGCTACTGTGGTCCGGTTTGCAAATGCACTGGGTTATAAAGGGTATCCTGACTTACAGTGTCATATCCAAAACAGGCTTCAACGAAAGCTTAAAACAACAGAACGTTTGAAAAATGATCAATCTCTAGGGAACACGATTGATGAACAAATCAAAAATTACATAATGCAAGATGTTCATAATGTACAAAGTATTATTGAAGAGATTGATACTTATCAATTTGAAAAAGTAATAAAAGCCATTTTAGCAGCTGAAAATATTTATATTATTTCAAGTCGTAGTGCTGGCTCTCCAGGAATGTTCTTAAATTACTATTTAGGCATGCTCCTTGGAAACGTCACTCATGTCGAAGTGTTAGAAACAGATGGAGAAAAAATGCTTTCAATTGACCAAAATGATGTTGCGTTTGCAATTAGCACTGCACGCTATACACGAAGCACCCTAGAGTTATTTCGATATGCTAAAGAGAGAAATGCTTGCACCATTGCGTTAACTGATAATTTTTCTTCACCTTTAATACCGAACGCCGATTTGGCTCTTTATACTAAAAGTGATTTTTCCTCTTTTTTTGATTCATTTGCTGCATCCATGAGTATGATTAATCTAATATTAGCATTCGTTGGAAAGTATAAAGAAGCTGATAATACCGAGCGTTTAGAGGAACTCGAAGCACTTTGGCTCAAGTTAAATGTCTTCTACTAAAGTTGGTTTACGTTCCTAGTATTCTAATAACTTACCCTCACATCAATACCTCTCTTACATTATTCTATTCTGTAAGAGCGGTATTATTTTTTAAATAATTTTGTTGCATTAAATAAAGTGAAAACGTAAAACGTAATAAATGATTCAAAATACTGCAATTTTACAAATAACAGTATTTTTGTTAGGAGAGGAGTCACTTTTAACTGTTATCGGTGTTGCCGAATTAACTCTGCAAGGAACATTCGTTGTATCTTCAAGCTTCCGGGAAGTTGTATATCCCAGCGCGCCCTCTAAGTGCATCTTCTCTTCATCGTTTCTTGCGTGCTTTGGACAGTATGTCGGCCATCTTACTACCGGATAAGCTTTAAGAGCGACGG
This sequence comes from Psychrobacillus vulpis, assembly GCF_006861825.1. Taxonomy (GTDB): domain Bacteria; phylum Bacillota; class Bacilli; order Bacillales_A; family Planococcaceae; genus Psychrobacillus; species Psychrobacillus vulpis. Next base: position 43,377 of record NZ_VDGI01000005.1, on the reverse strand, counting down.
GAAGTGGCTAGCCACTTCCCGTCGCTCTTTTTCGGTAATCCTTTGGCTGTCGTTTGTCCGTCGCTTGAAATGGTTGGAGTCAGTTTGCTTTTGCTTAAGGTTAATGAAAGAATCTATTTATAGAATAAATACTTTTTCATTTCTAGAAAATCGTTGAAAAAGGCGACACTCCTGCGGGAATAGCGTTTGCCGAAGACCCCGCAGAGCAGCGAGGAGACTGAGTCAACGCCCGCGGAAAGCGAATGCCAAAGCGCTAAATTCTCGTAGTGGCTATTTGATAGATAATTTATTTATCTTTTAAGAAATGCGCGAGCACCCTTTAAGTGCATCTTGTCTCCACTATTACCGGAGGGCTTAGTACTAAACGTTGCTACATCATTACCGGAGAATCTTTTTTTGGAGGGGTGGGAATGACTATGCCACTTTCCCCCTCCTTTTTTCCTACTTGTGGGCTCAAGTATTTACACTACTTCTGGAGTGAATGTGCGTGATGCTAATTCTGAATCTAACATGAAGATTGCATTTGAATCATTTTCAATACGTTTGATTTTGTTAATTAGCGTATCAAATGTTGACTCTTCTTCTACTTGCTCATCGATAAACCACTTTAAAAACGCCATCGTTGCATGCTCACGCTCATCTAATGCAATATCAGATAACCCATAAATGCGACGCGTCACTTCTTTTTCATGTGTTAATGCTGTTTCAAACGCATCTAAAATAGAAGTAAATTCGTTATTTGGATGATTGAAGCCATCAATTGTCGCTCGATATCCTAAATCACTTAAAAAATTATAAAATTTCATCGCATGGTAACGCTCTTCCTCAGCTTGTACCAAAAAGAAATTAGCAAAGCCATCATACGCTTCTGCTGTGCAATACGCAGCCATGGCAAGATAAGCATGTGCAGAATAAAATTCGAAGTTCATTTGTTCATTCAATGCTGTATGTAACTTTTCAGATAACATTATTAATTCCTCCTCTTATCAAAAGTATTGAAGTGGCAATATGCCCCTTCAAATATAAGTATACAACTATGAACATTTTTCATGCAACGAATAATTGATAATGATTATCAATACTAATTAAACATAAAAACTCCCAAGAAGAACCTATGCTCTTCTCGGGAGTTGGAATATATTATTATACCTCTGCTTGTACTTCTTCCACAGTGGCCTCAACTTCTGCACGCGTCATTTTTTCTTTTCCACTTTTCAGTGCTTTTAATGTTTTGTGTGCAAGTGCAAGTGGCAGTTTGCAAAATAGTACGATGCTTTTACGATTAATACTTTTTATATAATCGTCTGCTTTCGCTAAATTGCCTTCCGCATATTCGAACATATCCTGACGAGTCCAACCTTCTGGAAAAAATTGAACTCCACGTTCACTATCTTCGTCTTTGTTTCGTAATATATTTACTGCTTGTAAGCCACGTCCGTATGCAATCGCATCGTCTCTGTTCGTTTTAATGCCAGCACTCCACTCCCATAAATCCGAAAGCATGACACCAACAAGGCCTGCTACATAGTATGTATATTCATCGAGATCTTCTTTCGTTTTCACTTGCCAGTTTTTTTCTACCCATTTGGCCATTCCTTCTGCCATCTCACTAGTGGATTCTTTTACTTTTCCCACTAAGTCAGCAGGGCAAATAGCAAGCCAATCACCTAGTCTTAGAGAGACTGCTGGTAGGATGTCCTTATATGGCGCTACCAGTTTTTCGTATTCTTTTGTATCAAATTCTTTTGTAAGCATTTTACTTGTGGCAAGTAATAATCGCTGTTTTTCTTGCAATTCTAATGCTTCATGATCTTCTATTTCATCTATCGCACGCATACATAAATAAGCAGAAGCAACCGCCTTTTTTAGTTTCGGTTCTAAAAAAGTGATAGGGATATAAAACGTTCTACTTGTCTTTTTTAGCATGTCCATTGCTTCTTTTTGTAAAGCTGCTACTTCAGGCACAACTAGTCCTCCATTTCACAATTGAATACTCTATGTACTATTGTAATGGATTTTCTAAAAAAGACAAAATGACTGCCATTATAGATTGCGTAAATCGCTTATGACCTCTACTTTATAAAATTGATCACTTTCCATTAGTTTTATTAACTTTTCCGCCACTTCTGAAGGACTGCTGAGATCGCCAGCAGATTTGTATTCCTTAAATCGATCTACTAAAGGAAACTCACTTTCTGTTGACTGACGAATCTTTCCTTGCATATTGGTATCAATAATTCCAGGTGCAATAGAAACTATTCGAGCTCCATATTGTTTTTTTGATTCTTCTACATTCACCGCTTCTGTAAATCTGTCGAGTCCAGCCTTTCCAGCACAATAGCTGCTCCAGCCTTCATACGGCTTTCTACCCGCACCGGATGAAATTTGCATAACCTTTTTAGGGATTGTTTGTCCTTCTAATGCGTTAATAAAAGCTCCTGTTAATATCATCGGAGCCGTTAAATTGACTGCGATACTTTTCGCGACAAGTTCGCTGTCGATCTCCCCTACCATACCTATCGGATCAATTGTTCCTGCATTATTAATGAGCGTAAAGGAAGTCGCCTCATTAGTGGCATGTTGAATAATTGTTTTCATTGTGTCTGTCAGCTTCAAAGTTTCACTTAAATCTAATAAAATATGATGATAATTATCATGCTCAATATCATTTTCTCTTCTTGCAAACCCATAAACTATATTGCCTGTTTTTAATAATTGTTTGGCAAGTTCTAAACCTATTCCACTTGTTGTTCCAGTAACTAGATAAATATGCATTTCTTTAGCTCCTTTGTATTCTAATTGGTTCGTTCTTTCCAAAATAACGAAATCACAAAGCTAAGCGCAAGTATAAACATTGCTAATACATATGGGTAGTCGACATTTACATCAAACAAAATTCCCGCAATGCCAGGACCTATAATATTCCCTACGCTTGTAAAAGTGGAATTTAAACCACCTACAAATCCTTGCTCATTACCAGCAATTTTAGACAGGTATGTTGTCAATGCAGGACGTATTAAATCAAACATTAAGAAGATCACAAAAGTCACAAGTAATATGGACCAGTACGCTGACACTTTAATCATAGCAAATATAAATACTCCGGACACACCCATACAAATTTGAATTAATCTAATTTCACCAATTTTGCCGACTATACGGTCAAATGAAAGAACTTGCGCAACAACACCTAAAATTCCACTAACTGAAATGATTAACGCAATGTCTTTTGGTGTAAATGCAAACTTGTGATCGACAAAAAGGGAATAAACTGTTTCAAAAGCCGCTAAGCCAAAACTAGAGACAAGAATAATAATCATAGGAATTAAATAAATGGGCTCTAATACTTTACGTAATCCTGATTTTGCTACTTTTTTATCTTCTTCCTTCTGTTCTATTTCTGGTCTTTCAGGCTCTTTTAATAATAGCAATGAAAATAGAGATCCCAAAAAGCCTAATGCCCCTGCAAAAAAGAAAGGCAATCTTGTTCCAAATTCAGCTAAAAACCCACCAATCCCAGGTCCTATAATGAATCCTGTGCTTATAGCAGCAGCAACATATCCCATTGCTTTTGGTCGTTCCTTTAACGAAGTAATATCAGCAACAAAAGCTGTTACTGCAGGCATAATAAATGCTGCACTTATACCACCTAGCATTCTGGAAACATACAATACTACTACATCCTGACCAAGACCAAATAGTATTTCTGATAACCCAAAAAGTAGCATACCAATAACAATCATTTTTTTGCGTCCAAACAAGTCGACCCATTTTCCCGCAAAAGGAGAAACTAATAATTGAGTAAACGCAAAAGCTGCCACTAAGTATCCCATCGTAGACCCTTCTAGATGCATTTCTCTCATCAAAGTAGGTAATACAGGAATAACTAATCCTATTCCTAAAAATACAATGAATATATTTACTAATACTAAGTAAATTATTTTATTTAAACCAACCATCATTTCCAAACTCCTCATTATGCTAGATAAAACTCTTATGTAAATAAAAATAAACCCTATAGTAACTATAGGGTCAAGTAGCTTGAATTTGTATTTTTAGTTCTACAATGAATTCATCTTCTTTGGATGCGGTAAAATTTATAGGCATCCAAATATCATAAACGATTGGCACTACATGAATGGAATGTTGCTCCAAATAACAAATCAATTTATTGTAACAAACCTCATAAGTATCCTCTTGTAAGGGAAAAGTTATACTGAGGTATTCTCCAGCAGGCAATATACTTATTTCTACATCCTCAAAGTTTATATCCGTTTCCTTATCTGTCACAGTATGGGTAAATAAATAATCATAATTGATATCATCTAATGACTCATATCTTTTCAAAGCATATGAACCACCATACAACGTATCAAATACACTTCCCACATCCTCTAGCACTTTACTAATAAGTCCATATTCCTTATTTGGAATATCATTGAATCTTATGTTGGACGTTTTTATTTTTACTATTTTTTGTGCTGGAATTTTCTTCACACAAACATCCATCATACTCGATTCAAGTGTAAATGATTGTATTTGTTCCTTTTTACGCTGTAACATTTCTTTGGTCTCTATAAGCCTTTGAAATTCCTGGTCAATTCGTTCTTCTTGATTAGCCAGATAAGTAACTAATTCTTTCGGTGTCAATGTTAGTACAGATTTAACCTCTTCCAAAGATAGCCCTAGATATTTTAATGATTTTATAATATCTAAGTAATATAGTTGGGTATTTTGATAGTACCTATATTGATTTATTGGGTCAATTTCTATTGGCTTAAATAAATCTATTCGATCATAATAACGCAAAGTTTGAATCGATAAATTACTTAACTTTGCCACTTCACCAATTGTTAAGTAATGTATTTTCAAGAAATCACCCCTTTTGCCTGAGTGAGCTAAGTATAGAATGCTACATCTCTGTTTAATTATTCTATAACAAAAAAGCTATCCTATAAAACTAGGATAGCTCCAGCTGTTAATAATTGATTTCAATTTAATTATTCTGTATACCTTGAATTGTGATCTCTTTAACAGGTAAAAATAACTCTCCTGTATTTAAATATTTTACTTGGACGATGTCACCTTCTTGCATATAAACTGCAAGTGGAGCTACTTCTGAAGAAACAATGTAGTTCTCTTTATTGTCCAGTAAGAAAGATACTTGTGTGAAGTCTCCGACACGTTCTTTAAATACACGAACAACTGTCCCAGTTACTGACTTTTCTTCCGCTTTGGAGCTTCCATCTACTGTGCTTCCACCGCGTTGAATGGCTGTTTTATACAGCTTCAATGCTTCATTAGGCGTATTGCCGTAAACGGAAATTTCTGGGTTTGCAGCAGACACGATAAAGTAATTTTGTAAAAATCCATTCGAATCCAGAACCGGAGTTAACCAGCTAGCTTCCCCATAGAAGTTGTACAGTACAGGCATCTCTCCCGACCATTTCTTTTCAATAAATTTCTTCTCTATTATTTGAAGTGCACCTTGTGAATCCATATAAGAATCTTCTAGATTTCCAGTGTAATATGTTGCTTTACCAGTTCGGCCATCTGTTAAAGAATAACCTAGCATCGAATCAACGCCCTCTTTTGGACTTGTGAAATCAGTAAAGTAATACATTTTACCGTCTTCAGTAAAAATTGGGCTAACATTCGCTTCTGTTCCTTCATCAGATGGTAATTTCACGTCTTTTTTACCAAAATGACTATTTATATAGCCATGAACATATTTACCAAAATAACCGTTTTGCAAACTTACGGTTTCTGGAGATACTGCTCCATCAATAAACGCAGGTACATCTGCAAGCTTAAAAGAATCTGTTTGACCTGTGGCTGGATCTACTACGACAATTCCTTCAACGTCAAAGCCGTTTCGAGCACTGATGAATTTTCCGTATGAACGGATATAGTATGGCTTTCCGTCTTCATCAATTTCCAACTGTGGATCTCCATAAAAAATCTTTGTTGGATGCTTCATACGCATATGTCTTTCTAAATTTTTGTGAAGGAAAGATGAAGGTGTGTAACTCATCTCCTCTTTCACGAATTTTGGATTGTCAGCTGAATCTGTTGCACTCATCGTAAAATAACCTGGTGTAACGTCACCATTTATCCATTTGAAAAAACCAGAAAATTCGACTGGAGCAATATATACATATTCCCCTTTTACTTTTTGAATTTGTAAGTTACCTAGCTCATAGTAGCTAGTATTCGGTACTTGACCAAATGCTTTCTTCATTTTATTTCGTGCAAATTGAGGTGGTACACTCGCTGGCGTTTTTGTTTCATCGAACGCTTCGATTTCTACCTTTTCATCCATCTTGGCTACTTCAAATTTTTCATCAGCATTCCAAACAAAAGCAGATAGCATGTAAATAGCAACAGCTAAACTTCCTAAGAAAAGTATACCTTTTGCTTTTTGCTCTACACCTTTTGACAAAACTGTTCCCGCTAATGTAGCAAGCACAAGCCATGGCCATAAAGCCGTCCAGTTCCTATCCAAATTCGTCAAATAATATACAATTGCTAATACGATAAACGATACAATTGTTAGTCCTATTAGAGAAGACATCGTGTCTTTCCTTTTAGCTGTCAATGGTACGACTATTAGTGCAGTAATTACTGCTACAACTGCCGAGATAATAAAAACAAACGTCATACAATCATCCTTCTTCCTCTTTTTCTACATAGCTATTATACGGACAGAAGAAAAAATGGTTTCAGGAAATATGTTGCATAAACAAACACTTTTCAGAAATAATTAGATGTTAATTTCCATTAGTGATACACTATTAACATATATACCCAATTTAAAACTAAAATCGAGGGACTTTTTTTGAAAGGAGTAAATTTTTATGAGAGCGATAACCGGATTATATATAGTCATTGTTTTAATGCAATTTATTACTCTGACCAATATTACATTATTTAATGGAGAGTGGAACGGAATAGCTTTGTGGCTAAGTACTGGTTTATTTATTGCTGGTACAGCATTTTACGTAATGAATAGAAAAACAAAACGTTCATAATCACTGATAGACGATAAACTATCAAAAGTAGAAACAACTTCTAGTGCACTTAATTTAAATTGGATTATGGTTGCTGATGATTCCCTAACTTGGAGTGGTAGTATTAGTCCTCCAAATGGACTCCCTATGCTTTGGGGTTTAGCAACTGATAACATTAAGTCTATTGTAATAACAAGTGAAAACGATATTCAGCCAAACAAGCTGAAAATCCAAGACAACTTATGGTTGTGGTATGCCCCTATTAATACAGACAAATTAAATATGCCAATTATGATGAAAGCATATGATGAAAAAGGTAATATACTTTATGGGGAAAAATTCTAACAAAAAACACCTAGTGAATTATCTTTCTTACTAGGTGCTTTCCTGTTTTTTAAGAGACTAGTTTTAATCCTATCGCTGCTCCTAATACCATTGCGATAAAGACAAGTCTTTTCCAATCTTTTGGTTCCCCGTATAAGATCATACCTAAAATAGCTCCTCCAGAAGCACCTATCCCAGTCCAAATAGCATAAGCTGTTCCCATAGGAAGTGATGTCATTGCGTATGCAAGAAATAGAAAACTTCCGCCAAACCCGAGAATTAGAAGGACTAACGACTGCCAGTTACGTTCCTTGTGCAATTTGTTAATCATGGTAACACCAAACATCTCAAATATTCCTGCTACTAACAGAGAAACCCATGCCATTACGACTCATCTCCTTCTTGAACTTTGTCTTTTGTAACTAACTTCAATCCAACTACTCCTGCTAATAGTAATAAAATTAATAAAACTTTACTTACTTTAAATGGTTCTCCGAAGAAGAGAATTTCGGATATAACAGTTCCTGCGGTACCCATTCCAACAAAAACAGCATATACAGTACCTACAGGCAGTTTTCGACCAGCTTCAATCATTAAATAGAAGCTGACAATGATGGAAATAACAGTTCCTGACCAAGTCCAGAAATCACTTGCATGTTTTAAACCGATAACCCAAAAAACTTCAAAAAAAGCTGCAATTAAAACTTTCAACCAATCTTTGTTCATAAAATAATAACCTCCTATATTTGTGGATATAAAAAACAAAAAAGCCTGAGAGAAAACTGTTAAACAGTTTCTCCCAGGCTTTTATCCTTCCGTGACACAGCAAAGCTGTGAGTTTTCTCTCGGTCTCAGACCAACTTCATCGTTGCGGAACCCTAGAAAACATTTTACGTATACAATTATTTTATATTATACACATCTTGGTGACTTATTCAAGTTCAGTGTATCCTCAAAAAATTATTTTGCTATTAGCTTAGGTTCCACTTCAAGACTGATGTCATTTTCATTTGCTTCAAATCCCTTTTTCCAAGTTAAAGTGACGAATATAGAGGCTACGATTAGTATTCCACTAAGCATAATAAAGCAATAAATGATTAAACCTGTAGAAACCATTTCAGTGAAGATAGCTAGTAATACAATCCTTAACAAAAGTCCAATTGTTCGAAACAGGCTATCGACCCTCCCCATTAATTCGTTAGGAACCTTATCCATTAAAAAAGAGTTCCTAGCTACTCTTGCACCACTATTTCCTAGAGCTATAAAAAACATAAGAGACAAATAGAATGGTACATTGGCAAAAATAATCAGCGAAATGGCAATCGTATAAGTAATTACGCTATAAATGATTGTTTTTTCATCCCCAATTTTTCGAGCAATAATAGGGACGATAATACCTGCAATTACTGCGCCTACCCCATAAATCATTCCTTGAATCCCATAGAAACTCCCAGAAGTTTTTAGCACGTCAGCTAAATACACTGGAAATAAATAATTCGTTATCATGACGCCAATAAACGGCATAACTGAAAACATTAAAAATAGGAACATTGCTGGTCGTTTCAACATATACATTAAACCTTCAGTTGCTCTTGACTTAGAAATGCTTTTTGTTTTTCTAATATTGGTCCATGTATAAGGAATTTTTAAGTAAAAGTAAATTGCTGCCGCGTAAGATAATACGTCTAATAACAATATATATTGAAAATCCCATTTAGACAGTAAAATACTTGCTAAAGCACCAGCTATAACGCTAGAAAGCTGCCCTTGAACTTCCATTGTTCCATTTAGTGTTTTGTATTGATCTTTTTGGAAAATTTCTTGATTTAAAGCAAACATTGTAGGATAAAAAATCGTGTAATACAAACTGCCAATCATATAAATGATTATGTAATGCCAGACTTCATAGGATAGCCCAACAAAACCGATAAGTGAAAAAGCAAGTAACACAATTAAACTTACTATCTTACTAGTTAAGAGTAGCTTCTTTCGAGACATTTTATCAATTAGATTACCTACTAGTGGGGTAATTAAGAAACTAATAATAGTCATGCATATTGTTACATAGCCAAATACCGCACTTCCATTATTGCTTGATACAAGCATCCATGGTACTGCTATCATAGTTATTCCGGATCCAATCGATGATGCAATATTAGCAAAAATAATAAGACGGAAACGAGAATCGTTATATAAATTTTTCATTGTATTGCGCCCCTTATACTGTGGAGCTAACATTAATCCTAAGTTGTCTCCAGCTATTTTCTTATTATTCTCACTATAATTCATTTTTCCTATTTTGAATTCAGCCATTGGTCTTGAGTGAGTCTCATACTAATTACTGAACTATTAGAAATTTAGAGCGAATAAAAATGGGGTTTCTCAAAAACTAGAAAAGTAGAGGGGGATCTCTCTACAATCCACACTCTACTTTTTTAGTTTTAGAAAATCGTTGAAAAAGGCGACACTCCTGCGGGAATAGCATTAGCCGAAGACCCGCAGCGCAGCGAGGAGGCTGAGGCAATGCCCGCGGAAAGGGAGCCATTGCAACGATTTTCTTATTTATTCGGTTATTGGACAACCACATCTAGCAAAGTCGAATCATAGGGACTTTTTCAGTGCCCTCGAGCTTAGGGAACGAAGAGGCTCAAGTCGCGTCAACAGAAAGTGTTTCCCCGCAGCGAATATCTACTTCTTTCAATCATTAATTTATTTTAAATTAAATAAGACTGTATACAGTCTAAAACACCTAGGGATTCATTATGAATCCCTAGGTGTTTTCCTTTTTTATATGTACGTTCCTCGCTTTTCAAACGTAACGTACCAATCATCTTCTTTTTGCAAAATGCTTATTCCTATCCAGCCTTCTTCAAGTAGTTGCCGTTGTTTTGCAGTGTCATCCATATTGATTTCCAAAACTTCGTTACCTACTACACGATCTTCATGCAGTTTTTTATAAAATACATAACGCAACATTTCTCCGTATTTCTTTTTTAGAGCTCCAATAACCATACCTTGGCTTAGTTTGTCCTTTAAACTTGCTATATTAAACGGTGCCACTGTTGCACATACATGCGTAAATGGAGATGCGTCTAAAAGTTCCATTACGATAACACCTAGTTTTTTTTGCAATCCGAATCCACGATAATCTGGGTGAACATTCGTAATTTCTTGATAGACAACGTTGTCCAATTGTTCTGTTTGAAGTCCAATGTCATATCCTAAGTGATGTTCATCTATTTCCGGTATAGCTAATGCGCGAAAAGCGATTAACTCCTCACCCACGAAAACACCAACCATTAAAGCATTCTCAATAGAATGTACAAATTCTTCTTTTGTTAATGGTTGAAGGAACTCTTTGTTTGTGAGAGTTTCAAGAACTTTATCCTGTATACTTAAAATGCTGTCCATACTCTCCGTTGTCAGCTCTCGAACTACATATTCTTTCTCGCCAAGCTTGCCCTTCCATTCTTTCATGTCAACACTTCCTCTTACTTTGTCACTTTAGTGGAATACTCAGTTAGCTCTTGTAAAACAGCCTCATCAATTTCAATTCCTAAACCAGGTTGTTCATTTAACTTAATAAATGGCACATCATAATGTAGATTCCCTACATCTTTTGAGAATTTAAGTGGCCCAGTTAACTCTACACTCGTAAACGCTTTTTTCGAAAATGCTACGTGGAATCCTGCTGCTGATCCAATAGAAGACTCTACCATAGAACCGATTTGACATTCTATTCCTGCCATTTCTGCCATATGTGCAAGCTTCATTGCTGGATAAATTCCTCCACATTTCATTAGTTTAATATTTACTTTATGTGCCGCTTGTTTCTCGATTAATTCGCGCATATCTCGAATTCCTCTTAAGCCTTCATCCATCATAAGTGGCGTACTTGTTTTAGCCTTAATTTCTACCATACCATTAAAATCATCTGCAACTACTGGCTGCTCCAACCAATCTAATCCCGTATGCTCTAGTTGACGCATTGCTGTAATTGTATTGGCACTATTTTTCCATCCTTGGTTCACATCTACACGAATTGCGATGTCTTCGCCTACTTTTTCACGTACAGCTTGAATACGTTTAACATCTGCTTGTACTTCTGTGCCGACTTTCATTTTAAACGATGAATAGCCTTCTTTTATTCGACTTTCCGCTTCTGCTGCCATCGACTCCGGTGTTCCAATACTTAATACATGAGTAATAGGAAACTTCTCATGGTATCGCCCACCAAGTAGCTGATAAACTGGCACACCTAATTTCTTTCCTACTACATCGTAGCACGCTATATCAATAGCCGCTTTTGCAGCAGGTGCTTGATAAACTGCTTTATCCATCTTTTCATGCAAACGTTCAAACTCCATTGGATTCTCTCCGATTAACAATGGCGCCAAAGTATTTTGCAATAATGCATATGTGCTTTCCCACGTTTCTCCTGTTACATGCTCATCCGCAACAGCTTCTCCGTAACCGACTAGCCCTTCCTCAGTTGTAAGTTTAACAATAATAGATGGCATATCATCATACGTGTGATAGCTAATGATAAATGGGTCTACTAATGGTAATCTAATAGCATAAATATCAATTTCTTTAATTTTCAATTTATTTTTCCTACTTTCTTTACAAGTTTAATTTTTCCAGTTATAGTTGTCGTTAAATAGTCGTTTAAAAAATAAAAAAAGGGGTGCGTCAATGATTACACGCATTGCAGTACTTGGATCTACCGATTTTATTGAGCGTCTAAAGCAATTAGAAGAGGAACTGCCTACTATCCGTTTGGATTATTATATCTATAATTCGCCCATCGAAGCAATAGATATTGTCCCAAATATTACACCATGTGATGCGGTATTTTTCTCAGGATCTCTACCTTACTTATATACGAAAGAGCGGAGAGAGCAACTACCTGTACCTACCCATTACTTAAAACAAGATGGTACAGCTATAGCTACAACATTATTATCTACTTGCTATTCTAATTTTATTCCTATTCAGGAGATATCAATAGATTTAATAGAACCACAACTTGTGCATGGCCTACTTCAAGATGTTGGGCAATCGGAGCAACACCCTTATATGATGATAATTGATCCTACATTTAACTTACAGGAAGTTGTTGCATTTCATTCTAAATTGCAAGAGAACGGACAGTCATCACTTGCAATAACTAGTATTCATGCAGTATATCAAGAATTACGAGTAAATAATATATCTGTTATTCCTATGATTGATCCTAAAAGTTCTATAATAAAAGGGATTGAAGAGACCAAATCAATGGCACTTCTTGCAAAAAGTCAGTCTGCCAAAATTGCTGTCGGTTATATACAATTAATGAATGATAGTACTATTTCGGATGAAGTATTAAAGAAAATTTCAAGCTCCATTCATGCAAGTGTTGTAAAAAGCGAGGATTATTTTTATACTCTTTTTTCTACACAAGGTGCTGTTCAAAAAGCACTGGAAAACAATACGATAAATACTTGGCTAAATCTTGTTTCCTCTCCATTAAAGGTGGCATTTGGATTTGGCAAAACAGTCACCGAGGCAACGAAAAATGCGAAGGACGCCCTCCCTTACGTGGCAGAGAATACGGCCTATTTAATAACAGACAATAAAGAATTGTTAGGACCATATCCAAACAATCAAAAACAAGTGCAGCTAAAAACAAATGACCCAGTGCTTGCTCAATTAGCAAAAGAAACAACATTAAGTCCAGCTAATCTATCTAAAATTATGCAGTTTAGCCGTTCACACAAATCTACTGAATTTACAGCATATGATTTAGAAATCTATTTACAAGTAAGTAGACGGACAACGGAGCGAATCTTGAAAAAGCTTGTAAATCATGGATATGCTCATATTATTGGGGAAGAAATGACTTACCAACAAGGACGTCCCCGTGCAGTATATGAAATTAATTTTCCTACTTATGTGTAAAAAGGAAAGTTCGCTTTTGCTGAACTTTCCTTTTTCTCTTAACCTTGTAAAGCTTCTCTCTCTTGAATTTCTGCTATTTCTGATTTCGTTAATTTCTGAATGGTGAAACCAGTTATAGCATACCCAATAGATAAAAGCGGCACAACGTAATTTAAAATTGCATAAGGAGCATACTCAAACGCACTTACCCCTAAAGTCCCTAAAATAAAGACTCCGCAAGTATTCCACGGTATAAAGACTGAAGTAAGTGTTCCTCCATCTTCTAATGCACGAGAAAGGTTTTTGGAGTGTAACCCCATTTTCGTATAAGCATTTGAAAACATTCGTGCAGGTACAACGATTGAAATGTATTGCTCCGAGCAAGTTGCATTCGTTGTGAAACAAGCTAAAATTGTGGATGCTACTAATGTACCTGCTGATTTTGCTAATTTAAGTATTTGATTCATAATGGATTGAAGCATACCAGAATATTCTAATATCCCTCCGAATGTCATTGCGACAAGCGTCATCGATACAGTATACATCATGGAATCTAAACCACCACGGTTAAATAAATCATCTACCATAGCATTTCCAGTTTCAATAACAAAACCACTTTGAAGTGCTCCGATTGCTTCAGCAAGAGTACCACCTTGCACAAATACTTGAGCTAACGATCCTAAGATAATCCCGATAACTAGAGCTGGTATTGCTGGAACCTTCATGGCAACAAGTACAATTACAGCTACTGGTATTAATAATAACCAAGGAGAAATGACAAAGCTCTTCTCCAACATGGAAATTGTTTGAAGAATGCCCTCCTGATCGATATTGCTGTTCTTATACTTCATACCTAAAAAGCCATATACACTCAAAGCTATAAGAATCCCCGGTACCGTCGTATAGAACATATGTCGAATATGTACAAATAGATTTGTGTTCGTTAACCCAGCTGCTAAATTTGTTGTGTCCGATAGAGGGGACATCTTATCTCCAAAATAAGCACCTGAGATAACTGCTCCCGCAATAATCGGGGCTGGTATTCCCATACTAAGTCCAATTCCCATCCCAGCAACACCAATTGTTCCCATAGTGGACCAAGAACTACCGATTGCAAGTGATACAATCATACAAATTATGCAAATCGTCACTAAAAACAATGCTGGAGTAATAATTTTAAGGCCAAAATAGATCATAGTAGCAACTACTCCGCCACCAATCCAAGAACCAATTGTTAAACCTACTAACATAATGATTACAACTGCTGGTAATGCAAGTTTAATTCCTTTGTACATCATTTCTTCAATGTCATTCCATCTAAATCCATGCTTCCAGGCTACTAATGCAGCTACTGATGTTCCTATTATTAACGGAATATGCGGCCCCTGTTCTAATCGTACTACCGCTATATACATGCAAGCTATCATCACTAGCAAAGGAACAATCGCCCATATTAAAGAAATTTCCTTTTTGATAGATACTTTATCTTTTTCTCCCATACTATTTCCCCCTTTGCCACTTTTGCAACAATTCCTAATTGTCGTTTATTCGTCGCTAATAGGGTAATGATAAAGCCAAATTTACTTATCGTCAATCCTTTTTAGAAATAATTGAAAGCGTTTTCGCTATAACTTTTGCTCCAATTGTAAGCGAAGCATGATCAAACGTCATATTCGGATGATGTAATCCCGGTGCAAGGTCTGCTCCAACCCCAATCATTGCAGCTTTCACTTCCGGATGTCTAATCGTGTAAAAGTGAAAATCATCGCTTCCAGAGGTTATTACTTCTTCAGCAAGGTTTTCTATTCCAACTACTTCTATAATTCCTTCTCTAGCGATAGTTGCTGCTTCTCCAGACACTTCAGCTCCTGGTGTTATGTCTTGCCATTCCCACTCTATGTCAATATCAAACAATTGCTTGATTGCTTGTAAATCTTTCTCTATATGGTCTTTCATCTTAAACAAGATATCATTCTTTGCTGCACGAGCATCAATCGAAAATGTTGCTGTACCTGGGATGATATTTGCACTATCTCCACCTGCTTGAATTTTTGTAAGTTTAGCGGAATAAGCTTCAAATGGTGAAAAATATAAGTTTTTCAGTGCTTGATGAATTGCCACCGTCACGTCAATTGCATTTTTGCCTTGATGTGGACGTGCACCATGCGCATCGATTCCAACTATTTTTCCTTCCAAAAACATTGCTGCTCCATGATGAATAGCTGGAGAAACTTTTCCAAATGGAAGCTCTTCGATTGGTCGTAAATGAACGCCAAACAAATGCGTTACATCTTCAAGTGCACCTCGATCAATCATTGCGTTGGCACCATTTCCTTTTTCTTCAGCTGGTTGAAATATAAAACGTATACGTTTGTTTAGCTTTTCATTTTTAATTAATAATAACGCTCCTAAAACCATTGATATATTTGCATCATGCCCACATGAATGATTCGCGCGATATACACCATCTACTTCTTGCCAAAGTGCATCAATGTCCGCTCGAACAGCAATGACTTCGTCTCCTTCTCCAATTTCAGCGAGTAATCCTGTCACATCGTCGAAACGACGATAAGGTATTTGTAACTCATCCAATATTTCTGCAAGCTTGTTTGTTGTTTCGTATTCCTTCCAGCTTACTTCTGGATTTTCATGAAAATGATTAAACCATTGTAATATTTGTGATTCTACTTGCATGATGTACGCTCTCCTTTTTCACTTTTCTGATTAACTTAATATTTCACAAACCCTACCAATTTGTCCATCCTCTAAACGTACTTTTATACCATGTGGATGAAAGGACGAATTCGTTAATAGATCTTTAACAATTCCTCTTGTTTTTTCACCAGTTCGTTGGTCTTTTTTCAAAATGATATTTACTTCTAGTCCTGGTCTCACATCTTTTCTATTTTGTCCGTTCATAATGATTCACCTCTTTTTGTATCGTACCACTTTCGTGCTATACTTATGAAGGATTTATTTGAAAAAGGAGTGTTTAGAATGGCGAAAAAAGGATATTTTTTAATGGATTCTGGCGAGAAAATCGAATTTGATTTATTCCCAAATGAAGCACCTAACACAGTAGCAAACTTTGAAGAACTAGCAAACAGTGGATTTTACAACGGGGTTATTTTCCACCGTGTTATTCCTGGTTTTGTAAGCCAAGGTGGCGACCCAACTGGAACTGGTATGGGCGGCAGCGGTAAAACAATTAAATGTGAAACTGCTGGAAACCCACATAAACATGAGGCAGGTAGCCTATCAATGGCGCACGCTGGAAAAGATACAGGCTCAAGCCAGTTCTTCATCGTGCATGAACCACAACCACATTTAAATGGTGTTCATACTGTTTTCGGTAAAGTAACAAGTGGTCTTGAAGTAGCTAAAGCTATGTCAAACGGCGCTAAAATGGAAAAAGTAGAAGTATTCGACGCAGAATAATAATTATTGTGTAAGACGCCAACTTAGCGTTCTTCTGCTACGATGGCTGGCATCTGAATCTGCACAAAAGGAGTAGTTCCCGAAATGTTGGAAACTACTCCTTTTTTTATTTACATTTTTCTAACTATTTAGTATATTTATCATATAACCAAAAGGTTATACGATGTGGAGGCTTTCTATGACGGACTTTTATCGGGCAATATCAGACCCTATACGTAGACGAACACTAACTTTAGTGTCTCATAAAGAACTTACTCAATCTGAACTTGTTGCGAATTTCTCCATCTCTCAGCCTGCTCTCAAAAAGCACCTTGCCATTCTAATCGAAGAGAATCTGATTACAGAACGAAGGGATGGAAGATACTGCTTCTACCGTTTGAAACGCGAGGTTTTTTATGATCATTACCAAAAGCTTCAGCATGAGCTAGGTTCTATTTTAGAAAACAAGCTTGTAAAGTTAAAGGACTATTTAGAGGAGGATAATAATGGAGAAAGTCATTAATTCGGTGCAAAGAGAAATTTTTGTAAAGGCTTCACCAGAGAGAATATGGAAAGCATTAACGATTAGTGAGGAACGGAATAAATGGGAAACAAAGAGCTGCGAGCTAGATATTCGAATAGGTGGCCAAGTGAGCCTCGATTATGGTTGGGGTGTTAGTTATATTGGCACTATTGTCGAACTGGAAGAACACAAAAAATTAGTGTTAAAGAGAGAAGATGACGACGACTTAACCATTTGGACAATCACCCCTCAAGATAAAGGATCCTTAGTATCTATAGAATATACCGGTTCTTGGGTAGGTGATATTGGTATGATGGAAATGGATAATATGCTATTCGGAACTTATCAATTTATGCTAAACCTAAAAAGTATCTATGAAGAAGGAATCGATATCCGTTCAAAATTTTGGAGAAGTTGGATTGGGATTTTGCATCGAACATATAAAATGGGGGAAGTGTTAGGGTCAAGAGTCGTGAAAGTACAACCAAATACTCCTGCAGATAGTCATATTCAAGTTGGAGATATGATAACTAAAGTAAATGGCACTGCAACTCACTCGTATGATGATGTAGAAAAAATAATCTCCGAACTCGGGGCAGATAAAGAAGTTACAATTGAAATAAATCGTAATGGATTACCATTATTACTCACATTAAAAACGATACCTTTTGGGCAAATGAACAGTCAATAAAAGGATTGGGGCTGAAATCGTAAGAGGACAGCCCTTCTTTAGAAAAATGTCAGATTTTCCAACTAACCATTCATTTGTTCTCTAAACAAGAAATAAGGTAGCCTCCTGATGCTACTAGAGACCACCTTATTTTTATAATCCTATATAATGGGCCTTATAAACTAAATGCAATCGCAATAATAATGATGAGCGGTAGGAATAAAAGAATCCAACTTATTGGTCGAGCAAAATTAAACGTCCATCCAACACCAAAACGTTTTTCGACTAAAATGCTTGGATCGTCTTTATTAATATAAAACATTCCTCCTTTCCAGTATCTATCGTCATCTACCGCAATTTTATCTTCTATACTTGGGTTAGCCTCTCCTACTTTCAAGCGCGAGCCACTTTGGCCAACCTTTACTGTATAGATGCCTACTCCAACAAAGGTAATTACTAAAAAGGCAAGTGGCAGTGCGAACATAATCCACGGAGTTGCAATTTCTGGATGAATGGTTTGCAAATGAGAATAGCCCATCATAAGAGTCAACGTAATAGTGATGAATAGTGCAAACCAGCTACTATACTTACGAAAAGCAAGTTGTTGCTCAACGGATGTTTTTTTATTTGCAGGATTAATCTTTGCACCCGAAAACTTCATCCCTTCACTCATCATGAGGAACATTCCTTGCATGACAAGTAAAATGAGCGGTAAAGAAATAACACTAAAATACGTTTTTTCGCTAAATGCGTCCGGTTGTCCAGAAGGTCCCCAATGAGTTGGAATCATATTTGGCATTTGGTCGTATTTAATAAAAGTATAAATAATTAGTCCGACTGTAATAATCATTGGAATTACAAATACGATTCTCGGTATTAATTGAAGCTTTTTTTGAAATTGTAAGTCAACTACGCGTACTTCATTTTTACCAGTCGCCCAGCCTTCAGTCACTTTCAACTTCTTCATGCGTAAATGCATAATGAAATAATAACCAATACTAATAAAAATAGTAGTAAATTGTACTCCTACACTTATAAGTGCGAGTATTTCTTCGTTCGGCTCTTGAGAAAGTGACCAGATCAGATATCCAGTGAGGATAATTAATCCTGTAGAAAGGACAACCTGCGTATATCTTTTTTTCAATCGAACTACTGTCTCTTTCTTAGCATATTGTTCAGGAACATATACGCCAAATGCCTCTGTTTGCTTTAGAAATTTCGGCATAAAAGCTTGTAATACAGTAATAAACAAAAGAATAAATCCAAATAAGAAAGTAATCATAATTTCCCCTCCTTAATATCTTGTACAAGCTCTCGTAACATAGCTACCATCTCTTCCTCGGACAGTTTCAATACTAATCCTTCTGCTATCAATGGTCTGATTTGTGCTGCTAGTTGTTGTTTTTCTTTTTCCGAGGCTTTTGGAATTCCGTTTGGTTGTATAATAACGCCTGATTTTGCGACGATTTGTATGAACTCTTTTTCTTCTAAATAATGATATGCCTTATTGACCGTATGCATATTCATTCCTAGGTCTGCCGCAAATGCCCGAACGGATGGTAGAGAGTCCCCTGGTTTCAAGTCACCTCTTGCTATACCCTCAATCAGTTGCTGAGCTAATTGTAAATAGATTGGCACGGATGAATTTGCTTCTATTTCGATAAACATAATGCCACCTCCTACTTACGTTGTTCTACTCATAGTGTAACACATTTGTTCTATATATGATAGAGCAAGTCATAACTTTTTTATCGTCCAGCATAGTAAGTACTCTTTTATTAGAAATGATTTATCGCAAATATTTCAGTACAGTATTTCAAATGAATTTTTCCATAATAAAAAAAAGAATCCACTAAAAATGGATTCCCTTTATACTCTTTGACTTACCAATAGTAGCGTTCTCTACAGGTAGATATAAATTTTAGATTGGTAAACAAGCTTTTTCAAGTTGGCAACTGCACTAAATTTTATGAATCTCATTGGAAACATCGTTCATACTTGCTATATACACGCTGTTCATCTAAATTGTATAGCTGATTATTATTTCACCAATTACATTAAAATATCTATCCAAATTTTAATAGCAGTTGCCGCAATCATAATAGCTAAAATTATTTGCAGTATTTTTGTATTCATTTTCTTACCAAATTTAGCGCCAAGTGGAGCTGCTATGATACTCGCGATAATCATAATAAACGCAGGCCAATAATCAACTTGTCCTGTCAATAGTTTACCCACGCTTCCGCCAATGGACGAAATAAATGTAACTGCCAAACTTGTTGCAATTGTCATACGCGTTGGGATTTTTAATAGGACAAGCATAATCGGTACAAGTAAGAAACCACCTGCTGCTCCGACAATCCCAGAACCGATTCCCACAACTAATGCAAGACCTGCTGCTAATGCTTTGTTAAATTTCACTTCATTCATTGGTTGATCATCGACTTGTTTTTTCGGAATGAACATCATAACAGCAGCAACCATTGCTAACACACCATAAACAATATTCACGCCTGCTTCTGATAAAAAGCCAGAACCATAACTACCAATAAAACTACCAATTAAAATCGAGCCACCCATGTAAATGATTAATTCTTTATTTAAATAACCACCTTTTCGGTATGCCCATACACCTGCAATCGATGCGAATAATACTTGTACAGCACTAATACCGGACACTTCATGTGCAGTAAACGCAGCTAATCCAAATAGAGGTGGGATATATAGAAGCATCGGGTATTTAATAATTGAGCCACCTACCCCAAGCATCCCCGAAAGGAATGATCCAATAAAACCAAGAGCAAAGATTACAATTATAAATGTTAAATCCATGTTAAATCCTTCTTTCTGATTAAAAAAAGCGAGTAAATCGAGCTACTCGCTTTTCAATTTTCTATACTTTTTGAATGTAGAAGTACAGTACACCTGCTTCTTCTTTTTGTTCAATGATTGTATGACCACCAGCTTGTGCCCATGCTTTAAAGTCATTCAATGCACCTTTGTCTGTTACTAATACTTCTAATACTTCACCTGATTCAATTGTGTCGATTGCTTTCTTTGTTTTTACGATTGGCATTGGGCATGCTAAGCCTTTTGCGTCTAATTGTTTTGTAATGTTCATGTGTAAGTCCTCTTTTCTTTTATTTTGGAAGCGATATAGACCGTTTTTAACCTTGCCTAGCGAGACAGTAGCTTGCCTCTTGAGATTGAGGCAAGTATAGGTATAACAGTTCAATTAACTAGCGTACGGCACAACGGTTTGGCCCTATTTCCATTTCCGTTTGCTCGTCGTTATCTGGTGTAATTTTACCCATGTTTACTTGACGAATTTGTTGGTATGCATTTGGTTGTGGTGGTAAGTTATCTGTCACCATGCTGCGGAATACTGCTTCGTCTTCCACATTTAAGCCATGATTATTAGCGAATAGATCACCAAGGCGTTTTGAAACTGTACCATCAACGTTTAATTCATCAATAATCATGAAGTGGGCTGGTAATACGATTAAGTCTTCTGCTAGCTGACGGTAACGGTTGTAAAGAGTCTCACGTAAGTCGCCTACCCAGTCTTCTGCAAGACCAGCTAAATCTGGACGACCAATTGAATCGATGAATAGAATATCGCCTGTCAGTAAGTACTTAGCATCTACTACGAATGAAGTAGAGCCAATTGTGTGGCCTGGCGAGTAAAGTGCGCCGACATCAATTTTTGAAGCACCGATTTGAACTGTTAAGCCATCTTCTAATTTTGTGTAATCAAACACTAGTTCTTCTGCATCTTTTTCTGGTAAGTAGTAAGTTGCGCCTGTCGCTTCAGCTATCGTACGTCCGCCTGAAATATGGTCAGCGTGTAAGTGCGTATCGAATACGTGCTTGATTTCTACACCTTTTTCTTTTGCGAAGTTAGTGAACACTTCGGTGAAACGCACAGCATCAATTACCGCTGCCTCGCCACCGGAAATTACCATGTAAGACAGGCAACCTTTACCTAAACGGACGAATTGGTATAATTCTCCGCCACTTTCTAAATCGCCAACTTTAATAGGTTCTAGGTACATTGACCACGATTTCATGCCCCCTGCAAGATAAGCGACTTCACGGCCTTCTTCTGAAAGCATTTCTGCCACCATTATGGACGATCCCTCTTTTGCACAAACAACTAACACTTCTTTGTTTGTTGGGATTTTCGGTAAGATTTCTTCTACACCATCTAACAATTCGAAATAAGGAATGTTTAAGTATTCGAATTTGTGACCATCGATTTTCCAGTCTTCAAATGCGTCTGCATTACGTACATCTAAAATGAATAATTCTTCATTGTCGATTACTTTGCGTGCCACATCGGCTGCTGTCCATGTATTTATTGCCACATTTATTACCCCCACAGATATATTATTTGATTTTTTTAATGTAGTAGGTTTCACACCTAGTGCACGGTCGAAAGTTGCTTAGCTTGCGATTAGAAAGTTAGTGATGGCGCTGCATCTTTCGCAAACTCAAGGAATGTCACAGCGCCGCCTACTTCGATTCCATCTACGAAATCAGCTGTTGTTAAGCCCATTACGTCCATTGTCATTTGGCAACCGATAAATTTAACACCAAGTTCTAGCGCCATTTCCACTAATTGTGGAATGTTTGGTACATTTGCTTTTGCAAATCCTTCTGCCATGAATTCTTTTCCTTCTGGCATTGGTAGTGCTTGCATTGCTTGTTTGTGGATTAAGTTAAGTCCTTCAAATGTGAAGAAGATTGCTACTTCTTTTTCTGAAGCTGCTGCTGCAGTTGCGATATTGAATACTTTATATGCGTCGAAAAGACCACCGTTACTTGCGATAATTGCTACTTTGTTAGACATTGTTGTTTCCTCCGATAAATTAAATATTTTTCGTTAATTCGCCGTTCCAAGCTGTCATACCTGGTAAGACGTTATATACTTTTGTAAAACCTGCATCTGCGAGTTGCTGTGCTGCCATATCAGAACGTGTACCTGTACGGCAAATAACATAAATTTCTTGATCCATATCAAGCTCTTTCATACGTGCTTCTAGTTCACCCATCGGCATCGATTTTGCGCCTTCAATATGGCCAAATGCGAATTCTGCTGCTTCACGTACATCTAAGATGATACCTGTACGACCAACGATTTCTTCATTTGAAATAGTGCGTTCGAATTGGTTCTCTACTGCATCTGACTTTCCAGGATCACATTTGCGAATATAGTGATACAGTACATCGTTTTCTTCTTGTGTACCGATATATTGGTGACCAACTGTTTTTGCCCATGCTGCTAAATCCGCTTTAGAGCCCTTATCTGTTGCGATTACTTCAAGTACTTGTCCATCCTCTAAACCATTCATTGCCTTTTTCGTTTTCACGATGGGCATAGGACAAGCTAATCCTTTTGCATCTAACTGTACATCTGCTTTAATCATTTTCTTTACCTCCATACCTAGTAGGGTATTATTTTACTCAAAAAAAATATGAACTTATTGCACGTCTCCTTCCCAATTCAGCATACCGCCAACCATGTTCGTCACGTCATAGCCTTGCTCTTCAAGAAATGCTGTCGCTTGACCACTGCGACCACTTGAACGACAAATCATAATATAAGGTTTGTTTTTATCTAATTCATGCATACGGAACTCCATTAATCCAAGTGGAATATTGACAATCCCAGGAATGTGACCTACTTTTACCTCTGCCACTTCACGTACATCGATTAAGTTTAATGTTTCGCCAGCTTCTAAACGTTGCTGCACTTCTAGTGTTGTAATTTCCTTCATCATGCTCTCTCCTTTTAATAGGCGCTCATGCCGCCACGGACATTTGCTACTTTTTCATAGCCTAATTTTTTTAAGTGCTTACATGCTTGACTTGATCGCATACCACTTTGACAAATAACTACGATTTCTTTGTCTTTCGGTAGCTTACTGAAATCTGAGCCAAGCGGAATGTTTATAAACTGCATGATGTTACGCCCCTTAAATTCAGCTGGTGTACGTACATCCACAAATATTTTATTTTTATCGTTTAAAATTGTTTTTAACTGTGCAGTTGAAATTGTATTTACACCTTTTGTTGGCTTCATACGCCAAATAAGAAAAAGTACGATTACTGCAATGACAATTGTAATTTCCATAAGTTCCTCCTTAGATGAATAGGTTTACATTCCCGTCTTCCGCATCTGCTAAATAAGCAGCAACACCTGCATACTCAATCCCATCTAGCAGCTCTTCTTGTTGAAGACCTAATAAATCCATCGTCATTGTACACGACACTAATTTAATCTCTTGTTCCTGCGCCATTTCAATCAGTTGCGTTAGTGTCAGCGCATTATGCTTATCGATAACATGCTTAATCATTTTTGGTCCCATACCTGCCATTTGCATTTTTGACAAGCCAAGCTGCTCCGCACCACGTGGCATCATCTTCCCAAACATTTTTTCAAGGAAGCCTTTTTTCACTTCTACATCTTCTTGTTTACGTAATGCATTCAATCCCCAAAATGTGTGGAAAATTGTTACTTCATGGTCATACGCTGCTGCACCATTTGCAATAATGTACGCTGCCATCGCCTTATCATAATCTCCGCTAAATAATACGATTGTTGTTCTCTTCTTTTCCATTTCAATCTCCTTTACCTATACACGTACCGGTATAATTTATTTTAAAATAAGAGAAACAGGGCAAAAAGACGCCCGGTCCTTTTAAAACAAGTAGCCGCAGAAGTACGGTTGATTTCCGCTCCTGTGGACGCTTTCCGCCGGCATGGCTTCAGCCGCTTCCCTCGCTGCGCTCAGTCCAGGGTCTTCAGCTCATGCTATTCCGGTTGGAGTCGCCGCCTGCGCTCCAATCAACTAGTATGTAGCTATTCATCGTTGCAGCTGTTTATTAATAGAATGAGCGAAACTGATAAAGAATAGTAGGAATAGCACAACTACTTCTTTTTTTCTATTTTTAAAAAGTGAACGGCTTGTTTTAGGAGATTGGATTGATCAATAACTGTCTACAAATCTTCACTTTGTAATGCAGTAGCCAAGTACTCCATTCCAACAATGAATAGAAAGCACATGATTACTTTTTTTGTAGAATGGATGGATGCAGTGAAAAGCGGCGACTCCTGCGGGATTAGCGAGACAGACGAGACCCCGCGGAAAGCGTCCGCTTGGAACGGAATCCATCCTATAAACTTTTATATTTTCTTATTCTTATATATAGACACATCTAGCGGCTTTGAACTAATAAATTCACTGCTTCTTGAATTGATTGATTCATTATTGATTGATCTCCATTACCTTCATTTACACAACGCACTAAGTTTTCACTAACAATGACACCAATTGTACGATCAACGCCTGAACGGACTGCTGAAAGTTGTGTAATGACATCCTTACAATCTTGTCCTTCTTCCATCATACGTAAAATCCCTCGAAGTTGCCCTTCCATACGTTTAATGCGGCTTTTCATTTTTGTTTCGTAGTCCATTTTTTCAACTCCTTGTTCTCGTTGATATTCATCATAATATACCCCATAAGGTATAATGTCAACTAGTAAACTTTAAAGAGGTGATTTTTTGATTCCACAACTTGACTGCTATATCATTATCGGGATTTTGAATGGTATGGATCTACTTCGAGGAACTTTGAGTAGTGAACTTGTAGGAACTTATCTTCATATACAGAATTGTATAATTTCCGCACAAAAAAAGCCCCACCCACATAAGTGAGTAGGGCTGATTATTATTTACTTCACTCTCAACACTTGTCCTACATAAATTGTGTAATTGGCATCAAGACCATTCCAATCCTTAATTTGTTGTATTGTGCTACCATAAGTCTGACTTAAGGAATAAACAGTGTCACCACTTACAACAGTATGATAAATTGCCGTGCTTTTCTTTGGAAGATTAAAGCACTTTGCAATTCCATTCACATGACCTCGGGCAAGTGATTCAATAAATGATGCTGTTTTTAACTTTGCCGCATCATTTGCATTATCAATAAATCCATTCTCCGTTAAAAGAGCTGGCATATTGGATTCTCGTAACATATGAAAGTCTGCTTGTTTTTTGCCTCGATCAGTATAATTTACAAGCTTTAATATTTCTGCATGAATTGTATTTTGATAAGTTGTAGTAGGTACACCAGTACCCGGATAGATATAATCCTCATAACCTGTCCCACCGCCAGCATTAATGTGAACTGAAAGGAGGAAATCTGCTCCCCAAGCATTAGCTGCATTTGTACGTTGAGGCAAAGTCAAAGTCTGATCCCCAGTTCGACTCATTAATACACTTACATTGTTGTACTCCGCAACCAAAATATCTTTGACTCTAGTCGCAATTTGCAATGTTAGGTTTTTCTCCTGCAATCCATTTCCTACTGCTCCAGAATCTGTTCCACCATGTCCTGCATCAATAAATACTTTTACCATCATTATCACCTCTTATTAGATTTGAA
Organism: Psychrobacillus vulpis; assembly: GCF_006861825.1. Lineage (GTDB taxonomy): Bacteria > Bacillota > Bacilli > Bacillales_A > Planococcaceae > Psychrobacillus > Psychrobacillus vulpis. Next base: position 17,058 of record NZ_VDGI01000005.1, on the reverse strand, counting down.
TTGCTAGAAAAGAATGCTTGTACACCTGTTTGACTTCACATAATAATCACCCCCTAAAAAAACCGCCCGAAGAAAACTTACTTTGGTTCGATATACTTCATAGCTCGTGGACTATCAGAAAATCTATTTGTTGTAGGATCTTGAATATTACCCATAGTTGCTAGTAATCCAAACACTGCATTTATAACAGCAAATATCCAATCTTTCATTTCCTCTGTTAAATGGAAATCCGTTAAACCAGCAGCATGAGCTCCAATCAAAAGTAATTCAGTTAAAATGAATAATTGGGCAATAAAACCCATCACCCAAATCTTATTTTTAAAACGTACCTTCCAGTTAATCTTCATACTTGTGGTGCCTCCTGAACGATTTTGATATTATCGATTCTTTTGTGAGCATGCTTAGAGCTTTCCTCCACTCGTGCTACACGTTCTGATAGTACGTCCATTTGCTTCTCATTCGCTTTTAAATCAATTCGAATCGATTCCACACCATTACTTATAGTGTCAAGCTTAGTTTCAATAACTGCTGTTTTTGCTGCATCTGCTTTCACATCTTTGTCGCGGTTACGACCAAATGTAAGTATCCCTATTAATAAACCCAACACAGTGCAACCAATACCGATTAGTGTCTCCATTCAGCACCTCCAATTTTTTTAAACAAAAAGAACGCTCCAATTGGAACGCTCTTTTTTACTATTGTTGATAAAGAGTTAGTAGATATTTACTCTCTTTAACTTCTTAACGATTCAACATCTATTATTGAAACTTACATTCAAATTCCAATTACTTATGCAAATAACTCTCTTCACTACTAGGTGGGTTCATACGTCAAGTGTACGTCAGGAAACTAGTATTTTGACTTTGTCCTTTGCACGATCAATGTATTGTTGCACAGTTCTCTTCTTTAAATTCAGCTCCTCTGCAATCTCTGTAAGACTCATCCCATACGCCATATGCATTAAATAGCATTGTCTCTCTCTATGAGAAAGCTCTACTAAAATATTTATAATCTCCTGTTTCTGTTCCTCACTTATACTACTTTGCTTTGTATCCAATTCAATCGTTGGAAATAAATCCATATCCAATAATGCACGACGTTGATATATAGACCTTTTATCAACCCCATGAAGATTGCCAGGTCTTCTTTCCTTCCTCATCCATTCAAGTGCATAAGACATATCATCGATCATACTATTAATAATTTTGAGGTCAGCATTATCTTTAGGATTTATTGGATCTAGCTTTGTCTTTAAATGCTCTAGTTCTTTTTTATGATATGAATACTCTTGTATCAATTTATCCGCCCAATTTAACATTTGAAGTACCTCCTGCTTTTTCTTTTTATTAGAACCCTATAAAAAAAGAGGACAACAAAAGACACAGCAAGTGCTGAAATCGATTGCTGTCCTCCAGATAACTGGTGGGACTATTACTTTCTATAGTTTATATGTTTAAAAATGTATTACACTCAAAAATTAATATCTTCCCCCTCACTCCATTTAACACGGACAACTTTTCCTTGATGTGTCTTAATGGTTGTATCAGCGAAAGGGGGTAACTCTGTAATTTTTGCTTTATTTTTACTAATTACTACGATGCATGGATTGGGAAATTCCCTTGTATTAATACTAATGTTACCTTCGGAATCTACTTCTAAGTCTCTCATTCTCATACTTTCCCTCCCTCTTTTTTCCGAAAACGGAAATTAATATCACCTTTAATAAGCTTTATTGCGCGAACCATTTATAAAATTCTCTATTAAAAATCAATATTTTTCACTTTAAGTTCCGTTTATGGAATAAATCTATCATAGTATTAACAGAAATTTATGTCAATATATTTTTTCCTAAAACGGAACTAATTATGCTCATTGTTGCATTTACGGAAATTTATATATACAATTCTAACTATAGATAATATGTAAGGAGATTTTAACTGTGAAGAACTTCGGAACACTATTAAAAGAGCTCAGATTGAACAGAAAACTAACAATTGAACAATTGGCAGATTCTTTAAATTCTAAATTCGGTAGCAAAATTAGCAAGAGCTCCATAAGTCGTTGGGAAAATGGAGAAGCCGATCCTAAGCTGGAATTTGTTCGATTACTCGCTGATTTTTTTCAAGTTCCTGGGCAGCATTTCTTAGGGGAAGACTCAGAAAAAATGAGTGAAAGTAAGAAAGTCGTAACTATTGCAGCACATATTGATGACGATGTCACAGAGGAAGAAATGGAAGACATTAAGAAATATATTGAGTTTATTAAATCACAACGCGGATAAATGAGGTGTATACATGGCGTATGATCAACTGATAATGGAGTACCCACATATTAAAATTATTGAAAAAGTATTACCTAAAGGTCTCCCAGGTTTATATTACGATAACGTGATTGAAATTGATAAATTCAAACATAAATATGAAAAGCATTGTATATTAGCGGAAGAGCTTGGTCACTATGAAACAACCTACGGTGATATAACAGAATTAAATGATTTAAGAAATGTAAAATTAGAACAAATAGCTCGAAGATGGGGTTATGAGAAAATTGTCTCTTTTGATAAGCTTATCGACTGCTATGAGAAAGGACAAACTACATTAGATGAAGTATGCACAAATCTAGAAATAACTCCAGAGTATTTGAAAAGTGTTATTGATTATTTTATTGAAAAATATGGTCTCTTTAAATTACACGGAGAATACAGAATTACCTTTGAGCCACTTAATATTAAAATGATAGAAAAAAAGAAACAAAGTTTTGATTAAAATAAACTCGTTAATCATCTTTGTTTTCAAAATGAGAAGGATGACTTAAAAGCTATTCTTCACTTTAAGTCACCCTTCTATCTTGAATCACAATTGGAAATAATATGGCTATTCATTTTTCACTTTGCTATACTGGACATACTAAAGGAGTGAATATACATGGTTGAAATCATTATATTTTCAAGCTTTGGAATTGCATTAGTCAGTATGGTTGGACTAATGGGCTATGCTACAGTAAAGCAATACCAAATTAAGCAAAAGCAATTAGAAATTGAAATGATGAAACTCGAGAATGAAGCCTTTTTACAAATTGAGAAAAAGCAATTACTTTTGGAAGAGCAAACAAGGAGTTCTACCGATTAAGTAATAGCTTTCCTTTTTCATAGTACGCTTCCTTTGCTTTCTCTGGAACCATTCCCCCACCAGTGGCCCATACGATGTGAGTCGCGTTCTTCAAGTTAACCCCATTCTTTGCAAGATGGATTGGCCCAGTCATTCCTGCAAGTGCAGAAGGCTCTAGCTGAATTTTTTCAGTGTCTGTCAGTAAAGCAAGTAATTGATACATCTTTTCATCACTTATTGTATAACTACCATCTATTAAATGTTCTAGTGTTTTTCCAACAAACCCAGAAGGTCTACCAACTGCTAGCCCGTCTGCATCTGTTTTATTGTCGAGTCCGATATCGCTTACTGCAATGTTTTCATGCAATCTGGTTAACAAACCAAGTAACATGCAAGGAGAGTGCGTTGGTTCCGCAAAAAAGCAATGGACATTGTCACCAAATAATAGTTTCAGGCCATATGCAACACCACCTGGTCCTCCACCAACTCCACATGGTAAATAGACAAATAACGGGTTATTATCATCTACTACTTTCCCTTGCTGCTCCAATTGTTTTTTCAGACGGCTCGCTGCCACCGCATAACCTACAAATAAGTCGACTGAATTTTCATCATCAATAAAAAAGCACTTCGGATCTTTTTCTGCTTGTTTTCTACCCTCTTCAACGGCTTTACTATAATCCGAGGCGTACTCTATTACCTCTACTCCTTTGTCACGAAGCATATCTTTTTTCCATTGTTTTGCGTCACTCGACATATGAACAGTCACTTGAAAGCCAAGTTTTGCACTCATAATACCAATACTAAGCCCTAGGTTTCCGGTGGATCCTACAGCTATAGAATATCCTTTGAAAAATCGCTTCATTTCTTCAGAAGCTAATAATGCATAATCGTCTTTTTCCGTTAATAACCCTTCACCAATTGCAAGTGTTTCCGCAATTTTCAATACTTCATAAATGCCGCCTCTTGCTTTAATCGACCCTGAAATCGGCAGGGCATTATCACATTTCAATAAAAGCTCCCCGTCAAATTCAGTCTGAAGTATATTTTGCAATGCAGATGACATTGCTGGAATTTCCACAAGTGGCGATTCAATAATGCCTTTTGATTTCTCTGTTTCAGGGAAAGCAATCTGCAAATAAGACGCAAATCGATCTAATCGATCACTTGCGTCCTGCACCATATCACTCGTCACAGATATATCTTTTAGAGCATCTACAGTATTTTTTAAGATTGGATTCATCCAAATAACCTCTTCGGTATTCTGGATATTTTTTATTAATGGATAGTCTTTCAATAGTTGTTGAACATTCATACTTAAAAATTCCTTTCTATTCTAAACTCAACACATGGGTAGTATGCGGAGAGCGTTCTTCAAATGTAAATCCATTTGCTCGATAAAACGCGTCTGCTTTTGCTGATTCCGTTTTAGTTGTGATTTCATTAAAATTGCCTTTTGCATTTTCTGAAATAGTCTTGCACAAAACACTTCCGATTCCTTTTCTACGGTACTCTGGTAATGTGTAAAAGCGGTGTAGCCTTGCAGAATCTCCGCCTGAACTACCAATATTTCGATTTAATCCACCGATTGCGACTAGTTCTTCGCCGTCCCACACCCCGTAAAGAGCCTCACCTTGTTCGCTAAATCTGTTTGTACCATCTTCATATTCAGATGCAAGTCTCGATACGAATCGGTACCCTTCTTTTTCGCTTTCTTGAATAAGTTTGGTTACGTCGACTTCTTTCAAATCTGAAATTTTCTTCACTTCGATTGCCATATACGTTCCCCCATCCTATTTTAAAAAGACCTCTAGCTTACTTTCGCTACTACTCTCACAATACCCTTTATATTACAGAATTATTACTGGTGCCTGGCACCAGTAATAATTTTTTCTTCACCTTCAACAAGACGATGCATCTACGTGTTGAGTTGCTGAGGTTAGTGGAAATCTTATATTTAAGGACATCACCATAACTGATCGCTTTGAAAGAAGAAAAAGGTTGCCTTCAAGTAGAAAAATACTCGAGAGACAACCTTTTTATCTATTTATACAGTTTCTTCGATAGCTGCTAGTCTTGCTTCTACTTCTTCTTCGGATAAGTTATGTTCTACGATGTAGCGGTTGCGTGGGTGTACGCGGCATTCATGTGAACAGCTACGAAGATATTTATGTTCATTTTCTTCTGAACAAAGTATTTTATCGTTACAATCTGGGTTTGCACAGTTTACATAGCGCTCACAAGGTTCTCCAGTAAAATGGTCTTTCCCCACGACAACATGCTCTACTTGGTTGATCGGAACAGCGATACGCTCATCAAACACGTACATTTGACCATCCCATAATTGACCGCGTACTTCCGGATCTTTTCCGTAAGTTGCAATACCACCGTGTAATTGCGCAACATCTTCAAAACCTTCTCGTACTAACCAGCCAGAGAATTTTTCACAACGAATTCCCCCTGTGCAATATGTCAGTACTTTTTTACCTTCAAACATTTCTTTATTCTCAATCATCCATTCAGGTAAATCACGGAAGTTACGAATATCTGGACGAATCGCCCCACGGAAATGCCCTAAGTCGAATTCATAATCATTACGAGCATCAATAACAATTGTATCTTCTGCTTGCATTTGTTCAAAAAACTCTTTTGGAGAAAGATATTTTCCAGTTAATTCATTTGGATTAATATCCTCTGCTAATCCTAAATGTACGATTTCTTTCTTTGGACGAACATGCATTTTTTTGAATGCATGTCCTTCCGTTTCATCTATTTTATACACCATGTCAGCAAAACGTTCATCCGCTTTCATCATGTTCATGTATGCGTCGGTTTGTTCAATTGTTCCCGAGCAAGTACCGTTAATTCCTTCGTCTGATACTAAAATACGCCCTTTTAATCCAATTTCTTTACAAGCAGCAAGATGCTCTTGTGCAAAGGTTACTGGATCTTCAATCGGGACATATTTATAGTAAAGTAATACTCTGTATGCATTTGTTTCCATTTTTTACTCCACCTCTTATAAATTTTGTCCATTCGTTTTAATATAACAAAAAATAGGGTATTTGTTAAATAGATAGTTTTCTTTTTATAATCAAAAAACGAACAAGGAGGCTTTTGAAAGCTTCTCGTTCGTCTTCTTTACTGTCCGCAGTCAGCTCAAGGTAAAATGCCAATTCTCAGTGGTGGCTTAAGAGATGCTTCCTCGAAAATTACCGTTCGCTTGTCGCTGACAAGCGGGCGCCTTGCGCTTTTCTCTATTATTTTGTTTTATTTGCAATCTCGATAGCACGGTTAGTTCCTTCTGCCGCTTGGTCAAGTGCTTCTTGAGGAGACATCCCCTGATATAAATTTTCTAATGCTGTAACGACTTGTTGACGTGATTCTGGGAATACAGAAATTAAAGCTCCTTGTGTTGCAATTGATGGTTCTGTACTCTGCAATTGGTCAACCGTCACTTTCAATTGTGGCATTTTACCCCATGCATCTTTTACAACAGCTTCATCATATGCTGAAGGATTGATAGCGAAATAACCTGTTTCTAAATGCCATTTCGCCTGTACTTCAGGTGTAGTTAAATACTTCATAAATTCCCAAGCTGCCTTTTGCTCTGCTTCGGCAATTCCTTTTGACATCCATAAAGAAGCTCCACCTATAACAACGCCTTTTCTTTCTGCTTCATCTGAATAAGGGATATATGCAACGCCAACTTCGAAAGGGGCATTGTTAATAATTCCTGTTACACCAGCTGAAGAGTCCATATACATAGCAACTTTACCAGATTGAAATGCTGCTCGAATATCATCCCAATTTGTTCCGAAGTTACCAAAAGTACCAGCTTTGTTCATCGTATCTAAAAACTCAAATACTCGTAAACCTTCTTCACCATTGAAAGTAGCCTCTGTTGCATCTCCTGCACGACCATTTTCTTCATTTACATATAAACCGCCTTGTGTTGCAACAAGTTGCTCAAAAAACCAGCCATATGTTAACATCGAGAAACCTTTCATATCATCTGTTTTTAATTTTGCTGCTGCAGCAATTACTTCCGAAAACGTTGCTGGTGCTTTTTCTGGATCTAGTCCTGCTGCTTTAAAAGCATCTTTGTTATAAAGCATAACTGGTGTAGACGAGTTAAATGGCATAGAATATAATTCATCGTCTACTGTATAGTAATTTAAAATATTTCCTTCTAATTGAGAAATATCATACTTGTCTTCATCGATGAATTTTTGAATTGGTTCAACAAATCCACTTTCGATCATATACTTTGTTCCAACTTCAAACACTTGTGTTATTGCTGGAGCATCTTTTGTACCCCCTACACTACGAAGCTTAGTTAAAGATTCCTCATATGTTCCTTGAAACTCCGCTTGAACTTCATATTTATCTTGTGATGCATTAAAATCCGCTACAATTGAATCCAGGGAAGTTTGGCCAACTCCAGACATAGCATGCCAAAAAGAAATAACTGTTTTACCTTCTTCAGTTGTTACCACTTCATTATTTTCCTTGTTTTCTTCATTTTGTTCAGATGTGTTACTCTCACTGTTTGTACACGCCGCTAACGCAATAAGACTTAGTAGCAACATATATAAATATGCAAATTTAAACTTTTTCTTCATATTTAATGTACACCTCGTTTTTAGTTTTGAATAACTGTTATTTTAGAGCACCTTGAGTTAACCCTTTTTGCAATTGCTTTTGACCTAAAAATAATAATAGTAATGTTGGAATAATAACAACAATTACTCCTGCCATAACCACCCCCCATTCTGTCGATACTTCTTGAGATTGTAGCTGTTTCAGACCAATTTGAACGGTTCTCACGGATTTATTTGTTGTTACAAGAAGTGGCCATAAATACATATTCCATGTTGTCAAAAACCCATATGCACCTAACGTAACAAGGCTTGTTTTTGAAACAGGTAATACTATTCGAAAGAAAAAAGTAAATCTATTAAGTCCCGCTACTTGCGCTGCTTCATGAAGTTCTTTTGGTATCGTCTTAAAATGCTGTCTCAATAAAAACGTCCCAAAAGCTAATGCAAAGAACGGTAATGTCATACCTTGATACGTATTAATCCAATCTAATTTTTGAATGGTAAAAAAGTTTGGAATCATAGTTGCTTCCCAAGGAATCATCATCGTCGAGATAAACAGAAAAAATACAAAGTCTCTCCCTTTAAACGGAATAAATACAAATGCATATGCAGCTAGACTACAAACGATTAACTGTCCAATCATCACTCCTATAGAAACTACAAAACTATTAATCAAGTAATTAAATAAAGGAAGTCGATCAAACACTTTCACGTAATTATCTAAACTTAAATTGGAAGGTAAAAATTTCCCTTGTAAAATTTCTCCTCCAGTCATGAAACTTATCATGAATGCATAAATGATAGGAAAAAACATGAGTAAGGAAGTCACGATTAATAGGATATAAATAATCGATCTTTTTAGCATTCTCATTGATAATGTACCTTCCTCTCGCCAAGTTTAAATTGCAAAATTGTGACGATCAAAATACAAATAAATAAGAACACTGCTTGGGCACTTGCGGTTCCAAATTGATAATTGACAAAAGCTTCTTTATAAATCGAATATACGATTAGATTAGTAGATTGAGATGGACCACCTTTTGTTAAAATATCTATTTGTCCAAACGTTTGGAAAGCGTTAATGAGTGATATGGTTACGATAAAAAATAAAGTTGGCGATAACATTGGAATCGTAATTCTTCTCAAACGATACCAGTAACTTGCTCCATCAATTCGTGCACTTTCATACAAATGCTCATCAATATTTTGCAAACCACCAAGCAATATTAAAAATGAAAAACCTGTATTTAACCAAATCGTTGATAAAGACACTGAAAGTAGTGCCCATGTTGGATCCAGTAACCACTCGACTTGTGGAAGATTAAAGATATTTAATAATTTATTGAACATACCTATACTTGGGTGAAACAAGAACAGCCATATAACAGAGGAAGCTGCTACGGAAATCCCCATAGTTGAAGAATAAATCGTACGAAAAAAACCAATACCTTTAAGTTTTTCGTTAGCAAGTAATGCAAGTATTAGTGCGATAATAATTCCTGTCGGTACAGTATATAGTACAAATAAGAAGGTAGCTTTTATACTATTGCGGAATGCCACTGATTCTAGTAAATACGTATAATTTTCAAGACCTACAAATAATGCAGCATTTCCGTTTTGGTCAGTTAAAAAAAAACTTAAATAAATTGTCCGAAACATTGGATAAAAAACAAAGACCGAAAATAGGAGTATGGATGGCAGTAAATAAAGCAATGCGGTTCTAGCATCTAAGGATCGTTTCCATACACTTTTCTTTGCTTTCGTTTGTGATACCATCATACAAATACCTCTTTACCAAATACATGGTTTTCCACGTCGGATGGTTTTTTAATAATTTCCTTCTTCTCACTATCAAAAAAACAGAAAGATTCATAGTTCATTATTAATGGTATTTTATCTCCAACCTCTATTTGCCATTGTCCACTCCACTTAACTTGCCAGGATCCCTCACCCATTAAAAATGAAAAGACTGTTTCATTCCCTAGAATTTCAACATTCACAACTTCTACTAGAATTTTTTCTGCTTCTTTGGACTCTTTCGTTGCTGCTTTAATATGTTCTGGGCGTATGCCAACAATTATTTTCTCCATTAAATAGCGTTCATCCTCAAATGGAACAGGAATACTTATAGAATCATTTAACCTGATAGCGTTCGATTCTTTATCCCCTACCCCCGAAGTAATATTCATAGGCGGAGAACCAATAAATGTCGCTACAAATGGATTTGCAGGATTATTGTAAACATCAATTGGATTACCTATTTGTTGAATTGAACCTTCATGAAGGATCATTATACGATCACCCATAGTCATTGCTTCAATTTGGTCATGTGTTACATAAATCATCGTTATACCTAATCGTCTTTGAATTTGTCTTATTTCAGATCTCATATGCGCTCGAAGCTTCGCATCTAAATTAGACAATGGTTCATCCATTAAACAAATAGGGGCTTCATTTACAATCGCACGTGCTAGAGCCACCCGTTGGCGTTGTCCACCTGATAATTCTCTTGGCTTTCGCTTTAAATAATCAGTCAAACCTAACATTTCTGCCACATCACTTGTCCGAATCATACGATCTTTTTTTGGAATCTTCTTTACATGCAATCCAAACTGAATATTTTCTTTCACAGTTAAGTGTGGATAAAGTGCATAGTTTTGAAAAACCATTGATAAATCTCGTTTACTTGGTGGTAAATCATTTACTTCTTTTTCACCAATTTTCAATACACCGTCTGTTATTTCTTCTAATCCCGCTATCATTCGAAGCATTGTGCTTTTTCCGCAACCAGATGGTCCTACTAAAACAAAAAATTCACCTGGTTCTATTGTTACGTTAATATTAGAAATAACATTTGACTGTTTGTCATATGACTTGGAAATATCGATAAGTTCTACCTTTTTCAAAGCACCCCATCCTCCCTGTCTAAAATTACACAAAACTACCATAAGCTGTCTTGTAGAGTTTATTAATAAAGAATTTATTTAATGAATATTTCTTGAAAAATAATAATCTTTGTTTTATACACAACTCATGTTACAAGAGAAAACTTTGCAAAGTCAAAACAAATTGACATTTTTACTTAATTTTTACATTTCCAACAATCTCTTAATATATCTTTACTTAAAGGGGGTTTCTTATGCGAAAACAATACATTATACTGGCATTTTTATTATTAGTTGTTGGGTGTGTACATACGGAAAAGAGGATAGAACCGATTCCCTCAGAGGAGTTTTTAGTTATTGCGCATCGCGGTGCTTCTGCCTATGCTCCAGAGCACACACTCCTTGCATATGAAATAGCACAGCAAGCCGAAGCTACTTATATTGAAATTGATTTACAAATGACAGAAGATGGCGTGTTAGTAGCCATGCACGATGAAAAAGTGGATCGTACAACGGATGGGACTGGATTTGTAAAAGAATACACATTAAAAGAATTGAAGCTACTAAATGCAGGAGAATGGTTTAATAATGAGTATCCAGGTCTTGCAAATGAAGAATTCGAAGATGTGAGCATACCTACATTAGAGGAAATATTTATCCACTTTGGAAGTGAAGTGAACTACTATATTGAGATGAAATCACCTGGTATATATGATGAGATGGAAGAAAAGCTAATAGCCTTGCTAAAGCAGTATAATCTGATTTATGTAGACAAAGGATTGCCTAAAGTTATTATTGAATCATTTAATGAGGATAGTTTAGTAAAGATACACCAACTTGAGCCAAGACTTCCTCTTATCAAGTTATTCAGTTTCAAAGAGGAAGCCGCTCTTTCCGTTCAAGACTACAATCGCTTAAATACTTATGCAAGTGGTATTGGAGTTAACATAAGCTCTGTTGATAAACATTTTATACGTGAGGTTCAACAAAACGGTCTTCAAATTCACCTTTATTCTGTAAATGATGAGACAGAATTAAAAAAAACACTAAATTTAAAAGCAAATGGAGTTTTTACGAACATACCAAATATAGCAGTTGAATTACTTAAACAACAGATTGAATAGATTTAGCTATTTAACGCATGAATACATATTTTTTTAAAGTTCACTTCAAATTTTTCGTCGTCTTCTTTTTGACGCTTTTTTGGACCTTTCAATCTACCGCCCGCTTGTCTAATTTTCTTCGAAATATGTCGACTATTTAAGAGCTGATCGATATTTTCGGGTGTATACCAGCGTCCATTTTGATCAATTGCATAGCCTTGTTTAGCTAACACCATTGCAGCAAGACCGTAATCCTGAGTAACGACGATATCCCCTTTACTCACTTTATTTACTAATACAAAATCGACCGCATCTGCACCCTTAGATACCATGATCGTTTCTGCACCTACTCTTTGCATATAATGAGCCGTATCACATAGCAATGTTACCTTTAATCCAAAAGACTGTGCTATCTCAATTGTTAGATCTACCACTGGGCATCCATCTGCATCTACTAAAACACTTACCATCCCTATGCACCTCATTTACCATTCGATATTTACTCATTGTATACTATAAAATACATTTTATAAAAAAACGTCCAAAACTTATTGGACGTTTACAATAAAGATAAGAATATTTTAAAACCAAGCGCAAACTCAAGTACAGTAGAACGTTGTCACGAATACTTTTGCTTTTCTTACTTGTATTCTCCTAATATTTCTACAGCTTTTTCGGTAATCGACGTATCAACCGCTTTGTCGAAGTCCACGTCCCCACTGATTGCACCATTTGCTTTATATACATCGTATTGTTTTGTAACATCATCTAAAAACATCTTTCCATTTGGATCTAAACCTGTTACAAAAACTTTCTCCCATAATGCCGGATCCTTTAATGATGTATGCTTCGTCATAATATCGATTACTTCTTCTTTTCCTTCACCTTTAATGAATGCATCATTGTAGTCACGTACCCCTTTTAAATATGCAGCCATAAAACGTAAGGATACATTCTTTTCTTCATTCATAAACTTAGGTGATCCGAGTACCATTGCAATTTGTGATTCAGGAGCATAATCAGTCGTATCTCCAAATCGAGTGTGGAAACCATTTTCAATACCTTGAGCGATTAATGGCTCAATTTGTAGTGCTGCATCCACAGAACCATTTTCAATTGCACCTAACATACTTCCGAAATCACCAAGAAGGACGAATTCCACATCATCAGGAGTTAATCCTGCATGCTTAAGCATTTCTAAAAAGATATATTCATCGATTGAGTTTTTAGAAGAAATAGCGATACGTTTCCCTTTGAAGTCTTTATATTCCTTAATTTCGTCCTTCATTTGATTGCCTATTACAAATGAGAAGTACGACTTCCCTTCCACATTATGCCCTTTATCTGCAATGATTTTAACATCAATTCCTTGTGCAATTGCATTGAAAAATGACGCTGTAGATACACCTCCTGCAATATCTACGTCACCAGAAGCAAGTGCCGGTAGCATTTCATCACTATTTGCAAATTGAGCAAATTCTACTTCAATATTGTACTCTTCGAAATAACCTTTTTCTTTTGCGATATAAAAGCCAGCTCCAGATGCAGCTCCATCCTCTGCAATAATTACTTTCACTTTCTTTTCAAGGGGAGCTAAATCACCAGAAGGATTATCTTTATTTACTTTATCATCGATTCCTCCTGTACTTTCTTTATCTTTGGAAGAACACGCACCTAATAATAGAATGATCGATGCAAGTAATATCAACCAACGTTTTTTCACAAACTTCCTCCTATCTTCTTGATCGCTGTACTTCTTGTTGCAAATGATTCCAAATCGTAATGAATTGCTCTGCCATCTCTGCATTTGCTCGAACTTGCTCCATCGTTCTTGGTCTTGGAATAGGAACTTTGATTTCTTTTATTATTTCCCCTGGGTGTGCACTCATCAACACAATACGATCGCTTAGCAGTAAAGCCTCGTCAATACTATGTGTAATAAAAAACACTGTTTTTTTCGTTTCAGACCAAATTGAAAGCAGTTCATCTTGTAGAATAAATTTATTTTGTTCATCGAGTGCAGCAAATGGTTCATCCATAAGTAAAATTTCTGGGTCATTAGCAAATGCGCGAGCTATGCTAATTCGTTGTTTCATTCCCCCAGAAAGCTCTTTAGGATAAAGTTTTGAAAACTTTTTTAAACCTACTTTTTCTAAATAATAGTCAGTTTGTTTCCGTACAAATTCTTTCGGTAAATGTCGCATTTTAAGCCCAAATGCAACATTTTCTTCTACCGTTAACCAAGGGATAACCCCTTTTTCTTGGAATACCATCGATTGTAAAGGTCGGTCATTTGAATCCGAATCAATTGTGAACGTTCCTGAGCTTGGTAATTCCAAGCCCGCTAGTATACGTAGTAATGTTGTTTTCCCACATCCACTCGGCCCAACTAAACAGACGAACTCTCCTTCTTCTATTTGAAGAGACACATTTTGAAACGCGGTTACACTATTATTCTTCTTGTAAAATATTTTCGTTAAATTGTCGATTGATATTTTGACAGTATTATTCAACTACTCACCTCCATGGGACTATCTTCTTTTGAAGCCCACGTAAGAAAAGGGAAAACAGAAAGCCAAAAAATGAAATAAGTACTAAACCTACAAACATTTCTTTTAACATAAACGCTTTGTAAGAGGTCCAGATTAAATACCCAATTCCTGAAGTAGCTCCCATCATTTCCGCCGCAACTATCGTGAGTAATGCTATCGCCTGCCCCATTTGAATACCTTCTAGCATGACAGGAAGTGCTCCTGGAAAAGCAATTTTAAAGAAAAAATCCTTTGGACTCGTGCCATAATTTTTCGCGACATCTAAGTACACTTTTTCTATATTCAGAACACCTGCGACCGTATTAATGACGACTGGGAAAAATACGCTACCTGCGATTGTTACAACTTTTGAAAAGTCTCCAATTCCGAAAAGAATAATAATGATTGGGAGTAGCGCAAGTGTAGGTATTGGCATAAAAGCCATCACAATAGGAGAAATAAAATGTCGAATTGGCGCATACAGCCCCATTAATAACCCAATCGTTACTCCAGGTATTACCCCTAACAAAAAGCCTGCTGCTATTCTATATAAAGACACCGATATATGTGTCCACAATTGTCCGCTCCCAGCTAAGTCGAAAAATGTGGACACGATTGCAGACGGCGGAGGGAAAAATCGAATATCGAGTATTCCTGTTCGAGAAAAGATTTCCCAAAGTAATAGGATGATGATAGGAGAAATTATCGTTAGTAGCTGTTTTGCCCCATCTTTTACTTGTTGTTTCTTCCATTCCTGTTGTTCCGTTTCATAAGGATCGTAGAGTACGCCCCCTTTTTCTTCGCGCATTTTTCACCACCTCTTGTAAAAATAATATGTAATATAGGTTAAATGTGTGAAAACGCGCTAATTAGGAATCTACAAATGCACTTTTTTATAAAAAAATATTCAAATTGACTATAAACACATTATTTGGTAAGTTTATAAATATTTTAAAGGAGGGATTTAATTTGTCACCAAAAGACTTAACATCTAATAGAGAAATACCATATTTCGTAATTAGCATTATTTTCAGTCTGTTCTTATACATACTCGCTATAGTATCTCTATTTGGAATTGCTATTTTACTTATTCTATTTGCTGTCTTACTCTATGCCAACGCTATTATGCTAGGATCTATCCGTGGTAACGGGATACGTATTAGTGAAAAGCAATTTCCTGATGTGTATGAACGCGTCGTCTATTTATCTAATAAGATGAACTTAAAAAAAGTACCTGATGTATTTGTCATTCATTCAGAAGGTGCATTTAATGCGTTTGCCACAAGATTTCTAGGAAGAAATATGGTTGTTATTTATTCGGAAGTATTTGAGCTTGCTAGAGAACGTGGAGAATCGGAGCTAGATTTTATCATTGCGCATGAGCTCTCCCATGTGAAACGGAGACATGTATGGAAAAATATTTTAATCATGCCTTCACAGTTTATTCCTTTTCTTTCGCAAGCATATAGCCGCTCTTGTGAATATACTTGTGATCGTGAAGCAGCCTATTATATACAAAATGGGATGGCAGCTAAGCGAGCACTTACGATTCTCGGAGTTGGAAAAAAATTATATACAGAAGTTAACGAGGATGCATATCTAGAACAAATTCATACGGAATCGAATGTTGCTGTATGGTTGAGCGAAGTATTATCGAGCCATCCACTTTTACCAAAACGAATTCAATCGGTAGGTAAGTTTATGCAAATAGAAGGGACTCCTAATTACTTTTCTAACTCAACAAAAATCGCACTTGGTATAGGTGCTTTGTTTGGAATTTTCTTCGTTGTTTATATCGGAGTTATTGCCATTGTTACAGCAGGAACGCTCACATATTCCAATTTATTTTCTGGTAGTCTATTAAATGAAGTGTCTACTGTGGATGAATTATCGAGTACTGACTATGAACTTACTCTAACGCCATTAATTGAAGCTGTTTCAAATGATGATGAGGACACTGTAAGAGACCTTATAGCAAATGGAGTTGATTTGGAAGACTTCGATTCGGAGCAAACTACTGCACTTCATTATGCAGTATATGAAGATAATATTTCGATCGCGGAGATATTACTAGAGGCAGGAGCTAATCCAAATACCGCTGACTACTACACAAATGCATTAACTGCAGCTTTGGAAAATGGAAACTATTCGTTAGCCTCTCTTTTAACTGGATACGGCGCCGATCCAACCGTAGAGGACCCTCAAGGATATTCTGCTTTAAATATGCTTGGCGCTTATAACAAAGAAGAGTTTATTGATATAGTAAATAGCTATTAATAAAAAGATGAGTCTAATAGAAAGACTCATCTCAGATTGAAGCCAAAAGGTTTCGGGACTGTTGAACATTCCCGAAACCTTTTGAGATACTCTTGATTCTATATGTAGAAGAAAAGCTGCGAGACTCTTGCGGAAGACGGAGCGTAGCGAGGGCGCTAAAAATGTCCCTAGTTTGAAGGTTCCAGATGAGGTTGTCCAATATTCCAATAAATAAGAAAATCGTTGAAACGGCTCCCTTTCCGCGGGCGTTGCCTCAGTCTCCTCGCTTCGCTGCGGTGTCTTCGACTAACGCTATTCCCGCAGGAGTGTCGCCTTGTTCAACGATTTTCTAGAAATGAAAAAGTATTTATCTTAAAAAATAGACCTCCTCACTTCAAAGGCACTGTAGTTAGCTTTACCAGACGGGGCTGTACAATACCCTATTAATAAGAAAATCGTTGAAACGGCTCCCTTTCCGGAGGCCACTGAAAAAGTCCATATAGTTTCACTTTTAATGAAGTTCCCCCGTAGTTTTCCGAAGCTTACCGCTCGCTTTCCACGGGCGAAGAATT
>NZ_VDGI01000048.1 GCF_006861825.1 Psychrobacillus vulpis | reverse complement strand
TGTCTACGCTTAAAGGCTAATGTTACCATTAGCCCTCCAAGACTCGCTACGAGTGAATGGCTAGTTCTTTCTCGACGGGAATCCCACCCGCTATATGATACGACCTAGGCTCGGCCGCACAAGCACCAGTTAGTTGAACAAGAACGATTCAACAAAAAAGCCAACTAATTGTTGACTTAATTTGTTACTGTTTTTTCTTGTACTTTCTGAATTTTTTTCTTTTTACGTTGATGTTGTATTGCGACTATAACTATTGCCTGTACAGTCATTGCAAGAACTAGAAGAAAAAAATGTGTAGAAACATGTTGTAGCAATGAAATAACATAGAGTATTGGTGCTGATGAAAGATAAGAAACATATTGGTTTTTAGTTAATAAAAATATTATCGTCGAAATACAGGAAGTAACTAGCAAAAGTTCTAGTATTTTCATTAATAAGTAAAAATCTAAAAAATTCTGAAATTCATTTATATATGACATATAGAAATCCCCCTTTTTATACATATATTCAACATTTTCCCTCAACTATCCTGCTGCGTTAGTTAAATGTGGTTCTGGGATTAGACAGAAAATAGCAAAAGAGGTATTGGTGACTTTATGTAGAATTTGAATATGTCTGGCTATTGATTTTTTATAGCCGAAACTTAAGGAAGGGGTGACATATTGAAAAAGATAGAATTTCAAAATAACATGCTGATGAGAGGGATTGCTTCTTAACTAAGGTTTATTCCTCTCAAAGGTAATGGGAGGAAAAATAAAAGATGATGAATTTAGGAAACATGGTAAGAGGATTATCTTCCGATACTGTCGCCCAGAGTCTCATTCAATTCTGGGAATATGACGAGGGAACTTTGGAGGTTTGGCGTGCAAGTTCAAACTTTGTGTATGCTTATGAACGTAACCAAGTTCAATACTTTTTAAGATTTAGTTTTGATCAGGATAACTCTATTGAACAAATAAAAGCTGAGCTAGAGTTCATGCACTATTTACAATTGAACGGATTTCCGTCTGTAACACCAATTCACTCAATAAGTGGGGAACTAATTGAAACACTAAAGACTCCAGAAGGAACATATATTGCTGTTGTCTTTAGTGCAGCAAACGGAATCAATTTGGATTCCGATAAAATTACCGAAAAACAGATGAAGGAATGGGGAAAATCACTTGCTTCACTTCATTGTTTGTCTAAGACTTTCGAGCCTGTATCTGAAAGAAGAAAGAGTTGGTTGGACACAGTACAGTTCATGGAAAGTGTATTTCAAAAGCATCCAAAGGAACTAATAGCCCTTCAAGAGCTATGTAGGGTGACCACTTGGCTTCAATCGATACCTACTGGAAATGATGTGTACGGATTGATACATTATGATTTCCAATTGGATAATATCTTTTTTGAACAGAATAAGGATCATAGTTTCAATATAATCGACTTTGATGATGCAATATACCACTGGTATGCACTTGATATTGTAACAGCGCTTGATGATTTTATTGACGATGACAATCCCCATTCAAAATTACTGATTCAGTCTTTTTTGAACGGATATCGTTCCAAAAAGGTCCAAGAAAATGATGTAGTGGCTCAATTTCCACAGTTTCAAAGATATGCGAACTTATATAAGTTCTCCAAAATATTAAGGTCTTTGGATTATGGCGAAATTAACGAAACTCCACCTTGGTTTGATGAATTAAGGGTAAAGTTAGTTCGTGTTGCAGATGAATTAAGACAGAGCTTTCAAAAATCATGGTAAAAGGATAACATGAAATAAATACAAGCCACCAGTTGCAGGTCAATTAAATTTGATCTGCAACAACTAAGTGAATAATTAAATGTTAGCCAGTAGAGAAATAGAAAAAACAATATATGCTAAAGATAAACTTACAACGATAGTATAAATAGAAGTAACTTCTTCAACTTGTTATTGCCTTTAGGTGTTAACCTTAGTACATGAAAAGAAGGAGGCAATAATATGTCGCCATTTTTGTTCGTCATTATTCTTATTTTGGTTGGCATATTATTAATTTGCCGTTACAATAAGATACCTCACCCAATAACAACCTTTATTTGCGTATTTGCTATTATGTGTATCATTTACGCAATACAATATATCCCAATGTTGATTATAATTTTCTTCTAAAAGAAGTTCCTTCCCTTTTGTTACACATCATGTGTCAAGTGTGACATAAAAACTCACTTTTCTTCTATAAAACTAGCCTGCCCCGTTAGTTCAACAACAAAAAAGAGTTGCCTCAGCAACCCCTTGATCTTTAGTAAAAGCCCTCGCTATTAATATTTCTAGCCGATTGCCCTACATTTAGCTAAACTTTGGAAATAAGTTATTAAACAATCGCAAAAAGTCACTGCCCTCGGTTGGAATAAATTACTCATTTTAATACCCTTTTGCAGCCGATACTAAATTAACTAGAACCAAATCAGTCGGGAAAGTCTGATATTGGTTCTAGTCTTTTTTCGTTCTATACTAACCTACGTCGTTAATTTAGTTTCATTTTCAAGATCTGTTTTAGAAAATATATATCCAGAGCTCGAAACCGCAGCGACTAGTATAAATAAAATCATCAGAAGAAGTATTTCTTCTATTTGCATAAAAGGACTTATTACAAGAATAGTTAAGAATGAAAAAATCATTACGACTAGGAAAAATAGATTGTATCCTTTTTGTTTTTCAGTTGGTACAAAATAAAATATAGGCCCTAAAATAATAGAACTAATGCAAAAGAATACAAAGAATAAAATAAACATACTTTCCTCCTTAGAATTCTAAATTAAATCTACCTATTTCTTAATAAATATATTATATAAAATAACTTTTCATTCATAATTTCTCTCCTTCTCTTTACTTGAACTTTGATTTTCTACTTCGTGGGTAGAATTGTTTTCTATAAAATAACGAGATTGATGCTTATGAAAAATACCTTCACATTCGACTATACTGCTTCGTCAGTTCAATAAGATAAAAGAGCTGCCTATTGCATTCTCTTTAGGGGGACAAAAGAAGTACCTTCTCTTCTATTACGAATTTTGTTCGAACTGTAATCTACCAAATACAATCTTTCCCATTTGTGTTATATTCTTCTTAAAAAGGGAGATTAAATAAATGGTTAAAATTATCGCTATTTTACCTTTACTTAAGTTCTTTATTTATGTGGCTGTTATTGTTTTTATTATTTGGTTCGTTGTATGGATTATTCAAACTCAAAAAGAACACAATACCTTACTTAAAGAAATTTCAAATAAACTGGACGTTCTAGAGAATAATAAAAAGGAAGAGTGATTCTCTTTCTTTTTTGGTTTCAACTAAATGGATCTTTTCTATTGCTTAATTTTCAATAGACTAAATATAAATTACTTTTAATTAATCCAACCTAACCATATAATTAAGGTACTAATTGTAAAGTAGGTTGAAAAAATGAAACATAATCCTTTGCACCAATGGCAAAAAGACCATAATAAACGTGTAATAGATTTCCATAAAAATCATGCGTTAGAATTAGAACGTGGCGAGAATGGAAAAGGGTTGTTAGCTACATGGGAAAGATTTGTCTACAACAAAGGAAAAGCTCTTTTTAAAGCTTTCAAATAAACTGTTATAAATTAACTGTTCCTTT
Organism: Psychrobacillus vulpis; assembly: GCF_006861825.1. Lineage (GTDB taxonomy): Bacteria > Bacillota > Bacilli > Bacillales_A > Planococcaceae > Psychrobacillus > Psychrobacillus vulpis. Next base: position 214 of record NZ_VDGI01000048.1, on the reverse strand, counting down.
TTAGGACAGTTCTTTTTTGATTATTGATATATGAATTGTTATGCATTTTGTTTCAAATACGAAATAAAAACTCTCCTTCTCTTACTCAACTAGTCGAGTAGAAGGGAACCTCTCTACCTTTCGGTAGATTGTGTTCCACCCCCCTCACAGAACCGTGCTTGCGCTATTTACGCACACGGCTCCTCCTAGTCATCATTCACAAAATATAGCTAAT
>NZ_VDGI01000047.1 GCF_006861825.1 Psychrobacillus vulpis | reverse complement strand
CTTGCGACCTGGTACTGCTTTCATATGCTGAGCATTCACTACTAAAAATTCAATATTCTCCGCTTCAAGTAAGTTAACTATTGGCTTCCAAAATACGCCGGTACTTTCCATTGCTACGTGGGTACAACCATGCTCCTTAATCCAGTCAATTAACTGTAATAGAAATACAGTCTTAGTGGAAAACGTTTGAATCTCCTTTCCTTTTGGTGTAATAATACAGGCAGTAATGGAGTCTTTATGAACATCCATACCGCATGCACGCTCAATGATTACTTCCATTGTAATCATCCTTTCTACGGCAACTAGTATTGGAGGCTGGTGCAATAACCAGAGTAGGATTAATCTCCCATGAGTGCTTCCCGTAAGGGAGCGACAGTCTGTGATGCACCNGGATGGGCTCTATGGCACCATAGTTCATCGACCTTCCTCTCCCAGCCGTAGTATCCTATACCCGTTTTTCACATTTTCATTCTCTGTGGTGTAGCGCTGATTTTGCGCTACATGGATGGCTAACGGGGCAGTTTAGTTCAATAGCAGAAAACGGATTTTTGTTAATTCAAATGGGAAAATCACTTGAAATTGGAACCTCTATTTGTTTTGAACGTATGAAAGTAAAGGGGAGTTTGTTGAATAATGATATAAATGGGGTGGTGTTGATTTAAAACAAATTCGCGATGTTTGTAAAAAAGATGCGATGTTTAAAATAAAGTCACGACGTTTGTAAAAAAGATACTAAGCTTTGCCCCATTGGATGTAATTTGTCTAAAGGACTTTTCGTGGCAAAAATAACATAATTATATTCCAGAAAAGGGCCATTTAAGGGAATTAAGGAAGGCACAATATGAGTCTTGGAAATATAAGTACTTGAAAGTTGTACCAGAAAGGTTTAAAAGCGTTAAAGGCATTAGGATAGGAGTGATTAAATAATTATGAAACAAAGTGAGTCAGAACTTGTAGAGGTGATGAGAAGGTGACTATTAGTGCAGAGAGGCAGGCCTCAAGATTGATGAGGTTGCGTAGAATCTGCGGTTATGGTGCCGCAATCTCAGTAACACCTTACCTGCTGATCAAAATCGTATGGACTTTCGGCCTCTTCCTTCCAACCGAGCAAATGGGTGACGCCAGTTGGCGCATTATAAACGCAGTAACTGCCGTTCTCGCTGCGATTGGTATCCTTCTTGCAATGGCGTTCTGCAAGCCGTGGGGGGAGCGGCTACCTGCGTGGTTGGTTGCTCTACCCATTTGGGTTGGTACCGGTTTGCTCGTTCCTATGCTGTTGATTGCACCGGTTCTGGGCCCTGCAGCTATGATTCGGGATCAAGAGGCAGGTGCCGCCGACTTCTGGGTGTACGAGCAAATCTTCGTCATGATCTCACTTTTCGGGATCGGAATCTTCCTGCCGATTGCATTGGCGGGGTATGCAAAGGCACGTTGGCCAGAGGCGCTGAGTGGCACAACCGACTACAAGGAGTTGCCGGGCAATACTCGACAACTGCAGATCATCTTGGCTAGGATCGTCGCTGCCGGCTGCATTCTGCTCGGTGTCATCAAGGTGTTTTGGGCGGTTGGCGGCTCTTTCGGCATCGTCCCGGCAACCATGGTTGAACGCGATGTGTGGTGGCACCTGCTATCATTGAGTATAGGCGTGTGGTCCTTTGCAGGTGCGTGGGGCATACTGGTGGTAGCATCCCGCCGTGGGTCGAGGTGGTTTCTACCCCCTATGACAGCGGCATGGATTTCATAGGGAGCGTTGTTCTCCAACAACCTCTATTCCGCCTTATCTTCAGTTCGACTCGATGCGCCACCCTCCCCAGAGCACCCATTGGCATGGTTGTTGACCACACAGGCCGGCATCGTCTTAGGTGTAATAATGGGGATGATTATCCTGCTGGTGCTGCACGAACGGCGTCGAGCCCTTCGAGATGAGTCCAACTGAAGTTGATTACACAGAAACACGGAGATGAATTACTCATAAAAATAGTTAGAACCATGATTAGGGACCGTCAATAATTTTTGTAAATACCTGAAGTCCTTTTCTTAATAGTTAGCTGGTTATTCTTTCGATTTGAACATAGCTGCGAGCTCAGCAGTGCTTTTGCCGCTCTCCTTCAATTGAGGAAAGATCACAGAAATGATCAAACTTTTTTAAAAGATAAATAGTCAATCTCAAAAGTGGAATCCATTTTGATCAATCTTTTTTCAAAATGGATTCATTTTCTTTATCGTAAGATATGGGTTTGCGAGGTAATTTTAATCAAACTTTATTTCAAAGCTACAGGTGGGGTATATGAGTGAACGATTCGAACTAAGTTTTAAAAACAAGGAAGTTAGAATGTGGTTTTATATTAAAGTGCCAACTTTTATTATAGGAAGCTTATTTCTGTTTATTGGGGGTCTCACCTATAATTATGTTCCATGGGCATTGTTAGTAATAGCATGGATTACCTTTGATATATGGCGTTTTCTTTACAGGAGGAAACAGAAGAAAAAATTAATAACCCTACCTAAGATCTAGGGTGCGTTTCTACAATAAATGGAGACGCTTTGTCACTAACGACGCAGGTTAGTTCATAAATACATTACCTCAAAATGAAATGTGTCTTTAGAAAATGGCAATTGAAATTTTTGGAAAATCTATGTAGTTAATATAAACCTGAAAAACCTTCATCAGTTTAATAAGTGATGGAGGTTGTTCCATTGAGTAGAAAGGATAGATATTGCTTCTTCGATTGATTCAAATGGTATTGCTCCATAACCAATCATGACAAAAATATTTATCGTATTTAGTTGATAGAAAGTAGAAATGGGCTAAATAGCAATTCTAGCCTCTTGTCTGTTTTATGGCTTCCTTGGGCTATATACGATTATGAATTATGAGGCTTCTTCAACTAACGGGGCAGGATAATTCAATAAGAAATCAAATATTGAAATGGCTGTAATGTTACAATTAATGAAAAATAATCCATTGTTATAAAAGGGGGAATTAATCAATGGGATGGTTAATCATTATCGTAATTGCTTTTCTGCCAATTTTTTATCGAATCCATAAACGTCTTGATTATTTAGAGAAAGAGGTCAAAAGATTAAATGGAGAGATTGATGTTTTTTAAGTAACAGGTACTTTAGTTGAAAATCAAGGGTTGCTAAGGCACTCTTTTTCTTATAGAACTAACGGGGCAGTTTAGTTGAAGAAGTAATATCTTATTTTTGGAGAATAAGGAGAAAACTTAAATGAAAAAAACAATTAATTACGATAAACTCATTGAAATTGCTTTAGGATATTATGGGATTACTAATTTTTCATCAAGTTTTATAAGACATAACGACAATATTACATTAAAAATAGATAATAATGAAGATAACAATTCTTATGTTTTGCGGATTCATTCCCCTATTACTTCTGGACTACAAGGTGTACAGCATACCTTTGAAGGACTAAACGCAGAGGTGGAATTGCTAAATAGTTTAAACGAACAAACTTCTTTACCTTTACAGCAACCAATTAAAAACAAAAAAGGAAACTTGGTTTCTACAATTGTTGATGTGGATAATAATTTTATTCAATTGGCAACGCTCCTCACTTGGAAAGAGGGCAATGTTTATACGGGAAAGGAAATAAATTCAAAAAATATTGCTTATGAAGTAGGAGTTGTATTAGCTAAATTACATAATTTCTCAAATAACTGGATTATTCCACAACCATTTATACGACCAAATTATGATATTGAAAAGTATAGGAATTTGACTGATAGATTACAGTATGGTGCTGAAATTAACTTATTCACATCTGAACAATATGATGTGATATTAGATACAATGAAATATATAAAAATTATTTTTGATAGAGCACCAAAAACGAATAATAATTGGGGAATTATTCACGCTGACCTACAAGGTGGAAACATAATTGTTAATAATGACACTGTTATCCCTATCGACTTTGGTTTCTCAGGTTATGGTTATTATCTATTCGATATTGGCATTACGCTCACTTCTTTTAATATTAATCATAGAAAAATAGTGTTAGAAGGATATAAAACATTAAGAAATCTTAATGAAGAAGACGAATTTCTAATAAGTGCGGGTTTTATTTTAGCTATTTTTGGGGGTTTTGGTTTTATGGTCAATAACCAAGAAGCTCACGAATGGATACAGCGGAGAATGCCCTATGTTACACAAAATTATTGTAGGGCTTTCCTCGATAAAAAATCTTTTCTGTTGGAAATAGAGTAGTAAATGACTTTTTTTCAACTAAAGGGTGCTTGTGCGGCCGAGCCTAGGTCGTATCATATAGCGGGTGGGATTCCCGTCGAGAAAGAACTAGCCATTCACTCGTAGCGAGTCTTGGAGGGCTAATGGTAACATTAGCCTTTAAGCGTAGAC
>NZ_VDGI01000046.1 GCF_006861825.1 Psychrobacillus vulpis | reverse complement strand
AGATTAGGCTACATTTTGTGAATGGTGACTTGGAAGAGCCGTGTGCGTAAATAGCGCAAGCACGGTTCTGTGAGGGGGGAGGAACACAATCTACCGCAAGGTAGAGAGGTTCCCTTCTACTCGACTACTTCAAGAAGGGGTAAAGCATTTTTTCTTATTGAACTAACGGTGCAGGTTACTTTAATAAGAATTTAGTTTATTTAAAATGGTATAATTAGTTAAAATAGTCCGATTTTAAAAATATTAGGGAGGTATAATTATGCAAAAATTAAAGAAATCTTCAAAAGATAGGGTATTACGAGGCGTTTGTGGAGTGGTTGCAGAATTTTTCGGTATATCTTCAACAATCATTAGGTTAATATTCTTTTTTACAGGTTCAATATCTTTTATTGTGTATTTATTTTTAGCAGTGACTTTAGAAAATGATAATAAATTATATTAAATCATCCCTTATTAAGCTAACGGGTGCTTTAGTTGAAGATTGTAGAGTTGCAATGCAGCTCTTTTTTCTTTTTCAACTAAAGGGGTAGTTTAGTTGAAAAAGCAGGCATATTTGGAAGGACGCCGAAATAGGTAACATAAAGGGAGTAGCTTGAATATTTCAATGTTTATTTTTATCATCTGTTCAATATGAAACAAAGGAGGAAATGACATTTCAATTAATCGATTGAAGAGAATAAGTTTTCTATTGCTTGTTTTAGTTTTCTTACTATTAGGGTGTACAAAAGAAAATGATGGAGATTGGAATCTGAGTCCTACATTCGATGTCGATAATCTAACTTTGCATGGAACTGAAGGGAAATTTGGTATTATTAAAGTAAATGGTGAAAGCAATGAACCTGAGTTTCCAGTAACACAAGGAAGACTTTATGAAGTTTACTTCTTGGATAGTTCGGAAGAACTTAATGGAAAAAAATACAAAATGATGGCTACACATCAAGAAACTGGTGAAACCGTCAAACTTCATGAAAAAAATATTGAAAAGGAACAGAATGCAGCGAAATTCGGATTTGACAAATTAGGGTTATGGAAAATTGATATAACTATTGATGAAAAAAATTATACAAGTTTTGTTGTTGAAGCGAAATAAGGTATTTTGTTCTTCAACTAACGAGTGATTTAGTTGAAGAAGTTAATTCGGCTTTTTTGTTGCAACTTTGGAACAAAATGTACATCGTAGGGATTCGCAATAGTATTTAATGAAAGAGGAGCTAATTTATCTCTTAGAATTAATGATGAATAAAAAGCAATCATAAGTGCACTTTAAGTAAAAAAAGAGGTGCTTTTATGAAAAAACTAGGTTATTTTTTACTTTTAGTTTTATTAACTTTTTCATTCAGTAATTTTGCTAGTTCAGAGGTCAAAGAAGCAAGTAAGATAAAGAAAGATACTTATGCAACAAGTGAAGATATTTTAATAAAATTAATAGAACCAGACATCAACAGGATAATCAAAGAAAAATATGGTAAGGAAATGATTTGGCAAGTTGATAAAGTTATCAAAGTAGGTCTTATAATGGATCATACTAAAAAGAACTCTGATTATTGGTATCACATGAAATTATCTGTTAGGCCACAAAGTGAAGAAGTTGGAAAGGCAGATGAATTAGATATTGTAGATATTAGGATAGACGTACCAAATATCTACGGTAGAGACAGGTATAAAGAGACAAATTCAAAAATGAAAATAACGCTAATTGAATATTTCCAAGTAAGACAAAGCCAACCTTGATGTTGATTTGTTCAGTTGTATTCGGAACATAATGTCCATCTTTCTTATTCAACTGACGGGTGCTTTAGCTTATGAACGTGGGGTTGCCAAGGCTTAGTTAAACAAGACCATCATTTTGATGGTCTATTTTTTTATCCGAAACATCAAGTAGATCTCGGAAATCCATTGTGAAATGTTACACTTAAACTAACGGGGCAGTTTAGTTGAATAAAAAAAAGGGGGATTTAAATGGTTTTTGGAATATTGATGATAATTTTTGGGTTTAGCCATCTAATGAAGAGTGACTATTTCTTATCCAAAAAAACAAGAATTCTTTTAGGTGAGGAAGAGTTTCAATCTTATCAGAAAGGGTTAGTTTTTCCTAACTTATTTACAGGAACATTAATAATTTGTATGACAATAGTTGAAAAATTAGAAATTCTACAAACATCAACATTTATCGCTTTATATATTATCTTAGCCATTATTCCCATTATATTATTAATAGCAAACAATAAAATAAACACTGGTCGATATTGGTTTTGGGTAAATGACTTCAAGTAAAGTGGTAACTTAAAATACCTCTTCTTCTTCCACTAACGGGTGCTTTAGTTGAAGATTCGGAATCCGAATTAAACAAAGTTATTAGCCATTTTTGAAACAACTTAAAACAGCCAAAACCCTTATATGACTAGGTTTTGGCTGTTTTTAATAAGGATTAACGCAAAATCGACTGAAAATCAGTCTAAAATATAAGAAATAGATGAAATAATACATTTTTAGAACGAGTTCGTAATGTGTTTAGAGTGAGCATAGATTAAAAAAGGCAGTACCTTCAGAATTGTTTATTTTGAGTTGATAGGTAAATCAGGAATCAACCCTATTTTTAGGCGTAGTTCCTTTTACAAAGTACTTAGTATAATACTCTTTCCTTAGCCTCCCGATTAATATGTGCTGAAAATATAAGAGTCCGAACTTGCGAGTCGAGACTCTTTTTGCTATGGATATAGAGGAGTTTCTGGTAAACCTATTCCACTCAAAATAGAAGTGCTATAACTTGCGAATATTGGAAAACATTAAATTAAAAGAAGGAATTAGCAGGTATTTACTACATAGTTGGCGAATTATTGGAAAAAGATTATACTAAAAATAATCATAAACAGTAAGAAGCGACTGGAGAGAAAAAAATGATACTATCAATTATACATTTAACAGATTTACATTTTAACCTATACTCAAATCCTATCTTAGAGAAAACTGAAAAACTATGTTCGTCAATAATTTCTCAAGTAAGAGGTTCTGAGTTTGTTATTTTTTGTATTTCGGGTGATATTGCTAACACTGGACATAGCGAAGAATATGACAATCATGCTCGCGGATTTTTTGATAATATAAAGGAACTAGTTAAAAGTGAGGCTGGAATAGAATGTGATATTATATTTATTCCTGGAAATCATGACTGTGACTTTAGTAATAAAGGTTTTATAAAAACAAGAGAGTTATTAATAAGCACTATTAACTCAAACACAGTAAATAACTTAGATCACCATACAATTAGTGAAATTAAAAAAATACAAAATAATTTTGAGAAGTTCAAAGAGGCTTATCATGATAGTTGGATAAAATGTGAAACTCAATACACTTCCCCATTGGTTGATAGTATTTCATTAACATTAAACGACAAAAAAATTACTATTAATTTAATAAACTCTTCTTGGATTTCACAAATTGATGAAAAACCTGGCCAAATGTTTTATCCTGTTAAAGAATATAGTGACACTATAAGCGATTATTCTGGTGATATTAATATCTCGTTAATTCATCATCCAGACCACTGGTTACATCCAGATAATAGAAGAGAAATGAGAGATATGTTAGAAAATGTTTCTGATTTCATATTATCTGGTCATGAACATGTAACCTCTAATTTTTTAGTAACAAACTGGGATAAAAAACAAATACAATTTATTGAGGGAACTTCCTTACAAGATATTTACGATTCTAAAGTGAGTGGATATAATGTCCTTCATTTTAATATCATAGATCAAACTTACCAAATTAAGAACTGTTCATGGAACTTAGAGTATTATGATGTTTCAAGATCAACGAAATGGGTTACCTTACTTCCAAACCAAATGTTAAAGGGAAAAGGAAACTTATTCCTTCCTAGTGAGACATATCAGTCATTTATCAATGATAATAGATTACCTATAAGTCATCCACGAAAAGCCGAGTTAGAAATGAATGATTTGTATATATTTCCTCATGTGGAAGAAGTGGATTTCGAGAATGACGAGAAAAAAACTGAATTGCTTGAGATACCTACGATAATAAAAGACCTCTTGCCTGGAACACATTTAATGTTCCTCGGAGATAAAGATTCAGGGAAAACTACTCTGTCACAAGTATTATTTAAAAATTTTATTGAGGAAGGTAACAAACCTGTTATGACGCAGGGAATTAGCGTAGTACCATCAGTAATCAACCAATTAGATACTTTTTTTGACAAAGTGATTACAGAAACATACAGTAGTGAAAGTGTAGAATTATATAATCAATTACCTAAATCAGAAAAAGTACTAATAATAGACAACTGGCACGAATGTAAACTCAATCAAAAGTATAAATCAGTATTTTTAAGTAGGGCAAACAATTATTTTACTAATATAATCATTTTCTCCCTTAGCAGTAACAGAGTAAATGATACGATCGGTTTAACGTCTTTTGACGATAAATATAAGTTAAGAGTTTTTGAAATACAAGAGTTTGGATATGTGAAAAGGGATTTAATGGTTGAAAAATGGATTTTATTAGGGCAAGAAGAGACGCTTACTGAAGAAGAGTTAATAATTAAAAAAGACAGGGTTGAAAGGATATTAGATCCACTATTAGGTAAAAGTTTTGTGCCAAGATACCCAATTTATCTTCTTGTTATTCTTAAAGCGATAGAAAGTGGTAATCCACATAATTTTGATAAGAGTTCTAATGGTTATTATTATGAAGTACTAATAAAAGATTTACTTGGAACTATTCAATTAGCAAATAATGAAACGGATAAATTATATAATTATCTTACTGAGTTAGCTTACAATTTTTATCAAAGTAAAACAAAAAGTATGATGCTAGTATGGATGTATGGACACAAGTTAGTTAAGTCTCTATCCTATAAATAGAGAGGACGTGTCCGGAATGAAACAAAAACGTTATAATCAAGAATTTAAACAAACAATTGTCGAACTCCAT
>NZ_VDGI01000045.1 GCF_006861825.1 Psychrobacillus vulpis | reverse complement strand
TGTCTACGCTTAAAGGCTAATGTTACCATTAGCCCTCCAAGACTCGCTACGAGTGAATGGCTAGTTCTTTCTCGACGGGAATCCCACCCGCTATATGATACGACCTAGGCTCGGCCGCACAAGCACCTCGTTAGTTTAAGTACATTTTTTCACAAACTTTGCTCTTTATTTGATTGTTAACTGCAATGCTCTATTTTAAAACTGTCTCGGCTGGGGTAAATGCTTCCCATTGATTATATTTCGTTGTTATTGATGAAATAAACCAATACTCTTTAAATGGTTCTAAATTCTTTTCCACGATTATAATCTTCTGCCCACCACCAAAATCTCCATATGATGCCCATAAATCGTAATTAACGGTATACCGCATTTTGGATTCGCTAAGCTTTTCTTCTTTGGTAAAACGAAAGTTTCTAACCGAAGGGCTTGACTGACCTGTTATCCAGTGAGTTTGCTCAAATTTACTCCTTGATTGTTTTCGAAGCGAAGGGGACAACATCGCATATTGAACAGCACCACTTCGACCATTTACGCCAAATATCCAGAATTCAACAGCTTGTTTTGGTTCGGTTACCATCAAACCAGTCATAAAAGACATTAACTGGCTTTCTAAAGGAGTGAGTTGTTTGCCTTTAATAATTTCTTCCTCAAAGGAAGGAGTAGGATCGTTCGTTTTTGCATTTACTGTTCCGTAATACAACCCACAAATTAGTAAACTAATTAAGATCAATAGAAGAGGTTTACTTTTATCCAATTTCATCACCCCAAATTATATTTGGGTTTAGTTTATCCTGTTCAGTTACAATCATTCCTTCTTAAACTAACCTGCCCGGTTAGTTGAATAAAGACAAAGCGATGAAGAATCGCCTTCTAATTTTGTGTAAGTGTAAGTATAAAAATAATTAAAGCTAATGTCACTCCTATAACACTAATTAAACATGCAACTTTCAAATAACGAATTGCACCATCCGATATTTCAGGTTCTTCTTTGTACATCCACCGTTGTCTATCCATTCAGTTCTTCCGTGACAATTAAAAATGGACCAAATCCTTAAAGAATCAGGTCCTTTTGAGTATTGATTATTCTCCACTTTCACTGAAATGGGTGGTCCACCTTTAAAGGTTCCGGCAGATCATCAGCTGCATAAACGCTTCCCACAGCGAACATCGACAATACGAGTATAGATATAATTCTCCAAACTTTTGCTTTTTTCATTTTTCATTTCCCCTTAAAGTAATTTTTTTAGATACATAAGTGCTGTTTTATATTGACGGCATTCTTCGTAATATCTGACCAATTCTTTGATGTATTCCTTAATCATTTGCTGGTCAGAGCGTTCTTCGAAATACGGTAATGCCGCCGTTAACATGTAATGTTCGAATATAGGATCATTTTCTAATTTCTCTAATTTGTACTTGAGAACCTGGAATTTAATTAAGTACTCTTTGTCTTTTAAATCAGTCGAAATTCTTTCTCCGATATTCAGCCACTTTTTGGAATTCGTCTCATCTGCATTGCGCAAAAACTCTCTCGAGATGGCGTAGCAAGTCTTAACACGTGCATGGTCGTTTTCCCGATAATCCATACTTATTTCGAAGGCCGTGACAGCCTCGGACAATTTTCCTTCATCAGAATAAATCATTCCTAAATTGTGATAAACCTTGGCTATGATCTCCCGGTTATGTAAAGGTTCGACTTTCTTCAAGATGCTAAGATAGGTTTCTTTCGCCTGCTCTAAATTGCCCATTTTCCGGTAGTTGATACCAAGGAGCAACTGACAGTTCACGCACTGCTCGTAATCCATTCTCCTAGCGAATAATTCCAATGCCTTCTCTTCATAATAGGTAGACATTGGATATTCACCTAACATATGATGAACAAGTGCAAGCTGATAATATATGTCTTCAATTTCACTCTCGGGGGTAAGTTTTTCAGCTTCTTTGTATAGCTTGAGAGATTGAGATAGACTACCATACATATAGTGGTAAAGGCCGCAATATCGGTTGTAATAAGGCTTCATCCACTCAGGAGCATATTCCATTATCCCTACAATTTCTTCGTACAGTTCGAATGATACTTCTCGTTCCTTCTTCATCAAAGCGATCCTTAAACCGAACAATAGATAGAAAAGCCGTATTATCGGCCAATCATTTAAGCTAGTTTTAACTGTTATCTCTTCATATAGTAATATAGCCTTTTCTTTGTCTCCAGACCTAATGAGCTTATGGATATTTAATGCATTAAGCTGCAGGTAGTGAAGTAGCTCTTCCTCTTTATAAATGTCAGTCTTATTAATCCCTAGCTTTGTACAGAAGATATCCAACATATCTTCACTCGGTTCAACGATATCGTGTTCTATCTTGCTTAGATGAGATACCGAACACACTCCTAAAGCCAACTCTTTTTGTGTTAACTTACTTTTAGTACGGAAGTACTTGATTTTTAAACCGACACCCAACCTATCTCCCCCCTTTCTCTTAATCTATTATTTTACCAAAGAAATACCAAATTGTTAATCTTTGAAAGTTGGGAAAATTCATATAAAAACAGTGATTCAATCTGAATCTTTGAAAGGAGTTTCATAAAATGTGGATTGTTACTCTACTATGAAAGAACAGAAGAAATAGTTTGGAAGAGTATTAAAGGACGTTTCCATTCAGCATGGTATAATTGTAATTCGTTAGATAACTTGATGAAAATAAAGGAAAATAAGCCCTATTAGATTGATTTTACGAACAAAATTTACCAATACAGAATAATCAGACTATTGTTGATATATAATTTAATAAAAGTAATAATAGAGATAGAGGCACTGGCCAGTCTTCTAAACTATTTAGGGGGATATATGTATGAAAAAACATTTGCAGAAATTCTTCTTAGTCGTAACAACAATGGCATTAATGTTGTCAACCGGTTTTGCTGTTCAAGCAGAAGAAATTATACCAGTTAATCAAATAGACAAACTTAATTCTTCTGTCCAACAGTCATTTTTTTATGATGAAGACTCAGGAAAGATCCAAATCGATGTAGAACGCGTAGCAAAACTTCATAGCATTAGCATGAATGAGGAAAAAGCATTGAAGGAAGCTAATAAATCTCTCTCTGAACTATCTAAAGAAGAAACTGAAAAAATCATAATCGATTCTGGTTATAATCCAGATGAGCTTGAAGATGGCGAATACTTTACGAATGCAGTACCTATTATACTTGTCGGCATTGGATTGATAATTTTCTACTTCTCCTATGCTAAATACTTGGATTACTTGGAAAAAAGAGCTCTAATAAGAGGATGCTATGATATGGGCGGTTATCCAGTAGTTGATTCCCGTGATACATCAGGTTTAAACGGCCAACCAAATGTATATGAAGCACAGCGTATAGGTGGATACAATTTTGCCTGTATGCAAAATCCTCAATAATAATCATAAAAATGCACTGGGAGTAATCTCTCAGTGCGTTTTTAGTTTATTATTTATTATACTCGAGGCACCATGCTATAGCGTAAGCAATGCTTGAAGCTACTATTGTTGACGCAAATAAATAGATAGGTAATGCAGGATAAAGATAAATATAATTTGTAGAAAGAACCATAATCATCATTGTTATCATTACAGCCACTGTAAACGTTACATGAGAAGCCCTGGTTGCTTTATTGGTGATAATCATCTCCCGTTCATCTCTATCTTGAAATTCTCCAAATTTCAATAGGATGTCGGCCCGTTTTCTTGGCTTCAATTTTACAGAAAGAATTGATTGAAGAACCATTAATAAAATACTGATGATAAATGGCCACCAACTAAATTTTACATCCACATTGATAATTTCACCGTTTATCAACCCACGGTCAAATTCATCAATTAACCAGACGTTTTCATATGCAAATCCCAATGCATAAGCAAACACGCCAATAATAATAATTTTGCTGATACTTTCAAACAGAACAATCTTCACTTGCCATCCCCCTTGAAAAAGATTTTATCGATTGGCACCTGAAACACTTCCGCAATATTCATCGCAAGTAATAGCGATGGTACATATGATCCTTTTTCCAATGAGACAATTGTTTGTCTCGTAACACCAACTTTTTCAGATAAATCTTGTTGCGTTAACTTATCTCTTGCCCTCAACTCTTTTATCCGATTTTTGATATTCATGATTACCTCCTGTATTTGGTATTACAAATGTAAAACAAACTAATCATTTTGTAAAGTATTTCGGACATTTTAGAGGTTGGGAAAATTGAGAATAATTTTCAGGTTTACATCCATTATTTTCTTGTATTTTCATCGACTTTTAATACTCTAAAATCTTGAAACATGATGATTCACTAACACTTCCGTTCTTTTATTGATTACAGCAATGATTCCTATAATAAAAACAAACGTTAGCTATTTCTCTTTTTTAGTCGTTATGGTATGATAAAATCATATTTATTGTACAATTTTTGATCTCACCCATGCGGGAGTGAAGTTATTAGCAAAAGCACTTTGTATAAGTGTTCATCTGTCTTTTTTGACGGACTGAGGACTTATACAAAGTGCTTTTTTTTGTGCTTTGAATAAATCAAACTTTTTTAAGGAGGAACATTATTATGTTCAAAATCAAAGGAGAAGCATTGCAACAAGTAGTAGGTAGTTTAACGAAAGGTGCAAAACGAGCACGTTTAAGCGAGTGTCCAGTGTTTGTTACAGAAGAAAATATCAAAATAGTCGATTCTACCTTAGATAATCGGGATAAAACTATTAATTACAAATCATCAAATAGTGAGTTGTTTGATTTAGTCCATAAGCTAATTAATGACAAAAAGTAATCCTAACCCCCCTCAAAAAAATTTAACACTTAAACCATACAAATAAGTACGCATATGCAAACGGACGTTAATCCTCAAATATTAACACTCCTCTTCAACTAAACTGCCCCGTTAGTAAAATCACTCATTATGTCTATAATTCTATTAAGTTGGCAATAATCCTTTTAATATTACTATTTTAGGGGGAATGGAATTGTTACTGTCAAAAGCATGGGCTTCGTTTGAATCGGATAAGCGAATAGAGGGCTTTTCGCC
>NZ_VDGI01000044.1 GCF_006861825.1 Psychrobacillus vulpis | reverse complement strand
GTCTACGCTTAAAGGCTAATGTTACCATTAGCCCTCCAAGACTCGCTACGAGTGAATGGCTAGTTCTTTCTCGACGGGAATCCCACCCGCTATATGATACGACCTAGGCTCGGCCGCACAAGCACCTGTTAGTTCCAGAAAGAAATTACTAAAATACATTTTTAAAATTATTCGAGTACATGAACATATTTAACGAAACGGGACGACAGTATCTACATTTATAATTCTGTCGGTCCCTGTTTTTAGAGAGTAGGCAACTTATATATCAATAGCCATAAGGACGGTTGTATGGTTGGCTGTAGTATGGATAACGATAGTATGGGTATGGATAGCGATAGTATGGTGGGTATGGTGGGTAGATTGGGTAGAATGGATAAATAGGGAAATATGGGTATGGATAGCGTGGACGTCGTCTTCTGCGACGTCTCCCGTAACTGTCATAATCGTATTCATAGTCATCATCATCGTATCTGTCATATCGATCGTAATCAAATTGTGTCATTATCTTTTCCTCCTTTTGATTTCGGTTTAGGTTATGCTATGTAAGGATTGACAGTATGTACATTCGCCTATATTTAACATTGCTAAACTTCAATTGATACAACAAGTAGATTTATGGAAAAAAGACACCTAAATAAAATTAGGTGTTCTTTATGAACTACCTTAAAAAGAATATTACATTTTAAAGAAAAGATGTTTTGGAAGGTTTGTGACTCATTAGTCAAGAAAATTCTGCCACACTACCTAAACCGGAATTTAAAAGTGTTAATACGAAGGAATTTGGGTACTGATTCCAAAAGAAACAAAGAAATTAACATTTCATGTTGAAGCAGCTTAACCCCCATCTAAATCCTCACTTATTTTTGCCCTGTTTTCATAACCATCTACATATGCTTTATATCTAGAAATTTCACTACCTATGTGCGGTATTAATTCTAAATATCTATCTATCTCAGCATTATCAATAGCTTCACCAAATGGTTTTCTAATATTCTTTAGATAGTCTTTATATTCTTTTATATGTTCCTTATTAGCTTCATTCGTTAGAAATTCTAATTGATTGCCGTATGTTTGTCGTATGTTTTCATATACCTCAGACACTAATATTTGTTTTGGGTTTACATTTATACCTAGAACATAGTGGTAATATCTAACGTATCCTAAACTAAGCTTTTCTTGATTATTTTTTAGATTCTCTTTTATTTGTTCTTGAGTTAATGGTTCAAATTTTAATTTTTGTCCATCATTGTTAGCGTAGTCAATATTAAGAATACTAATTCTAATTAGCTGATCTATTTCGTTTTTAGCGTTAGTTAATTTCTCTTCAAGAAGTTTTTTATTTCTTCCTTCTTCACAGATAATAATATCAAGTTCTAATTGATTTATAATTTTACGTTTTATCTTAATGGATTCTTCCAATTGTACAAATATAAAAGGATTTTCCCTAAATTGTTCATCTGTTACTAACATGTTCTTAAATCACTCCTAATATTGGAACCGGACCTCTATAATTTTATTTTGAATGAAATGACAAGTCTCTTCAACAAACCTCTCCCGATAGTTGAACAACCGGGGAGGCATTCAACTTGGAATATCAATCAAAATAGACAGGTTCTTGTGGATTATGTAAATGTTTAAATGCTAAATGAATTTGTGATTCTGTATTTCTAGCTATCGATAAAGATGGTAGTTCATTTTCTGTGAAAAATTCCACTGCATCTGTTTCAATACCTTCTTTTGGTTTCCCGCCAATGATTTCACATTGGATAAACATTTTATAAACGTGATATGGAGAAGGTGGATGGGGATGGCATTTCTTGTCGAGTACAGCTATTAATTTTATCGCTTTAACATCAAACCCTGATTCTTCTTTTACTTCCTTGACTGCAACTTCACTTGGAGTTAATCCAATATCACCCCAACCTCCAGGTAACGACCAATTTCCATCATTCTTTTCTCTCACCATTAATATTTTATTACCCTTGAATACGACAGCCCTAATATCAACTTTCGGCGTTGCATATCCAGTTTCATTTGCAAATAGTTCTTTAATAATTTTATTGTCAATATTTGTATGCTGTCTCAAAATTTCAACACTAATATTTCTTATTAATTCAAATCTTTCCAAGTCATAAACATCTTTAGAATAAGTTAGCCCTGCTTGTGCAATGGATTGAAGCTGTTTTGCCCATTCTAACCATTTAGGTTCCAATCTTTATTCACCACCAATTATTTTTTACCTAATTTTACCTTACTTTAATTATAAACTAAACTTCCCCTTAATCCCCTAACCTGCCCCTTTAGTTGAACAAGAAAAAAAAGCTGCATTGCAACTCTACAATCTTCAACTAAAGCCTCCGTTAGTTTAAGTGAAACCTTTTATAAACCCTATGATATTTTTAGTTCTAACTCCATAATCGTTCAATTATTCATTACATCTGAAGCTTAAAAGAAACCATCTCTACGACCTCTTTTTTCGTTTTGCACAAAAAAGAGCTTGGAAATCCAAGCTCTCTTTTGCTATTTACAACTGTCCCATTGGAATTCTTAGAAATAACTTCTGTAATGATATAGCATTGCTACGAATGTTATGATGGTGTACGCCAAAGATGTGAAAAAAGCAATATTAGGTGAAAACTCAACTTTTTGACTTTCCATTCTAATACCTGTGGAACCTTGAATGGTCATATCCAAGCGTCGAGAACCAAAACCACCTTTAGAAGTAAAAAACCAAATAATAGCGGTAGCTGCCAATCCAATGAAAAATGAATAGTCAAAGAATTTTGTATGAGTGAAATATATTATTCCGAAATTCAAACCTAATAAAACTAATAAAGTTATAACGATGGTTATTAATCTTCGTTTCATATTTATCCCCCTTAAGATTCAAGTCCTATGTATCTAAGCATATTAATTAATATTTACGATTAAATAAACACTTGGTTTCATAAATGGATAGTTCTCTTTGTTCAATTAAACTGCCCAGTTAGTGATAATATGAAATATCATAAAGAATATGTAGTAATGATAAAGGAGATTATAATGTACACAATTGGACAAGTTGCTAAGTTTTTAGGTGTATCTAGAGATACCTTAAAATTTTATGAAGAAAAGGAATTAGTTAAGCCTAAGCAAAATATTGAGAATGGGTATAGAAAATATAATCGTTTTGATATTTATGATATAACCACAGTAAATTTCTATAGAGAAATGGATATTGAAATAAAAAAAATCCAGGAATTAAGAAAAAGCAAGAGTATAGAGGGAATAAAATCATTATTAGAAGAGAAAGAACAAGAGGTTTTAGAAGAAATAGAATATAAAAAGCTTCTTTTAAAAAAGCTTCAGATTGTAAAAGAAGATTGCGAAAAAATTAAACAATTCTTAGGAGAATATACAGTAAAAGAAATGAAGCCTTTAGAAATAAAAGGAGAAATAGAACATTACACTGCTTATGATGAATATGAAACTCTTAAAGAGAACACGGACAGCTTGAAAAAAGCAGTTACTCTAACTTCTTTAAGAAGAGTCATTAGATTCAATGACGAAGGTATTCTTGAAGATAAGTTTATCATTGTAAAAAAAGTAGAAGACTTTCATAAAGAAATTGGTGGTGAAATTCTATCTCATCCAAAATGTATGTATACCGTTATTGAAGATGGGAGATGGTCAACTGGTGGAAAAAATATTGACCATAACGTGGAAGCTAGTTTAAGAAAAGTAGCAATAGAAAATGGATATGAACTTTTGGGGATAGTTTATATAAATCTATTACTTACCACTTATGAAGATGGACTTGAACGTGTATTTTTAGAAATGTATGTACCTATAAAATAATGCAGACATGTATTGACCTGTGAGTAACCCCTAGGTTTAAGCTGAAGGTATTCGTAAATATGAGCTTTATTATATTTACGAAATACTTAGTTTGAAGCGGGGATTATATATGAAGAGAGAAAAGAAACTAAAAAAACCAGTAGCAAGTTTTATTCTACTAACCAATATCATTTTTTTGCCACTTTTTTTACTTGTAGGAGCCATAAAAATGCTAGGATTTCCTGCATGGGTCTTTGATGTCATGCTCTGTATATCAGCTTGGTCCTCAACCTTTGCTTTCGGAGCGTTATTTAAAAAAATCTATCCTGGGCAGAGTTTTATACAATTTGTAAAAGATAAATTCAAGAATAAACTTAAATTTTCTGAGATTCTTACGGTAAGTATGATTCAAGCCTTCATATTTTTGATGATTTTGTTTTTCGTATCTAATAATAGTGAAGCAGACTCTATTTTTACTAAATCTTCATGGGGAATGCTGATCTATTTCTTTTTTAAAAATCTTCTGTCAGGGCCACTAGGAGAAGAAATAGGGTGGAGAGGATTCGCTCAAATTGAGCTTCAAAAGAAGCATTCGCCATTAAAAGCTTCGATTATCTTAGGATTTTGGTGGGGTATATGGCATTTACCCATATGGTTTACTACAGGGTATGTGGGCATTGATTTAATCAAATATATTCTATTCTTTATGATTTCAATCCTATCCACTACGATCATCATGACCGCATTTTATAACTTAAATCAGAATTTAATCGTCCCCATTATCATCCACCAATTCTTTAATTTTTTTATTGGCATAATAAACGAAAACTTAGTCGATTTAATCATGTATAACGCATTTTTTTATTCAGTAGTAGCCGTTTTAATCATCGTTATAAATCCAAAGAAAGTATTGTATGGAAAGGAAGATACAAACATTATTAATGGAAAGCATTCCATGATTTAGTGATAGTGTGTACAGCTATACACTTAAACTATTGGAAGCGTTAGTTGAATAAGGTAATAAAATTATCAAACTTTTTTATAAAGAAATGAATCGATTACATTAAATAAGAGCATGTTTCGAACAATCTTTTTTCAAAACATGCTCTATATACTTTCTTTATATCAAGGTTATTAGTAATAATTAATCAAACCTTATTTTATAGCATCAAATTAATTATTTCGGAAACCGAATATTCAACTAGTCGAGTAGAAGGGAACCTCTCTACCTTGCGGTAGATTGTGTTCCTCCCCCCTCACAGAACCGTGCTTGCGCTATTTACGCACACGGCTCTTCCAAGTCACCATTCACAAAATGTAGCC
>NZ_VDGI01000043.1 GCF_006861825.1 Psychrobacillus vulpis | reverse complement strand
CTTAAAGGCTAATGTTACCATTAGCCCTCCAAGACTCGCTACGAGTGAATGGCTAGTTCTTTCTCGACGGGAATCCCACCCGCTATATGATACGACCTAGGCTCGGCCGCACAAGCACCCGTTAGTTGAATAAGAAGTTATTACGATTCTACTCGGTAGTAGCCTCTGTAAAATACAGATTTATTTGGTTTAAGTAGGATTAATATTGAATTAACAATATCGGAAGAAGAGATTATCAAATTGAACCAACTAATAAATAAAATGAGGGCTTTGCTATCCCCCGATACAAAGAACGAAGTAATAGCTGGAATTACCGATAATACGATAAAAGGTAAGCTCATAAAGACCAAAAATCTTTTCTTAGAAAGAATTGCATTTGTATTGAGCCAAAAATATATTCCTCTGAACGTTAAGCTAATATCACCTTTATTGTTTATTACAAGAATATGAAGGGCTTCGTGTATTAAAAAAACCAAAACAATGATTAAGATAAGCGGAAAATTTGTCATATGATTGAAGTTTCCCCCGAAGAACCAGTACGGTACAAGAAAAAAAGTAACCATTAATAGATAAACGAACTTCATATAATGCTTTCGAAACCAAATATTTTTAATGAAAGGTTTCCATTCTGACAAATCCAGACTTATCTTCGGCAAATTTTGAAACCAAAATATCATAACTGTTCCTGCCTTTCCTATAATCTAGTTCCGAACAATTAATAATATGTGATTAGGTTAGATGCTTCTGAATACCCTTACTTTTCTCATACCTATTAGTCGAAATTCTCATAAAATAACTACTTCGACACCCTTCCAATAATACCTCCTTATTGAACTAAACTGCTGCGTTAGTTAAATAAGAGAAGAGATACCTCTTTTATATTGAAGTGTAACAGGATTAACCCCCCCAGTATTTTTAGTCGTTAATAACCAAAAATAAATGATTTATCAAGTTCGTTTTTTATACTCTAATATAGCCGAATAAATTATGAAAAGAGCACCTACAATCATTAGGGAACCAACTAGCAAGGAATTTATTCTGTGGCTGGTTTGAAAAAAAACCTTGTAGATACCAGTAGGTAAGCAAATGATCCCCACTAAGAAATCCCTTAAAATATTCGAATCTTGTTTTAGGAATAATTTAATTTTACCTATCTTAAGCACTCCTTATTTTAGAGAGTAGAAAATTAGATTGTTATTAATTCTCCTAATAAACCATAATATCCTTCTTCAACTATCCTGCTGCTTTAGTTGAAGAAGGATATTTATATTTTCTTATGAATGATTTGTATTAGAACAATGATAGTCTTTTTTACAAAGCTACAATTCACGAGACGTTTGAATTAATGAATGAGTAAGACTATTGTGATCTTTCTAACTTCGAGTTTTGGTGAGATCCAAAAAAAATACATAAAATGATGAAAAAATTCTTTTAATTAGGACACGAACTAGTTAAAATATTTTAGTTTTCAAGTAAATGAGGTGAATAGTTAATAATTTAGATTGGTTAAACTCAATGTAAGTAACCAATGATGGGGAAATGTTAGACGGAGGACGTTATTGTTATAGAAGATAGACATGGAAGGAGTTTGTTGGCATGAAAGAAATATCAGGAAGTACGATAAAGTGGGTTCCTTTCTTCATTACCGTTGCATTTGGTATTATTATTTGGTTTATACCGGCTCCTACTGGAGTAAAAGAAAGTGCATGGCATTTGTTTGCTGTGTTTGTTGCGACAATTGTCGGTTTTATTTCAAAACCATTACCTATGGGAGCTATTTCAATTATTGCTATGACAGTGATCGCGGTGACTAATACGCTAACAATAGAAGAAACACTAAGTGGGTTTGGTAATTCAACGATTTGGCTTATCGTTATTGCGTTCTTTATTTCGCGTGGATTTATTAAGACGGGGTTAGGTGAACGTATAGCTTATGTATTTGTTCGGTTATTTGGAAAGAAAACGTTAAGCTTATCGTATTCTTTATTGATAAGTGATTTAATTTTGGCGCCTGCTATTCCGAGTAATACGGCACGTGCAGGTGGTGTGATTTTTCCTATTATCCAATCCTTATCACGTACATTTGGTTCTAAACCAGAAGATGGTACAGAACGTAAAATGGGAGCCTTTCTTTTGACGGTAGGATTTCAAGGGAACTTGATTACATCTGCTATGTTTATGACAGCTATGGCAGCCAATCCTTTAATTGTTAAGCTAGCGAGTGATACGGCTGGTGTGACAATAACGTGGTTTGGGTGGGCAACTGCTATGATTGTTCCTGGATTAGTAGCATTGATTGTTGTTCCATTTATTATCTATAAGATTTTTCCTCCAGAGATTAAACAAACTCCAGAAGCAAGTCGAATTGCGAAAGAGAAATTAGATGAGTTTGGGCAATTAAAAAGCTCTGAGAAACGCATGATTGCAGTGTTTATTGTTGTTTTAGGACTTTGGATTGGTGGGGATTCTTTAGGCATTGGTGCCACAACAGCTGCTTTAATAGGGCTTTCCTTACTTTTATTATTAGAAGTACTAACATGGTCAGATATTAAAAATGAACAAGGAGCCTGGGATACGCTTGTTTGGTTTGCGACACTCTTTATGATGGCCACTTACATGAACAAGCTTGGACTGATTCCGTGGTTTAGTAAAGAGGTCAGTTTGTTTGTGTCTGGCTATAACTGGATGTTTGCAGTATTGATATTAGCACTTGTCTACTTCTATTCACACTATTTCTTTGCGAGTTCTACAGCGCATATTAGTGCCATGTATGCCGCGTTTCTATCTGTTATGCTTCAAGCGGGAGCACCAGCCATGCTTGCGGTGATCCTATTAGCAGCATTTAGTAATTTATTTGGTGCCACAACTCATTACGGTTCTGGTCCTGCTCCTGTATTCTTCGGCGCAGGTTATATTGAACAGAAAAAATGGTGGACGGTAGGCTTTATTGTTTCTACCATTACGATTCTCATTTTTGTTATAATCGGTGGATTATGGTGGAAGCTACTTGGATATTGGTAAGATAGGATTGAGCTCGGCTACATAAGGACAACAAGTCTTTTTAGCCATGCTCAAGTAATGTTCTTCCTCATTTAGAGTCTCTTCCTGCTTCGCCAAATCACATAGCCTTGGATTTCCCTTGTGTAGTTGTTTCTTCTCTTTCTAATTCAGATACCCCCTCTTCTATAAACCCTGCCAGCCCACATTAGGACTGGCACTTCTCTATTCCTTCCGAAAAACCGCACTTTTATTTTTTGGTACAAACCAAACAATAATAAATGCAATAAGCGTAACTACGAACATAAAGAAATAGGTCGTATTCGCTGCTGTCGCATAACCTTCATTTGTTTCAATTGAAACATTTGTTAATTGTATCGAATAAATCGTCACAATGACTGCCGTACCAATCGCTCCAGCTAATTGACGAATCGTATTGTTAATAGCTGAGCCATGTGAAGCCAATTCTCTAGGTAAGGCATTTAAAGCGGCTGTATTTAATGGCATTGTGATAAAGGCTAATCCAATGCGTAAAATAATCGTACGAACAAGTAAATAGACATACGAAGTTGAAGATGATAAATCAATCACCGCCCACATCGACAGTGTAATTAAACTCATACCCACAATAAATAAAGGTTTTGCCCCGTATTTATCAAACAGTTTCCCTGTTACTTAGAACCGCACTTACTTATGATAAGGTCCATCGAAACTAATGCTAAACTGTGTTACTTCTTTTCTTCGACCATCTATCACTTTGGTTAAATGGTAAAACAAACATCGTATTAAACTAACCTGCCCCGTTAGTTCAATAAGAAAAAAGAGCTGTCTAAGCAGCTCAAGGATCTTCAAGTAAACACTCGTTAGCTTAAGTGTATTTCTTCACATTCTATCAAAAAGCAGATTACCTTTGATTACTTTTGCAACCTCCATGCTCTTTCTATTTTTTCCTTTCTAAATCGTCTATCTTTGTTCCATTTTAAAAAATTTATGTTACTCAAGTGAAATTTTAATAGTTGGTAGCGGAATTAGTTCTTTCGCTGCTAATGTTTTTTCATCAACAACTCGTATCGTTGGTGAAATAATTAATGTTTGAATATCGGTATCAGGAACAAATAATTCAGTGTATCCATTTACTCGCCCAGGTCCACTTTTAAAACTACTTGTTCCTACATTCTCATATACATTTCCTCGATTATCTTTTATGTCAAGCATTAAAACCTCAGTATCCCAATCTAGGTTTCCCTCAAAATAAAGAGTCGTTGCATATTTCCCCATTGTTATTTTGTTATACACCAACTGATATTGTTCGTCACCAAATGGAATGTTTAGCTTTTTTGAATTGGCTTTAGTCGGTGTAAGCTTTAATTGATAGTTCCAGTCTCCTTCAACAAGTGTTGTAGAATCAATCCCTTTAAGTTCTTTAGGGCTCCATTGTACATTAATCGTCTCATCGATGACCTCGTCTGAAACTCTTGCAGTAAACATGCCAATCCAAGTATAATCATCTTTTCTAATTATTTGCTGACTTAGTGTGCTTAATGTATTCCCGTTTACTTCTAAGTGATCCATCCAAAATAATGGGTTTCTATACATCGGTTTATCATGCTTCATTTCATAACTTATCGAAATGATACTGCCATCAAAAAAAGCCTCAGCTAATTCAATGGTGGAGCCATTGCTTTCGTCTTTTTGATTAATGATTGTTGCGTAATCACTAAATACTTGTAATTGTGGATTGTCATTTACTTGTATTAGCTGCTGAACGATCGGTAAGCGGTCTGCAACGGCGGGTAGCCAAATTTTACTACTAGTAACAATTAATGTCGTCATTGCGATAGCACTTATCCATTTGATTTTTTTATTGGAACGTTTCTTTGATGCGTGTAAAATACGTTTCTCTATGATTTTCTTTTCCCAATCTGATAATTCTACAGGTTCAATCTTATCAATATCGATTTTGATAAAGTCCTTTTCATTCATCTAGATACCTCCCATCTCATCTCTTCTTTTAACTTTAGCTTGCCACGATATAATCGATTTTCAACGGTTGCTTTAGAAATATCGAATATCTCTGCAATTTCTCTATTTGAATAGCCCAGGTAATATTTCAATAAAAAGATTTCCTGATCGGTTTTATTTAATCCTAAAATATTGATAAACAGTTGCTCTTTTTGTAATTTCTGTTCTACGATTCTTTCAGGCAAACCCTTTGTACTCGAAATTGAAGGGAATAATTCGACCATTTTAGGCTTATTTTGAAGACTACGGTATGTATCAATTGCTTTATACTTTGCGATAACACCAATCCATTTTTTGAAATCAGTCTCATTGCCAGTAAATTGATTGCTCTTTTGCCAAATGATAAGAAACACATCGTTTATACATTCTTCAATAGCCGTTTGGTTAGGCTGTAATACTTTTAAAACAATGGCTTTGACATAACCTCCATATGTGTGAACCACTTCTCTTAAAGCTAATTCATCCTTTTTTTGTAACTGATCAATTAATGCAAACATGTAGTGATACCTCCTTTCTTTTCTACAAGTAATAACGAGTAAATGAAAGAATACTCTCATTTTAATAAAATATAATCCTAGTTCCTCATATAAATTTATAAAGATAAGTCTTAAAGTTTGAATGCGTAAGTAATATAAGCTCAATGATCTTGAAGTAGTCGAGTAGAAGGGAACCTCTCTACCTTGCGGTAGATTGTGTTCCTCCCCCCTCACAGAACCGTGCTTGCGCTATTTACGCACACGGCTCTTCCAAGTCACCATTCACAAAATGTAG
>NZ_VDGI01000042.1 GCF_006861825.1 Psychrobacillus vulpis | reverse complement strand
CTTAAAGGCTAATGTTACCATTAGCCCTCCAAGACTCGCTACGAGTGAATGGCTAGTTCTTTCTCGACGGGAATCCCACCCGCTATATGATACGACCTAGGCTCGGCCGCACAAGCACCCGTTAGTTCAATAAGAAATTATTTAGAGAATGTATCAGCTACTAAGTTACTAAATTCTTTTAAATAATAAAGGTAATTTTCCCCTTCAATTCCTTCATAGTTATATCTTTTGTTATACATCTTTGCAACAACAACATTATATTCAGGTATTACTAATAAAGTTGGACCTGTTACTCCTATTATTTGAAAAGCACCTTTTGGCACTCGGTCCCCAATCTCACTTCTTAATGATGGAGTTCCTTGAACATACCAAAACGCACCATTCAATGGGTATTCTTCATTTTTATATTTAGGGCTTTGAACTTGTGTTGCAACTTCAATTACTTCTTTTGGAACAATTTGTTTTCCATTTATATTTCCTTTTCTTAAATGAAGATTTCCCCAATATGCAAATTCTCTAGCAGAGACATAAAGGTTAGACTCAGTTCCATCATTTGAATTGCCCAGTTTAGATGTTGCCTCTTCTTTAGGATTAACAATTACTTTAACTAATTTTTCATTTTCTTTTGTTTGCCAAGCTGTTTCCTTATAACCTAAAGGTAAAAAGATTCTTTCATGTAACAATTCAGGAATACTTTGGTTGTATAATCGTTTAATTAGTTGGGTCATCATTAACACATTTATCCCTCTGTACGCCCACTCTTTACCTGGGTTGAACTCTCTATAAACCGTTCCATTCTCATCCTCATTTAAACCATGTGAATGAGTAATTAAATTTCTAATGGTCGTTCTACCTAGTAATTCTTTATCGAATTCTTCAAAGTAATTTACTGCATAATCATCAAGACTTTTAATTTTACCTTCATGGATTGCATATGCAACAGCTAGCCCTAAATAACTTTTTCTCGCTGATGCAACATTAAACTGTGAGAATTGAGTAACAGGCAATGAACCTTCTGTATTAGAGTGGCTTCCACTGTAATGCTCTAATACTATTTCATCATCCTTAAGTATAATCAATGCTGATGCAGAGCAGTGATTTCGATCCTTTATATCTTCAACCCATGAAATTAATTTTTGATATCTATTATCCAACTTTTTGTTCTCCTTTCTTTCTAGTTCTTTAATTAGATTCAACAAAAAGAAGATTAAACCTTCTTGAACTAAACTGCCCCGTTAGTTGAACAAGAAAAAAGAGCCGTCTAGCAGCTCAAAGAAATTTCAGTTACAGTAACCCCTTTCAATTTTAGTATTATATTTAACTGTATAAGTAGATTTTTCAATTAACTTCTAATCAAACAACAATAAAACACTAAAGAAAAAAGTAAGGAAAAGTAGAAGTCAGAACCCTACTTTCCCTTATAAATAAACAGCTTTTATCTAAGTTTAACCTAGATGAACACCCGTTGTAACGCAACCTGATTGTAAGTTGTCAGCAAATGTAACTTCACCTTCAAGAACAATTGGGACTCTAATGGTTAGATTTTTATTAACAGGGTCTAATTCAGTTGCTAGTTCACATTCTCCACAATCAATGAAAGAATCTACAAGTAAGCGAGAACTTAAATTGTAGATAATGGTTAAACAAACTGGTTGAGTTAAATCTGTTAGAGTACATGGCATTCTATTTCACTCCTTTCTTAGTTAATACATTAATAGGATATACATTATGGATAAGTTTGGTATGGACAAATGTGGCTAGAACGTCACAAAATATTTGATTGCCTATGTGTCTAATGATATTAAAATTGGTAACTTTACATTAAAGTAGGTTACTGATGTTATAAGAAATTTCTAAAGTTCAAAGTTTAGCTCTTGAAGTCCAAAAACATTTTTTAAAAAGCCCCTTACCTAACAATTATTAAAGAGTTAGAATTTGGTTCTTTTACCAAACTGCTGCTTTAGTTCAAGAAGAAAAAAGAGCCACCTAAGCAGCTCAATTATCTTCAACTAAAACACGATTTAGTTCAATAGGAATTGGTTTTATAATCTTTAATTATTCCATTATGAAATCGCTGGGACATGAACGGTTAGAAACAACGGAAATCTTTTTAGAGAAAGTATTCGCAAAAGAAAACCATGCTATTCATAGTTGGAAACCGGATTTGTTTGGAGAGTATATTTAATAGAAGAGAATTAAAGTCATCTATTGAAAATAACCAATTTTATTAGTTGCTCTTTAACCCTTATATCGCCATAAAATAAAAGAATCCATTTTGAAAAAGATTGTTCAAAATGGATTCTTTCGTTGTGATTTAGTATTCAGTCTCATCAAAAAGCTTGATTATTTTAGTGTTCATTCTTCAACTAAAGCACCCTTTAGTGAAATAGGAAACTTAAATTTATGAAAAGTTACACCAGTCAAAAATTTACTGATTCAAGTCTGTTTAACCAGTTATGAACTAATGCGTTAAATACATCGGTTTGTTCGATTTGTAGGTTGTGACCAGCCATATCAAGCACTGCAAAAGTTGCCCTTGGGTAATCTTCAATTAGTCGCCACGCATCGTGGTATCCGACTACATTGTCCTGACGCCCTGTGATAATTAGCGTGGGATACTCAACTTTAGATGAAATATCGAAGGTAAAGCCATATCCATTTTGACGAATGTGGTTTAAGAATACATTATTTGTTTGTTTAGAAGGAAGTAAAATTTCATTTCGAAACCTCTCCCATTCAGTTTGACCTTGCACTACCCCCATGGAGCAAAATTCATCAGCTTCCTTTGGAGACAAATGTGATATCAAGTTGCTGTCTCTTAATAAAACGGTCTGCTGTGGTACTTCCCTTTCATCGAATTCAGGTATAGTCATTGGTGCCATCAGCAGTAATCCACGAACTGTGTCTTGCCGTGAACGGACTATACCTCTGGCAATGTACCCGCCATATGAATTACCACAAATAATAAAGTTTTGACCAGGGATAATCTCGTCCAAAAGACGTAATATCGCTTCTAAAATATCATCAGAGTTCTGAATAGACGGTTGTGACTCGGAATGACCCATACCTGGTAAGTCTATGTATATTCTCTTCCAACCGCTTCGTTTCTCGAATAACGGTTCCATTGCATGTAACATCACTTGATGGTCAAGTGTCCAACCATGCAACTTAACAATGGGATATCCTTCTCCAATTACTTTATGGTAAATCGACATGTATTTGTTTCCCCTTTTCCTGTAAACCAGATGTATCGACATGGACATTTAATCCTCCCATACATATATCTCAATTTTAACAAACTTCCTTGTTCAACTAAACTGC
Organism: Psychrobacillus vulpis; assembly: GCF_006861825.1. Lineage (GTDB taxonomy): Bacteria > Bacillota > Bacilli > Bacillales_A > Planococcaceae > Psychrobacillus > Psychrobacillus vulpis. The sequence goes on along the minus strand of NZ_VDGI01000042.1, from coordinate 3,293 downwards.
TGCGTTAGTTGAACAAGGAAGGTTTTATTTTGATATAGAATCCAAAAGCAAGTACCACTGTATGGCACTCTCTTCATTTAAATTATAATTAAAATGCTGTTCTAAGGTAGTCAGATTTTGGTTATCTCCATTTTTTCTATTGACTGTATACAATATCTTTTCCTCCTAATTACTGCACATTTTCTTTAAAACATGGCAAAGACTATTTCGAATTTCCCCAAAAAATAGTTTATTTAATTTGTAATATGGTATACTTTTCCTTAGTAAAAATGGAGATACAAGTCCAAGGTAAAAAAATAAAATGAGAAAATCTCAAATTATTTTATAATTTTTAGAATAAACATGTAGATTTTCTCTTTTATAGAATGAATATCTACAGTATAGGAGAAATAACATGTTAAATAAATTAAGTGATACTATTTATTATTTATCACATCAAGATGATAGAGTGCGACCAACATTAGGATTGGTGTGTGGTGACCAAAATAGTCTAATTATAGATTCTGGCAATTCAACTCAACATGCTAAAGAATTTTTACTAGAAATCGAGAAACTAAATGTACCACCTATCAAATATTTGGTCATTACACATGCGAATTGGGATCACTTCCTTGGTATGAATGAATTTGATGCAACTGTTATTGTTAATAGTCAAACAAACGAACTATTAAAAGAATGGCAAAGTTATAGGTTTGATGATAATTCCCTTCAAAAGTATGTGAACACTAATCAGATGAGTGCTAAGTGTATGGAGATTATACAAGCAGATATACCAAACCGAGGGAGTTTTAAATTGAACTCTCCAAATGTAATTTTTGAAAATACATTAACCATTGATTTAGGTAATAAAGTTTGCATAATTGAAAGAATCAAAAGTACTCATACAGACGACTCTACAATTATTTATATTCCTGATGAAAAGGTTGTTTTTTTAGGTGATTCTACAAATGGTAGAACCACAAATTCTCTATATCATTTTAAGCAATCATTATTATTGCCTATGATGAAAGACATTCAAAAATATGATGCTGAAATGTTCCTAATTGGGCATGAATCAATCTGTGATTCTAATAAAATGAATATCTATTGGGAAGAGTTAACAACAGCAAGTCGAGTTGTAAAATCTACCTCACTAGAAAATGCTATTGAGTGTTTTAAGGTAGAAAATAAAAGGGACCCTAATGATAATGAATTATTTTTCATACAGGCATTTGTTAATGACCGTATAGTTCAATCATAATGATTCTATAGATTAGTAGCCACTTCATTTAAATTGAAATGAGGTGGCTTACTTAATACCATCACTGCACATTTGATTTCAGATATTCATTCAATATAGTGATGGAATTTAAAATTCCACTTTGGTATATCTGTTTAAAGTAACCTTCTTCTTCAACTAAACTGCGCCGTTAGTTCAATAATAAAAAAGAGTTGCCTAAGCACCCTTGATCTTTAACTAAAGCCACACCATTGATGAACATGAAAAATAATTTAAAACTTTCGAAATAAAGCGGTCAATAAACTAGATACACCAAAAACATCATTTGGTTGTATTATTTCTTTCATTTTTCTAATTTCGATTTCCTTAAAATCCTTAAAGATAGACCTTAGTTTTTCCTCAGTAAAACCTAAACCTCCTTTTAGGCTCCGCAATCTATATACTTCCCAATCAGTTATTTCTGTTCCGCCTAACTCCCCACCTTGAACAAAACAAGTAATGGCAAAAAAACCATTTGGTTTTAAAGCTTTATTTACTAAAGTCATGTAACTCATTCTTCGGTGTGGAGCAATATGGTGAAAACAACCTGAATCGTAAACAATATCATACGTACCTTCTTCAATATCTAATTCAAATATATTTTCTTTAATAAAGTTTACATTTAAATTCTTTTCAATTGCTCGTTCTCCTGCCCATTCAAGCGACTCTTGTGACAAATCAACAGCATCAATTGTACAACCTTTTTCAGCAAAATAAATTGCGTTCCGTCCGGGACCACAACCAAATTCAAGGACTTTTCCGGGCTTAAATATTTTTTTTTCAAAGTAACTAACTAAATTTTCGTCAGGAGAATTAACAAAAAACGGAACATCTTTTTCGCGGTCTGAATAAAATTTATCCCAAAACCCCGTCGGCTCTCTTAATAATGAATCTAACATTTCTAATAAATCTTCATTGTCATAAATTGTTTCTTTCAATAATACCCCTTCTTTGCTATTTAATGTGTACTTTTTAATTGTACTAAATTTTGCAAAAATTATTGTTAAGAGCACATTAAAAACAAATTACTTTTAAGTGTAAAATCTCACTGAAACCTATCGTTTTATGCCAATTAACGTAATTTAATCCCTCTTAGTTTACATAAATAATATCTCTTAATGGTAATATACTCATAACAACAATGACAGCTAAAAAGGTCTATTTAATCGCTTTAAAAGGAAAGAAAATTTTAATTTCCTTTCTAATTGTTACAATTATTACATGAATATTACAAAGGAAATAAATTACCTTTTAAAATATTTCTTATTGAACTAACCTGCTGCTTTAGTTGAATAAGAAAAAAGAGCTGTCACTGTAGGCTCATTGATCTTTACCTAAAGCATCCGTTAGTTCAACAAGAAAAGTAGCTACTTGATCTGCTTAACTCAAACCATTTTAAGTTCAAAAACAATATTAGTCCAAAATTAATTTTAATTATTTTTAGTGAAATTCGCCCATTGTTCAGTAGGACCTGTGTTATCTATTATGAATAAACTACCGTCTTTCTTATAAAGAAAAATCTCATTTCCAGATTCAGCACCATCTCCTAATGCTGTTAATGCGTTTGTTGAGACAATTTGACTCATATCCACTTCATCTTTTGGGATAATTCTGTTAAAAACATATTTCTCACCACCATAATTTATCCACGACAGTGGAAGAGGATCTGAGATTATGGGATCTTCAGCAGTTTCTTTCAAAGAATCTTTTCCACTTTCTTTAATTTCTGAAGTCGGTCCACATCCACTAATGACAAAAAGAATTAATAACGATAACCACAGTTTTAATAGATGGTTCATATGCCACACTCCTTATTAGACATAATAGCTCAAATGTTACGTTCTTCAACTAACCGCTGCTTTAATTTAATAAGAAAAAAGAGCCGCCTAAGCAACTCAATGATCTTTCACTAGTCGAGTAGAAGAGAACCTCTCTACCTTGCGGTAGATTGTGTTACTCCCCCCTCACAGAACCGTGCTTGCGCTATTTACGCACACGGCTCCTCCAAGTCACCATTCACAAAATGTAGCCTAAT
>NZ_VDGI01000041.1 GCF_006861825.1 Psychrobacillus vulpis | reverse complement strand
TTCAACCATTTGGCTTTCGGCCCGCCACCTAACTGTCTACGCTTAAAGGCTAATGTTACCATTAGCCCTCCAAGACTCGCTACGAGTGAATGGCTAGTTCTTTCTCGACGGGAATCCCACCCGCTATGATACGACCTAGGCTCGGCCGCACAAGCACCCGTTAGTTGAATAGGAAAGTAAGGATATTAATATTGTTTAACCAATAATAATTTGACTTTTTACACTCTTTTAACAAGGCAGCTATAACATCCTGGTTTAGCATTATGAATGTGAATATATGCTACTTCTTTATTATCAAAAACATCATCTATCATTCCCCTCAAATTTACACCTTCTGTAACCCTTGCATCTACTAACATTGAGTCAATATTGTAACCGCGTACAGAAAGATATCTGTGAAGTATGGTATCCGGAATTTCATTAACATCTAACATAGCGGTAGTTGCTCCTTTTCGTATAAATATGGGTCCATTTGCTTTATAAGGTGAATTAACAAAATGATATTGGTAATTCAATAATATGACTTCTTCTCCTATTTCTGCATCCTTCAAGCTTACCCTGCAGGGAAATCCAGGCTTCTGATCTGCAATCATTTTGACTGCCCCAATATTTTTTAATTCTTCTTCATCCATTAAAAATAGGTTATTAAACTCCTTCTCTTGTAACGCAATGACTTGAAAATTATTTCTCATATTCATATCTCCTTCATTTTTATATTTATCTAGAGGGAATAAGGCATTATGTAAATTAACTACCTTTCAGACACTTCATTCTATATTCTTTTGGTGTTAAGCCTGTTCTCATTTTGAAAGTCTTGTAAAAATTAGACATACTTTGAAATCCTGCATCAAGGGCGACTTTAGTAATTTCTGTATCTGAATGTGTCAACAACCTAGTTGCTTCTTTTAATCTCAACTCAATTAAGTATTCAGATATTGTCGTACCATAATACTGTTTAAAAAGTCTAACTAGATGATTATTACTCACACCAAGCATTTGTGCTATTTTTTTTGTTTCGAAAGATTTACTGTAGTTGTTAGTAATTAGTTCTTTTGCTCTCTCTATTAAATCTTTATTTGGTTCGTAAGTTGCTTCATTAAGATCTGGTCTACACATTTTACATGGCCTAAACCCACTCTTTAGTGCATCCTTTATGGTATCAAAGAAAATGGTGTTCTTCTTCAAAGGTGTCTTGGCTTTACAGGATGGTCTACAAAAGATTCCTGTTGTAATGACTGCATAATAAAACAAGCCATCATAAAAATTATTGCAGGTACTAACTGCTTTTCATTTTTCTTCCCAAAACATAGTCCATTACCTCCTATCTTTTGTTTCCATAATTATTATATATCTGTTATAGCAAAAACTTCTTCCTGTATTTAACCAAACTATTTTTTATTGGATTAGGTCAACTATAATATCAACTAGAATCAATTTTATTATTTGATTCACTAGCTTATCGTAATAAATTTAATAGGTCTTGAATGATGCTTTAAGACAACAGTTCAAAATGAAATAGCTTAAGTCAATATTCCGTTATTAAAAAATTTTCAATAATGAAGTTATCTAGCTTAGCTTTACTTATTCACATTTATTTTTGCAATATTCTTTGCTTATTAAATATAAAATTCCTATTTATAACAATATTATTTGTTACGCAGTATCAAGTCTATTATGTAATAAATTGATATTGTGTTATTGAACTAAACTGCTGCGTTAGTTGAAGAAAAAAAGAGGTGTCTAAACAGCTCCATGTTCTTCAAGTAAAGCCCTGTTTGTTGAAATATTAAGCCTATGTACTCATCGGAGGGACCTTTCCCATATTATTAAGCCATCTTCATCAAGGGCTTGTGTTATTACCGTATTTTCTTCCAATGTTGATGATTTCTTAAAAATACTGTACCATCCGTACATATTGTTATCTACCTTAAAAATGTTTGCTTTATAAACCTCTCCATTAAATGAAACATGCACGTCTTTAATCTCATTATTGGTAATTACCCCACCAAAGAAGTGATTTTCTATTCCATTATCAACGTTCCGTTCTCCAAGACCAGTATAAGCCATGGTAATTCCATCAACTGGAGCTAATGTAGGTACGCCTAATATAATCTCAAACCTTGGTTCTTTCGATGTTACATTAAGATTATTACCCATCTCATCTCTATAAAGGATAACGTATTTTGTCTCTTCAATTCCCTTATAAAGTATTTCTGTCTCTGGGTCTGGAAAATAATCCTTCGCTAGGTTGGAATCAATGATAAATTTCCTTGATTCAAACAAAGAATCTTCTAACCATTCAATATCTTGTTTCAAATAATCGTTCTCTTTTTCTAAATCCTTTACAACATCAAGGTCATTTGGGCTAACATCCTCATTATCAACAGGATCTATAAAGGACAAAGCTGCTATTACGATTGCAATTATTCCAACCCACAAAATTACCTTTTTGATTTCTTTCACTTCTTTCCCCCCAATTAAATACCATTATTTCTACAACCATTCTATTCTTTAGTTGAACAAGAAACCGCCTAAGCAACTCAACGATCACCCACTAAAGCACCCGTTAGTTGAATAAGAACAATGTTAATTATCGATATTTTTAGAAAATAAAATACGGTCTTGTCCTGCACCAGCGTAATCAGTTTTTAAGAATACGGAAAAACCCATTGATTTATGAAATGATATAGAACCCTCGTTAACTGGTGTAGTAATGCAACGGACAGTGCTACAACCTAATTTTCGAACCTTAGCAAAAAATAATTCATATAGCTCTCTTGCTAAGCCATTCTTCCTGAATTCTGGATTAACACCCACGAAATGTATGTATGCTTCGTTTGAATTTGATTGCGACACAAATCCAATTAGAAAAGCGGATATAACTTCATTGTCTTCAACTATAAAACTTGTTGACTGGAAATGCTCGAAAAACAGGCGAGGCAACAAATGTGTCATCTCTCTACCTCCCCACCAATCATTCAAAACATCAATTACTTTATAATAATCTTTTTCTGTAATGTTATGAATTTGCATTAATACAACTCCTTTTTATAAATATTTATGTTATAGATTTATATTAACATGAAAAAACAAACGTTTTATTGAACTAAACTGCTGCTTTAGTTGAAGAAGCTTAAATCTCATTTTCCATTTATTAGACCTCTAAATTACTATTACTCTTGTCATAATTAACTCTTTTGACTTCTTCTAAAATAAACCCTCAAAATCTCGTCCATACCCCACCCAATGAATGAGATAAGGGTGGATGCAGCTAAGAAGTATGTGTCACTAGCATTGAAATCTGTCAAAATAAACCTTGAATCAAGAGTCAACATAAATATAATTACAAAACTGGTACCAAAAAATAAATGGACAATTAATGAAGAGAATACTCGTTTTTTACCAGAAAAATGCTTGTTCATTTTATCAGATAGAATAGATAAAGGAATCCCCCAAAAAAGAGTAAAAGGAATTGTATACATACTAGTAAAAGCAATCAACGCAGGTACTTCCTTTATTGTACTGCCTTCTATAAGTATAAAAAACAATCCTATAATTGGTGCAGCTATTATGACTGTGAAAATAAAAGTCAATATTTTTCTTTTAATCACTTCATCCCTCCTTAGATTCTTCCCATAATTAATACCACTCCAAAAGATTAAGCAGACAGCAGTTCAAATTTATTGAACTAACCTGCACCGTTAGTTTAAGTGTAACATTTCACAATCGAACGCCGAAATCTACTTGATGTTCTGTACATAATTACGAATATAATCACTGTCTTCTTGATTCCAATGCCGAGTTATTTTCATAATTTTTCCTCCATATAAGTTTTTGAATCAATATTTTACCACAAAAATTAACTTGTATTTACAAATAATCCATTTTTACTTATTGAACTAACCTGCCGCTTTAGTTTATGTGTAACATTTCACAATGCATATCTGAGAACAACTTAATCACGAAAGACTCAAGGGGATATCTCCAATTCCAGCAATAATCGTGTTAGAACGCGGGTACCTCTCACTTAATTATCGATATTTCTAATCAAAAAGATCTCTAGTGCGTACTCACACGCGCTAGAGATCTTTTCTTAGTTATGAATAGGTAATTGACTACTATCTATATAAATCGAACAAATGAATATCTAAACGAACTAAGTGCAGGAGCCTTAACAGGGGTAGCCGAAGTCATCAGAACAGCGGTGAAGCTGCTTGGCTTATGGCGAGGGGCGTCCCTAGCGCCGTAGCGAATTCAATGGGTTCTTTATCCCGCATTAACTGGCAGTAATACCCCCACTGATTAAAGGTTCACTTTATGTCAACTTATCGTTACCAATTCTGAAGGTTATTTTGAATTTACGCGTGTAAAATAGCTCAAGACTCTTTTCAAAAAAGATTTTTGGATTTTCTTTTTTCTAGATAGGTAGTTATGTCCTAATTTATATTGTCTTGCTTCCTTTTCCAAGTCAGCCATCCGTTGCTTTGCATATTCTATATCGTTAATCGTAAACATTATTTTTCTCCTTAAGGAGAAGTCCAATTATATTGTTAAGGTGTGGCTAGCACCATTCCTGTTAGCCACTTTTCACCTAAATAGTGTGTTGGCGACTCCAATTTATTTTTACCTACAAATTTATTAATCTGCTTACCACTCATTTTTGGTATCATCATTTTTTTTCCTCCTTCATTTATTATTTTTCCGATTAAACCAATAGCATCATTTTAGTAACTGGGGTTTTTCTTTCCCCAACCGGTGCTATCCACTTTCGAGAGACTCCTTTTTTAATAACTTTCTTCGCTGTTTCATGATCATCATCACCAGCACTCCTTTTCTTGTTATTTTGTTTATATATGCAACACGCAATGCGCGAAAACACCAAATTTTCTAAAAATGCACACAAAAGAGCACACGCTTCTTTACATAAGCGTGTGCTCATAGAAAAAGAACGGCATAACATGCCGTCCGTATTAATTATTTATAAAAAAATAATTAGCGGTTGGGCACGAAATCACTATACGATTATTTTTTAAAGTTCTAGATGTAGTCATTTTCCGTACCTCCATTTCTAATTTGAATATCTAACTACTATAGGGTATCATTACTTATTTCTGAGTGTCAACACTTTTCTGAAGATTATGTATTATTTTTAGGATATCAGCGTCCAAAGCTAAGTCGCTTCCGCAATGGAAAGAAAAACGTATAGATCCATTGAATGATATGTTAGTACGTCGATTATTATTACTTTGTTCTAAACCAAAGTTTTTAGAAGAAATCGGATTAAAGTTTATCAGTCATTCGACAATTGGACGGCGATTATCAGAGCTGAATACGTCCCATTTAGGAGATTTTCTCGGCCGTTTGGCTGCACATTACTGGCGTTTAAAAGGGGATGCTAAAGGGTTGAATGCCAACGTTGGTCTCCTTCGAATCATTGATGGTACCTATATCAAGTTGCCTAATAACGCCGCAAATTGGACGGCAATCTCAAAAGATTCCTATGGAATCAAGCTACATGTCCGAATTGTCGTCGCTTCGCACAATAGTGTCTTTCCGGAAAAGATGATTCCATCTACGGGAAACGTAGCTGATTCTGACGCAGTCAATCACATTATCGACGCAGACGGCGCACTGTATGTAATGGACCGAGGGTATGCCCATAAAACTAAAATCGGCGGTTGGTTGGAGAGGAATATACAGTTTCTCGTTCGAGTAAGAAAGAATCACTCTCCACTAGTATACTTTTTCAACACAATTGATTAATATACCTTATTGAACTAAACTGCCCCGTTAGCCATCCATGTAGCGCAAAATCAGCGCTTCACCACAGAGAATGAAAATGGATACCCCCGTCTATACTGTTTCTACGGCTGGCGAAGAAGGTCGATACACTATGGTGCCATAGAGCCCATCCGTTAGTCTGACTCCAACGATCTCGGTGCATCACAGACTGTCGCACCCTATATGGGTAGCACTTATGGGAGATTAATCCTTTTTGATTGGTTGCACCAGCCTTGCCTTTATTTTAGGAAGAATGGAGATGTTTCTTGATTTACCTATTAACTCAATATAATCATTCTGAAGGCTCAGCCTTTTTTTAGAAAAGCTTTTTCTGAGTCTCTTTTGTTATGCACTTTTACTGTTTTTCGAGAGTTTTTAATTTTCATGGGAGTTGAATAACGTTAATTCATTGACCTTGCAATTTCTAACATTTGTTCTTTTGATAATCTGGAACTATTCATTTCTACAGAAGTACCATCTTGAACCCAATTAAGTAAGCCACCAGTGATGTTGTCTCCATTTTCATCAACTTCGCCACTTTCTTCCCACTCCTGAAAATAACCTTTGTTTCCGTTTATATCAACTTTCTGACGATGAGGAAAATCGTCATCGAATAATCGAAATCCTTTTCTCAAATAAATAGCGACCATCAACTTTGTGTCCTTGCTGTCCATATAGTGTAGCATTATCCAAGGGGCTGTTTTGGTATCTAATGTCCAATCATCAGGAATCCTTTTTGGAGTTAAAACGGTAAAGTCAACTTCTTTCTGTATTTCGGATATAGTTTTGCTATTGTGATTATACTTTATTTCTTTAGCTATAATTATCATTGGGTAACAATTTAGCAGGATTAGGACAATTACTAAACGTATCAACTTTCTACCTCAATTCTATTCGAAACTTCAGGTATTAGTATTTCCTACTTTTCACTTATTATTAAACAATCCTGCTCTTTAGTTCAATAAGAAAAAAGGCTTTACTCCTACTTGAAGTAGTCGAGTAGAAGGGAACCTCTCTACCTTGCGGTAGATTGTGTTCCTCCCCCCTCACAGAACCGTGCTTGCGCTATTTACGCACACGGCTCTTCCAAGTCACCATTCACAAAATGTAGC
>NZ_VDGI01000040.1 GCF_006861825.1 Psychrobacillus vulpis | reverse complement strand
ATTAGGCTACATTTTGTGAATGGTGACTTGGAAGAGCCGTGTGCGTAAATAGCGCAAGCACGGTTCTGTGAGGGGGGAGGAACACAATCTACCGCAAGGTAGAGAGGTTCCCTTCTACTCGACTAGTCAAGTAGAGCAACGTCTATATAGACTTTGCTCTTTTTGTATTTAAAAGTACTTCTGATAATACTCTTTCCTTAACCTTCCACTTAACTGAGCATAGATCTTGGTGGTTTCACTCTTCTCATGCCCCATAAGACTTTGTATGACTTCAATAGGAGCTCCATTATTCATCAAATGAGTTGCGTAACTGTGTCTAAGTTGGTGTGGATGAATCTCTTTATTAATTTCCGCACGATTGGAGATCCGCTTGATGATGTATCGCATTTGGGCGACACTCATTTTATGTGGTTGCCTTGCTGTTACAAAGATGGCTGAATAATGGTCATTACGGCTTTCCATATAGCGTTTAAGCCATATGTCACAACGTGTATTAAAATAAACCTCCCTTTCCTTATCGCCTTTTCCTCTCACGATCGCGGATTGATTGGACCAATTAATATGGTTCTTTTCTAACGCAACTATTTCTCCAATTCGACAACCACTAGAAAACATGAATTCAAAAATTGCTTTTTCCATAGGGGAATGACAGGATTCACGAAGATGTTCAATCTCCCGTTCGGTTAAATACTTTGGAATCCGCTTACCTACTTTGGGTTCTTTAATTTTGGAAGTTGGATTCTTACTCAGGTAGCCTTCTTCATGGNTCCTTATCGCCTTTTCCTCTCACGATCGCGGATTGATTGGACCAATTAATATGGTTCTTTTCTAACGCAACTATTTCTCCAATTCGACAACCACTAGAAAACATGAATTCAAAAATTGCTTTTTCCAAAGGGGAATGACAGGATTCACGAAGATGTTCAATCTCCCGTTCGGTTAAATACTTTGGAATCCGCTTACCTACTTTGGGTTCTTTAATTTTGGAAGTTGGATTCTTACTCAGGTAGCCTTCTTCATGGGACCAACGAAAAAATGATTTCATAAAGCGGATGCGATGTGCAAGACTAGCTGGTTTTAAATGCTTACCGGATATAGCAAGATACTCCTTTAGTCGATTTGTATCCAGTAGTTCTATCTCTACATCCTTAAAATAACCAATTAGTAGCAAAGACTGTAACTGGTAGGCCCTCAACGTTTGCGGCGAAAAGCCCTCTATTCGCTTATCCGATTCAAACGAAGCCCATGCTTTTGACAGTAACAATTCCATTCCCCCTAAAATAGTAATATTAAAAGGATTATTGCCAACTTAATAGAATTATAGACATAGGGTGTATTTTTACTAACGGTGCAGGTTAGTTGAAGAAGGAAAAAATGAAAGTAATGAAGAATGGTACAAGAAAAGAGGTACTTATATAACGAAAAGTATTGATTCTTATACCACCATTCTGATTCTAACAATAACGTTAAAAAGAGAGGCGAATAATGGTAAATAGATTAAGAACACCCTTATTAATATGTACTGTTGTTTTTGGGATTTTAGATTTAATAACTCAGCTTGAGTTAATACCTTTTATGATGTTGTCATTAGGTACTTCGATGTTTCTGTCAGGATTAAATGATCTGAAAAAAGACAAAAAAGCAATATATGGTTATATATTCATAACTATTTCTTTAATTCTAATTTTGGTCGCTGTAATTAAATTATTTATATAACGTGTTGCATTGAACCAAGAAGGATTAATGACTTTTTATAGAACTAGTTTTACTAACGACGTTTAACTAACGGATGCTTTACTTGAAGATCATTGATCTGTTTAGACAGCTCTTTTTTCTTATTCAACTAAAGAAGCAGGTTTGCTCAATAAGAAATCACAAAAGGAAGAGCATTTACTATAAAATAAGATTTGACGTATTAATGTCTAATAAAAAAGTAATGCAAAAAATTGAGATGATGCACATTAGTATTATTACACGACAAAAATAAAAATATATGGAGGTTAGTAATGTTTATAATATTTGGGGTTGTTGCAATAGTAGCAACTTTTATAAATCTTTATATGTATAAAGCAGGAAAGGATTATAAGATTGCTATGGCGATAGGACTATCATTTACAGCATTAACACTTTGTTCAGAATATAGTCTTGTATCTCGGTGGGTAAAAGTGGAAGATTGGTCAGCTTTAGGGGATGTAGTACCTGGTATGGAAAGGGCATTATGGTTTTTGACAATTGTTTCTATCTTACTAAATATAGCACCTATACTTTTAGAACTAAAAGGTAAGAAATAATTACTTATTGTCACATCATTTATATAATATGCAATTAATGTGTAAGTCTTTATGTATAACTAACGGTGTGCTTTACTTCAAGAAGGAGTAAAGCCTTTTTTCTTATTAAACTAAAGAAGCAGAATAGTTTAACAAGAATTTTGGTATAAATGGTAAAATATATTTAGAGGGGTTTTCTAAAACGACATTAGCCATTTTGTCATATTAGCGAAAAGAGGGAGTTAAATGACTAATTTTTTCTTAATACTTATGGGCTTTTTTATTGTAACTGCAAATATTATTGGATTTATATCTTACAAAAAAAGAAAAATTTATATTTTGCTGCTTTTATAATATTGTTATTAGCAGTTTTATTTGGGGCAATCGGTGGTGCATTAGCAGTATTTATTATTCGTGATCCTTTTGCAATATTTTATGGTTTGCAACTAGGACAATATCTAATAGTAAATAGTGTCATCGTTTTTCTTATTGCAATTTTAGTAACTGTAATAAAGAAATTTAGGAACTGAAAAATGTAATTCACGATTATATTCCACTAACGGTGTGCTTTAGCTACACAGGGCTGTCAGTAGACAGCCTTTCTTGTTCTTCAACTAAAGCAGCAGGTTAATGTAAGAAGGATTGCAGAAAATCATGTGCAATAAATAGAAATACTTACTTAACAAACTATGTAAGGAGATAATACTTTGAACATTTTAACTTTGATTCTAAGTTATTTAATTGGCTCAATCTCATTTGCTTTAGTAATCGGTAAAATATTTTATAAGAAAGATATTCGTGATTATGGTAGTGGTAATCTTGGTGCAACTAATGCTTATAGAGTTTTAGGCATAAAAGCAGGAGTAATTGTTGCAATTGCTGATATATTAAAAGGTACATTTGCTTGTTTACTTCCCCTAATACTTGGTTCTACAGTTAACCCTATTGTATGTGGTTTATTAGCCATACTAGGGCACATATTTTCTGTTTTTGCTAGTTTTAAAGGTGGAAAGGCTGTTGCGACAGCAACTGGAGTTTTCTTGTTTTTGACTCCTTTAGGTGTTTTTGTTGGTTTTGTTATGTTTGTCTTAACTTTGCTATTTACTAAGTATGTATCACTAAGTTCAATGTTGGCTAGTATAGCATTATTCATTTACAGTCTTATATTTGAAGATAAAGTTATCATAGCACTTTCTCTACTAATAAGCGTATCAATAATCATTCTACATCGACAAAATATAAAGAGAATTGTAAATGGAACAGAGAACAAAATAGTTGAAAATTAGTGTTTACTTGTTAAGCTAACGGGTGCTTTAGTTAAACAAGTGGCTGCCTGTAAGGGTAGCTTTTTAATCTTGGAATGTACTATTATCAATAGGTTAACAATGTTAATCTATGTTAACATTCCGAGATTTTTAGAATGAACAGTATGAAACTATTATAGGAGAGTCCTAAAATGAAAAAGAAAATGAACTATTTAATCTTACTTTTAACAACCATCTTTATGGTTGGTTGTACCAACTTAGAAGATGCATCCTTTACAGATGTAGAAACAGATCCACAAGAAGTAACCACAGTTGAAACAAATATAAAAAGTGAAAAAGAAGAAACTATCACTACGGTTGTTGATGAACCAGTAGTAGAGGAAACTCCAACCCAACCAAATAATGAACTGTTCTCAGGATACAAACTTATTGAAGTTGATGGTGGTGATTTGTCTGGATATCGTGAAACTAACGTCGTAGTTGACATTGGTTACGGGGACCGTGAATATTGGGCATTTACTAATGAATACGGGCAACTAGTACGTGTCATTACTGACGAAATCATTCTACAAAATGACAGTAACGAACCTGTATTATCGTCTGGCAGATACTATCCTGATGAGGCAAAGGTTCTTGGCGTCGAAAGTGACGTTTTAGATGAAGGACATATAATTGCTGATTCTCTCGGAGGGGTATCAAATGCTTATAATATTACCCCACAAGATAGTACGCTCAACCGACATGGTGATCAAGCTTATATGGAAGACGTGATCCGTAGCGCAGGTGGAGCTACTAATTTTGAAGCAATTATCACATATCCGAATACGGAAACGCAGATTCCTTCAAGTTATCAGTATACCTATATGTTAATGGGTAACGTGATCGTTGATACATTTGACAATGTGAACCCTGATGAAGTAAACTCAGCACTCGGTTTAACAGGTAGTGAGCCTTCTGATTCAACTAGTTCAAACACATACGGTGATATTTCTAGTGTTGATACAAACGGTAATGGACAGGCGACGATTAAAGAAGCAAAAGCAGCAGGTTTTAGTATGCCAATAACGAGTGATCATTGGTTATACCCATATATGCACGATGCTGATAAGGACGGTATGGTAGGTGAGTAAGCCCCTAGAACTTTGAGGCAAAATAAATGAACGAAAGAACATTTTCCTCGTTGGACGATTTATAACAATTTGCAAATGGGTGTCTATACAGGAAAATTTGTACACTGAAAATATAATTTTTTTTCACTAACGGCTGCTTAGTTAAACAAGACCATCATTTTTCGATGGTCTATTTTTTTATCTAAAACATCAAGTGGACCTCAGAAATCCATTGTTAAATGTTACACTTAAACTAACGAGGCAGTTTAGTTGAAGAAGCAGTTATTGTAAGGGGAATTATTTTATTAGCAACAATATTTGAGTAAGCGGCCATAATTAAAGGAGAAAGGAATAGTCTAAATGTCAATAAAAGTAAAAGTAACTTTATATACTGTTTTAATAATTACTGCAATACTTATTGTATTAGGCATTATTTAAACCTTTAATCCCGAGTCTGTCTAAGGGTACAACTCACTTCAGGAATTATTAGAAATACCTAGACAGTAAGGATATACGTGGAAAAATGCTTTTTAGTCTTTCCAATTAATGGCAAGTTGTTTTAGCTTTTTCGGTTTTCTTACTTTTAAATAGAAATTCAATGAATAGGTAATGTTTTTAGTATTATTTTAAAATAAATTTATTTCCATATAGAGGTGGATTCTATGGCTAAAATTGACAATGTACTAGCGATTCTATGGATGCTTAGTTCAGGTGAAAAAATTACTGCGAAACAAATTTCAGAAAAGTTAGAGATGAATATAAGGACTGTGTATCGTTATATTGATACACTTTCAATAAGTGGTGTACCTATAATTTCAGACGCAGGACATAACGGTGGATACACTTTATTGAACAATTTTATTGAAGCTCCTCTTTTTTTTGATTTTGAGGAGCAAACCTCGCTATTTCACGCTGCTATTTTTGCAGAAGAAGCCGGGTATTATGGAGGTGAAGCACTAAATAGGGCTATTTCAAAGCTAAGAAAATATTCGAATCAAGAGCAGGAAACAAAGATAAATCAACATTTAACTAGTCTTGAAGTAATAAGTCGATTAAGTTCCCTCGCTATGGAACCTTTTTTGAAGGAGTTGGAGCAGGCCGTAGCTGACGGATACTCTGTAAAAGTTCTATACCATAAAAGTGCTGAAGGGCAATCAAAGTATAGATTGGTGGATCCGTACAGAATTATTTATTGGAATAATAAGTGGTATGTGATTGGATTTTGTCATCTTAGGAATGATATCCGTAGTTTTAGAGTAGATCGAATGGAAAGTCTAATGTTAACCGAAAATAAGTTTAACCGACCAGAAAATTTTTCAGCGCGTGACTTTTTTATGAAAAACCTTGTTCCAACTATAGAAGATAAGGAAGGGATTATTTCTTTGGTTATTAATGGAGATAAAAGGGCATTGAGTGATATTTGCCAACATTGGTTTTTAGGAAATTATTTACAAGAGTGGACTTCAAATCAAGCAGTATTTCTTCTTGAGAAAGATATGATACATACATATGTACCTTATTTACTTTTACCGTACGGTAAATCTATTCGAGTTATTGAGCCAATCAGTCTTAAGAAAAGAATGATTGAAGTTTTGTCGGAATTAATAAAATTTCATCAAATTTGATAACTTCCCTGACGCTAGGTGTCAGGGAAGTTATGTTATCTTTGGCTATATTAAATGTGATTGGAGTGTTATTGGATGCAAACAAAAAAAGTTTTTCTTTATGTATTTAATACAATGTCGGACTGGGAATATGGATATTTAATTGCGGAACTAAACTCAGGAAGATATTTCAAAAAAGATTTAGCACCTTTAAAAGTAATTACAGTAGGAGCTAATAAAGAAATTATTACTACAATGGGAGGACTGAGCATAAAACCAGATATTTCCCTTGATGAGTGTACTCTTGAGAGTACGGATCTTATAATTTTACCTGGAGGGAATACTTGGGGAGAAGATATTCATCAACCTATTTTGAAAAAAATTGGCGAGGCTTTAAAGCTTGGCACTATTGTTGCTGCAATTTGTGGTGCAACTGAGGGACTAGCGAATGTTGGATACCTAGATTCTAGAAAGCATACAAGCAATGACTTAGGGTATATTAAAATGGTCTGTCCTAATTATAAAGGAGAAAAATTTTATGAGATGGAACCTGTAGTATCTGGCGAGAATTTGGTTACTGCATCAGGAGTAGCTCCTCTGGAATTTGCGATGGAAGTAATGAAAAAATTAGATGTATTTGCACCAGATACATTGCATTCATGGTATAACCTAAATAAGACTCATAAACCCGAATATTTTTTCCAGTTAATGGACTCAATAAGTAGATGAGCTAATAAAATCAACTTAGCAGTTTAATATTAGTTTAAATAATTTCCATGCTTTAGACGATGTCTAAAGCATGGTTTTTGTATATAACTTAAAATAAAGACCCTAAAAAGCAGTATAAATGCAACTTGATCTTTCATTCTTTTTACCTGTTTTTCATAAAATAAGTAATTTAATTATGCCGACTTTGAAGACACGTAGTCAAAGCAAAGAGGTTGCTGTCATAATGTTTTTTTCACTTTACTCTTGATATAACCCTAGTTTTGTTGAAGAAGATATATACTGAAAAAAAGTCCCTTCAGATAGTTTGAGGGGACTTTCCTATGTAATTAGTGTATAAATCTAAATCCAAAATGATTATTTGTATTTTTTGGCTAGAGATTCGCTGCCAATCGCTCCAATGATAGACATAAAAAACGGTCCAATTTGAAATAACAGAGAATCCTGTAAGAACACAATATTTAAATCAAATAACTTATTACCTATTACAATGGATATCTTAGCTAGTATGATAAAAAATCCAATTATTAGAAGAATATCAAAAAACAATTTCCATCTTGGAAAGGCTAATTTTTGGCTATCTTTTATGATTTTCTCTTTCAATGAATTATCTTCCTTTACTAATTCGTCAAGAGTAATATCAAATATGTCACTTATCTTAATTAGCAATTCAATACTAGGGTAACTTTCTCCACGTTCCCATTTGGAAATAGATTGTCTACTAATATTAAGTTTTTCTCCAAGCTGTTGTTGTGACATATTATGCTTTTGACGTTCTTCTTTTATTTTTGAAGGAAAATACATATGATCAACTCCTATCCTCAGTATATATATTTGCACTAAAAAACTAAAGAACCGCATAGTTGCAAGGGTGTAAACTGTTAGTTTCCCCTTAAAAACGATTGATTAAACGATAAAGTAAATGAAAAAAGTATTAAAAAACCAATAGCTATAAAAAAAGCTCTTATCAGTGTATTTTATGGGGTTGTCTTAATTATAAGAGTCCTTTGTTATTTCGCTAAGAGCAGCATTCCTGTAAGAACTGAAAGGAAATCTAGAGTTTGTGAAATAATGTACTTAAGCTAACGGGTGCTTGTGCGGCCGAGCCTAGGTCGTATCATATAGCGGGTGGGATTCCCGTCGAGAAAGAACTAGCCATTCACTCGTAGCGAGTCTTGGAGGGCTAATGGTAACATTAGCCTTT
>NZ_VDGI01000004.1:293-172129 GCF_006861825.1 Psychrobacillus vulpis | reverse complement strand
AATTCTTCGCCCGTGGAAAGCGAGCGGTAAGCTTCGGAAAACTACGGGGGAACTTCATTAAAAGTGAAACTATATGGACTTTTTCAGTGGCCTCCGGAAAGGGAGCCGTTTCAACGATTTTCTTATTTATTGGGTTATTGTACAACTCCGTCTACCAAAGCTGTTCATATGGACTTTTTAAGTCCCCCTCAACGTAGAGAGGAGGAGGCTAGCCGATTCGTCCGAGGAAAGCGAGTGGCTTTTTATGTCTCAATTACTATTCATTCTTTTTAATAAGAAAAAAGACTGAAGGCAAACTTCGATTTTATCGAGTTTGTCCACAGTCTGTAAGCTAAACCGAATGGGCTAGGTGTGGATACTAAGCTTTTTGTTCTTATCTTTCAATTTCATCTGTTAGTTGAACTAATTCATCTATTAAACTTCCGATATATGCGATTGTATCTCTTAACGGTTGTTCAGTTGTAATATCTACTCCCGCCATTTTTGCTAAATCCACTGGTGATTTTGTTCCTCCTGCTTTTAATACGTCAATCCATTCATCCACTGCAACCTGACCCTCATTTAAAATACGTTTTGATACTTGTGTAGAGATTGTTAAACCTGCAGAGTACGTGTAAGGATATAGCCCCATATAGTAATGTGGTTGGCGCATCCAAGTTAACTCAGCACCTTCCGAAATTTCTACATCGTCACCCCAAAATTCTTCTAAAACGCTTCGTTTAAATTCATTTAGAATATTTGCATTAACAGGTAGCCCTTCGTCAATACGTTCATAAACTTTTCGTTGGTAAGCAGCTTCAAGTAGGTGAGTAACAAAATTATGATAGTAAGTTCTCGCTACAATAGAAGAAATTACCCAACGTTTAAACTTCGGATCATTTGAATTTTCCAGTAAATGATTTGCTACAAGCATCTCATTCATTGTAGATGGTGCTTCGATAAAGTAAGTTGATGGACGTGCATTAAATATATTTTGTTCACTGTTCGCATGATAGAAATGTCCTGCATGTCCTAGCTCATGTGCGAGTACAAATACTTCGTTCATTCTACTTGACCAAGAGATAAGAATATAAGGATGGTTACCATACGGGCTAGAACAAAATGCTCCTGTAGATTTACCTGCATTTTGAGCAAAATCAATCCATCGTTCTTTATAAGAACGTTCTACCATTTCTAAATAATCTTTTCCCATCACACCAAGGGCATCAATAATATATTTTTTAGATTCCTCAATAGAGATTTTTGGTTCATAGGACGGATCAAGTGAAATTTTCAAATCAGCAAAAGTCATCTTGTCTAACCCATGCACTTTTTGAAGTAGCTTTGCATATTTACGCATATGTGGAGCAAGTTCTGTCATTATCAAATCAATTTGACGATCATATAAAGTGCGATCCACTTCTTGATTTAATAACAAAGAGTCGAAAATTGAATTATAACCCCTTAAATCTGCTGTTGTTTTTTCCATTTGCAAATGCATATCATACGTTTTTGCGGTTGTATGTTGATACTCTTTTAGTTTACTTGAAAAAGCCTCAAATGCTGCACGTCTAAGTTCTGTATTAGACTCCGATTCCCAATCATTTTCAAATGATACATAACTTAAAGGGTATGACTTACCATTAACTTCAAAATTATCAAACGCAATATCTATCATCTTCGTTGTATCGTACAGTTTATATGGCGCGCTAAAAGTGGAAGAAAGAGCAGCAAGTGTTTTTTCCACTTCCGGATGTAATTGGTATTGTTTTTTGATAAGTAGTTTCTGTAAATAGTTTTGAAAAGGCGGACAGTTTTCAATTGCTAGCTCTAACACTTCAGTTGGAAGCTCCAACAACTCACTATTTACAAAAGATAATTTACTATTTATTTTTGCGGAAATGGATCCAAATTTGCTTGCGCGCATCTGTGCTTCTGTATTTGTTTGATCTGTGCTAAGGGACAAACTAGCATACGTTCCGCTTGGGACAAGCCTCTCGTAAACAGCGGAATATTGTTGCAATGCATCAATAATTGTTTCTGGATTAATAATATTTCCTTTAAATTTTTCCTCAAATCTGTTTACTTCATTCTCTAATTCTATTAAGGCATTGTTGAAATCCTCTTCTGATTCATATAAATCTTTCAAATTCCATGTTTCTTCTAATGTTACTTCTGAACGTTTTGGTAGGCTTTTAATCATTCTCATCTCTCCTTATTATTACGAATATCGAACTATTAATTAGTATATCGAATAGTAAGAGAAAAGTAAAAAAACATTCAATTTATAGAAAATTTTCAAATAAATAGATATTTTATTAGTCAGAATGATAAAATAATCCAATTTTAAAATAAAGACTATTAGAAAAAATAATAAAAAATTTAGACAATTAAAGGGAAAAAATAAAACTGAAATTCAGTAAAATCAAGGGTTTTGATAAAGTTTAACAATATTATATTGATGTAATATTATTAATTTTCAAATTAAAAGAAAAATTAGTATAGACTGAATTTAAAGTTTGTTTTACAATGAGATTGTTCTTACAACTTGATAGATTCTGAGTGATTACCTGATATTTATATGAGAAAGGTAAATGAGTAATTATAAAATTCAGAATCATCAAACAAAAATGGGGGTCATATTAAATGAAGACAAAAAAATTTGCTTCACTATTCCTAGCAAGTTCGCTGTTAGTTGGAGTACTTGCAGGATGTTCAGGGGGAGAAGAGGGATCTAGTTCAGGAGGAGACACTATAAAAATTGGTGCCAACTTAGAACTTTCAGGTGCTGTTGCATCTTATGGTTCATCTGAAGCGGATGCTATTGTATTAGCTGTAGAGGAAATCAATGCTGCTGGTGGTATTGACGGGAAACAAATCGAACTTATTAAAGTAGATAATAAATCCGATGCAGCAGAAGCAACGAATGCTGCAATAAAATTAACAAGCCAAGATAAAGTTACTGCTATCATCGGGGCTGCAACAAGTGGTAACTCAGTTGCTCAAGTACAAATTGCAACAGATACAAAAACGCCAATGATTTCACCTTCTGGGACTAGTACAACAGTTACAGTTGCAGATAACGGAAAAGTAAATCCATTTACATTCCGTACGGCATTTATCGATCCATTCCAAGGTACTGTAGCAGCAAACTTTGCTGCAAACGAATTAAAGGTTAAAACTGCAGCAGTTTATGCAGACAATGCGAGTGATTATGCGAAAGGTCTTGCAGCATCTTTCATTAAAGACTTTGAAGCAGCAGGGGGCAAGATTGTTGCTGAAGAATCATATGTGGCAAAAGATACTGATTTCCGTTCTACACTAACTCGTATTAAAGGGTCAAATCCAGATTTTGTTTTTATTCCAGGATATTATGAAGAAGTTGGATTAATTGTAAAGCAAGCTCGTGAATTAGGAATAGATGTTCCATTAATGGGTGCTGATGGTTGGGATTCTCCAACAATCGTTGACTTAGCAGGAGCAGATGCATTAAATAATACATTTATCATTACTGCGTATTCAGCAGAAGATCCAGATGGTAAAGCGAAAGAATTTGCTGACAAGTTTACTGAAAAGTATGGTAAAGCACCTAACTCATTCCATGCACTTGGATACGATTCAGTTTATTTATTGAAAGATGCAATTGAAAGAGCTAAATCATTAGATGGAACAAAAATTAAAGAAGCTATTGAAGCTACTGATAATTTAGAACTAGTTACTGGATTATACTCTGTTGATGAATTTCATCATCCTATTAAATCTGCTACTATTATCGAATTCGTTAATGGTGAGCAAGTATTTAAAACGAAAGTTAATCCTTAATATTAACTCGTAAAATATGGGGGGATTGATATCCCTCCTTTTCTATTTCCAAACTAGTTGTAATTTTAACTTAAGGAGTGAAACTTCATGGAATGGATACAACAATTAATTAACGGTATTTCACTCGGAAGTATATATGCATTAATAGCCCTCGGCTACACGATGGTTTATGGAATTATAAAACTGATAAACTTTGCTCATGGCGATGTATTTATGGTAGGTTCCTTCATTGGATTTTATTCTATTACTGTATTTGGTTTAGGATTTTTCCCAGCGCTTATTATATCAATGACAGCATGTGCGCTATTTGGTGTAATTATTGAACGTATTGCATATAAACGTCTAAGAAATGCAACAAGAATTGCAGCGCTTATTACAGCAATCGGGGTATCTCTACTGATAGAGTATGGTGTTATATATATTAGAGGAGCTCAACCTGAAGCTTACCCGGATGTATTTTCAAACCGTTCATTTGAAATATTTGGAGCTCAAATTAGCAGCCAATCTATTCTGATTCTTTCCGTTTCTATTGTATTAATGATCTTATTGCAGTTTATCGTTCACAAAACGAAAACTGGAAAAGCGATGCGCGCAGTTTCTCATGATACAGAAGCGGCAAAATTAATGGGTATTAATGTAGACAATACAATTTCTGCAACTTTTGCAATTGGTTCTGCTTTAGCTGGAGCAGCAGGTGTTATCTTCGGTGTGTATTATACAAAGATCGATCCACTAATGGGTGTTATTCCAGGAGTAAAGGCGTTTGTTGCTGCGGTTCTTGGAGGTATTGGAATAATTCCTGGTGCAATGGTTGGTGGTTTAGTACTCGGAGTTGTTGAAACGATTGTTAGTGCTTTAGGGTTCTCATTATGGAGAGATGCTGCAGCATTTATCATTCTTATATTAATTCTGATTTTTAGACCATCTGGAATCTTTGGAAAAAATACACGAGAGAAAGTGTAGGTGGTACATAATTATGAAAAAGTCAAAACAGTTTTGGCCATTTATGATAGCGGCAGTAGTAGTATACGCAGTTGTTCAGCTTCTCATTTCTAATGGAATGATGAATCAATTCTATTCTAATACACTTATATTTATTGCCATTAACATAATTTTAGCGGTCAGCCTACATTTAGTAATCGGAATTACTGGACAGTTTTCTATAGGTCATGCTGGTTTTTTAGCGGTAGGAGCTTATATTTCTGCAATACTCACGATGAAATTACATCTTCCATTTATAGTAGCTATTTTAGTAGGTGGAATTGTTGCTGCATTGGCTGGGTTAATTGTTGGTATCCCAAGTTTACGATTAAAAGGGGATTATTTAGCAATTGCTACGTTAGGATTTGCAGAAATTATTCGAATTGTGTTCTTAAACATTGATGCTGTCGGTGGTGCAGCAGGTATGCAAGTGTCTCATTTAACAACTTGGACTTATGCATTTGTCTGCTTAGTTATTACTCTTATAGTAATCGTAAACTTTACAAATTCTAGACATGGTATTGCTTCGATCTCCGTTAGAGAAAATGAAATTGCAGCTGATGCGATGGGTATTAATACTACTTATTATAAAGTAATAGCATTTGCAATTGGTTCTTTCTTTGCTGGAGTTGCAGGAGCATTATACTCTCATAATTTCTATATCATTCAGCCTAGTCAATTTGGGTTTTTAAAGTCATTTGATATTTTAATATTTGTAGTTCTTGGGGGACTAGGTAGTCTTTCAGGAGCTGTACTTTCAGCAATATTATTAACTGTAGTTTCGACATACCTTCAAGGTTATCCAGAAACTCGAATGATTATTTATAGTCTTGTATTAATTTTAGTAATGCTATATCGTCCGAAAGGATTAATGGGTACGATGGAAATTACGGATTATTTCAAGCTTTGGAGAACTCCAAAAGGAGGCGGACAACATGGAAAATAAACCGTTGTTGGAAGTAAAGAATGCTGGAATACAGTTTGGTGGTTTAAAAGCAGTATCTAATTTAAATCTAGTATTAAATAAAGGAGAATTAGTTGGATTAATAGGTCCTAACGGAGCAGGGAAGACAACTAGTTTTAACTTATTAACAGGAGTGTACGTTCCTACAGAAGGAGACATTCTATTTAATGGTGAGCGAATAAACGGTTTACAACCTTTCAAAGTAACAAGAAAAGGAATTAGTCGAACTTTCCAAAACATACGACTATTTAACGAACTTTCTGTTTTAGATAATGTAAAAGTAGCCTATCATTCACTTGCTAAACACTCTATTATGAGTTCTGTATTACGTTTACCATCTCATTTTAAAGGCGAACAAGAGATGGAACAAAAATCAATTGAATTCTTAAAAATATTCAAATTGGATATTTATAAAGATGAATTAGCTAAAAATTTACCATATGGTCAACAGCGTAGACTGGAAATTGCTCGTGCTTTAGCAGCAGGTCCTAAACTTCTACTTTTAGATGAACCAGCAGCAGGTATGAACCCTCAAGAGACAAAGGACTTAATGGATTTAATCGCATTTATTCGAAATAAATTCGATTTAACAATTTTGCTTATAGAACACGATATGAACTTAGTAATGGGAGTTTGTGAAAGAATTTATGTGCTTGATCATGGTCAACTTCTTGCGGAAGGATCACCAGAAGAGATTCGTAACCATCCTAAGGTTATTGAGGCTTATTTAGGGGAGGAAGTTCACGATGTCAATGCTTAAAGTGGATAACATAGATGTA
The DNA here is from genome assembly GCF_006861825.1 of Psychrobacillus vulpis. Classification (GTDB taxonomy): domain Bacteria; phylum Bacillota; class Bacilli; order Bacillales_A; family Planococcaceae; genus Psychrobacillus; species Psychrobacillus vulpis. The sequence continues at coordinate 165,604 of NZ_VDGI01000004.1, read as the reverse complement.
TTTTATGGAAATATACAAGCACTTAGAAATGTTACAATTGAAGTAAATGAGGGGGAAATTGTAACTCTAATTGGTGCAAACGGTGCTGGGAAGAGTACTTTATTAAAAACGCTCTCTGGTTTACTAAAGCCTAAAAATGGGAAGATTGACTTTTTGAATAGCTCGATTGCTGGAAAACAAGCACAATCAATTGTGAAAGCTGGTATTTCACATGTACCTGAAGGACGAAGAGTATTTGCTAACTTAACAGTGGAAGAAAATTTAGAACTTGGTGCGTTTCTACGAAAAGATAAAGCTGGGATTCATGCAGATATGCAAAAAGTGTATGAAATCTTTCCTAGATTATTAGAACGTAAAAAGCAGCTTTCTGGTACTCTTTCGGGTGGGGAGCAACAAATGCTCGCAATGGGTCGAGCAATTATGGCTAAACCTAAGTTGCTATTATTAGATGAGCCATCTATGGGATTAGCTCCATTAATGGTTAAAACGATTTTTGACGTTATAGGGGACATTAATCGTGAAGGTACAACTATTTTGTTGGTTGAACAGAATGCAAACATGGCGTTATCAGTAGCAAATCGTGGCTATGTTATTGAAACTGGAAAAGTAGTACTCTCTGGATCTGCCCATGAATTACAGACAAGTGAAGAGGTAAGGCAGGCGTATCTAGGAGGACATTAAACATAAATAGGCGAGCATTCATTAAGTGAAATCTACTTAATGAATGCTTTTTTTATTATAGAAATATGTAAAGGAATTATATTAGAATTATAGTTCAATTGATATACAAAGTGATATAATGGCATAATATGCTATTATTTGGAGGAACAATGAAGAAAACACTCAGATTTTGGATATTGACTCTTATTACATTTACGATGATTGCCATTTTAAGTAGCTCCTTATTTTCAAGTTATATCGTGACGAAGAAAAGCTTAATAGAAAATTCTTTGGAGCAAAATGAGGTATACTCTTTAAAATTAGCTCAAATGTCAGAAGAAGTTTTTGAGGGAATGAAAGCAAATTTAGAAGCAAGAAAATTAGATGTTATTGCGAATATGAATGATCCAGCTCAACTTACAAAAATATTGGATCAATTGTTAGTCAGCAGTAAAAATTTCAATTCTCTTTCCGTAATTGGAAGCGACGGTGTGGCAATCGCTACTTCACCAAACATTGGTATTGCGGGCAATAAAATAGAATCTCCAGGAGTTTTAGAAGCTATCAGTAAAAAAGAAAGTATTATTTCTAGCCCTTATACAGCAGTAACTGGACGTTTTTTAATACTTGTTTCAACACCTTTATCTAGCAGTACTAATGAGTATCTTGGGATGCTAAATGGAACCATATATTTACAAGAAGATAATTTTATACAAAATATTTTAGCAGAGCATTTTAGTGGAGATGGGTCATATGTGTATGTCGTAGATAAAAATGGGACACTAATTTATCATCCAGATATAAAAAGGATAGGAGAAAGTGTTAAAGAAAACAAAGTGGTTCAAAATATTATAAAGCAAAAAAGTGGATCACAGGAGGTTATGAATTCAAAGGGTGAGCACTTTTTATCTGGATTCACTTTCATCCCGGCAAGTGAGTGGGGGGTAGTTTCCCAAACTCCATATAAAAGTAGTTTATATCCTTTAGATGGGATAATGCTGAAAATGTTTATTTACTCTTTACCATTTCTTTTAATATTTTTCTTATTGGCATTACTTTTGTCTGAAAAACTTGCATCACCTTTAAAAAAACTAGCGTTATTTACGATGAATTTACCAAAAGAAAGTACAACTATTGAAACTATTGGAATTTCGACATGGTATTTTGAAGCGAAACAACTTACTGAAACAATTGAAAATTACCGGAAAACACAAGAAGAAACAGTTGCAGATTTTAAACATCAGTCGTTAACAGACCCGTTAACAGGTATTCGGAATAGAAGATATTCAGAGTTTTTATTTTCTGATTTACTAGAGCATCAAACATTATTTTCAATGATTATGATTGATATCGATCATTTTAAAAAAGTTAATGATGAGTTTGGACATAATGCTGGAGATGAAGTGTTAAAGTTTTTAGCTCATAAGATGCTTTTCATTTCTAGAGAAACAGATGTATGTATAAGGCTAGGTGGCGAAGAGTTTATCATAGTCTTACCACATTGTTCTATTCAAGACGCATACAATCTGGCAGAAAAGTTAAGAAATGAAATAGAAATGAGTATTCCACCTACGAATAAGAAAATTACTATTTCTTCAGGAGTAGGAGAATACAAATCAAATAATGAAAATGTTAGCGATTTTATGCATCGTGTGGATGATGCATTATATAAAGCGAAATCAGAAGGACGAAATAAAACGGTCATTTCAAACTGATTTCAAAAATGGTTTTAGCTATATCGCTAAAACCATTTTTTTATGCTCTGTTGTACTGTTTATTGAGTGTGGTGATCTATACATTTATTTGAAATTAAAACAAATGTTCTTCATTGACTTTTCGTTGAAAATGATTATCATTACTAAATAGATACATAAAAAGGAAGAAGGATAAAAAGTGAAAAAATCAGCATTCATCTCTTCACTATTTGCAACTGGTATATTACTTACTGGCTGCGGAAACACAAATGAAAAAGTTGTAGAGGAAAAGAATACAACAGAGCAAACAGTGGAATTAAGTAAAGAGCTAGAAGAATATAAATCATTTGCAATTGATCAAATGGATCAATTTGTAACGGAGACAGAAAAGTTTGTTGTAGCAGTAAAAGCAGGAGAGATAGAAAAGGCAAAAGAAATATACCCAAATGCACGTATGTATTTTGAACGTTCAGAACCTATTGCTGAAAGTTTCGGAGATTTAGATCCACGTATAGATGCTAGACTAGCAGATTTAAAGGATGAAGGAAAAACGGAAGCTGAATGGACAGGATACCATAAGATTGAATACGGTCTGTGGGTAGAAAACACAACAGAAGGCTACGAGAATACTGCAGATCAATTACTAAAAGATGCAAAAGAGCTTCGTGCGAGAGTAGAAACGGTTGATGTAACTCCAGATTTAATGATTACTGGCGCAGTTGATTTATTAAATGAAGTATCAACTTCAAAGATTTCTGGTGAGGAAGAAATTTTTTCACATACAGATTTGTATGATTTTAAAGCAAATATTGAAGGTGCAGAAAAAATATTTATCATTTTAAAGGATAGAATAAAAGAAAAAGATGCAAATTTAGTAGGAGAATTAGAACAAAAATTCAAAAATATTAATAGTTTATTAGCAAAATATGAAGACGGAAATGGTGTATATGTTTCTTATGAAGAACTAACAAATGAAGATACAAAAACACTTTCTGAGGCGGTAAATCAATTAGGTGAACCATTAAGTCAAATGGGAATCATTATGGAGTGAACTAGATGAACACCAAGCAATCAGACAATCTTTTAAAGAACAAGATGAATAGAAGACAAATGCTTAAATTAACCGGAGCGGGAACTGCAGGGGTATTAATCGGTGCAACTGGATTTGGATCTGTAGCGAATTCGTTTGGTTATTCCATCGTTGATGACAATATGACTGCTACTGAAAAAGTTCCATTTTACGGGAGTCATCAGTCTGGTATTGTTACAAATGTTCAAAAACATATTTATTTTGCTTCTTTGAATGTTATTGTTACTTCAAAAGAAGAGTTAAAAGATTTATTCGAAATGTGGACGCCATTAGCAGTTCGAATGATGAATGGGGAAGAGATTGCAGAACCAACTACCAATTCTTATGTTGCAGCACAAGACACTGGGGAGGCAGTTGGTCTTTCCGCTTCTAATTTAACGATTACTTTCGGGGTCGGTCCGACTCTTTTTGAGAAATCTAAACTAGGATTAGGACACCTTAAACCGACAGAGTTAGAAGCATTACCTCATTTCCCAAAAGATCAGTTAGACGAAAGTTATTCTTCAGGGGATTTGTGTATACAAGCATGTGCGGATGATCCACAAGTTGCTTTTCATGCTGTTCGAAATCTTATTCGCTCTGCTTCAGGAAAAGTAATCTTAAAATGGACTCAAGCTGGTTTTAACTCAATTCCAGTAGAAAAAAATAAAAAACAAACGCCGAGAAATTTGTTTGCTTTTAAAGATGGAACTGGAAATCCAAACGTGAATGATACGAAAGAAATGAATGATGTTGTTTGGGTTCAGTCAAATGAATCTGTTCCTTGGATGACAGGGGGTACCTATCTTGTGGCCAGGAGAATACAAATGCACTTAGAAACTTGGGATCGTACAGCATTAGGTGAACAAGAGGCAACTTTTGGACGTCATCGTGATAGCGGAGCTCCGATAGGGAAAACAGGAGAATTTGAAGATATGGAGCTTGCTAGAAAAGATTCGAGTGGAAATCCAATCATCCCAACAACTTCCCATGTACATTTAGCTAAACTAGTAGATGATCGTATTTTAAGGAGATCATTCTCTTATTCTAGTGGAATGGATCCAAAGACAGGAGTATTTGATGCGGGACTATTATTTATTTCCTTTCAAAAACATCCAAAGCAATTCATCAATATTCAAAACAGCTTAGGTCGTATAGATAAATTAAATGAATACATTACCCATCGAGGCAGTGCAACTTTCGCTTGTTTCCCTGGAATTCAAAAGGGGAGTTTTGTAGGTGAATCACTTTTTAAAGCATAAATTATCTTTAATAGTATTTGTTGTTTGTACCTTTTTTGTAGTATTTGTATTACCTGTTCATGCTACTACTACTTTTGGTGAACTGTATATAACAATTGGCGATGCAATTATGGATTCAAAAAAAGATGATGACGCAAATGCTAAGGAAGCATTAGAATTATTTGAAAAGCAATGGGCAGAGATGAATGTGCAAAGCAGTAACACAGTAGAACAAATAAATAGTGCATTTACTATTGCCTATGAAGCAGAAAATGCGGAAGATCGCCTCGTAGGATTACAACAACTTGCTAAAGGATTAGCAGCACTTGAAAAAGAACTAAACCCTGTAGATGAAAAAGCAGAAAGAACGAATTTCGGTAAGAAGATTCAACCAGCTATAGATAATCTAAATGAGGTTATCATAACAAAAGATCGAGCAGCTATCTTACAGGAATATACGAAATTCGTAGCTTCTTGGACAAAAAACGAGCGTCCTGTTAGAGAGATGGATATTGCAAGTTACGGAAAAATAGAAACTCAAGTAGCATTTATGAGAATTACTTTAGCGGAAGACGAATTTGATATAGATCAACTTCAAGGTCAGTTCAATACTTTAACAAGTGCTATTGATGATTTTGTTGCTGGGAAAAAAGTCCAAGCCGCAACTGGTAATTACTCAACTGCTACTTTAATAGGTTTACTTAAAGATAGTAAGGATCTTATTAATGAGGAAGAATATGATGCAGCAGCTCAAAAATTAGTGGAGTTTATTGAAATTTGGCCAAATGTCGAAGGAGATATTCGGACAAAAAATGCTTCCCTATATACTAAAATAGAAAGCAATATTCCTCTGCTTGTAAGTGAGCTTTCAAAATCTAAGGTTGATAATCAAAGGATCTCCGATTCTATCAGTTTATTTATTAAAGAAATAGAATTAATACAAACAACTTCTAATTATACGTATTGGGATTCTGCCTTAATCCTTCTTCGTGAAGGTTTGGAAGCATTACTTATTATTATTGCTTTGGTTGCATTCTTAAAGAAAGCAAACCAAGAAAATCAAACAAAGTGGATTTACATTGGGGCTTTTGCAGGATTAGTTGTTAGTGCTTCTGTAGCCATTATTCTTTCTACCGTTCTTCAATCAATTTCGGCTGGAACGAGTAGAGAAATGATGGAAGGTTATATTGGGTTAGGTGCAGCAGTTCTAATGATAGGTGTTGGTGTTTGGTTACATAATAAATCTAGCATAAACGCTTGGAATAAATATATCCAAAATCAAATGAATCATGCTATTTCTACAAGTAGTATTCTCTCTATGGCTTTTGTTAGTTTTCTCTCTGTATTTAGAGAAGGGGCAGAGACGATTATTTTTTACGCAGGTATTGCTCCTAAAATGTCAACATTGGAATTGAGTTTAGGTATCCTCATTGCATTAGTCATTTTAGCTGTTTTTGCAGTTGTTTTAATAAAAGTAAGTGGGAAAATACCTATACATCGATTCTTTATTGTAGCTACAATACTTATATATTTATTGGCCTTCAAAATAATTGGTGTAAGTATTCACACTCTACAACTAACAAGTGTACTTCCAATGAATATAGTGGATGGCTTCCCAGTCATTAGTTCAATTGGATTTTATCCGACATGGGAAACGATTATACCGCAAGTATTATTAATTGGAGTTGTAATTTGGAATCTTCTTAGGAAGAAATAAAGAAAAAGAAGTTTTTCTCGCTGAAACGGCGGAAAAACTTCTTTTTTACTTGTTTTTCTTTATAAAAAACAATATACCTTCTACAATTAGTCCAATTACTAAACCAAAAGCAGTAAAAATAAATAGGGAGAGAATTCCAACTAAGTCCCCCCAACCATCCTTACCTACAATAAATGAACGGAAAAGTTCGATGAAACCAATAACTAATCCAGTCGTAAAAAGTATATATGCTATTTTCAGCTTATAAAATAGTAGTGCTCCTGAAATTGTACCAACTAAAACTGAAATGACTGCAAAAGCAATAAAGTTTCTAATGACCAAATCGTGTCCAAGTACGTATTTAACACCAAGTATTAATAAGAATAAGGACAGGATAATTGTGCCTCCCCCAATTTTCCCATAGTCTTTTAACAATAAAATCGCCTTCTTTCTATATAATAATCATACTGGAAAGTTTTCTATATTCCAATAAAACAATTATGTATATAGTTAAGTAAAGAAAAGAAATGGAGGAATCAATATGGCAGAGCATCACTTTCATTTAAAAGCGAACTGGCCAGGTAAGCGAAACGATATCGGGGAGATTAAAGCAGAAAATCTACATACCAGAATATCTATTCCTACAGAAATGGATGGCCCTGGCATTGGGACAAATCCAGACGAAATGTTGCTAGGAGCAGCAGCTACTTGTTATATTATTACGCTTGCTGCAATGATGGAAAGAAGTAATGTTGCAAAAAAGAAATTGGAAATGGAATCTACTGCAATTGTAGATGTTACAAATGGAATTTTTACATACAAAAAAATTATTCATCGGCCGTTTATTATTCTCATGGATGAAAAAGATATAGCAATAACTGAAAGACTTGCTGTAAAAGCTGAACAAACGTGTATGATTAGTAAAGCTTTACGTGGCAATGTGGAAATTGAGTTGGAACCAGTTATTATAACTGGAAACTGATTGTATTAACTTAAATGAATATACTGTATAATATAAATATTCAATTATTTTTAAAAGCGAGGGAACGTATTGACGGGAACTATTGCAGTTATACTTATATTCTCAATTCCGATTCTTGGTACCATAACAAGTCATTTTGAAAAGAAAGCTAAAATAAATGCAGAAGTAGTAAAAGATCAGCTTGAATTGGAAAAATTACGACATGAGAATTTTATCATTGAAACAGAGAAGATGAAGTTACAATTAGAGCAGATGAAATTAGAGTCATCTAAAGAAGTAGAGTTCCATCATCTATTAAAGTAAGAAATCGTCAAAGTTAATGGGTGGTTTCAGATTGACCACAAAAGGCATTCAGAATAATCATATTCTGAATGCCTTTGCTCGTCGACAAATGTATTTTTTATGAATCAAAATGTATTAAAAACATAGTGATTATTGTGCTTTTCCTGTAGCAATCGCTCCAGGCGGGCGCTTTCCGCGGGCTCGCGCCAAGCCTCGGGCTAACAGGATGTTGGTCATGATGGCGTTGCCGCAAAAGTTCTTTTGCGACGAGCTTTGCGCAGGAGCAGGAAGCGGCGATCTTAGCCTTCCTACTTATTGCCTGCGGTCTTGGACTGTCTCGCTGTCCCACAGGAGTCGCCGCCTTCCGCTTATTTTTAACTTCAATAAACAGAAAAGTGTACAATTAAAGCCTTTTCACTTGATGAGACGGGATAGTCAATCCGTTATTTTTATCAGATATTCCGAGAAACATTCATCGATCACAGCATCTTCAGATTTCCACTTTCAACTTTTGAAAAATAGGCAGGGCCCGCCACGGAGACTCCTGAGGGAATAGCTTGAGCTGAAGACGCTGAAGGAACGGCAGTGACGAAGAGGCTGAAGCCAAGCCCACGGAATGCGAAGTGGTGGGCCCCGCTCCTGCTGATTCTCTTATACATCTCTATTCATTGTAAAACGAATTTGTCTACAGTCTGAGGCATTCAGAATGATCATATTCTGAATGCCTTTTTCCATTTCGTTTAAAGTTGCACACGAAATCAGGCATGATTAACGTGATTAGAACTATACGAGTTCATCTATTATGCAATTTCTGGACTACGCCACGTCCAGTTAACAGGTTTCTTCAAATTCATTGCAGCAAAAGTAAGCATCCCCTGCATGGACAATTTTTCAAGCCCTCTGAGGGTTGTTCAACGCATAGCAAGCTTTCCTTTGCATCTGCAAAACGCGTTCAATCGTTTCTATGAGCCGGGAGTAGATTTGTTTAATATCATTTTGATGGCGTATATAATCCGCTTCTTCCAAAGGATGTGCCCAAATATACATGGAGCGAATGCCAAACACCTATAAAATGAATGTCATTTTATTGGGACAACCTGATTAATACTTGGTCCTCCAATCGAGAACATTTCTAATTGATCGCGTTTATGATTTAAATTTTCGTCATCATATCGATCACCTCAAATTACTTAAAAGGATACACTAGTTGATTGGAACGGAGGCGGCGACTCCTGCGGGAACAGCGTGCCCAGGTGAGACCCCGCAGGAGCTTGCGACGAGGAGGCTCAAGGGCCGCCCGCGGAAAGCGTCCGCCGAAGTGAAAATCAACGGTATTTTTAGTCAATACCATAAAAAAGCCTGTTATCAAACTCACATTTTTGTGTTTACCTACAGTCTGAAACCGCCCAAACTAATGGGCGGTTTTCTTGTTAAAGAACATATACAAATACACATATAAAGTGACAAAATGTGCCAAGCAAAATGAAGATATGAAAAATTTCATGAAAACCTAGCTTCTTAATAAATGGAATCTTCGGCTTTACACCATATATAACTCCACCGATTGTATAGAAGATACCACCAAGGATTACATAGAATATTCCTTCAGAACTAATTTTGTCTGCTAAAGGTGAAGCTAAAAATACGATAATCCAGCCCATTCCGATATAAAGTGCAGTAGATATCCACCTTGGACAATTGAACCAAACCATTTTGAAGAGAATTCCACTAACAGCAATAAGAGAAATTATTGTAAACAGTACATATCCGGTTGTCCCTTTTAAAGCAATTAAACAAAATGGTGCATAAGTTCCCGCAATTAATAGATAAATCATCGAATGGTCCAATCTTCTCAAAAGTTGAATCACTTTCTCCTTTGCGATTACCATATGATATGTTGCTGATGACGTATAAAGTAAAATCATACTCACACCAAAGATAACAATAGCAGTAACTGTTAATGCCGTTGCTCCATCGAAAGAAACTTTGATAATCATTGCAACCAACCCAAACACGGATAAAATCGCTCCAAAGAGATGCGATAGTCCGTTAAAAGGCTCTCGAATATAATTCCCCACTATAATTCCTCCTATCACAATATGTAGTTTTTATAACTACTTATTATGATATTACCGTCACGTGTAATAGTCAATGTTTACGAGAAGTTTTTTTTACGATACGATAGATATACTAATCCTGATGGAGGCATTAAGATGATTCAATCTGAAGAATTACTACAAAAACTATCACTCGAATCCACTATTAAAGAAGAAGAAATTCCAGAAATTGATTTGTATATGGATCAAGTGATTCAATTATTCGACTCTAAATTTGCAAAAACTTTACGCAATGATGAAGAAAAAGTTCTAACAAAAACTATGATCAATAACTACGCAAAAGGAAAACTTTTTATTCCGATAAAAAATAAAAAATATTCGAAACAACATATTATGCTAATTAGTATGATCTATCAGTTAAAAGGTACTTTATCCATTAATGATATAAAAGCAACGCTAGATCCTATCAACAAACGTTTGGAATCAGAAAATTTCGAACTCGAACAATTTTATTCTACTTTAGTTCATTTACAAAAGAAAAATGCAGAGAACATTTCCAAACAAATTAGAATACTGGAAAAAGAAATTGAACTAGAGGAAGCACAAGAAGAATTAAAACAAATATCGTTCATTGCTTCCCTTGCAAGTATGAGCAATGCTTTTCGTAAAGCTGCAGAAATAATGGTAGATGGTTTATTAGAAAATAATAAGGAGGATAAGAAAAAATGAAGATATTGTGGACAGACGGAAATATTCACACGATGCATAAAGATGGAGAAAAAGTAGACGCAGTCTTAGTGGAAGACGGAAAAATCATTCAGACAGGACGAAAGGAAGAACTACTGGAACTAGCAGATGTAGTACATTCTTTGGATGGTGCTTCCATGTATCCTGGTTTTGTAGATAGTCATATTCACCTCATTGGGCATGGAGAAAAATTAGCGTATCTGGATTTATCATTGATTGACTCGATTGAAGAAATAGTAGATGAAGTTACAAGCCGAGTATTAAACGAGAAATGGTATGTTGCAGAAGGTTGGAATGATAATAAATTAAAAGAAAACCGACCTATTACCCGATACGATTTAGATAAAATGAAAGATACGCCAGTTGTATTAAAAAGGATTTGTAGACACGTCCTTGTAGCAAATACCAAAGCAATAGAACTGGCTGGAATTACGAAAGAAACGCCTAATCCTACTGGGGGTATCATTGGCAAGGATACGGAAGGAAATCTAAATGGTCTATTTTACGACAGTGCTCAGCAACTAATCACTTCAAAAATTCCTCCGACTACAACAGATTATTTAGTAGAAGTAATTAAATCCAGTGTTAGTGATTTACAGTCTAAAGGATTGACTGGTGTTCATACAGAAGATATGGCATATTATGGCCCATATACTGTTCCATTAAAAGCCTACAGAAAAGTAATTGGTCGTAGTTTTCGTACTCATCTACTAAGACACCATGATGTGTTTGAAGAGATGCAGGGAGAAAAGGAAACGTCCTCATTCATTGAATTTGGCGCTATGAAAATATTTATTGATGGCTCTTTAGGTGGGCACACTGCCTTATTGTCTGAGGATTATTCAGATAATCCAGGGAATAAAGGAGTAGCTGTGCATAAGCCGGAAAAATTGGAGCAGTTAGTGAGAATGGCAAGAAGTTACAATGAAACAATAGCTGTTCATGTAATTGGAGACAAAGCAGTAGAAATTATATTAGATTTAATAGAAAAATACCCAGTGCCATCTGGCAAGAAAGATAGACTGATTCATGTGAATGTTTTGCGTGAAGACCTAGTGAATAGGATGGCAGAATTACCAGTTGTACTCGATCTACAACCTATGTTTGTACCTTCCGATTTCCCTTGGGTTAAAGAAAGGCTCGGTAAAGACCGATTAAAATGGAGCTATGCATGGAAAACACTGATAAGTAGAGGATTTGATTGTTCAGGAGGGTCTGATTCTCCTATAGAAATAGCAGATCCCTTGTTAGGGATGGATGCTGCAGTAAATAACAAATACTTGCCTGACCAAGCACTCACTGCATTTGAAGCAATTTCATTGTTTACAACAGGTAGTGCGAAAGCAATCGGAAAAGAAAGAGAACGTGGAAGAATACTACCTGGTTTTGATGCGGATTTCACGATAGTAGATATAGAGTTAAACGAAACAACTTTTAGAAAAGCTAGTATAGTGGAAACGATTGTTGCAGGTGAAACTGTTTATCTTAATAATAGTTTAAGAGAAAAATGAAACAAATGAATAACATATACGTATAAAATATAAAATATTAATTTATGGAAAGGAGTATGATTCCTATGCAAAACACAGGTTTAAAAGTATTACTACATGCCAGTACGTGGTTCGCACCATTTTTAGTACCGTTTATTTTATTTTTACTTGTAGATGATGAAGAAATAAAAAAACTATCGATTCAAGCAGTTCTGTTCCAATTAGTAATAGCAGTTTTAATTACTATTTCAATATTTTTGATAATTTTCTTAATCGGTATCCCATTACTAATAATTTTTGGTATAATGGCATTTGTTGTTCCGGTTATCGGAATAGTTAAAGCGATTACAGGAAGTACATTTAACTATCCAATCGTAGGTTCTTGGATAAAATAAATGTTACACATAAAAGGGGAATTTGTATGGCTACAAAAATCGGTATTGATGCAGGTGGAACGTTAACGAAAATAGCTTTTTGGGATGAAACGAATGAATTACAACTACTTAGTTTTCTTTCATCTAATTTTAAAGCTGTTAAGGATTGGCTGGATTCCAAATCGTCGTTATCTTCCATTTGTCTTACTGGTGGCCGTGCAGAACAGTTAAAGAAATTTTTGCTTTCTCAAAATGACATTCCGTATATTGTAGAGTTTGATGCTACAATGGCAGGTGTTATGTACCAGTTAAAACATGACGGTATTCGCTGTGAGAAAGCAATCATTGCTAACATTGGGACAGGAACGTCCATCCATATTATGGAAGCGGATTCGCATAGTAGGCTAGGCGGGACAGGAATCGGCGGGGGTACATTAATTGGTTTAGGATCTGCATTAACAGGTACGAAAAGCTATGAAGAGATGATTGAAGTTTCAAAGAAAGGATCTAGATCATCCATAGACATTTTAGTTAGTGATATTTACGAAAGCAATAAATTACCGATAAATGGATCTCTTACAGCAAGCAATTTTGGTGGAGTTGCGCTTAAGTCGATTGAAAATAGAACGAAAGCCGATTATTTAGCAGGCATACAAGGAATCATAGGTGAAGTGGTTGCATCACTTTGCATACAATCGGCTGATGCACATGGAGTAAATGACATTATTTATATTGGCTCAACACTTGAAAACAATAGTTTACTGAAAGAAATCATAGAAAGTTACACCATTTTAAAGCAAAAAAATCCTATTTTTTTAGATAAACATGGTTATAGTGGTGCAATAGGGGCATTACTGGAAAGTAAGTAAATTATTTAGTTAAAAGTGTTGCATAAAGAAATAATGCGTGTTATATTAAAAGAGGATTATTTTTGTTCGGTTAGTTAGTAGGTGGCAACACTTTTACTTAACAGTGTTGAGCAAGGATAGTAACACAATGTGTGCAATTAATGCACACGAGGAGGAAACACACATGGAACAAGGTAAAGTAAAATGGTTTAACTCAGAAAAAGGTTTCGGATTCATCGAGCGCGAAGGCGGAGACGACGTATTCGTACACTTCTCAGCTATCCAAAGCGAAGGTTTCAAATCTCTTGACGAAGGTCAAGAAGTAACTTTTGAAATCGAGCAAGGTCAACGTGGTCTTCAAGCTACTAACGTAGTTAAAGCTTAATTTTAAACCAAAAACTTTAACAGACTCTCATTCGAGAGTCTGTTTTTTTATGTTATCATATAGCAATGGAGAGCGTAATGATGCGTTAGTCAGAAAGGAGTATAATAAATGAAAAAATGGAGGAAAGAAATTATCATACAAGCACCCATTGATTTTGTTTGGCCGTTTTTTTATGGTGACATCGATAAAAAGAAGATGATTTTTCCAAAAGTAATGGATGAGGTAATTATCCAACAAACGGATGATGTAGTTGGATCCATCATCCTCCAAACGTATCAAAATGGTTCTTATACAGAACAATATGAACTAACGATAAAAAAATATGGTGAGGAAAAGAATTACAGAATGCTTCAAGAAAGCTTTCTATTGAATAATCGTTTTCGAATGACGACAGAATATGAGTTAGAGAGTCGCGACGATACGACGACAAAATTTACATATACATCTATTAACAAGCCTAAAAATATTTTATTAAATGTGTTTCAATTGTTTGGTAGTGATGAAGTGGTACAAAATTTTATGAATAGAACGAAAGAGACAATTGAAAATGCATACGAAAAAGAGAAAGATTAATTTATTTTTACCTGAAAATATTGGGGCTTCTATTTATCGTAAAGAATGGGTATGATAATATTCAGTAAATAAGCAAAAAAGCTGCCGATTAAGGCAGTTTTTTTGATACAGCTTCTCTAGCTAAGGCGTGTGCAGCTTTATTTTGATCATCTGGAATCCATTTAATAAAAAACAATTCAAATGAATCACTAATGACTAATATTTTTTCTAAAATAGAAGCAAATTCTGCATTCTTTGCATATCTTTTCTCTATGGCAGCACAAACGATTTGAGAATCAGTTCGAACAGAAACGATGGAGGGTGCGAGCTTTTTCGCTTCTTCTAGACCTCGAAGTAATGCGATAAATTCTGTCGTATGGTTCGAGTAATTGCCTATAAATTCACTAATTTTAATATGATGGCCTTCACCTTTTATAAAAATTCCAATTCCACTTGGACCTGGATTTCCAGTCGTCGAACCATCAATATAAACTTCAAGCATGATGTATCACCTGTTTTTTTAGTTTTTCTAAACACTATTTTAGTTTGTACTATTATTTGTACAGTTGCAAACAAATTCGTCCAAATAGTACAATCTTATCGAATAGCGAGGAGAATAAAAATGAAAAATGTACAAATCATAAATGAAATCGATTATTTAATCAATACGTATTGTGAAGGATGCTTAGTTCTTAAGTGTCTTCGTAAGGAGAAAGGGAGAAGAGCTGCACATAATTTTTGCATCTCTGCATGTACAGTAGGGGAAGAAATCAAACAAGCAGGTGAAAAACTTCAATCGAAATAAAAGTACGAGTATTGCGATTTGCGATCTTACTTGAATAGTTATAAAAAAAAGTCCCACGACCAGTTGTCGCAGGAAGAACCGTTTCTAACTATTTTTAATAACGTTTGCAGCTTGTGGTCCTCGGTTGCCTTCCACTATGTCGAAAGATACTTCTTGTCCTTCTTCTAATGAACGGAACCCTTCACCTTGAATACCTGTAAAATGGACAAAAACGTCATCTCCATTATTGTCCTCAATAAATCCGTATCCTTTTTCGTTATTAAACCATTTTACTTTCCCCTGTTGCATAACGTTCCTCCCTCGATCCATTAAATATTCTGATAATGGATAGATAAACTATACATTAAATGACAGAATTCGTCAATAATATGTCGAATTTCACTTGTTTTTATACACTATTCCCGAGATATAATAAAATTAAAAAGTAGGGATGAAAATGAACACAAAGATCAATCCTTTAACCGATTTAAGTATTGCCAAAAATGCTAAAATGAAACCAATTAAAGAAATTTCAGATAAAATAGGTATTTCGGATGACTATTTAGATTTATACGGGAAATATAGAGCGAAAATAGATTTCGAAAAAATTCCAATGAAAGATACACCGGGAAAAATTGTTTTAGTAACGGCAATCAGTCCTACAGCTGCAGGGGAAGGAAAGTCTACAGTTACTGTTGGTCTTGCAGATGCTATGCAAAAAATAGGGCAATCTGCCATTGTTGCATTAAGAGAACCTTCACTGGGACCAGTGATGGGTGTAAAAGGTGGGGCAACTGGTGGTGGATATGCTCAAGTTCTACCAATGGAAGAGATAAATCTACATTTCAATGGAGATTTACATGCAATTACAACTGCAAACAATGCTCTATCTGCAATCATTGATAACCACCTACATCAAGGTAATCAATTACAAATTGACCCTAGAAGAATTATATGGAAACGGGTAATAGATATGAATGACCGGGCTCTACGTCATATTACAATTGGTCTTGGTGGTCCTACGCAAGGAGTTCCAAGAGAAGATGGTTTTGATATAACGGTAGCCTCTGAAATAATGGCAATACTTTGTCTTGCAAAAGATTTACGTGACCTAAAAGAACGACTAGCACAGATTGTTATTGGTTATACATACGACAAAGAACCAGTAACCGTTCGTGCTCTAGAGGCTGAAGGAGCTTTAACATTATTATTAAAAGAAGCAATTAAACCAAACCTAGTGCAAACAATTGAAGGAACACCTGCAATCATTCATGGAGGACCATTTGCAAACATTGCACACGGATGTAACTCTATTATAGCAACTAAAACAGCAGCGAACTTAGCAGATGTTGTAGTAACGGAAGCTGGATTCGGAGCTGATTTAGGAGCAGAGAAATTTATGCATATTAAGTCAAGGCAAGGTGGATTTTCACCAAATGCTGTCGTTATCGTTGCGACTATCCGTGCACTTAAAATGCAAGGTGGAAAACAAAAGGATTCGCTAAAGGAAGAAGATGTGGCTGCTCTTTTAAAAGGTACGAGTAACTTAGAAAAACATATTGATACGATTCGTGCATTTGGAATAGAACCAGTTATCGCACTAAATAAATTTAGTCTGGATACAAATGATGAGATAGAAGCCTTATTGTCATGGTGTAAGGAAAAAAATGTTGTAATTGCTTTAACAGAAGTGTGGGAAAAAGGTGGTGAAGGTGGAGTTGAACTTGCGAAGCTAGTTATGCAAGAACTAGAAAAGCCTTCGAAATTCGCACCTCTTTATGATGTAACAGAATCGATTGAAGATAAGGTGAAAACAATCGTACAAAAAGTATACGGTGGAACTGATGTCGTATTTACAGATACAGCACAGAAACAAATCAATCAGATTAAATCATATGGGTGGGACACTATGCCGATTTGTATGGCAAAAACGCAATACTCCTTAACCGACCAACCAAAACTATTAGGTAGACCAAACGGCTTTACGATAACTGTGCGTGAAGTTTTACCGAAACTTGGTGCTGGATTCATAGTATGTTTAACAGGAGATATTATGACTATGCCTGGACTTCCGAAGAAACCCGCTGCATTGAATATGGATGTTTCAGAAGACGGACATGCAATTGGATTGTTTTAAAGTACATGAAAGACTGCTCAAATAGCAGTCTTTTTCTGTTTTTTTGTATATAATAAAGAAGATGAAGTCGTTTAAGGAGAAATATAATATGAATCCAATAGAGAAATGTGAACTATTAGTAAAAGAAGTGTATAAGCATTTTGATGCAAGTCATGACTTTCAACATATTGAAAGAGTGAGAAAAAATGCGTTTGAAATAGTAGAAACTGAACCATATGCTGATAGAGAAATTATTGAACTAGCGGTATTACTACATGATGTAAGTGATCCTAAATACGCTAAAGATCAATCAAAATCTGAAGAAACTCGAATTATTCAACTGTTAAACCTATCTGAAGAAAAAGTAATACATATAAAAGAAGTTATCAAGTCAATCTCGTTTAACGGTGGGAATGAGAAAGAGCCTAAGTCAATTGAAGCAAAAATTGTTCGAGATGCAGATCGATTAGATGCAATAGGAGCAGTGGGTATAGCTCGTACATTTGCGTACGGTGGTGCAAAAGGGAGAAAACTATACGACGCAAGTGAAACTCCTCGTGAAAACATGACAGAGGTAGAATATCGTTCAAAAGAAACGGCAACACTTACTCATTTTTATGAAAAACTGTTATTACTAGTAGATGGAATGACTACGAAAAAAGGGAAAGAGCTTGCAATGGAAAGACATGCTTTTATGGAACTCTTTTTGCAAAATTTAAGAAAAGAAACTGGTGAACTAATATGAGTCATTTAATTATTTCTAATTTAACCAAAACAGTGGGAGAAAAAACACTTTTTCAAAATATATCTTTTACAATTAACGATCAAAACCGTGCTGGATTAATTGGCATTAATGGTACGGGAAAGTCGACCTTTCTATCCATTATAGCTGGACAGTTAGAAGCAGACTCCATAGACCGAGATCATCCGAACAAATATCGAACTGCATACTTAGAACAGCAACCAAAGTTTGAAAAAGATGAGACTGTCTTACAAACTGTATTTAGTGGTGATTCACCAATTTTAAAAACCAACCGTGAATATGAGGAAGCATTACAAGCACTAGTAAAGGATCCAAACTCTACAAAACTTCAAAATACATTAATGAATTTACAGCAGAAAATGGATGAAATGCAAGCATGGGATGTCAATGCACTTGCAAAAACAGCTTTAACGAAACTTGGAATAACACAATTTGAAGATTCGATTCTCCACTTATCTGGAGGGCAACAAAAGAGAGTTGCTTTAGCCAAAGTATTAATTGAACCAGCAGATTTACTTTTATTGGACGAGCCGACGAACCATTTAGACAAAGAATCTACAGATTGGTTGCAAGACATGTTACAGCGTGTAGAAGGCTCTATCATTTTCGTAACGCATGATCGATATTTCTTAGATGCAGTTGCTACACATATATATGAGCTTGCAGATAAAACGTTGTATACACATACCGGAAATTATGCAGATTACTTAGAATCAAAAGCTTTACGCGAAGAAATGAATGCATCCTCTCAACAAAAATTACAAAATTTATATCGAAATGAATTGAAGTGGATTCGCAGAGGTGCAAAAGCTAGATCAACTAAACAGAAAGCTCGAAAAGATCGATTTGAAGAAATCGATTCCAAAATTGATCGAAATAATTCTAATCAAAACTTAGAAATGGAACTTGCTACTACTCGATTAGGCAAACAAGTATTAGAAGGAAAATCTATTTCAAAAAGTTTCGGATCTAAAAAACTAATAGAGGATTTTTCTTTCCTATTACAAGCAGGAGATAGAATTGGAATTGTTGGTGCAAATGGTGTAGGTAAGAGTACATTATTAAAAACACTTGCTAGTGAGATACCACTTGATTCTGGTGAAATCGTAGTTGGGTCAACTGTTAAAATGATTCATTTCTCGCAGCAGCTGCCAGAAATGAATGAACAAATGCGTATGATTGAATATATACGAGAAACTTCAAATGCAATTGATACTGGTAGTGGAGAGAAGTTTTCTGCTGCACAAATGTTAGAGCGATTTTTATTTCCATTAAACACTCATGGCACCCAAATAGGAAAGCTTTCGGGTGGTGAGAAGAAACGACTTGTATTATTAAAAATGCTAATGGAGCAACCAAATGTGTTATTGCTAGACGAACCGACAAACGATCTAGATATTCAAACACTTTCGGTATTGGAAGACTTTATGGAAACTTTTCCGGGAGTAATAATAACCATTTCACATGATCGATTCTTCTTAGATCGTATTGCGAAGAAACTATGGGTATTAAATGGAGATGGGACTGTAAAAGAATGGCTAGGCATTTATTCAGATTATCTAGAAGAAATATTATCCATATCACCAGAAGTAATAGAAGTTAAGAAAGAAAATATTATAGAAAAACCAGTGAAAGAAAAGAAAAAGCTCACATATAAAGAACAACGAGAATGGGAAACAATTAGTGATGAAATAGAGAAAACAGAACAGTCAATAGGGGAATTAGAAGAAAAAGTATTGAATGCTGGATCTGATTTCACGTTATTACAACAATTGACAGAGCAACTAGAAAATGAAAATGAAAAGTATGAGCAATTAATTGAACGATGGTCATATTTAGAAGAAATTGTATCATCTTAATTACTTACTTTTAGTGGAGGTTATGAAAAATGAAAATAGTAACAATAGAACCAACGCCAAGTCCTAATACGATGAAAGTGATTATCGATTCAGAGCTTCCTTTTGGTAAGAGCAATAATTACAAAGCTGACAATATTGAAGGAGCACCAAAAGAAATACAAGATATTTTTGCTATCGAAGGGATTAAAGGAATCTATCATGTTGCAGATTTCTTAGCGATTGAAAGAAATGCAAAGTTTTCATGGGAGTCAATTTTAGCTGCTGTAGAGAACGTGTTTGGTGCAGAAAATGAGGAAGAAGATTTGGAAAAATCGTTGGATCATTATGGAGAAGTATATGTTCATGTCCAACAATATAAAGGAATTCCTTTGCAAGTAAAGGTATTTGATAGTGAGTCAGAATCTAGATATGGATTATCTGACCGGTTTATAAAAGCGCTAGACGAAGCAATGGAAGGCGATAAAGAAAATTATATATTACTCCGCAAATGGGTTGACTTTGGTGTACGCTACGGTGACCAAAAAGAAATAGGGGAACAATTAGTTAAAGAGCTAGAAGCAACTTTCCCACAAAGTAAGCTACAGCAGCTAATTGAAGAAAAAGATAATTCCACGGAAGAAAAATCAGCAGTACGAGTACCATTTACTTTAGAACAATTTGAAGTAAGTGAGTGGGAAGAAAGATTTCAATTACTGAATAATTTAATCAATCCAGAAATAGAAGATTTACCGATTTTAGCAAAAGCTGTTCAAGACGAACAAGTATCAATCCGTCGATTAGCAACAGTGTATTTAGGATTAATAGAGGATGAAGCAGTCATTCCATATTTAGAAATTTCCCTAAAAGATAAAAGTGCAGCAGTCCGAAGAACAGCAGGCGACGCTATGAGTGACTTAGGTTTCGAACTTTTTGCAGAAGCAATGAAAGTTGCACTATTTGATAAAAACAAACTAGTTCGCTGGCGTGCGGCAATGTACTTCTATGAGGTAGGAGATAATGATGCTCTCCCTGTCCTAAAAGAGGCATTGGAAGATAAAGAGTATGAAGTCAAGTTGCAAATACGAATGGCAATAGCTCGAATTGAAGAGGGAGAGGAAGCAAAAGGCTCTGTTTGGAAACAAATGAGTGAAGCAAGAAAAAAATAAATGAAATAAATGAACAGTTTACCAATGGTGGTTAATATGTGCTCTGTGCACAACTATTACACATAAGTCTTTGACGATTACATGATAATATATAGGTGTAAGAAACAGGCTGGTAACCTGAAGAAGATCTCCCTTCGTTTTCTTACAAAATGATATTTCTTATAGCCTCACTCTCAAGTAGAGTGAGGCTATTTTATTTTTTTTCTTTTTAGTAGACTATTGAGAAGGAAATAATTCCAATAGAAAGAAGGTAGTAGCTTTACATGAAAATAACAGAATTTACTATTTCAGATATCGAAGAAATCGTCTCTTTATTTTATGATACAGTACATACAATAAATTCCAAAGATTATACTTTAGAACAATTAAATGTTTGGGCACCAAAGGAAGAAAAAGAGATGAGGATATCTTTTTGGAAAGACTCATTGAGTCAACATATCGCGTATGTAGTTAAAATTAATAATGAAATTGTTGGTTTCGCCGATTTAACAAGTGGTGGATATTTGGATAGACTTTATGTACACAAAGATTATCAACGTAATGGTATTGCAACTTTACTCGTTGAAAAACTTGAATCAGAAGCAAGAAAATTTGATATTTCGCAAATAACTACGGATGCAAGTATAACTGCTAAAACATTCTTTGAGCATAAAGGTTATAAAGTAATTAAAATGCAAACTGTTGAAAGAAAAGGGATTATGCTAACAAATTATAAGATGTTGAAAAAACTGATTTAGCAACTTAAGTAATAATACCCTAAATTAGATTTTGTTAGCTAAAAGAACAAAACCTATTTTTTTAAGAAATAATCAAGTATAAATTGTTGAAAGTTATTAGCTGCAGGTGATAAATAACGATTTTTTACTCTTGCCATACCAATGACTCGCTCACATTTCATATCTTCAATACGTAATTTTGCAATTTTGTTTGGATTAATTTCTTCGCCATCAGGTAGAATGGAAAAACCAAGCCCTGCTGCAACAAATCCTGCTACCGTTGCAACTTCTTCGCCTTCAAAAGTAATTACTGGCTCTATTTCAGAACTTCTAAATATCTCATCTGTTGTTACACGAAGTGCATATCCTTTTTTTAGAGAAATAAAAGATTCGTTCGCCAGTTTCCTTAGTTGGATACTTTTTCTGTTTGCTAGTGGATGGTCAATAGGGACAATGATAAATAATTCATCACGCCATAATTCAGTCCATTCAATCATCTTTTCATTTTCTATAGAAGCAAGGAGACAAAGATCTAATTCACCAGATTTTAATTGATTTAATTGAGTATGTGTATGATTTTGCTTCAATTGAAAAGTAATTCCTGGGTATTCATCATGAAAGGTTCTGATTAAATTTGGCACAATGTTCGTACCAAGTGTATGTAAAAATCCAAGTGCAACTTCCCCTTGCTCTGGATGAATGAGTTGTTGTATATCAGTCAAACCTTCGTTCATTTCATTCATAATACGATTTACTCTATGTAAAAACATAAGCCCATAACGATTTAAGATAATTGAGCGACCTTGTCTATCAAAAAGGGGTACACCAATTTCTTCTTCTAAACTCGAAATGGAACGACTTAATGCCGGTTGTGAGATGGATAAAATTTCTGCTGCACGTGTCATATGTTGTACTTTCGCAAGTGTTTGAAAATATTCGAGTCGTTGCCATTCCATATATCGAGCATCTCCTTTTTAATTGATAACTTTTATGCATTATAATGATAAAAATAATAAATTATACTTTATCAATTGTCAATGATAGTATTAATTCATTAAATTAATGTTTTAGCTAACTAAAGGGGATATTCAGATGAAAGTAGTTACACCTAAATCTTTTACATTCGAAGGTGGAAATCGAGCTGTATTATTGCTTCATGGATTTACTGGAAGCACGAAAGATGTTAAAAGGTTAGGCGAGTACTTGCAAAAAAGAGGCTTTACTTGTCATGCACCAATGTACAAAGGACATGGTGTAACTCCTGAAGAATTACTTGAAACTAGTCCTGCCGACTGGTGGCAAGATGTTGTCGATGGATACAACTATTTAAAAAATCATGGGTATGAAGAAATTGCAGTGGCAGGAATTTCCTTAGGTGGTGTGTTTTCATTAAAAGTTGCGGAGGAATTTCCAGTAAAAGCGGTTGTATCTATGTGCGCACCGATAAAACGAAATAGCGCTGAAGGTTTGTCTGATCGATTATACAATTACGCAAAAATTTATAAATCTTTTGAAGGAAAATCAAAAGACGTTATTATAGAAGAGCTAGAAGAGCTGAGAAATATCCCGAAGGATTCCTTAAATGGTGTTCAGTCCTTCACAGAAGGTACTTGTGAAGACTTGCATTCGATTACTTCTCCAACACTCGTTCTACAAGGTGCTTTAGACGATTCCATTTATAAAGAAAGTGCTTCTTTTATCTTAGATCATGTGGAAACTGAAGAAAAAGAATTAATTTGGTATCAAGAATCAGGACATATTATTACTCTAGGAAAAGAAAAAGATAAAGTATGTGAAGACGTGTATGCTTTCTTAAATCAAGTAGATTGGTCGGATACACTTCATCAAAATCAATAGAACAAGTAAAATCACCTCCGACTGTAGACAAACTCGAGTAATCTTCGAGTTTGCTTACAGTCTTTTTATAAATAAAATAAAAAATATAAGGTGCTAAGAGAGAGTGGATTTCCACTGCAATCGGTGCGTTCCACTTAAAGGGCTTGAGACTCCTCCTCGCAGTCTGTGGACCTTGAATTGACATGTCAAATAGACCTGCGCTCGATGCCAAATCATACCCGTGTCGATTTTTTAGTTCACTATTTTTCCCCAATTTTGTACTTTTATTTTAATTGAAAAGAGCAAGATGGGCTTGTCTAAAACTAGAAAATCGTTGAAAAAGGCGACACTCCTGCGGGAATAGCGTTAGTCGAAGACCCCGCAGCGAAGCGAGGAGGCTGAGGCAACGCCCGCGGAAAGGGAGCTATCTCAACGATTTTCCTCTCTATTGGGTTATTGTTAGGTATGTCCAACTATAACTTCAAACAATGTAAAAGATGAAAGAATAAAACAGTTTGCTTATTCGTTTCATTCAGCTACAGATGAGAAAGGTATAGAGAGGGTGTCTTTTCGATACCTTTTGTCGAAAATCTGACACCTGTGATGTAATTATCTGAGGTGTATTTTATTTTACAGCCTGGGCAAGGTGTTGAGGTTTCATAAATTATTCTCCTTAAGAAAAAATTAGTGATTCACCATAATATAATATCGTTTTCTAGTTTAATTACTAGAATCTTTTGGTAACTTTAATAGTATGTATGAGCTATAATAAATTCATCGATAACATTACGAAATTACAGATAGAAAGCATTGGCCTTCGAGAATAGAGAAAAAGTTAATGGGGAGGACGAATCCTATGTATAACAATTTAGAAGAGTTAATAAGCCATCCAGTATTTTATTATTTTGCAGAGATTTCTAAAATTCCTAGAGGTTCAGGTAATGAAAAGTCAATCAGTGATTATTTGGTGCGCTTTGCACAAGATAGAGATTTAGACGTAGTGCAAGATAAATCAATGAATGTCATTATTAAAAAAGCAGCTACTGAAGGTTATAGTCATTCACCAACAGTCATTATACAGGGACATATGGATATGGTTTGCGAAAAGAATCAAGGGACAAATCATGATTTCGAGAAAGATCCTCTTCAATTAAGAATTATTGGAGATATGTTATATGCTACGGATACAACATTAGGAGCAGATAATGGAATTGCTGTTGCATACGCACTAGCTTTATTAGACTCGAATGATATTCCACATCCAGCTCTAGAAGTAGTTATTACTACTGAAGAAGAAACGACGATGAAAGGTGCTCTTGCAGTTGATGCGGCTCATTTTAATGGTAAAATACTTATTAATATAGACTCAGAAGAAGATGGCAAATTGTTAGTTAGTAGCGCAGGAGGGGTACGTGTTGTTCAGAAACTACCTATTAAATGGGATAATGTATCTCAAGATAAGGTAACTTACTGTGTTAGTATAAAGGGATTAAAAGGTGGTCACTCTGGCATTTCAATTGATAAGGGAAGAGGAAATTCTAATAAACTATTAGGCAGATTGCTCCATGATTTGACTTCTGAATTTTCTTGTTTCATTCAGCAAATAAGCGGGGGCTTAAAGTCAAATGCAATTCCCCGCGAAGCAGAAGCAATAATATTATTTCAATCAGATGATCTTGGAAAAATTACAGAAAGAATTGAATTATGGGATCAAACATTCAAAACTGAGTTGCAAATTTCAGATCCAGGCATTTCGGTTAGTATTGAAAAAAGAGAAATCGCTTCTTCAAAAGTGCTCTCCAAAGTAACAGCGAATAAAGCCATCTCATCTTTACTCTTAATACCCGATGGTGTTCAAGGAATGAGTATGGGGATAGAGGGATTAGTAGAAAGCTCTACAAATTTAGGGTTCGTGTCAACTAATGAGAGCGAAATAGCATTTGTAAGTGAAATTAGAAGTTCGGTCAAAAGTGTAAAATCCTATATGGTGAATCAAGCAAAATTAATTGCAAATTTACTTGAATGTGAAGTAACAATTGATTCAGATTATCCTGAATGGCCATATAACCCTAAGTCAAAAGTTATGAAATTGTTTGAAGAAACGTATCAAGAAAAATATGGGAAGAATATAGAAGTTATTGCTGTGCATGCAGGGATTGAGTGTGGAGTGTTTATCGAAAAAATACCTGGATTAGACGCTGTATCTATTGGGCCAGATATTTTTCATGTCCATACTCCAGAAGAACATGTGAGTATCCCTTCAACAATAAATAATTGGGAGTATTTCATTTATACTTTAAAAAGAATGAAGGATTTCTATGGAGAACAACAATTAAATGAAGAGTAGGAACTTCTCTCTTAAGCTAACTGAGTAATTGGTTAGCTTTTTTATATGTTCTTTGAAAAAAGAATGAGTAAATAATTAGATTTTAGTAAATAATGAGGAGGCTATAGTTAGGTTTCAAGAAACGAGGGAGTTAGTTGAATGAAGAATTAATAAAAAATGATGCCAACGTGAAAGAAGAAATGCATATAACTTATTATTTTACAGTAATATTTACTGTAATAGGAACTCTCCTCTTGCTATATTTTTTAAGTAATAAAGTGGAGAAGCTAAGTTTATTTATCATCTTTCTTTCCATTTCAGCAGGCGGTTTGCCTATTGGAGTAATTGGTGCATTTATTGACTATAAAATTTCAGAATATAAGCTAAAATTAGGTAAAACAGTGTAAATTATTTTCATGGAAAAGAGTATTAATAGAAAATTAATACTCTAAAAAAATCAATCCCAAATATTTGGTCTATCTACTCCAGCTGTGCGTAGATAGTCTAGAATTTGTCCAGTATGCACTGCTTCATGATAAGCAATTCGCAAGAGCATATCTCCAAGGTCTCTTACATATCCAACATCGGAGCGATCAATTCGAATATTTTTTAAGTCTTCTTCATTAAAGGATTGAATCGTGCTCATAAAACTATTTCTGAATTGTTGTGCAAAATGAAGTTCATCTTGAACTGATAATAATTCTCTCGATTCAAAAGGAGAAACAAAGTTAGAAATGCTGCCTCTGTTGTTTACTGCTAAATGATAATAATATTCAGATTCTAAGACATGTCGAACCATTTCTAAACAAGTTAGTGCATTTTCATCAGGTTTCCAACTATACAATTCTTCAGGTATAGAGTTCCAAATTTTAATGCTTCTTCTTCGAATCTCATTAAAATTAAGTATTAGTAAATTTGTAGCGTTCACACTATCCACCTCCAAAATTTATATTAACAGAATATATGTTCTGTTGTAAATGGCATTTTTAGTTATGAGTATTGTTAACAAAGAGAGTTTCGTATTTTTCCAACTGAAATGCTATTATTAACATATTGTGAAATAGTGTAGAATCTAACTAACAACTAGGAGGAGAGAGTATTGAGATTTATTAAAGTTTTTTTTAGTATTATAGTTATTATCTTAATAATAGGGATATCAGCATATTATTTTTTACCAAAATTAGTAGCAGATCAAGTTATGGATAAGGTAGCAGTGGAGCTACAAGATAGCGGTCAACTTGAAACTATTAAAAATGAAATAAACAATGATCCACAATTACAAGCATTTATTGAAGAAGGAAAAAATGTTGATAGTAGTAAACTACCTTTTCAAACGAAAGAAGAAGCAACGAGAGTATTGGTTAAAAAGTTCAATGTAAGTGACTTAAAAGATTTCCAAACAAAAGCTAAAAATGGCATGACTGCCGAAGAAAAACAAGAAATTTTTAGCAAGCTTGAAAATACGTTGACGGAAGAAGAAATGCTAGCATTAAAGGTTCTTGCATATAAGGAATTATCGAAATAGAAACTCAAAAAAGCTTTCCCAAGAAATACTTTCAGACATTAGACAATCTCAAAAAAAAACGAGTTTGCTCCACAGTTTTTGATTTTTATATGAGATACAATAAAGTTCAAGGTAACATTCTCTTAGTTTGGAGAAGCGTTCGATCGACTCCTGCGGGAAAAGCGTTAGTCGAAGACCCCACAGCGAAGCGAGGAGGCTGAGGCAACGCCCGCGGAAAGCGAGCGGTAAGCTTCGGAAAACTTGTTTTATATTTAGTCATGTGAAAACAGCTACTAACAATCGTAGGTTTGAAAAAACTGTAGAACGTGTCTTTGCGGATGCTAAGGAAAAGGATGGTATGCGTTAAACAACTCTTAGAGGATTATTAAATTGTCCATGCAAGCGATGCTTACATCTGCCACCCTGAACTTGAAGGAATTGGTTATTTAAACTTGGCAAGGCCCGTTTACGGAGTAAAATCGGTACTCGAAGAGTACTGCTCTCGTTAATGATAGGATCTATAGAAGATAATTAAGAAAAATTTTAAGGCAGTTGGAATTAGTTCATTCCAACTGCCTTTTGTATTCAATCCGAAAGTATTACCGGAGAAATACATATTGCGTTTTATTATGGTTAAAATTTTCAATTGTAGCATTTGAGATTGCTTAATACCATAAACTTCTTTTTGGAAAAGCGCCACTCATGATTATAGAATTGTTGGAAATACTAATGTCATCTTCTTCTACAAAGAACTGGAGTGTAAATTAGGTGGACTTTTTTCACGGTCAGGAATCTCTTACAACAATTCAATGGATATTACGTGCAGTTGTTACCTTTATTTTTCTACTCATAGCAACGAAATTAATGGGGAGGAGATCAATTGCTCAGCTAAGATTAATCGATTTTACAATAGCTTTAATTCTTGGGAATATTCTAGCGCATCCATTATCAGACGAACGACTAGGGTTAAAAGGCTCTATTATTACCACTTCAGTATTAACAATTATGTACATTGTAACTGTACTAATAAGTTTGAAGTTGGAAGTTTTTAAAAATTGGCTAGAACCGTCTCCTTTTCCATTAATAAAAAATGGAGAAATCATCTATAAAGGATTACGGAAAGCGAGAATAACAATCGATCATTTATTATCAGAAGCAAGAAAAGAAAAAATAGAAGAAATCCAAAAAATTTCACTTGCTTTATGGGAGCCAGATGGAACTATATCATTTTTCTTGTCCCCTCAACTTCAACCTTTAACACCAGAGGATATACAAGTAATTAGAAAACCATTTAGTATTCCCAAAGTAATTATTAAAGAGGGGAAAATAGATTTCAATGAATTACATAATACAGGGAAAGATATCAATTGGCTAGAAGGCAAAACTTCATTATTAAATGTGGAAGTACACGACATATTAATAGCAACAATTGACCTCCAGGATGAATTTAAGATCTACTTGTATAACTAAAGAATTCATCATTACTGGTTATTAGTGCCGCTTTGTGGTTGCATTGGATAAGGATAATTAGATGGATACATTTGGTTGGAGTTTTGGTTCATATACTGTGGATTTTGAAAGTGAATATTATTTTTTGGTTTATTACAGTCCTTTGGAGGACCAATAAATGTGGGGGGGGTAATGGGAGCAATTGCATTTTTCCATTGGCTTTCATCCATACAATAAGTGTGTGCCATAATATTTGCTGGGGTTAATTTCAATATATCTGAGCCCAAAATTACTTCAGGTATTGGTGCATCAAATATTGCCAGTAGATGAGTGTTATCAACTGTTGCTATTTCATAATGCCACCAACCTTGAGGAACATTGGCAACCTGACCAGATGTAAGAGGATAGTTTAGAAGTTGTTTTGTAAATGGATTCAGTATGGAAACAATAACTGCTCCTGAAATGCAATACACTAGTTCTGCAGCATTTTGATGATAATGCGGCTCAACGACATTACTCGTGCTTAGATAAATATCCAATAATGACACATTTTCTAGAGTATTTAATTGATTGATACTTAAAATGTTAATATAGTTTTCATTATCTTTTTTGAAGAGTGGACTTTTATTTACATCAAATGCGAACTGAGTTGTTGGAGACGTATAATCAATAAATGAGCTGAGCTCATTAGTACATCCTTCCCTATAATCTCGAGTGTGCTATGTTAGCACATCTTATACATCATATGTATATGTATATATGGATATGATGAGTTTATAAATCTGGAATGCAAGAAGTATTACGGAGGAACTGGAAAAGAAAAAGGTCTCTTTCTTAAAGAAAGAGACCACTTTAAATCATGCTGCAGCTGCAAGTAAGCGAATAGCTAGAATGTCTTGGCAGTCGATGATTAGTGTTGAAGGTACTGTTGTGGATGGATCAATAAAGAATGCGCAGCAAGTATCCTTGTCAAAATTAACAAAAAACAAACCACTTAATACTTGACCACCTGATAAGAAAACATCAACTGGAGTTTGGGATTGTAATCTTCTTAGTTGATCACATGCACAACCTTTACATTGATGTCGTTTGACTTCTTTCTCATGATGTTTTTCATGAACACAACTACATTTTCTTTCATGATGTTCTTCGCACCAACATTTTCTCTTGTGACTAGAAGAACAACTATCTTTCCAATTATTTCTCGTATTTCTCATTTCAAGACCCCCTTTCTAGTTTTGATAAGCTAGTCTTACATTAATAACTTATGATTTCAAAATGTAATTTGATTGTACAATTTGTCCAATTACAATAAAGTTTTATTTCGAAGTCTAGAAGTTATGTTATAAGAAATTCAGGAAGATTAAAAACCTTCTATCTGTTCTTTGTAAACCTAGTCTTTCATAAATAACTTATGATTTCAAAATGTAATGGATTGTATAATTTGTCCAATGACAATAAAATTTTCTAAAACAACTCTATATAATTCACAATTTTACTTAAGTTCAGTTCATCCATTGGTGTAATAAATAATCTGGCACCTTTCAAAGAGTAACTCAGAATTTAGCGAATTATTAAAAAGGTGAGTAATCAAAAGTAATGTTCAGATTATTTCTAGGGAAGGTAATCTGAATGTTATGTGAGTAAAAAATTGATTAAATGAATTTGAAGTAGTTTAAACGACCATAATAACAATAGAAATTATATGAAGGATGATACGATGATTTATATATATAACGACTATGGTGGTACTCATACCACTGCTTTGGCGGCTGCCTATCATTTAAAAGAAATTACTCAATCAGAACGAAAACTAACGAAAGAAGAAATATTAAATGTTAACTACTTCAATAAATTAACGAAAGAGGATTCAGGAAAAATAATTTTTCACGGTATAGACGAAAATGGGGATTCGGTATATACAATAGGGAGAAAATCTAACAAACTAGTTGTTCCAGCCTTAAAAAACATGAGCTTATTACTACACAGCAAGTATCCATTTAATGAAAAAATAATATTCTCTAATACTTCACCAACTGTGCCGTTCGTCATGTCAATGGGAGGATTTTTCTCTAGAGGAATAAAAATTGATTTTATAGGTGTGCCATTATTAGTTATGGGTGCTAAACAATGTTGTGATAATATATTTCGCTTAGTTGAAAATACGAAGCAAATTGGGCAATCTTCAAACGATGAAAAAGTGATTATCCTTGAAAATGAAATATATAAATAATCATAAGAGATGCTTAAAGAGAACGTCCAAATGGACGTTTTTTTCATGTAATTGAATAATGGAAGTGAAATCGATTAGTAGAGGCTGAAGAAGGACTGAATAGATTGGATCTGAAGATATATATATATATATTAAAGGATTTTCACTAGCATTGGCGAATAATGTCAGTGGGAGGTGATGAAATGTTTGAATATAAAAATTTCAAAGAAAAAGTGGCAAATATGCAATTTAATTTTAGAAGTGACGGGTATATTCGGGTAATTGCTTTTATTTCTGATGTATATAAGGAAGAAAATATTCTCGCTTTTTATTTTAAAAATGGTGTTAATGAAAAAAAGAAAGAATTATTCTTTATTTTTAAAGAAAGCATTTTAAAAGTTTCAAAAATAGAGGATGCGGACTTTTTATTTGAACATTACTCCAAGAACATAGTGAAAAAGAAATTCACAACTAGTAAGTTTACGGGACAGTCTCATGAATTAGTTCTCACATTTGAAAATGGGGAACAACTTGTCTTCAATAATATCGAAGATTCAAACCACGATTGGGCAGCGGAATATACTGAGTCAATAAAAGAAATTTATAAATACACTTAAGCATCCTAAGGAGTTGTAATGCTTTAATTAGATAAAGTGGTTTAATTGTTGAAAGGATTTGATGGCTACACAAGAAGAATTAAATGAACAGTTAAAACAACAAGCTGTTGAATATGAAAATGAAGCATTAATTCGTGATGAAGTCCCAATGGGAAGCGAGGTTAAGTTTGCAGGAGAAGTAATGGAAATTATGGGAGAAGGATCACTTGGTGAATTAAGATAAAAACTAACGTCGTAAGATGCTTCAGATATAGTATTGACAGTAAGGTATTTAATTACGGCTTAAAACCGAGAAAAATAGATAGAGGTAAACTTCTCTAAAGTAACAAATAAAAAAGACAGGTCATAAGGCACCTGTCTTAATTTACTGGATTCGCTTTTAATCCTAAGCCTTTAGGGAGGCATCTTAACAAGGAGCTCCGTCGTAGCCTCGGCGATTGTCGAAGGCAACTGCGCCTACGATTATTAATAGAATAAACAGAACGACAATTAGAACGAATACGGATCCAGATCCGTATCCTGATCCTCCATATCCAGGTCCACAACCCGCATAACCCATATGAACACCTCCTATAGATGATATAGTTCATTCTATGTAAAAAAAAAATCTTTGTCTGATTCATTCGTGTGGTTATAACAAGATATTCTACACTTGAGGCACCGATGCAGGTTTGACCTGGCCCTATAAAATATCTTATTCAAATAATAAAAGTGAAATTGTCTTAGTTTAAGACAAATAAAGATTTCTGCATAATACAGAAATCTTCCATTTTAGAATGCTGGAGTATGACAACACCCTATTTATTTGGATTAGAATTGGAACCTGCGTTAGTCATTTTATTAAATGTTAAAAGGGCAGCATTAGCAACTTCGATATCCTGTTCGCTGGTAGCACCACTTACACCTACACCACCGACTACCTTATTGTTGAAAATTAGTGGTATTCCTCCACCTAGTATTACGATTTTTCCTTGATTAGTTGTATTGATTCCGAAAGAAGGACCGCCAGGAAGTGCAGCATTCGCTAAATTTGATGTCGGCATTTGCATAGCAACACTGGTCCATGCCTTGTTCTGAGCAATATCAATACCCGCTATCTTCGCATTATCCATGCGATGAAAGGCAATAAGGTTTCCCCCTTCATCAACAATTGCGATATCCTCGGAAAGACCAAGTTCTAACGCTTTTCTTTCCGCTGCTTCTAACAATACAATAGCCAATCTTAATGATATAAGCATATTCATCCCCCTTCTTAAATCTATTGTAATGTATGAATAAATCTTAGCCATTGTAAGGAGGGAATAGTGATTCGTATGAATAATTACAGTTAGTTGAGACGAACAGGACCCAGATTACTGTAAAGAACAATAGATGAAGATGAGTTAATTCATTCTTTGTAACTAATAGATGTTTGTCCGTTTCAATCGTGAAATTACAACGAGTTCTTCTATACTGGAGGCACAATCGGGAGGTTCGAAGTGCCTCTACAGTTATAAAATAGCTTATTCAATTGATAAAAAAGAAATGGGGCATACAACCTTGGAAATAATAAGAAACAAATTCGTTTTTTTTTCTTCATTATTAAGTAGGCATTTAAGATAGAAACTCAACTAATTAGGTACTTGACAAACTTTTTAAATTAATAGGAAAAAGACAGGTAATATAAACCTGCCTCAGATGTACTGTTTTTTAGTGAAGTTATTAATGGTGTAATTTCAACAAGGGACTCCACCATAGCCGTGGCTATTTAAGGCTAATCCACCAATGATTATTAATAATATAAACAGTACGACTATTAAAGCAAATCCTGATCCGTTTCCTGATCTTTCATAACCAGGTCCACAATCAGTATTTCCCATATTGAACACCTCCTATAAATGAGATAGTTCATTCTATGTAAATAGTAAATGTTTGTCTGAGCATTTGTGTGGTTTGTAAAAATTATTCGACAGGGGGAGGGTAAGTGCCGCTCAGGATAGCTATTTCAAAGTTAATTTTATTTTTATTGTTGTCCAACATTTTTTGTGCTGTTGTTACCTTGTTCTAAGAATTAATTCAATATAGAGCTGGAATAATTGAATGAATTCATAATTGAAATTAGACATAAAATCACCTCATTTATTACTTGAAACTATTATGGATTAAATCATTTGTGAATATGCAAGGAGTAAATGGAATGAAAATCACTGGTGGGAAAATAAAATTAAAAGACAAGTGTAAGGGATTAAGAAATCTTGAAACGGAGAACGAAGTAACGGAAGTGATTGATAGGCTTACTAGAACTATTAAATGTAAAATAACGGCAAAAATATTAAGTGGTAATGGTTAATGATTTGTTGGGCAGTAATTTCTTCAGTGTCCCAAGTACTAGAACGTTCGTTCTAGTCGAGGATATAGCAAGGATATCTGTTATTTCAAGAAAATCATTATACCTTTGAAAAGAGTATTAAACAGTTCGGTCAAAATTTGAATAGAAGAAAAGAAATATGTATCACGAAGTAAAATAAACAATGAGTCCTAATCCGATTATTAATATTATGGAAGTAATTATTATCTGTTTAGTAAACTCGAATTTTTTAGGTTTCAATATGATAAATAGTATTAGAAAAACGAATATGACCATCATAAATAAAAAAGATACGTTTTCCGCCATAGAGAGACCTCCTGAACTAAATTAGATGTTAGAGCTAATTATCAGACTTTCCCGACTGATAGTAGCTCTTAATCATAAAGTGTAGTCTAGGTTAAGATAATTTATACATTGACGGAGAAAAAAATCAAGAAAAAGAACTGCTTTACTCCCAATTCATTAGTAATTATAAATCATTAAAACGTTACAGTTTGGATTTTTCATGGATACGTACTATTATCTTTGGCAAAATGTATCGTTTTCCTTGATTAGCTAGTAGGCTTCATCTACTTACCAAAGTAAAGAAGTAACGTCGGTTAAAGTCGTACTAAAAAAATCAAAAGAAGGAATTTTGAAATGTAAGTAGAATAAATGATAGTATCACTTAGAATGCTTGGAGGTCTAATCTTTGTTACTGTACTTTTGATTTATTTCATCTCTCTAATAAGTTAATAGTAATTAGGAGCTGATATAATATGATATACCAGAACTCGCTAGATGGTATTACTTCGGAAATGTTAAATGGCTTTTTTGTGGACTGGCTAAAACCACCAAATTCACTTACTCACTTAAAACTATTAAAGAAAAGCAGTAATGTAATTATTGCAGTTGATGAAAATACTAATCAAGTAATAGGATTTATTACAGCAATAAGTGATGGAATTCTATCTGCATACATTCCATTTCTTGAGATTTTACCAGAATTAAAAATAAAGGAATAGGTAAGGGATTAGTAAATAGGATGCTGAAAGAACTGGATGGTTTATACATGATTGATTTATGTTGTGACGATGATTTAGTTCCATATTATGAGAAGTTCGGAATGACGAAGTCAAATGGTATGAGCTTGAGGAACTACAAAATGCAATGTGGAATATAAAACAAAAATAAGCAAAAACGCTTGGAAATTTGTCCAAGCGTTTTTGAGTGCTAAATTATCACTATTTTTTTCGAACTTTTATATTTAGTTAAGATTAACAAGTTTGTACGAAGAAAAAAGTGATCGTGTATCCTTATTAGTCTTTTTCAAGTTCTAGAAATTTTTATTTCGCTATTCACATACTCGCGAATGATAAGTAACTCAATAACATCTTGTGTTGAATATGAATAAGGAACATTCTCAGGAATTAGTGCATTAAATTGCTTTACTAAGTCATTAAGGGTTTCAGCATAAAAATTATTTATGGTAAATTCTAATTTAATCATATATACCACCTTCTTTTTTAGAAGTATTAACCTATATGAATAGATTTAATCAAATAGTAATCATAGTTCGCATCAGACATGACAGAAAGTCCCCAACAGAATATAACAAAAAAAGCATCTAAAGAGATGCTAAAAATAAGGATCGATTTAAGGGAGATATTGATCCTATATCCATTTAGATTTATTCATGTTTACTTGCTTTTTAACCTTTTCTAATTCAGATGTCAAATGGTCAATCTGTTTCTGCATATTATTACTGTCGTCCTGTGTACTTTGTGCTTGTTGTTCTTCTTCTAGTGCAAGTAATGCAGCAATAAGAGAAATAGCATCACCAACAGTAGTTATTATTGCACCTATAACGGCAAGCTCTGAGGAGCTAATCCCTGTGTTTGAATTTTGATTATCCTTGTTATTATTTTCACCATTTGCCATTTACAAGTAGCCTCCAACTTTAGAATAAAACAACTCAGCTTAATCATATGCGTATTAAAAATTGGTTATGTAAAAAACGTTTGTTTTCCGTAGATCATTAATAACGTAGTTGATCTAAAAAAAGACAAACAATCGAAATGGAAAATATTAATTCATTTGTTGTTCAAATAGACGATATAATAGATGTAACTGTATTCGGATAAGCAAATATGGGGTGGATTTAATGGAACAAGAAAGAATGGATAAGTTAATAGAAGAAATGTTGAAAGAATACCCTCGAGAGCGAGTTATGGGTGCCTTGGATATGCTAAAGCACATGCCAAAATCAGAAATAGATATGGTAACAAAAGTATGCATTAAGATAGATGAAGCACAAACCACCAACCAGTAAAATGGAAGGTGGTTTTGTTTCTTTTCGTAAGAAAACAAAAGCGTGAAATTATTCGACAGTTAAGTGGAAACGAACAGATGGAGACGTTTTTGCTATATGGAGAAGTTGATTAATCAAAGTTTTGAATAAAGATTAAAGGAGAGGGGGTATTATAATAGTTCGATATTTGTTTACATACTCTAACAACGCCTCTAACTCATCGGGCTCAAGATACAACTTGGATACATTACTCCCGTCTATATCTTCTAATTCTAACTTATTCTTAGGTATAAATGCTGACTCAGTAGGGTTGTCTTTGATTAGTTTTACTTCCTTTGCATAACGAAACACCATACCTGCTAGATTATTTACTCCTCGTAATGAATAAAATGCAATCCCTTGTTTACCGATGCTTGATGAAGATACAAGGAATATATATGAAATCTGGATTGAATGCGATTGTTCAAAGCAAAAGAAGATTAATCGTTTGATGAAGTCTAGCGAGATTACAGATTCATTTAAGCGAATGGGAATCAGTAACTTCACTCTAGAGAATAAGCAGTAAGTTAGTTATTGTTTTAACGCCAGGATAAAAAAAAGCAAAAGATACGTTGGTTAAACATGGATTGATGGCTGCTGATTATGTAGTAAAGGATTTGGTAGACGTTCGATAAATCACGATGTTTGCACCTCTAATAAATATACTTGAACCTAAAGGTTCTATATAAATACTACTAGCCCTGCGCACTTAATGTGAGCGGGGCTAATTATAATAGGTATACGCATCAGATTATTGATAACCTCATGATAATTTCTTCGCCAATACGACCAATTTTTCTCTCGCCAGTCTCTTGAAATCCTACTTTTTTATATAGTCTTTGTGCTGGAATATTTTCTACATCTACAACCAAGAAAATTTCATCACAGTTAGGAAATTCGGATTGTATAAACGTAGATAGTAAGGACATCCCTTGATTTGCATATCCTTTACCTTGCTCTGTATGATTAATGGATAAGGCAGTTAATAGCAGGGCATTCATATTACTCGAATATTCCTTTAGTCGTTCCGTTGAGTTTAATAGAAAGAATCCAACTGGTTCATCATCATTTAAAATAACAATACGATATTGTCCCTCAGTAATTTCTTCAAATTTATTAGGCAATGCTGAAAATTGTTTTTGTTCTTCGGGAAGCTCAAAAGAGTTCAATTTTTTGAGATACTCACTAGAAAAATGCTTTAGTTCAACTCCATTAATTTTACTCATAAATACCCACCTTTTTTTATTACATATTATCATTAGAACATGCGCTTGTCGCTGAAAGATATGTTGGAAAAATTAAATAATATGTAGTTACAAGTCCTGCTCACTTAATTGTGGATAATGCTTCTTTTATTCTTTATATAAATATAAAGAATAAATAGCGCTCAAAAAAATATATAATATTCTTAAAAATAGCTATAATACGATAGACACTCATTTTGGTTATCATACTTCTTTTAGGGTAGACATAAGAACTTAAGGAGAATTCTACTGTGAATCTTGATACAAAAACTAATACTTTTTTTCGTTTGATATTATGTATTTCTTATTTATTAATATTTTGGTATCCAACGGTTCCCTATCTTTTTATTATTCCAATATCATTAGCCATGTTAGATAATGATAATAAAAATAGAAGGATTAAAATGTTTCTCTTATTATTAAGTGTATGTATTATATTTTATTTTTTCCTAAATGATTTAGGTTTTGAACAAAAATTTGTAATATCACTAGTTTTATTTTTTTCGGGTTTTTCTGATATTTTAAAAAAAGCGTTTAAAAAAAATACTATTAAACATTGAAAAATCCTTAATGGACAAAATGAGCTATTCATCTTTTTGCATAGAGTATTTTTATTAAGTTTGTTTGGTTATTTAAGCATCTCTCACGAGGTGCTTTTTTATTTATCCAAAAATAGTATAACCTACTCATTGCAACATGTTTTACAAACATTTTTATGGTTACTCAAAAAAGTCACAGGAATCACAAAAAAGTCAAGAAAAATCCAAAATAATGTGAAACTATATGAAAGCAGTATAATAGATAATATAATTGGTATGCTGTTATAATAGGATATTGAAACTAATTGAAAGTAGGAGAAACCATGAACGCGTACGATGAGTATATGAAACAGGTTGTTAAACCTATGAGAAGTGAACTTACAAATGCTGGATTTAAAGAATTGCTTACGGAGGAAGATGTAAAAGAGCATATGGCGAGTGCTAAAGGTGTCTCTTTAGTAGTGATTAACTCTGTTTGTGGATGTGCTGCGGGATTAGCGAGACCAGCAGTGGTAGCTGCGATAAATGAATTAGAAGTAAAGCCTGATCATCTAGTTACTGTATTTGCAGGACAAGATCAGGAAGCTACAGCTACGATGAGAGGTTATTTTGAAGAGGTTCCACCAAGTTCACCATCCATTGCAATTTGGAAAGATGACCAACTAGCTTATTTTATACCTCGTGAGCAAATTGAAAGTAATGCAATGGAAACGATTAAAGACCATATTTCTGGTGTACTTTCTCAAATTGTTTCTTCATGAATGCAGTCGTAACAACAGCAGGACGGACGAATGAAGCAAATATTGAAGTGGCTATATCTGTTGCGAAAGAACTGTCATTGCAATATGTCAGTCGCAAAAAAAAATCGGTGCAATTATTACATGCAGAACATAAGAGCGATGTGATTGTAGTAAGTAATGAAAGGTTAGAGCTATATGTGCTTGGTTCCAATACACCCTTTTTCTTTCATCCAAATTCAGCTGCTTTTCGCATGAAGCGATTACTAAAAGGAGAAAAGGATCTATTTTTACAAGCTACCGGGTTACAAGAAGGAGATTGTTTCTTAGATACTACAGCAGGACTATGTTCTGATAGTATCGTTGCATCTTTTGCAACAGGAGAAACAGGGATTGTACATGCTTGTGAGGCAAATACACTTGTTGCTTACATTGTATCAACAGGTTTAAAAAGATATAAGACTCCTATTAGTGAGCTTCAGAATAGTATGCATCGTGTGCATCTAATGAACGTGGATGCAGTTAAGTATTTGAAAAGCTGTGAATCCGATACATATGATGTAGTATACATGGATCCTATGTTTGAAGAGGAGATAGAAGAGTCTTCTAACTTTCAAACGCTTCGAGCGGTAGGTCTACACGATGTATTAACGGAAGAATGGGTAGAACAAGCTAAAAGGGTAGCTAGAAAGAGAGTAGTTTTAAAAGCACATTTTCGATCTGAAATGTTTGGACGATATGGATTTGAGCAGTTAACACGTCTTACTTCTAAATTCCATTACGGCATATTGAACATATAAAAAAGCTGTCAATTTAGACAGCTTTTTTGTATCAACTAGAGAATAATAATATTAGTCAGTAAAGTTTAAAGAAGTTAAATATCCTAATAAAAATAAAAATCCAATTCCAATTACTAAATTTAAATCCATAATAAATTCTCCTCCTTAAGAAAAAACCTACTGTATGTTTACACTAATTATTGTACAATGAATAGTAAGAAGATGAAACCTTTTGTTCTTGAAAACGTTCAAGATTAGACACTGCGTTTCTAAAATGGTCATAATTGAAGGTGATAATGAATGAAAAAATGGATTCAGAAATCTCTCATAGTTACTGTTGCATTATTAACATTTGGACTAATATCTCCCAGTCATCTAATTTGGGAACAATTATTAGATAATAAGAGCACAGCAAAGTCGATTTCTTCTGAAGCTAATAGTGTAGAGTATGTACAAGTTACGATTAAAAATACTCCTGATGAGAAAGAAACTTTCACGTTCGCCGCAAAAGAACAGTCTTACATAAAATTTGGTGAACGGATTGGACCTGTTATTCAAGATGAGTTTGATGCAGTCATTTTCCCTCGAATTCAAGAAGCCATAGACGCTACTATTTCAAAAGTAGGAACGGATAATGCTTCTAG
Source organism: Psychrobacillus vulpis (assembly GCF_006861825.1). Classification (GTDB taxonomy): domain Bacteria; phylum Bacillota; class Bacilli; order Bacillales_A; family Planococcaceae; genus Psychrobacillus; species Psychrobacillus vulpis. The sequence continues at coordinate 125,581 of NZ_VDGI01000004.1, read as the reverse complement.
ATTATCAATTACAGAACAACCTTCCGGAGAATATCATGAGAAAATTTTTCACATTTATAACCTTGATTCAAGAAAAGATTTAATCCGATTCCATGTTAGAACAGATAAAAAACCGATGGACGGATATTATTTCAACTTCCACTATCACTTAGCAGAAGATAATTATTCAAAACATTATGCATTAGGAGAAATTTTCTGGTCAAAAAATACACCTCCTAAATGGCTCTCTTAACGAGAGCTTTTTTTATGATATAGTATATTTTAAATCAAACTTTATACAACATTGAATAGATACTGAAAAAAAGGGGAATCACAATGGAACAATACTTAAATTTATGCAGATATATAAAAGAAAATGGAATCATAAAATCGGATCGTACTGGTACAGGGACAAAAAGTGTATTCGGCTATCAAATGCGATTTGATCTGTCAAAAGGTTTCCCATTATTGACTACAAAGAAGACAGCTTTTCGTTTAGTAGTAAGTGAATTATTATGGTTTATTAAAGGTGATACAAATGTAAAAACTCTAATAGAAGCTAATAACCATATTTGGGACGAGTGGGCATTCGAAAAATGGGTGAAAAGTGAAAGCTATGACGGTCCAGATATGACAAATTTCGGTGTAAGAGCTGCGAATGATGAAGAATTTAAGCTAGTCGTTGATAAACAAATGGAAATTTTTCATTCTAAAATAATATCCGACGATCAATTCGCAGATGAATTTGGTGATCTTGGTCCTGTTTACGGAAAGCAATGGAGATCTTGGCCTGGTAAAGACGGAGAAACGATTGATCAGCTTCAAAATCTTATTGAGCAATTAAAAACGAATCCTGATTCACGAAGACATATCATTACCGCTTGGAATCCTGCTGAGGTAGACGAAATGGCACTTCCCCCATGTCATTCTTTTATGCAATTTTATGTAGCGAATGGAAAACTATCTTGTCAACTTTATCAACGCAGTGCAGATGTATTTTTAGGCGTGCCTTTTAATATTGCTTCTTACGCGTTGTTTACTCATTTAATCGCAAAAGAATGTAATTTAGAAGTTGGGGAATTTGTACATACGCTTGGGGATGCACATATCTATTTAAATCATATGGAACAAGTGGATACACAACTTAACCGTACTCCGAGGCAATTACCAACACTTGTATTAAATTCGCAAAAGGACTCTATATTCGAATTTGAAGTAGAGGATATTTCTATTGAGGGCTATGACCCATATCCAAGAATAAAAGCACCTATAGCTGTGTGAGAATGTCAGGAGGATTTTAAATGATTTCATTAATAGTAGCCCATGATCCAAATAGAGTAATTGGATTAGACAACAAAATGCCTTGGCACATCCCAGGTGATTTAGCTTATTTCAAAGCAAAAACAATGAACAAAGCTATTGTCATGGGAAGGAAAACGTTTGAATCAATTGGAAGAGTACTTCCTGGTAGAAAGAATATCATCATTACAAGAAATACTACTTATAAGATTGAGGGCGCGGAAGTAGTAAGTACTATTGAGGCAGCGATAGATCTAGCGAAAGATTTTCACGAAGAGGTAATGATTATTGGTGGAGAACAAATTTTTAGAGCAGTTTTACCAATAGCTGATCGATTGTATATTACTATTATTCAAGATATATTTGAAGGGGACACTTTCTTTCCTCCATACAGCAACGAAGAGTGGGGGCTAGTTGACACTACAGAAGATATGCAGACACCGGATGGCGTAACTTATGCTTACTTAGTTTATGAAAGAAAGGTTAGTGTATAAGTCATACTATTCGATTTGTATTGTGGATAGGGACATGGAAAATACCGTGACGCTATTTATACAAACGGAACATCTCAAATAAAGGGGAAAATTAATAATAAAATCCAACTAGTAAAAGTTCAAATATTAATACTACCAACATATAGTGTACAGAGCGTTAAAAAAAATTCTAAAATAATTATTCACAAACTTTCTACAATTGGTGTCTTGCAAGTATGAACATGCCATCAAATAGTTTACATACTGCTGCACTTCTTCTTATAATAAGTGTATATAGGAAGGAAGGGATTTTGTGTCTAAAATACATATTGTTACGGATTCAACTGCTGACTTAACAAAAGAGCTGATTGAAACCCTCAATATACACATAGTACCATTAACAATTCAAATTGACGGTGAATCATTTGTGGATGGAGTAGATATTCAACCTGAAACTTTTTTAGAGAAGATGGCTGTTTCGCAAGAACTTCCTAAATCATCGCAACCAGCTGCAGGTGTATTCAAAGAATTATACGATAAGCTCGGAGAAAATGGAGATCAAATCATTTCGATACATATGACAGGTGGTATGAGTGGTACAGTAAAATCAGCACAAGCTGCAGCAGAAATGTCAGATGCAGACGTCACAGTAATAGACTCAAAATTTATTTCTTTTGCACTTTCCTTTCAAGTAATAGAAGCAGCTAAAATGGCACAAAACGGAAAGTCAGTAGAAGAAATTCTTCGTAAGTTGGATGATGTGCGTTCCAAAACAAATCTGTATGTTGTTGTTGATACATTAGATAATTTAGTAAAGGGAGGACGAATCGGAAAAGGAAGTGCCATATTAGGTTCTCTCCTTTCTATAAAACCTATTGCTAAATTAGCTGATGGTGTATATACTCCAATTGCAAAAGTAAGAAGTCATAAACAAGTAGTTAGTTATTTGTTTAAGCAGTTTACCGAAGACACAAAAGGGAAAATTGTAAAGGCAGTTGGAATTTCACATGCCAACGGATTTTCAATGGCAACACCTTTAAAGAAACAGATTGAGGAAACAGGGTTTCGTCATATTCATGATTCTTTTACTTCCCCTGTTATTAGTACACATACAGGTCCTGGTGCAATTGGTTTCATGTATATGACTGAGTAGTAGTAAAGCAGGGATTTGTCCCTGCTTTTATTTTATCGAAAGGGGATATGAATGAAGTACATTATTAACTTATTATGTATTATTTTACTATCGGGCTGTGTGGCTCAGGATACAAAAACTGTGGATTTTACGAAGAAAGAAGCTATTTCTTTTGAGGAATATATTATCCCTTATACTTTTTTTCCAAGAAAACTCCAATTAGTTGGTATGGGAGACTCTCTTACAAAAGGTGTTGGAGATGAGATGAAAAGAGAAGGTTATATTGGCAGAGTACGTACAGAACTTTTGCAATATAAAGGAATAGAAGATGTTATCTTAACCAATACTGCATTAAGAGGAAGAAGAAGTGATCAGTTATTAAAACTACTTCGAGATGGAGATATCGACCATTCCATCCGAAATGCAGATCTCATCATGATCACAATTGGTGGGAATGATCTCATGAAAATAGTAAAAAAGGATTTATTTAATTTGCAAGTAGGGTCCTTTGATAAGGGATTAGTATCATTTGAAAAAAATTATATAAAAATTATGGACCATATACGAGAGATTAATAGCGAAGCAAAAATAGCGTTAATTGGGATATACAACCCATTATCTTTAGTAACAGATGAGTTCAATGAGTTCGATACAATAATTTATGATTGGAATAAAACGATTGAATCTATTGCAGAAGACGATGAAAACGCATGTTTTATTTCAATTGAAAAGCATTTTGATACAAATGCTAATCTAGTGTATCATACAGACTTTTTTCATCCGAACGGTAAAGGATATCAACTAATGAAAGAATCTATTATGAGCTCCTTACAAGGTTGTGGTTTTATAGATACGCAAAATAGGGAATTGTTGTTTTAAGGAGTTGATGAGATGAACAAATGGAAGATTGCTTTCTTTTTACTAGTTCTAGTAATAGTGGGTTCCATAATTGGACTATTTTACTGGATTACTCTTCCTTCCGATTCCGAAGTAGTTTACGAAGAATCACCTAATTTAACAGGTCATGTATTAACAGTGAACTCAACGATAGAAGATTTTGAAGGAATTGCAAATAGTTTTATAAAAAAAGCGATGGAAGGTAAGCCAGTACCTTTAAAATTGACCTTAGAAGACCAAGTAGTACTATCTTCCGAGCTAACGATTTTTTCTTTTACTCTTCCTGTGAAACTATTTTTCGAACCCTTTGTGGAGGAAAATGGTGATATTCGCCTGGAGCAGTCTTCCATTGAAGTAGGTCAAGCAAAACTAGATCCAGCAACGGTCTTAAAATTACTAAATGAATCTATTCAATTACCAGAATGGATAGTTGTAAAACCTGATGAAGAGGAAGTGCTAATACAATTGGCAAGCATTCCGATGACTTCTGGCGTACGTGTTCGCGCTAAGGAAATAAATCTTGCAGAAGATATTATTACTTTAGAAATAGTCATTCCAAATGAGTAAGGAGGGGTTAACAATGGAAAAAGCTACATTTGCAGGCGGTTGCTTTTGGTGTATGGTAAAACCTTTTGATTCCTACGATGGTATTGAGAGTGTGATCTCTGGATACACAGGAGGACATGTTGTAAATCCAACATATGAACAAGTTTGTTCGAATACAACTGGTCATTATGAAGCTATTCAAATTACATTTGATCCATCCATTTTTTCCTATGAACGATTGCTAGAAATATTTTGGATGAATATCGATCCTACTGATGATAGTGGTCAATTTTTTGACAGAGGAACTTCTTATCAGACTGCTATATTTTATCATACGGAAGAACAACGCGAAAAAGCTGAAATTTCGAAAGCCAATTTGGATGCTTCCAATAAGTTTTCCTCCAATGTAACGACTAAAATTTTGCCAGCACAAGTATTTTATGCTGCTGAGTCATACCATCAAGACTATTATAAGAAAAATCCTACTCATTATAACCGATATTTTATAGGATCTGGACGAGCAGCATATATAGAGAAAATGTGGGGGGATAAGAATGAAAGATAAACTAACGGAAATGCAATATTATGTTACACAGCAAAAAGGAACTGAACCTCCGTTTCAAAATGAATATGACAAGCATTTTGAGGAAGGAATTTACGTTGATATCGTTTCGGGTAAACCATTGTTTCATTCTAAGGACAAGTATGACGCAGGATGTGGATGGCCAAGCTTTACAAGACCTATTGAAGCTCAAGAGGTGACAGAGCATTTTGATGATAGTTATGGGATGAGAAGGGTAGAAGTAAGAAGTAAAACTGCAAATTCTCATTTAGGTCATGTATTTCCAGATGGTCCTAAAGATGAAACAGGGCTACGATATTGTATTAACTCGGCTTCTTTACGCTTTGTTCCAAAAGCAAAGTTGAAAGAAGAAGGGTATGAGGATTACTTAAAATTATTTTAGTAATCATTATCTTTTAACACAAAAATAGCACGAAAGAGGTAAGTACTCTTCCGTGCTATTTTCAATTTATAGTTTAAATTCGTTTACAACTTTACGTAGCTCGTCTGCTTGGTGAGATAATTCAACAGATGATGCATTGATTTCTTCCATAGCAGCAGAACCTTCCTCTGCAGCAGCAGCTGAAGTTTCTGTATTTGTTGCAGTATTTTCAGCAATCTGGTTAACTTCAATGAACGATGCAGCAACTTCTTGACTGAAACCAAGTGTTTCTTCAATTTGTTTGACCATTTTATCAATGATAGTTATCGTTTCATTTGTTTGTTTCATAATTTGCTCAAGTGATGTATTCGTCTCATTTGCTACTTCTACACCACGAATAACGTTTTCTACACCTTCATGATTTTGCTTCACAATTGATGTAACTTCCATTTGAATAGAGGTAACTATTCCTGTAACTTCTTTTGCTGCATTTTGAGATTGCTCTGCTAGTTTACGTACTTCGTCTGCTACTACTGCAAATCCTCGGCCATGTTCTCCCGCTCTAGCAGCTTCAATAGCTGCATTCAAAGCTAAGAGATTTGTTTGTTCTGCAATAGCAGTAATTGTTTTAATAATAGATGTAATTTCATATGACTTGGTACCTAGAGCTTCTACAGTATGAGAAGTGTTGGCCATTGTCTCTTCGATACTCATCATTACATTGGAAGAGTGTTGTACAGATTCTCCACCTTTAAGTGCTGCTAACCTCATTTGGTCTGTAGCCTCTTTTACAGCTTGAGCATCGTTATTTAAATATCTTGTTGCTTCTTCCAAAGAATTCATCTTTTGAATAGCGATATTCATGCTTCGAATTGTTTGCTCGCTTCCAACAGCAATTTCATTTGTCGAGTCTGCTATCGATTGAATTGTAATAGCCGTTTCATCCGATGATGCCATTAGTTCTTGACCACTTGCAGATACATTTTCAGTTAATAAGCTTACTCGTTTGACAAGATTTGCAATAGAAGTAATTAAGACGTTTGTACTTTCAGCAATTTCTGAAAATTCATCTTTCGAACGTACTTTAACTCGTCTTGTTAAGTCACCGCCAGCTTGTGCAATATCCAAAATAGATCGGTTAATCGAGTATGTACTACGTTTGATAGAAAGGAATAAATATATTCCAAATGAAAGTGTTAATACTACAGAAAATACTGTTAAAGCAATAAATAAGTATAAGGACGTAGTATTTTCTTTTTTCAAAAGAGCAATTTGCTCTGCATTTTTCTTAGCTAAAAGTTCATTCATTGCTGCAATATGAACATCTACATAGCTCATCGCTGTTTTACCGTTCCCAGTGTTCACTAATTTTTGCGCTGATTCCATCCCTTTTTCATCTCGCATTTTAACAACTCGTTCGGAATATTGAAGATAAGTCGTAAAAAATTGATCAATGGATTTTATCTTTTGTAATTCTTCTGGTCGATCTTTATATGTGTTGTGCAACTCTTTTAGGTGAGTTGAAATTGCATCTTTATATTTTTTGTAAGTTCCCATATAATTTGTTTTACCAGTTATAATATAACTTTGCTCTGCATTTGCTAACTGTGCAATTTCAGTTGCGATTTGATTGACCATCATTTGCTCTTTAATATCAACATTTGTAAATTTTTCTAATGCTTGTTGAGATGAGTACATTTTTGTAGATGTTAATATAAGCATAGAAATTAAGATAACGATAAGAACTGAAAAAATTAAAAGCACTCTGCCACGAATTGAATTCAATATATTAGATTTGGAAATAACCGCAGGGTTTTTGACTTTCTTTTTCCCCCTTTTGAAGAAAGATAGTGAAGGAATTCTTTTCGCTTTTGATAAATTCTTTTCTGGTTTCTTTATTTTTGGTAATTCAATTGGCTTTATCTTTTTTTTGATCCGTTTTAACAACTAAACCATCCCCTTTAAGATCTATTTCTTACCAATATTTTTAAGTTTACTTGTTTTAGATTAAATTATCTACACATTTTTGAATTTTCTATGACTTCATGACTAAAGACGGAGGGAAATTATGAATCAATCGTTTTATTTATTTGTATTAAAATTCCGTGGGGGTCAAAAGAAGGATATGAAATCTCTTTTTGCTGAAAGTATGTTTAATCAGCATGATTTTCCTAAAGCAGAAACTTCTTTTGATACTTTATCGAAATATATAGAAGAACTGGCTCATCCAGATATGAGTGCAGTAGTTTTTGACGAGCTTTGGGAACAATATATAGAAGCGATTAGCTAGTTATTTCATTGCAATTCTACCAAAAAAAATGTATCATTAATCCGATATGTAATAGAAATGGGGTCAAATAAATGAGTATACACATTAGTGCAAAAAAAGGTGAAATTGCGGATACAATTTTACTTCCTGGAGATCCTCTTCGTGCGAAATATATTGCAGAAACATTTTTAGAAGATGTTGTTCAATATAACGAAGTACGCAATATGTTTGGCTACACGGGTACATATAAAGGAAAGAGAATTTCTGTCCAAGGTACTGGAATGGGTGTTCCTTCTATCTCTATTTATATTCATGAATTAATGAACGATTATGACGTGCAAAAATTGATTCGTGTAGGTACTTGTGGAGCAATCCAAAAAGATGTAAAAGTTCGCGACGTAATTATTGCTCAAAGTGCTTCAACAGATTCAACTTTGAATAAAGTATTATTGAATGATGTGAGCTATGCACCAACTGCTGATTTCGATTTATTGTATAAAGCATATAATGCCGGTAAAGAAGCAGGATTAAACTTAAAAGTAGGAAACGTGTTTACGGCAGATTTGTTCTATAATGAGAATGCTCAAAATGAAAAATGGGCAGAATATGGAGTACTCGCAGTTGAAATGGAATCTGCAGCTCTATATACATTAGCAGCTAAATTTGGTCGTAAAGCACTTTCAATCTTAACTGTTAGTGACCATATTATTACTGGAGAAGCAACATCATCTGAAGAAAGACAAACAACGTTTAACGATATGATTGTCGTTGCTTTAGAAGCGGCTATTCAGGACTAAGTGAAAAAGCTAAAATAGACTGTCATGGAAATGACAGTCTATTTTTAAAAGATTTTGAGTTTTCTTTGAAGAGGGTGAAAAATTTGGAAGAACAAAAGCATACGAATGAAGAAGTAGAATCTTCTGAAGTAAATAGCGCATCGAAATATGTAAAGATGAAACCATTTGTTTTTTTAATAATGATTTTATCCTTAATTGTAGCCACTGTAGGCATTACGGTGTTTTCTCTAACTATTGGGAAAGAAAAAGTAGGGGAAATGGCTAACCCACAAAGATCAGAATTTGCCAAGCTCTACTTGGCTTATGATAAGCTAAAACAAGAATACTATAAAGATATAGACCAAGATGCAATCGTAAATGGTGCAATTAACGGGATGCTTGATGCATTGGGTGATCCATATTCAGACTATATGAATGAAGAAGAGGCATCACAGTTTAACGAAAGTATCTCTTCTAGTTTTCAAGGGATTGGTGCAGAAATTCAAGAAAGAGATGGCGTAATTACAGTCGTTTCTCCAATAAAAAATTCTCCTGCCGAAAAAGCAGGTGTATTACCAAATGATAAAATAATGGCAGTAGATGGAAAAGATATAAAAGGTTTAAGCGCATCAGAAGCTGTATTATTAATACGTGGAAATAAAGGCACAAAAGTAACGCTTTCTATTAAACGTGGGGAAAGTGCTGCAATGGATATTACCATTGTTCGTGATGAAATTCCGATAGAGACAGTCTATGCAGAGATGATGGACGATCAAGTTGCACATATTATTATCTCAAGTTTTTCAACGAACACGTATGATGAACTTTTAGATGCGATAAATGAAATGAATAGTCAAGGAATGAAAGCACTAGTATTAGATGTTCGGCAAAATCCTGGTGGTCTTCTAAACTCGGCAATAGATATTTCTACCCTTTTTGTTGAAGATGGAAAACCAATTGTTCAAGTTGATGTTCGTGGGGAGAAAGATGTCACTACAGCATCTCCAGGTGAAAGAGTAAAAGTTCCTGTCACACTTATTATTGATGAGGGAAGTGCTTCTGCTTCTGAAATTCTAGCAGGTGCACTGAGTGAATCGGCTAATGTACCTTTAGTAGGAGTAAATTCTTTCGGTAAAGGTACTGTCCAAACAGTTAACGATCTACCGGATGGATCAAACATTAAAATTACTACAGCTAAATGGTTAACTCCAGATGGAAATTGGATTCACGAAAAGGGAATTGCACCAGATTACGTGGTGGAATATCCTTCATATGCAATGCTCGCTCCATTAGACCCTTCAATGATTTTAAAAGAAAATCAATCATCTGAAGCAGTTCAAAATGCGGAAGAAATGCTAAAAGCTGTTGGTTACGAAGTTGGGAAAGTAGATGGAAACTTCGATGCTCAAATGACTGCAGCAGTGAAAAAATTTCAATCGGATAATAAACTTGCATCCACTGGAGAGCTTACTGGTGAATCTTCATTTATCTTAATGGATAAACTTCGCCAAAAAATATTGAACGAAGATCCTCAATTATTAAAAGCGAAAGAAGTAGTATTAGAACTTCTAAAAAAATAACTTGAAAAAGCTGGCCTATTCGGTCAGCTTTTTCAACAGGAATAAAGGAGTTTGGACGGATGATTGATGTTTACCTTTTAAGTGGTTTCTTAGGAAGTGGCAAAACCTCTTTACTGTCACATATTATTGAACAGTTTAAAAAGGAAGGAACGAAACCCGCGGTAATAATGAATGAACTAGGAAAGCTACCTTTCGATAGTAGAGCAGTAGAAGCAGATGTACCGCTAAAAGAGATGTTGGAGGGTTGTATTTGCTGTACGGGATCTGAAAAAATGGAAGCTCAACTTCAAATGCTTTTAGAAGGTGAAAGCTTTGATGTGTTATTAATAGAAACAACAGGTGCCGCACATCCAGTTGAAGCAATGGATGCTGTTTATTCTCCACTTTTTGCAAGTAAGCTAAATATGAAGGGGATTATTACAGTAGCAGATTGTAAGAGGTGGCTAGACCGAGATAAAATGACACCTCAAACACGTATGTTGTTTTTAGAACAAATAAGACATGCTCATTTAATAGTTGCAAATAAAATCGATTTATTAACGGATTCTGAAATTGCAACAGTTACGATGCAATTACAAGCACTAAATGCAAAAGCACCTATTATTCAGACCTCTAATAGTAAACTTCCTCTAAACATTATGAAGAAGATAGAAGCAACTTTTCATGAAAAAGAAATAAACGAAACAGCGATTGGCAAACAGCTTTTTCTTTCTTCTCGATTACATACTTTTCAAGAACCAGTTAATCAAGAAGATTTTGAGTGTTGGTTAAAAGAACTCCCGGATACTGTATATCGCATGAAGGGGTATGTTCCATTAGTAGGACATAAAAACCCATTATTATTTCAATATGCGTATGGAATGGTACAATGGCTACCTGAAATGATAAAAATGCCACCTCAAATCGTTATTATTGGCGATCAAGTAGATAGAATAGATGTGTTAGGGAGAATAAGTAATGATTAAGTCGTTTCAATTACTGTTTAAAGGAAGAGTGTCAACAGATAAACTTCAAACAGTAGAAGATATACGTAAATTTGTAGTAAGCGAGCTTTTGGACGAATTAACACATCCAAGAGCTAGACAATCGATTCATAAAAAGTATGAGATTGCAGTGAATCGAATCACTCAAAGTGATTTATCTGATATGGATCAACAAAAACTTATAACCATTTACAGAGAGGAATATATGAAACTGTCAACAGTAGATGAAACGTAAATTTTGAGTGCATTGGTTATGTTAACCAAAAAAGAAGGAATAGATAATGATTTCTATCAATATATAAATGCAAGATGGTAGTGTTGGAATATATTATGAGAAAACTTCCTCAGATTTTGTGTTTACAATAGGGGTGCACAAAAGAAGGAGGAAATGAAATTGAATAAAAAACATTCTATCATGGTTGGTCTACTAGCAGGGAGCTTATTGTTTTCTACTAATACAGCAGATGCAGCGACTACAACTGGAAATTCACAAACTACTTCCGAGGCACAATCATCTGTTATTTATAAATGGCAATCACCGGTTAATATTTTGTCTAATTACAATTTAAATGACAAGGCCATTCAAAATATTATTAATAACGAATTATTAGCTCTAAAACCAATGATTCTAAAAGAATTACAAGCTGCTCAAAATCAACAAGTAGCGCAAAAGCCAGTAGCGCAAAAGCCAGTAGAACAAAAGCCAGTAGCGCAAAAGCCAGTAGCACAAAAGCCTGTAGCACAAAAACCGGTTGCTCAAAAGCCAGTAGAACAAAAACCAGTAGCACAAAAACCGGTTACACAAAAACCAAGTACTTCAGTACAACAACCAGTAACTGAGAACAAGCAAGACGTTAAAGTTGGTTCTGTTATTCAGCAAGTTGTTGATTTAACAAACAAAGAACGTACGAATGCAGGTTTGAAACCTTTACAAATTGATGCGAAACTTACGCAATCAGCACAAGCTAAATCTCAAGATATGAAAAACAAAAACTATTTTTCTCATACTAGCCCAACATACGGCTCACCGTTTGATCAAATGAAATCTTTTGGTGTTTCTTATAAATCAGCAGCAGAGAATATTGCAATGGGTCAACGTAGTGCAGCTGAAGTAGTAGATGCTTGGATGAAATCTCCAGGACATAGAGCAAATATTATGAACCCATCATACACTCATATCGGAGTTGGATTATCTGATAGCGGATACTACTGGACACAACAATTCATCGGAAAATAATAGATTGTAAACCTACCAAGATAGAATTTGGTAGGTTTTTTTGTGTAAACGCGATTCTATTCGATAGTTTGAAATGACAGATATAAAATAATATTTTTCTTTCATTCAATAAAATCGTAATGAATATCTGTATGGTTTTTTATGTTTAAGTAAAAAGAATTTAATAATAATATATTGATTGAAATAAGAAAATCATCTTAGACGAGGACTATACAAAACTGTCAACAGCATTTCAGAAGAAATAACTAAGCATGGAGGATAGTTTATCCAATTTTTAAAAAAAGTATGGCTGTTCTTGATAACATTTTCAGCTAGACTGGATTCACTGGAATATTTTATTGAAAAAAAACCTCCAATTTCATGTTTTAATGAGAAAGCAAAAGACGAAGGAGGAGAAGTAAATGAATAAAAACTATTCGTTACTAGTTGGGGTACTTGCGGGAAGCTTACTATTTTCAACACACTCTGTGGAAGCATCTATGTCAACTGATAATTCAAATACCACTTCAGAAGCAAAAACTTGTGAGACACAAACATGGAACTCTCCATTTCAATATAAAAATAACAACAGTCAGCCTACTGAGAACGTGAATCAAACTACTACTAAACAAGAAGCTACAGAACAGAAGCCTGCTCAAACAGCAAGTGAAGGAGCAACGGTACCTGCAGACATTCAAGAGGTTGTAGATTTAACAAATAAAGAACGTACTAAAGCTGGACTAAAAGTATTACAAATCGATACTACACTTACACAATCAGCACAAGCTAAATCTCAAGATATGAAAAACAAAAACTACTTTTCTCATACGAGTCCAACATACGGATCACCTTTTGATCAAATGAAATCTCTTGGTATTTCGTATAAGTCAGCAGCAGAAAATATTGCGATGGGACAACGTACTGCAGCAGAAGTCGTTGACGCATGGATGAAGTCACCAGGTCATAGAGAAAATATAATGAACCCAGCGTATACACATATCGGAGTAGGATTATCTGAAAGTGGCTACTACTGGACACAACAATTTATCGGAAAATAATAATTTGAATACCTACCAACACTTATTGATGGATTAGGTTTAAGAATAAATATTAAAGTAGCAAGTAAAGGTCCAAATCACATATGATTTGGGCCTTTCAGTTTGATAGCAAATGCATTTTTATGAATCCTAATGTATTAAGAACGCTCCAGGCGGGCGCTTTCCGCGGGCTCGCACCAAGCCTCCTCGGCTTTGCCTGCGGGGTCTTGGACTGTCTCGCTGTCCCGCAGGAGTCGCCGCCTTCCGCTTATTTTTATCTTCAATAAACAGAAAAGTGGACAATTAAAGCTTATCAATTTGATGAGATGGGATAGTCTATCCGATATTTTTATCAGATATTCCGAGAAACATTGATTGGATCACAGCATCTTTTGATTTCCACTTTCAACTTTTGAAAAATAGGCAGTGCCCGCCACGGAGACTCCTGTGGGAATAGCTTGAGCTGAAGACCCCGCAGGAAAGACACTGGCCGAACTTTATTTGGCCAGTGTCTTTGCAGTGACGAGGAGGCTGAAGCCAAGCCCACGGAAAGCGAAGTGGCGGGCCCTGCTGATTCTCTTATACATCTCTACTCATTGTAAAACGAATTTGTCTACAGTCTGATGGCCCAAATCACATATGATTTGGGCCTTTAATTATTTTAGTATCTAAATGAAATATGATATAAAACAAAGTGTTCCTGTTGTTATTTACAAACGATTAAGAAGTAATTGTCGTGTATGATTAAAAGTAGTATATTATGGTAATAAAAAAGGAGGAAATGAAATGTACAATAAACCTTCAAATCAAGAATACCCCACTTATTATAGTAAGTATATTAGTCTGGTGTCAGAAGACAGCTTGACCACTATTCTATTCAAACAGCTTGAGGATACAACTGAATTACTTATGGACATTTCTGATGCACAGGCAAATTATCGTTATGCTTTAGGTAAATGGACATTAAAAGAAGTAATTGGTCATCTTATAGACACTGAACGAATTATGAGCTATAGGTTACTAAGAATATCGAGAGGAGATAAAACTCCTCTCGCAGGCTATGATGACGAACAATATGTCAAAGAGGCTTCATTCCATTCTCGCTCTTTAGCAGATTTACTAGAGGAGTATATTGCAGTAAGAGGTTCAACCATTACACTAGTTAGAGGACTGTCTGAAGAATTTTGGTCTAGGAGAGGTTTTGCCAACAATAGTGAACTATCTGTAAGAGCTCTTGCTTACATTATTGCGGGGCATGAACTTCATCATGTAAATATCATCAAGGAAAAATATTTAGTATAATTCCACTTGTCGTCTACGGGAACTAGGGTCAAGAAAGATAATTATTTGCGATTTTCAATTTCGACTAACCAATTCACAAGTAGAGAAATCGATTCAAACAACTTTGAGGTTATTATTTTTAACAAATCTCCATTTGCATTCCATACTTCGATGATTGCTGAAATATTCAGCAGTTATAATAGCCATGGATTGGTTATTAATATATGTAGGGAGATTACACAATGAATAATTACAAATTTATACTGTTGATACTATTAACAACATTTTTAATGGGTTCTTCTTTTGCTGTAGTTAAAGTTGCATTGCTTTATTCATCCCCGTTGTTATTAGCAGCATTACGTTTCACACTTGCAGGATTTATAATGGCAGTAATAGTTATCGTATTAAAAAGAAAGCATCCAACAACCCAAGGAAACTGGATAATGATGCTTACTATTGGTGCTTTCCAAACAGCTGGTGTTATGGGATGTATTTTCTTGAGTTTGCGAACTATTACAGCTAGCGAATCTTCAATTCTTACATTCACGAACCCATTACTTGTGGTTGTATTCGGTACTATCTTTTTAAAAACTAACTATAAACTTTATCAATGGATTGGTGTTCTTTTAGGGTTAGTGGGGGTAAGTATTACGATGGGTGCACAAATTGAATTTAAGATTGGCATTCTATTTGGAATTCTTTCCGCTGTTTTTTGGGCAATCTCCACACTATTAGCTAAAAAGTGGGGAGCGTTTTTCGATACTTGGGTTTTATCTGCCTATCAGATGCTTTTTGGTGGATTACTACTTTTACTTTGTAGTTTTCTTTTTGAAAAACCATTCTTTATTTTGAACGTCAATTCATTCTTTATTTTATTATGGTTAAGTATAATGTCTTCGATTGTTCAATTTGCAGTTTGGTATTATCTTTTACAAAATGGTGATCCAGGAAAGACGAGTGCTTATTTATTTTTGGCACCTTTCTTCGGTGTTTTGTCTGGTTGGTTATTACTAGGAGAGCCGTTATACTCCTCACTCATAGTTGGTGGCTTGTTTATTATTATTGGTATCTATCTTGTAAATAGTAATTTTCAGCAGAAAAGTAGTCTTGTTAGAAGAACATTATAAATAAATGAGTAGCTTGCTGTAAACCGTTCAATCACAGACTAGAATCCCTTCTTAGTGTGCAGAAAATAAATCTGCTACTAGGAAAGGGATTTTTTCTTTGCGCTAAATTACACATTTATATTAAAAAATTGTTTAAATCCTACTTTCCCTTTAACTGTGACTTTTACAGCGCGAATCGAAGGAACTCGAACTATCCAACCTACTTCCAAAAAGTGTGTAAAAAGTCGATGTCCTAAAGCTCCAGCAAGATGATGTTGACGCTCACTCCAATCTAAACATGCATGAGAAAATGATCTACGTTTTCTTTTTAAGTCACTTAAATCTATACCGAAATCAGAAAAGAAATGTTCTCCTTTTGGTGTGACTACAAATTCTCTCTCTTCTTTTTTCAAATAACCAGAGTTCAACAACGCTTCAGTTAAGTAGACACCTAATTTACCTGCTAAATGGTCATAACAAGTTCTGGCTTCCTGAAGCAATTTTAATTGACTAGATTGTTTTAATGAACGAACTTCGGGAGGTGGAGATATCGAAAGAAACGTTTCTAAAATTCGTGCGATGTCTCCATTGGCTAACTTAAAATAACGATGACGTCCGTTTTTTTCAACGATAACTAGGTTCCCTTCAACCAATTTTGAAAGGTGAAAGCTCGCTGTTTGAGGTGTAATCCCAGCCATAAAAGCTAATTCACTGGCAGTATGAAAACGCCCGTCCATTAAACTAGTTAGAATTGTTGCCCGCGATTTCTCCCCAAGTAGAGCAGCCACTTCCGACATATTTGGATTTATACTCATTTTTACCCAACCTTTCTGCATTGCATATATAAATTATAGCTGAAGTTTCAAATATTTTTATTAATAATAACAATCCAAGTAAGTATCGAGACATTAGAATGATACTTTTGTACATTACATTTATTCAGGATACAATCATGAGTTATTGCTTGTAATTCAGTCAGCCTAGTAGGATTTTCGTTGTATATTGAGGAATCTCCAAATCTGTCAACAGCATTTCAGAAGAAATAACTAAGCATGGAGGATAGTTTATCCAATTTTTTAAAAAAGTATGGCTGTTCTTGATAACATTTTCAGCTAGACTGGATTCACTGGAATATTTTATTGAAAAAAAACCTCCAATTTCATGTTTTAATGAGAAAGCAAAAGACGAAGGAGGAGAAGTAAATGAATAAAAACTATTCGTTACTAGTTGTGGTACTTGCGGGAAGCTTACTATTTTCAACACACTCTGTGGAAGCATCTATGTCAACTGATAATTCAAATACCACTTCAGAAGCAAAAACTTGTGAGACACAAACATGGAACTCTCCATTTCAATATAAAAATAACAACAGTCAGCCTACTGAGAACGTGAATCAAACTACTACTAAACAAGAAGCTACAGAACAGAAGCCTGCTCAAACAGCAAGTGAAGGAGCAACAGTACCTGCAGTCATTCAAGAAGTTGTAGATTTAACAAATAAAGAACGTACTAAAGCTGGACTAAAAGCATTACAAATCGATACTACACTTACACAATCAGCACAAGCTAAATCTCAAGATATGAAAAACAAAAACTACTTTTCTCATACGAGCCCAACATACGGCTCACCATTTGATCAAATGAAATCTCTTGGTATTTCGTATAAGTCAGCAGCAGAAAATATTGCGATGGGACAACGTACTGCAGCAGAAGTCGTTGACGCATGGATGAAATCACCAGGTCATAGAGAAAATATTATGAACCCAGCATATACACATATCGGAGTAGGATTATCTGATAGTGGATACTACTGGACACAACAATTTATCGGAAAATAAGTTCATATAAGTTTACAAGCTCTTTGAACTAGTAATGCCTATCAAGATTTATTCTTGATAGGCATTTTTGCGTTTACTTTCAAATTATTTTGCACACACTTTGTTTCAAGGGGTGAGCGAATGGTTTTGTATAAAGACATAGTGGATGTCATTGTAGAAGAGTTTTCTCAAACCGTCGATTTTGTTGCAAAAGAATTAGATTGGAAAAATGAACATGTAATTCTATGCTATTACTCATCGATGATTGACACAGCTGTTGTAATGGAACAATTACAAACGATTCAAAAACGATTTGAATCAGGTAAAGCAAAATGGGGAGAAACAGCTTTTACAAAAGAAAATAAGTTCACAATGAAACAATTAAAAGAAAGTATATGTGCAGGAGAAACTGTTATCATATTTCCTAGCTCAGATAATATGATTAGTATTTTACTCCCAAAGATTGCTTCAAGAGGACCGGAATCACCAGAAAATGAGTATGTTGTAAGGGGCTCTCATGATGGTTTCGTAGAAAATTTAGACGTTAATATAAATTTAATACGTAAAAAGCTTCGATCGGCTGATTTGAAAATTGAAAATCGAGTTATTGGGACAAAGTCTAATTCTACCGTTTCAATTATTTACTTAACTACGAAAGTAGATACAGAAGCATTAGACACATTAAAAGAAAGATTAGATCAAATAGAAACTGAAATGATGTATAGTTCCGGTCAGTTGGAAGACTATTTAGAAGATTCCATTTGGTCACCATTTCCTCAATTTTTAAATACAGAACGACCCGATAGAGTAATTGCTAATTTGGTGGAGGGGAAAATTGTTATATTAACTGATTCGGATCCTACTGCATTAAT
The DNA here is from genome assembly GCF_006861825.1 of Psychrobacillus vulpis. Lineage (GTDB taxonomy): Bacteria > Bacillota > Bacilli > Bacillales_A > Planococcaceae > Psychrobacillus > Psychrobacillus vulpis. The sequence goes on along the minus strand of NZ_VDGI01000004.1, from coordinate 107,374 downwards.
TGGACCAATTAGTTTGTTTACTTTTTACGAGTCCCCTGATGATTTTAATGGAAGAGTCCTAGTTGGATCATTCTATAGATTAGTTCGATTAGCAAGTTTTTTTACAGCAATTTTTTTACCCGCATTTTATATTGCAGTTGCTAGTTTTCATTTTGAAATAATGCCACTAGAACTTGGTGAACAAGTTAAAAGCTCCGTTAGTAATATCCCATTCCGTCCAATATTTGAAGCATTATTATTAGAACTAATGATTGAGCTTATACGAGAAGCAAGTATTCGATTGCCTAGCCCCATTGGACAGACAATAGGGGTTGTTGGAGGGCTTGTTATAGGGGATGCAATTGTCTCTGCAGGTCTCGCTTCCAACTTAATGGTCATAGTAGTTGCCTCTACAGCACTGGCAAGCTTTGTTGTACCATCTGTAGAGATGAACACGACGATTCGATTATTGCGTTTTCCGTTTATGGTAGCTGCATCGCTATTTGGTTTTTTTGGAATCGTCATTGGTTCTATGATATTGTTTATCCATTTATTAAACTTACAATCATTAAATCAACCATACTTAAGCCCAGTTATACCTTTCGAACCGAAGAAGATTAAAGCAGTATTTTTCCGACTCCCTTTTTACAAACAGATTCCTCAACATAGAAGTTTCTATTTTTTCAGTAAAAAAGGGTCGAAGAGAAATGGCTAAGTTTACTATATCTAATAAGCAGTTATTTTTATTTTTATTTATACTGCAAACAGGTACTGTATTTATTTCTTTCCAATCACGTGTAATTAATGCAGCAGAGCAAAATGCATGGATCGTTTTTGTCATAGTGAGTGGTTTGCATTTATTATTACTTATCCTATTCGATAAATACTATAAGTATTTTAAAATGAACAAATTTGAAAAATGGTTATACCAGTTATATTGGTACTCAATTGTTGTAATTTTTTTAACTTATATTGACTTTGTATTAAAATTATGGGCATTTCCTCTAACTCCAGCTTTTATAGTAATTAGTTTAATGGCGATTATATCGCTTTACGCAAATCTTAGTAAATATGCAGTGATTTTTAATATTTCGGTTATATTAATACCGTTTATTTTTGTGTTTTTCGCGATGTTGAGTCTGTCTACAAAAGATTTGACATGGACAAATTTTTTTCCAATAGGTGAAATAGAACTAAAACAATGGATGGAAGGTTTTGGAAAAACTATATATGCGTTTATAGGAATAGAAGCGTATTTAATCTTACGACCATTTGTGCAAGATAAAAAACAAATTACCTACCGAAAAATTGCTCTTTATCAACTAATCTTTACCCTTTTTTTTGTAATAACTATTATTTATTCACTCCTATTTTTTTCCTTAAAAGAAATACAGATAATTCCAGTAACGATCATGTACCTACTTAAATCACAAGAGATTACATTTTTACAGAGATTAGATTTATTTTTTACGTATATTTGGATGACTTGGAGTGTTATTTCGATTACATTATTTATGTTTTTAGGGCTTCATTTATATAAGACGATGTATACTCGTAGTATTAAATTTACGGTTTTCATTCATATTGTTGTTTCTATCCTACCTGCGTTTTTTATCACTAGGGAAATGGTAAAAAAATTACATGATGGATTATTGTACACCCATTTATTTTTTGGCATACTATTTCCTTTATTTATTATGTTAAGAGGCTGGAGGAAGTCATTACGTGAAAAAAATAGTTAGTATTGTCTTTATCGTGTTGTTACTAAGCGGTTGCTGGGATGAGCGGCCAAACAAAGATATTGCAATTGTACCTATGATAGGGTTTGATGGTGAAATTGGTGAACTAAAAGGGTACTTTGGAATTCCAGGACAACAACAGAATGCTGGCGAGTTTAGTTTCTTGAAAGCAGAAGGTGCTTCAGTGGAAGAGGTTAGACAAAAGATCGATTTACAAGTAAGTGAAGGGGTAGACTTATCTAAACTGTCTAGCATTTTAATATCAGATCAATTAGCAGAGCATGACTTGTACAGTTTATTGGATATGTATTATAGGAATGCTAGAAATCGGTTGAATACTTCTATGTTAATAACTGAAGGAAGTGCTGAACCATTTATAAAATATGGTGAAAAAATGGGCGGCAATGTAAATAATTATTACAGCCAACTAGTAAAAGGGTTCGTTCAAAAATCTATTTTCCCGGATATTGATTTGCAATTGGCTTGTTCGTATTTATTGGATGAAGGGATAGATTTAGTACTGCCGTATATCAAAATCTCAAATGAAAATGATGTTCCAGAGGTCGGTGGATTGGCTCTTTTTGACGAAGGTAATTTCACCGGAAAGACGTTAAAAAGAGAAGAATCAATATTATTGAATGTAATGATGGACAAAATTGGTAAGTATGCATATATAACTTATATGGATAAAAACGTACCAGTCACAATAAATATAAAACAAATAAATAAGGACATGAAGTGGGATGGTACAACTATTCATATAGACTATAAGATAAAGATTGGAATAATGGAATATTATAAAAATGATTTTCAAAACAAGGAAAGAAAAAAAGAGTTAGAAAAATTTTTACAACAAAAGTTAACAACAGATATGGAGAAAATAGTTAAAATTCTACATGATGCAAATAGTGATGCGCTCGGTTTAGGTAGAATTGCTCGAGCATTTCATCAAGATTTATTCGAAGAAGGTAAGTGGAAAGATATATATCCAACGTTAACGATTGTTCCGAAAGTTAGTATTAATATTACAGATACGGGAGTCATGGATTAAAAACGACGCAGTTAGACTGCGTCGTTTTTAGTAATTTTTTTCTGTAAATATATGAGTCTGATTCCAAGTGTAATTGCACCTAATGTAAGTCCAACAATAAGACCGATCCAGTATCCAAATCGTTCAAAGGAAGTGTAATTAGCTAATACATATCCTGTTGGTAGGCCAATTACCCAGTAGGAGATGATAGCCATAATAAATGTAATCGTAACATCCTTGTATCCTCGAAGGGCTCCTTGAACTGGCGCTTGTATCGCATCAGAAAGTTGAAAAAGTGCTGCAAAGAAAAAGAATTGAACAGTGAGTGTTAACACTGCTTGATCATTTGTGTATATTGCAGCGATAGGTTCTCTAAAAAGCAATAGTATCGATGCAGAAACAAAGCTAAATGCTACTGCTGTTGCAACACTTAACCAACTATACGTTTTGGCGTCTTTGTATCGTTTTGCACCAATTTCATGACCGACTAATATTGTAGCTCCCATTGCAATACTTAGAGGAATCATATATAAAAGAGAAGTGAAGTTCAACGCGATTTGATGGGCAGAAATAACTTCTGTCGAATATGCGCTCATTAAGAGTGTTACAGCAGAGAAAATTGTCGTCTCCGCAAATATGGATAATCCAATTGGTAAACCGATTTTTGTTAATGTACTAATTTTGTTTATGGAAGGTTTACTCCAATTATTGAAAATCCTTAATGGGGCAAAAGGTTTTGTTCTATAGACAATTATAATAGCAATTAGCAATACGACCCAATAGGTTAGTGCTGAAGCAAGACCTGCTCCTACACCACCAAGTGCAGGCATACCAAGCTTTCCATAAATGAATACATAATTTAGTACAATGTTAATTGGGGCTGATAATAAAGTGATAAACATGGATACTCTAGTTCTGCCTAAAGCATCTATAAAAGAACGGAGTACACTATAAAGGAAAAGTGGAATAAGTCCTATGCTCATCATAAATAAATAATTTTTTGCAACATCGCGTACACTATCTTCAAGTGGTATCCGATTAAGTATAGGATCGATGAACAGTAAAATTGCAATCCAAACAAGAATAGCTAAAACAACTGCAATAAAAAATCCTTGTTGGACGAAGGTACGAACTTCTTCCTTCTTTTTTGCTCCCATTAATTGTGCTACAATGGGCGTAATTCCTAATAATATACCAGTTAGCCCAGTATATATAGGAACCCAAAGAGATGAACCAATGGAAACACCTGCTAAATGATCAATTCTATATTTACTTGTCATTAATACATCAAAAAAGGTCATTAAATAGAGAGCTACTTGAGTGATTAATATAGGTAAGACAATTTTAATCATTCTAATGCTTTTTTCAGGTAATGTTTTCGTTTCTTGCATTTTGCATACATCCTTTAAAGTTATAAAATAGTTAGGAGATTATGAATGAATAATAACACAATTGTATTAACAGGTGGAGGAACTGCTGGACATGTTTCATTAAATCAGGCAATTATCCCAGAATTAATAAATAGAGGCTATGAAATACATTATATTGGCTCCTCCGATGGAATAGAAAAACCAATTATAACAGATAATTTCCCTTCGATACCATATCACTCGATATCCAATGGGAAACTGAGAAGATATTTTTCGATTAAAAATTTTTCTGATCCATTTAAAGTACTTTATGGTACTCTGCAAGCAGCAAGAGTTTTAAAGAAAGTTAAGCCTTCACTTGTTTTTTCTAAAGGTGGATTTGTTTCTGTTCCAGTCGTACTTGCTGCAAAACTTGCAAATATTCCAGTTGTTATTCATGAGTCTGATATCACTCCAGGACTGGCGAATAAAATAGCAATGAGCTTTGCAAAGCATATTTTTACCGTTTTTAATGAAACATTGAAATACTTACCATCAGACAAATCTTCTTCTATCGGTGCCATTATTCGTCCAGATTTGTTTAATGGGGACGCAATTATTGCGGAGAAGCTTACCGGGTTTAAATATGGAAAAGATACAATCATTATTATGGGCGGAAGTCAAGGTGCAACAAAAATAAATGAATCTATCTATGAAAATATAGATGCTTTAACAAAAGATTTTCAGATCATTCATCTTTGTGGTAAGGGAAACATTAATAATTCATTAGTAGGAAAACCTAATTATATTGCTTTTGAGTATGTTACAAATGAATTGCCACATCTTTTGAAAATGTCGAATTATGTAATAAGTAGAGCGGGATCAAATTCCATCTTTGAGTTTCTAGCATTAAAGTTCCCAATGCTATTAATTCCATTATCAATTCATGCAAGTAGGGGGGACCAAGTATTAAACGCAAACTATTTTGAAGAAAAAGGATACGCTATTGTTTTAGAAGAAGAGAATTTAACTCCAAATTCTTTTTTAGATTCAATTACAACATTAGTAAATAAAAGAGATGACATTATTTCCAATCAGAAATCAGCTAATTCTTCTAAAACACCGTCCGAATTCGTTGATACTCTTCTTACTTTTAAAAAATAAGAAAAAAGAAACTCCCGTCAATTTACAATTTGACGGGAGTATTATTTTACAATATAAGAACTGGTATTACGCCTTACATAGCCTGTTCTTCTTCCGTATTACTTTGTAACATACTTAAGTGGAAGAGGTCTTTAGGAATATAGTATAGATCATAAATGTCGTTCTTTTTATTAATCTCAGAATAGATAAGTGGATGAGTTTCATTTGCTTTTAGTGCATAACGAAGTTTTTCTGTTGCACGTATGCTTTTAACATTATTTTTACGAATTCGTAAAAATACAGTATGGATATCTGTTTCAAAAAATAATTCATGTAGGAATTGTTCTTTCGCTTTTTTATTATATCCAAGTCCTTGAAACGGTTTTCCAATCCATGTGCCTAGAAACCCAGCTCCGTCTTCAATATCAAACAAATTTATAGTGCCTATAGGTTGACCGAAATCACTAAAAATTGTTCTACTAACAGCATTTCCATTTTCTTCATCTTCCATTAATTGCTTAGTCATAAACCAGTATTCATCTGCTGAACTCGCTTTATGACGTACAAAAGCTAGCACACTAGGTTCAGACATTAATTCGTATAGTGAAGTACATTCGTTTAATTCTCTCTTTTTAATCAAAAAAAGCGCCCCCTTAAAGAACCAAAAATGAGCATAATCATCCTAGGTTCCCTGAAATTTTTCATTTCGAATTGCATAAAAAATTTCGGGGTAGGAATCGAACCTACTAGGACCAGCTCAAAACTGGTGGCGCACCATTTGCCTTCCCACGGCAAAGTAATCTTTGCCTTATAAAATTATTTGCATTTATAATATACTAAGTTTTATACAATTTGCATAGAGAAATATCTTACACTAATTATTAATTTTTTGTAAACATTTTTTTAGAAAATTAGATTAAAATACTTGTAACTCTTTTATTAAATACATATCATTAAAGGATATATGTAAGAAATTTGATAGGGGAATGCTTAAAAAAATGACACAAAAATTTATTTCTCAAAACCAATTCAAATTATTATATGATTTAGCCGATGATTATGTGTTTCTGATGAGAAAAAATAATCAATCATTTGTATATGAATATATTAATAAAAAAGCAGAAGTAATTTTTTCCGAGAGTCCAATCGGTTTGACGCTAGAGCAATGCTTGGAAGAGTTTCACTCTAAAACTATAATAAATAATTATAATAGAGCATTTAAAGAGAATAAATCAATTTTTTATCAAGATCATCATTGTTTATTTAACGAAACACTAGTTAATGAAACAACTGCTATCCCTATTTATGATGGGGAAACTCAATATATTCTTGCAACTACAAAAGAAATATCTCGTACCGAAGAAATGAAAACTTCGACATATGTTTTAGAAAGTTATAAAAAAGGCATTAATGGTGCAGCACTAGTTGCAATGACTAATAAAGACGGGATTATCGAAATGGTCAATCATGTGTTTGAAACTACATGTCAATTTGATCAACGTGAACTAATAGGAAAGTCTTTTCAAATGATTAACTCCTATTTTCATGAAAATGAATTTTTTGAAGAACTGTGGAGAACAGTGGAAGAAGGGAATATTTGGCGAGGAGAAATTCGTAATCGCACAAAATCAGGTTCCTTTTATTGGGTAGATGCAAATGTCATACCGATTATGAATGAAAATGGAGAAATAGAAAAATACTTAACCATCCAATTCGATACAACTGAGAAGAAAAGAATTATCGATGAATTACGTAATATTGAAAGAACATTTGAACTTATAACAGAATATTCAAATGATCTTATAGCAATTACCGATGAAGAAGGTTATTTACTCTATTCATCCCCTAGTCATGAAACTATTTTACATTATGATAAAGAAGAGTTACTTGGAACATACTACTTAAACTTAGTATCAAATGATATGAATCATTCGGAAGAGGGAAAAAAATTCCCTATAATAAAAGAAAACGCGATTCATCGGACTGAATTATTACTGAAAACTAAAGATGGGGATACTATTTGGACAGACACATGTTTTACAGCTGCTAAAAGAAATAGAGACGGGGAAGAAGAGAAATGGTTTGTTGTAGTATCGAGAGAAATAACAGAGAAAAGAGAGTTAGAAGATAAACTAAAATTTATGGCGTATCATGATAGTTTAACCGGATTACCAAATCGTCGATCTTTTCATTATGATTTTCCGGTTGTCATTCAATCTGTCAATCAGAGTAATCCGAATGTTGCTTTAATATATATCGATGGAGACGATTTTAAATCTGTGAATGACCAGTTCGGACATGACGTGGGAGATCAATTTTTAAGCATTTTTGCCGAAAAGTTACAAGAAAGTGTAGATTACCAATATAAAATTTATCGAATTGGTGGAGATGAATTCGTTATTATTGCCGATCAAATAAATGATTATAGAGAGGGTTTTAGTGAAATAGTACAAGCAGTCGTAACAAAAATCCAAAATATATTAAAAAAAGGTTGGACGATTGACGAACATTGCTTCACACCAACATCTTCTATTGGTATATCTATTTTTCCGGATGATGGAATAACAGTAGACGAATTACTAGATAATGCAGATCAAGCACTGTACACTGCCAAAAAACTAGGTAAAAACAATTTTATGTATACAAATGCCGTTCAAAGTTCATATTGAACGGCTATTTTAAAAGGTAGGTCATACATATGGATCGTCACATTTTATTAATTGAAGACGAAGTAAATATTGCAAAATTTGTGGAGTTAGAGTTAAAACATGAAAACTTTCAAGTAACTGTTTCAAACGATGGTAGAGAGGGAATAGAATTAGCACTTTCCAATAACTATGATTTGCTTTTAGTGGACGTTATGCTTCCAGGTTTAAATGGTCTTGAGATTTGTAGAAGAGTTAGGAAACAAAAATCTATACCTATAATTCTAATTACTGCTCGCGATGCAATCATCGATCGTGTTTCAGGTTTAGAAGCTGGTGCTGACGATTATGTTGTCAAACCATTTGCAATTGAAGAGTTGCTAGCAAGGATTCGAGCAGTTTTGAGGAGATTGGGTCCACTAGTCGAAGTAAAATCGGTATTAACGATTGGACAGTTAAAGATCGATAAAAATGCATATCAGGTTTTCTATGAGAATCAGGAAATTGAACTAACTAAGACGGAATTTGATATGTTAGTCTATTTGATGGAAAACCAAAATAATGTTCTATCCAGAGATGCTATTTTAGAAACTGTTTGGGGCTATGATGCAGAGGTTGAAACGAATGTAGTGGATGTCTACATTAGACATTTAAGAAAGAAGTTACCGAAAGTATCCAATATGATTGAGACTGTAAGAGGAGTTGGATATGTGATGAGAGGATGAAAAACTGGACACTTCAAAGAAAATGGACATATAGTTCAGCAATCTCTATCTTTTTAAGCTTTCTGACAATGTGTATCATATTATATTTTTCACTTTATAATTGGATGATTATTTCTGAAAAGAAATCTGCACAAAACACATTAAACGAAGTAGTCCTTTTTTTAGAATCTAAAGGGCCATTTCTTACCATTCAAGATATTGGTAGAAATCGTACATTGTTAAACCAAATCGTCAATCAGGAGCAATCTATTCGATTAGTAAACAAAGATGGGATTGAAATACTTAGAATAAATGACGCGAGTAATTTCCCGGAATTCTCCAACCAATTGTCTCCTGAATTTGAACGAGAAGTGATTAATAATCAACCTTTATTTTATAAGGTAGCAGAAGTAAATTTCGGAACTTTTTCTGGTTACGTAGAAATATCACATAGTTTAGAGAATTTTTCACAGGTGATGAGATATATATTAATTGCAATGGTTATTTTTGCCCTTATTTCCCTTGTGTTATCTGCTCTCATTGGGTACACACTATCTTCTATTTTATTGAAACCTATCAAAGAACTAAGAAATGAGATGCAACGAGCAAAACAACACAAGTTTTCTAATGAAGTTAGTTTTGACTATTCCACAAAAGATGAAATAGGAGAATTGCTATTAATATATAAACAACTAATGCATGAAGTTTCCGATACAATTAATAGACAGGATGAATTCATTTACAATATTTCGCACGAATTAAGAACACCTGTACAAGTAATTGAAGGACATTTATCACTTATAAACCGATGGGGGAAAGATGATAAAGAGGTATTAGAAGAGTCATTAAATATATCACTGGAAGAAATCCAAAAGATGAAAAAACTAAAGGAAGAAATGTTGAAGCTTGCAAGAAGAGAAAATACAAAAGAGGACCTACAAACAAATATTTTAAATGTGGTGTTACTATTACAAAAAGAATATGAGTTAATACAACCTTCTGTATCAATAAAAATGGACATAGATGAAAATTATTATGTATCAGTCCAACAAACAGCACTTCAACAAATTATCAGAAATATTATAGACAATGGGATTAAATACAATGAAAATACGCCAAACATAATTGTTAAAGTAATGAAAAATCAAACTCATATCATTATTACGGTTGAAGATAATGGTATAGGAATTCCGAAAGATCAAATATCCAAAATTTTTGATCGATTTTATACAGTCGATTCATCTCGTACAAAATCGAAGGGTGGATCAGGTCTTGGTTTAAGTATTGTGAATATGCTCGTGATGGAATATGAAGGAAGAATAGAGGTCGAAAGTACACTAGGTAAAGGTACTACATTCCGTATTTTTTTTCCATATAATATAAGTGGTTAACAGATGTAAATAATGATAAATGAAAAATAGTTCATTATTAAGATATTTTTTAATAAAAACTGTTGTTTTTTTTCTCGTAAGTAGTAAGATGGAAATGGAAAAATCGTTCTTTCAAAAGGTTCTTTATGTCCTTATGAAAGAGTGGTAAACTGTATTTGTGTACATATTGCGTATGCTTTACAGTATTTAACTCGTTTTTTATTTATATGATTAATGCAATTTTTATCATCAATGCCTAGAAGGCACAAAATGTTGGAGGTTTTTCTAAATGTCGAACAATCAATCACCTTGGTCAGCTTTTTCAGGTCCGAACCTTGGTTATGTAATGGAGCAGTATGATTTATTTTTACAGTCTCCGGAAGAAGTGGATAGTGAGTTAGTCAGCTTATTTCAACAGTATGGTGCTCCGTCATTAGCATCATCCTCACAATTAGGAGCAGGAACAAGTGCTTCTGCCGCGGCGGTATCACCGAATAATTTTGATAAAATTATTCGCGCTATTCAACTTGCAGATGCTATTCGATCACAAGGTCATTTAGCAGCTAATATTTATCCACTCAATGATGGTCCAAAAAACGAATCAAAAATTGATTCAAAAACTTATAATTTAACTGAACAAGATTTAAAAGAAATACCGGTTTCACTACTCATTTCCAATGCACCAGGAAATATTACAAATGGTCTTCAAGCAATTGAACATTTGAAAGCTGTATACACAAATAATATTGCTTTCGAAATTTCCCATGTTGCAAATTCCGAAGAACGTGCTTGGTTACAGGAGAAAATTGAAAAAGGTACTATTAAAGAAAACCTATCAGCAGATGATAAAAAAGAATTATTAAAACGTTTAACACAAATTGAAGGTTTCGAGAAATTCATCCATCGTACTTTTGTTGGTGCAAAACGTTTTTCCATAGAAGGATTAGACACTCTAGTAGTATTAATTGATGAACTAGTTCGTCAATCTGAGAAAACGAATACTAAACAAGTGAACATTGGAATGGCTCACCGTGGTCGTTTAAATGTTTTAACTCATGTTTTAAATAAGCCGTATGAGATGATGTTTGCAGAATTTGCACATGTTCCAAATGAGACATTCTTACCTGAAGATGGGTCATTAGAATTTTCTAAAGGTTGGTATGGAGACGTAAAGTATCATAATGGTGCTACTTACCGTTCAAAAACAGGATTAACTATAAAACTTGCTTATAATCCATCTCACCTAGAAGTAGTAAGTCCAGTAGTTACTGGTCAAACACGCGCAGCGCAAGAAACGACAAATTCTGTTGGTTACCCGGTGCAAGATAAAAATGCAGCATTTGCTGTTCTTGTACATGGTGACGCAGCATTTCCAGGGCAAGGTGTCGTAACAGAAGTATTAAACTATAGTCGAGTTCGTGGGTTCCAAACAGGTGGATCTATTCATATTATTGCTAATAATATGATCGGATTTACGACAGAACACTATGATTCTCGTTCTACTTTATACTCATCTGACCCTGCAAAAGGATATGAAGTTCCTATTATTCATGTAAATGCAGATGATGTAGAAGCTGTTCTTGGGGTTGCAAAATTTGCTTATGAATACCGTAAACAATTTGGAAAAGATATAGTGATCGATCTACTAGGATACCGTCGTTATGGACATAATGAAATGGATGAGCCATTAGTGACAAATCCTACTATGTACCATGTAATTCACAAACATCCAACAGTTCGTGAAATATATGGTAAACAATTAGTTGAAGAAAAATTAGTGGAATCATCGGAAGTTCAAACATTAGACGAGACAGTTTTTAACGGTATGCAAGCAGCATATGACCGTGTAAAAGAACTTCCTCAAACAACTGCGCATGAAATCATTATCCCAGAAGCTGTATTAAATGGTATACCAGTTGTTGAAACAGGAGTTTCAGAAAGTAAATTAACGAAAATAAACGAAGAGCTACTTACATGGCCAAAAGAATTTACTCCTTTTAAAAAGCTTGAGAAAATATTAAAACGTCGTGAAGAGCCGTTTAAAGGTAAAGGAAAAGTGGATTGGGGTCATGCCGAAACGCTTGCTTTTGCAACTATTGTACAAGACGGAAATTCTATTCGTTTGACTGGTCAAGATGCGCAACGCGGAACTTTTTCTCATAGACATTTAGTTCTTCATGATGAAGTTACTGGTGCAGAATTAACACCAATGCATAGCATAAGTGATGCAAAAGCATCTTTTGTTGTTCATAATAGCCCACTGACTGAAGCAGCAGTTTTAGGATATGAGTTTGGATATAATTTAGAGGATAGTAATTCTTTATCTATTTGGGAAGCGCAATACGGTGACTTTGCTAATATGGCCCAAGTGATGTTTGACAATTTTATTAGTTCTGCACGTTCGAAATGGGGCTTGAAATCAGGTCTTGTAATGTTACTACCACATGGTTCAGAAGGACAGGGAGCAGAACATTCTAGTGCACGATTAGAACGTTATTTGCAACTAGCTGCTGAAAACAACTGGACTGTAGCGAACCTTTCAAGTGCTGCAAACTACTTCCATATATTAAGAAGACAGGCTAAAATGTTAAATGAAGAATCAATTCGTCCGTTAATTATCGTTTCTCCGAAGTCTTTATTACGTCACCCATTAGTTGGTGCGGATGTTGCGGATTTAACTACAGGACATTTTGAAACTGTCATGGAGCAACCAGGTCTTGGACAAAATGCGAAGAAAGTTAAGAAAATTGTATTTGCTAGCGGTAAATTAGCTATTGATTTAGCTGATAAAGTGAAGGATGGAACTGGATATGAGTACTTACATATTGTTCGTGTAGAGCAATTATATCCTTTCCCTACTGAAAAAATTCAAGCAATTATCGATCGTTATCCAAATGCGAAAGAGCTTGTATGGGCACAAGAAGAAACGGAAAACATGGGTTCTTGGAACTTTGCACTTCCGTATTTACTAGAGTTAGCTAAAGACAGAAATATTTCTTACGTTGGACGTGTACATCGTTCAAGTCCGGCTGAAGGCGATATTGATTCTTATAAAGTTGAACAAACACGTATTATTGAAGAGGCAGTTAAAAGCATTTAAGTAAGGAAAGACAAGAGGAGGAAATTCAAGTGGCAGAAATTATTGTTCCAGAATTAGCAGAATCGATTACAGAGGGTACCATTGCACAATGGTTGAAAAAACCAGGCGATACAATTGAAAAAGGTGAGTTCATTGTTGAACTTGAAACAGATAAAGTAAACGTAGAGGTAATTTCAGAGGAAGCTGGAGTTGTTAGTGAATTACTTGCTAATGAAGGCGATACTGTTCAAGTTGGGCAAGTAATTGCAATCGTTGGAGCAGGTTCTGGTTCAGCTGCAGCAGCACCAGTAGCTGAAGCGAAAACAGAAGAAGCACCAGCAGCACCAGCTCCTTCAGCATCTGCTCCAGTGGAAACTTCAACAGAGCAAGATCGCACAATTGCTAGTCCAGCTGCACGTAAACTAGCTCGTGAAAAAGGAATCAACTTAAGTGAAATTTCACCTGTAGATCCAATGGGACGCGTACGTGTTCAAGATGTGGCAGCACATGGTTCAGCACCAGCACCAGTTAAAGCCGCACCAGCTCCATCTGCAGCGAAAGAAGATGATGGCCGTACGACTCGTGAAAAAATGTCTCGTCGTCGTCAAACAATTGCTTCTCGTTTATTAGAAGTTAAACAAAGCACTGCGATGTTAACTACTTTCAATGAGATTGATATGACAAACGTGATGGCATTACGTTCACGCAAAAAAGATCAATTCTTTGAGCAAAACGATGTACGTCTTGGATTCATGTCATTCTTTACAAAAGCTGTTGTTGCAGCACTTAAAAAATATCCATATGTGAATTCTCAAATTGACGGAGACGAAATTGTAAAAAATAATTTCTTCGATATCGGTATTGCTGTATCAACAGAAGGTGGTTTAGTAGTTCCAATCGTTCGTGATGCAGATCGTAAAAACTTTGCAGAAATCGAAGGAAATATCGGAGAACTTGCTAAAAAAGCTCGTGATAACAAGTTAGCTCTTTCTGATATGTCTGGCGGTTCATTTACAATCACTAACGGTGGAGTATTCGGTTCATTACTTTCAACTCCAATTTTAAACGGAACACAAGTAGGTATTCTTGGAATGCATACAATTCAAAAACGTCCAATCGCTGTTGGAAATGAAGTACAAATTCGTCCGATGATGTATATCGCACTATCTTATGACCACCGAGTAATCGATGGAAAAGATTCTGTTGGATTCTTAAAAATGGTAAAAGAGCTTCTAGAAAATCCAGAAGATCTAATGTTGAATTCTTAATTAAAACTAGTACACCACTTAATTGTGGTGTACTTTTTTATATCTTTTAATTAAGATACTTTTGGACAGTTTGGACAATCTTTTTAAGAAGTTGGACAATAAACGATAAAATTTGGACAATCTGTCTTTAAAGTTGGACAATAAACAATTTAGATTGGACAATCTACATTCAGCTTGTCGACAATTGCATTTTTTATGAATCAAAATGTATTAAGAACATAGTGATTATTGTGCTTTTCCTGTAGCAATCGCTCCAGGCGGGCGCTTTCCGCGGGCTCGCGCCAAGCCTCGGGCCAACAGGATGTTGGTCATGAAGGCGTTGCCGCAGGACGCGGCGATCTTAGCCTTCCTACTTATTGCCTGCGGGGTCTTGGACTGTCTCGCTGTCCCGCAGGAGTCGCCGCCTTCCGCTTATTTTTAACTTCAATAAACAGAAAAGTGGACAATTAAAGCCTTTTCACTTGATGAGATGGGATAGTCAATCCGTTATTTTTATCAGATATTCCGAGAAACATGGATTGATCACAGCATCTTCAGATTTCCACTTTCAACTTCTGAAAAATAGGCAGGGCCTGCCACGGAGACTCCTGTGGGAATAGCTTGAGCTGAAGACCCCGCAGGAAAGACACTGGCCGAACTTTATTTGGCCAGTGTCTTTGCGACGAGTAACCGCAGGAGCATATGTTTTTCCAGTGACGAGGAGGCTGAAGCCAATCCCACGGAAAGCGAAGTGGCGGGCCCCGCTGATTCTCTTATACATCTCTATTCATTGTAAAACGAAATTGTCTACAGTCTGAATGTAGATTGGACAATCTACATTTTCAATGCTAGATGTCATTTTTTAAGGAAAAATGGTGTCATGCACATTGAATTCTAATACAGACAATCGTATACTAATATGTAAAGGAAGTGGTTAAATGATACATACAAATTGGGCAACAAAGCCTACTATGAAAACAGTTACGTGTGTACATACTGATGCAAAGAAGTTTTTAGTAAGTAATGTACTAACTGTAGGAAAATCATACGAAGTAAAAAATGAAACAGAAGAGTTTCTATTTGTGGTCGATAACACAGGAAAAGTTGGCGGCTATTACAAAGAATATTTTCAATAAAAAATCCGATGAAAATCATCGGCTTTTTTTATTAGAAGGAGATAATAAATGATTGATTTAATTGAAAAGGAACAGATGATTCGAAGAAGTAGATCGCATAGTGAAGAAGATCAACAGTTAATAGGAGCTGGTGGTTATTTATCACCTAATGAGTATTTATTAAATGATGTGTTAATCGCAGTAACATTAAAAAAACCAGTTTTACTAAAAGGACCTACGGGGGCGGGTAAAACGAAACTTGCTGAAACAGTTTCACAATACTTCTCTCAGCCTGTACAAAGCATCAACTGTTCAGTTGACTTGGATGCTGAGGCGCTCCTAGGATTTAAAACAATAGTAGCAAAAGATGGTCTTAACTCAATTGAATTTGTAGAAGGACCTGTTATTGAAGCGATGAAAAAAGGTCATATTCTATATATAGACGAGATTAATATGGCGAAATCTGAGACATTGCCAATACTACATAGTGTTCTGGATTACAGAAGAATGTTAACGAATCCATATACAGGTGAAGTAATTAATGCGCATCCTGATTTTACCGTTATTTCTGCTATCAATGAAGGATATATAGGTACCACTCCAATGAATGAAGCATTAAAAAATCGTTTTATATCGTTCTCGATTCCTTATATTTCTGGTGATTTATTGGAAAACCTTTGGAATGATTTATTTCCTACTGCACCTAGACAATTACATACGCTCATGTTGAATTTAGCAGAAGATTTGAAGGAGCAAGTGATACAAGGGCTACTATCAGAAGAAGCTGCTTCTATTCGAAGCTTGCAATATGCAATGGAACTTGCACTGTATATTGATCCGATGCGGGCGATCAATTACGCGATAGCTGAAAAGTTAGAGGATGAACAAGAGAAAAGACTTGTCTTAGAATTAGCCTCTTCTTGGATAAAGTGAGGGATTTAGATGTCCTCTGTTAATCGTTTTATTCAATTTAACAATGAAACAATCGACGCAAGGCAGTTAATGCATTATGAAAACTTAGCGAAAGCATTAACGAAAAATGGAACGTTATTAGTGAATGAACGAAAACTCATGGAATTTCAACCTAGCGAGCAAACGATGTCAATCAGTGTGTTTTGGAGACATAGAGAACAAAACATGATGGATGCAGGTAGACTATCGGATATTTATATATTGGCAGAAGGATTTTGGAAAGAATTCAATGTTTCTGCGTGGAAGGCATATCTCTCAGAACGGCCGAATAAGCTTCCGAAACTGATGGATCAACTATTATTTTGTTTAGAAGAATTTCGTTTAATGGAAAAAATACAGAAAAAACGAGTAGGTACAATTAAAATATTTGAAAAAAGGATTCAAATGTACCTAACTTTTCATAAGCAACAATTAATAGTTAATTATCAAAAAGGATTTATAGCAGATGCATTTATTAGTTATTTATATATAAGTCTCTATGAGGGGACAATGCATGTAAATGGTCCAGAAATATTCCAACAAGCTAACCGTATTATCCAAAAGGTATATGAAAATAATGACACACAGTCTTCAATAGATCTTGTTTTCCAGCTTTATTATTTAATATTTGAGGATATTAATGAAGATACGTTGCATGAATATTATTCCATCGTATCAACTTCTATTTTGCCAGCTGCCCATTTTCATTATCATAAAGGGGTGGCAGAGAGTGAAGCTGGGGAAACAGATAAAAAAGATACAATTGAAGAGTTATTTCGAAGTTGGCACCGAGAAAATGAACAAGAAAAAGGAATCCATCTGCAGTACGAACTCGAACATGGTAATGATGGAAAAGCTGATCAGAGTTTATCCGCGGAAGAGGGAAGAGAAGGACATGAGATTACAGAAATCGGTCAAGGTAGATCAACTGGAAATTTAAAAGAATTGAAACAAGAGGAACTGACTAAAAAGGGTTCGAATTCAGTGAAAAAAGCAGGAAAAGCTTTTGGGATAGAACATAAGAATGTCGTATTTGAAGAAAAGCGATTAGAAACGGACGCACTATCATCCAATAAGTTATTGCTCCAAACATATCGTCAAGAACAAGCACCTTATGTGAAAGCTTTTGTAGAAGAGATTAAAAAAAGAATGGAACAGAAAAAAGTTGATAAACGTGTTAATTTATCTAAGGGACGATTATCGTCTAACCAAATCGTATTTTGGACAGAAGAGCGACCAAAACCATTTTATAAAAAATCTGCACCAAGTACTCAATTAAATGCAGTATTCGGCTTACTAGTAGATGGTTCGGCATCGATGCAAGATAAGCTAGAAGAAACAAAAAAAGCTGTTCTTTTATTTCATGATGTTTTACGAAAATTACAAATCGCTCATGAAATTGTCCTTCACTATGAAGACGCATTTGAAGCCTCTGAATCAAGTCATCCCAATACATTCGAATGGGTGCATAAACTAGAGGATAGTCAAAAGGACAATGGCTTGCAGATTTTATCTATTAACGCACATGAAGATAATCGGGATGGATTTGCATTGAGATGGATGGGGAAGAGATTAGAGCACAGAGAGGAACAGCATAAATTTATTCTTATGTTTTCCGACGGAGAACCGTCTGCATTTGGATATGCTCAAAATGGCATAATGGATACTGCAGAAGCAGTAATTGAGTTAGAACGAAAAAATATATCGGTACTCCATTTGTTTTTAAATGACACAGAAGCAACGGAAGAGCAAATAAATTTATTTCATTTAATATTTGGTAAAAAGACCGCAACTGCCTCATCTCTAGAAAAATTTTCAGATGAAACGTTACGTTTACTAAAAAAAATGTTACATCATGTTGTGAAAAGCTCTTGAGAATTGTTTTAGTAGTGTAATATTATTGACTATTCAATCTTTTTGGAGTAGAATTACTTCTTATACATGAGGTGGAAAAAATGTCACAGCTAATTACACTTACATCATCAACTTCATATCATCATCACAAATAGCCTTGCTATATCCGATAAAAACATCGTTTATAGGAAGGCTATTTATCATGAACTGCATCGAAAGGGTTTAATCCTTTATCGTTTGCAGTTCTTTTATTTTATTTAGGAGGAATTGAGATGAAAAAAATGGATTATCAAAATGTCAGAGGGACTCAAGATTATTTGCCAAAAGCAGAAATGATACGGAAGAAGATTAGGAGAACATTAGAGGATACTTTTGAACAATATGGATGTAAACCGTTAGAAACACCTATTCTCAACTATACTTCTTTGATGTCTTCTAAATATGGTGGAGGTGCTTCCATATTGGAGGAAATGTATACGTTGAACGATCGTGGTAAGCGAGATTTAGCACTACGGTATGATCTAACGATTCCTTTTGCCAAAGTTGTTGCGATGAATCCAACTATTAGATTACCTTTTAAACGTTATGAAATTGGTAAAGTTTTTCGAGATGGTCCTATTAAAATGGGAAGATATCGCGAATTTACCCAATGTGATGTAGATGTTGTTGGTGTAGATAATCAAATGGCAGAAGCTGAGCTTATGCAAATGGCACTATCTGTGTTTAGCCAGTTAAATTTACCAATTATTATTCAATATAATAATCGTAAGCTTTTACAAGGATTATTGGAGAGTCTAGGAATTCAACAATATTTAATGAGTAACGTTATATTGATCATAGACAAACTTGAGAAAATTGGCATCCTAGGTGTTAAAGAAGAACTGATAGAAAAAAAGATAAATGAAGAGTCAATCGAGAAAGTAATAAATTTATTAAAGGAGACGGTAGGGAAAGATATCAATTACTTTGATCAATTTGCTACAAAAAATGAACTTATTTCAAAAGGCATGGAGGAATTAAAAGAATTAACAGAATATCTAACATACTTAAATATCAACAAACAGTGTATATTTAATCCATTTTTAGCAAGAGGATTAGAAATTTATACAGGGACAATTTATGAAATGTTTTTACAAGATGGTTCGATTAGCTCAAGTATTGGGAGTGGTGGTAGATATGACAATGCTATAAGCGGCTTGCTAGGAACTGACGAAACATACTCGACTGTCGGAATTTCATTTGGCTTAGATGTCATATACGCTGCTGTTGAACTGAATAATATGATTAATTATAGTTCACAGTTAGATTTTTACATTATTCCATTTCAATTTCGAAAAGAGGCTTTATTAGTTGCTACTCAACTGAGAACAATGGGATTTAAAGTTGAGATTGAAATGAAAATAAAAAAAATGAACAAAGCTCTCGTCAGAGCAAATAAAGAAGGGGTTAAACAAGTCATTTTTATTGGTGAAAATGAAGTAGCGAATAATAAAATAAAAATTAAAGATATGGAGTCGGGAATAGAGAGGGAGGAGATATTTCTATTTGACAATAAGTGAGTCATGAAGAAAAGTTATTAAAAAACCGCCTTCCGATTTAGGAAGGACGGTTTTGGGATTGAGCCGCTATGAGAAGAAGACGTTGTTTTAATTCTTCTTCCATACGAGCAATTTCTATTTCTGCAGCTTTTCGTTTTACACGACCGTCTGCTTGGATTCGTAGTGTTTCTTCGATTGTTTGTAGAAGATTTTCTTGTGTTTTCTTTAGTGTATCAATTTCTACAATACCACGTTCATTTTCTTTGGCAGTTTCAATGCTGTTTACTTTCAACATTTCAGAGTTCTTAAGAAGTAAGTCATTTGTTGTTTGTGTTACTTGTTTTTGCGCTTCTACAGCTTTTTGTTGACGATTTAGAGTTAAGGCAATTGCAATTTGATTTTTCCATAGAGGAATGGAAGTCATAATAGACGATTGTATTTTCTCCGCAAGCGTTTGATTTGTTTGCTGGATCATTCGAATTTGCGGAGCGCTTTGAATCGTAATTTGTCGAGATAATTGTAAATCGTATACTCTTTTTTCTAAACGGTCTAAAAACTGTGCCATATCATTTACTTCTTGAAAGGCCATTTGATCGTTTGAAGCCTCCGCTTTTCTTCGTAGCTCTGGAATAATTTTATTAATGATTTCCTCTTTTTTCAATTCTGCAGCAGCGATATAAACATTTAACGCTTGGAAATAAGTCTTATTTTGCTCATAAAGTTTGTCCAGCATATGAACATCTTCCACAAGACCGCGTTTCGAATGCTCCAATTGAATGCCTATTCGATCGATTTGTGTACTCAACTTCTGATATTTTGTCATCAATTCTTGAACAGAGCGATTTACTCGGTTAAATAATCTTTTTATACCCGATTTTTTTTGAGCAGAGAGTTCTTCCGGATTAATATCAGAAAGTTTCTTCATCAGATCCCCTAAAATATCACCAACTGGACCAATATCTTTTTTCTGCACGTGATCTAGCATTTGATGAGAGAAACGGGAAAGCTCTGTTTGGGCATTTGCTCCATATGTTAATATTGCTTCATAATTTCCCGCTGGAATTTGATCTGCTAGTTGACGTGCTTTTTGTTGTTCTATTTCTGACAATCGGTCAATCAATTTAGTTGGAGCTGGTTCAGCTGTATTTGATGAAAGGGATTGTTCTTGTGGTGCTGTCATATTAAATGGACTCTCTAATAATTCATCCATTAAAAAGTCATTACTTGTACTCGATTGTTTTTCGCTCATTTTCTGATTCTCCTTTTAAATATAAAGGTTGTTCCTTTTTTCCAACAGATAATTTTGCGAAATCTAATTCCATTTTCAAATGCTCTATATCTGATGAAAGGACATCTCTTAAGTCATCTTCCATAACAGAATTGATGGCTTGTAATGTATCGCGTGTATCTTGTAATGCAATTTTCATGTCGATGTTTTTAACCGGTTGTGCTACTAAAAGTGTATATTTCGAAGTAAGTTCCACTGCTGAATCTAAATGTGCATAGAAGAAATTTTCCGCTTGATAAAATTTGCGTGGATTTGCCTTCACTAATGAAATGATTCTTTTCGCAAGTCTATTCATTTCGAATAATTGTTTAAATGAACTAAGCGATCTCACTTTTAAATAATGACTATTAAGAGTTTTAATTTTATTATTTGCTTCTTTTAATTGCTTCTGTATATGGAAGTACTCGGAAAGAGTAAGCTGATGTTTTTTCATAATTCTACGTTGTTGAAATTTTTTAATTGTAAAATTCGATAGTAAATATACAACGATAGAAAGTGCAGAACTAACGAAAAACCCAGTATCAAAAGCGAAAAAGAAGATGAACCAGGATGTAATCATTATTGGTATGTTAAAAAAATGTCGAATGAAAGTTTGGGCTACTTCCGTCATATTGGTTACCTCCTTATATCTACAATACATTATACGAATGAGAGGGAAGAAGGTTTCATTCAATGCTAAAAAGTGATGTTTATACGATATCAGATTCCATCGTTGTATATCCTTTTAGTTCATCAAAAAATTCAATTTCAAATGAATTTTTTCTTGTTAATGGAGATACGCCTTTTTGAATATAATGTAAAAATTCTTCCAAACTATTTGCAGTACCTTCGATATCTATGATTATTTCTTTCTCCTCATTTTGTTTACATTGCCCTTTTAATCCTAGAGAATGTGCTTTTTGTTTCACAAGAAAACGGAAGCCGACACCATCAACATCACTGTGCATATGAATATGTGCTCGTTTTTTCAAGAGAACTCCTCCTTTTCTGATTCACAAAAATTGCCTATCTATAACTTAACTGATAATTGAAGGTTTTTCAATTTTTTGTTATTCAAATAATTCGTTTGACTAGACTTTCTAATTTATAACAGTAAAATATGAGTTAACATTAAATCATAGAGGTGATAGGAATGTATGAAATTATTTATATGAAAGCTGACTATGAGCCGTGGTGGGCATTTGAAGGTTGGGAAGATAATATTCAAGAAAAGTATATGTTTGTGCAAGAGAAAGAAGGAATAGAACACTTAAATAAGATATTAGGTGAATTCCGTGAAAAGTTTCCTTTGGAAAAAATGAAAGAAGATAAATACTGGGTTTTTTGGTCTGATAAAGAGCAATGTTTTTGTGATTCATGCGACGAAGATTTGCAAATATATCATGGAATCATTTGGAACGTTATATGATAAACGATTTTGAATAATAAAAAAATTTGTTGACTATATTTATCCAAATGTTATAATTTAAGTAACAATTCATAGTGAGAAGCCGTATTTGCAATTCACATATCCTATGTAGTGATCGATGTGATGTCGGTACTTCATGGAATATGTGAATTTTTGTTTTTCACATATTGATTAACTTTTTGGAGGTAATAGAATGAAACAAGGTACAGTGAAATGGTTCAACGCTGAAAAAGGATTTGGATTTATCGAAGTAGAAGGCGAAAACGATGTATTCGTACACTTTTCTGCAATTCTTGGAGAAGGCTTCAAATCACTTGAAGAAGGACAAAAAGTAGAGTTTGAAGTAGTAGAAGGTAACCGCGGGCCACAAGCTGCAAACGTGTCAAAACTATAATAATAGAAAGAAGCTCACCATTCTGGTAGAGCTTCTATTTTTTAAAAGATAATTATAGTATAAAAACTTTGTATGTCATGAACACGGCGATCATGGTCTTTTTTAAAGGATTCCGTTACATGCGGACCTTTCCACGGGCGTTGCCTAAGACTTCACGCTTCGAGGCCACTGAAAAAGTGTTATTCTAATAAAATTTCTATCAAATAGTCGTTAAGAGAATTTATCGCTTTGGCATTCGCTTTCCGCGGGCGAGCGACGAGCCTCCTTCTTCTTGCGGGGTCTCGTCTGTTTCACTTTCCCGCAGGAGTCTCATGCGTCGCGCTAAATTCTCTTAAATAAATACAGCAAATAGTTCCTACAAAAATATTAATTCGAGTTTTTCAGTGGCCTCCTCGCACAGCTAGCGTGTCTTCGACTAACGCTTATCCCGCAGGAGTCGCCGCTTGTAACGAAATCCATCTATTTTAGAAGAATGTAATTGTTCCGTCTATTTATTGTTTTACGGGGACTGCAACAAAGCAAGTCATACACTAGTTGCGACACGATGTCGGGAACTTAGAATGATCAAGCCGCTTGCTCATTGTTTACATTATTTTTTCGAAAGTAGAGGAGATAATGTTTTCTTCTCCATTTGTGTTCATGATAAATTCTCTTTTTATTTCTCCAAAATCTTTTGCAAAGTATTTACGAATTTTACTTTCTTTCTCTATTTTTTCTATTACAATAACGTCCTGAAAATTTTGGGTAGCAGTTGCTAAAGTGTCAGACGTCGATATTATTTTCCATCCGTCGAATTTTGTTCCGACATCAAAAGGTCCTGCTAAGTATATTTTTAGATCAGGCATTGCATCTAACTCTTCTAATGTTGGATTATTTGTTTCATATGCTTCAGCTACTTCCAAAACGATTGTTATTTTATCATTTGAAATACGATAAATTCTTTGCATTACTGTTCCACCATTATCTTCATATGTTGACACGTAATGGTCATATAAGTAATCCGTTTTCAACGTATAGCTTGCATATTCATTTCCTTCTCCTTTAAACTGAGCAGAAGACTTATCGCCCATGAAAAAAGTAGAGCGGGTTATATCCGGAGTGGATTGTTCTTTTACAGCAATCGGTGTTTGCTCATCTTCTGGAGCTGTTTCCGGCTTCGTAGAGTTTGTTTGATTTTGCTCACATGCAAAGAGAAATAGTATCGGAATTAATAGTAGCATTAACTTTTGCATAATTATTCCTCCTTTTCATTTGAATTAGTCGTATTAATACGAATTAAGTTTCATCCTACTACTTTTTTGGTATAGTAAAATAAGAAAGGGGAGCTTACCTTGAATATCGAACTAAAAAAAGAACTACCATCATACGAACAGCAACAAGATTTTTATGTGAAACTTCGTGCTAAAATGACAGAATTTTTAACATCAAAGTCAGGGAAAAAAAGCAAGTTAGCACCTTACTTATTATTTGCTCCAGACTTGTTTCATCTTCTTATAAAAGCGCTATTAGATAATCGCATTGATGCGAAAAATAAAACATTAATTGGTAGTGGAATACTTTATTTTATATCTCCAGTCGATGTCTTGCCAGAAGGTTTGGTTGGGCCTGGTGGATATATCGATGACATTATTGTAGCCACTTTCATAGTGAATATGTTATTAAATAAATTTTCCGCTGAAATTATTGAAGAACACTGGGCTGGAGATGTAAAGTTATTAACCGCTCTAAAAAAAATAGCGGAAACTAGCAATTCATTTGTAGGAAAGCTTCCATCGAAATCTTTATTAGGAAGATTTATAAAAAAGACAAAAAAAGCTTGAGAGAAAAAATCTCTCAAGCTTTTTATTATTACTTTTGCTCTCGCCATTCTAAAAATTCATCATATGTCAATTGCTTATCTAAAATTGAGCCGTCTTCGCGAATTTCAATTACACGATTCGCGATTGTTTGAATGAACTGATGGTCATGTGATGTAAAGATCATTGCACCTTTAAATGCAGTCAATCCATTATTTAGTGCTTGGATAGATTCCAAATCTAAATGGTTCGTTGGTTCATCTAGTAAAAGTACGTTCGACTCCGATAGCATCATTTTAGATAGCATACAGCGAACTTTTTCTCCACCGGAAAGTACAGATGGTTTTTTCTTCACTTCTTCACCAGAGAATAGCATACGACCTAAGAACCCTCGTAGGAATGTTTCACTTTCATCATCAGGCGAATATTGACGTAACCAGTCTACTAGTGAAGTCTCGTTTCCTTCGAAATATTTTGCATTATCAAGAGGGAAGTACGCACGAGTAGTAGTTACACCCCAGCGGATTGAACCTTCTTGTGGTTCTTCTTCCTCTGCTAGTACACGAAGTAATGCAGATTTTGCTAGTTCATCTCCAAGTAGAATAATTTTGTCTTCCTTATTCAAAGTGAAGTTCAATTTAGAGAATAGTTTTTCTCCCTCAAATGTATAGCCCAGATCTTGTACTTGTAAAACATCATTTCCGATATCTCGTTTCATCGAGAAATTTACATAAGGGTATTTACGAGAAGATGGTTTAATATCATCTAACTCAATTTTATCTAACATTTTCTTACGAGAAGTTGCTTGTTTAGATTTTGAAGCATTTGCACTAAATCGAGCGATAAAGGCTTGAAGCTCTTTAATCTTTTCTTCTTTTTTACTGTTTTGATCAGATGCTAGCTTCAATGCAAGTTGACTTGATTCATACCAGAAGTCATAGTTTCCAACATATACTTGGATTTTACTAAAGTCTAAGTCTGCAATATGTGTACATACTTTGTTTAAGAAGTGACGGTCATGGGAAACTACAATTACAGTATTTTCAAAATTGATAAGGAAATCTTCTAACCATTGAATGGCTTTAATGTCTAAATGGTTAGTAGGTTCATCTAGTAAAAGAACATCAGGTTTCCCGAAAAGGGCTTGTGATAGTAACACTTTTACTTTTTCAGAACCAGTTAACTCAGACATTTTCTTTTGGTGCATACTATCAGGAATGCCTAGACCTTGTAAAAGGATTGCAGCTTCTGACTCTGCTTCCCAACCATTTAAGTCTGCAAATTCACCTTCTAGCTCAGCTGCACGCATACCATCTTCATCTGAAAAGTCTTCTTTCATATAGATAGCATTCTTTTCATTCATTACTTCGTATAAACGTTTATGACCCATAATAACTGTTTCTAAAACTGTATATTCTTCGTATTCGAAGTGGTTTTGTTTTAGAATAGCTAAACGCTCATCTGGATTCATAATAACATTGCCTTCTTGTGCCTCAATTTCTCCAGACAAAATTTTAATAAATGTTGATTTACCTGCTCCATTTGCACCGATTAAACCATAACAGTTACCTGGTGTAAACTTTATATTTACGTCTTCAAATAATTTACGATCACCAAAACGAAGACTTACATTACTTACTGCAATCATGCTAGTACCTCCTAAAATTCACAATGCTCTTATTATAGCATGTAGTTTAAACAAAATCTACAAACCCTTGATTCGACAAGCTTTCTTGCCACTCTACTTACTAGTCAGCCCCAATAGTAGCCCCACTTGTTTGTAAACTTTGACTAAATAAGTGAACTGATTCTTGTTCTAGTTCTAGTTCCTTTAATACATGGTCATAGATTTCATAAATCATTTGTGGAGTATTACCCAATCGTTCAGCGATTACCTTCACGTTTAGTCCGCGATTTAATAATAATATTCATAGTAGGAACATTTAGCGAAAGATTAGAAGTTCAGCTTATTTCATTCTGCTTTATACCGATAAAATAAATGAAACATCTGTAAAGGTACAATCAGGGAAACTTGATGTCACAAAGCTACCGGGGCTAAGGATTGTAATCTATGCCAGCCAGCTGCCATTACCAAAAATGCCAAGAGGAGGAAAAGGTAATGAAAACAAAATGGTTTTCAAATTTTTTAACAAGTTTAGTAGTTGTAACTTTAGTCTTCGGTACAGCATCATTTGCAAGTGCTAAAGGCTCGGACGAAAGAAATACAGTACAAAAGGGAAATGTCCAATTTCAAAAAGAGGACAAGTCTTCGGAAAAAAATAAAAAACAAAAAGAAGACAAATCTTCAAATGTAAAAAAAGTGGTTATTAAATCTAAAGTTGGTAAAACAGTCGAAAAGCGATTGAATACTATTGATTCTACGATCAATAGTTTATCGAAATCTATAAACACATATTTTGGTGTAAATGACGCGGGTACAGTTGATAAAGAAGTAAGCGAAGAAACACCAAATAAAAAATATAATAGTTATAAGGGAAAGCTTGAAGCGGAGATTAATAAGCTTCGTGCAATTGATAAACAACTTGCTTCCGATAAGAAAAAATACAAAGCAAATGCTGCTGATTTTGAAGCATTACTTGTAAGGTCCAAAGAACTTCAACAAAAAGCTACAGATGAAATCAAACGAGTGAAGTCTTTGGCAGAACAAGCTGACACTCCAAAACCAGTAGATGAAAATACGAACACCCCTGGAGATACAACAATTCCAGTAACTCCAACAGAACCAACACCAACAACAGAACCAACAATTTAATTGGGTAATGCAAGATTCTTCGAATCGTTTAAAAGTAAGCACATTAATTATGTTGGCTTTATTACATTTCAGGAACATAAAGCGTAGTAAGGAAAATATAATAGTAGCAACGTAAGAGCGTTCCAGTCGGAACGCTCTTTTAATTTTGAATATAGTAAATACAAAATATATAATCCCTAATTGGAAAGGTTTATAGACAAACATTTTCCAAATTAGCCCCAAAAATTAGTTTACAGGAGTAAATATCCCCCAGATACACTCTGAATAATCGGTTTTTCTATCTAAAAGAAGTAAAAATGTTATTCAAAGATTATTACATTACTATTCAAAAACTACAAAATGAACAGTTGCAATTAACATATAAGTGGATTATTATATAAGTTAATCGTTATATGCTTATTAGGGAGGCGATTTTATGAATTCATCAGCGATTGAAATTGAAAAAGCTGCAGTAATATTAAAACTGTTGGGTGATAAAACAAGACTTACAATGCTTAAAATGCTGGATACACATGATTATTGTGTTTGTGAATTTGTTGCAATATTTAAAGTAAGTCAGCCTGCTATTAGTCAACACGTACGGAAGTTAAAAGATGCTGGATTGGTTAGAGAAACAAGAAAAGGTCAATGGATTATTTATTCATTGAATAGAGAAAGTGATGATTTTCCATTCGTCCAGAGCTTGATTCATCATCTTCCGAACCAAGATTTTAAACTTGAAGAATTAGAAGTGCAGGGATTACGTATCTCATGTGATTAATGGAGGTTAGTTTTATGTTATCAGTAATTTTAGCATCAATTATTTTCTTAGTAACGCTTATTTTCGTTATATGGCAGCCTAAAGGTTTAAACATCGGTTGGTCTGCATGTGGAGGGGCGGTTATTGCGCTATTAGTAGGAGTTGTCGAGTTTAGTGATGTCATAGAAGTAGTAGACATAACTTGGAACGCGACTTTATCCTTTATTGCTATTATCCTTATTTCTTTAATTTTAGATGAGATCGGATTATTTGAATGGGCTGCTTTGCATATGGCACGGGCAGCCAAAAGCAATGGTTATAAAATGTTTGTTTATGTAAGTGTATTAGGTGCAATTGTTGCAGCATTTTTTGCTAATGATGGGGCTGCATTAATTTTAACACCGATAGTATTGGCAATGGTTCGTAATTTGAATTTCAAAGAAACAATGATCTTTCCATTTATAATGGCGAGCGGGTTTATTGCAGATACAACTTCACTCCCATTTGTAGTGAGTAATCTTGTTAACATTGTATCAGCGGACTTCTTTAATATCGGTTTTGTAGAATATGCTTCACGAATGATAATCCCTAACATATTCTCACTGATTGCAACTATCATCGTTTTATTATTCTATTTTAGAAAAAGCATTCCAAGGACATATGATTTAACTAAAATAAGAGAACCACAAGAAGTAATTAAAGATTTAAAAATGTTCCATCTTTCATGGTATATTCTTGCCATGTTACTTGTTGGTTACTTTACTAGTGAATTCATAAAATTACCGGTTTCAATAGTGGCTGGAATTATAGCGATATTCTTTATTCTAATGGCAAGAAGAAGTAAAGCTGTTGACACAAGAACTATTATTAAAGGGGCTCCATGGAATATTGTATTTTTCTCAATTGGTATGTATGTAGTCGTATACGGACTAGGAAATGCAGGACTGACGAATGTATTAGCTGGAGTAATCGAAGTAGCTGCAGAAAAAGGATTATTCGTAGCTACGATGTCGATGGGATTCATTGCAGCATTCCTTTCGTCCATTATGAATAACTTGCCAACTGTAATGATCGATGCATTAGCAATTGCAGAAACAAACACTTCTGGAACTATTCGTGAAGCGCTTATTTATGCCAATGTCATTGGATCTGATCTAGGACCAAAAATCACTCCAATCGGTTCACTTGCTACGTTAGTTTGGCTCCATGTTTTATCGCAAAAGGGAGTAAAAATTTCATGGGGAACTTACTTTAAAACTGGTATTGTCCTCACAATTCCAATTCTATTCCTTACATTATTTGGACTATATATTTCATTATTAATTTCCTAAAGGAGACTGAAATCATGGAAAAAAAATCTATTTACTTTTTATGTACGGGAAATTCGTGCAGAAGCCAAATGGCAGAAGCTTGGGGAAAAAAATATCTAGGCAATGAGTGGGAAGTACTAAGTGCAGGAATTGAAGCACATGGCTTAAACCCTAATGCTGTTAAATCAATGAATGAGGCTGGAATTGATATTTCTAATCAGACTTCAGATATTATTGATATGGAAACGTTAAATAATGCGGATTTTGTAGTTACACTTTGCGGAGATGCTGCGGATAAATGTCCAATGACACCACCTCATGTGAAACGCGATCATTGGGGCTTTGACGACCCTGCAAAAGCACAAGGTACTGATGAAGAGAAATGGGCTACCTTCCAACGAGTTCGTGATGAAATTCGAGAAAGAATTAAGCATTTTGCTGAAACGGGAAAGTAATGCATTAATCTGTTCTTAAGTTGTTCAATAGGGATTTGTGAACTTCTTGAAACCGATATTACCATAATTAGAAAATCCATTTTGAAAAAAGATTGATCAAAATGGATTTTTTTCTTGTAATAAAAATTTATTAATTATAGTGGCCTTCTTCAAGTGAAGTACCTGTTCGTCTAAATAAACTCTTTACATGTTATTGGACTTCTACTTATGTTAATTACGTAGAATGATTTTAAGCAAATTACTCATCCTATTGAAAAGGAGATGTGATTAACTATGAGAAAAACATTTATTGCACTTGGAATTTTTACAATTGTTAATACTATAGCAACATATAATCCAACTATTGTTCATTCACAACAACAAATACCAGCATATGCAAAGTGGGGACAGCTTGCAGTAAAAGAGACACAATTAAAATATCCCAATGCGAAAATTATTGACTACCTGCATGAAGGAAGTGAATCTAAAGAGGATTCAACAATTGAAAAGTTTAAGCTATGGTTAAAAGAAGGGGACAACGAATTCGGTGTATTTGTAAGAATTGAGTATACAACAGAAACAGAAGAATTGGTTAATATTGAATTTCTAGAAACATCTAGATAAATTATCAAAGCCGGGTAAATTACTTACATATAGACTTCACTTGTGAAAATTCTTAGCTTGATAAAGAAAGTATATGCTTACTTGTTAAACTTAACAGAACCGCTTTTTCCTGCAGAAAACAATTCTTAATAATTGTAGAAAGCCACTCAACTGAGTGGCTATTATTTTGCATTAATACCCTTAAAATTTTGAATTACATTAAGAATCTTATTCTAATCCAATTAAACAGCTTCTTCTTTCTAACAAAACATTATCCCTCCAATTACCATTTAATTTCCCTATTTTTTCTCGTATCCCTACTTCTCTAAAACCATTTTTCTTATGCAAATAAATACTGCTATTATTTTCCCTAAAAATTGAAGCCTGTAAAGTCCAGAAACCTTGCTCTTCAGATATAGTAATCAAATTTTTCAAGAGTAGACTACCGATTCCTTTCCCTTGTGATTTAGGATGGACATAGACACTAACTTCGCCAACACCTGCATAAGCCAAACGATCAGATATAGGTGTAATTTTGCACCAACCAAATATTTTATTTTCGTCAAGTGCAATTAGAGTACATTTAGGATGAGCTTTTAAGATCCATTCTTCATATGTGGAGGGTGCTATGATTTCAAATGTAGCTACTCCAGTGGAAATCCCAGCTTCATAAATATATTTAATTTCATCCCAATCATCTTTTGTAGCATTTCGAATCATAAAATTCATCTCTGATTCCCCCAATATAAATAAAAAGTATTTAATGAAATTTTATAGTTATTTGTTGCACATTGCAAGTAAATGATGTATACATTATATAAGAGGTGAAAACATGGAAAACAAACGTGAACTATTCCAAGTACTTACTCGTAGGTTTGGACTTCTTAATAAAAATTGTTGTTCAATTGGAGCTGTGGATATAACATCCGTACAAAGTCACATTCTTTATGAAATAGATAAACAAACATCACCATCCATGCAACAAATTGCAGAAGCGATAGCAATGGATATAACGACTTTTAGCAGACAAATCCAGACACTCATTAAAATGGAATTAGTAAAGAAAACACCTTCCTCAACAGACAAAAGGGTATATATTTTATCTCTTACAGTACAAGGTAAGTTTGTCGCTACAACCATTGATGAATCGATGAATGCTTATTTAGAGGAAGTATTCTCTCATATGAACGAATTTGAAAAAGAAACAGTTATTCGTTCTATTAAATTATTAAATCAAGCTATGTCCAAATCAAGCGTTTGCTGTACACCTCTACTTTAAGCAAGATTAAGTCTTGCTTAAAAAAATGAATATTACTTGCAAAATGCAATTAATAAGAACAATTTATATGATAATTCAACTAAAATTTCATGGAGGTAAGAAGATGAATAATATTGAACTGAAACAAGTATACACTGGTGGATGCTGCGTGCCTGCAGCACAAATAAATTCAGATGTAGTAAAATCTTCAAACAAGGAATTACCAATAGCGATTATAGGTGCTGGTCCTATAGGTTTAGCAGCAGCTGCCCATCTAGCTAATATTGGAGAACGTTTTATACTACTCGAGTCAGGTGATAGTGTTGGAAGTAATATTCTAAACTGGGGACATGTGCGGTTATTTTCACCATGGCAATACAATATCGATAAGATAGCTAAAAAAACTCTAGTAAATCACGGTTGGAATCCACCTATTTTAGATAAACTTCCTTTAGGAAGTGAATTAGTTAACGAGTATTTGATTCCTTTAGCAAATTTACCAGAGATAAAACCTTTTTTATCACTGAATACAAGAGTTGTTTCCATAAGTAAAAAAGGTTTAGATAAAATGAAAACTGCTAATCGTGACAATTCACCCTTTGTTTTATACATTGAACAAAATGGGATATCAAAAAGAATAGAAGCAAGGGCTGTAATAGATGCTGCGGGAACCTGGTCAAATTCAAATCCTATTAATGCTGATAGTATTTGGACAAAAGAAGAAAGAGAATTAAAACAACACATATATTATGGAATTCCTGATATTAAGGGCGAGCATAAAGAAAGATACAAAGGCAAACGAGTGGCAGTTGTTGGTGGCGGTCATTCAGCCATTAACACAATTTTAGAATTATCAAAGTTAAATGATGAAGTGGAAATTACTTGGATAATGAGAAAGGAAAATGTAGAAGATGCGTACGGTGGAGAAGACAAAGACGCCCTTGAAGCAAGAGGTGAATTAGGTAGCCGTATACATCAATTAGTTGATGCTGGTCAAGTAAAAGTCTATACTCCTTTTCTTATTCATCAATTAAGTAAGACGAATGATGGAATAGGAATTACTGGGGAATCCGACGGTAGTGAAATAACACTTTCTCCTGTTGATGAAATCATTGCTAATACAGGAAGCCGTCCTGATTTCTCATTTATAAGAGAAATCAGGCTCAGTATAGATACTGCTACGGAAAGCGTTAAGGCTCTTGCTCCTTTGATTGATCCAAACCTTCACAGCTGCGGAACAGTTCGACCTCATGGTGAAGAGGTATTAAGACAGTCTGAAAAAGATTTCTATATAGTTGGAATGAAAAGTTATGGTCGAGCTCCAACATTCTTAATGGCCACTGGATATGAACAAGTTAGGTCTATTGTGGCCCATCTTTCCGGTGACTTTGAATCAGCTAAAAAGGTAGAACTCGATCTACCTGAAACTGGTGTATGTAGCATTAATTTAACTCCACAAAATTCTTCGAAATCATGCTGCGGAACGGAAGCATCTAAATGTTAAGGGTGAAGCAATATGATTGTAAATAATGGGGCTAATTTATCTAAAGAATATTTTATTTCCTACCTAAGACTTGTTATGAAAGCAAGATCTTATTCTCTAGAATCTGCAAAAATCTTCATGCAAAAAAGCTTCTTTAAGGAGAGTAAAGAGATATACGGAATAGAGAGTTACAACAATTTTATTCGGGCCATTGAAGATTTAAAAACCTAAAATAATAAGCTTCTTAACTTAAACAAGGCAAAAAGATTAATACTAAGACATCCAAAGAGCATTGAATAAATGAAGTCGAAATCATTCATAGCCCAAGTTACGAACTGGTCTTGTAGAAGAAGTTGTCCTATTGTAGTAATTTCTAATTGGTCCGCTTATATTTTCAGTTTCTTTTCACCATATTCCATCAATTCAAGATTAATCTTATTTTGAATAATAAAAATGAATGGATAAATAGTTATTAGTTTGGAGAAGCGTCCGATCAACTCCTGCGGGAAAAGCGAGTCAGACGAGACCCTGTAGGAGTATGTTAATGGAAGGAAGGCTAAGTGTGCCTAGTCCTGATGCAACGCCTTCAAGACCAACATCATGTTGGCCCAAGCGGCTTGACGCTCGACCGCGGAAAGTGAACGGTAAGCTTCGGAAAACTTAATCTATTTTTAAAAAAAAACACTTCTTTGTCATTGGAAAATAATAAAAGAGCTAGCAAGAATGCTAGCTTTTTATTATTTCCAATTTTTTCCGATAAATTCATCACGCCCTGATTGAGCCCTATCTTCTTTGTAATGTTTTGGATCCTTCTTATAAAAATCTTGATGATAATCTTCAGCTTCATAAAAAGTCTTTGCTTCTCTAATTGGAGTAACAATTGGTTTGGAAAATTTACCACTAGCTGCTAGTAGTTCTTTTGATTTTTCTGCTTGTTGTTTTTGTTCATCGGAATGGACGAAGATTGCAGAAGTGTAGCTTTCCCCACGGTCTTGAAACTGTCCCCTTGCATCTGTTGGGTCAATTTGTTGCCAAAAAATTTCTAGTAATTGTTTATAGGAAAAAATATTTGGGTCAAATTGAATTTCTACTACTTCCAGATGACCTGACGTCCCTTTTTTTACATCCTCATATGTTGGATTTTCTAAATGACCGCCCATATATCCTGAAGTGACTTTATGTATACCTTCCCATGAATCGAATGGCTTTACCATACACCAAAAACAGCCACCAGCAAAAGTTGCTTTTTCTATCAAAATTATCCCCCCTAAATCTGTAAAACTATTTTATCATTACTCCTAAAGAAGCACAAAAAACTGAAACTAATCGGGAGAAAATACGTTATTATAATAATATGAAGGGGAGATTTTGAGATGGATGAAATCCAACAAGAGCCAACTAGAAGAAAGCGAAAAAGAAAATTGAGAGTAGGAAGAGTATTTGTATTTCTACTTATTTTAGTTGTATTAATCGGAGGGATTTATTCGGTCATTCAATATTCAATAGGATATAAATTAGCAAGTGGGGAACCACAAAAGAAGCATGAATTTACTGGAGATAAATTATCTTCAGATGAAAGAGAAAATATATTAGTTCTAGGAGTAGATTCACGTGGAGAGGACAAAGCTCGAACAGATACGATGATGATTGTTTCTTGGGATAAAAAAAATAATGATGTCAAAATTGTATCTTTAATGCGAGATATATATGCAGATATCCCAGGATATAAATCATACAAATTAAATACTGCTTACTATTTAGATGGTGTGCAACTTGTAACAGATACAATTCAAAAAATGTTTGATATTCCTATTCATCATTATGCACTTATCGATTTTAGTAGCTTTGAATCATTAGTGGATATAATTGCTCCTGATGGTGTGCCTATAAATGTAGAAAAAGATATGTCTGAGAAAATCGGTGTTTCTCTAAAAAAAGGGCAGCATGATTTAACTGGAAAAGAATTACTAGGCTATGCAAGATTTCGTTCGGATGCAGAGGGAGACTTTGGACGAGTTTCTAGACAGCAAATCGTATTAGAAGCATTAAAAAATGAAGTGCTTTCCATAGATAATTTATCAAATATCCCTAAATTTGTTGGAGCAGCTGAAGGATATATTGAAACAGATTATTCTAAAACTGACAAAGCGAAACGCATTTTAGATGCTATAACAAGTGGTAAAGTAGAAATCGAAAAATTGACAATTCCAGTGGAAGGGACATACTCATTTAAAAACTATTCTCATGCTGGATCTGTTATTGAAATTAATGTAGAAAAAAATAAATCAGCAATTACTGACTTTTTAGAAAAAAAGTAATACGTATGCGTTGCTAATCTTTATATACCTTCGTAAAATAAGATTAAATAGGAAAGGAAGTATGATATTAGTGGAGCCTGAGAAACCTTCTTTTTTTTCTACACGTTACATAAAGTTTTTAGGTGGACGTAATACAGTTTTCACACTAGTAATGGTAATGTTAATTGGGCTAATTATTATGATTTATGATGATATTTCATTTATTTTTGTTCCTTTAACAGTATTTTTAGGTAATGTGATTTTACCAATTATTTTAGCAGTCATTTCATATTACTTATTACGACCGTTGCTACGATTATTAGAGCGAATAAAATTACCTAGAGTGTGGGGAATATTAATCATCTTCCTTGCATTAATAGGACTAATCACATTATTAGTATTTTTAGTATTTCCTTTTTTGAGATCGCAGTCTATTAAATTAGTGGAAGAGTTTCCTGGTTATTTTATACAACTTCTTAACTCATTTGACCATTTTTTGAGAACATCTTTTTTAACAGATTACTACCTTCAAATTGAAAGTAAAGTGGATACAATTATTGAGCGAATACCAGAAGATATAGGAAAATTCCTTCAAAGCACTCTTACTGAAATTGCTACTGGAATATCTTCGGTAGTAGGCGTGTTGACTAGCTTTGTACTAGCTATTGTAACAGTTCCATTTATTCTTTTTTATTTATTAAAAGATGGAGAAAAATTACCTCGATTTGTAATGAAAATTTTTCCTCCACGTATGAGGGAAGATTTACACTCCGTATTCAAAGATATTGATAAACAAATCAGTTCGTACATCCAAGGGCAAATTTTAGTTTCCATGTGCATTGGCTTTATGATCTATATTGGTTTTACAATTATCGGGATGGAATACGCATTATTATTAGGAGTTATTGCAATGGTAACAAGTGTCGTCCCATATTTAGGACCTGTAATTGCCATAACTCCAGCGGCCATAATTGCACTTGTTACCTCACCTTTTATGTTGATTAAGCTTGCAGTGGTATGGACAATCGTACAATTAGTTGAAGGAAAATTTATCTCTCCACAAATTATGGGTAAATCACTTCATGTTCATCCAATTACGATTATTTTTGTATTAATTACGTCCGGATCATTGTTTGGTGTACCAGGAGTAATTTTAGGGATTCCAGGGTATGCAATATTAAAAGTGATTGTTTCTCATTTTTATACTTTATTCAAAAAGCGTTATAATAAATATGAGCCTATTTCTGAAAATCAGTATGAGCTTACAAATAACAAGGTGGATTGAGATGAATGGTGAAGAAGTTTGAGTCTTCCATACAAGTACAATCAGTAAAAATTGAAACAGTTGTGGACCATCCATATATTGAACACGGTATTAATTTATCTGGTACCATCTATATCGATGGCGTACATGGCGATGAACTAGTAGAAAACATTAAACTTGAAGTATTTAAATTGATAAATGGAGAAATTTCGAAAATTGTTTCTAAGCATTCCGTCGAACTAGTCGGAGCTGCTGCTTCAAAAGATATGCAAATGATTCCATTTGAAATTATGCCAGATGAAAGATGGCTACCTGAGGAAAATGCCGAAGTAACTAATCTCATTTTACGTACAACGGTATTATTCGCAGATGGTTCAGAATTCAATGACGAAGACGAAATTTACTTTGACATCGAAGAATAGTTGTACCAGGCAGACACACAAATTAAATACAATTCTGAAAACTCCTATACAAGTGTATGGGAGTTTTTTGTATTAGCATAAACAAAAAACAATGGAGCATTCTAAGAAAAATGAAGGAGTGATAGTATGCGGAAAATCTTTGTAGTTATGATTGTTTTTACAATTTTTAGTCTTTCTGCTTGTGGTTCTACGAGAGAGTCAAATGCTCCAGCGAACCCAGAAACCCAAATAGATAGTCAATCTGATGACATTCCAAACACGGGAAACGAAGAAGTGAATGAAGAAAATGATATGGGAATTCCAAGAACTGGTGGAACAATTGAAGATCCAACTTTTCAAAAACCTTAATGAAATAATCGATTGAATTGTTCGAATTTTTATGATAAAATGATTTTATCTTATATGAACGGAGGTGAGGAAAGAATGAAAAACACTGTGAATGCACATGGATTTATATTGGAATTTTTATCCACATCTTGTGCTATTACTCATGAAATTTCTAACAACGGGATTAGTCTGTCCATTTTTAGTAAATTTCATGAATTTCACAGCTGATAAAGTCATTCTTTCTGAACCATATTTTTTATGGAAAAGACTGCTTTTCAGGCAGTCTTTTTTCTATGCAGAAAAATGCTTCCAGCTAATTACTTATTCGAGAGGAAGCGAATTTAATGATTTGTACAATACAAGAAATAAGCAAAATGCTTGGAGGAAACACAATCTTTGAAGATTTATCTTTAGCAATTAAAACAGGGGATAAATTAGGTGTCGTCGGAAGAAACGGAAGTGGAAAAACGACATTATTTACTCTGCTTGCGGGAATAGAATCGCCAGATAAAGGAAGTATTCACTTCAAAAGAGGAACGAAAATTGGTTATTTAGCACAAATTCCTGTCTACACAGATAATACAACTGGTTATGACGTATTAATAAGTGCTTTCGAGGAGTTAATAGTTCTAAAAGAAAAGATGCAATTACTAGAAAATAAACTTTCATCTGTAGCACCTGAAGAGATGGAAAAACTATTACTGCTTTATGGTGACGTTCAGGAAGAATTTTCGAATCGAGATGGATATACAATGGATTCGGAAATTGAAAAAGTAATTCAAGGATTACAATTAGGTAATTTTGTACTTCAACCATTTTCGAGCTTAAGTGGAGGAGAACAAACGAAAATCATGCTTGGTAAGCTATTGTTAACTAAACCTGATCTGTTACTTCTGGATGAACCAACAAATCATTTAGATTTATTTGCAGTAGAATGGTTAGAGCAATATTTGGTTTCTTACCCTGGTACGGTTGTAATCATTTCTCACGATAGATACTTTTTAGACCAAGTTGTTATGAAAGTAGCAGATCTAGAAGAGGGAGAACTCACCTTATATCATGGGAATTATTCTGCATTCATTACAGAGAAAGAAGAGAGATTAATACGTGAGTTTCAGCAATACGAGGAACAACAAAAAAAGATAAAAAAAATGAAGGAAGCTATAAAAAGACTTAAACAATGGGCAAATGAAGCGGTTCCACCTAATGCTGGTCTTCATCGCCAAGCACGAAATATGGAAAGAGCATTGGAACGAATGGAAAAAGTAAAAAAACCATTAATGGATCCAAAGAAAATGAACTTATCATTTGAGGCCGCACCAAGAAGTGGAAAAGAAGTTGTGATTATGGACGAAGTATATAAAGCATTCGATACGAAAGTGTTGCTTCAAAATGCAAAATTAAATGTATTCTGGAAGGATCGGATTGCTATCGTTGGGCGAAATGGCACTGGAAAGTCTACGATATTAAAAATACTGCGCAAAGAGATACAAGTAGATTCGGGAATAGCAAGACTTGGCAGTAATGTCCGAGTGGGGTTTTTATCTCAGCATTTCGAAGTGAGCGATCCGAAAGCACGATTAATCGATGTATTTAGAAGCGAAGTAAATGTTTTCGAAGGTGACGCAAGACATATTCTTGCGAAATTTATGTTTTACGGACCGGATGTGTTCAAACGAGTTGGTGATTTAAGTGGGGGAGAAAAGATGCGTCTTCGTCTAGCCCAACTTATGCATCAAGATATAAATTTACTGATGTTAGATGAACCGACCAATCATTTAGATATTGATTCAAGAGAAGTACTTGAAGATGCATTGGAAGAATTTAAAGGAACGATCCTAGCAGTTTCGCACGATCGTTACTTTTTAAATAAATTGTTTCCAAGAACAGCTTGGCTAGATCAAGGTGAATTATTAACTTTTGAGGGCCCATATGAATGGGCACGTGCGAAATGGGAAGAGCGACAGTTAAATCAAACTGTCTCAATTTCAGTTGAATGTAAGGATAAAGAAAAGGAAAAGATAGTGAAAACAAAGTTGCCTAAAACGCAACCATTGGAAGTGATAATTGCTTTACTCGAAGAAGAAATTGCTGTTTTAGACAAGCAAATAGATGTAGAAAGTGATTGGAAAAAGTACGAAGAGTTGCTTAGTTTGAAAAAATCTAAAGAGATAGAATTAGAGAATTATCTAGAGCAATGGATGGATACTCAATAAGATGACGTACAATAAATAAAGGGGTAAGGTTTTGAAACGAATAGCAATAGATATGGACGAAGTAATAAGCCAATTTAGTACTAAGTGTATACAGTTATTTAATAATGAGTTTAATATAAATTATTCTGTAAATGATTTACATGGGAAGAAACTTGTTGAGTTAGACAAGAGATTTGAAAGAAAAGTGAATGAATATCTAAGCTTAGAATCTTTTTTTCTAAGCTTAGAAGTTGTGAAAGACAGTCAACAAGTTATTAAAAAGTTAAGTTCTCAGTATGAAATATTTATTGTAACTGCCGCTATGGATTTCCCGTCCTCGTTAGCGCCAAAGTATAAGTGGCTTAAAAAGAACTACGATTTTTTAAATGAAAAGAATTTTGTATTTTGTGGTGACAAAAGCATCATTCGTGCAGATTATTTAATCGATGATACACCTGAAAATTTAGAAACGTTTAAAGGGAAAGGAATACTTTTTACAGCTCCACATAATATGCAAGAAACACGTTATTTTAGATTGAATAATTGGTATGAAATTGAAAAGTATTTCAATAATAAGTAAATATAACTATATATTTACCATTTTTCCGTTCAAAAAGTAATGCTAATGTACTTATTTATCTCTCTGAAATAGTTTTTGTTAGGAATTTAGTCTATTGAATTACTATTGATAAGATAGTATCTTTGATGAAATATCTAATAAGAGAGAGAAGATGCGAGATGAAGAAATCTATTAAATGGAAAATTATTAGTACAGTATTTACGCTAATTGTTGTTGGGTTAGTAGTATTGAATGTTATTAGCACGTATACGATTAGTAATAAAACGGAAGAAAGCTTAATTGATCAAAGTCATGTTCTTGTAAAGGAAATGTCTTCTTCGATAGAAAATTACCTAAGTTCTTACGAAAAAGGTATTATGCAAATGTCTTCTACTCGTGAGATTATCGAATATATGGATGAAAAAAATTCACCAGATACAGTTACAGCAATAAGACTTGAAAAACAATTAGATAGTAAACTATCCGAGTTTTTAACTTTGTTTGATGCTGCATCTTCTATATATTATGCATTACCAAATAAGCATCTTGAAATTTTACCGGAAGTAGATCTTGGTTCTGACTTTGATCCAACCTCAAGAGATTGGTATAAAGTTGCTACAGGAAACCCTGAAAAATTCACATGGTCAAAGCCTTATGTAGATTCAGCAACTGGAGAATATGCAATATCAGGTGCAAAGGCAGTTCTTGATAATGGGAAAGTAGTCGGTGTACTAGGTATTGATATTTTATTATCAAAACTTACAGATAAACTTTCTTCAAATGAGCTAGGGTTTGAAGGTTATCCAATTATTATTGAAAATGATGGAACAGCAATTGTCCATCCGACAAAATTTGGAGAAGACCTATCCGATTATGGTTATGTGCCTGAAATGCTTGCAAGTTCTTCTGGTGTAGTACGAAATATTACGGAAAGTATTTCAAATGTTACAGTATTTACAACAATTCCAGGATTGGAATGGAAAATTGGAACTGTGTATGATCAAAAGAACATAAACCAGACAGCAGATAGTATTAGAAATATAATTATTATTTTAACAGCACTAATGCTATTGTTTATGTGTATTGTGTTGTATTTCTCTATCACATATATGTTAAAACCAGTTGATCAACTAAAACAATTAATGGATTTAGTGGCAGATGGTGATTTAACCGTTCATGCAAATGTTCAGACGAAAGATGAAATTGGTCAGCTAGCCTTTAATTTCAATAAAATGACAGAAAATATGAATAAAATTATTAAAGTAGTAAAAGATTCAGCAAATAATGTGCAAGCCAGCTCAGAAAGTTTAAGTGCTGTTGCAGAAGAAACGAATGCATCTTCCGAGGAAGTAGCTCTTGCTGTAAGTGAGATTGCAGAAGGTGCCTCAAAATCAGCGGAAGACGCAGAAATAGTAACAGATAATTCATCGCAGTTAAGTGATCAAATAAATTCGATCACTGAAAAATCAGTTTCGATGAATGAAATTGCTATAGAAGCTAATGAAATGAATGCAAGTGGTCAAAACCAAATGCGAGAACTAAAATCATCATTCCATAATTGGGAAACAAATTTGAAATCCATGTCTGCAGTTATCGAAACTTTAGAACAAAAAGTAAAAGCGATTGGCGGAGTTATGGAAACGATAATGGAAATTTCTGCACAAACGAATTTACTTGCACTGAATGCAAGTATAGAAGCAGCAAGAGCAGGAGAACATGGTAAAGGTTTCGCCGTTGTCGCAGATGAAGTTAGAAAGTTAGCCGAACAATCAGCAAATGCAACTGAACAAGTGAAAAAGACAATAACAGAATTACAGTTCGAGTCTATTCATGTAACTAAACAAATGAAAGAAACAAGGGAAACATTCCGTTTGCAAGGTACGGTCGTATCTGATACAGAAGTGACATTTGGGAAAATTTCTTCGTTAATGGCAACTATGCAAAATTCCATTGATGAAGTTTCTAATGAAATTCAACAAGTTTCGAAATACAAAGAACAAGTAGTGGAAACCATTCAAATGATGGCAGCGACTTCTCAACAGACGGCAGCAGCATGTGAAGAAGTGAGTGCTTCCTCAGATGAACAATTGCGGGCAATTCAATCAGTTGCTA
This sequence comes from Psychrobacillus vulpis, assembly GCF_006861825.1. GTDB lineage: Bacteria > Bacillota > Bacilli > Bacillales_A > Planococcaceae > Psychrobacillus > Psychrobacillus vulpis. The sequence goes on along the minus strand of NZ_VDGI01000004.1, from coordinate 64,969 downwards.
AAGCATCCGAAACATTAACAGAGTTGAGTGAGAAGCTCTCTACAGCAGTTAATCGTTTTCATGTATAAAATAATAAGTAGTTAGTGTAATTGTACTGAATTGCATATATATTATTTGAATGATACTATTTATATATTGTTACAATTTCAAATTATTCATATTTAATACTCTTATCAAGAGAAGCCGAGGGATATGGCCCTTTGAAGCTTCAGCAACCTCTGAATCATCAGAAAGGTGCTAAATCCTACAAGACTATATTTGTCTTGAGAGATAAGAACGGAGATCTAATCATGGACCCTCTTTTCTTATCTTTGAGAAAAGAGGGTTTTTTTGTATTATTTTCAAAGGGAAAAGGGGAGAGAAATGAATGCCAATTAATATTCCAAAGCATTTACCAGCTGGAAAGTTATTAAGAGAAGAGAAAATATTTGTGATGGATGAAGAGCGTGCGTTTACACAGGATATACGTCCATTAAATATAGTTATTTTAAATCTGATGCCAGAAAAAGAAAAAACAGAACTTCAGTTACTTAGATTACTAGGGAATACGCCGCTGCAAGTAAATGTAACGTTCTTGAACACTGCTTCACATGAATCTAAAAATGTCAGTAAGACGCATCTAGATACGTTTTATACTACGTTTGAGGACATAAAGCGACGAAAATATGATGGAATGATAATTACAGGAGCTCCTATAGAGCATTTACGATTTGAAGATGTGAATTATTGGGATGAAATAGCGGAAATTATGGACTGGACAAAAACAAATGTAACATCAGTCCTTCATATTTGTTGGGGGGCACAAGCAGCTTTATACCATCATTATGGAATTGATAAATACGAACTGCCTAAAAAATGTTCAGGAGTGTATATCCACCAATTGTCTGATCATACACTCAATTTAGTTCGAGGATTTAATGATGAATTTCATGCACCTGTTTCGCGCTATACATCTGTTTCTATCGAAAAAATTCAAAATGATTCACGCTTACATCTACTTTCCACTTCAGTTGACGCAGGGGTTTTTCTCGTCATATCAAAAGATGAAAAGCATATTATGATAACTGGACATCTAGAATACGATGCAACAACACTTGCAGAAGAATATTCTCGAGATATAAATAAAGGAATTAATATAGAAGTACCTGAAAACTATTTTCCAAATAATGATCCGTCTAAACCACCTTTAAATACATGGCGCTCTCATACGCATTTATTATTTTCAAATTGGTTGAACTACTATGTTTATCAGGAAACACCTTTTGAATGGGAATAATTTGAAAGCACTAAGCAAAATGAGTTGCTTAGTGCTTTCTGACTGCTGACAAACGCTTTCATTCTTTGTTGCTCGTGAGGGAACTATAGAAGTCCCTATAATTGACTAAATAAAAAGAGGGTGATTGGCGTGTCTAAAAACTACAAAAGTTGAGAGGAATATCAACAATTTCCTCACTCTACTTTTTCATTTATAGAAAATCGTTGGAAAAGGCGACACTCCTGCGGGAATAGCGTTAGTCGAAGACCCCGCAGCGAAGCGAGGGAGGCCACTGAAAAACTCAAAATTATTATTTTTATAGGAACTATTTGCTGTATATCATTTTAAGAATTTCGCGCGACGCATGAGACTCCTGTGGGAAAGCGAGACAGACGAGACCCCACACGAAGCGAAGCGTAGAGGAGGCTCGTCGCTCGCCCGCGGAAGGCGAATGCCAAAGCGCTAAATTCTCTTAGGACTATTTGATAGATAATTTATATGAATGACACTTTTTCAGTGCCCTCAAAGCGAGGAAGTTGAGGCAACGCCCGCGGAAAGGGAGGCCACTGAAAAACCAAAATTCAGAAAATAAAGTCACCACTTGAGAAGTATATTTGTATCAAAATTGGCATGACGTCCCCATAAACACCCTAAAAAGTGAAGGAATTATGGGATTTCGTTTTTATTTTTTGAAAAAAAGTGACTTTTTCAGTGGCCTCCGGAAAGGGAGCCGTTCCAACGATTTTCTTTTTTATTAGGCTTATTGGACAACCCCAGTTGGCAAAGTATAGAGACACTCATGATGATGGTGTCCCAAACAAGAATCCCTTAATCTAAGCTCGGATACGTAACTAACACTATAATCTAATCAATATAATATACAATTTCAAAATGAAGTGTTTTAATATGAGGTAGATGGTATTTTTGGAATATTTGTGAAAAGTAAAAAATAGGAGATGATTAGATTGTTAGAATCTGCAAAGCTGCATGAGAATTTTGTGCAAGTTGCAAGGAAAAGAATAGAAGAAATGATCCGTGATACTGATAAAGCGATTGCTCAAATGGAAGATAACGCCTTATTTTGGACGCCGAATGAACACTCCAACAGTGTTGCGATAATCATCAAACATTTGAGTGGTAACCTCATTTCACGCTGGACTGATTTTTTAACAACAGATGGTGAAAAGCATGACAGAGATCGAGATGGTGAATTTGAGAATACTATTAAATCACGCGAAGAGCTATTACGAGTTTGGGAAACTGGGTGTAAGTTGTTCTTACAAGCAATTGATTCAATAGAAGAACAGCATTTACTCCAAACTATATATATTCGAAATGAGCCTCATACAGTTATGGAAGCAGTCTTCCGTAGTATTACACATTTTACGTACCATGTCGGTCAAATCGTTTTCATTGCTAAACAATTGACTCCAGAAAACGAGTGGGCCACTCTATCGATTCCTAAAAAGAAAAAATAATATTTCTTTTCGTGAAGTGTGGTGTAGAATTTGGAGAGGTTTGACCTATGTATTAACAATAAGTATGTGAAAATGTGGCTATGGATTGTAGGATCTGGTGTTATTCTTACTATTTTATTTATTGCTTTATTGCCAAAAGAGTATCTAATTACCCCAAATATATTGCTAATTGTTTGCTTTTTCATTTATCTATTGTGGTTTTGGTTGGCCAGAAAAAGAGGGGAGAAATCCAGTTGAAACTAGGTCTATCAAGAGACGAGGTAAAATTGGTTCCTTTTACAGTTGAGTGGTCTAATGAGTTTCAGAGAGTGAAAGAGAATATATTAAGCCATATGGATATTGAATCACATAGAATAGAGCATATTGGAAGTACTGCAATTACAAATATGGTTGCTAAACCGATTATCGATATAATCATAGGAGTAGATGATATTACAAAAGTCACCTCTACTTTTTTTGGAAATTTGAAAGAAGTTGGATTTCTTCGACTTCGAGTAGTAAGACCAGGAGAAATTGTATTGGCAAGATATACAGATGAATTATATGAAGTAAAAACACATTATATCCATGTTGTCGATTATGAAAAAGATCTATGGAACAATTTGATTTTTTTTAGAGATTACTTAAATGCAAATATTGAAGCAAGAGAAGAATATAAAAGGTTAAAATTAGCGTATGAAAAACTAGAAAAAATTACAATAAATAAGTATACCGATTTAAAGGAACCTTTTGTGAAAAGTATTTTTGAGATGAGAATAAATGGAGCTGATCTTTTTGAAAAGTAGTTTGTATTTTGTTAGGCATGCACATTCTGCATATACCCCGGAAGAGCTTGAAAGACCTCTCTCTGTACAAGGAATGGAAGATGCAAAGTTTGTGACAGAATGTTTGAAACAAGAAAAAATTGACTTTATTGTTTCAAGCCCGTATAAAAGAGCAATTCAAACAGTTGAAGGTATTTCCAATTATTGTGGCAAGAAAATAGAAATATATAATGATTTACGTGAACGAACACTGTCTTTGGAACCTGTTAGCGATTTCAAACATGCAATTACTAAGTTGTGGGAGGATAATCATTTTTCATGGGAGGGCGGGGAATCTAATATTGTTGCGCAGCGGAGAGGAGTTGCCATAACTCTACATTTGTTAGAAAAATACGAAGGGAAAAATATTGTCATAGGTTCGCATGGAAATTTGATGGTGTTAATCATGAATTACTTTGATAAAAAATATGATATTCAATTTTGGAATAATCTTGCCATGCCTGATATTTATAAACTAGATTTTGAAGCAAAAGAATTGGTTGAAGTTACAAGGATTTGGCGTGACTCAACTACAATCTCTAGTCGTTAGATTCGTTCCGAAAATTATATGTGAAGACATATATGCTGTTTAGTAACTTCCGATATTCTTCTACATCACAATTTTAAGGAATGTATATATATATAAGGAGGTTTGGAAATGAAGATTAAAGGATTAAATCATTTGTTATTTTCTGTATCTAATCTAAACAATTCCATACAGTTTTATCAAACTGTGTTTGATGCAAAGCTTTTAGTGAAAGGAAAAAGTACTGCCTATTTTGATCTAAATGGTATATGGCTTGCTCTGAATCTGGAAGATAATATTCCACGTAATGAAATAAATCAGTCATACACACATATAGCATTTACTATAGATGAAGAAGATTTCGACAGCATATACGAAAAGTTAAAGTATTTAAATGTAAATATACTGACTGGTCGTTCAAGAGATGAAAAAGATAAAAAGTCTATTTACTTTACTGACCCGGACGGACATAAGTTCGAATTTCATACTGGAACACTCCAAGCCAGAATGGACTATTACATACAGGAAAAGAAACATATGGAGTTTTTTATGTAGCAATACTGGACCTTTTATTAGGATAGGTCCAGTGTTAAAAAAATTATTCAAACAGATCAGTACTTAAATATTTGAGTCCAGAATCATTAATTGTTAACACTATATTTGCTCCTTTTTCAGTACCTTGCAATAACTTCAAAGCTGCAGCAACATTTGCACCAGAAGAAAACCCTGCAAATATTCCTTCTTTTTTTGCTAACTCTCTTGCTACGTAAGTAGCTTCGTCATCTGTAACATGTAAATAATCTGTTACTAACTCTTTCTCTAGCAGTGGTAATTCCATCGAATAGCCTCCGCCTTGTATTTTGTGGTTAAGGTTTGTTGGAATTTTACTTGAATAGTAGGATGCTGAGTCTGGTTCTACTAAATAGCAACGAATATCAGAATTATGCTTTTTTAATGCTTTTGCACAACCAGTAAAGGTACCTCCGGAACCAGCAAAATCTAGAAAGACATCAATTTCTCCGTTCGTTTGTTTCCACATTTCTTCTCCAGTGAAATATTCGTGTGCATGAATATTACCAATATGATTGAATTGATCTGCTCGAAACGCATTTCTCTCTTTTGTAATTTGTTGAGCAACTTGTTCCACTTTAGCGAGATCTTCACCGGAAACTTGTCCAAGTGGAGAACCAGGAGATTGGTCAACTAATACAACTTCTGCACCAAGTGCCCTCATCATTCTTGCTCTTTCTAATGAATTCCCTTTAGACATGACTGCAACGAATTTATATCCCTTCACTACACAAACAATGGCAAGTCCTGTCCCTGTATTACCGCTTGTCAATTCCACAACTGTTTGCCCGGGCATAAGTATACCGGCATTCTCGGCCTCTTCGATTATTTGTAATCCAATTCGATCCTTTTTACTAAAACCAGGATTTAAATATTCCAGCTTCGCAAAAATATTGCCTTCTAAGCCTTCAGTAATTCTAGATAGGTGAACCATAGGCGTGTTACCGATTACTTGATGTACTCCTGAAAACATGGAACTGTTTGTCATAGAAAAATTTCTCCTTTTCCTGTATCATAGTCAATATACAGCACGTTTGTGCTTTATAAAGATTACGTTACACTATAGCGCACGATTGTACAATATAGCATAGGGATATATTTGGAGGATAATAAATGGATAAAATTAATGAAAATATAGGGAAAAACCTAAACAGAGTAAGAAGAGAGAGAAATATTAGTTTAGAAAAAACCTCTGAGTTAACTGGAGTAAGTAAAACTATGTTAGGACAAATTGAAAGAGGAGAATCGAATCCAACTGTTACAACTCTATGGAAAATTGCGAATGGTTTACGACTTTCGTTCTCTTCGCTTATTAGTGAAGAAACTCCATCTGTTTCTCTTATAAAGAAGAAAGAGATAAATCCAATAATAGAAAGTAATGGACAGTATCGGGTATATCCACTTGTTCCATTTAATGCAGAAAAACAGTTTGAGGTATTTGCAATAACTCTAGAACCAGGATGTGAGCATCATTCGGAACCGCATAATCCAGGTGTGGAGGAATATATAATTGTAAACGAAGGGGTATTAGAGATCGCAATTGGAGAAGAGGTTTATGTAGTGAATTGTGAAGATGCTATTACTTTTCAAGCTAGTAGTACTCATACTTATAAAAATAACTGCAATAGTCTTGTAAAATGCACTGTAATAATTCATTATCCTAGTTAACTTCTCAATATCAGAGTTCGTGCAACCTGGGGCAAAGTGAATCGATGAAATAATCGAAAGAATTCCTTTGTCCGATGGATGCTACTCGATTTCATTGTTCTTATGCATTTTAAAATACAAAGTCATACTAGAAATGCAATTCCTTCTCGGCAGCAATTGTACTCAATCCTTGATCCATAAAATAAATGGCATACATAACCTTTTCCATATCAGTTTTCCAGGATATTTTCCTCGTTTTCTTGTAGACAGAATCCCTTCTTTTGTCCGATCAGAACTTAACTCTCTCTCAATTTGATCAATATCTAAAAAGATTGTAAACACATTCTCCCGGATTCCTTTAACTTTTTATATACTCTCCCTTTTGTGAAATGAGATCTGTAATTTTAGGTCTTCAGTATAACGGAATAGACGAGTCAGACCTGTCACAAAAACCGTATCGATTATTCGCAAAAATTCCAAATACGATTAAACTCTAGTCGCCCTCGTTTCGTACCGGTTACTTTTTCAAAGAAAATGTGAAAACACCTATATTCTTCAAGTTGTTCCTTTTGGCTGTCCAAATTTTGATTAAATGTGGAAACAGTCAAACTTCATGTTTTTGCCCTCCTCTATCAAATATTTTATAAAACACATTTGTGATAAATATTGTTACATACTTTTATTACACTCATTATTCGAGTCATCTAGACAAAAATTGATTATCTGAAATTAAAAGCTGCTGAATTGGACATGTTAAGAACTGATTTACAAAACCTTAACTTTGGATTAATGAGGGATTAACATTGACTGATTATGATTAAACCGTAACAAACAGCAATGAACATTAAAAATCACACATTAAATGGAGGTACTTTTTATGAAATACACATTCAAGAAGAATTGTTACAAGTCTATTCAAGCTGTGATGTTAGGAGTGAGTGTACTAGGATTAGCTGCATGTGGAGCTACTAAAGAGGAGTCTACTCCAGTGGTTAAAGATCCAAGTTCGTTAACCCTGAAAGAAATTGAAACAAAGGCAAAAGAAGAGGGGACAATTAATAGTGTCGGTATGCCTGATTCATGGGCTAACTGGGGAGAAACTTGGAATGAAGTGATGGAAAAATATACATTGGAACACAATGATACAGATTTATCCAGTGCCGAAGAGATTGCCAAAATGGAATCTGAAGGAGAGAATGCAACAGCTGATATCGGCGATGTAGGGATTTCCTTTGGGCCGATAGCGGAACAGAAAGAATTAACAATACCATATAAAACTTCCTATTGGGATGAGGTACCTGACTGGGCAAAAGATGACAACGGAGATTGGGTTGTTGGCTACCAAGGAACGATTGCATTCTTTACTAATAAAGAATTAGTAGATAACCCGCCAACATCTTGGGATGACATATTAAAAGGAGATTATAAAGTAACAGTTGGAGATGTTCAGCGTGGTACACAGAACCAAATGGCAGTTCTTGCTGCCGCTATCGCTTACGGCGGTGATGAAACAAATCTCCAACCAGGAATTGACTATTTTGCTAAGCTTGCTAAACAAGGTCGTCTTAGCCTAACTGATGCTAAGCCCGCTAACATCGAAAAAGGGGAAGTGGAAGTTGCCCTTGTTTGGGATTTCAATGCACTTGGTTACGCTGATCAAATTAACCGCGATCAATTTGAAGTCAGCATTCCAAGTGAAGGTTCAGTCGTAAGCGGCTACGCAACAATTATTAACAAATATGCAAAGCATCCGCACGCGGCGATGGCAACTAGAGAATATATCTTGAGCGATGAGGGACAAATTAACTTAGCTAAAGGATTTGCTCGTCCAATTCGCGAAGTGGAACTACCGAAAGAAGTGGCTGAAAAAATGGTACCAGAAGAACAGTACAAAAATGCAAAACCAATTGAAGACTACAAAGCTTGGGAAGAAACGGCAAAAAATTTACCACAGCTTTGGCAAGAAGAGGTGTTAGTTCATGTCAAATAAAGTAATTGCAATTGTTGTTGATGGTATGAGATATGACAAAGCATGTGAGGCTCTTGGATACATTCAACATCTAGTTGAAACAAATCAGGCAGCACTTTATAAAGTAAAGTCGGAACTCCCAAGTCTTTCCCGTCCATTATATGAAGTGTTACTAACGGGTACACCAGCATCAGTGAACGGAATTACGTCTAATCAAGCCGTTCGCTTATCTTCTGAGAAAAGTCTTTTTCATCTTACAAAAGAAAACGGCTTAAGAAATGGAACAGCATCTTATTACTGGGTAAGTGAACTTTATAATCGCGCGCCATTCGATTTTATGGAAGATCGTGAGCAAGAGGATGAGACTAAGCCGATTCAATATGGAAAATTTTATTGGGATGATGACTATCCTGACAGTCATGTATTAATGGATGCAGAAGCATTGCGGAGAAAGTATGACCCTCACTTTATATATATTCATCCGCTCGGTGTAGATGTAAAAGGAGAAATTTTCGGTTCGGAATCGAAAGAATATCGTGAACAAATCTTAAAAATGGGAAGCTTGTTGGCACAACTTTTGCCAATTTGGATCAAAGAAGGTTACCACATTTTAATTACATCTGATCATGGCATGAGTGAATATGGGAACCATGGCGGCATAACTGATGGTGAGCGTGATGTACCGCTCTTTATTATTAGTCCAAAAGTTGAGCCTGGCGTTTATAGTGAAGTGGTTCCGCAATTAGCTTTTGCACCGCTCGTTTGTGAACTTTTAAATATTGAGCCGTCCAATAAAATGATTTCATATCAATTGCCAGGTCTCAAAGGAAAAAATACCCTTTAAGAAAGATACACATTATTCAACATTAAAATGAAGAATGACAGTTGACAGGAATTGGTTTAATGAACGTACTGTTAAACCAATTCCCAAATTGTTGGTGAACATAAAGGAGCGAGAAGTCTTGCGAAAAATAAAAAAACAAAAAATTTACTTATTAGCTCTTTTACTGCCATTTATTATGTTTGTGATTGGATTTGAAATAGGACCATTAGTGGCAATGATTAAAAATAGTTTTTATGCAGACAATGGAATTCAAGTTACGATTAATCAATATATCACCATATTTAAAAGTAAATTTTACTTACAGGCCATTCAAAATAGCCTTGTCATTTCCTTATTTTCTGCTGTAGTTTCTGTGATTATAGCAGTCATTGCAGCCTATTCGATTACAAAGTTCTCACAAAAAATACAAAATCGCATTCTAATGATTACCAATATGACTTCGAACTTTGAGGGGATACCCCTTTCATTTTCATATATTATTTTACTTGGAAACAATGGGTTGTTTACGTTGCTCTTTTCAAAGATTGGTTGGGATGTGTTTGCGGATTTTAATTTATATTCATGGACAGGCCTCATTCTTGTTTATGTTTATTTTCAAATTCCGCTTGCTGTTATGCTCATCTACCCGTCTTATCAAGGAATTAAGAAACAATGGAAAGAAGCCTCTTCGTTGTTAGGAGGGTCAACATCATCATTTTGGCTTCACATTGGGATTCCAGTTCTTTTACCTAGTATTGTAGGTACATTCAGTATTTTGTTTGCTAATGCGATGGGAGCTTACGCTACAGCCTATGCATTAGTCGGCAGCAACTATAACTTATTGTCATTGCAAATTGCCTCTCTAGTTGCTAGTGACGTTGCACTAAAGCCGCAGCTAGGTAGTGCGTTGGGAGTTCTTCTAGCAGCGACTATGATAGGGGCGATGTGGTTTAATGGACGAATGATGCGCCGCATTAGGAGGGATTTAAAATGAAATCTTCATTAACTATTCATAAAGTGATTGTTGGATTATTAGTAATTTATTTATTAATTCCTCTTGTAGGGACATTTTTATTCTCGATTGCCGGTAAATGGGATCATACCATTTTACCTGAGAGTTATACTATGAAATGGTATATTGAATTATTTCAAGATGAACGGTTTTATGATGCTTTTCGACGAACACTGTTTTTAATTGTCATGTCTGTAGGTCTTAGTGTTGTTATTATGCTTCCGACTATCTTCATCATCACGGTATATTTCAGTAAATGGGAAGGATTACTTCAAGCGGTAGCAATGCTTCCTTATGGAATTCCTCCCATTGTTGGAGCTGTTGGATTAATCAAGGTATATTCAGATGGACCGATTCAAATTGCTGGAACACCTTGGATTTTAATCGGCGCTTATTTTATAACGATTCTTCCATTTATGTATCAAGGTATTCGTAACAGTCTTCGTACGCTAAATGCTGTGCAGCTTGTTGATGCTGCTGAACTACTCGGTGCTACAAAATTCCAGGCGTTTCGCACTGTGGTGTTTCCAAATATTATATCTGGTATTTTAGTGTCTACCTTATTATCAGTCGCTCTTTTATTTAGTGAGTTTGCTTTTGCCAATTTGCTTGTCGGGGGCCGATTTGAAACTCTTCAAATTTATCTTGCTGACAAATTAAACAGCAGTGGTCACTTAACAAGTGCAATTGTTATTACTTATTATTCAATGATTTTACTATTAACGGGGACTGTACTAAAACTTACGTTTAGAAACGAAAAATATCCTGTAGTGTCAAATAAGAAGCGAATTCTTTCATTTTTTAGAAAACAATATAGTCATAAAAATACTACTTTAGAAGGTGAAAAATAATGAGCTATGTAACTATTGATCAAGTGACTAAGGGGTATGAAAATCAAGTCGTTTTAAATGACATTTCTTTAGTATTAAAAAAAGGAGAATTTGCTACACTTCTTGGGCAAAGCGGATGCGGAAAAAGTACATTATTACGTTCGATTGCGGGGCTCGAAGACGTAGATTTAGGAAGAATCTTAATTGATGGAAAAGATATTACTAATTTATCACCGCGTCAGCGTGAAGTCGGTATGGTATTTCAGTCTTATGCGCTTTTCCCAAATATGAACGTTTTTGACAATATTGCGTACGGCCTTAAAATGAAGAAGATTAAAAATATTAAATCAAGAGTTAAAAAGATGATTGAAATGGTTGATTTAATAGGAAAAGAAGAGTCTTATCCTCATCAGTTATCTGGCGGGCAACAGCAGAGGGTTGCTCTTGCCCGTGCACTTGTCATGGAGCCGAAAGTACTGCTTTTGGATGAGCCGTTAAGCGCATTGGATGCAAAAATTAGAAAAAATTTGCAAAAAGAATTAAAGAGAATACAGAAAGAATTAGATATTACAACTATTTTTGTTACTCATGATCAGGAAGAAGCAATGACGATGTCTGATCGAATTTTTGTCATGAATAAAGGACAAGTTGTACAATCCGGTTCTCCATCAGAAATTTATACTTCTCCAGTCAATACATTCGTTGCAAAATTTATCGGTAATTACAATGTTTGTAATATGGAAGCTTTCCGTAAACTTGTTCGCAGCACAGAATTAAAAGGGAATGAAGTCGCCATTCGTCCTGAAGTTTTACAATTAGTTTCTGTTGGTGAGGATAGCTTGGATTTACAAGAGAACTGGGTAATTAAAGGTATTATTAAAGATGTTTCCATGACAGGTAATGTTTTAAGATATGAAGTAGAAACAGAGGAGTCCGTATTCCTTGTAGACTATCTTCACCACCGTGGGAATATGTTTGAGCAAGGAGCACGCGTTCATATTCTTGTACCAAAGAAAGAATGTATTATTTTATAAATTATTAATGATCACGGGGGAAGAAATATGTCTGTTTTACCAGAAGAAAGAAAGAATGAAATTTTAAAAGAACTTAATAAAATGGGAAAAGTAAAAGTTATGGAATTAGTTGATCAATTTAATGTTTCAGAGGAAACGATTCGACGCGATTTGATGATATTAGAGGAAAAAGGACTTTTAAAAAGGGTGTACGGTGGAGCGATTAAAACAGTCTTTGAATTTGAGGAGCCACCATTTACACAGCGTACAACGGTAAACCAAGAAGCGAAAGTCAAGGTTGCAAAAAAAGCAGCAGAACTCATTTCTAACGGAGATGTGATTGCGATCGATGTAGGGACAACCATGCTTGAATTTGCGCAGTGTATTGAAAATAAAAAAGATATTACGATTTTAACTAATTCTCTTCCTGTGTCGTTTGTGTTAACCGAAATGCTCAATCAAAATAAGTTTACAGGACAAATCCTATTACTAGGAGGACAAATTGAACCAAAGCATCAATCTATAAGTGGCGGTATCACTGAACAAATGTTAAATCAATTTAATATTGATAAAGCGTTCATTTCAGCCGGGGGTGTTTCCATTCAAAGTGGGGTTAGTAATTATCATTTACATGAAACATTAGTTTCACGCAAGATGGTCGAGGTATCAAAGCAAGTTATATTGCTAACGGATTACTCTAAAATTGGTGTTGACACATTTTGTAAAGTTTGTCCTCTAGATAAAGTCGATGTGATTGTCTGCGAGCAACCATTTCCAGAGGAATGGAGAAATCATTCGAAATTAGAGGAAGTCAATTGGATTCAAGCATAGTCATTCCATAAAGGTCCATATCGAGATGAAAGAGGGTGTTCTCTCTCTTTTTGATTAACTTTTATTGATAGCGCATGTAAAAAGCTAGAAAGAAAATTTAATAGATAGAATGTGAAAAGGAGCTATATAGAATGAGTTTCATTGCGATAGATTTAGACGGAACATTATTAAACGACCAGAATGAAATTAGTGAAGAAAATATAAAGGCGATTCAATATGCCCAAGATAGAGGCTTTGAAGTAGTTATTTCAACAGGACGGGCTTATTTTGACGTTCAAACAATTTGTGAAAAGGCCGGGATTTCCCCATTTGTAATCGGGACAAATGGTGCAACCATTCATTCAAAAAGCGCAAAGTGCATTTCTTCTATTACGTTAACTAAAGATCGTGTCCAATCTATTCTCCAATGGTTAGATGAACGTAATTATTATTACGAAGTGTTTACTGAGAAAGCCATTTATACTCTTAATAAGAGAAGAGAACAATTCTCTGATGAGATTAAAAACTTGAAAAGCGAAGATTTGAATTCAGATATGAAAGAATTAGTTGAAGTAGCGGAAAGGCAATTTGACCAGTTTGGATATGTTTTAGTTGAAAACTATCAAGATATCTTAAAACAGAAAGAAGAATTCTATAACATTTTAGCATGTTCTTTTGATAAAAAGAAACTAGAGGAAGCATGGAACCAATTCAAAAAGTTTGATGAGTTGATGGTTGTTTCATCTGCTGATCATAACATTGAAATTACTAGTAAAAGAGCTTCAAAAGGAATGGCCCTTGAAAAATTAGCTTTCTTGATGAATGGCTCCTTAGATCAGGCTATGGCAATCGGGGACAGTAACAATGATTTATCCATGTTCCAAAAAGTTGGATACAGCGTAGCGATGGGAAATGCGAAAGATGTCATAAAAGCTGTTTGTACAACGACAACTCTAAAAAATAATGAAAATGGGGTAGCTCATGCAATTTATCGATATATGGAGAACTTCGTGGTTCAAAAATAAGTGACAATGCCGAAGGAGACATCGATATAACGGCATGGATATAAAGTAATGGTAAGACAATTGGAAAATGTCTGGGTGATTCTATGTTGTTTCTCCATAAGTATCAGCAACATCTCATAGGAATTCAGGATATAAAAAAATCCGCCCCTAGAGTCAGGAATTTATCAAAAAAATATTTATTTGGCCTCGTTTGCACGCACGCGAGGCCACTGAAAAAGTATTATTCTAATAAATTTTCTATCAAATAGTCGTTAAGAGAATTTATCGCTTTGGCATTCGCTTTCCGCGGGCGAGCGACGAGCCTCCTCCTTCGTGCGGGGTCTCGTCTGTCTCGCTTTCCCGCAGGAGTCTCATGCGTCGCGCTAAATTCTCTTAAATAAATTAAGCAAATAGTTCCTACAAAAATATTAAATAGAGTTTTTCAGTGGCCTCCACGCACGCTGGAACTGGGCATAATTGTAATATCGAAAAAAAGAAAAGAGCGTGTTTTGAAATGTAAAATCAAAACACGCTCTTTAACTAATAATTCTAATTGGGTACCAAGTAAAATTGAAGTTGGTCTTGGTATCTACATCAGTTTTGAAATAAACATTGTTGCAATACCAAAGTAAATAAGCAATGATAATATATCATTTACTGTAGTAATTAATGGACCAGAAGCCACTGCTGGATCGATCTTAAGTTTATATAAAATTAGAGGAATGATGGTTCCTGCTAAAGTCCCGATAATTAGAGTAATAAATAATGAGCTTCCAACTACAAAACCAAGAACATGTTTTCCTTGCCATACAAAAGCAATAATAGATATTAATATTCCACATGTAATTCCTATTATTAATCCCACTTTTAATTCTCGAAGAATAAGCTTAAAAACGACATTATTATCTGTATCATTACTAATTAAACCTCTTACAACAACAGCTAAAGATTGAGTGCCAGTATTTCCAGTCATACCTGAAACCATTGGCATAAAGAAAGCAAGTGCAACCACATTGGACAATGTTTCAGAAAAACCACTGATAATAGTTCCAGATACTAATCCGATAAACAAAAGTAAAATAAGCCAAGGAAGTCGGCGATATGCTGCCACGTGTGCCTTAGTATCAAAATCAATAGCTTTACCAGATGCAGAAAGTTTTTCAATGTCTTCGTTTGCTTCCCTAATGACAACATCAATAATATCATCAACCGTTACAATTCCTACTAACTCACTATTACTTTCTATAACAGGAATGGATAGAAAATCATAACGCTCAATAACACGAGCTACTTCTTCTTGATCAGCATATGCAGAAACTGATATAACGCGACTATACATTATATCTTGAATTTTTTCGTATTCATCACTGATTATCAAATCTCGATAGGAGACAACACCAACTAATTTTTTATCATTATCAATTACGTATAGATAGTTAATCGATTCCGAGAACTCTGCAAATATTTTAAGTTTATCTACTGTTTCACGTACCGTATAGTGTTGTGGAATCCATACAAAACGGTTTGTCATTATTCTTCCCGCTGTCTCAGGAGGATAGTTCATAATATTTTGAACAATTTTAGATTCCTCTTGTTTCATAGATGAAAGAAGTTCTTCAATTTTATTAGGTGATAGGTTTTGTAACAATTAAGCTAGGTCATCGTTATCCATTAAATCCATTATTTGACCTGATTTTTCAATTCCTAACTTAGTAAGAATTATTAATTGATGTGCTTTTTCAAGTTCTTGAATTAACTCAGCGATTTGTTCTGGAGTAAGGAATATCAAAAATCGTGTATGATGTTTTTCTGGAAGGCACTCAAAAATTCTTGCAGTATCATAAGGTTGGAGTTCAGCTAACATTTCTTGAAATTCTTTATTTTTTCCTTCTTTTAATGCTTTTATAATTTGAAGAGTTATTTGGTCTTCTGTCATGTCTTGTATCATTTTCGACACTCCTTTTCGAGGAGTAAAAAAATATTTTTCGCAAATGAAATGACAAGAGCAAGAAAAATATTTTAAAATTCCCCTTTCTTAATCTTTGTACTTACTTGGAATTTATGCTTCGAGTCGGGTTCTGAATAGTTATCCATTACTCCTCACCTCCCAAAAAAATGAAAAACACCTTCATTACAAATGAAGGTGTTAGATACGGTATATATACATTACTCTGCATGCCAAAAATATTACAGAAAATCTGTTCCTCCATTCGTAGAGCTTTAGCACTGTGTGGCATAGGACAACGCCAGCTACATTAAAAACCACCTTATGTCGATAGTTTCTGTTGACCCATTGGCGTCTTTCGACATTTTTGTGCAGTAGCATATCTCCTACACAGGAGCCTCACCTAACGAGGATATTTAGTTTGCAAAACCACTCTAATGGAATATCCTGAAGAAGTCAACGGTTTATATTAATATTACTTCATTTTGACCAATGATTAAGTTTTCCCACTATATTGATTGACTCAAAACAACACTAGTGAAGGATTTTATAGGAATGATATCGTATATATATGTAGTGGATTATTATTTCATTTTTTACATACACCCTTTTTCCCCATATTACTGAAGCAAGGATGAGTTAACTATGCATCAATTTGTTATGATTAATAATAAGCGATTCGAGTTTGTACTTAAAGGAAAAAAAGGTACACCTATAGTTATACTAACCGGAATGGGTTGTTCTTTTGAAGAATGGTACGAGGTAACAGAATCTATTAGTGATACTAATAGAGTTATCATGTTTCATAGACCTGGACTTGGAGAAAGTGAAGTCAGTGAAAGGGAACGTAACACAATTCAAACAGTCGAAGAAACTAATATATTGTTAAAATTACTGGAAATTGAGGAACCAGTATTAATGGTAGGCCATTCGTATGGTGGATTGTGTGCACAGCATTTTGTGAAAATGTATCCTCAAAAAGTAAGAGGACTAGTCTTAGTAGATTCTACTTCAGAGGATTTAGAGATGTTAGATATGCTAGATTTACCAATAATAAATGAAGAATCATCAGATGAGGAATGGATTCGGAAATGTATGAGTTATTCTTTACTTACTAAGGAAGAATTAAGAAAAATAATTAATCCTACACTTACGAAAAAGCAAAAACTGCTACGACATGATGTTCAACAACACTTAATCGAATTTCAACTGAAACCTGAATTATATAAAACAATGAAGGCTGAAGTGGAAAACTGGAAGAAGGATGCGCAGATTATAAAGAGATTAGGTGGAATCAATGATATTCCCCTCGTGGTTATTGGGCGTGATAAGGACTATAATATCGAAATTGGGATTGAAGAAGGGTTACCAGAGTGGGAGATAAGATTATTTGAGAAAACTTGGCAAGAACTTATTAGGAAACAATGTAATCTGTCCCAAAATAGCGAGTTAATTTTTGCAAAACAATCTACTCATTCTATTTATCTTGATAGACCTGACATTTTGATAGAAGCAATAAATAAAGTACTTATATAGTATCTAATAATTTTCGAATCATTATGCCAATAGCTTATTGTTAAATACATAGTATGATAAAATATAAAATTTTAGTAAAATTAGGAATATATATATTACGATATTTGGAGGTACTCTATGAAAGCTATAATTTTTGACTTTGACGGCACTCTTGCTAATACTTTACCTATTTGTTATTACGCATTTCAACATGTTTTTAAACAATACGATAATAAAGACCTTACTTCTGAAGATATAAAAGCCATGTTTGGTCCTTCGGAGACAGGGATAATTAGAGAGAATCTTCTAGATCTAAACAAAGAACAAGCAATCGAAATGTATTATGAAAAGTATTTTGAAAAACATAAACAATTAGTTGAAAGAAATAGCGATATTGATGATTTATTAAGATATATAAAAGAAAAAGGTATTAAGCTCGGGATTGTTACAGGAAAGGCAAAAAGAAGCTTAGATATCTCGTTGAAAGCTCTGGATATGGAAGATCTGTTTGATGTAATAATAACTGGGGATGATGTAATAGATCCGAAACCCCATCCAGAGGGAATAATAAAGGCATTAGCTCTTTTAGATGTACAAAAAGATGAAGCAATATTTGTAGGGGACAGTGAGGCAGATATACTAGCGGGAGTTCGTGCCGATGTTTATACGATTGGAGTACATTGGTTAGCAGATTATCAAACGCTTGATTTTATTACAAAGCCGAATTTAATAATGAAGGAAATAAAACAATTTAAACAAGTGCTAACTGAAACCACACTTCATTTTGGCATATGAATTATATAACGGATAGAACGTATGCAAAAGAATTATTGGAGCATGCTTACCAACAAAACCCTGGCCCTTGGTATAAACATTCACTGAATGTAGCAAAAGCTGCTGAAAACATCATGTTAGAACTAAAGATTAGAGGGTTTAATCTGGATTGTGACATTGCTTATAATGCGGGACTTTTACATGATATAGGTAGGTACAAGGGATTTACCAAATCTGTTATACACTCATATGACGGTTATGTTTACTTGGATGAACTTGGCTTTAAAGGGAATGCTATTATATGTGTGACACATTCTTTTCCTTGTGAAAATAACCATATAGAAAACTCTGCTGAATGGGAATATGTCCCACCATTTATGAAAGAAAAGCTAGTACAAGTATTAAAGGAGAACGCTAAATACGATATTTACAATAAGGTAATCACATTGTGCGATGCTTTAGCTGATGAAAACGGATTTACGACACTTGAAAAACGTCTTATTTCAGTTGGTTTAAGACATGGGACTAATTCATATACTGCGATCCGCTGGAAGGGTTTTTATAAGATAAAAAAAGAGATAGAATCATTAATTGATATGAGTATTTATTCGCTCCTTCCAGGTGTGGAAAAAACAATCTATACAAATATAGAATATTAATTAATTGGAGAGATTAAATGAAGTTAGCATGCTTACACGCACATTATTCGAATATTGATTACATAGAAAGTGCCCTTTCATCAGATCAGATTGAATTAATTCATTTTGTAGATCCTGGATTAATGAACCTTTTAACAAGTGATGGAAGACTACAGAAATTCGAAGCTCAAAATAAGGTTAACGAACAAATTGAATGGATTGCCAAAAGTAATATAGATGCAATTCTTATCACTTGTACGAACTACATTGCTTTATTAAACGATAGTCAACTTTCGGAATCCATCCCGATAATAAAAATTGATGAGCCTTTTTTTGAAGTAATTTGTAATATAAAGGATTCTCAGGTGATTTTTTTTACAAATGCTGCAACTGTTTCAGGTACAATGGAGCGACTGCATCAGTATGCCAAATCTCATCAAAAAGAATTAGATGTGGAAGCTTTTGTTATTGATAATGCATTTGAATTGTTAATGCGAGGACTAAAAGAAGAATACAATCAAGAAGTTTCCAAGTCCTTGAAAAATGCTATTAAGGACGGAAAGAAAGTGATCTCCGTTGCCCAATTATCAATGGTACAAGCATCTACAAATGTAGAGAATGAGACTTCAACAATTATTATTAATCCATTAAATGCCTTGGTTACTCATTTTACTACTTGAGTGCGCAACAGCCCAACTGATAATAGATAGTACATCTCGTTAATGAAACGAAAGTACGATAATAAACAAATTAACCCCATCTACATACAGATGGGGTTATTTCCAATAATGTAATTGTTATTCTATTAATAGAATGTTCACCCCTTCATAAAGTAGACCAGTTTAACTAAACAAACAGTTCTTCACCTAAAAAGTCAAAAAATCCTGGACAGTCGTGATTAATATTATTTTTAATGATTTTAATAATACGCTCTATTAAATCTTGTTCGAGGTCTTCACGGTAGTCATCGCTTGTTTGAAATAATACACTCTTCAGCTTTGGTTCTAGTTGTTTCAAAATTGACAGGATATCATATTCGTCCACTTTATTTTCCTCCTTTCTTTTTTTCTACTGTGTTGTTCACCGAGTTTTCCATACTATGAATGGCGTTTACAATGGAGTCTATTTTATTCTCAAAACGATGCAATAGATAAATGGTAACTACAATTGGAAATCCAAAGTTGCCAATTAATTGTACGATGTTCCCTGCATCAATCATAAGTAAGCTCCTTTCTTATATATTTAATTACATTTCTTCTTGTCTTTGAGACTGCTTGAGGTGTAATACCTAAATACTGACCAATTTCTTTATCAGTCATTTGCCTAACGAAAACAAGTGAAAGTATTTCTTTTTGCCTACCTGTAAGATTTCTTAAACAATTAAATAGTTTATCGTTTGATATATGGTCCAAAATATCTTCAGATAGACCAAGTGAATCTGAAAAAGATTTCTCGTAGTAAATTGGGGAAATATCTATATTATCCGTAAGGGTAAGTTGGTACCGATTTCTATGATCGCGAACTTTTCTATCAAAATGTTTACTTTCATAGTGCACTACCTTTATTAGATAGGATAAAATTCTAAAGTTTTGATAAAATTTCTTAAATTTATTATCAATTATTAATTTTATTTCTTCTGAATTAGTAGCATGATACTCTTCAAGAAGTGCTCTGTTTGCAGGACATTTTAGGAACTCTTGAACTACTTTTAGTTTTTCCGGATTCATTTTATCACTCCTCCACAGAAAAGAATCTACGTTCTGATTTTGGCGTGTGAAAAATAATGGGTTATTTTCTGGATTAAAGATTTATCTTGTCCTATAAAGGGGATTTATTTGATCATTTGACAACCACTTTAAAAATAAATCTTATTTAAGTTCAATAAATGGAATAGGGGCATATTTGCTCTAAATTAAATAGGAGGTTTACTTGTCCGATAGGCAAAATCAGTTATGAATTAATTGGTAAATAATTAAATATCTTTCCTAAATTTTACTAAAATTTATCCTTTTTTAGTACAAAAATAGGTTGGGAAATTTCTCTATATTTTTACCTTTATCCTCACTTAATTAATTCATATTTCTCGAAAGAAGGAAATTTTAATAATTCATAATAAATTTAGGATGTTTTGCATATAAATGTATTATATTTATCATTAACAGTTCTTAGACCTGTACGAACTGTCACAATATGTCGAACGATTGATAAAGGTATTTTTACTTTGTTAACGAATTAATACATGTACTACATTCATAGAGGTGGGGAAAAATGAGTAGTATAGGATATATCATCAAACAGGAGAGATTAAACCAGAATATTAAACAGACTGTATTGGCAAAAGGTATCTGTTCTACATCCTATCTCAGCAAAATTGAAAATAATTCAACTGTTCCAAGTGAGGAAGTCATAAATTTATTACTGGATAGGCTAAATTTAGAGATAACAAAAGTGTCAAACGAAGAGGAAAATAAGTTTTTAGAAGATATTTTTGAACTGTATAAAAATGGAGTTATTCTGAGAGATAAGAAGATAATCAAAGAATCCTTGCGAAGATTCTCTGTCCAAAAGATATATTTGTTACAATTGAGCAATTTTTATACTTATAACCTCTTTATGTTTCGACTGATGTTAATATTGAATGAAAAGATTGAGAACTTACAATCGACATATGATGTTATAAAAAAAATGGAACATCATTTCGACGACAAGCAAAGATTTATAAGTAATTTAAATCTAAGTCTGTACTATTATTTAAATGGTGATTATTATAAAGCATTAAACCAATTAGAGGGCACAAGGAAATTAATGAATAATATATCAATTGAGGAATGGGAGGTGGCAGATTATCACAATATTTTGAGCTTGATTTATTTCAAATGTAATGAACTCTTTAACACGATTAATCATGCATCAAAATCACTAATGTACTATAAAGATAATTTGTTATTTGAAAGAGCTATTGATAGTTATATCGTTATGGGTATGGCGCACAAAAAAATGAGGAGATACGAAGAAGCAGAGAAGAACTATTATTTAGCCAAAAAACTTGTGAAAGATTATAAAGTGTCTAATTATGAGGGAATGATCTATCAAAACATTGGTTCATTGCATGCAATCCAGGAGAGTCATGATAAGGCAATTGAGTATTATAAGCTCAGTCTAAAGAGCAAGGAAGATAACAATAATGTGGAAGGATATTTAATAACTATTCTTTCTATTATTAAGGAGTATTCCAAGCAAGCTGATCATGAAGCGGTCCTTAGATGGTGTAAAAAAGGTCTTGAAGCTATAGAGGAAGTAAAGCATAAAATTAATATTGAAACTGATTCCTATTATTGGCACTTTGAAATATATAGGGCTCTTCATTCATTAACAAATGACCTTGAGTCGGTACTAAAGAAAAGTATAAATTTTTTCGAAATGGTTCATGATGATCGCCATGTACAAAAGTATTCTATTTTATTAGCAAATTACTATTTTGAACAAAATAAGTTTAAAGCAGCTAGTTTGTATTATCAAAAATCCAATCAAGTTTTGTTCAAACAAAATTTTATTAAGAAATGGGAGGATTTCTGAAATGAAAAAGAAAAACTTATTAATATGTTTAACTTTAGCTTTCCTATTGACGTTAAGTTTTACACCGAAAGCGAGTAAATTTGCTGAAGAAGAAGCGCCTAGACCAACATCTATAGACAAATCTTTCTTTTAATAGAAAGTTATAGAGATCTAGTATTTGTATAGTACTCATCAGCTTCAAGGTATTTGAAGCTGATGAGTGTCTTTAACTTTGCAATGAAAATAGTACTTAAGTTAGTTTTTACATGTATTGATGGAAATATCGATCTATAAAAGGAGATGGTAAAAGGTTTGGAATTAACTAAAATCCGAAAAACGATTTGGTTTTCGATTTCTTTAGGTACAACAGCATTACTATTAACTAGTGCCAGTATTCCAAGTATTTTTGGTTCCCAATTAGGTTTGAATCCTTTTCATGTTTTAAAAATAGTCGCTCTAATATCTTTCGTAACGGCTTTCGGGAATTATATTAAATTTAAAAGACTTAAACCGGAAAGAAAACAAATTCTTTTGTAATGCAGTTCAATATATGGTGACCTTGTTTTGACAATTATTCTTTCAAAATGAGGTTCTTTCTTTATTTAAGTGGGGTGATTTACATTTGAAAAAAACAACTTTATATAAAGAGACAAAAAATCTTATCATTAGACCGTTTTTAGTAGAAGATTATGCTAATTGGTATTCGGGATTCAACAATCGTCTACCATCTCAATATAAATACGATGATGGACAATCAAATATGTCCAATTACTCAAAAGAATGGTTTACCAATTGGATTGAAGGATTTCAACAAGCTTCTGAGAGAGATGAAATGTACAATTTAGGATTATTTCGAAAAGAAGATGGTGTTAATGAGGTAAAGTAGAACTATTTACAATTTTAAGAATGGATTACCAGTGGGCAATGATGGGATATTCCATACATAATCAGTTTTGGAAAAATGGATATGGTTTGGAAAGTGTAAAAGCAGCAACTGAATTATTCTTTTTTGAATTGAACTTTCACCGTATTGAATTACATATTAATACCGATAATGTACCATCCAAAAAATTAGCAGAGCGAGCTGGTTTTAAATTTGAATGTAAGAGAGAACGATTTTCTTTAGAAAAAGAGGAATGGACGGACATGCTAATTTATTATCAAAATAGAAATTAACTTGCCTAAATTGTATGTAGAATTATGGAATGACTTAAATAAGGTATGCTGTATTCACGTTTTTAATAATACTGGAAATGCACCTTCAATTTGATTGACAATGAGTGTAGCTTTATGATAAATTTATCCACAATAAAACCATACAAATTCGTTGATGAGAAAAAGTAATTTGTGAAACTGTTCTAAAGAGAGCCGGTAGATGCTGAAAGCCGGTGTTCAGATCCCAAGTGAAAATCCTCTCTGAGAAGTCGAGCTGAATTAAAGTAAGTGAGACCGGGTGTCTACCGTTAAAAGGAACGCGTATGATAGTACGTGGCTAAGTGCTATTGAAAATAAATGTTTTCAATAGAATTAGGGTGGTATCGCGGTTAAACCCGTCCCTTTCTACAGGGACGGGTTTTTTGTATGTTTTTATATAAAACAATTAGGAGTGATATCAATTGGTTACAACGAACAACAAAGAAACTGTTTTGCAAAGGGAAGCACGGATAAGAAGACAATGGGCAAAAGAGGAGACATTTAATAAATCGATTGAAATAAGAGAACAGCATCCTTCATTTGTCTTTTACGAAGGACCACCTACAGCTAATGGGTTACCACATGTTGGTCATGCATTAGGAAGAACAATAAAAGACGTTGTTGCAAGATATAAAACAATGACAGGTCATCAAGTCATTAGAAAAGCTGGTTGGGATACGCATGGGCTTCCTGTAGAGTTAGGTGTTGAAAAGCAATTAGGTATTTCAGGGAAAAACGAAATCGAAAAATACGGTGTGGAAGCATTTATTGAAAAATGTAAAGAAAGTGTTTTTGTTTACGAAAAACAGTGGCGAGAATTTACTAAGCAGCTCGGTTATTGGGTAGATATGGATGATCCATACTTAACATTGAGTAATTCGTATATTGAGAGCGAATGGAATATTCTTGGATCAATTCATGAGAAAGGATTGCTTCAGAAAGGCCATCGAGTTTCGCCGTATTGTCCGAGTTGTCAAACATCTCTTAGTTCTCATGAAGTGTCACAAGGGTACAAAATTGTAAAAGATTTATCTGCGACAGCCAAATTTAAAATAAAAGATAGGGATAATGAATTCTTTCTTGGATGGACGACAACCCCTTGGACATTACCAGCAAATGTTGCGTTAGCTGTTAATCCAATGTTGAAATATGTTAGAGCGAAACATGGGAATAACATTTTCGTTTTAGCAGAAGCATTAGTAGAATCCGTTTTAAAAGAAAACTATGAAATAATTTCTGTACATCTTGGGTCAGATTTAATAGACATTCCTTATGAACCATTATTTAATTTTGTTAATGTGGAGAACGGGCATAAAGTGATAATGGCTGATTATGTATCTGCTGAAAGTGGTACAGGAATTGTCCATTTAGCTCCTGCATACGGAGAAGAAGATTATCGTGTTGTGAAAGAAAATAACTTGTCTTTTATTAATGTTGTAGATGAAAAAGGTAAGTATACTGCAGATGTCACAGGCTTTGAAGGTAGATTTGTCAAAGACTGTGACGTGGATATTGTTCGTAATCTTGCTGAAAGAGAATTATTATTTAGTAAAGAAAAATACGAGCATAGTTATCCCCACTGCTGGCGCTGTGATTCACCTTTATTGTATTACGCTAACGACAGTTGGTTTATTAAAACAACTGCCCTAAAAGAACAATTTATACAAAATAATGATACGGTTACTTGGCATCCGGAACATATAAAACATGGGAGATTCGGAAACTTTTTAGAGCAAATGGTAGACTGGAATATTAGTCGTAAACGTTATTGGGGAACACCGTTAAATATTTGGCAATGTGAAGCGTGTGATCACGAATATGCACCTAAAAGTATGGAGGATTTAAAAAATCATTCCCTTTTTCCACTAGAGGACGTAGATTTGCATAAGCCATACGTTGATACTATTAAGCTAAAATGTTCACAGTGTGAAGGAACAATGATAAGAACACCAGAAGTAATTGATGTTTGGTTCGATAGTGGATCTATGCCATTCGCACAATACCATTATCCTTTCGAGAATAAAGAGCTTTTCGAAAAGCAATCCCCCGCAGATGTTGTTATTGAAGGAATTGATCAAACTCGTGGATGGTTTTACAGCTTATTAGCAGTGTCTACATTGTTTACAGGTAAAGCTCCATACAAACGTGTATTATCTCTAGGGCATATTTTAGATGAAAACGGACAAAAAATGTCTAAAAGTAAAGGGAATGCACTAGATCCTGTAGAGCTAATTCAAAAATTCGGTGCTGACTCATTAAGATGGGCATTATTAGTAGATAGTGCACCTTGGAATCCGAAACGTTTCTCAGAACGTATTGTACAAGAGGCTAAATCCAAATTAGTTGATACACTAGACAATGTTCATAGTTTTTATACGTTATATGCTAATTTGGATAACTACAACCCAAAAGGTTCGTATGAAGTAAATAAAAATAAATTGGATGAATGGATATTATCTCGCTTGAATAGCACGATAAAAACAGTTCACGTTAACTTAGATGATTATCACTTTACAAACGCGGCTAGAGAAATTGCCAAGTTATTGGAGCAAGTAAGTAATTGGTATGTAAGACGCTCTAGAGAAAGATTCTGGTCGACTAATATGAATCCTGAAAAAGCTGCTGCATATCAAACTCTTTACGAGGTGTTAACAAAAATTAGCCAATTATTAGCACCATTGACCCCTTTTATTGCAGAAGATGTATTTATGAGTTTAACTGGTGAAAGTGTACATTTATCAGCTTATCCAATTCATGACGAAAACGTGATAAATGAAAAACTTGAAAAAGAAATGGATGCAGTTCTTCAAGTCGTAGAGTTAGGAAGAAGTATACGAAATACGACCTCATTAAAAGTTAAACAACCTTTAGGTAGTTTATCATTAATGAGCTCAAATAAAGATGTAAATTGGAAATTGTATGAGGATATTATAAAAGACGAATTAAATGTTAAGCTATTTGAGCAAATAGACAATGATGAGAAATTTGTATCAACATTGATAAAACTCGACTTTAAAAAAGCGGGATCGAAATTTGGAAAGCAGTCGAATGCAATTAATACATGGCTCCAATCTTTAAATGAGGAGCAAGTAAAACAACTTATACAGTCGGGCTCTATAGAGGGAACTATAGGGGAAAAAGTTAAAATAATGCTAGAAGATGTACTAATAGAAAAAGTAGCAAGGGAAGGATATGCTTCTGCAACAAATGGGGAGTATACCGTTACTTTAGATCTTTCTCTAACAGAAGAACTCCTACAAGAAGGAATGGCTCGTGAATTGATTCGCGCAATCCAATCTTATAGAAAGCAATTAAACCTTCCTATCGATATGCGTGTAGATATTGCTTTAAAAACAGACGAAGAACTGCAAATAGTAATTGAAAAGTATAAGCAGATGTTACAACAAAACTTGTTAATGCGTAAATTACAGATAAAAGATAATATTGAAGAGGGAACAGAAATGACAATTGCAAATCATAAAGTTTCTTTGCAAATAACACCTGCAAACTAATATTCACAGGTGGATATTATGAAAAGTAAAAAGAAAGGTCGCAGAACAGCTCCCTTTTTCATCTTGTGATTGCGAAGATACAAAAACAAAACTATCTATGACTTGAATCCTTTTGCGTGATTTAAAATTCAATGCATCTAATAAGGTAAAACAAATCATCTCAAATATGAATTAGAAAAGATTTTGTTTAACTAGGCGAATGGTTTCTCCATTTTATCGAGAAACCATTCGCTATTGTATTTGTCTAATAGTCGTTGAAACGGAAGAATGTTTAAAATTTTATATTACAAAGAATACTTTCTTACTAGGCAACTCAAGGCAATTTAATTGTCCACCATACACTGCTCCACCATCAATTCCTATAATTCGATTGTTTCCGAAAAACACATTGTTATTTTCTGGATTTTGATGAAGTGAGTTTGTTTCTGTATGCCCAAATATAACGGTTTTGTTACCGTTGTATTCTTTATGAAATTCATCTCGAATCCATAATAATTTATGTGGATCTGTTTCAGTAATAGGTGTCGTCGGGTGCACACCTGCGTGTACAAAAATGTAATCATCTGTTTCGATATACATTTCTAAATCTTGTACGAATTTTAAGTGTTTTATAAGTTCTTCTGAATGTAATTGAGGTTTTTGAAAATTTTCTTCACTTACTGTAATATCGTTCTCAGAAAACCCATAGCTAAATAAGGTTTTATCTCCTCCACACCTTTTAACCCAGTGGTTCCATGATTTCTCCACATCTGTCGTTAACGCTCTGATCATCATGTCTTCATGGTTACCCTTAAGAACCCGAGCACCATTTTCTTTTAGTTTCATTACTTTCTCGATAACCCCTTTTGCATTAGGACCTCGATCTACATAATCACCTAATAGGATTAGTTGATCTTTCTCTTTGTTGTATACTACTTTTTCTAGCAACTTCTCAAATTTCTCTAGTTCACCGTGAATATCACTTATTAAAAGGGTTCTGTTCATTTATTTCGCTTCTCTCTAAATTGGATATGTATTTAACTAATAACTTATATATTACATTCAGTTTGCTTATTTAAGAAGTAAAATTATATTATATTTACCAATTCTACACATAAACGAAACTTTAAGAATGTTCAAACGTGTTACATGTAGATATTCCTTTTTAACTTATGAGGAGGAACGAGTTCATCTGATATTTACTATGTATTTGCTTGGTAATTGTGGGCTGTTCGGAAGAAAAGTTAGAAAATAATAAAGGGGATACAGTAGATCTAACGGATGATAAGAACATAACAGCGATTCTGGCTGTAGTTGAACAGAAATTTACTGGTCCCAATGAAGAATATGTACGTTAATAAAAAATCATTAATAAGAAACTGAACGAAATGTTGGAAAATATACCAGATGGAGCGATGGGGGTATCAATTCCGATAAAAAAGTTGCTTGAGCACGATAAAATAGTTTGACAATTGGTAGTATTACTACTAACATAGACAATAACTTTTATGTTCGGATAAGGGTAGAAGGTACCGAGAGCGGTGCCGCCCATAGAACTGATGAGTTGAGATTAGATGAGCATAGCTGAGAAATTGTTTGAATAAGAGGAGTAGCACTAGATTGCAATAAAAGAGAGTCAGTGGTTGGTGAAAACTGATTTGTAGTTAGTGTGAATGGACTTATGAGAGCTTCCTTGAGAACGATATTACGTTTTAGAGGAAGACGTGTTTCCTACGTTACAGGAAATGAAGTGGGAGTGGCGACAGCGACACTCCAACAAGAGGTGGCAACGCGGTCAACACCGTCCTCTTCAAAGGGATTTTTCTGAATTCCTTTGAAGAGGACTTTTTTTGTTCCAAAAAATAGGCCTAGTTGAGTTAAGCAGAGGAGAGATTGAGATGAGAGGATTTATTGAAAAAGTAGAGAAAAATGAGCATTTACATTATGAAGAGATGGTTGAGGCTTCACGATTAATGTTTAATGAAGCGACAGAATTGCAACAAATTGCTAATTTTCTTATTGCGCTATCTAAAAAAGGAGAAACTACAAACGAAATCGCGGCACTTGCTACTGTTATGAAATCTTTCGCTCTAAAACTAAATGAACCAGTAGGAAGTTATATGGATAACTGTGGAACTGGTGGAGATGGCTTAAACAGCTTCAATATTAGTACGACTTCGGCATTTGTATTAGCTGGTGCAGGCGCAACTATTGTTAAACATGGTAATAGGAAAATTTCAAGCGCAGCAGGCAGCTCTGATGTGTTAGAAGCACTTGGGATAGATTCTAGTATCGATATTGGTTCATCAATGGATCTACTAGCACGAGAAGGCCTTACTTTTCTTTATGCACCAAATGTTCATCCTAGATTAAAACGAATTGGGCTAGTCCGAAAACAAATTGGTAAGCCGACAATTTTCAATCTGATTGGTCCATTAACAAATCCAGTAGCTCTTAAGAGTCAGTATACAGGTATTAATAGACCAAACTTTACGATAGAATATGCTACTGTTTTACAAATGCTAGGACGAGAACGAGCGATAGTTGTGTGCGGGGCGGAAGGAATGGACGAAGCATCACTCGCTGGAAAAAGTGAATTTGTATTAGTAGATAAAGGCGACTTGATACCATTTACTCTAACTCCCGAAGATGTAGGTCTAACCTATGCACCGATATCAGCTATACAAGGTGGAGATGCACAGGAAAATGCAACTATTATGCGAACAGTTCTTCAAGGTAATCGAAGTGCTTATTTTGATTCAGTCATTTTTAATGCAGGTGTTGGATTCTTTGCAAATGGAATGGTTAGTAATATCCCGGAAGGTGTAAAACTAGCTACTGATAGTATTTTGTCTGGAAAAGCTTTAGAGAAATTAGAAGCAGTTATCACATACAGCAACGAGTCTCGTAAAAAGGAGGTCGTCTGATGCCAACCATTTTAGATAAGATTCTAATAGAGAAAAAGAAGCAAATCGAGGTTTTACTTGAGAAAAAAATACCAATAGTAGAAGAAGGAGCTTTACGTCCTTCTTTATTCAATCAATTATATCGTGCGAATCACTTACAAATAATTGCAGAGATAAAACGGGCCTCACCTTCTAAAGGATTAATCGCCGAAGATGTGGACCCAATGGAACAGGCGAAAGCTTATTACGAGGCAGGAGCTGCGTGTATTTCTGTTTTGACAGACACTCCATTTTTTAAAGGTTCTTTTGAAGACTTAACTAAAGTTGCAACTTCAGTTCCTATTCCTATATTGTGTAAAGATTTCATCATCCATCAAGTACAAATTGATCATGCTAAAAATGCAGGAGCTTCTGTCATTCTTTTAATTGTTGCAGCTCTCAGTGAGGAAGAGTTAAAAGAACTTTATGAGTATGCTACTTCTACAGGTCTAGAAGTATTAGTGGAAGTGCATGACTCCAAAGAGCTAGCAAGTGCTTTAAAAGTTGGAGCTAAGCTAATAGGTGTAAACAATCGTGATTTACGAACCTTTAAGGTAGATTTAAATCGAACGGAGGAAATTGCTTCCCTCTTTCCATTTCATGAAAAAAGGGTACTTATAAGTGAAAGTGGTATTTGGGAAAAAAATGATGCAGAGCGTGTTGCTCAAATGGGAGTTAATGGGGTACTTGTCGGAGAATCGCTTATGAGGAGTGGCGATGTTAGAAATGCACTTCGGTCCTTACAAGTGTTGCGAGGAGGTAATTCTAAGTGACAAAAGTGAAAATTTGTGGATTGATGGAAAATGATCAAGTAGTTGCCTCGGTTGAAGCAGGTGCAGATGCTATTGGATTTGTTTTCGCGCCGAGTAAAAGGCAAGTATCTATTGCAAAGGCTCATGAACTTGCGAAAGAAATTCCTTCTTCTGTCATGAAAATCGGAGTCTTTGTAAACGCAACACAAGAAGAGTTAGAGCGTGCATATCTGGAAGTTCCATTAGATTTCATTCAATACCATGGCAATGAAAAACCTGACTTTATTCAATCTAATAGGTATCCTTCGATAAAAGCTTTATCTATACGAAGTGAAGAGGACGTTAAGAGTGCAAAAATGTATGATACGGACTTTTTCTTATTTGATGCACCACAAGCCGGTAGCGGCATAACTTTTGATTGGAAGCTTATGAAAGGACATAATGTGGATCAAGAAAAAGTGATTTTAGCAGGCGGGCTAAATCAAGAAAATGTAGCAGAAGCTATAAATCGCGTAAAACCTTATATGGTAGATGTTTCAAGTGGAGTAGAGAGACTAGGTAGAAAAGATGAGCAATTGATTCGTGCGTTTATTCGTACAGTCAAAGATTAGGAGAGATGAGCAAATGGTAAATCTTAGGGATGAGTCAAGAGCTGGGAGATATGGTCGGTTTGGAGGTCAGTATGTTCCAGAAACGTTGATGAAAGCTTTAAATGAACTAGAATTGGCATATAATAATGCAATTAACGACCCTACGTTTAAAGAAGAAGTAGATTACTATTTGAAAGATTATGTAGGTCGTGAAACTCCTTTATACTATGCGGAACGACTTACAAAGGAACTTGGTGGAGCAAAAATCTATTTAAAACGTGAAGATTTGAACCATACAGGTGCGCATAAAATTAATAATACAATTGGACAAGCAGTACTAGCAAAGCGTATGGGGAAAAAGAAAATAGTAGCTGAAACAGGGGCTGGGCAGCATGGGGTCGCTACTGCAACTGTTTGTGCTTTATTTGACATGGAATGTGTTGTGTTTATGGGAAAAGAAGATATTCGTCGGCAAGAGTTAAACATATTTCGCATGGAACTTCTTGGGGCAAAGGTCGTGTCTGTTGATCAAGGTTCTGGAACGCTAAAGGATGCGGTGAATGAAGCACTTAGATATTGGGTTTCAAATGTAGAAGATACACATTATATTTTAGGTTCAGCACTTGGACCACATCCTTTCCCACAAATAGTACGTGATTTTCAACGTGTCATTGGTGTTGAAACACGTCAGCAAATACTTGAAAGAGAAGGAAAACTACCAGATGCGGTTGTTGCATGCGTCGGTGGTGGTAGTAACGCAATCGGAATGTTCCATCCATTTTTAGAAGATGAAGCGGTAGCACTATTCGGAGTAGAAGCAGGGGGAAGTGGAATTACAACTGGACTTCATGCGGCTGCAGTTGCTAGTGCGAAGGAAGGTGTTCTACACGGAGCATTTATGTATATATTGCAAGATGACGATGGCTATATACAAGAGGCTCATTCCATTTCAGCTGGGTTAGATTATCCTGCAATTGGTCCAGAACATAGTTATTTACATGATATTGGTCGTGTAAAATATACATCTGTCACCGATTTAGAAGCTTTGGAAGGCGTAAAACTGTTGTCGAAAAAAGAAGGAATCATTCCCGCCTTAGAGAGTGCGCATGCAATTCATTATGCAGTTCGCCTTGCAAAAGAAATGAGTCCAGAGCAGATATTAGTGATTTGCCTTTCAGGACGTGGCGATAAAGATGTGCAGACAGTAAGAGATGCGTTAGGAGGGGAGCAGTAATGGCTAAAAAGAGATTATTAGAAGCGATTAATAAGATTAACTTCGATGGAGAAAAGGCGTTTATCCCGTATATAATGGCTGGAGATGGCGGACTAAATTCGTTAAAAACAAAACTATTATACCTCCAAGATTTGGGTGCAACAGCAATAGAAGTCGGTATTCCTTTTTCCGATCCTGTTGCAGATGGACCAACGATTCAGAGTGCAGGAGAACGGTCACTTGCAAATGGAACAACACTTCGTTTAATAATGAAGGAAATTGAATCCTTTTACGAAGTAGTAAAAGTACCGCTTGTACTAATGACATATTATAACCCTATTTTGAGCTATGGGTTGAAGAAATTCGCAGTTGACTGTGAGCGAATCGGAATTAGTGGATTAATCGTTCCAGATTTACCTATCGAGGAAAGTGATACTCTTCGGATGGAACTAGCAAGTACAGATGTTGCTTTAGTTCCACTTGTTTCGCTCACAAGTCCTGCGGAACGTATCGCTAAAATTATAGCGTCAGGTGAAGGCTTTATTTACGCAGTAACTGTTAATGGGATAACTGGGGTTCGCGACGGTTTTGATGAACAACTGAAACAGCATTTTGTTTCATTAAAAGAGAAAAGTCCGATTCCAGTTCTAGCTGGTTTCGGCATTTCTACTCCGGAACAAGTAGTAAATATCGGTGCATTAGCAGATGGGGTTATCGTTGGAAGTGCCATAGTAGATGCCTTTCATCAGAATGACCTAAGTAAAATTCAAGCACTCATTCAAGCAAGCAAAAAGAAAGTACTTAATTAATGGCAATGTATAATACTTCTGATTTCCGTTATAGGCGGACGCTTTCCGCGGGCGGTCTGTGAGCCTCCTCGTCGCAAGCTCCTGGGGGGTCTCACCTAGACTCGCTTTTCCCGCAGGAGTCGCCGCCTTTCACTACAATCAATTAAATGAGTAAAATCAACGATATAATATAGTTTAACAGAGCCAAATTATTAAAGAATCTATAATTGTATTAAATGTAAAACAACTCTATATTCAGAGCAGCTATTTCCTCAGAAAGGATAGATAATTTTTTGTTGTCTTACGAAGCACTAAGCATAAGGTGGACTCTATTAGCATTATTAATTATCTGAATACTAACAATATTTAATGTTCTATATGGTATAATAATCCAATGATAGTTTTGAGTTTAATCCTAAATAATATTTTCAAGCGGAGGAGAGGAATTTGAGTTTATTAACTGCATATATTACATGGGTTGTAATTATGTTTATGGAAGTTTATTGGTTATATATCGATTTACATACTGGTGGTGGTTATGAAAAAATACTTTATGTAGTTATGATAATTACTTTAGTTGTAGGTATTACAGGTCTTAATTTATATAAAAAAAATGTTAAATAAAACAAACTTGGCTCTCAAAATCCATAATACTCCTACAAAAAAATGAATAGTGTTAATTTTGTGATAGGATATAGACGATGAAAGTGGAAGGGCGGACTGAAAAGTGCGTGTTGCTTATAGTGTATTAAGAGAAATTCATAGAAAAGAGTTTATACCTAGTGCTAGTGATTATGGATTAAAAACTAGAGAATTTGAAAATTTTATATTCTTTTTAGAAAATAGAGGATATTTAGAGAGAGTTTTGAGAGTAAATGATGACTTCTCTATAAAAATTGCCCGTTTAACTAAAAAAGGAGTCGAATTATTAGAAACTAATAAACACTTAGAGGAAACATATCCCGAAAGATTTAATATAAAAGCATGGATACAAATTGAAAAGCTCTTTATTCTAATGGAGCAAGAGAAGAATAATACTCGAAAGTACTTAAATACTAATTAAAATGCGAAATCATTTAATCAAACAGAAAAAACCGATGATTCCTAATTTAGAAATCATCAGTTTCTATAAGTATTATGATTCAATTATTGGTGAAGAAGTGTTTTTAAGCGGTGCCAATGCTTTCAACGTATATCTAGCTACGATTAGGCAAATTGCTGTAACTCCTTCAGCGATTGGGAATGCAAGCCAGATATAATCACTATTAAGATAGGTTGGCAATAGCCACAGAAGAGGTAAAAACAAAATGATACTTCTTGTTACTATTATAATAGAAGAAAGTTTGATTTTTTTTATCGCTTGGAAGTATTCCGCATAAACTAGATTAAATCCTAAAAATAAATAGCCTATGAAGAACATGGAGATACCTTTTTTTGTATAAGTAATAACTTCTTCTGACGTAACTCCAAATAATGATATTATATTTTCTCCAAATAGCCATCCAACAAGTAAAATACTTGCACCAAATACGACTCCGGTTATAACACCTAACTTCAAAGATTGTTGCAGTCTATCATACAGCTTTGCACCATAATGGAAGCTAACTATTGGTTGAAGTGCTGCTCCAATACCGATAAATAACATGATGAAAACTGCATGCATATAGTTTACAACGGCATACGAAGTTACACCGACTGCTCCAACAAAATGCATAAATGTGACATTGTACGCTATGATAGTTACAGCTGCAGATCCTTCTACAATAAAACTCGGTAAACCAATTTTCAAAATTTCGCTCGCTGTTTTTAGATCAAATTGTAATTTTACAAATCGTAACACGCTCGATTTTCGAACGAAGTGAGATAGTAACACAATTAATCCAATTGCCGTTGATAAAACTGTTGCATACGCTGCACCTTTTACACCTAGTTCTAACATGAAAATAAATATATAGTTAAATACAATATTTAATAATGAAGTTATTCCAAGACCAAGCATCGCAAGCTTTGGATTACCATCATTTCGTATAAAAATACTCAAAATATTTTCCATCACATAAATGACTCCAAATACTAAAATAATATGGAGATAATCTTTTACATATGGGAAAATTTCATCACTTGCTCCAAATAGATATGCAACTTCTTTTTGTTTCCATAAACTTAATATCACTAATACTCCAACGACAATAAGTGCTAGGAAAAATGATTGTGTAAAAATGGAGCGTGCCTTTTGAACATTATTTTGTCCAAGGGAAATAGAATATAAAGTTGCTCCCCCCATACCTATCCAAAGCGAAATAGATAGTAAAATAGAGAAAATAGGAACTGCTATATTAATTCCGGCAAGTGCTTCCGGTCCAATTCCATTACTGACGAAAATACCATCAACTAATATATTTATGGCCATTAGCAACATCCCGAGTAGAGAAGGGATTAAATAGGATATAAATAATTTTTTTGTTGGTGTGTTTCGTAAAGTTACTGATGTTTTATTCATTTTATTCACCTAAAGTCTAAAAAGTAGAGTTATTCTTGCTGTCCGTTTAAAGTTGATATATTTTTCACCATAATCTTCTCGTTATTGACATCGAACTCTCCATTAAAATGAAAGTCGAATTTTTCATATAAATGTAGTGCTGCTTGGTTTTCTTCAAATACACTCAGGAATATTTGAGTACATGAAAAATCATGGACTAATTTTTGTATTAAAGCATTTAACATGATCGTTCCAAACCCTTGTCCTTGGTATTTTGAGTCTATTAAAAACCGATCTAGCCATAATCGACCACTTACCTCTTCTTCAGGGAAAAAGCCATACATAGCAAAACCAACTAACGTATTATCCGAGTATAGCCCAACTGGTTTATAGAATGTACACGCGTTGGCTTCTTCCAAACATTGACTAGTCGTTTCTATAAAAGATGTTTGTAACTTTCCAACAGATAAATTTAAAATTTGCTCCATGTTTTCATGTGTTACGTCATGAATAGATATGTCCATGACTATCAAATCCTTTCTTTTTAATACAAATAAACGATTGAAAATGGTATAGTTACATCCTAAAGTATCCGGTAACCATATAGTCAAGGGGGGGAATTTATTAATGAGCGAGAATTTACGAAAATATTTTACGACAGGAGAATTTGCAAAATTATGCAATGTGAAAAAACAAACTTTATTTCATTACGATGAAATCGGCCTTCTATCACCAGAAATAAAAAGCGAAAAAGGCTATCGATACTACTCCTACCATCAATTTGATGTTTTTAATGTGATAGAGCTATTGAAGGAAGTGGACATGCCTTTAAAAGAAATCAAATTATTTTTGAAGAACAAAACTCCTTCCGAATTGATCGAACTTTTAAAGGGAAAGTCATTGGAAATTAAAAAAAAGATAGAAAATCTGCATCAAATTCAAAAGATTATCGACACAAAGATTGAACTAACAGAATTTGCATTAACAATAGATTTCTCCGAAATAAAAATAATAGAACAAGAGGAAGATCAATTGTTTTTAAGTGGGTCAATATTAGATTGCTCTGATCGTGAATTTTTAAATTCAGTTTCTCAATTTATTGATTATCTATACAAAAATGAATTGGACATTGGCTATCCAATCGGGGCAATTGTAAGTAGAGAAAAACTTCTGAATGAGGAGTATGATAATTACTCTTATTTGTATACAAAAACAAGAAATAATACCGAAGACATTTCTTTTTATACAAAACCAAAAGGGTTGTATGTTGTCGCGTATCATAAAGGGAATGATAAAAATATTTCAAAAACGTATAAAAAAATTATGAAATTTATCGATACACATCATATAAAGCTTGGTAATTATTCGTATGAGGAATATGTACTCGATGAAATTTCTGTGAGTGGCAATGATAATTATGTAACGCAAATAATGATAGAAGTTGAGGGTAAATAATATGTCCTTTGTTATAAGCTCACCAAAAGATATAGAGAAACTTGCCTTATTTTTAGAAGAAATGAATAGCAAAAGAGAAACACATATCGGTTATTGTGGGGAACAAAAACAACAGATTTATGCTACATTAATCTCTGATTTCTCTGATTTAGATTTAGCCAGATCATTTGTAATTGCATACGTAAAAGATGAAATAATAGGAGCTTTAGGGCTTGATATAGACGAAGAAAGTAAGAGTGCAGAAGTATGGGGACCATTTATAAAAAATAGAAGTGAATATTTAGGTCTTGCTGATGAACTATGGGAAAAAGTGATTGAATTGTCTAGGATTGAGATGAATGAATTTTCGTTTTTTGTAAATGAAGAAAATTCATTTGCAAAAGATTTTGCAATAAATAAAGGGGCTGTCAATAAGGGTAACTACTTTGTATTGAAAGCTTTTCGTAACGATTTAAAAACAGTTGACTTAACTCAAATTGAAACATACAGCTTATTATATAAAAATCCATTTACTAATCTTCATGATACATCTTTTCCCAATACATACTATAGCGCATCAGAAATAGTGTATAGGATAAATGATCACAATCAATTATTAGTTATGCTAGATAATGAAAGAAAACTTACAGGTTATGTGTATGTTGAAGGAGATCCTGAGCATAAGGAAGGATCTATAGAATATATTGCTGTAATAGCAGGTAATCGTAAGCAAGGCATTGGAACAAAACTAGTTAGAGCAGCGTTAGCGCATCTGTTTTCTTTTGAAGAGATTGAAGAAATAACTTTAAGCGTTGCAAAAAATAATGAGCGCGCTATAAATCTATATAAAGCTGCAGGTTTTAAAGAAGTACATGAGCTTACCTATTACGTTTGGAACAAATGAGGAGGGTAAATATGGATGTAAAATATCCTATTGGTAAATTTATTTTTGAAGGGAAAATGACAAGTGATGTTATCCATAGTTGGATTAGTGAGCTTGAGGATTTCCCGATATTACTAAATGAAGCAGTAAAAGATCTAACTGAGGAGCAATTAGATACCCCTTATCGAGAAGGTGGATGGACTGTACGACAAGTGGTACATCATCTAGCGGATAGTCATATGAATGCATACATTCGATTTAAATTAACTCTTACGGAAGAAAGTCCAGTAATAAAACCATATGACGAAGCGCAATGGGCAGAATTTGTTGATAACGAGCTTCCAATTGGTATTTCATTATCCCTTCTTCAATCATTACATATTCGATTAGTAAAACTTTTAAATAGTTTAACTCCAGAAGAACTAAAAAAGACATTCATTCATCTAGATTCAGGTATAATTTCAATTGAAAAAAATATTGGTCTCTACGTATGGCATGGAAAACACCATCTAGCACATATTACTAATTTATGTATTCAACAAGGCTGGAGCAGTAAGGGACTGACGTTAAACGAAGTTGTAAAGGAGAAACAATATGAGGAAAGAATTACAACAAGCGATCATATGGAGAAAAGAGGGTAAATTAAAGGAATCCAATACGTTACTATTACAAATAGTATCACAACATCCGAATGACGCATTTATTCAATACCATTGTGCTTGGAGCTTTGACGTTTTAGGTGAAGAATCTAAGGCTGTGCCCTACTATGAAAAAGCGATTGAGCTTGGACTTCCTGAAAACGAAATGGAAGGTGCATTATTAGGATTGGGGAGTACTTACAGAGTACTAGGTGATTACGAAAAATCTAAAAAAGTATTCCTTCATGCTATCAAACTATTTCCTGAAAATAATGCCTTGCAAGTGTTCTATGCAATGACACTTTACAACCTAAAAGAGCATGACACTGCGATGGAGCTATTGTTGAAGTGCTTATCACATACGACTAACGATAAAGAAATCCTTAGTTATCAAAAAGCTATAGATTTTTATGCAGACAAATTGGATGAGATATGGACATAAAACTTACATACTGCAAGAATATTTTATACTAGGACAACTCTATTATTTTTCCATGGAAGAATACTCTTTTTCATATTTCAATAGAATATATAAGGACTCATTATTCTATTATAGGAAAGGGGGAAACAAGGAATGGGTGTCAGATTTCTTCAAATTGCGGTTGTCTATTTTGTCATCGGTATAATTTTAGGTCTGTACATGTCTATGGCACATGACTATGTGTTGAAAGGAGTTCATGTGCACATTAATCTTTTAGGCTGGACTTCCTTTGCACTTGCTGGATTTATTTATCATTTATTCCCTAAATCAAGTAATAACATGCTTGCGAAGCTACATTTTTGGAGCGGTAATATTGGACTGCCTATTATGATGATCGCATTAACCATTCTGATTCTTCGTGGTGTTGAGTCAGCAACAATTTTTGTTGTCATTGGCAGCTTATTAGTAGTGTTTAGTGTAGTGATATTTGCTATAAACGTATTAATGAACGTGCGAGCTAGGGAATCAGCTGCATTAAAGTAAATATATTACAAAAGGCTGATCAGCTATAGCTAAATAGCTGATCAGCTTTTTCTTGTCTTATATCTCTATCTATTTATTAGGAAAAGATGTAAAATTTAGTATCATTTAATATAAAACATGATATAAAGAACAAGGAGGGAGAAGCATGTTTAAACTAGGTATTCCATTTTTAAAAAATTGTACGTCTTTTCAACTAATAAATGAAGGATTTTCAGATGATGAAAAATGGTGCGTAGATCATACATATTTGCTACGAATTTCACCGCATGGTGATCTAAATAAATTACAAAGGCAAGCCGAAATTACGAACCAAATTCATGTTAAAGATGTTCGCATACCTTATGTACATGATGTCGGAATGTATGAGGGCAAAGCTTATATGATTTTAGATTATTTAAGCGGAGAAAACGGAGAAGTAGCTCTACCTACGAAAAGTATCGAGAATCAGTATACGATTGGGATTCAGGTAGGAGAAACTCTTAAAAATATGCATAGTATCCCTGCTCCACATAATTATCCAAGTTGGGAACAAACGTGGCGAGATAGAGTAGAAAGACTAACACCTCGTTTTGAAGAAATAGTCAGTAAGCATCCCCACTATCAAAACGTCTTACCATTTATATTTGATAATCTACATTTATTAGAAAATAGGCCAAGCAGTGTTCAGCATTATGATTTTCATCCTGGGAATATATTAATTCATAAAGATACTTTTACTGGTTTAATAGATATGCAAAAAATTACTTACGCGGATCCAATCAATGAGTTTTATAAAATGGAATATTTTAATGTACCTATAAGTAGGTCCTATTCTCAAGGCGTTCTAGATGGTTACCATGATAAACAAACTATCCCTTCTTCTTTTTGGGAGTTACATAGGTTGTATGCAGCTATTCATATCGTATCAGCTGAGGTTTGGGGACATGAAGGTGGTATTAAACAACTTGGAAAATTTCAAAAATATACTCGTTTTACATTAATTCAGTTCGATGATTTCAAGTCACTTATTCCGAAATGGTATTCATCTAAAGTAACACTATAGACTTGCCAAATCTTTTTAAAACATGGATTTTTTCTTACTCTTTATATACAATTATCACTAGGTCCTAAAACTAGATATAAAAAGGGTGGTTGCTATGTATAATTTTACATTAAATATTGCGAAATTGGTTGTACGTTCACTCGGTAAGGTGGAAGTGAAAAACGAACATTTATTACCCAAAAACGAAGGCTACATTGTAACGTGTACACATAGAGGGTGGTTGGAAATAGTCATTTTAGGTATGTGTGTGCCAAAAGAAATTCATTTCATGGCAAAGAAAGAACTTTTTGAAAACAAACTAATCGGCTACTTATTACATAAAATAAACGCTTTTCCTGTAGATCGGAAAAATCCTTCTCCAAGCAGTATAAAAAAGCCTGTGAAGTTATTAAAATCAGGAGAAGTGGTAGGAATTTTTCCAAGTGGTACTAGAACAGCTGAGGAGGTACCATTAAAGAGAGGTGCTGTAACCATTGCAAATCTATCACAAGCTCCAATAGTACCAGCTCATTATGTAGGTCCACGAAACTTAAAAGAGTTAAAGAAGATGAAGAAAGCAACTATTATCTTCGGTGAACCTATTTATGTGAAAACAACTAACAAAGATGAATTGTCTACTTACACAGAACTCTTGAACAATAAAACGAATTTACTAGAGGACCAAATAGGATGAAAATGGTGAAAAACATGGATTATAGTATTGAAATTTTATTAGAAAAAAACGAGAAATTTTCCTCTTATTTAAACAGCATGATTAAACAATTCAATAATGAACATTCAGTTCATCACAATGATGTTAGAAAAAAAAGCTCCATAAAGCCAATACATATTATAGTATCTGATGAAAAAAAAGAATGGATTGGTGGAATTACCTCCGAGGTGTATTGGGATTGGCTGGAGATAAACGATTTTTGGTTTAGTGATGAATGTCGAGGGAAAGGTTTAGGCAGTTTTTTACTAGAGAAAACAGAGGAAATTGCAAAAGAAAAAGGTGCAACAAAAGCATTGTTAAAAACTTTTGAGTTTCAAGCACGTACTTTTTATGAAACGAAAGGATATAAAGTTGTAGGTGAAGTAAAAGACTATCCACCTGGAAGCAGTTTTTACACAATGATAAAAGAATTAGTTTAAACATAGCATTATGTTGTAACATCTTTTCTACGTCCTAAGGCGTAGATGAAATCACTTCTCCAGACCATTTGATTTGTTTCGACATACTTTATAATCAATAGTAACGGGTGGAAATAATAAGTACATTTTATGGAGGATGAAAAGATGAGTATTAAAAAAATTGCAATTGGGTGTTTGTTTGTGTTATTGGCTGGAGCAGCTATTAGTATTATTTTAAACATTAAAGATACATTTGTTGATAAGGCTGATGAAATACTGGTAGAGGATAATAATTATTCGAACATTGAAGTGCTATCAGAGAACGCATCAGTTAAAGTTTTACCAGCAAAAGATGGTAAAACAAAAGTAGAATTTTCGGGTAAAATCAAGAAAAAATCTAACTATATATTTAATGCTGATGTAAATGGGGACACACTTTACGTAGAGCTAAAAGAAAAAAGATGGAATTTTATCCAATTTGGATTTACTTCTCGTAATATTCAATTAATAGTATACGTACCAGAAAAAGAGTATCAATCACTTAAAACTGAAATTGATAATGGTAAAATAAAAACAGAAAGTATCCATGCGAACGAAATAAGCTTAGAAACAGATAACGGATTGATCGATATGAATAATATAGTTGCTGACAATGTTCAAGTTAAAACGGATAATGGGCAAATACGTATGGAAGAAGTAGAAGGTGCTATCCATGCGAAAACAGATAATGGACGTATTATCTTAACTTCTAATAACTTAGATCGTTCGATAAATCTAAAAACAGATAACGGCTTAATCCAAATCCAAACCGATAAAGAGCCTACTAATGCTACAATTGATGCACAGGTGGATAATGGGAAAATTGAAGTTTTCGGTACATCCAATAAACAAACGATCTTTGGAAATGGTGAAAACTTAATAAAATTAGAAACAGACAATGGAAAAATAACTGTAAAAAAACAATAACACATTTTTTCCGATTGATTTACAAATCAATCGGTTTTTTATGTGTGAAAATTAAAGTAAACGAATCAATCAGTTGGATTTTCATCTGCCAGTTCATCTACCCCTATTAATTGGTCCCAACCATTAAATTCTCCACATATCCTCCATTTAAAAATTTTCCGTATAAATCATAAATAGCGTATTTTTTTACAATCATATGATTATCCTCATAGATCGAAGCGTAAAAATATACATCTACCGGAGGATAATCTACAAAAGAACGAAAAGCAAACTTTCCTAAACCTTTATCTAATTTCTCCAATTCACTTCCATTCAGTTTTTTCCTAATGTTCATGGTAGCATTTTTATATTCTTTGTACTTAATTTCATTTTGAGATAACGAAGAATAAAACTCATCCTCTGGTCTATCTTTTGCAAATGCAGTCCAGGATATATTTAAAGAAATGAAAATCATTAGAACAATCATAATGAATTTTTTATGCAAAATTTTCACAACTCCTTTTTACATATGATGTACTTGTTCGTGAACTTCATACAACGAATTTTACTAACTTTGGGGTGGACAATTTTATGTGGAAGTAGTCAAGAATTTTTCAATTATTGACTTGCATATCCCATTCTGATAAATTGTTTCTAATCTATCTATTCTGTAAAGTGAAGATATATAGGAAAACTAGTAGTAAATGCTGATGAAACTCGTCTGAATGGATAGGCGAGTTTTTTTATGAAATCGTTAAAGGAGTAATTATTTTGAAAAACTTAATCGTCATTGTAGGTTCACTTATTATTGCATTTGGTTTTAATTGCTTTCTAGTTCCTCATGGAATATTAAGTAGTGGAATTAGTGGAATTGCCATCCTTATAGGTCTAATAACACCTTTTGATATAGGTCTATTAAACCTAGTGCTCAATTTACCTTTGCTTGTTTTGGGATACTTTAAGCTTGGGAAAAAGATAACTATTAGTACCATGATTTGCGTTATTTCACTTTCAGCTTTTTTGTATATAATACCGGCACAATCCATTACCGATAACATTTTACTTTCAACTATTTTTGGGGGGATTATTGGTGGACTTGGAGTCGGAATTATTTTGAAATACTCTGGA
This sequence comes from Psychrobacillus vulpis, assembly GCF_006861825.1. Classification (GTDB taxonomy): domain Bacteria; phylum Bacillota; class Bacilli; order Bacillales_A; family Planococcaceae; genus Psychrobacillus; species Psychrobacillus vulpis. The sequence goes on along the minus strand of NZ_VDGI01000004.1, from coordinate 21,206 downwards.
ACATCGGGTGGTCTAGATATCATAGCAATTATCATTTCCAGAACAAGTAATATGAGTGTTGGTTTACTTCTAACAGGAATGAATGGAGTAATTGTCCTTATTTCAGGTGCTGTATTCAATTGGGAAATTGCTTTATATACATTACTCTCAATTTATTTGTCTGGGAAAATGGTGGATACTTTATACACAAATCACGAGAAATTGACGATGCAAATTGTTACTACAAAAGGTGACCTAATTCGAAAAGATTTAGTGAATTCCATCTATCGAGGTGTAACAATTACCGAAGGGTATGGAGGATTCACGCAAGAAAAGAAGCAAATTTTAATGATGGTCGTAACACGTTATGAAACGATGCAAATTAAACAAATTGTTCGTAACCACGATGAAAAAGCATTTATCAATATTTTTGAAACCGTAGAAGTAGACGGAAATTTTGCGAGAAATTAACCAATCCCAAAAGCTGATATTTCATTAATCATGAGTATCTGCTTTTCACTATTTTATTTCTTTTTAAGAAACAATTTCAAAATAAATACGATAATAAAACAAGAATATTGAAATTGAATAGATTAGCAAATAAAGTTGAGAGGTGTGTTCAATAGATGAAATACCCAATTGTGTTTGAAAATAAAGTGACAGGTGCTTTTGGAACTATTGGAAGAGAGTGGCTAAATGAATTGGATATCACTGTCCAAAAGTATTTAGATAAATGGGATCTTCAATCGGAAGGTCCAGTTGATAACCTATCGTATAATTATGTATTAAAAGTGAATTATGAGAATGATAATCGAGCAATTCTAAAGCTTGGTGTTCCAAACTACGACTTTGACAATGAAATTCGAACACTCCATACGTATAATGGGAAGGGTTGTGTTCAAGTAATTAAAAGCGAACCTGAATGCGGAGCAATGTTATTAGAACATTTACTGCCTGGTACTATGCTTGTAGAAGTCGAAGAAATGCTTGCAATAAAACATTTCGCAAAGGTATGGACTCAACTAAGGAGACAAGTAGAAAAAAATGCAGATCATCCATCTATCAAACATTGGATGAGGGCATTGGACAGATATCTAGAAGTTTACACAAATAATGAAGGGCCAATTTCAACATATAACATTCAACTTGCTCAAACTTATTTTAATGAAATATGTAATACTTCCATTGGAAGCGAACTTTTGCACGGGGATTTACATCATGAAAATATCTTATTTTCAGATAAATACGGATGGATTGCAATTGATCCGAAAGGTGTCATCGGAGACCCATATTTTGATTTCATTTCATTTTTAACGAATCAGTTGTTTCATAAAACAAATCCTAAACAACTAATTGAACAGAGAGTCATTGGGTTGTGTGAAGAAATGAATTTAGATAAGGATCGACTTCTTAAGTCTGGATTTACGATGTCTATTTTATATGCTTGTTGGGGAATTGAAGATAATGACTCAGATTGGAAAAAAACATACCAATGCGCTCTTTGGTTTGAAGAATTGAGAGATCCTAAAAAACAGTTTGCATGATCCCTTCACCGAATGGAAAGGACGGACAAATAAATGAGTTTCAAAGAACTTAGTCATTTATCTGATTATGACAATGTGTTAATAGTCGATGCGAATGGTAATACAATTTTTTATGATGTAGCTGATCTTCATATTTTAAAGCAAATAGGACTTAAACCTGAAGAGTTTCTAAAGAAAAATGTGACATCCTTCTATAAAAATTTACCAAAGGAAGCAAGTACATTAATGAACGTTTTAGCGACCGGTAAACCATTATGGAATACAGATCAGGAATTAACATCCAATAATGGCTTTACATATGTCTCGAGAAGTTCCACTTTTCCAATAATAAATGGTACTTCCATAATTGGAGCAATAGAATTTTCAAAGCATTACTATCAAAAAGAAGACATGCAAATACTTGATCAATTTGCTAGTCATAAAATATATCGGAAAAATAATACCATTTATACAATAGAAAATTTAGTTTCGAAAAGTAGTGTGATGGAGGATATAAAAAATAAAATTCATAAAGTATCAAATACAGATTCAACCATATTAATAAATGGTGAAACAGGTACAGGAAAAGAAATTGTTGCTCAATCCATTCATAATCTCAGTAATCGCTATACCCAGCCATTTATCTCTATTAATTGTGGTGAGATTCCTTCTAATTTTGTAGAACATACTCTATTCGGAACAGAGAAGGATAATCTATCTGCCACACCCGATATTCTTGGTATATTAGAGCAAGCAAATGGAGGTACAATCTTTTTAGACGAAGTAAATGCTCTAGACATTAAGCTCCAAGTTAAACTATTAAAAGTAATTGAAGAAAAACTCATTCGTAGAATAGGTGGAAAACAAGATATTCATTTAAATATTCGAGTAATAGCTGCTACTAACGAGAGTCCAGATAAATTGGTTCATGAGAAAATATTAAGGGAAGACTTATATTATCGTCTTAGTGTTTTTCAAATTGATTTACCTCGATTATCAGAGCGAAAAGAAGATATTTCCATTCTCTCCCGTTACTTTATAGATTTTTACAATCGTCATATGCAAATGAAAATGGAGAAATTGGATGATACAGTATTGTTTGCTTTTGAGCAATATCATTGGCAAGGGAATGTTAGAGAACTGAAGAATGCAATTGAAACTGCTTATAATAATGCAGATTCTAATCAAATTACATTACACGATATACCATCGAAAATAAGAAATTACTCTAGTGCACAAGAGAAAATCGGAAAAATAGATAGCACAATCAATCTAAAGGATAAAGTAGAAGATTTTGAAAAAAGCTTAATAGTTATGGAACTTGGAAAAACTGGCGGAAAACTGGCGGAAACTGCGAGAAGATTAGGAATTTCAAAACAGTTATTGAAATACAAAATGGAAAAATATGAGTTGAGGTAAAAATATTTTTACGAAGGGGGTGAAAAATTTACCTCCTTTTTTTATTTCTATTTAGTCATTAAGATAAAAAGTAACTATTAGAAAATTAAAACATTGGATGCCAGCTATAACATTTTATAAAAATCCAATAATTTGTAAGGGTTTTCAATGGGGAAATCAAGGGGAAGAAGGGAACGAAATGAAAAAATCAGTTCAACATAGCTTAATAGTAGGCTTTGCATTATTTGCAATATTTTTTGGAGCTGGGAATTTAATATTTCCACCTTCCATCGGAAACGTTTCAGGTTCTGAATGGGTGTTAGCGTTGATAGGATTTTGTATTACAGGTATTGTATTGCCGCTTTTAGCTGTCATTGCAATCTTAAATGCAGGTGGTAAATTTGAGGATTTAACAAGGCCGATTAGCCCGTGGTTTTATAAAGTATTTAACTTATTATTAATGGTTGGTATCGGGATGTTCGTAACTATCCCACGTATGTCTGCAACGACACATGAGTTAGGGGTTCACCAGCTTTTTCCGAAGGTACCAGCTATTGTTACGATAATTGTGTTTTTTTCCATTTGTTTTTACTTCGCTATGGATAAATCAAATGTTATAGATAAAATAGGCAAAGTTCTTACACCGGTGTTAGTAATTATTCTTCTCATAATCGTTGGAAAAGGTATTTTTGATCCAATTGGAATACCAGTTGTAACAGACATTAAAAATTCATTTTCTAATGCTTTTATAAGCGCTTATCAAACTGGAGATGTTGTAACTGGAATATTTTGCGCACCAATTTTTATAGCTGCAATTGCAGGCTTTGGATATAAAGGAAAACAAGCTCGAAAGATGGCTATAACAGGAACTCTTATTGCTGGTTTAGGATTATTAGTTGTGTATGGTGGATTATTATTTCTTGGTGCTTCAGGTAGTGGGAAATTCCCTACTGGTATCGAAGACACTACCTTGGTATCAAACGTAATTGAAATATCACTTGGAAATTTCGGTGCAATATCACTAGCGGTTGCGATTGGATTAGCATGTTTAACTTCTGCAATAGGAGTAATTGTTGTAATCGCTGATTTCTTAAATGACTTAACGAAAAATAAATTAAGCTATCGTATATGGGTAGCTGTTGTCTGTATCGTAGGAATTGTAATTGGTTCTGCTGGAGTTGGTGCTATTGTTACTTATGCGATGCCAATCTTTACAGCGTTATATCCAGTAGCAATTGTATTAGTTCTACTTGGAACTTTCCGTAATTTCGTTCCAAATGCAGGATCTTATCAAGGAGCAATTTTGTTAACATTTATCGTTAGTCTCTTTGAAACAATTGGATCTTTAGGTGTAAAGGTTCCTGTGATGTCTCAGTTAATTGTTATGTTGCCATTAAGTTCTGACGGGTTTAGTTGGCTAGTGCCTGCTATTGTCGGATTTATTGTAGGTACGATAATTTATAAATTTAAACTACAAAAAGAATCTACTAATTCTATTAAACCTGTAGAAGTGGAATAATTTAATTTTGAAATACAAAGGAGTTTTACATCATGAATACGACAAAAAAAATGTTTAAGAACGGTAAGATTTTCACATCTAATAGAGACCAAAAATATGCTGATGCAATGATTATTGATAATGGCATTGTGGAGTGGATAGGACAAGCGGATGAAATTCATGACTTCAATGGGGAAGTCATAGATTTAAATAATCGTCGAGTACTTCCTGGTATAATTGATGCTCATATGCATCCTTTAATGTTAGCAAATGCAACCAAACAAATTGCATGTACTCCTCCAGTTGTTTATTCCATAAAAGATATGATTGAAGAACTTTCTAAAAAAGCTGTTGATGTTAGTGAAATCGAATGGATAGAAGGATGGGGCTATGACGAAGGAAAGCTTAAGGAAGGTAGAACTCCAAATCGTCACGATTTAGATGAAGTTTCTCTTACAAATCCGATAGTAATTACTCGTACATGTGGACATATTGTTTCGGTAAATAGTAAAGCGCTTGCTTTTGCAGGTATTACGAAAGAAACTCCTGATCCAGCAGGAGGGCAAATAGATAGAGATGAAAACGGAGAACCAACTGGTATTTTAAGAGAAAGCGCTCGCTTACTAGTTTTGAATAAGATGCCACAGCTTTCAATGGATGAAAATGCAAGCCGTCTTGCTGAGCTAACCGAATCTTTATATGCGCATGGAATTACAGCAATTACAGATTTAATGGCTAGTCATAAACCAATGGATTACCTAGACATGTATAATTTAGCTAGAGAAAAGGGTCTTTCACAAAATGTTGTGCTCTATTATATGTGGGAAGATTTACGAGTAAATCCTGTATTAAATGATGAAAATACTAATCGTAAAAACCCTATCCATATAGGTGGAGTTAAATTATTCGCAGATGGCAGTGTTTCAGGTAAAACGGCTTGGGTAAATCCAGCTTTTTTGGGTGATGAGAATAATTACGGTATTTCTACTACTTCTGAAGAAGAATTATTGGAAGCTGCTGCATATGCAAAAAAACATAAAGTTCAATTAGTTGTTCATGCTATGGGAGAACAAGCGATCGATCTAATTGTTAATACATTCTATGGTGTAGAAGGTTGGGTTCAAGATGGGCCTTCTATTCGAATTGAACATGTAGCTATGCCTACAACACAAGCTTTAGAGCGTGCATCAACAATGAGCATTGCTTTTGTACCACAACCAATATTTCTATATGCTGAAATTGAGAGCTATATAAATAATTTAGGTGCAGAACGTACAAAAACAACCTATCCTGTTAACAAGATGCTAGAAGCTGGAATCCCTGTAGCTTTTTCTTCTGACGCACCGGCAACTGCATGGGCAGACCCTGTAAATCCTTTTGTTGGTATTAAATCAGCGGTAACAAGAGTTGCTTATAAAGGAACAAACACTGGAGAATCTGAAAAGGTTGATGTAGAAACAGCTATTGAATTATATACTCGTTGCGCTCAACAAATCACTCGTATTCCGCATATCGGACAGTTAAAATCGGGGTATCAAGCAGATTTTATCATACTCAACAATGATATTTTAGAAATTTCACCAGAAGAAATTGATCAAATTAATGTAGATGAGACATACGTAAAAGGAAATTCAGTTTATAAAAAAAACTATATTATGAAATAAGTTATAAATTGCTAAGAGATTAATAAACTTTTAGCTCAGAGGTAAGACAAAAGGTTTCGGGAGTGATCAACACTTTCGAAACCTTTTGATTTTTAAATTTATCCTTGAGATGAAGGTTTGTGCTGAAAATTATGTCCGCTTAAGGCACTGTTTGTGCAGTTTGTGTACCTTTCCATGTGTTACCATTTAAATTTAGATGAAGGAATCAATACTAGGAGTATTCAGTACTCCAGCGGGACAGCGAGACAGACGAGACCTGAAGGAGCGTAGCGACGAAGCGGCTCGGCGCTCGCCCGCGGAAAGCGAACAGTAAGCTTCGGAAAACATGTTCTGTCTAATATAAAAATAAAAGATTGTAGACTACTCATTTTTTCAAATGATAAGTATTTGTCTACACTTTATGCTAAGAGTTTAATAGACTCTTAGCTTTTTTACTTCATTTGTCCATTTCGATTTTAGAAGCTTCTAACGTATAATCACACACAAAACAAAAGTTAAAAGCGTCTCAGGAGCAATTTGAAGCAACCCATAAATATCCATAAAATAGTTAATAAAATTGATATTTTGCATAAAAACAGTGAATAAAAAATAAGGTTCCCAAATTCATATTTGGGAACCTTATTTTGTGATAAACTAGGAGAATAAGAGGTGTAAAAAATGAATAGAGAAATACCAAAAATATTAAAGGATTTTCTAGTTTATTTAACTACAATTAAAGGGAAGTCATTACGAACACGTAAAGAATATGAATATGATCTAATCCTGTTTTTAAGATTCCTAAAATCTATAGAGGAAGACATCGATCTTGCCCAAATGAATGAAATTAGTATAAAAGAAATGAATATCGACTTTATAAAAGATATTTCGCTAGAAGACATATATTTATTTTTGGAGTATTGTGAGGTGCAGCGACATAATAGTGCAGCTTCACGTGCAAGAAAAGCAGCAACAATCAAGTCGTTCTTTAAGTATTTAAAAGGGAAGAGAAGACTACTAGAGTATAATCCTGCTGATGAATTGGAGACACCAAAAATCGGGAAGAAAAAGCCAATTTATATGAATCAAGTAGAAGCAGAAACCTTTATTGATGGGATTAAGAAAAATAATCATTATTACCGTAACTATTGCATGATAATGTTCTTTTTAAACTTAGGACTTCGTGTGTCAGAGCTATGTAGCTTAAATCTGACTTCGATACAGGAGAAGGTGTTGTATGTAGTAGGGAAGGGCGATAAAGAAAGAGCGGTTTTCTTAAACAATGTGTGTATCCAATCACTAAAGGTTTACATGCAAAAGGAACGCCAGTATATAAAAGGTGCGAGTACGAATGAATCACTATTCCTATCGCAAAAGGGCACGAGATTGACTCGACAAACGGTTGCAAAGATTGTTAAACAAATTAATGAAGCTTCTGGTTTGAAGAAAGATAAACTAACCCCTCATAAACTAAGACATACATCTGCAACGATTATGTACAAAAATGGAGCAGACATTAGAAGTTTACAGCATATCTTAGGGCACTCAAGTGTTTCCACAACACAAATATATACACATGTAGAAGATAAAGAAATACAACAAGTAATTGAAAGAAACCCATTTAATCATTCAGGTTAACATAATAATGTTATGTAAACTAGTTGTAAGGATTTTAAGAGTTTCTGACCAGATAGAAAAATTTATTACCGAATACTAAAAATTAAGACCGGATAATTAATTTTATGATGGTATAAAATCTTTTCTGTCCAAATATAGGATAAACCAATATAGAAATTTAAATCATGTATCCGACTATTTTATGGAATGGTCTGGAAATTAAATGAAATTTCAGTATAATAATAAAAAGGGGGAATTTGTATGTTTACATATCATATGGATGATAAAACAATGTTAAAAATGCTCGATTTACGGGACTCGGAACGTTTGTTCGATTTGATGATTGGATCAAAAGAAACGCTAAGAGAATGGTTACCATTTATTGATTTCACGAAAACTGTTTCAGATACTCAAAATTTTATACAATCAACGATGAAACAATATAGCGAAAATAATGGATTTCAAGCAGGTATTTGGTACGAAGGAAATCTTGCTGGAGTCATTGGTTTTCATAAAATTGATTGGAACAATAAATCGACAAGCATTGGTTACTGGCTTGGAAATGATTATGTTGGATTAGGGCTGATGACGAAATCAGTCAAAGCTTTAGTTGATTATGCTCTGAAAGACTTGCAATTAAATAGAGTCGAGATTCGTGCAGCAGTAGAAAATAAGAAAAGTAGAGCAGTACCAGAGAGACTAGGATTCACGGAAGAAGGTTGTGTAAGACAATCTGAATGGTTGTACGATCATTTCGTCGATCACGTTGTATACGGTATGCTAAGAAGCGAATGGGAAAACAGCAAACTAAAATAATAGTAGCCATATGAATGTTGAAAGAGATCCTATCATATGATTAATTGTAATCAATTACTCTTAGGAGGACCTCATATGACGAATAAGCAACATCCAGCACCATTTGAGAAAATGATGATTGTTCGGACGGTCGTACTATTAGTTGCATGGTTAAACCAATTTCTAGTTATGAAAGGCTATAGTCCATTGCCGATTAATAACGAAGAGTTGGAATTTGCAGTTACGTTTGGATTTGCTTTTATTGCATCGGTTTGGGCATGGTGGAAAAATAACGATGTGCGTTACAAAGCAAGGCGCAATACACAGTATCTGAAAGACAAAGGCTTAAGATAAGCAATGAACTAGGAAGCAAAACGAGTGAAATCGTTTTACTTCCTATTTTTTGTCTATTTGGTTGCGTGTATAGGTACTGGCCAATCAATATTCTGATTGTTTATAGATTCACTACACTTTTTCATGGCAAATCCAAATGCTATAAATATGAGTCCTCCAAAAACTATACTGAGAGCTTTTCGGATGAAAATTAAATGCATGAACGCATCTACTCCATAATTTAAAATTAGGCAAGCTTGAATACTGTTCATCACAAGTCCCCTAATAACCATAATTGCATTTACCAATTGAAAATACTTTACATTTCCATTTAAATAAAATAGCTTTTTACTATTTTCTCTTGGATATCCTTGAAAATAAGAAATATCCACGGCAAAATATAATGCAAAAGGTTTCTTTATAAGCATTGATACTATATGAACAAAAGTGAAGGCATAGCCCAACCAAACAGAATTCCATAGCATTTGTAAAGCAGAACCAGAAAGTAAGTCAACAATTGTACTAAGTGCCATGGAAGAAATAATAAATAGTCCAACTATATTAAACTGTTTATCTATAAAAAAACGGTACAGAGTATATATGATTGCAGGTAAGGTAGAAAGTAGCATAGCATAATAATCACCTAAATATTCTCTACCGTATGTCCAAATGAGGTAGGGAGCCGCCATATAAAAGATGAGTTCAAGAATAATAAATTTTGATTTCATACAATTCTCCTTAATAGTTCACTTTAATAAAATGGTCAATTGCTTTTTCGATAAAGTTTACAATTACTTCTTCTAGTTGATACATACCAATTGTTCCATTTGACTCTTTTTGGGTTGACCATACTTTTTGCGCCATTTGAAAATCTCCATTGAAGGCCTCTTCTAGCAACGTAACCCATCTACGTGCTAACTCTTGTGCTTTAGGACTTTTAACATCTAAGTCAACACTTCTGCGAACATCATTGATTAGTGCAATATATTTTTGCATCTGTTCACCATCATCACCAATTCTAGGCAATTTTCTTAACTGAGTAATTTCGTCTTTCGAAAAGTGTTGTCTCCATAAGTCCTCATATACATCAAGTTTGGTAGGTGTAGAGTGAAGGCTAGTTTCTTTTAAAATATCTTTCCAATTAGTTATTTCCTCCAATTCACTTAACTGGAGTATATATCGAATAGAATGAGCGCGTTTTTCAATCTCCTTTTTCTCTTTTTCTAACAATGCTAATTGCATCATAAGCGCTTCTTTATGATCTAAATTCTGATACGCTAACATGTAATGAATAGAGGTTAGTGGAAAGCCAATTTCCTTTAGCATCTTTATATAAAGGAGCTTTGTCACTTCTTTTTCTTCGTAATAGCGATGTCCACCATCACTAATGTTAGTCGGTTTTAACAAGCCTATTTCATCATAATAACGAAGAGTTCTTACTGTAGTAGTACTTAATTTGGCCAGACTACCTATTGAATACAAAATAATCCCTCATTTCCAATACATTAAATTCATTATAAAAGCTAACGCTACGTTAGAATCAAGTGAAATTTTTAAAATATCAGATATTTTTTTAAACAGAGGATTATTTGCGGATTCGGAAAATACTTTTTTGAAATGTTGCGTGAATTTGTATTCAAGTTTATAGTTTTATTATATGGTAATATTTGTATAGTTGTATATACATACTTTCCTATAATCGTTATCAAATGATTTTTACTAAAGGGGATTTTTATGGATTACAAAATTGTGTTTTTTGATGTTGATGGAACTATTACGAATCACGAAGATGGTAGTATTTCAAAAAATACGAAAGAAGCAATAAAAGTATTAAAAAACAATGGCATTAGGGTAGTAGCTGCAACTGGAAGACCTTTATCTATGTGCAAAGAAATAAGAGAACTAGGAATAGATACTTTCATCACTGCGAATGGAGGATATGTAAAGCACAATAACGAGGTTATTCATAAAGTAGCTTTGGATAGAAGCATTATCCAAGAAGTATTTGAATTTGCGTATACAGAAAATCATGGTTTGTCATTCTTCACGGAGAATTTTAGCATGAACGGTGTAAAGAATGATGAGATATTAAAATCATTGAAGGAAACTTTGTCATTAGAGGACTATCCTACAGTAGATCAACTGATTTATACGCAAGAAGTATATTTAATGTGTTTATATGCGTCTGACGAAATTGTTGAGAAATATATTCAAAAATTTCCTCATCTAATATTTCAAAGATGGCATCCTTTTGTATTGAATGTATTACAGGAAGAAGTATCTAAATCTTTAGCTATTATTAAAGTTTTACAGCATTTTGACTTGGATAAATCAGAAGCAATTGCGTTTGGGGATGGTGAAAATGATATAGACATGTTGGAATTAGTGGGACTTGGTATAGCGATGGGGAATGGAAATGAAAGATTAAAAAGAGCTGCAGATTTCGTAACTAAAAAATCAAGTGAAGACGGAATTGACTTTGCACTAAAAAAGTTTGGGATCATTTAAGGAATAAGAATACAGAAGACATAATATAAAAAAGGAACTACGGATATGATTTTAACAAATAATACAATAGAAAAGTTAAGTATGAGTATACTTAATGTTCTAAATAAAAGACTTGACTGGCAAATTGAAGAGATAAGCTTTATAGACAACGGAGTAGTAAACGCTGTCTTTCTAATAAACGAGAAAAATTTAGGGAAACTTGCAGTGAGGACACCTTGGAGATCAGAAGAAAATATGATGGATAAAGATTCAAGTGGAATTATCTCCTTAAAAAAAGAAGCAACTATTTCAGAGCATTGTCACAAATATCAAATACCAGTACCAAAAATACATAAGTTGTATTTAAGTAATGAAATAAACTTTCTAGTATCTGATTTTGTATCGGGGGATAATCAAGAGATTTCTTCCTACGACATTGGAGAGCTTACATCTAAAATACATACAGTTCCGTTGGATGGTCTATCCATTGTCGATCAAAATGAACGGACTTTGAGTAACATTGTTTCTCACAGAATAGCAGAACGAGTTAAATCACTAAGTAAACTAATGAATATTAATATTGTTGTACCTAGTCAAGAAGAATTTGAAACAATTTTGGATACTTCACAAACAAAAAATAGTTTGCTACACCTTGATGTAAGGCAGCCAAATTTAATAGGGGAAAATGGAAAAATTAAAGCGATTATAGATTGGGATAATGCCATTATTGGAAATCCAATAATGGAGTTAATGAGAATTTCTGAATCTGAAGAGTTGAATGAGGGTGAATTTTTAAAAGGATATAAAGAAGTAGACATTATCAAAAATACTGATGCAGTTATACAATCAATATATAGACTTGATACTGCTTTAATGTTATCTATATTGTTCACCTTTTTCATAAATGATTCCGAAAAAAGAGATTACTATGTTAAACGTGTCCATTTTCTAACTCAAGAAATACGCAAGTATTTATAGTTCACTAATAATCCATCCCGACTTATCTATAAAGGTAAATCGGGATTTTTACATGTAAGTCTACTTATTCTTGCCAATTATAATAATCTTGAGCATGTACTACTTGGAATCCGATTGATTCATAAAGTCGGAGGGCATGTGCATTTTTGGTTTCTACTTCAAGATGTACCGAGTAACCCGACTCAGACTGTTGTTTAACTACTTTTTGCAAAACTTTACGTCCAATTCCTTTTCCTTGATGAATCGGCAAGATGGAGAAACCATAAATCCATGCTTCGCCATTTTCTCGCTTCACTCGGATCTTCCCAACCGTCTCTTCATTTACATCGATCATCATCATATTATTGTCAGAGTCTCCGTCTATTCTACTTTCCATTGATAATGCATCTTCTTTAGGAAGACCAAATGCTTCTACAGACAAACGGACACGCATTTCTAAATCTGCTGATTTTGCATTTCTTAGAGTAATCACTTGGACCTCTTCGAGAGACTTTTCTTTCCACGTCATTTGATGTTCGGAAAATTCGTACTGAGCTCCTTGTTTAGCTAAAAACGCTTTAGCTTCATCAGAACTTGCTGGTGCATTTAACAAGATTCTTTTGAAACCATTTTGTTTTGCTAGAGCCATCCCTTGTTGAAATAATTGAGAAAAATACTGTTTTCGTCGCTCACTTGGTTTCACCATACCGCATACTTCTACCGTAGAACCAAAAGCGTATAAACCTAAAAAAGCTACTAGTTCATCATTAACATAATGAAAGAAGTCAAGTTGATCTGAATCTCTATTCCGAAGCATTTCCCAGTTTAATTTTAATTGAATATGATCGTGTGCTTCACATTCCTTTTGAAGCTTTTCAATATCTTGCAATTGTTTTGATGTTAGCATGAATTTCTCCCTTTATTTGGACTTGTATTATACAATTTATGGTTTTATTTTACACGAGTGAATAAAAAAAACAATAATTTTCAGAGAATTTATGAGGGATCTGAATGATAACAAAAAACACGTAGTAAGAATTTTGTGCTGTCTCACATGAATCATTTTGTATGCTGAACTAGAATATTGTATGATAGAATAAAAGTTTTAAAAGGGAGTTGAAACTGATGATGTGGTCACCTCTATTTGAAAATGATGTACCTGTAGTGATTCTCCCTTAACGGTAGAGTAAACTACATCTCCGTTAGGGACAGGAACTGTCTAGAGAAAACGGAGGGTACTAAATGAAAAACACTTTATTAGGTTCATTATATTTATCAATTGCTGCTAGTATTTGGGGAGGGATGTATGTTGTTGTAAAAGTTGTAGTTGACGTTGTTCCGCCGTTAGAATTAGTATGGATTCGTTATGTAATTGCATTTTTTACATTACTAATTATTGGTATTGTAACAAAACAATCTTGGCGGATCGAGAAACAAGACTGGTTATTAATCTTTGTAATAGGGCTAGTTGGAAATACAATTTCAATCGTAACCCAAGAAGTAGGTACTATGCTATCTACAGCCCAAATGGGGGCCATTATTACTTCAACAACTCCTGCATTTATGGTAATATTTGCGCGTATCATTTTAAAAGAAAGAATTACAATTAAAAAAGCTATTTCTATTATTTTTGCAACAACTGGTGTATGTGTTATTGTTGGAAGCGCCCATATAGATTCATCACAACTTGGTGGCATATCACTGCTTACCGCAGCACTAACTTGGGCACTTATGTCAGTTATTATTAAAAGAGTACCTGGGCATTATTCACAAATTGTTATAACAAGCTATGCTATTCTGGTGGCAATTTTGGTACTTACGCCATTTACATTTAGTCGTCTTCCTGAATTAGATTTTGTTTCCATGATGAATCCATCCATTTGGGGTGGTCTTGTATACTTAGGAGTTATTTCCACAGCATGCGGTTTTTTACTGTGGAACCGTGGACTGCAAATGCTGAATGCTTCAAGTGGAGGATTATTTTTCTTTTTCCAACCTATAGTCGGTACATTTTTAGGATGGTTATTACTAGGAGAACAAATTGGCTTGTCTTTTTGGATTGGTACAATACTAATTTTTATGGGTGTATTATTAGTCATTCGAGAAGAGTAAGCAATAAGAAAAAGCTGATTGGTGTATTTACCGATCAGCTTTTTAAATATGCTGCTCCGATAGTCGGAAGAGTGTACTAAATATAAAAATGCCGTTAGAGAAGAAGGAACACTTCAGATTAAACGGCATTTCGTGATTGAGTATTTTGATTAAAAGCTTTTATGTTCTATAAAATGTAACGCATTACTTGGACATGTTGCAATGACTCTTTTTACATCTTCATGCAGTGATGCGCTTGGTTCGACCCATGGTTTTCGATTCATGTTAAACGTTGAAGGTAAATATTTAATACAGTTAGCTGCATGCGTACATTTTCCTGCGTGAAAAAAAACATCTATCTCTTCGCTTTTATATTTTTTGTATCCAGCTTTGATAAGATCCTTTTCATTTTCCTCATGCATATTTAATCTCCAGTGCTTTTAAATGTCGATAATGATTGGTAGTATCATCGGTCTTCTTTTTGTTCGACTGTATAATAGTTTTTCAATAGATTTTTTAATATTTTGTTTTAACTCTCGCTGGTTTCTATTGAAATCCCTCGTTTTGTTAATGGTTGCTCGAACTGACTCATTTACTTCTTTTATTAGTTCTTCTGATTCCGGACCATAAATAAATCCACGTGAAATAGTATCTGGTCCAGAAATAATCTTACCTTGCGATTTACTAATTGTCGTCACAATGACAAGCATACCATCCTCTGAAAGGAGTTTCCGATCTCGTAATATTATATTTCCAACATCACCTATACCGAAGCCGTCTACAAAAATATTCCCTGAATCGACACTGCGTGTTTGAACAGCTTTTCCATCGACAATATCTACAACATCACCATTATTTACAATGAAAATGTTATTTGATTTTACCCCGACTGATTCGGCTAATATTCGATGTTGATGGAGCATTCTATATTCTCCGTGAATAGGGATAAAGTATTTAGGTTTCATTAGAGTAAGCATAAGTTTTAACTCTTCCTGGCAAGCATGTCCAGAAACATGCATTCCCGTAACAGTACCAGATCCGTATATCACCCTAGCACCTAACAGAAATAAATTATCGATTATGCGTGAAACACTCCGCTCGTTCCCAGGAATTGGACTTGCAGCTAGGATAACTGTATCTTCGGGGAGAACTTCAATATCACGAAAATTTGAACTCGATAGACGTGATAATGCGGCCATCGGCTCTCCCTGACTTCCAGTACATAGAATTGCTACTTTTTCTGGATCCATCGCACTTACTTCTCTAGATTCTATTAACATGCCTTCTGGTACTTCTAAGTAACCACGCTCTATCGCTACAGATACTACATTAACCATACTACGACCAACTAAAGCAAGTTTTCTATTTGTCTTTATAGCTGCATTCACAACTTGCTGTACACGATGAACGTTAGAAGCAAATGTTGAAATAAATACTTTCCTAGGCGCATCACGAAATGCATCCACAATATGATCTCCTACAAGTCGTTCGGATGGGGTAGAACCAGGTCTTTCTGCGTTCGTACTTTCTGATAAAAGTAGTAGTACACCTTGTTGACCAAGTTCCGCCATTTTATGAATGTCTGGAGATTGATTGTCAACAGGCGTAAAATCAAATTTAAAATCGCCAGTGTGTACAATCGTACCTTGTGGTGTATGAAATGCTATTC
The DNA here is from genome assembly GCF_006861825.1 of Psychrobacillus vulpis. Classification (GTDB taxonomy): domain Bacteria; phylum Bacillota; class Bacilli; order Bacillales_A; family Planococcaceae; genus Psychrobacillus; species Psychrobacillus vulpis. The sequence continues at coordinate 5,219 of NZ_VDGI01000004.1, read as the reverse complement.
CTAAACAATCAGGAATACTATGACTCGTTCTAAAAAAAGTTGTCCTAATTGTACCTAGCCGTACTATAGACTCCTCATCAATTAATAACAGCTTTGTTTGTCTAAGTAGGCCGTGTTCTTTCAATTTTAATTCGATTAGACCAAGTGTTAGATTGGTGGCATAGACTGGCATATTCAATTGTTTTAAGAGATAGGGAATACCTCCAATATGGTCCTCGTGCCCATGGGTAACAATCAATGCTCGAATTTTGTCCTTGTTTTCTTTTAAGAAAGAAATATCTTGAATAATTAAATCAATTCCTAAAAGACTCTCATCAGGAAACTTTGCTCCGCAGTCGATTACAACAATATCATCTGAGGATTGTATAACGTACATATTCTTGCCGATTTCATTTACACCGCCAAGAGCGAAAATGGATAGTGTATGATCTGATGTATTCAAATTGTGTTTCCTCCACTTCAATATCATATACAAAGTATTGCCTTATTTATTGGTTTTATAAGGGATATTGGAAGTAAAATTTTTTCAAAAAAATATGGAAAAAATCATGTTATTAATATAAAATACTGATTTTGAAAGAGGGGGTGCACGTATTGTTAGAGAATATCGACTACCCTAATCCAAAAAGCAATTTACGTCAAAGTATATTGCGCGCTGATTGTGAAAATTGTTTTGGCTTATGTTGTGTAGCATTAACCTTTGTAGCTTCCTCTGATTTTACAATCAATAAAGATAGCGGAAAGCCATGTAAGAATCTTCAATCAGACTTTCGATGTGGCATTCATAAAAACCTCAGTCAGAATGGTTTCAAAGGTTGTACTGTTTTTGATTGCTTTGGAGCAGGTCAAAAGGTTTCTCAATATACTTTTAATGGCGTCGATTGGCGAGATAACCCAGAAACAGCAAAAAAATGTTCGATGTGTTCCCAATTATGCAGCAACTTCATGAGATGCAATCGTATTTGGCTGAAGCACTTGAGTTAAAAGCGTGTATTCCTATTCACCGAGAGCTTAAATTGGCATTAGACGAAACTGCTCATCTGACTGAACTTAGTCCTGATGAAATCCTGCGACTAGACATTCATTCTCACCGAGCTTCTATTAATTCATTGTTAGTACAAACAAGTGAACTAGTACGGAAGGAAGCACTACATAAGAATACGAATTCCAGTAAAAAGTTGAAACTTGACCGCCGAGGAGCAGATCTTATCGGTGTAAATTTAAGAGGAGCTAATCTAAGAGGGGTAAACTTAAGAGGTGCATATCTTATTGCTACTAATCTCCAAAATGCCGACTTGAGAGATGCTGACTTTATAGGTGCTGATTTACGAGATGCTGATATTAGAGGAGCAGATTTCACCGGGAGTATCTTTCTTACACAAATTCAGGTTAACTCGGCAAGAGGGGACATAAGGACAAAATTGCCGCACTTACTTTCTCACCCTGCACATTGGTCAACTAACTAAACAACTTAAATGAGACCGTCGAATAAGTAAGAAAATCGTTTAAACGGCTCCTTTTCCCTGGGTGGGTTAGGAGTATCAACTTTTTGAACGATTTTCTAATAATGAAAAAATAGAGTAGAGTGTGGGAATGATTGAAGTTCCCGCACTCTACTTTTTTGTTTTTAGACAATCCGGTTATATATATTTAAATGCAGGAAAGAAAGAAATGTTATACCATATTGAGTATTTACCATTTTCTAAATTGTAAGATTTTGACCATTGTCGAATTTGTGAATTATATGCTAGACTTTTATTTGGATACTAGTTATTCATCTTAATTCGCAATTGTCATCTCATAATTTATTCATTGAGCATCTTAGAAGAGCAGAGAGGAAGATTGTATGCAAGAACAACAATTATCTAGAGGTCTTAAAAACAGACATGTGCAGTTAATAGCAATTGGTGGGGCAATAGGAACTGGATTATTTCTTGGAGCAGGTAAATCTATTCATCTTGCTGGACCATCCATTCTATTCGCATATTTGATAACAGGTATCGTTTGCTTTTTAATTATGCGCGCACTTGGTGAACTTCTGCTAAGTAATTTGAATTATCATTCGTTCGTAGACTTTGTCCAAGACTATTTAGGAAATATGGCTGCATTTATTACTGGCTGGACGTACTGGTTTTGCTGGATATCAATCGCAATGGCAGACTTAACGGCAGTTGGTCTCTATACACAATATTGGTTACCTGAAGTACCACAGTGGATGCCAGGCTTAATCGCACTAGTCATATTGCTCATTATGAATCTTGCAACTGTTAAACTCTTTGGTGAAATGGAATTCTGGTTTGCCTTAATCAAAGTTATCGCAATATTAGCATTAATTGTAATCGGTATTTTCATGATAATTAAAGGCTTTTCCACTGATGCTGGGGCATCGAGCTTCTCTAATTTATGGAGTCACGGTGGAATGTTTCCTAATGGTATGCATGGCTTTATTCTATCATTCCAAATGGTTGTTTTTGCGTTTGTCGGTATTGAACTTGTCGGTCTGACTGCAGGAGAAACGGAAAATCCTGAAAAAGTTATTCCGAAAGCTATAAATAACATTCCAATCCGAATTTTAATATTCTATATCGGTGCACTTGTTGTCATTATGAGCATTTATCCTTGGAGTGCAATCAATCCATTAGCAAGCCCATTTGTTCAAGTATTCGTTGCAGTTGGAATTGCTGCAGCAGCAGGGATTGTCAACTTCGTTGTTCTGACATCCGCAGCTTCAGCATGTAACAGTGCCATTTTTAGTACTAGCAGAATGGTTTATACGCTTGCAAAAGATGAGAACGCACCAGTTCCATTTACAAAATTAACTTCCAACAAAGTACCTTCTAATGCATTGTTCTTCTCAACTATTGTCATTCTTGTTGCGGTTGTGTTGAATTATGTAATGCCAGAAGGTGTATTTACACTTATTACAAGTGTTTCTACAGTATGTTTTATATTTATTTGGGGAATTACGGTTATTAGCCATTTAAAATACCGTAAAACAAGACCGTATCTAGCGAAGGTAAACAAATTTAAACTACCACTCTATCCATTTTCAAATTACTTAATCCTTGCATTTTTAGCTTTCGTTCTTGTCGTGTTAGCACTTGCCGAAGACACTCGTATTGCTTTATTTGTAACGCCTGTATGGTTTGTTCTGCTCGTTGTGATTTATTCGATGCGAAAAACAAAGGTTAAGCAATTGAATCCTAGATAAAACAACCACAATTAGTACCAATTTGGATAAATAGAAAAGTCGTTATAAAATATGAAAACTCCCAATTATCCTTACTGGGATAGGGAGTTTTCATATTTCATGGAGAAGCATTTTGCAAACAAATCCACTTCTATTAATAAAGAAGTGGATTTGTCCGATTTATATTTGTTTATATCTTTTCTTTTCATTTAAATAATCTTTATAGACTAAAACAGCAACAACAATAAAACTTATACTAACAACTCGAAAGATCATCTCTAAACTAATCCATTCAGCTAAAATACCTAGTACAAATGCGCTAACCCCAATACCAACGTCAAAACTGGAATAAAAGGTTGCGTTGGCTGCTCCACTTTTTTCTTCACTTACACTTTGAACTGCCCATGTTTGTAAACATGGCATAACTGTTCCATAACCTACCCCAAATAATATAGCTGCAATAATGAGATGGAGATCATTTGTAGCATAAGAAAGTATAACAAGTGATAAGAATCCCAACATTGCTGACACAATGATAATAGACCAAGGTCCTTTTTTGTCATACCATTTTCCTGTAAACGGGCGTAATAAAGTAGCTACCGTTGCATTGATAAGAAAGAATAAAAAAATGTGTTCTAATCCCTGTTCTTTTCCGAAAAGAACTAAGAAAGTAATAATCGCTCCAAAACCAAGTGTTGTGATGACCGCCAGTAATGCTGGAAACCATGCGTCTTTCTCAAAAATCATGTTAAAAAATCGAAATGGTTGTTTCTCTCTCTGTACAGGAGAAGGTGATTGTACGAATTGTAGTGCTATGACTGCCAATAGACTAAGTATTACAGATGACCAAATTAAAATGTCAAAGGAAAAAGAGTTATATAGAAAAATACCTAAACTCGGTGCTATGATTGCCCCCACAGTTGTTGAAATAGAGAAATAACCCATTCCTTCTCCTAACTTTGTCTTAGGAATTATATCGACTGCTATTGTACTATTGGTTGTTGTTGATACACCCCAGGCAATGCCGTGAAAAAATCGTATCAATAGAAACATCCATACGATATTGAGCAAAGGATAGATGATTGTAGTAATCATTAAAACTGCACTGGCCACAATTGCTAGACTTTTCCGTTGATTATCTATTAAATAGTATCCTACCAATGGTCTGATTAGTACAGCGCCTATAGTAAATAACGTTGTCACTAAACCTACCTGAATGGTAGAAGCATTAAGACTTAACAAATAAGTTGGCAAAATAGGCAGTAACATTTCAAACCCAATAAAAACTAAAAAGTTGCTGATAAATATAAAAAGAAATGATTTACTAAAGATTTTTTGATTGTCCATATTAAGATTCCTCGCTTCTAAATTTTTTTAACTTAGAAGCGCCTGGAACACTGAAACGTTTTTCAACTGCCTTATGTCTTTAATCAATTGATTCACCCTCTTTAATTATAAATTTATCAATATAAAAAGGCATCTCACTCAGATTGCCTAGTTGTTTATTTATAATAGAAACTACCTAATTAATAATAGTTAATAAATATACCCTATTTCGTGATAATAATCAACCATTTTTTCATTTATTGACAAAACCCTGATATCCTTCGGCAGTGACTACCCTTTTTGAGACAGGAATAAAACACCATATTATGCAGCCAATTGACGGTATTGAACCGGCGATTGGCTGTTTAGTTTCGTTTGAATACGGATATTGTTATAATAAGTAATGTATT
>NZ_VDGI01000004.1:0-255 GCF_006861825.1 Psychrobacillus vulpis | reverse complement strand
TCGGTGTCTTGTTTGAAACCGATAGTTTGTGCCACAATCTCACCATTGAAGACATCGAGAATACTAGAAAGATACATCATTGATTGGCCATAAGGCAAGTACGTAATATCCGTTACTAGCTTCTCCAAGGGTTTAGATGCTGAGAAATCACGTGCCAATAAATTCGGTGCGACGTATGCTGGCTGCCCGGTACGCTTCCGTTTCTTCACCTTTACTCTACATTGCCAACCATATTTTTGCATAGTACGCTGCACA
>NZ_VDGI01000039.1 GCF_006861825.1 Psychrobacillus vulpis | reverse complement strand
GTGGAAAGCGAGCGGTAAGCTTCGGAAAACTACGGGGGAACTTCATTAAAAGTGAAACTATATGGACTTTTTCAGTGGCCTCCGGAAAGGGAGCCGTTTCAACGATTTTCTTATCTATTGGAATATTGTACAACTCCGTCTGGCAAAGAAATAAGTGTAATACTGCCTCAAGTGTGAAAGTCACCCACAAAAGGAGATACACTTACTTTATTTTTAAAATAAGTTAAGTTTCTCAATTCGTGCAACCGCTTCTTTTAAACGATCCTCGTCGACAAGTAGTCCTACTCTTACATAACCTTCTCCATAAGTTCCAAATCCGTTACCAGCTGCAACTGCAACATCTGCTTTTTCTAGTAATAAATCGGCGAACTCTTCACTTGTATATCCTTTAGCAACGGGTAACCAAGCGAAAAAAGATCCTTTAGGAGCTTTTACATTCCATCCGATTTTTAAACAAGCTTCTACCAATGCGTTTCTTCTTCTTTCATACAAAGAAACTAGTTCTTCCACACAATCTTGACTTTCATTAAGTGCGGTAGCAGCTGCCGATTGAACAGCAGGGAAGAGGCTAACAAATAAATGATCTTGAATCATATTAATTGCCTCAATCATTTGAGCGTTTCCAACTGCAAAACCAACTCTCCAACCAGCCATATTGTACGTTTTCGAAAGGGTATACATTTCTACACCGACGTCTTTAGCACCTTCTGTTTGTAAAAAACTTATTTGTTTTTGTCCATCAAAACCGATCCCACCATACGCAAAGTCATGCACAATAGCAATATTAGATTCTTTTGCAAGAGTTACAGTCTCTTCAAAAAATTCTTTCGTAGCAGTAGCTCCAGTAGGGTTATTAGGATAATTTAAAAACATTAACTTGGCAGCTTCTTTCTGTTCATCTGTCAATAAGCTGAAGTCTGGTAAAAATTTATTTTCTTCCAAAAGTGGCATCGTGTCGTATTTAACACTTGCTAATCCAGCTCCAGATAAATAATCAGGATAACCTGGATCAGGTAGTAGCATCAATTCATTTTCATTCATCATGGCAAGTGGTAATTCGACCAAACCTATTTTCGTTCCAAACATAATGGCTACTTCGGTATTTGCATCAATTTCCACATTGTATTCACGTTTGTAAAAATTTGCAGCAGCCTGTTTTAGTTCTGTTGTACCTCGAAATGGAGAGTATTTGTGCGATTGTGGATTTGTAGCAGCATCTTGTAACGCTTTCACAATATGCTCTGGCGTAGGTTGATCAGGATTACCTTGTCCTAGGTTGATTACATCTCTTCCTTCCGCTACTGCAAGTGTTACTTTTTGAACAAGAGTAGCGAAAAATTGAGTTGGTAAATTTTTTAAGCGATTTGAAAAGTCCATGTAAATTCCCTCTTTTTTTAAATAGTTGCATATATTAGACAAATCTTATAACCTTTTTAGTATTATGTCTATAGGTGGTGGAGATATGAAAGTGGCATGTGTTCAACTAGATATTGCATTTGGTAACCCAAAAGAAAATTTTATTACCGTAGAAAAGAAGATAAGAGATGCCGCATCTTTAGGTGCCGATATAATCGTTCTACCTGAGATGTGGAATACTGGATACGACTTAACAAGACTAGCAGAAATTGCAGATGTTGAGGGTGAAGATACTAAAAGATTATTAACAAAATTATCAAAAGAACTAAGTATTCATATCGTTGGTGGATCTGTCTCTACAAAAAAAGGAGACAATTTTTTTAACACAATGTATGTAGTCAATTCATTAGGAGAAATTATAGCAGAATATGATAAAGCTCATTTGTTCAAATTAATGGATGAACATCATTACTTAGAAGCTGGAAATGGAAAAAATTTATTTTCTTTGGATGGAATAGAGATGGGTGGAATCATTTGTTATGATCTACGTTTTCCAGAATGGATACGTAGCCATGTTTTAGATGGTGCTAAAATAATATTTGTACCAGCTCAATGGCCAGATAAACGAATTGATCATTGGAAAATTTTATTGCAAGCAAGAGCGATCGAAAACCAATGTTATGTGGTAGCAGTAAATCGTGTTGGAAAGGACCCGAACAATTCATTTAATGGCAACTCAATGGTTATTGCTCCTTGGGGTGAGATACTTTGGACTGGTGAAAATGAAGAGACTGTGAAGGTTGTAGAACTTACCCTTTCAGAAATAGAGGAAGTAAGAAAAAGAATTCCTATATTTCAAGATAGAAGGGAAACTCTTTACAAATAGTTGGTAGAGACACAAAAAAATAGCGAGAGTATAAAACACAGGATTTATTTTTCCTGTGTTTTTTTCTTGATGCAAACATATATATGAATAAACAGAAAGGTGGGGAAAATGCTTTTTTTCAAAAAATCCTTAATAATTTTATTAGGGAGTATATTAGTTGCTTTTGGTATTAACTTCTTTTTAGTTCCTTTTCATCTATTAGATGGTGGAGGAGTTGGCATAGGTTTAATCATTCATTATTTACTAAATATTAAAGTTGGACTTGCAATTATTTGTATAAGTATTCCAATTTTTTTAGTTGCTTGGGTATATTATCGTTCTTTTTTTTATAATGGTATTCATGGATTATTGTTTTCATCGGTTGTCATTGATTTTTTGTATCCTTTGCATATTGCTGGTGAAAAATTAATTTCAAACAGTATGATAGGGGCTATTTGCGGAGGCTTTTTTGTAGGATTGGGCATAGGGTTGATGCTTCGATTTGGTATAACAATTGGTGGAACAGATTTATTAGCGCAAATGATTGCAAAACTGTTGAGAGCAAACCCAGGATTATGTATATTAGCAATCGATATTGTAGTTGTAACTGTAGGAAGTATTCTAGTAGACTCAGTTTCATTATTTCATTCATGTATAACAGTAATATCTGTTGGAATTACAACCTCTATGCTAGTGAAAAGGCATTATTAAAATGGATAATGATCTCCTCGATGTAAGGATTTTTTGAAATAAGATGTTCATATGAATACATATCTGAAAAAGAAAGAAAAATATGAATAGTGTTAAAAATATGTCTCCTTTCATTGACTTAAGGGATGCTTTTTTGTATGTTGTTAAAAGGGGAGGGATTAAGAATGACAGAAAGAATTCATGCTATTCAAGATGATTATCCTGATGACATTGCTTGGTGTTTTGGATGTGGTAGACTTAACGAAAATGGATATCATTTTCGTACATATTGGAATGGGTATCAAACGGAAACGACATATGAACCGAAAAAAGAACATATCGCTATACCAGGATTCGTCTATGGTGGATTAATAGGAGCACTTGTGGATTGTCACGGAACGGGTTCAGCATCGCTTGCTCTACACAGAAAAAATGGTTTTGAACCAGGCAGTGGAGAAGAGCCACCCCGGTTCGTTACAGGTTCACTTCATGTAGACTTTTTGAAACCAACACCGCAAAATGTAATATTGAAGGCTGTTGGAACAGTGGAAGAGATTCATCCAAAGAAATGGAAAGTGAATGTGGAAGTATTTGCTGGAGAATCTCTATGTGCTAAAGGAGAAGTAATAGCAGTCGTGATGCCTTCATCATTTACTAAATAAAATAAAACACAGGACATTTTCTTGCCCTGTGTTTTTTATTTTTTTATATTTCGTTTACAACCTGAGCTTCTTTTGGCTCCGGAACTCTTGATAATATTATAAGTCCAATAATAAATAATACAACTAAACTAAAAACGCCGTAGGAAGATTTACCAGTAATTTGTGCGGTAAAAGCTACAAGCAATGGTCCCATAATGGAGGCAAATTTACCAAAGATATTATAAAAGCCGAAGAATTCATTGGAGTTTTCTTTTGGAATCAACTTAGCGAAATACGATCTACTTAAAGCTTGAATACCACCTTGGGAAGTAGCAACAAGCATTGCAAGAATCCAAAAATCGACTACAGTTTCTAAGAAAAATGCATACGTACAAACAATCATATAAACTATAATTCCTACATAGAGCATTTTCTTTTCAGAAAATTTTCCAGCTAGCTTTCCATATAAAATTGCAAATGGTGCTGCTACAACTTGAGTAACAAAAAGAATAATTAATAAACTAGTAGAACTAAGTCCTAAATCTGTCCCATATGCTGTAGACATATTGATAACTGTACCTACTCCATCAATATAGAAAAAGTATGCTAATAAAAACATAAATAATGAACGATATTTTCTAATTTCTTTAAATGTTTTTGCTAAGCGTTTAAAGCTTTGAGGAACTGGGTTACCATCGCGTTCAATATAATGTTTTTGATGAACGTTTTTAAACATAGGAACGGAAAATATAACCCACCATATAGCAGTTATAACAAATGCAATTCTACTAGCAATTTCTGTATTGATTGGGATTACTTCATTGCCTGCTAATAAAATAATAACAATACTTATTAAGAACGGAATAGTACTCCCTATATATCCTAAACTAAATCCCCTGGAAGATACTTCATGCATTCGTTTATCGGTCGTTACATCTACAATAAATCCATCATAAAATACGTTTGCTCCCGTAGCACCTATAGCTGCGATTGTATAGAAAATCAACAAAAGTAACCAATTTTCGAATGGAACAAATGCAAGCAAAGCTGTAAAAGTTACACCAAGGACAAAGAAAAAGGTGAAAAATTTCTTTTTCATTCCACGATAATCCGCAATTGTTCCTAAAATGGGACCAAGCATAGCTAATATAAATGTAAATATAGCAATCGTATACCCTAAATAGGCTGTAGAAACATTCCCATCTAATCCCGCTGCAGTAGCAGACGATTTGTAGAAAATAGGGAATACAGCTGTTGTAATAATAATAGAGTACGCAGAAGACCCCCAATCATACAGAGCCCAACTGTTCTCTTGTTTTGTAAAATTTCTCATAGAAATCCCCCTTATGTTTATACAAAATATTGTACATGATTCCTGACAATTTAGGTGATGATTCCAGAAAAATTACTTAAATTTTACAATTAATTTGTTCTATTATATGCCGCGACAAACCTTAGAAGTTTATTAATTTTATAGTCTGAATAACATAATGAGGGGCTATCTGTTGGTTGTGCACCAAAGGAGTAGAAAACGCATTTTTCAATCATCATCTTAAATTCGATGTAGATGAAGATGCATTGTTAGTAGCTGCAAAGGCAATAGGTCAAATCGTATTAAGCTATAGTAATTAATAAAACAGACTGTCTAATATAGGGGAATTTCCCGTATTAGACAGTCTGTTATTTTGCTAGTTTTTCTGCTTCCTGTGAAACTACGAGCGCTAGATCTTCATTACCGAAAAGCTGTAACACATTTAGCAGTGTTTCTGTATCCACTTCTAAATGATTGTTTTCCATTTCTTCAACTGCATTAAGAAGAGGTATATTCGTTTCTTGTTGAGGATAAGCTTGATTATACAAGGCGACTGCATTTAAGTTGTTATTAAAACACCATTGTATATAAAGTTGGATCATCACATTTTCATCCTCTTGATATTGTTGAATCGCTTTATTTATCAATCGATATCAGCTCCGCAATTAAATTCTGTCTAAAAATTTCCATATATGATAAATGATCATAGTGGATTTATGTTCTAAGGAAGTATTTGTGAATGCTTCTGTTAAAGAAGGGACAATTTTTTCTAACAGAAACTTTCTCGGTTGCTCTCTGTTTAACTCTTCTAAAATATACTCAATCATTTGTATTTCTTTTAACTTAAGGCTGTTAATTTCTTTTAAATAAAATGATTCCAATTGTTTACTTATTTCGTCTTTTGTGAGTAATTTTTCCTCTGTGTTAAGTTCGAAACATGGCCTTTTCAGTAATGAATCATTTGTTCTAGCCATCTCATAAATGATAGTCTCAATTCGTCTCATTACAAAACGAATTATCTTTTCAGTAGATACTTTTGTGTATTGTCTAATCCATGGGTGTTGCAATTGTTGAATCATACCTAGAACAAGTACGGAGCAATCAACAGCAATATCTTTTGTTTGTTCTCCAAAAATATCCACAAGACGCTTCGCAAGCCAATTTACTTCTTCCAAATAATTCATTTTCACAAGATCTCTCAGTTCAAGGTCTTGTGAATGAATAATAGATACTATTATTGGATATAAATTTTGGTCTTGATATATATTCATGCGAATAGTCATTTGCTCAACTAAAATATTTAAATCGGCATCATTTTGTTGTACAAGCAACTCTCTTCTTTTAATAGAAGTTTCCTCTTTAACATTTTCGAGAATTGCTACGATGCATTCATTTTTTGATGAAAAGTAATTGTAAAACGTACCTTTAGAAATTTTTGCTTCCTCAATAATATCTTGTACAGATGTAGAACTAAACCCTTTTTCTATAAAAAGCCGTTGTGCTGCTAACAAAACATTTTTCTTTCTACTATTCATGTAAAATCACCTTTAGACTGTTAGTATACTATCTATATTAGCGTTAAAACCTTAATTTATCAATATTTTTAATGTGAGCGTTTTTCGTTATTGCTTTTTTTATACTATGAGTATAAAATATTCAAAGTGATGAACTAGAGGTACAATATTTAGACTCAAAGTATAATAGGAGGAACTTATTAATGAAAGAATTGCAAAAAAGACCACCATATGCAATGATTGCTATCCTTTTTGTAGGTGCTTTCATTGCGTTTTTGAATAATACTTTATTAAATGTAGCGCTACCAACGATAATGACGGAGTTTGCTGTAAAACCGTCCGTTGTACAGTGGCTAACTACAGGGTATATGTTGATAAATGGGATATTAATCCCTGCAAGTGCATTTTTTGTACAAAAGTTTACAAATAGGCAGTTATTTACTACCGCGATGATCTTTTTTACAGCTGGTACAACACTTGCTATTTTTGCACCAGAGTTTTGGGTATTAGTATTAGCTCGTATGATTCAAGCAGTTGGGTCTGCGATGATGATGCCATTATTGATGAACGTCATGCTAACAGCATTTCCTATTGAACGTCGTGGAGCAGCAATGGGAATGTTTGGACTTGTAATGATATTAGCTCCGGCAATCGGTCCAACATTATCTGGTTGGGTTATTGAACACTATGAATGGAGAACACTATTTGAAATTATATTGCCGTTTGCAATAATTGTTCTATTGTTTTCAATTTTTAAACTTAAAAATATTACACCTAACAATAATATAAAATTAGATGTATTTTCACTTATTTTATCTAGTATAGGGTTTGGTTCTCTTCTATATGGATTTAGTACTGCGGGTGACAAAGGATGGGATTCTCCAATTGTATATGGAACAATCATCATTGGATTTATTGCCTTAATCCTTTTTGTATGGAGACAACTGAAATTAGATGAGCCTATGTTGGATGTTAGAATTTACAAGTATCCAATGTTTGCATTATCATCAGTTATTTCCATAGTTGTTTCTGCAGCGATGTTTTCAGGAATGATATTAACTCCGCTTTATGTGCAAACGATCCGCGGTATTTCTCCGTTCCATTCAGGTTTGTTAATGCTTCCGGGAGCAATTGCAATGGGTATTATGTCTCCAATTACAGGAAAACTCTTCGATAAATACGGAGCAAGAGTTTTAGCGATTATAGGATTAACAATTACTGCAATTGCAACATATTTAATGAGTAATTTAGAGCTTCATTCAGACTATTATTACATTATGGCGATATATACAGTTCGTATGTTTGGTATGTCGATGATCATGATGCCAATAATGACAAACGGTTTGAATCAGTTGCCAATGAAGATGAATCCGCATGGGACTGCTATGAATAACACATTGCAACAAGTTTCAGGTGCTATTGGTTCTGCAATATTCTTAACTATTATGAATGCGAAGATGGAGTCTTCGGCTGAAAAACTTGCTGCAGATGCAGCGAAAGCAGGGAATATGCCGACTACTGCTGAAGGATTAACACAATTCAAAGTTGATCTAGGAATGAAAGCTATGTTAGAGGGGATTAACCATACTTTCTTTATTGCAACAATAGTGACTCTAGTAGCGTTAGTATTATCGTTATTTGTAAAAAGAGTAATAGTAACAAAAGAAAGCTAACAGATTGAAGACAAAAGGTTTCGGGAATGTTGAACATTCCCGAAACCTTTTGATTTTTATCCATTTTCCCTTTTGTACCGTCGATTTCTCTATGAGGTCGTGTCACTTACGAGCGCAGCTTTAAGTTTCTGCCACTGAAAAACTGTCTATTTTTTCGATAAATATTCTTTTCAATTCTAGAAAATCGTTGAAAAAGGCGACACTCCTGCGGGAATAGCGTTAGTCGAAGACCCCACAGCGAAGCGAGGAGGCTGAGGCAACGCCCGCGGAAAGGGAGGGCACTGAAAAACCTTAGCTTTTAA
>NZ_VDGI01000038.1 GCF_006861825.1 Psychrobacillus vulpis | reverse complement strand
CTTGCGACCTGGTACTGCTTTCATATGCTGAGCATTCACTACTAAAAATTCAATATTCTCCGCTTCAAGTAAGTTAACTATTGGCTTCCAAAATACGCCGGTACTTTCCATTGCTACGTGGGTACAATCACGCTTCTTAATCCAGTCAATTAACTGTAGTAGAAATACAGTCTTAGTGGAAAACGTTTGAATCTCCTATCCTTTTGGTGTAATAATACAGGCAGTAATGGAGTCTTTATGAACATCCATACCGCATGCACGATCAATGATTACTTCCATTGTAATCATCCTTTCTACGGCAACTAGTATTGGAGGCTGGTGCAATNGTAGGATTAATCTCCCATGAGTGCTTCCCGTAAGGGAGCGACAGTCTGTGATGCACCGTGGTCGTTGGAGTCAGACTAACGGATGGGCTCTATGGCACCATAGTTCATCGACCTTCCTCTCCCAGCCTTAGTATCCTATACCCGTTTTTCACATTTTCATTCTCTGTGTTGTAGCGCTGATTTTGCGCTACATGGATGGCTAACGGGTGCTTTAGTGGAAGAACATGGAACCGTTTAGAATACTTTTTTTCTTGTTGAACTAAAGAGTCAGGTTAGTTGAATAAGAGTAAGCAGTGGTATGCATGAAGTAAATAATTACTATAACAACAATACTATAAATGCAAATAATTATATGTCTGTCATAGAAATAATTAGTAATTTTCTTTTTTTGTATTGAATTTTAGTTCAAAATAATATAGGATATACAAAAATCTATATAAAAAGCTATGAAAAGAAGAGTAAACACATGTACTATCTACAGAGACCTCTGGTAGCTGAAAAAGAGGGATAGGAAATGTGTTGAAACAAGGCTTGGAGCTGTGCATTGGATTTGTTTGTTTGGAACAATGATGATGCAACGTATTCTCACGTTAACGAGATAGAGTATCGCAGGTGATTTATTCACAAAGCCGTACTCGATAAGGCTTCTGCAGCAATGTGGAGGTGAACTGGGGTGGCACCGCGTAATGACTCGCCCCCAAGATAAATATCTTGGGGGTGAGTTTTTTTATTTTGTTTTACAAAAAAATAAAATAGGAGTGGTGAATATGACCAGATGGAAGTATCCTTTAATGCTATTAGGAGGGATAGGCATTTCAAATGTGGGTGGATGGGTTTACCTAATCGCACTAAATTTAATTATATTGAATGAAACAGGTTCTCCACTTGCAATTGCTTTATTATATATACTAGGTCCAATTGCAACTATATGTTCGAATGCTTGGGCTGGTAGTTTAATTGATCGGGTTAATACACGGCGAATTATGTTGGGAATAGATGTTTTCCGAGCACTATGTATTGCGTTAATTCCATTTTTACCCTCACTTATTTATGTTTATTTACTAGCGTTTATCATTAATATGGGAAGTGCTATTTTTCAACCTACATCTATGGTTTATATGACTAAATTAATACCTGAAAAAGATCGGCAACGCTTTAATGCACTACGTAGTTTTATCAACTCTTGTGGTTCACTAATAGGTCCTGCCATTGCCGGGTTTTTATTTTGGATGGGTACTCCTTATACTGCCATCCATGTGAATGCAGTGGCTTTATTATTTTCGGCACTTATTATTATGATGCTACCTAATGTTGATTCAAAACTCAAAGAGACAGAGGGGCAAAGATTTACTTGGGATATGATAAAAAATGATATTCGGGTTGTTTTTAATTTCAGTAAGGACTATACCTATGTCACAAAGATATATTTATTATTTAGCGGTACTACTATATTCATGACTGCAATAGATTCTCTAGAGGCAGCATTTGCTAAAGGAGTACTTTCAATATCAGATACCAACTATGGGTTTTTATTAAGTGTCTTTGGAGCTGGAATTATAATAGGATCAATTATAAACTCCGTATTTTCAAAACAACTTGCAGTTAATCTTTTAATAGGTTTTGGTACCATTTTTACCTCAATAGGTTATTTAGTACTTTATAGTTCGAGTGGCTTTTTTAGTGCAGCGCCTGGTGTATTTTTAATTGGGTTTGCTGTAACTTTTGCAAATACAGGGTATTTGACTTTTTACCAAAATCATGTTCCTGTAAGGATGATGGGAAGGTTCGTAAGCATCTTTAGTGTTATTGAAGCAGGTCTCATTGTTGCTTTAACGGTTTTAATTGGTATAGCTGCTGAATTAACTTCGATCCGTCCTGTGGGGTTAATAGGTTCATTTGCCTTCTTCTTATTAGGGGTAATGGCATTGAAAGCTGTATTAGGTGCAAAACGGCAGGAATATTTTAAAAAAGGTGCTTCTTCTTTAAACAGTTAATTATAAAAAGGCTTGCCCGATAAAGTAATCGGCAAGTCTTTTACTGCACCAGATTTATAGTTATTGAACTAGCAGGGGCTTTAGTGAAAGATCATTGAGTTGCAATGCAACTCTTTTTTCTTGTTCAACTAAAGGGGCAGGTTAGTTGAATAAGAGAAAGTGAGTTTTTATGTCACACTTGACACATAAGGCGAAGCATTGTTATAGGTATCCGCTTACCTATGGCAGCCGGATACCAAGTTTATTCTAATTTAGCGGATAATCGTAACGAATGAAACCATTGTGATTCGCAATCTTGTCGTAAAGAGCTCGAGCGGTAGTATTGTCATAACGAGTTTGCCAGTAAAGCTTAGTAGAATCATGTTCACGAGCAAATTGAGCTACCTGCTCAATGAGTGCGCGAGCAACACCATGCCCGCGAGCAGTTTCATCGACGAAGAGGTCTTGTAAGTAACATGCTTTTTCCATCCAGATTGTGCGATGGAATAGGAAGTGAGTGAAACCGACCAAGTTTCCTTGAAGGTATGCTCCTAAACCGAAAATTTCATGGTCGTTTAGCAAGCACTCCCAAACTTCATCGTAACTCTTGTCTGGGAGCTCCGTTTCGTAAAATGCTTTATAGCTCCGTGCCAAGACATTCCATCGACTACGATCATCGGATTTGAGGTGCGCTATTTCAATTTCAATTTGTTCGTTCTTTATCTTTGCCATTTGGTAATCTCCCTCCAAATTGTAGTAGTGAGGTATTTAATTGTGGGGTTTAGCGATATTATAAATTATTTAATAGAATACGGATATAATTTGTTAAAGTTAATTGCGCAATTCGAACAAAATGTGTTAGAAGAGAAGGTGCTTATTTAACTAACGGAGCAGTTTAGTTCAATAAGCAAGTATATTTGGAAGGACGCCGAAATAGGTACCATAAGGGGATTAGATTGAATTGAAGAATATTTCTAGGTGCCCATGCATTTGACAGTAACAATTCCATTCCCCCTAAAATAGTAATATTAAAGGGATTATTGCCAACTTAATAGAATTATAGACATAAGGAGTGTATTTACTAATGGGGCAGTTTAATTTAAGTCGAACTTTTAGAGGACTATTTAATTTACCTGTCGAAATGTAGAAAAATAGATGGAAAGTAAAATACGAATATATGAAGTGCTAGTGTACGGAGAAAGGGGAGAAGATAAAAATGGTTTTTTTAGTGTTAATACATATTATTTCGGCAATTATTTTTATTGGTAATATTATCACGGCTGCTTTTTGGAAACTAAAGGCCGAATTTTCTGGAGATGAAACACATATCAACAAAACAGCAAAGAATATTATGGTTGCTGATTATGTGTTTACTTTACCCAGTATTATCGCTTTACTAATTTCTGGATTTTTATTAGCAATAAAAAGTAATCATTCCCTTGATGAAATAAACTGGTTAACAATTTCCTTAGCTTTATTTACAATAACAGGAGTGATTTGGATCACTCTTTTGTTACCCCTGCAAAGAAAAATGATTAAATATAGTGGGGAAGACTTCAATAAAATTGATTATAAAAAAGCCTCTAGAACTTGGGATGTTATTGGGACAATATCAACGATAATTCCTATTCTAATTCTTTATTTAATGGTTGCCAAACCTTTTTAAAAATTTCACTAACGGGTAAAAGCTCCATAAAGATAATCGGCTGTATCCAAAGGGGATAGCTGGTTTTAAAAATATTTAGAAAATGCAGTTGACAGACCATCTACTACGTGATACGATATACCTGTAGTAAGTTGTACTGGATACCAACATCACTAAATAGTGAGGTTGCAAAAATATTTTTAAGAAAAATAGTTGACACCTCTGCTACTCGGTGTTACATTGTACATGTAATAAGCAATACTTAATAGCGTGATTCCTAAAAGCTATTAAGTAAAAATTTTCCTTAGTACTAAGTTATACTGAATATAAGTCAGACAGAATAGGGGGAGGCTCTGAACATGGAAAATTTAACTGAAATGCTGAAGGGTTCGCTGGAAGGCTGCGTGCTGGAAATCATCAGCCGCCATGAAACCTATGGCTACGAGATTACCCGCCGCCTGAACGAGCTTGGGTTTACTGAAGTCGTGGAAGGGACGGTCTACACCATCCTCGTGCGATTGGAAAAGAAAAAACTGGTGAACATAGAAAAGAAACCGTCAGATATGGGGCCGCCCCGCAAGTTTTACTCACTTAATGAGGCTGGTCGCCAGGAACTTGAATTGTTTTGGAAAAAATGGGATTTTGTATCATCAAAAATCAACGTCTTGAAGTCAGTCTAGCTTCATAAGATATTCCGTACGATATTTTTGGAGTGTCTTGTTCAGCTTTATAAAAAAGGAGGAAAAATAACATGATGGAAATGTTCAAAAAAATGATTGGTGATAAAAAAGAATACAAGATGATGATGGCACGGGTTGAAGCTCTGCCAGAGGACTACCAGTTTGTATTTAAGAAAATTCAAAACTACATGTGGAATTTCTCAGCAGCGGGCAGCGGGATGGATATGCTGCACATTCAGTATGAATTAATCGAGTTGTTCGAAGCCGGTGCGGCGGATGGCAGACAAGTGCTGGAAATCACTGGGGACGACGTGGCGTCCTTTGCCGACGAACTAGTGGCAAACGCTAAAACCTATGTCGACAAGTATCGTGAAGATTTGAATCAGAGTATCATGAAGCGATTGGGAAAAAATAAATTCAATAGATAATTCCGACTGAATAGCTGGTTACAAATGTGAATTTCCACCTTCGCTATTCAGTTATATTTTTAACCTGGTACTAAGTTGTACAGATTATCAGTCAAACTAAATAGAAGAGTATAGGCAACCTAGCTTCATAAGATATTCGGTACGATTTTTTTGGAGTGTCTTGTTCAGCTTTATAATAAAGGAGGAAAAATAACATGATGGAAATGTTCAAAAAAATGATTGGTGATAAAAAAGAATACAAGATAATGATGGCACGTGTTGAAGCCCTGCCAGAGGACTATCAGTTTTTATTTAAGAAAATTCAAAACTACATGTGGAATTTCTCAGCGGGCAGCGGGATGGATATGCTGCACATTCAGTATGAATTAATCGAGTTGTTCGAAGCCGGTGCGGCGGATGGCAGACAAGTGCTGGAAATCACTGGGGACGACGTGGCGTCCTTTGCCGACGAACTGGTGGCAAACGCTAAAACCTATGTCGCCAAGTATCGTGAAGATTTGAATCAGAGTATCATGAAGCGATTAGGCAAAAATTAATATATTTGATAATCCCGACTGAATAGCTGGTTACAAATTTGAATTTCCACCTTCGCTATTCAGTTATATTTTAACTTGGTACTAAGTTGTACAGATTATCAGTCAGACTAAATAGAAGAGTATAGCCAATTTAGCTCCGCAAGGCGCTTATTATAAGGAGGAAAAAAGTATGAGTAATGCAGCGATTTCTGTAAAAGGGTTAAAAAAATCCTTTAAAGACAAGGAAGTCTTAAAGGGGGTGGATTTTGAGGTGCGGCGTGGCGAAATTTTCGCACTGCTGGGCTCAAATGGAGCGGGCAAGACGACGACGGTCAACATCCTCTCGACGCTGATGAAGGCCGATGGCGGAGAAGTAGGTATTTGCGACTTTGACGTCCAGCGTCAACCGGATCATGTTCGCCAGAGCATTAGCCTGACAGGGCAGTTCGCAGCTTTAGACGGCATGCTCACCGGGCGGGAAAACCTGATGATGATCGCCAAGTTGCGGGGAGTTTCCAATCCCGCTCAAGTCGCTGACAATCTGCTTGCAAGATTCAGCCTGACCGATGCGGCCAACCGCCGGGCGGACAAATATTCCGGTGGGATGAAGCGCCGGCTTGACATCGCCATGAGCCTGATCGGGACGCCAGCAGTCATTTTTCTCGACGAACCGACGACAGGGCTTGACCCCGAAGCGCGGATTGAAGTCTGGGATACCGTCAAGGAGCTTGCCGGCGGCGGCACGACCATCTTACTGACGACCCAGTACCTGGAGGAAGCCGAACAACTGGCGGACCGTATCGCCATCCTGCATGGCGGAAAAATCATCACGACCGGTACCCTTACCGAACTCAAGGAGATGTTCCCGCCAGCGAAAGTGGAGTACATTGAGAAGCAGCCGACATTGGAGGAAATTTTCCTCGCGATCATCGGCAAAAAGGAGGAGATGTAAATGAAAAGCAAAACAGGGGTATTACTAGGGCGTTTAATGCGCAACATCATGCGCAGCCCGGATACGATTATCACGGTGGCGATTACGCCGATTATGATGATGCTGCTGTTTGTCTACGTATTTGGCGGAGCCATAGAGACAGGCACGGACAACTACGTCAATTATTTATTGCCGGGAATATTGCTGATGACTATCGCATCCGGCGTCGCTTACACTTCCGTGCGGCTGTTTACGGATGTAAAGAGCGGGCTGATGGCGCGTTTCATTACCATGCCCATCAAGCGCTCTTCGGTACTGTGGGCTCACGTGTTGACCTCGCTTGTTTCCAATGCGCTTACTATCGTGGTGGTTATCCTCGTCGCGCTCTTGATGGGCTTCCGTTCCAGCGCTGATATCCTGGATTGGCTCGCGATAGCTGGGATACTCGGGCTGTTTACGCTGGCGCTGACATGGCTGGCGGTCATTCCCGGATTGACAGCGGGGTCTATGGAAGGGGCGACAGCCTACTCGTATCCACTGATTTTCCTGCCGTTTATCAGTTCGGCCTTTGTACCCACCGAAACCATGCCTAAAATTGTCCGTGCGTTCGCTGAGAACCAGCCCGTGACTTCAATCGTGAATACGATTCGTGCCCTCTTGTATGAAGGGTCTGTAGGCAACGGTATCTGGATTGCGCTTGCCTGGTGCGTCGGTATCATGATCATCGCTTACTTCTGCGCCATTAATAAATTTAAACGCCAGTTAGGGTAAGTACACCATTATGGGATTAGCCAAATCAATAGTCAGCCGCTTCGGTGAATGCATTTGCTATCAGAATAAAGCCCACAGAAATAATTGACAGTAAAAGAGTAGATTCCGAAGCAAAACCGCTTTGGTAATCAATGTCATTAACTTAAGGAACTATGGATCACATTTCAGTTGGAATGTGATTCATAGTTTTTTTCGATTGAAGGAAAAATTTTTAGGCAGTAAAGGGGCAGGTTAGTTGAATAACCACTAAAAAATAAAAACAGTGGGAAACGAATGCTTCCCACTGTGTATAACGTTATTTAGTTGTTAGCTTGATAACGATGCTTGGTTACTAGAGTTGAAACATTTTAGTTTTATGATGATCAATAAAAACGAAAGCAGCGTAAATGTGAATCCGCTCCAGATAAGTTGGTGAATACCTAATTGAGAAATGAACCAGCCGCCAATAGAGGTTCCTAAAGCAATTCCAAGGTTGGAAAACGAGACGAATAAGCTATTGCCAAATTCCGGAGCTTCTTTTGCCTCACTTATTAACCATGTTTGACCAACAATTAAACCGCCGGAATGTGCGATTCCACAAATGAATACCATAAAAATCATTGGAACAAGATAAGACCCTAAATAATAAACCAGTAAATAAACTACTAAATATAAAATTGGAAAAAATATTACGGTATTTACTATACTTTTTTGCAGAAAAATTCCAAATAAATGATTACCTAAAATCATAGTGACACCAAATATGAATAGCATGATACTGATGAGAGAACTATTCATGTCTGTTACTTTTGCAAGGTACTCGGCAAAGTAACTGTATACTGAAAACATGGCTGCAAAAAGAAAGGTAACAGTTGCAATATTTAACCATAATGCTGATTTACGCAATATACGAATTTGCTTGCCAAAAGACATTTTTTCTTCAACAGGCATAGAAGGAAGCAAAATCAATATTCCGATAAATGAGAGAGCATTTACAAATGCTCCAAATAGGAACGCAATTTCTAATGAAAACGGTTCTGCAAGGTAAGAAGTCAATGGAACACCTAAAGCAAGGGTGTGGATTTGATTTGACTTCCTCTAGGGAGTGATTGCTTAAAAAGTAGCCAAGGAGTGCTTATTTCAACTAACGAGTGCTTGTGCGGCCGAGCCTAGGTCGTATCATATAGCGGGTGGGATTCCCGTCGAGAAAGAACTAGCCATTCACTCGTAGCGAGTCTTGGAGGGCTAATGGTAACATTAGCCTTTAAGCGTAGACAG
>NZ_VDGI01000037.1 GCF_006861825.1 Psychrobacillus vulpis | reverse complement strand
TGTCTACGCTTAAAGGCTAATGTTACCATTAGCCCTCCAAGACTCGCTACGAGTGAATGGCTAGTTCTTTCTCGACGGGAATCCCACCCGCTATATGATACGACCTAGGCTCGGCCGCACACCTGCTCCTTTAGTTAAATAAGAAAAAAGAGCTGTCCAAACAGCTCAATGATCTTCAAGTAAAGCCTCAGTAGTTTAAGTACAATCATTCACAATCTCAATTTACTTTTTTTAAGTCAGCTTTACTTATTGAATTCCCAGTAATTTCAAAGAATAGTTCTTTATTATTGCCCAATTCAAGTTTAATTTTTTTATCTATTGGGATTACATCATCATTATTTTCTATGTTGTTATTATTTAAGATTGAAACTACCATTGTAGCCTCGCCATCTAACTTGAAGTCTTCTTCGAGAAATTCAAACATAAGTGATTGACCTTTTTTAATTTCAGAGCCGTCAGCATTAACACTTGTTGGTGAATGTCCTAAAATATTTACTTTCACTCCATAGATATCAAAATTAGCATTGTTTTCTATATTAATTATCATATTTTCATTGTTCGGTTTAATTGAGTCTCCAGAAGTACCCTTACAAGCAGATAAAATAATTAATAATAAAACTGTCACTGATAATGACAATATTCTCTTCATTTTCCCATCCCCTTATTTCGATTTACTTTTTATACAGACGAAATAAAATGGAAATCGTTCCCTAATGTGTACTTTACTTTCAATTCAAGTAAATTGCTGCGTTAGTACAAGATAAGCTGCCATATCGACGATCTCCTAATTGTGTTAAAGTACTCGTTAGCTTAATAAGGAATTTTTGTTACTCCTCTTCACTATCAAGAAAATAACCATCAAATTCTTCGTGTAAAGTAACTTCTTTTTGTAGTGACTCATTAGGCTCTCTTTCCACTAAATCAATTAAATAATTATCAGCGAGTTCATCGCCACCATCAATCATAACTAAAATCGAGTGAATTGCACCTTGAAGAACTTCACTTTGAACTTTATGAAAAGCATTTAATTCTTCCTGTGATGTGAGTTTTGTTTGAAGAATTTTATACTCGTCTTCATAATCAGACCAGATTAAATCTGTATTAGGATTTAAGCCATCAACGGCTGTTTTTGTCCAGTAATCCTTTATATTTTTTAAGTTTTGTAAAAGTAATTTTTGTTTTTGTGTTGAGATAATAAAGTCGTTTAATTTTATCATTATAAAACCAATACCCTTCCAACGATGAAATGATTGGAAGGGTATTAAAGTTATTTAATTTTTAATTGCATTCATGATTATTGTTATAAAACTGAATAATAAAGTTGTTTAATTCGAGAGCGAATTTTTACGCTTAGCCCCCAATTATAGAGTAAATTTCCCACCATGATAACAATAGTAAGTTTCAGCTTTAAGATTTTTAACCTTACCCAAAGACTGTTCTGCTTTCTCAACATTTAAACAAAAGTGTGGATTAGCAATTACCAATTCATGATTCTCATGAACAGCAGCATCACCTGTAATTACACTTTTTAAACTTGGAAAATATAACGAAATATGCCCTGAAGTATGCCCTGGTGTTGCTATTACTCTACATTTGTTATCTAGAATCATATCACCATCATGTACCTTTTCATCAATTGAAACATGCTTCAAATTCTTTAATTGCTGTATAAACCATTTACCAAATTCAATTTCTTCATTTGGCATATTTTCTAGCATTTCTTCGGCTTGAACCAACCTCTCTGACTTCATTTCACCACTAATGTATTTTGATTCAATTTCACTAGCTATAATGTTAATCCAAGGATACTTTTCTTTAAAATCATATAAGGAACCTATATGATCATCATCATAGTGAGTAATGATTATATTCTTTAAATTCTTCATTTCATATCCATTTATTAATATTTCTTTTTCAATTAAAGTTAAAAAATTTGTATACCCTGTATCGACCAAGGTTAGTTCATTATTCAATATTATTAAGCTAGGATAAATGTAATTTTTCTGTCCATTAAATTCAAATTCAATTGGTAGTTCTAATATCTTCATTTTCTTCCTCCATACTGCTCGTTTGTGAAACATTCGATAACCGAATATTCTATACATTCATTATACATGACGATATGAAACCTTTCATCTCGTCCCAATTTTCATTTTTTTCCGACTTTATTTATTTTTAAACAACTTTATTATAGAAAGTGACAATATCGTCACTTCTTTGTTTCATTTGTAACCATAATGGAAGGCTACTATTTTCTATTTCTAGTAAAATGTAAAAAAAGAAGAAAATTAGGAGGAATTCTAAGATGAAAGCATTAAAGATAGCAATTGGATCCCTGGTTGTTGCAGTTATAATAATATTGTCTATGTCTCTTTTGGTTAAGAACGAACTTGCAGATATGTTAAACCCTTTTATTCATCAAAAGGATGTTTTCGTAAAGATTGATCAAACTGGAAAAAAGATTGATCAAACAACATTCGAGTATGCCTTAGAAGGAGTTAATGAAGATGGCAAGAAAATAAGGATTACTTTCACTGCTAGTAAACAATTACAGGAGGGGGCATACTTAAAAGTTGATACAAAAAGAACTTATGTGAAAGCTTGGGAAGAGGTGCAGCTGAATGATATGCCTTCCGTTGTTCGAGATAAGCTCAAATAAGACTATGGAATTTGGTCATAGTGCATTTTATTATATGCATTTTTTGTTAGAGTGACGTACTATGGTCGTACTGTGTATTAAATAATGATCGTATATTGTCCACCCATGTGTCATATCTCAAACTTCATGTATCAAATGGACTTAGCATTAATTACTTCCCATAAATAATGAAACTTAAGAGGGATTTCTTAATTGGGTGTAGAAAAAAATATGTGCAAACAAAAACAAAATACAGGAGGCTATTATGACTAAATTAATTTCACATATTGCTACACTGGAAATACCAGTTACTAATTTAAAAGAATCTGTAGAGTTTTATATCGATATTCTTGGTGCCGAAGTCCACTTTCAAGGTGAAAAAAATGCTATGCTTACTATGAAATCAAAAGGAGTTCCAACGATTTTCTTGGTTGAAACTGAAGAAATTATTGGATTATCATTTAGAAATACAAATACTGATATCGTTCATAGCATGATTGACTTTTATACTCCTTCCTTAAAAGAATTATATGAGTGGCTTCAAGGAAAACAAGTTGAAGTTGGTACTTTAAATATACAAGGTGAATTTGGTGGTTTTGGATTTAAAGATCCTTCTGGAAATTGGTTAAGTGCCTGTAATATCCTTCATCCAGAACAGTAAAAATTATTTTTTTATACTCTTTAAGTTACAGGCGCAATTTTTTTGCGCCTTTCTTTCTACTACACATAATGTGTCAAGTGTGACATAAAAATTTATACATTACATCCAATATAGCTTGCTGAACTCATATTTACTTTCTCCTTTTATCCTCACTAATTTTTACATAGTTGTTGAACTAACCTCCCTCTATAAACATTGAAGTATCAACGGTTTTCATCACTTCTTTATATAGAAAAATATTTTTTTATCTCTTTTATAAGAAGAGAATTGAATTTATAGTTTTTATTGTCAAATAGAGCGTACGCTTCGCTAAAACTAATGGAAATCATTAGCTTTTTTCTCCAATATTTCGATGCACAATGGATCTCTGCGATGCTTATGACGACGTACCCTCCCATGTCTCTTAGCGTCAACGCGCTTACATTCCTTCGTTCGGTCTATTCATAAGGCAGAGGCCTGCTAAGCTGCCCCGGGGACTCATAGTCTAAGTTTAGTTATGTTGCTGGCTTCTCCGTGTCATCCTTCTTGTTATAGTTCGATGAAAAGAATATGTTTACGCTGCCTCTGCGAGACAGTAGAGGTCTTTCATCATATGTTTCTCGTTAAAACGGACATTCTTTTTACAAATACCATGTAATACCTTCAGTAATTTACCACACAGTACCACCATTGATTGCTTTCCACGTAAGGGATTTTGTTTCCTTGTGGTGTAGTATTCGTGAAGTTGTTTGAAAGCTAGGTTATGCCGAATCAAAGGAACAATCACTTTGAAAAGGATATGTCTAAGTCTCTTACGTCCACGTTTTGATATATGTTTTTGACCCTTATGTTGACCAGATGAGTTTTCACGTAATGTTAGTCCCGCTAGTTTAATGAGTTGGCGTGGATTTTCGTAAAGTGAAAAGCTCCCTACTTCGGAAAGTAGATCAACAATCGTCGCATCACCTAAACCTGGTACTGACGCGAGTAGGTCATATTCCATCGTTGTCTTTGCCATTTCAGTTAATTGGTCATTCACTGCTTCGATTTCAGCTTCTAATAAGCGAAACTGACGTAGGAGTGTGGCGATTTCATGTTTGGCCATCTTTTGTCCTTCTGTCAGTCCAATAGAATTTATAGCCTTTTCAATGAGTAGCTTAGCTTTTGGTAGTTGTGGAGCTCTCATCCCCCCTACCTGACGGTAGAGAAATACAAGTTCTTCCGCGGTTTTCCCTTGAATCTCCTGTGGCATTGGTGTAATTTCTAATGCAGTAAGTGCCATTTTTCCGAAAGAAGGAAAGACTTGAGTGAATTCAGGAAAATATCGATCGAGCCAACGAATGATTCGATTTTTAATACTTGCTAGATCCTCCGTTAACTTTGTTCTAAGAGTAGAACCAATCCGTAGTTCAGCTTCTATTTCTTTTAATATTCGTGGATAGCTAAAGCGTCCATCTTTCAATAACCGTGCGATGACTAATGCATCTTTTTTATCGTTCTTTGTCGGTAAATTATCATCTAGTTCTTTCGAGCGTTTGACGTGCATCGGATTCACCATGACCAGTGAAATGCCATATTGATCTAAGAAATAGGCTAAGTTCATCCAGTAGTGACCTGTCGGTTCAATGCCGACGATTACTTCCGTTTTCTGTGTTTCCAGCATCGTTTGTCTAATCTTTTCATACAAACTTTCGAATCCTTCTTTTGATTGATGTACAGCAAATGCTTTTTTTATCACGCGTCCTCGTTCATCAACAAAGCAGGCGTAATGCACATGCTTAGCTATGTCCATACCAACGACGAGTGTATTTTCAGTTACTTGATTAATTTTGTTATTCATTTTAGAATGCATTTAGGAGTCCTCCTTGTAGATGATGGGTCAATGGTCGTTGACACTCAGCATCATACTAGAGGGCTCTTTTTTCTGCAAGACCTCGAACATCTTTCAAACAGGAATGCTGCCCCGTTAGTTAAAAAGCGTTAGTTTTCCAAGAGTGTAAGTGTTTCTAAAAGAAAAATTATTTTTTCTCTGACACTATCCAATTCATTAATTAATCTTCTTCTCTCTTCATAAATTTCACTCCAAATAAATAGAGAGTCTAATCCTAATTTTGATTTCTTTAAATCATAATAAAACCTTTTAAAATTAAGTATATTTTCTTTCCATTCTTCATCCGTCATTTGGTTGTTTAAATAGTCTTGCTCCAAAATATTAACTCCATTTTTTAAACTCTTATATAAGTATTTCGTACTTCCCCCATCTGAAATAGATCCTTTCAATAAAAAATTTTCTAATTCATGAAGATATTTAATCAGATTTCCTATTGTATTATTCAAAATACTCCTCCCAAATATTTAAATCTAAATGATTACTTTAGTATTAACTTCAACTAACCTGCCCGCTAGTTGAAGAAGCTATTGTCTTTTTAATATATACTTTTGTGGAGAACCGTACGCCTGTTCACCTTGATAGTAAGCTAATTTATTTGGTATGCAAGAAATTATAAACGGCATTCCAGACCAAATTAAATCCTCTAAGGCTTTTATTAGTGGCAATTCTTCTCCGTCAATATAACTGTTTAACGATGTCATTACATAGCACATATTACCAGCGCCTTGTTTTTTCAACAACTTTTCAATTTCTTCAGGGTCTGAATTCGGTTTAGGTATTTCAAACATTAATTCTGTACGAATGAAATTGTTTCTTCTTCCAAAGACATCATTGCGTTTTTGAGGTGAAGCAAGTTCGAATAGTACTCTTTCCTGAACTCTTTTAACGAAAAATGTTTTAACAATTATTTCTTCAATTTCTTTATTCATTTAAACCCCTCACAATTTTTATTTAACGATAAATACCCACCCATTGTAAGTATAACTTCTTCAACTAACCTGCCCCTTTAGTTTAAGTAAATGGAAAGATTAGTTACCTTTTTAAATAATCTTCTAATTCTTGTTCAATTGCTTCATTACTTACCTTTTCTATCTCTTCATCTATAACGTTAAGGTGTTTAGAAATACTTAATAGAATTATGATATCAATCAGTGCAATTCCTCCGACGCTGGTGCGGAAAATGGTCCAATGCCTTGTCAGATTCCCCAGCCGCCCTAATTTGGTACTAATAGTACTGTTCTATTCATATTCTTAAAAATGAAAACAATACAAAGGAGTGTAAAGTTAATTGATAAAAGTTAACGTTAGTTTACGACCCATTGTAAATAAGATGAATTTACCCACAGTTTTGAAAACAACTATGCTTCCGGGTGACTCAATTGAAAGATTATTTATTGCAACCCAGGTAGGAGAGATCTTTTACATAGGAAACGGAGTTATAAAGACTTTTTTAGATATTCGCCCGCGAATCATTAAACTAGGTGTTTCTGGTGGTGGATATGATGAACGGGGATTGCTAGGGCTAGCGTTTCATCCCGAATTTTATTATAACGGTCTGTTTTATCTTCATTATTCAGTAGCTGGAACACAAGGTCCAGGTGCTCTTCCTAATTCAGAAGCTGCAGAACGAGGCCAAAATGGTCTTCCTGAATTTTTTCAGCCTAATCCCTGTGACCCCAGAACCTTAAACCTAAAGTGGATAAATAGAGAAACTCAATATGATCATATTGATACAGTTGAAGAATGGATTTTACACTCCAATGTTCAACCACAAAAACGACGGACATTACTTAACTTAAGAAGACCATTTTTTAATCATAATGGTGTCAATAGCTTAAACTTTTCACCTGAAACTGGAAAACTTGTTTTAACAACCGGAGATGGTGGATCAGGCTATGATCCATTTAATTTAAGTCAGGATGATATGGAAATCGCTGGTAAAATAATTGAAATTGATGTAGTTAAGAATACATTTATGTATAATCCACCCGTAGTCACGCGTTTTAATGAACTTCCTGCACCTATTCAGGAAACGCTTACGGTGATTGCCAAAGGGGTTCGCAATATACCCGGCATTTCATTTCAAAGGTTTTATAATCAGTATATCAAATATGTGGGAAATGTCGGACAGGATTTGGCAGAGTCGATTTTTTCATTCATTCATTATAAACCAATATCTGTTACTCAGCTTATTCAAGCTTCTTTAATGAAAACTGAACCTGACCAAGAAGAATTTATTAACTTTGGCTGGAGAGGATGGGAAGGTGCTTTTCCTACTTCGATTATAAGGGGCTGCTCTGCAAAGCCAACTTTGGATGAGAAAACAATTGCTTATTACAATGAAGCAGTAAAATCTTCAGTGCGGCGTCTTCAGCCACTAACTAGTTATTTTCATAAAGATTCGCGACCTGATAAGTTTGGAGGAACAGCACTTACAGGGGTCCAGTCATATGTGGGGAATGGAATTCCCGATTTAACGGGAAGCGTTGTGTTTACCGATTTTGCCCGGGATGAAGAGTCTCTACCTCCGGTTAGAGGGGTTTTAGCTTTTACCAGGGTAAGAACAGATGGTAAACTAAATGATTTTAGTGTTATTAATACCGATTATAATTTTGGGTCTCAATCAGCTTATTATGTTAGTTTAGGAACGAATCTGGATCAAACCAGACTATATTTAGGGGTTTATGGCTCTATGAATGTGACCGATTATAACCAAGGTACTGTTTTTGAAATTATTCCATGATGCATAACTATAAAATTCCGCAATAAATACTAGATAATCTCTTTCTAGTATTTATTGAGGAATTTGGCAGTGTGGAACTCGATATGAGCCGCGGCATTGGAGAGTCACTAAGTTATAACGGTCTTCAATTTTTTAAAAAAGAATAATGCCATCTCAACCCATAACCAGTTATAAAGGAAAGAAAATATAAAAATACTTCCTGCTGAAAGGAATGAAAAGGAATCGGATACAGCTGGACCAAGTAAGGGAAAGTGGAAAATATATAGTAGACTCATAATACCTATCGTTAAGAGAATGGCACCAACAAAAATAATGCTTAATCTCTTCTTGAAAAAGGAAAAAGCTGCACCTATACCAATTCCTAACAATCCTGTTGTAAAAGGAAAAATGACTAGTTCACTTGGAAACAGAATGAATAGCAACAGGATGGTAAGAAAATAAGACATCACTCCCATCTGAAGGGAAAACATAGCACCAATCAAAATGGGTAAAGTGGCAAATGGGCTGATAAAATATCCGATCCCTGGTAAAAATCCACCAGCTACCTGTAGTACAGCAGCTATACAGGCGAGAAAACATCCTAAAACAAGCCTCTTCGCTTTTGTATGTTTACGAAATTCTAATTGGGCAAATCGAACATCATCTGAAATTGATTTTAAAAAACACATCGGTCCACCTCATTTCTTGCTTATTCAATGGAAACACTTCCTATGGGTACAGCTTATGCTATCTATACAGGGATTTGTGCTTCTGGTGGAACAATTTTAGGCATGTTATTTTATGGCGAATTAAACGACTGGAAAGACTTGTTTTTATAGTATTAGGTGCTGCAGTAGGACTAAAACTCGTCTCATAAAAGAGTTTTCATTTTCTAGTAAGAAGATAATCTGTTTTAATAATGGATTATCTTCTTTATTTTTATTCTAATTGAACTTACCTGCCCCGTTAGTTGAAGTAGAAAGTTCTAACTTCTGTTTGCATCATCAATTGCAGAGTTTAAAGTACTCTCCCACCAAACATCCTTATTCCCGTTTAGATAATTTTTTATCAGATTCCTAAATGGGTATGGTTGTAAATTTTTTGTATCCAATTCATCTGCATTACACCAGATAAATTTAAGATGAGGTTCACTTGATTTTGGGTTAAAACTTGTTGTTAATTCATCGTTTGTAACCTGAAATACTTGATTTATTTCGCAATGTAATATGCCTTTTTTCTCCCACTTGTGTTCTACTAACCCAAGTAAACTACCCACTGTACAGCTAATTCCTAATTCTTCTTCAATTTCTCTTATTAGTGCATCTTTTGCACTTTCGCCAAATTCAATGTGACCACCGGGTAAAAATGTATTTGGATATCCAGTGGCTTGTGCAAGTAAAACTTTATTATCTTTTATAAAGATTCCCCTTGCTAAATGATGAAATGGATTAGGCAATAATTTCTCCCCCCTGCAATATGATTATTTTAACTGCATTTGTTATTTATTCTGTAGCCCAGTTATTAAACCTTCAAATTTTGGATAGTCCTTCTAATACTAACCTGCCCCGTTAGATCAATAAGAAAAAAGAGTTGCCTAAGCAACCCATGATCTTTAACTAGTCGAGTAGAAGGGAACCTCTCTACCTTGCGGTAGATTGTGTTCCTCCCCCCTCACAGAACCGTGCTTGCGCTATTTACGCACACGGCTCTTCCAAGTCACCATTCACAAAATGTAGCCTAA
>NZ_VDGI01000036.1 GCF_006861825.1 Psychrobacillus vulpis | reverse complement strand
GAGATTAGCTATATTTTGTGAATGATGACTAGGAGGAGCCGTGTGCGTAAATAGCGCAAGCACGGTTCTGTGAGGGGGGTGGAACACAATCTACCGAAAGGTAGAGAGGTTCCCTTCTACTCGACTAGTTAAAGAAGGAAAATGAACGATAGAAAACGAAAATAGTAGCAAAATGGAATTAAAGGTGAGGTATTTATGGAAAAGCTCGAAGCATTAAAAGAAACTCTAATCGAAGGTCAAAAATTATCAATGCAAGGTTCGTTGGATAGGAGAGCCCCAGCAAAAAAAGCTGTTCCTTTTCTTTTAGAAGCAAGGCAAGGGTTAAAGGATTATGTAATAGAAAACGGAACAAATCCTCTTGCTTGGCGTTTGTTGTCGCAAGCCGAAGAATGCTTACTCAATTATAACAATGCTATTTATTGTCTGGAAAGGGCTATGGAGTTGGATAAAAAGAACCAAAAGGACCTTAAAAGATTTGCCCTATTAAAAGACTATGGTGGAATGTGGAATGAGCTAAACTTATCCGCAGAACAGTTGGAGTCCCTCGGTTTATTTTTGGATGAAATGTTAAATGCCGATGATTGTGACCACTCTCTTAAATTTACAAAGAGATGGTTGGAAGAAAACATGCCTAAGAGTAAAATATCTAAAATCGTAAAAGCAATGCAAAACCAAGGCGGATACTGTGATTGTGAGGTACGCTCTAATGTTGTTGATTAATAGAGCTTGTTGAACTAACGTGGTGCTTTAGTAAAAAACGGACAGCAAAACACATGAGCTTGGAGAAGCCTTTGGGTCCTACTTGGTTTTTTCATCATGCCCAGACATTCTCCACTCATGCAATTTCTCAAACATTCCCCCACAAAAAGTAGTGACCAGATTATGCAGATCAAACGTTTTCTACACTTTCTCCCAACATTTCCTCGTGGAAAAGTTACACAACAATTGAACAACAAATCACAACTCTTCCACCATACTTCTCCACAACATGTTCACAATTTATCATTTTCTACCGTTTGAAAACCGTATTTCTGCAAAAGTTACACAACTTTTACACAACAATTCCTAACAATAAGAGAATATATACGCAAACTATCCACACGTTTTCCCCCACAATTTCTCCCCATTGATTTTCGAACATTTCTTAGAGAGCATTCTTCAGGGTACGAGAGGAAGCAAAGGGAATAGATAAAAGAACAAAGGGAACTAGGATCCGTCATTAGCTGTGAATGAAAAGAACATAAAATATGAGTTAGTGCATCAAAATAGTAAAAGATACAAGTTAAGAAAATTAAAAGTAGAAAAAATACAAAATTAGGGATAGTTATAACAAAGATTATGGATACTGAGCCCGTGAATAATTAATTTTAAAGGGTTTACGAATATATTAATATCTAGTGATTAGGAATACACAAAATATGTGATAGAAGAAAACCGATTTCCGTAAGGTGCTTGTATTTAGGAAATCCAAAGCAAAATAACGAATTGTGGGCAAAATATCGAAGCAACCGCCTAAAACTATGCAAAAAAGTCTAGGAAACACAAAAAACCGAGAATATAAACGAGAAGTTAATTTTTGAAGCAAACGTAAATAGAAGAAAGCATGAGAAGTGATTGAGTAAATCATGGTAAAAAAGAAGAGGACAACGCTGGAGAGCTACATGTTTGGAAGGTAACAAGCAGTTACCCAAAGGTCTGAACATGATGAAATGCATGAGAAAGAGCTAAGAAATGAAGATGGAATACGGATGTTAATGAAAGCCTTCTTTAAGTAACAGTGCTTTAGTTGAGCAAGACAATCATTTGAAGGTCTATTATTATTCTTAAATATTGATGTTGTACTTCTTAATTCAGGAGTTATGTACAACTTATAGTGTATGGATTTAAACAGTATTCACGGGGATACTGTCGCCAAAGACAATTTACTCTGATTTAGATTTCGGCAGAATTCTACTAGTTTTAAAAAAAAGAATCAATCTATTCAGAAAACCTTGTTATTATATATAATATAAGAAAATTTTAAAACGATTTTTAAAAAATGATGAGTCAGGTATATTAGTTTTTATAAAAACCATATATCTTTAATCTAATGTATCCAAGTTAATACAAATATAAGCCTGAAAAATAATAAAGGGGGATGGGTATTATTTTGAAGAAAAAATACGGATTAATCTTTGTTGGATTGTTGGCATGTTTCATTTTGATAGGATGCAGTAGCAAAGAAACTGAAAAAACTGTGGCAGAAGAAAAAATCGAAGTAGAGCTAGTAGAGGAAACAATGGAAATTGTAAATGCAGAAGAAGAAGAAGAAGAAAAAGAAGAAGAATTTGAAGTACAAGAAGATGTGGTAGTAGAGAACCAAGCGGAAATTGACACTGTATATGGAACGCTAAACATAAGCAATTACAAAAAGGAATCCGATTTATTTTTTCGTGATGAGGAGAGAAATGTTCTTTACTTGCTAGCCGACGAGGAAATTTTTCAAGCAGAAGTAAATTTAGAGGCATCACTTGGGATTAATGTCGAAATGGACCAATCCTTTTTAAGCGGACACGCTATGGATTATATGGCAGAGGACGCGTCTCTTGTTCAAACTATAAGTACAACTGAGTTTGTCTACGAATCAGTCGCACTTGGTAAAAAATATGATGTCTTGTATGTAAGTGATACAGGGGATACCGTTATTTCAAGGGTAATTGTTTCTCAGCATCTGGAGTAGCTAGAGAAATTTTTATCATATTGGAAGCTGTACTTGCTTTTTGATATTACTACAAATGAATCGTAAGTCAGATAACGAAATTGTCTGAGAAGGAGCCAACCTAAATTTTCTCTTTTTGTATGACTATTTTGGAGATGAGGCTGTTTTATCGAACACAACGGACTTAGCGGCTGTGGAGAATAGGATGTAGAGGAAGTGTTGCAATAAGTACTTGAAGGCCGTCGTCGCGTAAATGAGCAGCTAAAGAAAATTGTTGCCATGGAGTTTTACGATGTCACGTTCTCGTATATTGGTAAAGAAACGCTTGAAGAGCATAGTGTCTCTGTGCCCGAGCAAAGTGGAAGAAACTACCGCTAGTTGCACCAAAAAGTAGGAGTAAGTTCAACAATAATCAAGCTCTAATGGTGGTGTGTAGTACTGAGCCTGACCTAAACGATAATCTGAATTACTAGTAAAGCCGTTGATACTGTATTTATGGAAGTGATTATTTTTGTGTGGAGAATCAAGCAAGCTATGTATTGATGGATTAGGAGGCGGGAAATATTGAACGGGAGAAATTGGCCAAGAAAAGAAGCTGATTTTGAATTTGTGGGGAAAGATAGTTTACATGTTTTGAAAGTAAAGAACTCAGAAAATCTTCAAGAGGAATTTTTCCAATACGCTAAGAATTTTATGTCCGCAGCGAATGTGTTAATAAATCATACATTATCTTCAATTGAACATCCAAAAAGAGATTTTTGGTTCTTTGCTATGGTTTATTTATACAGACAAAGCTTAGAGCTCATGTTAAAATCCATAGCTTTTAAATATATCATTAATAATAATGACAGAAAAAACTATATTGGAAAGGTTCGGCATAATTTAAAGTTTGCTTTCGATGAAATACTAGAACTTATAAATGAAGATGTAATAAATATGAAAGAGGATAAATTTGATTGGTTAAATGAATTCTTAACTAATATTTCTGAGGTTGACGAACAATCTGACTTATTTAGGTATCCGATTAAAATGAATATGCAGGGAAGTTTTACGGATCAAATCCATATTAATTTATATGCTTTAGGGGTAAATATGAATAGTGCTTATAAACTTTTAGAAGGTATTTTACACCAAGAAATTGTGGATAAAGAATTTAGCGTATTTGAGCCTGTATTGCTTATAGAAGGCGGGAGTTATTATGAGAAGAGTGTGATTTGGTCGAGGTTTGGTAAAGAATACGAATTCTATCCTTATGTAAAGGGGTACATGGAGAGTGCTGTCTATCTATTTGAAGTAATTAAAGAAAATGTGGAAAAAGATTATCTTTTTCTTCCAATGTGTTACTTATACCGAAATGGTATAGAGTTAGCATTAAAGAGGATTTTGATAGAAGGTTGTCAATACGATAGTGTGAGTGCGGCAAAAATAATGAGGAAGAAAAAACATAGCATCTTAGGGATTTGGAATTCGGTGAAAGAAGATATTGTTTTACATTCTAATGCCCCTGCTGGTGATACAACTATTAATAATGTTGAGATCTATATTAATCAACTGCATAATAAAATAGACCAAACATCAACCAGATTTAGATATCCGGTGGATAAGGATTTGAAATTTCACTTTAAAAAAGAGGAAAAGTATGACCTATTTAATATATCTTCATATTTTAATGATTTATTTACATTTTTAGATTCCGTTGATGGAATGTTGTCTCAGATAAAGGAATGGCAAGCTGAAATGCGGGATTATTATTCGGAGTAATACTTAATAGATTGAATAGGCTAACTTCTATCAATATTCTTGTACCCATAATACTATTCGTTATTTTGAATTATAAGAAAACTGGAAGATGGGGTGAATTTTAAATTGATTCGTAATTTAAGCTTTTCTACAGTACCCGCAGACGATACAGTCATGTGGAGATATATGGATTTCGCTAAATTCATGAGCTTACTAGAGAATGAATCTGTTTTCTTTTTAAGAGGTGATTTATTTGTAGATAAGTATGAAGGAACTGTACCGAAACAGGTAATTGATAATCTTTCTTTTTATAAAGCAGATACAGGAGAATTAGTGCAGGTTGGGGAAAGTTTAAGGGGTAGTATTTCTAATGTTTATGAAATGATGAGAGGATTTGTATTTATAAACTGTTGGCATATGAATAATATTGAATCTGCGGCAATGTGGGATTTGTATGCCAAAAGAGGGAACGGAATTGCAATTCGGACAACATTTGGTGATATTAAAAAAAGCTTTTCAAAGAGTACGAAAGATATCATAGCGGCTGAAGTGAAATATATCGACTACAGTAAGGACAATGTATTAGATGGAACCATGATAAGTCCATTTATTTATAAAAGAAAATCGTTCGAGCACGAAAGAGAGTTCCGTTTAATAGTCTCAGATCAATTAAATGCATTAGATGGGAAAGGTGGATTTAAAGAGGCTAGTAATAACGGCTTAAGCATTGATATATGCTTAGAGCATCTTATTAAAAGTGTTTATATATCTCCTAATTCTGAGAAGTGGTTTGAAGAATTGGTGGATTCTCTAGTAAGAAAATATAATATCAAAGCTGTTGTTATACAATCAAGTTTATATGAATTCCCATCATGAAAAAGTTAAATAAAGTAAAGGTAGCCATCTATAAAGAGGACAATCTGAATTAAAAATCAGTAAGGGTATAACTTGTCCGAAATCCAACACCATTTCATCTATGTTTGAATTGATTGCATCAGAGTTTCCGTTGTGAATAGTAAAACGCTTTTCGTCTTCGGATATCTTTGATCTAAACGAAGTTTCGCGAAGCTTTAACTGATATCATTTTCCGGTTAGATGCTTATTCACATCTAATGATATAGTAACTGCAGCAAATAAAAACCAACCAAACGTGGAAAATTTTATTGTGTAAACAAGTCATATCATTTTGCTCATTAAAATGCTCATTACATATGAAATCCTTTGATCCAGATAATTCGGAAATGTTGAATGTACGGGAATTCTGGGGTTCTAAAACACCCTAATTGATACAAGATTCTTTGGGTGGCATGATATAATGTCTGAAGTTATGAAGGAAAAAGATTAAAATTTATTTAGGTGAATGCAAGCACTTCAATGATTATTTTGCTACCGTCAGCAGTCCACGCATTGTGAAGCTGTCGCGTGGTTGGAGTTGGTATAATAGAAAAGCAGTTGATATAGAAAAAATCTATACCATCTGCTTTTTTGTTTATAAAATACCATTCAGGACCTATTTTCGTTAAAATAAACATTGTCGATTTTCGAAGGTAGTATCGCACAAATTATTAATGTCCAAATGTACTTGTGTTTGATAATAAGTTATTAAGCATGATATAAGTGTAAAAGAAGTGGAACATCTGGCTTTATGTTTTTTGACCGAGAGTTTGAAGTTGTATCCATAGTGAGAGGATTTGAGTTTGAAATGATAGATAATTTTTGGCGTGATTTACCGCGACCATTTTTTGTACTTGCACCAATGGAAGATGTGACAGATGTTGTTTTTCGTCACGTAGTAAGTGAAGCCGGTCGACCGGATGTATTTTTCACAGAGTTTACAAACTCGGATAGCTATTGTCATCCAGAGGGCATGAAAAGTGTGCGTGGCCGTTTGATTTTTACAGAAGATGAACAGCCAATGGTGGCACATATTTGGGGGGATAATCCCGAATATTTCCGTCAAATGAGTATTGGCATGGCAGAGCTAGGATTTAAAGGCATCGATATTAATATGGGCTGCCCTGTACCGAATGTGGCATCAAGAGGAAAAGGTAGTGGCCTTATTCTGCGTCCAGACGTTGCGGCAGAACTTATTCAAGCAGCAAAAGCGGGCGGACTGCCTGTCAGCGTGAAAACACGACTTGGCTATAATGATGTAAATGAGTGGGAGGAGTGGTTAACGCATATTTTAAAACAGGATATTGCGAACCTTTCTATTCATTTACGTACAAGAAAGGAAATGAGCCAAGTAGATGCGCATTGGGAGCTAATTCCGGAAATCAAAAAATTACGTGACCGTATCGCACCAAATACGCTACTAACAATCAATGGAGACATTCCTGACCGTCAAACTGGGCTGCAGCTTGCTGAACAATATGGTATTGATGGCGTTATGATCGGGCGAGGTATTTTTAAAAATCCGTTTGCTTTTGAAAAAGAGCCAAAAGAGCATAGCAGTAAAGAATACCTTGATCTTTTAAGACTGCAGCTTGATCTTCAAGATCAATATGCGGAAGCACTGCCACGATCAATCACAGGGCTTCATCGCTTTTTCAAAATTTATGTCAAAGGATTCCGTGGAGCTGGTGAATTAAGAAATCAATTGATGAACACGAAATCAACAGATGAAGTGCGTGCATTGCTTGATAACTTTGAAAAAGAATGTTAATGGGACGAGGACAGTGAAATGATGAAACTCTCAAAAGTTAGAGAAAAAATGAATCACATCAACTCATTTGTACTTATTTTATTCAGTTTGAAGTTCCTTTGAAACCGGCAACTTTTTTTGATTTGATAAAGTCTGTTTTCTGAAAGGAATAGTTTAGATTCCCAAGGAAACAGTTGGAACATATAATGGGAAATTATTTGAAAGGATGTATTAAGGTTAGTGCGATAATATTAACTTTAATTGGAAACAATATCGTTACAACGAAGGTACATTACCAAAGGTAAATTTAGAGGAGGTTAAAATGGAGAAGCAAGATGATTTATTTCATTCATTAGAGGGTAAAAAAGTCTATTTCAAAGCACTAAGGATAGAGGATGTTCAAGAGATACATGATTATGCGTCAGATCAAGAAGTTTCACGGTTTATTGGCTGGAATCTGATGAGTACTCTGGAGGAATCTCGTCAGCACATTGATATAATGTTAAAACGTGAGTCGGCAGGTACTCATTTATATGCCTCCATTGTTGAAAAATTAACTCAAGCAATTATAGGGACAGCCATGATTTTTAATTTTGATCAAGAAGCAAACCAAGCTGAAATTGGTTATGTATTACATAAACAACACTGGGGTAAAGGGTATGGCACAGAGATAGTTGCATTGATGAGTGATTTTGCATTTGAATCACTTAATCTTCATAAACTTCATGCTGTGGTAGTTCATGCCAATATTGGTTCTGCTCGGATACTTGAAAAGAACAGGTATGAGTTAGAAGGACGATTAAAAGACCACTATTTTATAGCGGATAAGTATTATGATGCATTACTTTTCGGCAAAATTTCTAACCTGGAAACTTAGCGTTCACCCAGGTAGAAAACTTGAGTTTAAAGAAACTGTGAAAACTAGTATGCTTAAAGAGTTAGTAAACATTGGTGACCAGGGGTTTACAAAGAAAAATTTAAAAAAATAAGAATGAACTCTATTTAATAAATATAGGTGATGCATCAGAAGGAAAAATAATTGGAGCAAAAGAGTGTATTGCTAGTATAAATAGTTCAAAAAAGATTGTTTGTCCAGGCGACGAGATTATTTCAAGACTAAGACCTTACTTAAGTCAAGTGGCCTATGTAGATAATGTATTTGAAAGAAAAAGCTAAAGCCGATTGAAACAAGTAAATCAATTGCCTTCTTAGTCCCATTTTTACTTTCAAATCCAGTTCAAGATGTATTTGCTAATGCTGTCGGGGGTAGCCAACACCCGCGATTCAATGAAAAATTTTTACTTTCCTTAAAAATACCAGATATTATAATACAGAATAGAGAAGAAATATCTAAACAAGTAATTGATTCAATTAACGTATTACAGAAATTACGAGAAAAAAATTAAAGAGTGTAGCGTGTTCATATCGGAACACTTTTAATAGAGTAATAAAAAAGTGGTAGAATGAGATTATTATTGCTCTTTTACCGCTTTTTAGTCTACATTTAGTTAATTCATGGATTGAATATGTCTGTCCTTGTTAAGTGCGACTAGAAATTTTTCAGAAGGATAAATGCTAAAATACAGAAAATATGGGCATTAAAGGTCCAACAGGTGATGAAATGGTACATAACTACTCAGGTGAGACAATACAATTTCAAATAACATACAAAAAGCGGACAACCATAGGCATTACTATGGATCACTATGGAAATATTGAAGTTCTGGCTCCGAAAGGGACACCAGACGAAAGCGTTATTCAATTATTAGAGGACAAATGGGAACTCATTCAGCAAAAATCAAAAGAACAAAAGGATAGACTGCTTGGGCCACAAAAGAAGGTCTACGAACATGGTGAGAGCTTTCTTTATTTAGGAAACACCTATCCCATAAGGATTTATCATGATATAAATATCACGCAAGACAATGTGGTGTTTGAAGGAGAAAAGTTACATATATATGTGAAGCAACTAGATGATGAAAAAATAAAACAAGCTTTAAAACGTTTTTATTACAAGCAGTGTAAGGCTTTAGTTGAGAAGAGTATATCCTCCTATCAAAGTAACTATAAAGTAAAACCACGTTCTATCCGTATTTCTGATAGCAAAAGTAACTGGGGAACCTGTGATTCAAAGCTGCAGTTAACATTTAATTGGAGGCTGGCAATGGCACCTCTTAAGGTAATCGAGTACGTAGTCGTTCACGAAATGTGTCATATGGTCCATCTTAATCACGACCGTTCCTATTGGCGACTTGTTGGAAAAATAATGCCCGACTATAAGGAACAGGAAAAATGGTTAGAGTTATCAAATTGGAAAATGACTATTTAGCAGAACCGTCACAAGGAAGACTCCAGTGCAAATGGATAGTCTACACGTAGATTAAGGTTTGAGAGAGAAAAGGGGATATCCCTATCTCTCCATCCTTTATCCACTTTTTTGTTTGTAAAGGAAGTACAGATTGAGAAGAAGAGGACGAGAAATATCTTATGCATCATGGGATGAGGCCATTTTATGTAGTACTCTACGGAGCGTTTGTAGCTGGAAAGGTTATTACTAACTATTATGGATGTATCGTTTTTTTGTGTGCTTTAATAAAAATGTAATTGAGACGCGATAAAATCCAAGATTCAAGCTTTTTTATTGAATTTATCTAACTAAAAACACTTCCAATCAAATTCAAATCATAAAACAATTCTGAAAAACAGGTTTTACCGATACTTGAAATTCATATTATATATAAAAGCTAATAGGAGTAGAAATTCATTGGACAAACAAAATAGCAGATACAGATGGGTTGTATTTGTTGCTGTATTGTTTACTTATTTGTTAATGGCGAGCCAACGAACCGCTCCAGGATTGATTACAGACCAATTGATGATGGATTTTAATGTAACAGCATCAACGATTGGGTTATTGGCGAGTATACAATTTTTGGTATACACAAGTTTGCAAATTCCGATGGGGATTTTAGCTGATCGTTTTGGTCCAAATTTTTTTCTAATTATCGGTGCCACACTTACAGGTTTAGGTACAATCATTTATAGTCTTGGTACAGATGAATTCGTCCTGTTTTTTGCCAGAATACTGACAGGGATAGGGGATGCGACCATATGGGTTAATATGGTGCTAATTTTAGCCCAATGGTTTCATGTAAAGGAATTTGTTCGATTAATTGGAATAGCGGGCATGACAGGAAGTCTCGGTTTCTTATTAGCGACAGTCCCTTTCTCTGCATGGATATATTTACTTGGTTGGAGGGCTGCATTTTTCTCAGCGGGACTACTATTATGTTTATGTGGCTTACTCCTTTATTTTGTGCTTCTAAAAAAAGCGAAACAAATCTTTTTGGAAGAACCAGTAGTTGTAATAGAAGAAATACAACGTGAAAAAACAACCGTTTTACTACGAAGAATATTTTCAAATCGGCAAGCATGGGCTCTATTTTTTTGTCATTTTGGAGTAGTCGGAGGTTATGTAGGGTTTATTAGTTCTTGGGCAGTACCATATGGGATGAATATGTATGAAATGACACGCTCAGGTGCAAGCCAGCTGATTATGATCGGTCTTATAGGGGCACTTATTGGAGCTCCTTTAATTAGTTGGATTTCAAGCCGGTTAGAAACAATAAAAAGACCATATATGGTTGTTCATATCGCTGTATTATTAGGTTGGTTTTCTTTCTTATTATTTAATGGGCATCCATCATTTTTCTTGCTTATTATACTATTCTTTATCATTGGCTTTGGATATGGGGCAAGTGCATTAACCTTTGCAGCTGTGCGTCAATCTTTCGCTATAAAAGAATCCGGTATTGTTTCTGGGTTTGTGAATACGGGTGGCTTTCTAAGTGCTGTATTGCTACCAATCATTTTTGGATATATATTGGATCATTTTCAATCTACATCAGGTAATCAAGTTGATGGATACTACTATGGTTTCATCACGCCAGTTATTTTCTCTATAATTGGCTTGATTGGAGTGATTTCGTATAAGGAAAAGCGTCAGAGAACAGGAGATAAAACGAATATCCGTATGTCTTAACTAGCATAATTAAACAGAAATATTTCTTGAACGAGAGCTATTGCTGAAATATAATTTTAGAAAATAAAATGCATGATTCTAAGTGGCCGATCCTTTTTGTATTAACTCAACAAAACTTCTTTGTTGTCACATGGGTGGAGTTAGAATAATGAAAAAAGAACGAATTCCCGATGGAGGAATTCGTTCTTTTTTTCTTTTTGTTCTAAAAGCATTAAAGAACTTTATGTTGAACTTATTGAACTAACGCAAGCAGGTGTGCGGCCGAGCCTAGGTCGTATCATATAGCGGGTGGGATTCCCGTCGAGAAAGAACTAGCCATTCACTCGTAGCGAGTCTTGGAGGGCTAATGGTAACATTAGCCTTTAAGCGTAGACA
>NZ_VDGI01000035.1 GCF_006861825.1 Psychrobacillus vulpis | reverse complement strand
TTAGGCTACATTTTGTGAATGGTGACTTGGAGGAGCCGTGTGCGTAAATAGCGCAAGCACGGTTCTGTGAGGGGGGAGTAACACAATCTACCGCAAGGTAGAGAGGTTCTCTTCTACTCGACTAGTTGAAGATCATGGGTTAGGCAACTCTCTTTTCTTATTGAACTAACGGGGCAGGTTAGTTGAATAACAATATTATATTTTGTAACTTTTTTTATGAAATGGTGACTAATATAATAAAGGGGTGAACAATATCAATAAAAATATCGAATTTTCTATTTTTACATTTATGCTGGTATTAATATTAGTTGGATGTAGTGATAATGATAAAAAAGTTTATAATACTACCGGTGCTATTGATGAAAGTACAACTCAAAATACGCCTGGAGTGTCGGGAGATAGCAGCACTGATAGTGCTATAAACACAGAAATTACGCTCAGCACGGAAGAGAATGTATTACAGGATTCCCCCAAATATGTAGCTAATAATGAAGGGGAACTATCTATTCAGGATTCTGAAACGGCTTATGAAATGTGTGTGAGAGCGCTGACTGACTATTATAAGGCGGTCTGGAATGGCTCGGATATTGAATTGGATACATTTATCGACAACGAAAACCTTAAACAGTATACGCAAAAGAAAATTCAATCCAAATATGACGTGTATGGAAAATTTAATGAAAAGGTGCAAAATATTGAGATTAGCGCTTGGGAAGTGGAGTATACTGATGATGTGGATGGAGGTTTTCTCTATTTAAAATTACCTGCGGATATTAAAAAGACTGTAGGTAGTTATGGTGAAGTAACTGAATTTCTTGTACGTAATGTAAACGGCAAGTTAGTCATTGTTGATTGGTATACTGGTGCAAAAGATAGTTATGATTTCTTGGTGCGTGGAGAAAATCTAACGATTGACAACCCTAATATTTGGAATGATAGTGAATGGGTAAAGAAGTTAAATAGTAAACAGATTGAATTTTCAGGCTCAACTCGATAATTAGTCATTTACAGCTAACTTAGCAATAAAATTTAGTTAATGAAATCCCAATATGAGACTTGCTACAAAACTAATTTCTCTTATTAAACTAACGGGTGCTGTAGTTAAACAAGACCATCATTTCGATGGTCTATTATTACGTCCAAAACATCAAGTAGATTT
The DNA here is from genome assembly GCF_006861825.1 of Psychrobacillus vulpis. Taxonomy (GTDB): domain Bacteria; phylum Bacillota; class Bacilli; order Bacillales_A; family Planococcaceae; genus Psychrobacillus; species Psychrobacillus vulpis. The sequence goes on along the minus strand of NZ_VDGI01000035.1, from coordinate 23,671 downwards.
CGGCAATCAATTGTGAAATGTTACACTTAAACTAACAAGACAGGTTACTAAAAAATAGTATAGTGTGGAATTAGAAGATGGAACATATCTAATAATTTCGTGGGAGCTACGGCTAAAGTCTTATATTTTATAAGACTATCACTGTATTTACGGCTTAATAAATCTTTGTTATGCTTTTTATGGAAATAATTTCTTATATAAAGGAGATATCTATGTGAAGAAAATGAAGAAAATATTATTAGCAGTAGTAACAGTCGTAATTATAATAGCTATATACCTTAAAATTGAATTATCTGATGAAGAAGAATATAAAATGTGTTTAGGGGCACAGGGAATTTCGAACACAATTGCCAAAGTACTTGGTGACGAACCATCTAATGCTTGTAATGAATAAAAAGAGGTTGAGAATCATTAACTAATAGTGTTTTTTCTTTATACTATCAAAAATAATATAGGCTTTTTAGCAGCCAATTTAAAGAATAAAAAAATGGTTATTATTTCAAGACATTTAACAGAAGAAAAGTGAAGCTTATTCAACAATTGCACTCTTTTGTTGATTAAGCTTCACTTTTCTTCTTAAACTAACAGGTGCTTTAGTTGAACAAGTGGCTGCCTGTAAGGGTAGCTTTTTCTTATAGAACTAACAGGGCAGGATAGTGTAAGAAGGGAAAAAGAATTATCCATAGAAATAAAATAATGAAAGGAGAGTCAAAGAATGAAAAGGCGAAAAGTGGGAATTAGGGTAATTGAGTACAAAATAAAATCCTTCTTCTGAAATGACAAAGTGGGTACAATATGAGGGTTTACAACCTTTAAAGGATTAATTGACAGGGAAATTTGATATTGAATTTTGGTGGCCAATAAAAAAAGGGTAGCTTTAAGCTACCTTTTAGGTCATTCAACACGTTTATCAGTTGTAGTTAATAAGAGCTATCTTGTCGAATGAGGCATGCACTCCAAAGTGGTCCGATATGAATCTGCCGTTGCGCTGGAATTTGAGTACCTTGATATCTTCAAGCATGGGGACAAGGTATGTGCCTGCCGTCATTATATGCATGGGGACAAGGTGTGTGCCTGCCTTCATTAACACATAGTCTAGTCGCTGATTGTTCGATGGACGGTCTTCGGAATCTTCATAGAAGTTGTTGTCTATGACAAACGTATGTCCGCTAGCGGCCTGATTACCAGCCAATGTCCAGCAGTCGCGCGGTGCACCCAACCGGCTAAGCAGCTGAGCGTAGTGCTGAGGGTTCTCTCCGGGAATATTTAGGTCCCCCATGATGATATGCTGCTGCCCACGCCACGGCCACGCTATAAAGTTGTTCATCGCATTGAGCTGAGAGTAAAGCGTATTGACGCCATCATTGGTCGAAATGTCCTGCGTATGGGAAAAGAATATGTTGAGCGTGTCTGGCCAGGAAACGGGTTGTATTCGAATGAAAATCATGCCCTTGTTGGCGAAGTAGTCAAAACCATCAGAATCTTGAAATACTGTATAGTCAGCAGCTAGTATAGAATGCTTGCTTAATAGGAGTAATCCGCCATCTTCATCCCAATCAGGCTCATCTGGCCCCTCTTGGAAGTAAGGGTACAGATCTCTTAGCTCATTACGAATTTTTGTGCGCTCGCTATCATCAAACACCTCGCAAAGACCCACTACATCCGGTGCCAGAGCTTTAATTCTAGCCACTATTTCTGCAATCGCTCCTTCACGATCGGTGCCCTTGTAAAAGGGTTCAACAAGAAGGGCCATGTTGTACGTCATGATGGAAAATGGTGCGAAACGAACTGAAAGCTTGAGAGGCCCAGAAGGGTGACCTAGCAGTTTTCTCAAACTCAGGAAATCCTGCGGCATGTGGCCAATATGTTCGGCCAACCGTCTCAAGGAGAGCATAGTGTTTGACATTTTACACATCCTTTCTGTTCCCACTCCTTAATCCCTATCCCTCTTCGCAAAACCAAATGTACACGGTGCTACCTTTACGCAGAAAGGTGCCCGGCGGTGGTTCAATTTTGCACACTCTGTCGTAAAGCTCTGGAGGATAGCCATCAATATCGTGATATACGATATCAAACCCAAGGTCTTCGGCAGACGAATACAATACCCCCATATCGTCCCCATTTTCGACCTCTTCTCGCGTGCTCCAGGGCGGTACGGCCGCAGCGTCGAAGAGATTTGCCAAGCTGGTCAAAGCATTCCGTATTTCATCTATTGCATCATGGCCTGAATATAGGTTAAGGTGTCTTATGTCATACTCGATTCGATCGATCAACTCCGTCAGTTTCCTCTCTTCTCCATTCCTTGCTGACTTCCAGCGGATTTCTCCGGCAACCGTCAAGTCTCTAGCAACTGTAATATTGCTACCTACTGTCACCCCACCGGGATAATCGCCATTAAAATTGATGGTTAACCCGTCATATCCATCATGGACCAGTGCTCGGCGAAATCCTCCCGTTCTGCGCCGAGCAGGAGCATCTAGGATGAGGTCAGATGCCGTAGTCCGCAGAACGGATCCCTCGATGACAACATGGTTTCCGTCGCCTTCATCTAATTTGATGTCTGTTGGCATTACCGTTGCCTCCCTTAGATATATTGCAGTATATTTCTGCCCATTAATCATAAAATTATTCCAAATAACGTTTTAGTATTATATACCATTGTTAATATATCAGATAATATACAGTCTACTTGATAGGTTTATCTAACTGCTTATATGGGATATCAAATAAATATTTTCTTTTACCTTACAAAAAAAGTTTAATCAACAATCGGGCGCTTTAATATTAGAATTTCCTTAACGTTGTAAATGCGCATATTTCTGACGATACCTCAACCATTACTCGTAAAGGCATATGAATAATGGAGAAGAGAAATCGATATGTTTTGAAGTTTATTAAGCTAATGGTTTTTTAAAGCTGGATTGGAGCATTCTTTGTTAAAGATACTGAACTAACGAAGTAGTTTAGTTCAATAAGGTTTCATTCCTTTTGATGGGTTAATTTAGCAACAAATGAATTGAAACATCATTGATTCGGAAAACGTATAAGAAGAAACTCTAAAAAAGGAATTGAAGAAAATTGGCACAGTATTTTTATTTACTAATCTTGTCGTTTGTAATGCTTGTGGGGATGTCGGCTTATTTTTGGCATTTTTATAAATTGAAAAAGAAAAACGGAGATTCGTATAAGATACCGATCAAGGACATTCTTGGTGTCGCATTTTTATTTCTCCTATCAGGGTTCCTGTTTGTTTATTCTTTGTTAGATCTGCCTAACATTTTAGCTGATAAGACGAAACAATATAAAGGGGATTGTGAAATCGTTATATTCGATATTACAAGAGGAGGCCATACGGAGGCTAACTTTGGAAAGCATAGCATTATGTTTCCTAAGAATTATCAGGGAGTAGAAGAAGTTAACTACTACTGTGAAGTGGAATATTATCCACGAACTGAACAAGGAAAGGCATTGAAACTTTATCAGTCAAAAGGCGGAAAATTAATAAATGAAAAATAGTGTTTCATCTACAACTAACGGGTGCTTTAGTAAAACAAGACCATATTGGTAGTGACCCCTTAAAGTTAGAGTTTTATTCATGCAGCTAAATGGCTGGCGTGAGTTCGGTATTTTACCGGACTCATGCCGGCCAATTTTTGTTTGATTCGATCGTTATTATAGTAATCGATATACTTCTCTATTTTCTCCTTTAATGCTTCATAGGGAACTAATTCTTCCCCATAATACATTTCTTGTTTGAGTAAGCCAAAGAAGTTCTCCATTGCCGCATTGTCTGCACAGGTTGCTTTACGAGACATGCTTTGGAAAATCTTGTTTTGCTTTAATGTTTTCACCCATGAATGATGTTGATAATGCCAGCCTTGATCCGAATGAATGGTTGTACGATATTGTGCACGCTTATGAATATTTGGTAGTGCTTGTTTTAATGAGTCCATGACGAATTCCAGTGTAGGTCGTTTCGACATACTGAAACCAATTATTTCACTGTTGTATAAATCCATAATTGGGCTTAAATATAGTTTTTCATGATTTGTGCACTTGAATTCTGTTACGTCTGTCACAAGTTTTTGTAAGGCGTGCGGTGTATTGAAACGGCGGTTTAAACGATTCTTCGCTATTTTTCCTACCGTCCCTTTATATGATTTATAGCGAGATTTACGTATGAATTTTACACACTTTAAATTTAATTCCTTCATGATTCGCTGTACTTTTTTATGATTGATTTTGTGTCCTTGCGCTTTTAAATCCGCATGAATTCGACGATAGCCATATCGACCTTCATGCTTTTCAAATGTCTCCAAAATCAACGTTTTCCATGCTTGGTCTGAATCTTCCTGCTTCATTTGCTTAATGTGATAATGATACGTTGCTTCTGGAATAGCTACTCGTTTTAAAACATCCTTTAATCGGAATCCTTCTTCTTTGAGTTCAAAGGAGATCGCTGCTTGTGCTTTTCGAGGAAGACGTCCGGGTTCTCTCGAAAAGCCTTCAACTTTTTTAAATACGCAATCTCCAGACGAAGCAGTTCATTTTCACGTTCTAACTTTTCCTCACGAGACATCATTTTTTCTTCTTGAGTAGCTTTTGATTTTTTAGGCATAGTAGTTGGCCGTCCCCTCTTTGTCATCAGGCCTTCTATTCCTTCTTTCAAAAATTTATAATTCCAATCAGCTATTAAAGCTGGATGATTCATATGAAATTGAATCGCTGTATCTTGGTAAGAAGCACCTGTTTGTTTCTTAAAGTTTAATATATCCAATTTGAATTGAACAGGATATTCTTCATGCCTTTTTTTCCGTTGCAAGCCTTCTTCTCCAAAAGCTTTATAAGCCCTAACCCAGTGTTTAATAGGCGTTGGAGATGGAATACCAAACTTTTGCGCCAATAATAGGTACCCTAAATTCCCCTTCAAATACTCTTGAACAACCATTAATTTGAATCCATCACTATATTTTGCCATAGAAAAACACCCCAAAAGTTAGATTTTTTACTCTAACTTTTGGGGTGCAGCACCCTTTCCGATGGTCTATTTTTATTTCTAAAACATCAAGAAGATCTCAGAAATCCATCTGCGAAATGTTACACTTAAACTACCGTGGCAGTAATCTTAAATAGGAAATTTAAAAGGAGGTTCTTAAATGGAAAAATACAAATTAGTATTACTAACAATTATTACACTTGTGCTATTGTACATAGCATTTATAATTTCAGACCCAGGTTTTGGAATAGGATATTAAGCTAATTGCTGCGTCGATCCAGGAAGGGTTAACCGCCTTTCTTGCGGAAATTTTTATTAAGCTAACGGGGCAGTTTAGTTGAAGAAAAAGGTAATTTTGCGAGTGCTGAATAAGTTAATATATGTAAATTGTTGAATAAAAGGGGTGCTTTACTTCAAGTGAACTGCGCCCTAAATTTCGGACAGTTTAATAAAAGGAACCTTGCTTTTTAAGCAGCGATTAGATGACTTCGGTATTCTGCCGGAGTCATCTTTTTTAAATTCCATTGTCTTCTTGATTCATTATAGAAAATCATATATTGATTAACCAATTGTTTTAGATCTTCAAATGTTTGTACTTGTTTATAGTCCATTTCATCTTTCATATGACCAAAGAATGATTCCATTGGCGCATTATCGATACAGTTGCCTCTACGAGACATTGATTGTTTCAAATTCATTTGTTTCACACTTTTTTGAAATTCCGGATGTGTGTAATGGAAGCCCTGATCAGAGTGTATCATGGCTTCTGGATGAACATTGCCATCTAATTTTTCATCTAACTTTCTAAGCGTATGAAAAACAATTGACATTTTCAGAGTCTGTGATAATTCGTAGGCGACGATTTCGCGGGAAGCGACGTCTTTCACACAAGATAAGTAAGCAGTTTTTCCGCGATACTTTAGATAGGTAATATCTGTTAAGAATACTTTTCCAGGTTCATCTTGTGTAAACTCTCGATTTAATAAGTTTGGTAATGTCTTATGTTCTTGAGTAGCTTTTGCAATATTTTTATATGGGTTTGCACGACGAACTTTCGCAAAGAAATTATATTTGCGCATTAGACGGCGAATTTTCTTTGGATTCATTGGATTTCCAAGTAACTCACATACTTTCATATAAAGCCCACGATAGCCTATTTTCCCATTGAATGCATCGTAGATGCATCTTAAAAAGAGATAATCTTCATAATCATTGTTCTCTCGAATTGCATGTTTTTCAGTATTCTGTAGCCATGCATAATAACCACTTCGACTAACATGTGCGACAGCACATAATTCAGAGACACTATTGGTTAGTTGATATTTGCGAATTACTTCATTGATTACTTCGTATATTTCATGTGGCTCAACTTGCGTTTCTTCGCCTTCCTTTCGAGTTCCTCCAGCTTTTTTAGCAATTCAATTTCAGCTTCTAGATAACGAATACGAGCCTCTGCTTTTTCTAGCTTCTTATCAGCGGATAGATTATTCGTTGATGGCCTTCCTGTGCTTCCTTTTCCTCGACGTTCTTCTAAAAAACCATTTTCTCCATATTGATTAAAAGTGTTTCTCCAACGGTTTAAAGATGATTTAGCTTTTTTAGGGCCAATCATTTCAAGGTCAAATCCATTTTCTATAAAGATTTGAGTAGGTCCTTTACCAGCTAAATTCTCTTTCACTGCGTTTATTTTAAATTCAGGTGTATATTGAATCGCTCGATCAGATACCGAAGCAACATTGGGGTTGGCTTCTAACAGTTGACGTTGATGTTCATTAAAATAGATTTTACTCATAAAAAAACTCCCGTTCAGATTAATTATGTTTTAGTATAACGGGCTTTTTCCAAAGAAAAAACCCTGAATAGGGCACTTTTTTTAAAGTGTCTACTATTCGTGGTTCAGTTCAAAGTCTGGGGATGGCACTTTTTTCTTGAACTAACAGGGCAGGTTAGTGCAATTAGGATTTACATTAAAACAGTAATATACATCATACTTTTGTCTAATTAGAATAAAATGGTAGTAAAAAGATATTGGAGGGGTTTTATGAAGCTAGTAGGACAACAAGTTTATCTTCGACTTTACAAAATTTCTGATGCCAGCGAGTTAGCTGGATTGCTTACTAGAAATCGCGATTTTTTTCAACGAGTTAGCCCATTACTCCCAGAAGCCTTTTATACAGAGGAATATCAAAAAATACGCCTTCAACAGGCATTAAAAAAGACAGATGAAGGGCAATTATATGCCTTTGGAATCTTTTTAAATACAACTGATAAACTTATCGGAGACATTTCATTAACTCAAATTGCTAGGGGAGACCTCCAAAGCTGTTATACGGGATTTACTTTAGATAAGGAGTTTAATGGAAAGGGCTATACAACAGAAGCTCTTCAACTTGTTGTAGACTTTGCTTTTACAGAATTAAAATTACACAGAATTGAAGCAGGAGCTATGCCTGACAACATAGCATCTATTCGTGTATTAGAAAAAGTAGGGTTTAAAAAAGAAGGTATAGCTAAAGAAAATCTAAAGATTAATGGCAAATGGACAGATCATCAAATATTGGCTATCATCAACAGCTTGGATGTGTAAGCTCATCATATTATGTAAACGAGATTTTGGTACTTATCTAAGGAGTTGCTTGCCAACTCTCTTTTTTATCGAAGATTGAGTAATGTTTCACTTAAACTAACGGAGCAGGTTAGCTGTACAAGTTATAAATTTAATTGTTTAAAGTTATAGAGCATTTCTTTGAATGAGGATTGCTTTTTATTATTGCTTAAAACAAAAACCTACAATAAAAATGTTATTCAAATTAATAAAAATTTATTGTAAAACGATAAAACATATATTAAAATCAAATTAGAATAAATAAGTGAGGTGCTTTTTATGGAAAAAGTAACAACGTTGTTTTTAAAAATAGCTGTTATTCTTCTAGGAGTCCCAGTTCTTGCTCTGTGCATCTTTTTGGTGCCTGAGATGGCGAATTTTACAGCAGAATTGCTTCCAGAGTTTGCTTTTTTAAAATATCTCGTTTTCATAGCTTTTGATGCATCGGCGATACCTTTTTACTTTGCTTTGTATCAGGCTTTCAAACTCTTGCGCTATATTGACAAAAATAAAGCTTTCTCCGATTTATCTGTAAAAGCTTTAAAGAAAATAAAATACTGTGCCATCACAATCAGTATTTTGCATGTGCTAGTTTGGCCGCTCTTCTATATCTTTGCGGAAGTAGACGACGCACCAGGAGTTATCTTTGTCGGATTGGTTGTTCCTTTTGCTTCGATGGTTATCGCAGTCTTTGCGGCTGTTCTCCAAAAACTTTTACAAGAAGCAATTAATATCAAATCAGAAAATGATTTAACGGTCTGAGGTGAATAACAATGGCGATTATAATCAATATTGATGTGATGTTAGCAAAAAGGAAAATGAGCGTAACAGAACTTTCGGAGAAGGTTGGAATAACAATGGCGAACCTTTCTATATTGAAAAATGGAAAGGCAAAAGCGATTCGATTATCCACTTTAGAGGCAATTTGTAAGGCTTTAGAATGTCAGCCTGGAGATATTTTAGAATACAAAAGTGACGAAGACAGTTAAACATTGTGGAGGAAACTTAATATAACAATTATTAGGGGAGGTATAACTATGGACATTAACAATTTGATTATTGAAAATATTGCTAACCCTCATGAGCTGGAGAGAATGTATAGAAAAGACCCGAAAGCTTTTAAAAAGTCATTCTCACACGCATGGGAACAAAATCCTGATTCTCAGGTTCTTGGTGTTTGGTATGAAAGATTGCATTTCAAGGAGACGGCAAATACAGAAAAATCTTCCTTGCTTCAAAAAGGTTTCTTATTCATGGGCATTTTAGCCATTCTGGCCGGGATAAGCACCAGGATCATTTTCCATTTTGTCGAACAGGAAGCAATTGCTCCAATTAACCTGGCTTTTGGTATAATTCCCTTTATTGCTGCCTATTTTGTTTACAATAATACTCCGAAAAAAAGTGTTATTTATTCCCTTGCAGCGTTGTTTCTATTTTCCGGGTTTTATCTTAATATGCTGCCATTAAATTATAAAGACAGTATTATTCTTGTTTATTTACACCTTCCTATATTCTTATGGGTATTGGTAGGGCTTGCATTTACAGGAAATGAATATTCAAAAGGCAGTACAAGATTAGCCTATATTAAATTTAATTTGGAATATTGTATTCTCTACGCCAGCATGGCAGTTAGCGGAATGGTACTAGCAGCATTAACCATGCAGTTATTTAGTTTTGTTGGCTTAGATATAGAAGACTTCTATTTTAGTAATGTCGTTTTATTTGGTGCTGCCGCTCTCGCTATTGTGGCTGCATACCTGGTATCAATGAATCTTAAACTTGCTAAGAATATTACACCATATATAGCTAAAATTTTTAGTCCTCTTGTCCTGGTCACATTGTTGGTCTATCTTATAACGGTTATATGGGTCGGAAAAAATCCATTCTTGGACCGCAATTTCCTGATAGCCTTCAACGGAATACTCCTTGGAGTATTGGCCGTTACCATATTTTCCATTATCGAGAGCGACTCAGACGAGAAAAAGAACATTTCAGATTATATAAATTTTGCCTTAATTGTTCTTGCGCTTATCATTGACAGTGTGGCTTTGTCAGCCATCGTGTTCAGACTTTCTTCTTATGGGATTACGCCTAATAGACTTGCTGTTTTAGGAGTAAACATACTTATCTGGGCAAATCTAATTTGGATTATGCTCTCCTATATGCGTTTTCTACAAAACAAATCCGGACCTTCAACTATCCAAGATGCCGTTACTAAGTATTTGCCGGTCTACGGACTTTGGGCAGCTTTCGTTACATTTACTTTTCCTATAATTTTTAATTAGAAAGGCTCTGTTTATGTAACGAAAAGCTAATCTTCTATAACGTATAAAATCCTTAGAGCCGATATTATGCAGCTTTTTATACAGAGTTGCATAGTTTTGGCTTATTTTCATTACTAAAGTTAAAAAGAGGGTATTCAAACTACAAGACATAATATATTGTTACAACTGGATTCTTTAAAAATGTCCAGTTTCATGTGCCCAACGAAAAAGGACTTCATGAAACGTATTTGATAAGCTAAACTTGCAGGTATTAAGTTTAAGTTTGAGTTTGATTTAGATTAAATGTGAAAAGATGTAATTACACTAAAGATGGCTTTAGTTAAAGATCGTTGGTAGTATCAAATTCCACAAGAATCCATTCAACTCGTATGGGATGCGATTGCACTACATACGACACCCGGTGTTGCTGAACACAAACAGTCAGAAGTAGCGCTCCTCTTTCATGGCGTAGGTTTAGACGTGATGGGAGATGGCTTTAAACAATTTCCTGAAGACTTACGGGAAGAAATTATCAAAGCGTTCCCAAGTAACAATTTCAAAAAGGAAATTATTCCAGCGTTTTATGAGGGCTTTAAGCATAAGCCAGAAACTACCTTTGGCAACATGAAAGAAGATGTTATTCAACATTTTCAGCCGGAATACAAAAATAAGAACTTCTGTCATTGTATTTTACATTCCCCATGGTCGGAATAATTGTTTCAAAAAAGATTGGCCAATGCCCTGTATTCATCTTACAGGGCTATTATTTATTCCTTTAATTTCAGATGTATTATTCCATTATCGGGCGCGATTGTGGAATAAACGTCTCTTTTCTTACTCAACTAACGGGTGCTATACTTGAAGATCGTTGAGTTGCTTAGACGGCTCTTTTTTCTTATTAAACTAACGCAGCAGTTTAGTAGAAGAAGAGGTTGAATAAACCACACTTTTTTCTGTATAATAATTCACATAAACGGACGTAAGAGGCTATCTATCTTTACTTATGAGAGAAGTGGTTATGTGAGTTTGTATTTTGCATATGTAATGGTAGGTTTGACCATCGCAATGCCTGTAGGGGCAATTACTGTCGAAATGACTAAACAAGGATTGAAAAATGGATTTTTACATGGATGGGCAGTAGGGTTAGGCGGTATGACAATTGATTTTGTGCTAATCATTTTGCTATCAACAGGACTTGCTTCTATCTTGGCGTTACCTATTATTCAAATTCCAATGTGGCTTATCGGAGCTGTGTTTTTATTGTATTTAGGTTACGATTCATTAAAAAATGCTGATAAAGATATCACTTTATCAGGAGAAAGAGTAACAAAGTCTTTTATTAGCTCTTATAAGAATGGTCTTCTTGTGGCTGTATCTCCAGGTAATCTTGTTTTTTGGGTAAATGTATTTGGAGTAGTACTTGCAAAAAATTATGCAAGCGATGAAAGTCATTTTTTCATTGTTGCATTAGGGATTTTAAGTGGAATATTGCTACATGATATTGGATTACTCACCATTATATCCATTACAAGAAAAGCACTAAATCGAAATATGATTAAATGGTTAACAATAGTATCGGGGATTTTATTAATTGGTTTTGCAGGATATTTTGTTTATGAGTTTATTCAAAGTGTGAAGTTATATATATAATATTCTTTGAAAAAGTGATTGTTTCAATGAGAATCACTTTTTCACTAACGAGTGCTTGTGCGGCCGAGCTTAGGTCGTATCATATAGCGGGTGGGATTCCCGCCGAGAAAGAACTAGCCATTCACTCGTAGCGAGTCTTGGAGGGCTACTGGTAACATTAGCCTTTAAGCGTAGACAGTTAGGTGGCGGGCCGAAAGCCAAATGGTTGAAGGGATTGAGCTCCATAATGTTAGTAAATCGAGAGGGCTGATGCCTTAAGCACAGCAGAAAGCAACATTTTATCCGTCGTTAAAGGCAAGAAGGATAAAACCTCTCTGGAGTCAGAGACCTTGGCACGTCACACATCGATATGATACGGCAACTCGGGAGGCCCTACCGGTCTTTTCTTCTATAGAAGAGTATGGTGTACAAGCGATAATAAGCAAGGAAACCAAATGCCGTTGTAGGGAGTCGGATAGCAGCGTAGTACCAATGAAGTTGGGTAATGCCGATGGAGGAAAGGCTGCTACCAAGTTATCACCCTTACTAGGGGCACATTTACTACACACTGAGGTAGAGATAATAAATGTAAACTAAACTAGTAAGGATAGCAGAATTAGTAAAATCCAAACGAAAGAGATTAGGCTACATTTTGTGAATGGTGACTTGGAAGAGCCGTGTGCGTAAATAGCGCAAGCACGGTTCTGTGAGGGGGGAGGAACACAATCTACCGCAAGGTAGAGAGGTTCNATTTACTACACACTGAGGTAGAGATAATAAATGTAAACTAAACTAGTAAGGATAGCAGAATTAGTAAAAAATCCAAAAGAAAGAGATTAGGCTACATTTTGTGAATGGTGACTTGGAGGAGCCGTGTACGTAAATAGCGCAAGCACGGTTCTGTGAGGGGGGAGTAACACAATCTACCGCAAGGTAGAGAGGTTCTCTTCTACTCGACTACTTGAAGATCATTGAGCTGTTTAGACACTCTTTTTTCTTATTCAACTAAAGAGGCAGGTGTGCGGCCGAGCCTAGGTCGTATCATATAGCGGGTGGGATTCCCGTCGAGAAAGAACTAGCCATTCACTCGTAGCGAGTCTTGGAGGGCTAATGGTAACATTAGCCTTTAAGCGTAGANGGCTACATTTTGTGAATGGTGACTTGGAGGAGCCGTGTGCGTAAATAGCGCAAGCACGGTTCTGTGAGGGGGGAGTAACACAATCTACCGCAAGGTAGAGAGGTTCTCTTCTACTCGACTAGTTGAAAATGTACACTGTAAGTAATCCCTTTATATGAAATATGTATACTTAAAACTTAAAATAGAATCCATTCTGTTCAGTCTTTTTTTCAGAATGGATTCTTTTTATTTTCACTATTTAGGATTGAGTAGGTACTTTTAATCAGTCGTTATTTCTAAACTTCTGGAAAAAGAAACAAAACATGGTAAGTAGATTTATAAAATTAGAGGAGGTTTATACCCGCTACCTCCTTAATTTCACATAGCATTGATAATAGTTATTCATCACCGCCATAACGTAGCATTCGGTATCCAACTCGAATGTGCGTCTGGATATATTTTGGGTTGGCTGGATTCTCTTCAATTTTCTTACGGAGTGTAGCCATAAATACACGCAGACTAGGGACATCCGACTGAAGTACAGTTTGCCAAACCTCTTTTAATAGAAAGTTATGAGTTAGTACCTTACCAACATGCTTTGATAGAACGACTAGCAACTTATATTCAATAGGAGTTAAATGTACTTCTTTTCCACTTACAAATACTGTGTTGGCTAAGTAATCAATTTGTAAATCACCGTTTACAAACACCGGCTGTTCTTGATTCAAATTGGGTTCGTTAGTATTTCTTCTAAATGCTACTCGAATGCGTGCAAGCAATTCTTCTATGCTAAATGGTTTCGTCATGTAGTCATCTGCACCAGCATCGAGCGCATTGATCTTATCATATTCTTCGCCTCGTGCACTTAAGACGATAATGGGGATTTGAGCCCAACTACGGATTTTATGAATAAGATCGACGCCGTCCATATCAGGTAGTCCGAGATCAAGAATAATTACAGCCGGTGTCATTGTAAGCACTTTTTGCAGTGCGCTTTGGCCATCTTTTACAATGTCGTATTCATAGTGCTGGCTATTTAATGTCATCTTGATCAAGTGACCGATAGCTACATCATCTTCTACAACGAGGATGCGTTTATTCATCGATATTCACAACTCCTTTTTCAAGCTTAAAATTAAAAATGGTACCTATAGGTTCATTATCTGCAACAGTAAGCTCGCTTCCATGTAATTTTAAGATTGTTTGGCACAATGCTAATCCCAGTCCGAGACCACGTCCGCTGTCACTTCGCTGAACTTTCCCCGTTGTAAAAGGTTCAAACAGTCTAGCTTTTAACGAATCTTCAATACCAGGTCCATTATCCATGATGCTAAAGTGTACTGATTTACCTATTTCCTTAGCAGTTATGATCACCTCGCTACCTGCAGGAGTATAGTTCACCGCATTATCGATAATGTTAATAATCACCTGAATAATAAGGCGTGCATCCATCAATGCCAGTAATAATTCAGGCTCGACATTGTATGTGATTTTGTGCGTATTGTTCATGCGAACGACGTGTAAAAGTGCTTCCTGTATAATATCTTCCACAAGTTCTGGTTGCATCTCAATCGCTAGTTGCCCATCATCTAATCTTGATACGGCAAGCAAGTTTTCCACCATTTGTACGAGCCATTTCGAGTTGTTATAAATATCCTGGTATAGTTGATTTCTCTCTGTATTATTAATCTTTATTCCATTCGCCAATAATATTTCAGCATTTCCTGAGATGGTTGTAAGTGGTGTCCTTAAATCATGTGATACTGCTCTTAAAAGGTTTGTTCTCATTTGTTCAAGCTCCGCCTCTCGAGCAACTTCTTCATTTAATTTCTGTAAATACCATTTATCAAGTGCAAATGAAAAGTCATTCAAGATGGCGTGTAGTATATGACGCTCAAACGCTGGCAATGGTGATTCTTTGGATAGAGCGATTCCAATCACACCTTTCACATTGTCACCGGATACAAAAGGTATATAATATGCATTCGCTTCAGGAAAGATATCAGTTGATACGCCTGCTACGTGCTTATTATTGGCTACCCAGGTTACTATACCACGCTCGCTTACATTGTCGAATAGTGTTGCTATTTCTTTATTTTCTATATTAGTCATACTATCTGTTCGGAAAAAAGTAGATTTTACAATCAATTTATTCTCTATTTCAAAAAATTCAACTGGTTTTTCTACTAGTTTTACAATTTGAGACATGCCCTCTGTAATAATCTCTTCTAAAGATTTTGCGTGCTGTAATTTACGATTTGTTTCGAGTAATACTTCCATTCTATAAGATTTTTGAACTGCGGCAACAGCTTGTTTCTTTACTTTTCTCGTTAGACTACTAGTGATAAAACCGGAAAGGAACATGATGAAAAAAGTCATTAGATAGTCTCGATGATATGCTTCGAATGAAAAGCGTGGTTCGGTAAAGAAATAGTTGAAAAGGAGGACAGCCACTAGCGAATTAATGACGCTCATCATCCATCCGGATGTCCATGACGCAAGTACTAACACACCTAATATATAGATGGTGATTATGTTTGATTCACTAACTCCTATAGCAAAGAAAAACAGTCCAATGAGTGATGTCAAACTGAATACGACTGACATCTTCAGCAAGTCCATCCACTCAAATTTTAACTGACTTTTTACATTTGGGAAGCTCATCTTTTCGTTTTCTTGATCAGGCACAATATGTATTGCTAGGTTCGGAGCAAAGTCATTGAGCCGGTCACTTATTTTGGAGTTAGAACGCCACCATTTCTTTTTCATAGCAGATCTTCCTATAACAAGCTTTGTTACACCGCTTATTTGAGCATAATTTGCAAGTGCAGATGCTACATCGTCTTCCTGTACAATCACGACATGACCACCGAGCTGCTCCGTCAGTTTGATGTGTTGCTGCAATCGCTCGGAATTCGCTTCGTTACTACCGTTACTTTCCACTTTTTGTACATAAAGCGCTGTAAATTTACCATGTATAGCTTGTGCAAGTCTAGCTGCTGTCCGAATAACTTTAGCATTGGTTGGTGAACTACTGATACCTACCAATAGATGCTCCTCCACATGTACACTTTGAACCAAAGGATTACTCTCGTAGGTCTTATGATGATAAATTGTGTCTGCAGTCCGACGAAGTGCAATTTCACGAAGAGCCACTAGATTTTGTTTTCGGAAAAAAAAGTCCAACGCTTTTTCTGCTTGTTCTAAATGATAAATCTTACCTTCTTTTAATCGTTGAATTAAATCATCTGGTTCGATGTCCACAAGCTTTATTTGAGCTGCTTCATCAATTAAATAATCAGGAATACGCTCTCGTACCTTCACCCCAGTAATTTCTTCTACCACATCGTGAAGACTCTCAATATGTTGGATATTAACAGTCGTGTACACATGGATACCTTTCGCCAGTAATTCTTCCACGTCACCATAACGTTTTAAATGACGCATAGTAGCAACATTTGTATGAGCAAGCTCATCTATAAGAACAAGCTGTGGCCTACGTTTAAGCACCGCATCTATGTCCAGTTCCTCAAAAGTCTTTCCTTTATAGTTTATTTTTCTAGTTGGTATTAGTTCAAGTCCTTCTAATAGGGCGGCTGTTTCTGGACGGGGATGGGGTTCTACATAACCTACCACAACGTCCATACCGAGTTTTTTGGCTTGCTGAGCAGTATCAAGCATTGCGTATGTTTTACCTACTCCAGCGGCGTATCCAAGAAATATTTTAAGTTTGCCTACTTTTGCTTCTTTTTCTTCTTGCTTAATCTTTGCTAATATTTCCTCCGGACTTGGCCGTACGTCATCCATCACCTTTCACCTCACTTATATTATAGCTCCAACTTCCATTAAGAAAGTATAAAGATTTAACCTTAATGCCTTCTTAATATAAATTGCTTTTTCCTAACACTACGTTAATTTGAATTACATTACGATGTAGACATCCAAGTAAAGAAAGGGTGATTCAATTGATGGACGTTTATATGATTGCTTTACTAATCATAAGTTTTGCTAGTCTTTATGCTTTAACAATTTGGTGCTACAAGCAAGTAAAACATTAGGGAGGAATGGTTATGTGGTTAGTAATAGGAGTTATCATCGTAATGCTATTTGGCTATCTAGGGCATGCATTACTTTATCCAGAAAACTATTAACTTGATTCAGCAAATAATAACTGCTGATTCAAGTTAAGCCTCCGGCGGATGTCACAAATTTTGAAAGGAGTTAATTGCGCAAGCGCAATTCAAAATTTGGACGCAATTACGCCGGGGCGTAATTGATAATACCTTTAGGAGGTAGGGAGTATGTGGCAAATTGCCATTGTATTAGTTATTTATATACCGCTAGTCATCTTAGCGGGTCATTATCTATATCACGTGACGATGCAGCAAAAGACCTTGCTCGATCCGGTGTTGAACCGCGTCGATCATCTCATCTTCAAACTTAGCGGCATCAAGCAAGTCGATATGACTGGTAAACAATATGTATTAGTGTTGATTCTTTCGAATGCTTTTATGGTATTCATCGGATACTTATTATTACGCATTCAATCTGCTTTGTTTTTAAACCCAAACGACATTAATAATATGGAAGCGACACTTTCTTTCAATACGATAATTTCTTTTATGACAAATACAAACCTGCAGCATTATAGTGGGGAATCAGGGTTAAGTTATTTATCTCAGATGCTAGTCATCACATTCATGATGTTTACGTCTGCTGCAACTGGTTATGCGGCATGCATGGCTTTCTGCCGTCGCCTAGTGGCAAAGACCGATACACTTGGAAATTTCTATGTTGACTTTGTTCGGGTGATTACACGTATATTAATACCTTTTTCTATCGTCGTTGCAATCATCTTAGTATCTCAGGGTTCACCGCAAACTTTAAGTGCAAATGAAACCGTTCAGACAATAGAGGGGAAGATGCAAGATATTGCTCTTGGACCGATAGCTTCACTTGAATCCATTAAGCATATTGGAACAAATGGAGGGGGGTTCAATGGGGCGAATTCAACGACACCGTTTGAAAACCCGACTGTTATTTCAAATATTGTGGAAATGCTATCTATGATGTTATTACCTGGTGCTTGTGTAGTCGCATTTGGTTTAATGGTGGCTTATCGAAGTAAGAAAACCATAGTTGGAAAACAAGGATTAGCCATTTTGGGAGCAATGAGTATCCTGTTTCTGATTGGATTGGTTACTTGTTATGTAGCTGAGCGTTCAGGAAACCCTATCATTAGTGATCTTGGCATCACGCAGGAACTTGGCAGTATGGAAGGAAAAGAAATGCGCTTTGGAGTCGCACAATCTGCGTTATTCACTGTTGTGACAACTGCTTTTACAACAGGCTCTGTCAATAACATGCATGATACCTTAACACCGATCGGTGGACTTGTGCCTATGTTTAACATGATGTTAAACGTTGTATTTGGAGGCAAGGGAGTCGGATTGATGAACATGATGATGTATGTACTACTCACCATTTTCATTGCCTGTCTAATGATTGGTCGAACTCCTCAGTTTTTAGGAAAGAAAATTGAGGAAAAAGAAATGAAGTTAATAGCACTTTGTATATTAATCCACCCAGCAATCATTCTGCTGTTTTCAGGACTTGCTGTAGCAACATCAGCTGGAATTGCAGGAATCACAAATCCAGGTGCACATGGATTATCGCAGGTTTTGTATGAATTTGCTTCTTCCTCTGCAAACAATGGCTCTGGGTTTGAGGGGTTATCCGATAACTCAACATTTTGGAACGTGACAACAGGTCTCGCGATGTTCTTTGGTCGCTATCTAACAATTATTATTCAATTAGCCATTGCATCTCTGCTTGCTAAAAAAATGTGGCATAGCGAATCGGTGGGAACATTGAAGACAGACAATGCAATGTTTACATTTCTGCTCGTTGCAATTGTACTGATGATTGGAGCTTTAACATTTCTACCGGCACTGGCACTCGGTCCAATTACAGAACATTTACAAATACGTTCTTGACGAGGAGAGACAATAATGGAAACTACATCAAAAAAAAGTTTTATCACACGCGATATTATGAAGAATTCTATTCTAGGGGCTTTTAAGAAATTTAATCCGGTATATATGATAAAAAATCCTGTTATGTTCGTAGTAGAGATTGGGTTTATATTTGTTCTAATGTTAACTATTTTTCCAACTCTGCTGGATAATGGGGTAGGGGGGCATGATCGACTCTATAATGCCATTGTTGCTTTTGTTCTCTTTATTACAATACTATTTGCTAACTTTGCAGAATCTATTGCAGAAGGTCGAGGAAAAGCACAAGTACAGACGTTAAAGAAAACTAAAACGGTGACGCAGGCGTGTGTTTTGCTTCCCGATGGCTCCGAGGTGGTTAAGCAGGCCCATGAGCTGATAAAAGGAGATATTGTCTTAGTTCAGGCTGGTGAAGTCGTTCCAAATGACGGTGAAGTAATAGAAGGAATTGCTACAGTGGATGAATCGGCCATCACTGGTGAATCTGCTCCTGTCGTGAAAGAACGTGGTGGTGACTTTTCATCTGTTACAGGTGGTACCATTGTGACAAGTGACTGGCTAAAAATCGAGATTACTTCATTGCCTGGTGAATCGTTCTTAGACAAAATGATTTCCCTTATCGAAGGAGCAAGTCGTAAAAAAACACCAAATGAGATTGCACTTAACACACTATTAGTTAGTTTAACTATTATCTTTTTACTAGTTGTTGTTACTCTTTATCCTATGACTACCTACTTAAATGTGCATATTCCAGTAGCAACACTAATTGCGTTGACTGTCTGTTTAATCCCAACTACAATCGGTGGTTTGTTATCGGCAATCGGTATTGCAGGGATGGACCGGGTGACACAGTTTAATGTGATTGCTATGTCAGGAAGAGCTGTTGAGGCATGTGGTGACGTGGATACATTAATATTAGATAAAACAGGAACTATTACTTATGGGAATCGCATGGCAACTGAATTCTCACCGGTGAAAGGTGTAGATCAAAAAGAGCTGATACGAACTGGATGGCTTAGCTCACTAACAGACGACACACCTGAAGGAAAATCGATTTTATCACTTGCATGCAAATTAAACGTGGACACTGCTGATGAGAAAATGATTAAAGACACGAGCGAACACATTTCATTCACTGCGCAGACACGAATGAGTGGAATTGATATGCAAGACGGTACAAAAATTAGAAAAGGTGCTTACGATACGATAAAAAAAGCGAGTCTTGCTGCAGGTCATGTTATTCCAAAAGACTTAGAGCAAATAGTCCGCGAAGTATCATCATTAGGTGGAACACCTCTAGTTGTGGCGAAAAACAATAAGATTTTAGGAGTCATTTATCTAAAAGATATTGTAAAATCCGGATTGAAAGAACGTTTTGAACAACTACGAGCAATGGGCATTAAAACTATAATGTGTACCGGGGATAACCCGCTGACCGCCGCTTCCATCGCAAAAGAAGCTGGAGTGGATGGTTTTATAGCAGAAAGCAAACCAGAAGATAAGATAAAAGTCATCAAAGATGAGCAGGCACTAGGTAAGATTGTGGCTATGACTGGAGATGGTACAAATGATGCACCAGCACTTGCTCAAGCAAATGTTGGTCTGGCGATGAATTCTGGGACAAATGCAGCTAAAGAAGCAGCTAATATGGTAGATTTGGATTCAAACCCTACGAAAATAATCGAAGTTGTGGAGATCGGAAAACAATTGCTGATGACTCGTGGTGCTCTTACAACATTTAGTATTGCGAACGACGTGGCTAAATACTTTGCCATTATCCCAGCAATGTTGATGGGAGCAGTCCCTGAAATGAAATCTTTAAACATAATGATGCTGAATACACCAACAAGCGCTATCATCTCTGCATTGATTTTTAATGCAATCATTATACCGATGCTAATTCCTATTGCTATGAAGGGTGTAAAATATAAGCCGATGAGTGCAGCCAAATTATTAAGCAAGAACTTGTTAATTTATGGATTAGGCGGTATTATCGCTCCTTTTATTGGGATTAAGCTAATTGATTTAATTATTGGACCAATTCTACACATAATTGGCCTATAGGAGGAAATGTTATATGAAAGGTTTTTTGGAAAACTCCAAGCAAGCGCTGTTGATCTCGTTAACAATGTTCGTTTTATGTGGTTTATTCTATCCATTTGCAGTCACTGGGATTGCTCAGGCATTATTTAACCACCAGGCTAACGGTAGCTTGATCGAAGTAGATGATAAAACTGTTGGCTCCGAACTTTTGGGGCAAGCATTTACTTCACCTGAATATTTTTGGGGTCGAGTATCTTCAGTAAATTACAATGTCTATACAAAAGAGGATACTGTACCAGATAATAAGGGGGAAACAGCTTATAGTGGTGTAAGTTCTGGAACTTTCAATTATGCTCCGTCCAACCCTGAACTAAAAAAACGAATAGAAGAAGATATAGAGGCATTTCTAAAACAAAATCCGAAAGTGAATCGGGAAGAAATTCCGGCTGACTTGATGACCGCTTCAGGATCCGGTCTAGATCCACATATAAGTGTAGATGCAGCATTTATACAAATAGAACGTGTTGCACAAGCAAGCGGGCTTACTATAGAGGAAGTGAAAGAAATTGTAAAAGTAAACACAGACTACCGTGTGTTAGGTGTAATGGGCGAAGACAAAGTCAACGTCTTAGCAGCAAACTTGGATATATATACAAAAATTAAGGAAGCTGAATTGTAAAGTCTAGATAATGCAAAACTTATAAACTTGTATAACTGTAAGTGGTATGCATTTTAGGTTTTACTATTCGATGAAGTAAACTTTTGTGCGTTAGTTTTACTATTAAGTGAAGTATATGAATAGTAATGATTAAGGAAGTAAGAAGAACCTAAATAATTCATCCTTATTCAACTAAAGAGGGGCTTTAGTTTAAGATCATTGGGTTGCTTAGGCAACCCTTTTTTCTTCTTCAACTAAAGGGGTAGCGTTTCTGTTTGGAGGATGTTCAGGGTTTTGAAAGAAAAAAAGTCCTCTAGTATGATGCTGAGTGTCAACTGTCATTGACCCATTGTCAAACAACGAGGACTCCTATATGAATTCTAAATGAATCAAAAAATTAATCAAGTTACTGAAATTACACTTGTTGTCGGCATGGATATTTTTCACAAGCCAAAGTAAGAATCACATTCCTGAGGAAAATTAAATAAGATCTTTATTATAACTACTTCATAATAAGTACTATAATCGCTATTATAATACATAAAATTCCGCTCAAAAATTGTCCTAAACCGGAAGCTTGTCCCGTTAACAATAAGTTGAAAATATTTTTACTTTTTTGATTTTTGCCAAATAAGCCATCGTCTGTTTTCATACGATAAAGACCCCAAACTATTAAAACTACACCAAAAATAAATAATATTATAAGCATTTAAATTCCTCCTTAGTCCATCTTATTGAAATGTATTATTTGTCATCCTCATCAAAAATAAAAGTTTCTTCAATTGATAAATTAAAAACTGACGCTATTTTATATGCAAGTAATACAGATGGATTATATTTTTGTTTTTCTAATGAGATGATTGTTCTTGAAGAAACACTAACTTTATCAGCTAACTCCTGTTGTGTTATTCCATGTTCTAGTCGTAATTCTTTTACATTATTTTTCATAGATCCCCCTATTTAAAGGACATTATTATAATATTTTCTAGAACCAATTTCACTAATTATCAAAGATATTAAAACAATAAATAAAGCAGTGTTTACAGGAAACTCCACGAAATTAGATAGAAACATAATAATGATAATTTCATATATCAGAACATGCAAGGAAAAGTAGGCAACTTTTCCATCAATTAAAACATCTCTTTCGTCATATTCCTTTGATAATTCTTTTTCTAGTGATTTGTTCTTTCGGGATTTAATCTAAGCAATTGTTGAATACAGCAAAACAATTCCACCTGAGAAAAATATGATATAACCAAAATTTAATCCTACAGATGTGTCAAGAATTATTTGAATGCTTCCCAATACTATTAGTAAGGTTGATACTAACAATCGCTGTATGAATAGATTCTTCAAACATACCTCTCCTAACCAACATTTTCTTCTGAAGTGAAGTTTCCTTCATGTGAAACAAACTTCATATTAGTGTATTCCAAAACAAATATCAAGCAGCAATTATTACCATTTAAAGAAACGGGATATTCACTTACCAACAAAAATAATCAAATGGCTCTTGATGTTGTGGAGGGACAAGAAGAGGAAACTAAACTACAACTTGTTAAGTAATTGCATACACCAGATTCATTAAAAAGGTAGGTGTGACGGGATGAATAAGCTTTCCCGTTTAGATATTCAAAAGATTGAATACTATTGGATTGATCATAAAGACAACAAAAGACAATTGAAATATCGTGAATGGGAGTTATTGAATCCTCATAACGATTTGGAAATGAATACAGGTGGAGGACAGAGCGGCAAAGTGTCCATGCCTACAGAAAACAAAGCAGTCTTACTTGCTGGAGATAAACGTTATCAAAATTTGCAACACATTGTAAACACTATAGAATCCATGTACTCTAAATTGAATCATGATTTAAAAACAATTGTGGACATGTTATTGGGATACAGATGGATGTTACGAATGGGAAGATATTGCGGATAAACTTTATATGTCACGGCATAAGGTGTTGCGTAAGTGGAATATATTGTTTGATAAGACGGCAGAAAGGATTGGGTGGGTATAAATGAGCAAAGAAAGAACGGTAACGTCAAGCGGCATTGGATTCGGAGTTGTTTTGGCTACAGTCATCTCCTGGAGTGTCAACAAGTCAATATTGTGGGCAATTCTTCACGGAATCTTTGGTTGGTTCTATGTAATTTATTATGCAATAAAATATTGAACTTCTTAACTATAGCGAAGTTCGCGAATAAATAATGATGCTAGTATGGATGTATGGACACAAGTTAGTTAAGTCTCTATCCTATAAATAGAGAGGACGTGTCCGGAATGAAACAAAAACGTTATAATCAAGAATT
The DNA here is from genome assembly GCF_006861825.1 of Psychrobacillus vulpis. GTDB lineage: Bacteria > Bacillota > Bacilli > Bacillales_A > Planococcaceae > Psychrobacillus > Psychrobacillus vulpis. The sequence continues at coordinate 26 of NZ_VDGI01000035.1, read as the reverse complement.
TAAACAAACAATTGTCGAACTCCATA
>NZ_VDGI01000034.1 GCF_006861825.1 Psychrobacillus vulpis | reverse complement strand
TTAAAGGCTAATGTTACCATTAGCCCTCCAAGACTCGCTACGAGTGAATGGCTAGTTCTTTCTCGACGGGAATCCCACCCGCTATATGATACGACCTAGGCTCGGCCGCACACCTGCTGCGTTAGTTTAAGTGTAACATTTCACAATGGATTTCTGAGTTCTACTTGATGTTTTGGATAAAAAAATAGACCATCGAAATGATGGTCTTGTTTAACTAGTCGAGTAGAAGGGAACCTCTCTACCTTGCGGTAGATTGTGTTCCTCCCCCCTCACAGAACCGTGCTTGCGCTATTTACGCACACGGCTCTTCCAAGTCACCATTCACAAAATGTAGCCNCTGTCTACGCTTAAAGGCTAATGTTACCATTAGCCCTCCAAGACTCGCTACGAGTGAATGGCTAGTTCTTTCTCGACGGGAATCCCACCCGCTATATGATACGACCTAGGCTCGGCCGCACAAGCACACCATTAGTTAAATAAACTAAAAGGAATTTAAAGTATTACACCAGAAACATCCCCTTTTAATACCTCTTTTTCATTCTGATTTTTACAAAAAAAGGATGCAATAAAAGTTGTTCTATTATTTTCTTGCCTCTCGTATTTTTCAATTTTAACTTCACAAATTATTGTATCTCCCGTAAACACAGGTCTTAAAAACTCAAAATGCGTACTACGAGCCAGTACATTATTATCTCCAGCTATTTTAGTTGGCAGAGTTGCCGTCAATAACCCTTGAATCACAAGTCTTCCCTGTTCATCTGGGGTTATATGATGAATCCCTTCATCGCCTGAAATCTCGGTAAATAATTCAACATCCCTTACTGTAAAAGTCCGTTCAAACGTAATTATATCCCCTGCTTTTAATGGCATATAAATCTCCCCCTGAATTTTATACTGTATTGTTAATAACAATGTAAATAATACAAAAATATCAAACTCTTAAGGGGATATATTCCATACATATTTAAAAATTCCTTCTTTCGCTAACTTGCCCCGTTAGTTTAAGTACAACTCTTCACAAACTAATATTTATCTCTCAAGATATTTAATAATCCAACACTAAATATTAAAGTACCTATTAACATAAATGAATGTATAAATCCATTTAATATAGGAACATATTCTCCAGTTAAATTTTTATTAGAATACACAACATTAATTGATAAATATCCTAAAGGTGTGCTTAAAATTATTACGATTAGCCCCAATATGAAATACCACACATGTTTCTTCACAAACTATTCTCCCCTTAAATTTTAGTTACTTAATCAACTAACCTGCTCCTTTAGTTCATGAGTATATTTTATTTTATATTAATATCAAAAATATATGTGATTCTTCCTTCATCCCATTCTGCAATAACTTCATAAATATAATATCCCTCTTCCGATGGTAGAGTTATTTCATTACTTATAGGTTCAACAGCAACAATTGTACCATCTTCATTCCATTGATCTACAATTATTGAAGACGGATTTTGTTCAATTTCAATTTTTAATTTATCATCTTTTTCAACAGCTAATGTATCGAATTCATTGGCAAAATCATATATACCAGACTCATTTATTTTTCTAGCTTGAAAGTTAGCTTCTTTCCATTCGAAATCATTTATCATCATTGAATAGTCTTTATTTCCTACAATAACATTGCCCTGTGCTTGGCTATAATTAGTAGCATTAGATGGTCCGGGTATACAACCAGCTATATTAATAACAATTAACATTAAAAAAATAACTTTTGTCATTACAAAACTCCTCCGTATAATTCCCCTTTGATAAAATGGATTATTTTTCATTAATTGTAACATTTAACACACCATAATACTCTATTCTACTTCAACTAACCTGCCCCGTTAATCTTATTCCAACGATTACGACTTCTTCTTGAATAAGAAAAAGGCTTCACTCCTTATTGAAGTAAAGCCCCCGCTAGTTGAAGAAGGGATATTGTTTAATAATCATAAAATATTGTAAATCCTACCTTTTAGAAGGTTACACCTTGTAAATAAAAGACCGCTCTAAATGCTAGAAACGTTCTTTATTCAAATGTTAACTACTGCTCTCGTCTACTTTCATCGTGAGGTGGATGTGGTGGATGATGGTGGCTGCTCTCGGACACCCCTTATTGATAAGAAAAAGAGCTGTTACAAACAGCTCTTTGAGCTTCAACTAAAGTACCCGTTTGTTGAATAAGAAATAAAACTTTTTAACAAAAAGAACCAAAAATTATTTATGGTTTATATATTTCGTAGTAAAATTGCGGTCAAAAAAACACCCTCTTATCTAGCGGGTGTGTGTTTATTGCATTCAATTGGTGTATGTTATGGCAAAGTAGCATTAAGAATAGGCATGCATAGAAAATCATGTCCAATACATTGAAAAAAGTGAGAACCTGTGGTAAATTTATATAGATATACGCCAAAAATAATAGCGTGCATTATATCCCTATTATATATTATACAACATACTTTTTCGTTTGTCAAACCCAATCTTTTTAAGGAGTGGTTGCTATGGATTCAGAATTTCAGCAGGAGCAAAAACGAGTGGACAGTGTAATAGAGACAATAACGGAGCGAATCAGCAGATTAGAGGAAGAAACTTCTCGGAGTCGGAACGAACTGATTAATATACGCAAACACTTTTGGGATGAAGTCAAGGTGAATGTTGATACCTTCGACGATTATCTTGAGACCATCATCGGCTTGAGACAAGAGGCTCAAGCTCTATCAGTAAGCCAAAGCACCGATAGACTTGTATCCAAGAAATTGTCCAAACTTCGACTTATGCAGCAGGTTCCCTACTTCGGCCGAATCGATTTCATTGAAGAAGGAGATTCTACTCAGGAACAAATTTATATTGGAATCTCTACACTTACGGATGAAAGTGGCGAAGAATTTCTTATCTATGACTGGAGGGCGCCTGTCTCAAGTGTCTACTATGAGTACCAGACTGGACCTGCCAAATATGCGACACCTGGGGGTGAAATCAAAGGCATATTGGAGAAAAAGGGACAATATCTTATCCGTGGCGGTGTTCTCCAATCCATGTTCGATACGAGTCTCACCATCGGAGACGAGATTTTACAACAGGTGCTGGGCAAAGGCACAGACAAACATATGCACAATATAGTAGCTACCATTCAACAGGAGCAAAATCGAATCATCCGTCATGATCGTGGGAGATTGCTCATTGTACACGGTGCAGCTGGCAGTGGCAAGACTTCGGCCGCCCTGCAGCGGATTGCTTTTTTGCTCTACAAATATCGAGATAGTATGAATGCAGATCAAATTATTCTATTTTCACCTAATTCGATGTTTAACAGTTATGTGTCCAATGTGCTGCCAGAACTTGGTGAAGAGAATATGCAGCAGGTCACATTTCAGGAATATTTAAACCATCGGCTAAGTAAAGAGTTCCAAGTTGAAAATCCCTACGAGCAATTGGAATATGTTTTAACTGCTAAGAATACCCCTTCCTACAAGTCAAGGGTTGCGAGCATTCGATTCAAAGCATCCCACCTTTTTTTCGAAGCGATCGAATCATATAGGAAGTCGTTAGAGTTATCTGGAATGTTATTCAAGGACATAAACTTCAGAGGAAAGCCAATTGTTACCGCCGGGCAAATAGCAGAAAGGTTTTATAGTAACGATACTTCACTCCGCTTCCATAATAGACTTGAAAAGTTAAAGGATTGGCTAATTAAGAAAATAAATGAAACCCAAGAGGCTGAACTGACTATGCCGTGGGTACAGGAGAAAATAGAGCTACTCAGCAACGAGGATTACCATAAAGCACATACCTACTTAGCGAAAAAACGAGGCTTTAAAAGAGAATCGATTGCCGATTATGAGATCGAGCCTGAAGCACTTGCCCGATTGATTGTTCAACAGAAATTGAAGCTGTTACGTAAACGAGTCCGAACATTTGGTTTCATCGACATTAAGGGGATATATATGCAGCTTTTTGCTGATCCCCTGCAGATCAAACAGTGGATAGAGGGGGAAACACCCGCGGAGTGGGCGGAGATTTGTCAAGCGACTCTGGAAATGCTATATGAAGGCAAACTATCTTACGAAGATGCTACTCCATTCTTACTTATGAAAGAGCTGATTCAAGGCTTTCAGACAAACCGGTCGATAAAGCACATACTCGTTGACGAGGCGCAGGATTATTCACCGTTTCAATTCGAGTTTCTAAAGCGTTTATTCTCTTCGGCAAGAATGACTGTGCTAGGCGACTTTAATCAAGCGATATTTGCCCATGCAAGTGAAATGAATGATTTTCACACACTTATGAGCTTATACGGACAGGTTGAAACAGAAGTGATCAACATGATACGCAGCTACCGATCCACAAAACCGATTATCGAATTTACACGGAGACTAGTACCTAACGGCGAACAGATTATCCCTTTCGAACGCGACGGCGATCGACCGGTGCTGACACAATTGCTCGATCACACAGAACTGCACCGCTGCATCGCATCCAAAGTCGCTACTTTACGAAATCTTCGTTACAACAGTATTGCTATAATATGTAAATCATCTGAGGAAAGTAAGAGTGCATACGAAGCCTTGTCGAACATCGATGATATTAAGCTCGTGAAGAACGGCTCGATTAAATATGAACAAGGAGTTGTTGTCATACCGTCGTATTTGTCCAAAGGCATCGAATTCGACGCTGTCATCATTTATGACGCATCAGAGCAAGTATACGGCGATGAGAGCCTTCGCAGAGTATTCTACACCGCCTGCACCAGAGCTATGCATTATTTGCAACTTTACAGTGTAGGTGAACCGACTCCTTTATTGAGAAACGTCTTGCGGGAAAGTTTCATCCAAGCTTGACTTAGTCGAAATTTTAACGATAAACACATGAGACAATTACCTAATTAAGAAGAATATTAATCAGCCGAAAATATGTAAGTTTTTATTCACTGCTTACATATTTTTCGGCTTTTTGCATTAAAAAAATAAAGCCATAAAACTTAAATACAGTTATAAGACTCACTCTTAAAACAAATTAAATTAACTTATAAAAGAAGAAAATATAAAATAAATTAAAAATCCTCAATGGTTCCTTAGTTACGCCTATTTGTAAACAAAAAAATCTTAAATCACACTAACGTGTATAGTTATTTATAGTATCTTACTATCAAGTTAAGCCTTTCCCATTCCTTTTCCTTCGTACTGTGGGTATAAATAAATCATTCATTTTCAGCAAAAGTCGTAAATCTTTGAGATAACACTTCCTTGGTTACCATAATATCCCTCCGAAAAATCGATTTATCTTATTATTATTTCTTCAAACACCTTATAGATTCCTTTTTTGGGATGATGTTATAGACCTGCCCCGTTAGTTTAATAAGAAAATCAAGTGAGAATATTATTTTATAAAAGGACAATTATTAAAAAATGTAGAATATACATAATAATACCAAAAATAGGAGGTTTAATATGAACAATCAAGTTTGTGTTATAAGCATTTACGTGCCAAATTTAAACAAAGCAATTGACTTTTATACTAATACTTTAGGTTTTGAAATAAACAAACAGTATGGTCCTAATATTGTGTCACTTGTACACGGAGAGTTACCACTTATTTTAGAGGAGAACGATAATGCATCCTATAATCAAGATATTTCAGGAGTTGTATTAGGATTTCGAACTGAAGATATTTATGAAAAAGTTAAATACTTAAAAGAGAAAGAAGTGAATTTTATTATAGATGAACCAACTAATTGTCCTCCAGGAAAATATATTAGTTTCAGAGACCCCTTCGGAAATATTTTAGAATACCTCCAGTTTGAAAATTTGTAACAAGTATAATAAGTTCAACATAATTGTTGGACTTTTTTAGTCTTCTTTTTTAGCTAACCTGCCCCCTTAGTTCACTAAGTTCATCAAAAAGAAGCGTTAATCCTCCTTGGATAAACGCCAATTGTTGAAGAAGATAAGATATAAATATTTACCGATGTAAATATTTCATATTGACACTTTCTTTTCCAATGTTTTAGTCATTAAAAGCCCAAACTTTAAATTCAGCATTTCGTTCTTGTAGGTTCCAACCTGTCTTGTAAAAGTATTCATTGAATATTGATCCGATCGGACATAACACAAGGATTGGTAAGTCATTTATAGTTTTTAACATCTTTTTTAACAACCCTTGACCACGATAAACCTCATTTATAGCAAATTGATATAGCGAAATGCTATTGAATGTTTTTTTTCTGTAAAATCGAAAAGCTCCAACTACTTGACCATCGACTATCGCAACTATCATTTGTTTTCTTTTAATAGCTGCTTTAATTCCGAGAGGGCATAAAAACTCTTCAGAATAAATCGCTCTGTTATTACGATCTAAATTGTTTTTGAAGAAAGACACGACTTGAGGTGTATGGGGTATATCGGCTAATGCTATCTTCATCTCTAACTCTCCCTTATTTATTTGGCCATTTTCAATTAATGTAACGCTCAAACCTGAAACATTATAATGCTTCATACGCTCCTTATTGTTTATATTTTTCAATTTCATATTAATCCCCCTATTTAAGTTTCCATAAGGGTATATTAACACGAATGTATGTTCCTTGTATATATTTGGTAAATATTTATTTTATTGAACTAACCCGCCCCGTTAGTTGAAGAAGTTATTATTAAACTGCTAAATTTTTTCTGATTCTATTTTTGTAATTATTGGTTCGTAGTTTGAAATTATATCTACTTTATGTTCCAAACAAGCCAATGAGTAGTGTGTAAGTTCTCATTTGAAAAAAAACCCTTTAACTCCGATTCATTCTGTATAAATTCAAAATAATTAGATTTATTATAAATTCGGAATGACTCACCTTGAAATACTTCGGTATCATTCCAAATGGTAAAGTCATCATAGATAACTGAATATGTAACATAATTCTGAAAGTCAATCTGTAAGGTTGTCACTTTGCTTTCAGGGTGAGGAAAAATGAGTAAGTCTGTTGGATTCTCACTTTTATTTACTATTACCCTCAGTTTTACTTCTTTTGTTCTTGGTTCCAAAATACTTTCAAATGAAAGAAAATAGCCTTTTTCTTTTGTTAACTCCTCAAATGTCATAAACTTAGCCCCCCATAAATCTATGCTTACTTAATAAACTGAACTGCCCCGTTAGCCATCCATGTAGCGACAAGAATAAAGTGCCGTCTATACTGCTTATTGTTCTTCATCTAATGCACCTAGTTAGTAAAAAGAATTTTTTAATCAGAAAAAGTTTCCTCTTTATCCAAGTTCAAAGTGTGATTGTTGATTATAATAATATGGTTATTTGTCCAAGCCACATCTGCATTGTGCATATTGTCATCATAGTAGATATTCTTCTTGAACCACAGGGGACCATCTACTATTCCTACTACACTAATAGAGGTAGCTGCACCACCATTTAATGTGTAGAAGTCGATTGTCGTTTTAGAATCGGGTGATTGGGTTGTTGCAATGGGTTCTCTTGCAAATGTATTCACTACTATCCCTAATAGAAAAATTCCTGAAAGGGGAAATGCAATTAAGACAGAGCAACCATAAAACCGAAGCAGGTGGTGCTACGGACCACGAGTGGGTATAAGAAGCATATAAAGCCTGTAAAGAAAGAGCTGTTAATAACAAACATATAAGGAAAGACCACAAATTATATTTTCTTTCCACAAAATTACCTCCCGATTAGAAGTTCTGGTGTTCCGAAAAAAATCTTCTTATTTAACTAACCTACCCCTTTTGTTGAACAAGAAAAAAGAGCTGCCTAAACAGCCCATGATCTTCAACTAAAGCAACCGTTAGTTAAACAACAAATCAAATTATATCTATCTATTTATATTTTTTGACATGCCAATGGTAAATCTCTTGAACCCAAAGGTTTCATAATATGGTTCCAAACTTTCCACACACATTAGTTGAGGAATTACCCGATTTTGCTCACAATGGTGAATTATTCGATTCACCATTTCATTGCCGATTCCTTCGGACTGATAGCTTGGTAGAACACATAATCCACAAACTACTCCAGTAATTACACCATCTGAAATAACACGTCCCATACCCACTAATTGTTTTTCATCAAATGCGTAAATGGCGTACCAACTTTGATTGCACATTCGTTCCAAATCATTAATTGTTAATTTAAGTGAATTCCATCCTAAAGATTCATATAGATTTAGCAATTGGTCAAAGTTATTAGGGGGTTCTGTCGTATAATTTATATATTTTACCATATAATTACCTCCTGATTTTTGTATTTTAAAGTTCTACATCAACACATAGGGCGTAGATTCTCCTGAATCTACGCCCTTTACTTTAGGAACATTTACATTGTTTAATATCTAAATAACATAGTAATGAACTCGTGACCGCCACCGATTGTCCAAAATAATATTAAGTCTCCACGCTTAATCTTTCCTGATTCGATTCCTTCATGAAGGGCAATAAAAGGACTGCTTGTACCAGTATATCCATATTTGTCTCCAACATAAATAAATTTTTCTTCAGGTATATCAAAATGTTTTTGTATTTTATCAATATTCACTTTAGCAAATTGAGATAAGCAGAACGCATCTACATCATCAATTTTAAGTTGATTTCTTTCTAAAATGGCTTTAAACATATCATACGCATCAGGGAGTACCATCGCTCCATCAAATGGTTGCCAAAGCATGAATTCTGCACTTTCACCAGCTTTATTTGTTTGAGACAATCCCTTGTGTGGATATAAAATATTGTTTCGGTTACTTGAGTCTACTTCAAACATCGCATCGATAAATCCTGTATCATTCTCAGTCTTTTCTAAAATAATAGCAGAAGAAGCATCCCCAAAGTTAGCATAAGTCATTGCATCTTTTGGATCAGCCACTAATGAAAGATAATCAGAACCTACCACAAGTGCGGTATTAACATCAGGATTGGATTTCATATATCGTGACGCCTGTTCTACTGCAATCGTCATACCAGCGCAATTTGCGTTCATATCAAAAATAACTGTCCCTTTTTTTGCTTGAATGGCATTATGAATGAACACAGCGTTGCTTGGAACAGTCATTTCAGGTACTTGAGTAGAAAAAACAATCATATCTAAATCCTTACCTTCTAATCCCACTTTTTTCAACACCCGATTTGTTGCTTCAATCGCCATTGTAATCGTATTTTCTTCATGATTGTCAATAACATAACGCTCTTTTCTTCCCATAATATCTAAGAAATTTGTAATATCTTTTCCTTGTTTTTTAAAGTGTTCAAGATAAACATCATTGTTTACTTGTTTTTTTGCATGGTAAACATCCACTGCTTTAATTCTAATGTTAGTCATAGTCGTAAGAAACCTCTCGAATGAAATTTTAGTATTATATACAATTACATATCTTGTTATTAAGCTTGATCATTTTAGTACATTTAAGTTACGAGTTTTGTTATGTAAATATCAAATAAAAAAGGAAGGACCATGAGCTCCTTACCTTTTTGTAAAAATTAATATTTTTGAATTACCTCAAACGTAGTTAGCCCTACATTATTCGCCAAGCGTTTTAATTGCATGGATATTATAGCACTTTTCCCAATACCTACTTCTACTTTCTTAAATCCAGAGGATTTATAAAGTGCTAAACAATTTTCAAGATCTGGTATCATTTCTTTTGTTACTACATCCAAATCACTGCAATCAAATTCCAAGACGAATTCGCTTGCATTTATTGATGATAACTTATTTTGATAATCATTGATAAATTGTTGAGCTTTTTCAGGAGAAAAAGTTCCACTCACCGTCATATCAACAGTTTTCTTAGCAAGATTTACGTTCATTGTGTAAGTTCCTTCTGCCATAATTTAAAACCACTTCCTTATTAAAATTTGTGAAAAAGTTGCATTTCGTCATTAGTTTAAATAGTAAGTTTTTCTTAAAATCTTGTTCCTCCTATAGAAACGTAGATGACGAAAAACTTCCCTCTATAATTATCGTCATATAACAAATAATTGTTACTATCTATTCAATGTTTTTATATATTTGAAAATGAAATTGGTGTTGATATAGTAAATTCCATAAACTATATCGCCTATATCTTTAAAAAAAGGAAGTTCAACCTCTTCCTTTCCATCTAAATTAAACAATCCTTCAGGCGGATGTTTTACTCCTCTTCATCGATTTTCTCACAAATCTTCTTCCTTAGAATAAGATTGGACTAATTCAATCGTTTTATTTAAAGATTAATTGAAAAACCCTCTCCTTTGGTTAACTCTAAAGTCATCTAATTCTATATTGCACTCTAATAGGAGGAATCATAACGAGACTCTTGTCGATCGTGGTGCTTTTGTTGCATAGAACGATCTATCATATTGTCAGAAATACAGCCATTCCGGAAGGACGATTTAAATTTCCGGAATTGAACTGCCCTACAGGGACAGGAACGGTTGGATTGGTAATATCATAAATTTGTACTATGTTAGCAAGAGTAATTGCTACATACATAGTGGTACCTGTAATAGCCATTCCAAAAACATCATTTGCATTAAACTCGCCTACACGTACTGGAGCGGTTGAATTGGTAATATCATAAATTTCTACCGTGTCATTGCCTGGATTTGATACATACAACGTGTTACCTATTATTACCAATGAGAAAGGATCATCTAAATTTCCTTCATTGAATTGGTCTACACGTACTGGAGCGGTTGGATTGGTAATATTATAAATTTCTACCGTATTATCGCCTGAATTTGATACATACATCGTGGTACCTGTAATCGCCAATCCGGCAGGAACAGATAAATCTCCTGCACCAAACTCTCCAACACGTACTGGAGCAATTGGATTGGTAATATCATAAATTTCTACCGTGTTATTGTCTTGACTTGTTACATACAGCGTGGTACCTGTAATAGCTAATCCGGAAGGAAGCATTAAATCTCCTGCACCAAACTCTCCGACACGGACTGGAGCAGTTGGATTGGAAATATCATAAATTTCAACCGTATTGTTATCAGCAAAATTTGTTACATATAACGTGGTATCTGTAATCGCCAATGCGATAGGATCACTTAAATCTTCTGCACCAAACTCTCCAACACGGACAGGAGCGATTGGATTGGTAATATTATAGATTTCTACCGTGTTATCAGCAAAATTTGTTATATAAAGAAGTCTTCGTCTTAATCCCAAAATATCACCTCCATTTTTATTGATCTAAACTAACATATGTATCGAAAAATGGAAGTGTGTAGGATAATAATCTATTTATAGATTATAATTAAGGAAATCCGAGATAAGCGTCGGAATGAAGATTCTATAGAAATAGAAAAAAGATCCTACTTTTTAGACTTGGAGGGAACGAGATACGTTCACATGAATTTTCGCATGTTATTAACTGGATTAGAAGACGTTCAAGTAACAAAGATGGAGAAGTGGTAGCGTATTTTTTTCCCTCTGGTGATGCTTACTCAACCCATAACTGCCCTTCTAGTAAAGAAAAAGTAAGTAAAGCTATTATTATGGAATACAGAAAATTCAATTACTTAAAGATGTTAGAAAGACTAAGTATAATTTTTATCGCAAATGGAAGAACCAGTTTATTGATCAAAACTTAATTCTAGTTGTATAGCTTTAGGAAGGTTAATTTAGGTGAAATATCAGATTTTTAAATCAACGTTCTCTTTGTTGCTTATTCTTTCTTTTTCTTTATTATTTTTTCGTAAATACTTTGGTCTTCTAACATTTTGAAAAGCGAAACGTCTGGAACTAAGTTTGCTTCAAAAATCCAAATACCGCCATTTTTGGCAATGCCAATATCCAAACCAATTCGGGTGATACATTGGTAATATTTACCTAAATACGAGGTTCCACTCATACAAATTTCATCTATTTTAGATAGTAATTTTTGGTTGCTTCTATTTATTATTGATTTTTGTATAGCTTGTTCTAACAGGATTATAGACTTCGCAACATTGGTAACGATATAATTGTTTGTGGAAATCCTCGCTACTTTGGCGGTAACTTCCCAATCGCTTTCGCTATTTTCTCTCTGCACCATAACACGAGCGTCAAAGATACAATCTTCAATCGTAGCTAAGTGTATCTTTTCCTGAACGATATAACTTTTTTGGGATAAGTAAGAAGTTTGGAGGTAATCAATGAGGTCCATTCTACCTTCAATTGTACGTTTTTTCTGTTCGTTATGAACTTCAAAAACGTCTCCTTGCACCCAGGAAACTTGTACAATTCCGATTCCCCATTGACCAAAACATGGTTTGAGCATTACTTGCTTGTACTTTCGAATAAATTGAAGTAATGTGTGAGAGGTTGCTAATTGAGTATTTGGAAGATAAGCAGCTAACTCATCAACCAAAGACAATATTTGGTATTGGCTCCATTTACTTTTTGAAAAGTGTAGGATAATATCTTGAATGTACCATTTCTCTTTCAATAATCCAATATCTAATACAATTGTTGAACATTTAAGATAATGTTTTTCGAGAGATAAAACAATTTGGATAGCCGATTTATAAAGTTTTTGTTTTATGATATCTATTTCTCTATGTCCTAACATATCTTTCTTTTCAAGTACTGCTGTGACACTCCAGTTAAAGAATTGATCACGATGCATAGTTACAAAAAGTTCAACAGTCTCTTCATTTCTGTTGTTCAAGAAACTTAAATCCTGAAGAATGTAATATTTTTCTTTTTTGCATGCGTTATCTAAATAATGAAAAACATCAGTTTTATTAGTAAAAGTTGTTGAAAAGCTCCCATTTTTAACTTTATATTGCTTTTTATCCCCCTCTATTAAGAAAACCCTAATTTCATCTAAACCAAAACATGGCCGAATAACTAAGTGTTGATGTAAATTCTGATAAAAGGAGTGTTCATTAAACAGTTCGGTATGAACAACATATGGATTAATTTCTTTATTTTCAGCTAAAATTTGGTAATAACTCCATCTTCCTCTTGTAATTCTCATTATAATTTCACCTCTATAAAGCATTTTCTTTAATATATGAAAACTAGTGGACTTTGTTAACAAGTTCTTCATATTATAGATTTCAAACAATCCATTGGTTACTCTTTACAGAGGAATTATCAAACTTACTAGGCCAATGCAATTTACTTATAAAAGTTAATTTCACAAAATGTAAAGTTCGTATATTAATAAACTTATAAAGAGAGGATTTTAATTGGGAACTAGGAAAAGAGAGCTGCCTAACCAATGATCTTTAACTAAAGCACGCGTTTCTTTAAGAACAACTCTTCACAAAAATGAACTACTTCCCCCTTAAGACATTGCCAAAAACTTTCTAAATTCATTTTGCAGAAAACCACCATACAAGAATGATACTCACTATCCCCCAAGCTACGTTTCCTACTATCCAACAAACTATGGATTTAGTTGAACTTTTCTTAGCTTCCATATTTCTTTGTATAAAAGTGAGCTTACTTTCCATATTTTTTTTTTTTCATAGAAGCGAGAACAACAAATCCGATTATGATGAAACCAATAGTTATCCAAAGTAATAAATCCACTTTTTATACACCCTTCTTTGTGAATTACTTTCCTAATTGGCTACGTAGTTTAAGTACATTCCTTCCCAACTTCTATTATCTCCAGAGAAAGTCTTCTATTTTCAACATTTTCCTCCTCCATTTAATCCTTGCACAAATTCATGTTAAACTGCCTGCTGCGTTAGTAAAATTCTCCGCTTATCGTAGAAACGCACCTGTTAGTTGAATAACAATCACCTTGTCCATTAAATCTCAGAAAAAACAACAATTAGTCAAACTGTGCGAAAATTAGTTTTAAGCAATTGATGAGCTTTTTGTGTATTTAGAGACGTATCAAGTGATAGATAAGGGGCATCTTCTTTAGATCTTATAGTTGGACGGATAAGACTATTATTCCATCCAAGTTCTTCCAATCTCTTTTTATAAAACGTATAATAGCTTTCTTTATGTATGGGTCCAGCATGCAAAATTCCATTAAATTTTATTTTGGTCAATTCAATAATCGTACTTGATAGATCATTAACATTTACAAAAGTTCTATACACATTTGTCCATGCCTCAATGGACTGATTCTCTTTTATTTTCTCGATTATGTGTATGGTTCGTTTTTCAATACCTTGTTCTCCATTATTACCATATAGTGGTCCAGTTCGAAGTATCACGTGATTTGGATGTTTATTGAGAATTAAGTTTTCTCCTGTATGTTTACCATTCACATAATCGGCTAAACCTGCTTCTTTAGACAACGTCCCAATTGGGTCAGATTCTTTGTAACCACCAATTCCTTCAACAAAAACTGCATCCGTTGATAGAAATATAAGTTTTGTTGCACTCTCTATTTCTGATAATAAATTTTCGAGCCCCAAATTGATTAATTTGGTTTCTTCTTTAAAACTCATAAGTGACCATATAACTACTTCTGGATTTATTTTTCTTATGACACTTCCTATTGATCGTTTGTTTGTAACATCTACTTGTATAATATTAGAGTTTTCATGTTGAAAACGTGAGGTACCAAACACTGTTAGATTTTTGTTCTCTGAAGCCAGTTGGAATAAATTCGAGCCCAAAAAGCCAGTTGCTCCTAATATAAGTATTCTCATATAACCTTCCTTTTTTTAGTTTATTTTATTATGTATTCGCCACAACTTTATTGTTTTCCTTGTTGAACTAACCTGCCCCTTTAGTTCAATATGAAAGAACTGGCAAAGCAACCCCGTGATTTATAACTAGTCGAGTAGAAGGGAACCTCTCTACCTTGCGGTAGATTGTGTTCCTCCCCCCTCACAGAACCGTGCTTGCGCTATTTACGCACACGGCTCTTCCAAGTCACCATTCACAAAATGTAGCCTA
>NZ_VDGI01000033.1 GCF_006861825.1 Psychrobacillus vulpis | reverse complement strand
TTGAAGGAAGAAAAGTAAAAAAAACAGGAGAAAAAGGCAATTTTTCGTTCAAAATCGAACGAAAAATTGTCTTTTTTGATGGCGAGTATATAAAAAAATTAAAAGCTAAGGTTTTTCAGTGCCCTCCGGAAAGGGAGCCGTTTCAACGATTTTCTTACCTATTGAGATTATTGGACAACCCCATCTAGCAAAGTAGAATATAAGGACTTTTCAGTGCCCTCGGCGGGGCGAAGTGGAGGCTAGGCGATTCGTCCGGGGAAAGCGAGTGGCTTTTTCCAAACTTAAATAATCTTAATAATATTTTAAAAGAAAAAAGACTGTAGACAACTCGTTTTGTTGAGTTTGTCTACAGTCTGAAGCATCCACCAAATTGGGTGATTGCTTTATGCATAATCTTAATTTCTTCTTTGACGATTTCTTAAGAACGTTGGAATGTCCAAAGCATCCTCTTGTTGATGGCTAGTTACTTGACGTTCTTGTTGTTTTGGTTGCTCTTCTTTACGTTGCTCACGAATTGGTGTAGTAGTTGCTGCTTGTTGAGCTCTAGCTGAACCAAAACCTGTACTTCTTGGTTGCTTTTGATGAAGTAATTCTTCATTAAATCCAGTTGCAATTACTGTTACAACAATTTCATCTTTTAATTGCTCATTAATAACTGAACCGAAAATCATGTTTACCTCTTCATCTGAAGCGGATGCAACGATATCTGCAGCTTCTTGAACTTCGAATAAGCTTAAATTCGATCCACCAGTAATATTCATTAGTACCCCTGTTGCACCGTCAATGGACGTTTCAAGCAAAGGACTGGAAATTGCTTTTTTAGCAGCCTCTGAAGCACGATTTTCACCACTTGAAATACCAATACCCATAGAAGCTGCACCTTTATTTGCCATGATTGTTTTAACATCTGCGAAGTCCAAGTTTATTAGTCCAGGAACAGCGATTAATTCTGAAATACCTTGAACGCCTTGTCGTAAAACATTATCTGCTTCTCTAAATGCTTCTAGCATTGGTGTATTTTTATCAACAATTTCAAGAAGACGATCGTTTGGAATAACGATAAGTGTATCAACAGATTCTTTCATCATGTTAATTCCACCAACAGCTTGCGTTGAACGTTTACGTCCTTCAAATGTAAACGGACGTGTAACAACACCTACTGTTAATGCACCTATTTCGCGTGCAATTTGAGCAATTACAGGAGCAGCACCTGTACCAGTACCGCCGCCCATTCCAGCTGTAACAAATACCATATCTGCGCCTCTTAATGCCTCTTCTATTTGCTCTTTACTTTCTTCTGCTGCTTTTTTACCCACTTCTGGATTGGCACCTGCTCCAAGACCACGAGTAAGTTTTCCACCAATTTGTAATTTCACCTCTGCTTTTGACATTTTTAATGCTTGAGCGTCTGTATTTACAGCGATAAAATCAACACCTTGTACTCCATGTTCAATCATTCGATTTACAGCGTTATTTCCACCGCCACCTACACCAATAACTTTAATGATGGCTAATTGATCATCGTTTGTCTCAAATTCTAGCATGCTATTGCCTCCTATATTCTTTCAACTATGATAAAGGTTTTGTTATTCGAAAAATTTGTCAAAAAACTTTTTAGCTTTTGAAATTGCACTTTCTTTGTTTTCATTTGTAGATACTTGAGCAGTTTGTTTTTTAGGACTTGAAACTGCTTCACTAAGTGCCATTTGAGATAATGCATGGCTATTTCCAATTTTACCATAGAAAAGATCTTCTTTATAGGCATATCTTATAAGACCAACTGCCGTTGTATATTGGGGTTCACGAACACCAATATAATCTGGTGTATATAATCGGACTCTTGTTTGTAAAATATGTCTTGCAAGCTGCCCTAGACCTTCTAGTTTAGCAACTCCACCTGTAATTACAACTCCACCTGGTAAATCTTGTAGACCCATTCGGTAGAATTCCTCTAACACAAGTTCAAATAACTCTTCTAATCGGACTCCAATAATATCTGCAATATAGCGTTGTGAATATTGCTCTTTCATATCTGCACCAATAACTGGTACTTCGAAAAGTTCATCATCCGATGCGTCATCATAAAATGCATGTCCATATTTTAGTTTAATCATTTCTGCTTGCTCAGTAGGTGTTTTCAAGACAATCGATAAATCCTTTGTTATATGGTCTCCACCTACAGGGATGACAGAAGTGTTTATTAAGTGCCCTTCACTAAAAATGGCAATGGAAGTAGATCCTCCACCAATATCTATATAAGCAGTGCCATGATTTTTTTCATCTTCTGTAAGAGCAAAGTAGCCACCGGCTAAAGATTGTAAATATATTTCTCTTATTTGCAGACCAGCTCGCTCCACACATCTTAACACATTATGTAAAATAGTCTTTGATGTCGTCATCATAATTCCGTCCATTTCTAGACGTGTTCCAATCATTCCACGAGGATCTTTTATTTCATCTAGATGATCTACGATGAATTGCTTAGGTGCAATATTAATAAGCTCTCGTTCAGGAGGGATTGACATTACTTGAGCAGATTCGATTACTCTATCTAAATCAGTATCTGTAATTTCTCGATCTTCACGATTAACAGCTACTACACCTTTTACATTTTGTATGTTTGCTAGATTCGCTGGGACACCAAGTACAATTTCTTGTATGGACATCCCAATCATTCTTTCTGCTTCACCTACAGCCTTTTTAATAGACTGAACTGTTGCATCTATATCTACAATGGACCCTTTACGTATTCCACTTGATTTTACATTTCCTACTCCTATAACATGCAGCGAGTCGTCACTCATTTCTCCAATTAGTACTTTTATGGAAGACGACCCAATGTCCAATGATACGTATAATTCTGACTGATTCAACCCGTGGCACCTCCTATAAAACTCTTTATTTATTATTCTATTGTAAAAAACAGATAAAGTCTAAAATTTTCTAAAGAAATAGTTAATTATTCATTGTGTGTACACAATATTACCTATTCTTTTTTTCTTTCCGACCATTTAGTCAATATAATCCGACGAATAACGGCTATATTTTGGAATAAACGAACTCCAAATGCAAATATGGCAGCCAAATATAAGTCAACTCCAAGATGCACCCCTAAAAATGCTAATGCTGCTGCTAACGCTATATTAAAGAAAAAACCTGATACAAATACTTTATCGTCATAAACTTGCTGTAATTGAGCTCTTATTCCTCCAAATAAAGTATCAAGTGCAGCTAATACTGCTATAGACAAATAACTTTCATAAACATCTGGAATTTGAATGTCCGTTAATAGTCCAAGTGAAATCCCAAGTATAAGTCCTAATAATGGCAGCCACATGTTATGATTCTCCCCCTGGAATTTCTAGTAGAAACTGTTTACTAATCGACTGGTCATACGCAGCTATTTTAACGTTGTTTTCAGGTTCTCCTATAACTAACTTTAAATTATCGATATAAAAGTCATCTCCGATAGCAGAAGCCTCTAATTGATTATACATTTTTTTGGCATCTTCAAACGTTGAGGTTCCAACTTTTATCGTAAATGGAGCAGTCTTTACTGCTAAATTATTTACGGTAGTTTTACCATTTACATCTCTTATTGCAGAAGAGTATATTATTCTTTTACCATCTACTTCAACCGCTCTCGCTTTAAAACGATTGATTTCGTTTATTAAACGAACAAGTAGTTCTGGAGAAATACCATCAATCGCTTGTCCCACTACAATACTTTCAAGTGAAGGCTCTACTTTAATTGTTAGACCAGGACCATTGAACTCTACTAACCCAATTTCTTTTTTTAATTGGCCAACTGTTTCATTCAAAGCAATTTTTGGACTCTCGTACATCATATTCTCATATTTACCTATCGTTTGCTCTAACACACGAACTTCAGATAGTAATTCCGAATGTAATTCTGTTTCTTTTGCAAGCTCTTGACGAATTGCCCAAACATCTCTAGTATCACGGGTCTCTGGATTTTTTACTGTATTGTATTGTACCGCAAGCATAAATCCAACAATCAACAAAATAAATGTAAACCGAATATAGACGGTTTTTTTCATTATTCGGCCTCCTTCACCTTGTTTAGTTTTTGTCGTCTCGTAAAGCAGGCATCGTTATTTTCCCTTTCTCCTCGACAGTTACTACAATATTGTCACTTGCTAATTGGTCCACTACTCCTCCACCAAGATTGACGGAAGCTAATAATACAGCTGGATCTCCAACTGCTTCAATAACGAATGGAGCAGGAAATGTTTTTCCGTCTACTGTAATCACTGGGCCTGTACAACGTATAAAAGAATTTGAATGTAACCTTTGCCCATTTATGGAGATGGCTTCTGCTCCAGAGATTTTCAACTCGTTTATTACTTTAAAAACATGACTTTCATGAACAATATATTCATTCGGATTTTCTTGCGATGGATTATAGGCTCCGTCTTGCAAGGAAACAGCAATTCCCTTTCCTTGAGATGGAATGTCTCCGATTAGTAATCGTAGCATTTCAGCCTCTTTTACTAATTCCTCTACACTTTCTTCACTATTTGCAAATGAATGTTCAAAATCTCTAATTTCTTGTTGCTTTGCATTTATTTCTTCTGTCAGTTCCTTATTTCTTTCTTTTTGTTCTATTAAATCTTCTTTGTATTTTTCTTGCTCATTAAAATAAACCGTATTTGTACTGATTTGATCTCTTTTAGCAGAAGAAATACTATACGAGTAGGCAAGAATAAACCCTAACACTAAACTTACTAAAGAGATTAAAATGAGTCCCCGAGAAGGAATTCTAAGGAGCTTGTTCTTCTTCAACCTCCACCGCCTCCTCTTCTATCTCTTGACTATATACTTCTTTATATGGTTGAAAAAACGTTCCTACTTCTAAGTCGATAATTCCTTTCACATCTGGTTCAAGCTGTGACACGATTGATGGGTAATAATTCATCTTTTCAGAAAACGAAGGTATTATCGCTTGAACTTCGTTTCCATCATTCATAAATACTTGAATAGAATATACATCTTTGTCGGTTGGTGTATAGTTAATTTGCGAAATCGTCTGTAACACTTCTGAATCTAATTCTTCCAACTCTTTAATAAGTCGTATTCTAATTTTTTCGTCGTCAAATCCAGCTAAAATTGGTCCATCTTCAGGAAGAACTTGTCCATCCGTTTCAATATTCTTCCCATTTTCTAAAATAATATGAAGACGATCACCGTTTTCCACATAACCAATTTTTTTATACTCTTCTACTCGAATATCTACTTCTGTTAACCAGTTACGTTTGACATTAACAGATTTTACCCAATCATTTTGTTCTATTAGCTTTGTAATCTTTTGCTCTTTGAAACTCCACATGGAATCACCTAGTTTTAAAGAACTTTGCTCTATGTATTGTTCTTTTGGAACAAGAGATGCGCCACTAACAGAAATTGTTTGAATCTGGCTATACGAAGACTGAAAATAGAGAACTATTAATAATGTTGTGACAAAGAGAAAAAGTAGAATGGAAAACTTTTTATTTGTTCTTCTTCGCCTACGTTCTTTTAGAGTGGGTATTCGATCTTCGATATCTATTACTTTTTCCATTCTACCGCCTCCCTTCTTTTGAAGATTCATTTGCAAGATTTAATATGATACCAATAATTCCCCAAGTCGTAACTAATGAAGAACCACCATAGCTTATAAACGGTAAAGTAACTCCGGTTACTGGAAGCAATCCCGTTACTACCCCCATATTTAAAAACGTTTGTACTGCAAGCAATGAAGTAAAACCGATAATTGTAAATTGTGCAGCTCTTGTTTTCGCCTTGGAAGCTAAAGAGAACCCAGTAGTAAAGAAAATGACAAATGCTGTAATAATGATTAACCCACCTATAAAACCAGTTTCTTCTAATAGAATAGAAAAAATGAAATCATTTTGTGGTTCTGGCAAGTATAAAAACTTTTGTCTACTGTTTCCGTAACCAAATCCAAACAAACCAGCTGGTCCAACAGCGAGTAAAGATTGAATAGCTTGAAATCCTGATCCTAATGGATCTTTCCATGGATCAAGAAATGCTTGAATTCGAACTAAACGGTAGGGAGCAGAAGCGATTAATACTACAAATGCTACAATTCCAGTCATTCCAATAGTGACAAAAAACTTTAATGGTAAACCCGCAGCAAAAAGTAAAAAAAAGGTCGCTACGACTAAAACAAAAGCTGAGCCAAAATCAGGTTGTAGCATGATAAAACTGATAGGTAATAATAATATTAACGCACTTTGAAAATACATTACCTTCTTTGATTTTTTTTCATTTGCCAATGAAAAAGAAACCATACCTAAAACAGCAATTTTGGCAAGCTCTGCTGGCTGGAAATTCATAAAACCTAACGAAATCCAGCTTTGAGATCCATTACGTACAACACCTATTCCGGGTATTAATACACCTATTAAAAATAGAATGGATAGTCCGTATATGATGAACCAGAACTTCGGGAGCCTTACGAAACTTTTATTTCGTATAAATAAGGCTCCTAATATTCCTACTACTAAATAACTTGCCTGTTTGAAAGCAAATGGCACTTGGCCTTTATAATGCACTTCACTCCAATAAGAACCGGCAGAGTGAACAAATAGTATTCCAATAATAGATAAAAACAGGACAGACGATATAAATAGGATCGTTCTTTTATCTTTCGATTACTTCATCCCTTCGTTAATCTTTTAATGCAAATACTTGTTCAATAAACTCATCTCCACGAACCTCAAAGCTTTCGTATTGATCCCAGCTCGCACATGCTGGAGAAAGTAGAATCGTATCTCCTTCTTTTGATAGCTTTACACCTTCTTCAATCGCATCGACTAAGCTAGACACTCTAACGACAGAAGGAATTCCTTGCTGTACTCCAAAACTCTGTAGGCGTTCTGCTGTTTCACCATAGTGAATTAACGCCTTTACATTACTCAAATATGGGATTAATTCATCAAAAGAATGACCTCTATCTACTCCGCCAGCGATTAATATAACTGGCTCTGAAAAGCCTTCTAAAGCGCTTTTCGTAGCTAATGCATTGGTAGCTTTAGAATCGTTATAAAACTTCCTGTTTTTCCACTCACGAACAAACTGAGTACGATGTTTTACACCGTGGAAAGTAGAAAGTACTTTCGTAATACTCTCTAAAGAACAATCCATTAAAAGTGCCGTAGCAGTTGCCGCCAGTACATTTTCTAAATTATGTTTCCCACGAAGTGCTATGATAGAACGTTCAAACAATTTTTCACCGTTCCAATATACAAAGGAATTATCTGCACTTATCCCTTCCTTTGTTTTTCTACTAACATAGAATGGAACTTTCTTTGCTTCACTTTTATCGGCATAAGCGGTCACAATCTCTTGTTCCCCATTATAGATAAACCAATCTGACGCATCTTGCCATCTGGAAATATTGAATTTTGCATCGGTATATTCTTTAAAATCAGTATGATAATCTAAATGAGCTTCATATAAATTTGTTAATACCGCTATTTTGGGTTTAAGCTCCTCTGTACCCATTAGCTGAAAAGATGAGAGTTCTGTTACAATAATATTTTCTTCGGTAGCTTTTTCCGCAACAGCACTTGCCACAGTCCCTATATTGCCTGCAATTAACGGAAGTTTATTTCCAGCTTCTAACATATCAAAGATTAACGTAGTCGTCGTGGTTTTTCCATTAGAACCTGTAATACCAATCATCGGCGCATCACTTATACGGTAAGCTAACTCTACCTCTGTCCAAACAGGAATGCCTCTTTTTTTTGCTTCTGCAATGACTGGATTAGTATAAGGAATACCAGGGTTCTTTACTATAAGACTGAATCCCTCATCTAAAAGATCCTCAGGATGACTACCACATATGACGGTTAGTCCTTTAGATAGTAAATATTGTGCATTTTCGTTTTGTTCAAATGGCTTGGAGTCATTTACAGTTACAAATGCACCTAAATCATGCAAAATCTCCGCAGCAGCTGTACCACTTTTTGCAAGTCCTAATACAAGGATTTTTTTATGATAGACTAACGGCAATTGCTTCATTTTATAAAACCTCCAGGATAACAACAATCATAGCAGCTATAAAACCTATAGCCCAAAATACTGTAACAATTTTTGTTTCAGTCCATCCCGAAAGTTCAAAATGATGGTGGATAGGACTCATTTTGAAAATACGTTTTCCAGTTGTCTTAAAGCTAATTACTTGTAAAATTACTGATAATGTTTCTATTACGAAAATAATTCCTACCAAGAGTAGCAAAAGCTCTTGTTTTACAAGAATAGAAACCATCGCAAGTGCTCCACCTAATGCAAGAGAGCCAGTATCCCCCATAAACACTTTCGCTGGGTTTTTATTAAACAAAAGAAACCCTAGTAATGCCCCAGATACACTAAAAGCAAAGATAGCAATATCCGTTTGTTCATAAGCAAGAGCAAGCACTCCAAACGTTGCAAATGAAACAGATGCAGTTCCGGATACTAATCCATCTAGTCCATCTGAAAGATTTACCGCGTTTGAAAAGCCTACTAGCCAAAAAATTAGAAACGCAACATATAATTGACCTAGAGGAATGTCTAATTCTGTAAATGGAATTCCAACTGTTGTATCAAATGGTCCAAGCTTCAATAAGAAATAAGCGATAACCGAAACAATAATTTGACCTATTAATTTTTGTATAGAAGTTAAGCCAAGATTTCTTTTTAAGACTACTTTAATAAAGTCGTCTAGAAATCCGATTAAACCAAAACCAACTAATATGATTAGCAAAACAATTGTTTGTGTCGTCAACTTATCGAAGTAAAAAGAAATGACTAACGTCGATACTATAATAGATATTAAAAAAATTATTCCACCCATTGTTGGTGTGCCGGCTTTTTTTTGATGCGATTCAGGGCCTTCTTCTCTAATACTTTGACCAAATTTCATCCTTCTTAAATAAGGGATAACAATTGGCGCTAAAATAACAGATAAAAGAAAACTAAAACTAATTGTAATAATCGTTGTAGATAATGTCATGAAAAAATCTCCTTAAATGCGATCAACTAACAATGAATGTACTGTAGTTAATTATTTTGTATAGACATGAATTTTTCCGTCTATTGGTATTAAACTATTTTCTCGGGGTAATTGAGTAAGTATTTCTTCCCCATCACCATGCCAAATTATAGAGAACGGATACATATATTCCGTTATCTCTTTTTTCTTCACCCCTACTAAGTTTGGAACACGTACTTGCGGGATATCCCCCCATCGATATTCTTTTTCAATTTGTTTACCACCACCAGTAACTTCCAGCGAATCCTCGATGATTTGCCCTACTATCGGTGCTGCGATGACCCCTCCAAATTGGGAAGCATGTTTTGGATTATCAATTGCAACATAAACGATTATCTCTGGGTTATCTGCTGGAGCAAAACCAATAAAGGATACAATATACTCCCCATCCATATATCTACCGTTTTGCACTTTTTGTGCAGTTCCTGTTTTACCACCGATTCGTAACTGATCTCTATAAGCATTTCTACCGGATCCTTCAGCTACTACATGTTCGAGTGCATCTCGAACCAATGCTGATGTTTCTTCGCTTATAACCTTATGTTTCATCTCAGGTTCAGTACTCGATAGAACGTCGTTTGAATCACCATCTAAAATATTTTTTACGATGAATGGTTTATATAAATAACCACCATTTATAGCAGCAGCAACAGCTTGCACTTGCTGTATAGGTGTTACGGAAATTCCTTGACCAAACGACGTTGTTGCATGCTCTACAGGTCCATACGAATCTTTACTAAATAGGATACCCGTTGATTCTCCAGCCATTCCAGATCCTGTCGACTGACCAAAACCAAATTTACGTATGTAATCCGATAGTTTATCCGGACCAACTCTTCTTCCAAGCTCAATAAATCCTGGATTACATGAATTTTCCACAACTTCTAAGAAGGACTGGTTCCCATGGCCTTCTCTTTTCCAGCATCGAAGTTTTGCTCCTTCTACCATTGAATATCCAATATCATGAAAATGATCTTTTTCTAGATCCACTACCTTCTCCTCTAGAGCAGCACTTAAAGTTATTATTTTAAATGTGGATCCGGGTTCAAATGTCATCCAAACTGGTAAATTACGATTATAAATAGTAGAATCCACTTCTTGATAAGAAGCGGGGTCAAAATTTGGTGAAGAAGCAAGTGCAAGTATTTCTCCAGTGTTAGGATTCATTGCTATACCAATTGCTTGAGTTGCATCGTACTTTTGCATCGCTTGTGAAAGTTCTCTTTCCACAACTTGCTGAATTTTCATATCAATTGTTAATTGGACATGATTACCAGTAACACCATTTTTCCATCCATCATCTACATGTGGTAAAGGTACACCTTTAGCATCTGTGAACATACGTATTGCAGAAGACTTTCCCTTTAATATGGAATCATATTGATATTCAATTCCAGCAAGACCTTGGGCATCATATCCAGTAAAACCTATCAATCTGGAAAGCATATTTCCGTGCGGGTAGTCTCGTATATAATCAATACCCGCGTACAAGCCCTTAATATTCTTGTCTTGTATTTCCATCGCAAGTTCTGAAGAAATATTCTTGCCTTTCGGCGCTATCTTTATCAAATAATTATTTTTATCTATTTGTTCCAATAACGCATTTTTTTCCATATTAATTAGTGGTGCAATTTGTTCTGCTACTTTCTCTGGTTCATCATTTTGAGAGGGCATATAAAATAGGGTTGGCGCAAGTTTGTTGCCAACAATTACTTCCCCGTTTCTATCTAAAATATTTCCTCGGAGCGAAGCATATGGTAGTTCCCTATCCCAGCTTTCTTTTGCCTTTGTCGTTAGTTCGTCGAATTGAAAGAATTGAAGCTGTACTAATTTCAAAACGACCGACAAAAATAGTAAAATCGTAATCACCCAAATAACTCGGAGACGCAATATTTCTTTTACCTTTGAAATTACATTTTCCCCTTTTATTCGTTTTAGATAACTTATGAGTAAATGCCACTAACTATTCTATCATTTTAGTCTTGAGGTGGCATTTCCATATTTTCCCCTTCCTCTGGAGGAATCGTTGTTTGTGTTTCCTCAGGTGTTGATAATCGAACAACGACAGGGGTATTATCTGAAACAACTGAACCAGCAGTAAGACTTTGACTTGTTACAAAACCTTCGCCGATAATTTCAATTGGTATATTGGATATGGACTTGTAAATGAGTAAATTTCGTTTAGACCAACCAGAAAAGTTTGGAAGTTGTATCTCACCCTCGCCCTTAAGAAACACAGTACCACTTGATAGAATAGAAGTTCCTGCAGTTGGAAATTGTTCCAAAACATTTTCTGACTGTCCAACAACAACTGTTTTCAATCCTTGTGCTTCAAGACTACGTTGACTTTCAATGACGTTCTTCCCTACTGTATTTGGCATTTTAATGGGAGCAGATACTTCCAAATTTTCAGGTTGAATATTTAAATACTTTAAGCTGTTTTCTGTAACAGAATTAAAAATATCTGAAACGGGTGCTGACCCTACTTCGGTATCTTCTAAATCAGGTTTATGAACTGCTACATATACAATCAATTGCGGATCTTCCACAGGTGCCATTCCTAAAAAAGAATATAAAAACAATTTACGCCCCCAATAGTAACCTCCGCCTGGTTTAGCTATTTGCGCTGTTCCAGTCTTACCAGCTGTAGTATATTCATTTAACTTAAAACGTTTACCTGTACCATGCTCAGAAGTAACGGTACTAGCTAAAATTTCTTTTACTTGATCAGCGGTTTTGGCAGAAATAGGCGATTCTTTTTCTGTTGGCTTATGATCAAGAACTACTTCTCCCGTATTTGGATTTACTATTTTATCAATTACGTACGGCTGCATCATTTTGCCTTTATTGGCAATAGAAGTCATTGCTTGGACTAATTGAATAGGCGTAACGGTCGTGCCTTGCCCGTAAGTTGTAGTTACTCTATTAATAGGATACTGGTCACTTACTGTTCCACTTGCTTCATTTGGTAAGTCAATTCCAGTTTTTTCTCCAAAACCAAATCGGTGAATATACTCAATAAATGTTTCATCTCCAATTCGATTTAGTAAATACGCCATCGAAACGTTGGAGGAACGTTGGAAACCTTCCAAATAACTTATCTCTCCCCAACCATAAACATTATGATCACGGATTGTTCTATCATGAACCTTATAAGATCCTGATTTAAATGTAGCATTTGGATCCCATACTCCTTCTTCAATAGCTGATGCTAAAGTGAAGATTTTCATCGTAGAACCTGGTTCAATTGTTTGCTCAGTTGCTTCGTTTAACCAATTCGTAGATAAACCGTTTCTCGTATTTGGTTCAAATGTCGGTCTTTGAGACATTGCAAGAATTTCGCCGGTTTTTGGGTTTGCTACAATAGCTGTCATTCTTTCAGGGTTATACTTCTCTTGTGCTTTATTCATAGCATCTTCCAAAAAGTTTTGGATTGTTGTATCGATCGTCAAATAAATATTGTCACCGTCTTGAGGTTCGGTCACCATTTTTTCAGCGTTTGGCAATAAAAAACCTTTTGTATCACTTTTAAATTCTACTTTACCCGGTGACCCTGTTAACTCTTTATCGTAAATATACTCAAGACCCATTTTCCCAACAGGAATTGTCTCACCATCTTCTTGTTCTTCTTTTAATGCAAAGCCAATTAGATGTGATGCAAATTGACCATTTGGATAGAGCCTTTTCATATCTTGAATAAAAATAACGCCAGGTAATTTATGACTTTTTATTTCATTCATAACTTTATGGCTAATATCTCTACCCGCTTTGCCGAATTCCACTTGATATTTTTCTGCTTTGATACTTTTGTTTAGTAAATCTATTATTTCTTCCTCTGTCATATCAATATATTCCGATAATACTTGTGCTGTTTTCTCCGGATCTATTACGTGTCTTGGAGTTTTACTATTATTGGTTGCTTCTGGACTAATAACAGCAATCATCTTATAGCTAAGTGTATCTTCTACTATTATATCTCCATTACGATCGATAATTTTCCCTCTACTAGCTTGCAAAAATTGTTCTCTACTATACTTTGACTCTGCTTTTGTTGATAGTTCTTGCCCTTCTGCTGTTCCTGTTACTTGAATAAAAAGAAATCGACTTAACAATATAAAAAAGAGCCCTCCATATAGTAAAAACATTAGAAAGGCTCCCCATTGAAAACGAAATTTCTTATTCATTGTCCTGGTACTACCTTTACGTTTTGCTCATTTAATTTCAATCCGAGCTCTTCCGCCTTTTTCCAAATACGCTCATAGGTAGATAATTCGCTTACTTGTATGGACAAGTCTGTATTTTCTTTTGAAGTTTGGTCGATTTGCGTTTCTATACGAGAAATATCCGTTGTTGTTGCACGAACAGCAGTTTGGGATTGAATAACCATTAAAGCAAGGATAGTCACAATAGACAGTACCCCGATGAAAAGGATTCTTTCACCTTTAGTTAATATTTTCTTTATTTGTTTTGCCGGCTTCTTAATATGTGGTTGTTCAGGAGAAGAAGGCCGAGTTATGTACGTTTGAGACTGATGCTTACGTAATGCCATTTAAACACTTCCCTTTTCATTAATTTTTTCCACAATTCTTAGCTTAGCTGACCTAGATCGATTATTTTCTTCGAGTTCTTCTTCCGAAGGTAAAATTGGTTTTCTTGTAACGAGTTTTAACAAAGGCTCCATACCCGCCGGAATAATTGGTAAGTTTGGAGGTAATTCTGGTAAAGAAGATGCTTCTTTAAAAATTGTTTTGGTTAATCTGTCTTCTAAAGAATGAAATGTAATGACGCTTATTCTTCCACCAACACTAATCACTCTAATAGCATCTTCTATAGACTCTTCTGCTGCTCCTAATTCATCATTTACAGCAATTCGAATCGCTTGAAAAATTCTTTTCGCAGGATGCCCACCCGTTCGCCTTGCTGCAGCAGGTATTCCAGCTTTTATTAAGTCTACTAGTTGGAAAGTTGTTTCAATTGGAGATACTTCCCTAGCTTGTTCGATTTTTCGAGCAATTTGCTTCGAAAATTTTTCTTCTCCGTATCGGAAAAATATCTTAACAAGCTTTTCATACGGCCAATCGTTTACAACGTGAAAAGCTGTTAACTCACTCGATTGATCCATTCTCATATCTAAAGGAGCATCGTAATTGTAACTAAAACCACGTTCTGGAGTATCCAGTTGTGGAGAAGAAACTCCAAGGTCATATAAAATTCCATCCACTTTTTCAATACCTATATTAGCGAGTTCTTCTTTTAGAAATCGAAAGTTTGCATGAACAAACGTAACTTTATCTAAATATGGAGCAAGTCTATTTTTGGCATTTTCAATAGCAGTCATGTCTTGATCAAAACAAATTAACCTACCACTTTCACCTAATTGTCGGACTAAATATTCACTATGTCCTGCACCTCCAAGTGTACAGTCCACATAAATTCCATCTGGACGAACGGCAAGTCCATCTACCGTTTCCTTTAATAATACTGTTGTGTGATGAAACAAGCCTTTTTCCTCCTCTTAATCAAATTCACTTTGTTCAGCTCCGAAGACCGTGCTTTTCTGCGTAACTTATATATCAAAGCCAATCATATTTTCTGCAATATCATTGAAAGAATCCTCAGATTCTTCGAAGTAATTTTCCCAAGCATCCTTCGCCCATATTTCTAGACGATTAGAGACGCCGAGTACGATACATTCCTTGTCCATCTTTGCGTAACTACGAAGATTGCTCGGAATATTAATACGCCCTTGTTTGTCGATCTCAACTTCTGTTGCACCGGAAAAGAAAAAACGAGTAAATGCTCGAGCATCTTTTTTTGTAACTGGAAGTTCTTTTAATTTTTCTTCGAGCTTTCGCCATTCATTCATAGGATAACCAAATAAGCAATTATCAAGACCGCGTGTTAAAACAAAACAATCTTCCAAATGCTCTCGAAATTTAGAAGGTATGATTAACCTGCCTTTCGAGTCAACGTTGTGTTGATATTCTCCCATGAACATGGTACTCACCCCACTTTATGACAATAACATACCACATCCCCCCACTTTCCTCCACTCATTTTTGAAAAATTATACTTTTATTTTTCAAAATGTGTAAATAGTACTTGTTGAGACAAAAGAAATAAATAAACTTTAATTCAAACAGAGAAAATACAATATATTTTACCTATGAACAAAAGTGAATTTGTTTCGATAGCTCTGTCAAGATAACGACGGATTCTAAGCAGTAAACCTGACCAGATCAATCGAAAATAGTAGAAGTAACAAAGTAAATTACCGACAGACACATTCTTCTGCAACGATCTTGCGCAAGAGCAACATCTTTTAAAAGCAATTCTGCTCCTATACTGCGATTAAGGACACTGAAAGAATCCTTATTATTCGACGTCGCCAGATGTGGTTAATCAATATTCCAATAAATAAGAAAATCGTTGAAAGCTCCCTTTCCGCGGGCGTTGCCTCAGCCTCCTCGCTACGAGGGCACTGAAAAACTCGAATTAGTATTTTTGTAGGAACAATTTGCTGTATTTACTTAAGAGAATTTAGCGCGCCGCATGAGACTCCTGCGGGAAAGCGAGACAGACGAGACCCCGCACGAAGCAGAGCGAAGGAGGAGGCTCGTCGCTCGCCCGCGGAAAGCGAATGCCAAAGCGATAAATTCTCCTAGGACTATTTGATAGAAAATTTATTAGAATAACACTTTTTCAGTGCCCTTCCTCGCTTCGCTGCGGGGTCTTCGACTAACGCTATTCCCGTAGGAGTGTCGCCTTTTTCAACGATTTTCTAGAAATGAATAAGTAATTATTTTAAAGAATAGTTAGTAGCAAGGAGGAGGCTTGGCGATTCCTCCGAGGAAAGGAAAGCGAGTGACTTCTTACTTCCTCAATTAGTATTCAGTCGATTTTATATAAAATAAACTTTAATATTCCAATAAATAAGAAAATCGTTGAAACGGCTCCCTTTCAGCGACTGAAGAGTCTCAAGTCACGCTCGCGGAAAGCGTTCGCCCACAGTTGAAATCGACTGCCTTCAATCTTTATTCCATTTCAAATAAAACATACTAAGATTAGTAGTGCAGACCAAGGCATTGGTTCGTACTACTATTTTTTATATAGTAAAAGTGAAGAATAGGTCGAAGTCTTTTTGGGATCTTGAATCCGTTATTAAAACAGACC
>NZ_VDGI01000032.1 GCF_006861825.1 Psychrobacillus vulpis | reverse complement strand
GCGAAGAGGTCACACCCGTTCCCATACCGAACACGGAAGTTAAGCTCTTCAGCGTCGATGGTAGTTGGGGGTTTCCCCCTGTGAGAGTAGAACGTCGCTAGGCACTAAGAAGTCGTTACCGAGTCATCGGTAGCGGCTTTTTTCGTTTATTCACCAATAAATAAAGTGCCGAAGGCAAATTGTAGAATGAGTAGCGAGAAAGTAGAGGAACAAAGAGTTCGAGGAAGCAAAGAAGAGAGACTCGGAGCGTATGACATACGCGAGAATCGATCGACTGCGGCTGACGAAGAAATCTGCCGTTCATCTGCTTTCGCAGCCCGAACACGGAAGTTAAGCTCGCGCGTCGATGGTAGTTGGGGGTTTCCCCCTGTGAGAGTAGAACGTCGCTAGGCACTAAGAAGTCGTTACCGAGCAATCGGTAGCGGCTTTTTTCGTTTATTCACCAATAAATAAGTTGCCAAAGGCAAATTGTAGAATGAGTAGCGAGAAAGTAAAGGAACAAAGAGTTCGAGGAAGCAAAGTAGAGAGACTCGGAGCGTATGACATGCGCGAGAATCGAACGACAGCGGCTGATGAAGAAATCTACCATTCATCTGCTTTCGCAGCCCAACACGGAAGTTAGGCTTGTTCAACCATTTATTATGTATAGAAGCTAGTAAACATAGAAAATAGTTCCTTGCTCATGTTATAGCTAATATTTTATTTTTATTTTGAATTATTTTTCTAAATGCTAAAAGTAAAGTATATAAATCTAATTTCTTGTGATTATTAAGAGAAGGAATATGGTAGAGTTAATCTAAAAAAGGGGTTGTAAAGAATGACAACAGTTTATGATTTTTCCGTAAAAGATACAAAGGGCGAAAATTTTTCCTTAGATGAATATAAAGGTAAAGTATTGCTCATTGTAAATACTGCAAGCCATTGTGGTTTCACCCCACAGTTTACAGAACTTCAGAAATTGTATGATACCTATAAAGAAGAAGGATTGATAATACTTGGATTTCCTTGCAATCAATTTAATAATCAAGAATTTGAAGATATTGAAAGCACCATTGAATTTTGCCAATTAAATCATGGTGTAAGATTTCCAATGTTTGCAAAAATAGATGTAAAAGGTAGCGAAGCACATCCATTATTTCAGTATTTAGTTTCAGAGAAAAAAGGATTTTTATCTGATGCGATAAAATGGAATTTCACGAAATTTCTGATAGATAAAGAAGGAAGAGTAATAAATCGCTATGCACCTCAGACTTCTCCTTTAAAAATAGAGGAAGATATAAAAAAACTATTAAGATAGAAAAATCGGAATAATTGTTTAATTTTTTGAATCTTGACAGTGTGCCAAGGCGCTGATAACCTTACAATAATATTCACTTATCTAAGGAGGAAATTAGAACTATGTGGGAGTCTAAATTTCAAAAAGAAGGTTTAACATTTGATGACGTTTTACTTATTCCAGCTCAGTCTGAAGTATTGCCTAAGGATGTAAATTTATCAGTTCAATTAACACCAAAGATCAAATTAAATATTCCAATGATTAGTGCTGGTATGGACACAGTTACGGAAGCGAAGATGGCAATTGCTATGGCTCGTCAAGGTGGCCTAGGAATTATTCATAAAAATATGAGTATAGAAGAACAAGCAGAGCAAGTAGAGACGGTTAAACGTTCAGAAAATGGTGTTATTACAGACCCTTTCTTCTTAACACCTAGTCATCAAGTATTTGATGCAGAACATTTAATGGGGAAATATAGAATCTCGGGTGTTCCAATTGTTAATAATGAAGAAGAGCAAACATTAGTAGGAATTATCACGAATCGTGACTTGCGTTTTATTCAAGATTACTCCTTAACAATTAATGAAGTGATGACAAAAGAAAAATTAGTTACAGCTCCTGTTGGGACAACATTGGAAGATGCAGAGAAAATTTTGCAACAATACAAAATCGAAAAATTACCTATTGTAGATGACAATGGAATGCTCAAAGGATTAATTACAATAAAAGATATTGAAAAGGTTATTGAATTCCCTAATGCAGCGAAAGATCATCATGGTCGCTTATTAGTAGGAGCTGCAGTTGGTGTTACAAAAGATACAATGTTTAGAATTGAAAAGCTTGTAAAGGCACAAGTAGACGTTATCGTAATTGATACAGCTCATGGTCACTCTCAAGGTGTTATGGAAACGGTTAGAAGCATTCGAGAAGCTTACCCTGAATTAGAGATTATTGCTGGAAACGTAGCAACTGGTGAAGCAACTCGTGCTCTTTTTGAAGCAGGAGCGGATGTAGTAAAAGTTGGTATTGGACCAGGGTCTATTTGTACAACTCGTGTAGTTGCAGGTGTAGGTGTTCCTCAAATTACTGCTGTTTATGATTGTGCTACAGAAGCGCGTAAATTTGGTAAAACAATTATTGCAGATGGTGGAATTAAGTACTCTGGAGACATCGTAAAAGCTCTTGCTGCAGGTGGACATGTTGTTATGCTAGGAAGCTTACTTGCAGGTACTACAGAAAGTCCTGGAGAAACAGAAATTTTCCAAGGTAGACGTTTTAAAGTATACCGTGGAATGGGCTCAATCGGAGCAATGGAAAAAGGTTCTAAAGACCGTTATTTCCAAGAAGATGCGAAAAAGTTAGTACCAGAAGGAATTGAAGGACGTCTTCCTTATAAAGGACCTTTAGCTGACACGATTCACCAATTGCTTGGCGGTGTTAGAGCTGGAATGGGATATTGTGGAACTAAAGATTTACATGACTTAAGAGAAAATGCACAGTTTATTCGTATGACTGGAGCAGGATTACGTGAAAGTCATCCACATGATGTTCAAATTACAAAAGAAGCACCGAACTATTCTATCTCTTAAGTAGTATAAAAAGAAACTTTTGCACCCATTTAACGTCTCTATCTAGGCAGAATGGGTGCTTTTTTTGGGAATGTGCTATAAAGTCGTAAAATGTGTTAAAATTACATTGTAAAAACTTTAAGTGGAGGTACAGTAGTGAAGAAGGTTTGGATGACATCGATGATTAAATGGCTAGTACTTCCGATGTTTCTTGTCTCAGTTGTATGCGGAATGCCGACTGCAACAAAAGCAGAGGATAATTTGAATTTATATGTAGATGCTGCAATATTGATTGATGCAGATACAGGTAAAATTCTATATGAAAAAAATGCCGATTCAGCATTAGGAATTGCAAGTATGACTAAAATGATGACGGAGTATTTGCTTTTTGAAGCAATCGAAGAAGGTAAAATCTCTTGGGATCAACAATATTCAGTTACTGATTATACATACAAAATATCCCAAGACCGTAGATTAAGTAATGTTCCTCTTCGCCAAGATGGTAGCTATTCGATTCGTGAACTTTATGAAGCAATGGCTATTTATTCTGCAAATGCTGCAACAATCGCAATAGCAGAAACTATCGCAGGCACAGAAGAAAATTTTGTGAAATTAATGAATGAGAAAGCAAAAGAAATGGGCTTAGAAGGATATAAATTTGTCAATTCTACAGGATTGAACAATGCAGACTTACAAGGAATGCATCCAGCAAATACTGGTCCTTCCGATGAAAATGTAATGCCTGCTAAATCAGTAGCAAGACTTGCTTATTTGTTAATGAAAGATTACCCAGAAGTATTAGAAACAACAAAAATAGAGAAAAAAATATTCCGTGAAGGAACTTCAGATGCTATTTCAATGTCTAACTGGAACTTTATGTTACCGGGATTAGTTTACGGATACGAAGGTGTAGATGGACTAAAAACAGGTACAACAGAATTTGCAGGACATTGCTTTACAGGAACTGCACAAAAGAATGGAATGCGCCTTATTTCTGTTGTAATGAAGGCAGTAGACGCAAATGGCGTGGGGTCTTACAAAGCACGATTTGACGCAACTAGAGCATTATTTGACTATGGATTTGCACAATTCTCTAAAGAGGAATTAGTTCCAGCAGGATTTGCCATTCCTAAAAATAAAACGTTACCAGTTGTAAAAGGAAAAGAAGATTCAGTTGCTATTGCTGTAAAAGATCCAATTTCAATGGTTATTAAAACAAGCGAAAAAGAATTGTACAAGCCTGTGTTTACACCTACAAAAGAATCTTTAGAAGCAGAAGTGAAAGAAGGTACTGTAGTAGGTAAAATTCATCTAGAAAAAACTGAAGGAACAGATTATGGCTATATTACGGATAAAGCAACAGAAGTAGATGTAGTAACAACTGAAGAAGTTGAACGTGCTAGCTGGATTAGTTTAATGTTCCAAGGAATAGGAAAGTTTTTCAGTAATTTGTGGCATAGTACAACAGACTTTGTTGGCGGTTTGTTTTAATTTGAAAGATAGCAAAGATTGAAAAAAACTATTTATATGAAACACCGTGATCTTTTATAAAGAGTCACGGTGTTTTTGCTATTCCCCAAGCTTTTATTAAGGTAGTAATCGAAGTTTGAATATCATTAGCTTCTAATCCTCCAAAACCTAATACAATTTTCGGTTCTGTTAAAGAATCTAATCCCCCTGTTACATACTCTCGGAGCCCATAAACCCGAATTCCCGCTTGTTTTGCGAGTAGTACTAGCTCTTCTTCTGATTTTGAAGTTTGAATGGTTAATAAAAGATGCATACCCGCTTGTTCACCTGAAATTGTAACTATAGGATTAAACTTAGCAATAGTTTTCGTTACTATTTCTAATTTTCGCTTATAAATTTTACGCATTTTATTCAAATGCTTTGCAAAATAACCATCCTCCATAAATTTTGCAAGTAAATGCTGGTCCATTCTAGGAACAGTCGCAGCATAATACGAATATTTTTGTTTATATAACGTTATGAGCGATTTTGGTAATACCGCATATGCAATTCGGAGCGAAGGCATTAATGATTTTGAAAATGTGCTTAAATAAATGACACGTTGGTTTTGGTCAATTCCTTGTAAAGAAGGGATGGGTCTACCTGTGTATCTAAATTCACTATCATAGTCGTCTTCGATAATATATCTATTATCTTGTTGGTAAGCCCATGACAAAAGTTGACTTCGACGTGTTGCAGATAGAACAGCACCTGTTGGGAATTGATGAGAAGGTGTAACGTACATTACCGTTGCATTCGTTTCTTCTAGCTGTGAAACAAGGATCCCTTCTGCATCCACTGGTATAGGCACTGATTTTTGACTGTCGTCTAAAAATAAATGATGAGTAAGCGGATAGCCCGGATTTTCGATTCCATAAATAGCTTCTTGCCCAAGTAAACGGATAATTAACGGCATTAGTTGCTCTGTTCCCGATCCAAGTATGATTTGCTCTGCTGTACATTTAACTCCCCTGGATTGATATAAATAGGCGGAGATTTGCTGCCTCAAAATATAATCACCTTGTGGATGGCCAAGTTGTAGGAAATCTTTATTTACTTCACTTACAATTTCTTTTGCGTATTTTCGCCAAATAGCGAATGGGAACGATTCAGTGTCAATTTTCCCAGGAGAAAAATCGATCGAAATTACATCTGTGATCTTTTCTTCCTGCGTAAAGATAGGAGCTTCTTGTTCTATGAGAGCTAATTCTTCTAAGCTTTGTACATAATAACCTTTTCTTGCTTCAGAGGATATAAAACCTTCCGCTACTAGTTGGCTATACGCAAACTCTATAGTCGTTTGACTAACTGCTAAGTACTCAGCCAAATTTCTCTTTGATGGAAGTTTTTCACCCTCTTTAATAGCCCCATTTATTATTGCATCTTTAATTTCGCTATAAAGTTGTTCGTATATAGGGACTAGAGAGTTTTTTTCCAGTTGAAACATAAGAAAGTCCATTTTTATCACCTCTGACCACTTCGATTTTGTGTTTTCTGACGCTTTTCAAATGGTCATATTTTATTATACTAAATTTCATAATGATATGGAGGGGTAAAAACATGACAATTAATCAAACAGGTACAGATAGAGTTAAACGAGGAATGGCAGAAATGCAAAAAGGTGGCGTTATTATGGACGTTATCAATGCAGAGCAAGCAAGAATTGCAGAGGCTGCTGGAGCGGTAGCGGTTATGGCACTTGAACGAGTACCATCAGATATTCGTGCAGCGGGTGGAGTAGCTCGTATGGCAGATCCACGTATAATGGAAGAAGTAATGGGTGCAGTAACGATTCCAGTAATGGCAAAAGCTCGTATTGGACATATTACAGAAGCTCGTATTTTAGAAGCAATGGGTGTCGACTATATAGATGAATCAGAAGTATTAACACCTGCGGATGAAGAGTATCACTTACGCAAAAGTGAATTTACAGTTCCATTTGTTTGTGGATGTAAAGATTTAGGTGAAGCAGCTCGTCGTATAGGTGAGGGAGCTTCCATGCTACGTACAAAAGGGGAGCCTGGAACTGGTAATATCGTAGAAGCTGTTCGCCATTTACGTAAAGTAAATGCGCATGTTCGCAAAATTGTTCATATGAATGAAGATGAGCTTATGACAGAAGCGAAGCTCTTAGGAGCACCATACGATGTGTTATTGCAAATTAAACATAACGGTAAATTACCAGTTGTAAACTTTGCGGCAGGGGGCGTTGCAACTCCAGCAGATGCTGCTTTAATGATGGAACTTGGAGCAGATGGAGTATTTGTAGGATCTGGTATTTTTAAATCAGAAAATCCAGAGAAATTTGCTCGTGCAATCGTTGAAGCAACAACTCATTACCAAGACTATAAATTACTTGTAGAAATCTCGAAAGACTTGGGGATTCCAATGAAGGGAATCGAAATTTCTCGTTTATCTGCACAAGATCGTATGCAAGATAGAGGGTGGTAAAATGGTTAAAATAGGAGTTTTAGCACTTCAAGGAGCCGTTAGTGAGCATGTTCGTTCCATCGAAGCTTGTGGAACAGAAGCTGTTATTGTAAAAAGTACAAGTGATTTGGCTCTTGTAGATGGTTTAATCTTACCAGGTGGAGAAAGCACCGCAATGCGTAAGCTAATCGATCGGTATAAAATGCTTACTCCTCTTGTAGAGTTTGCTGCAGCAGGAAAGCCTATGTTCGGTACTTGCGCAGGTCTTATATTACTTGCTAGAAACTTAGTTGGATATGATTTCGCACATATTGGAGTACTAAAAGCCACAGTTGAACGAAACTCTTTCGGTCGACAAGTAGACAGTTTTGAAACATCACTTGATATAAAAGATATTGCAACCGATTTTCCAGCTGTTTTCATACGAGCTCCTCACATCGTTGAAGTGGAAAAAGAAGTAGAAATACTTGCTACCCACGAGGGAAGAATCGTAATGGTAAGACAAGGACATTTACTAGGATGTTCTTTTCATCCAGAGTTGACAGATGATCACCGAATTATTGCATATTTTACTAAAATGGTAAAGGAATCGCTTGCAAAACAGGTGAACGTATAGTAAAGTATGAGTAATTTCATGATTTAAAAACGATGATAGGAAGCAGTAACAAGCTCGTTTTTTATAGAGAGTCAGCGGTTGGTGCAAGCTGATAAAAACACTTGTGAATCCGTCCTTTGAGTTGCACGGCTGAATACTTAGTAAGTCGTGGCCGGTTGAAAAGCCGTTATGAAACAAGTGGATTTGACATATTGTCAAGTCAATCAGGGTGGCAACGCGGGTATGCTCTCGTCCCTTTTACATGGGACGGGGGCTTTTTTGTCGTTTTTTAGTTAAATTAAAGGAGGAATTACACATGTTAGACGTAAAATTTGTACGTGAAAATTATGAAGTTGTAAAAGCTAAGCTTGCTAAACGTGGAGAAGATATTTCTGAATTTGATCAATTTCTACCTCTGGATCAAAAACGAAGAGAATTAATTGCTAAAACAGAAGTATTAAAAGCAGAAAGAAATGAGTTCTCTCAAAAAATTTCTGAAATGAAACGAAATAAAGAAAATGCGGATGATCTTATTGCTCGTATGCGAGAAGTAGGCGATGAAATTAAAGCATTAGATGATGAGCTTCGTGAAGTAGAAGAAAAATTTGAACATATGATGATGCGCATTCCGAATATTCCACATGACAGTGTTCCTATTGGCGATTCTGAAGATGATAATGTGGAAATTCGTAAATGGGGAGAAATACCTTCATTTAATTTTGAAACAAAAGCACATTGGGATATTGCTACTGATTTAAAATTAGTAGATTTTGAACGTGCTGCAAAAGTTACAGGTAGTCGTTTTGCTTTTTACCTAGGGTTAGGTGCAAGACTGGAACGTGCTTTAATAAACTTTATGATGGACTTACATTCAGAAGAGCATGGCTATGAAGAAATGCTTCCTCCATACTTAGCTAACCGAACAAGTTTAACTGGAACAGGTCAGCTTCCTAAATTTGCAGAAGATGCATTTTTAGTAAATGAAGAGGATTACTTCTTAATTCCTACAGCAGAAGTTCCTGTGACGAATTTTTATCGTGATGAGATTTTAGATGGAGCAGAGTTGCCACAAGCATTTAACGCTTACAGTGCTTGTTTTCGTTCAGAAGCAGGGTCTGCAGGTCGTGATACGCGCGGACTTATCCGTCAGCACCAATTTAATAAAGTGGAGCTTGTTCGCTTTGTAAAACCGGAAGAATCTTATGAGCAGCTTGAGCTATTGACTGGTCATGCGGAAAAAGTGTTACAGCTACTTGGTCTACCATATCGTGTGCTTCGTATGTGTACGGCAGATTTAGGTTTTACGGCTGCCAAAAAATATGATTTAGAAGTTTGGTTACCAAGCTACGGAGAATATAAAGAAATTTCTTCTTGCAGTAACTTTGAGGATTTCCAAGCTCGACGTGCAGGTATACGTTTTAGAAGAGAAGCGGGAGCTAAACCGGAATATGTACACACATTAAACGGAAGTGGCCTTGCTATTGGGCGTACAGTTGCTGCTATTTTAGAAAATTATCAACAAGCAGATGGTACAGTAGTAATTCCAGAAGTTTTACGTCCATATATGGGTGGAAAGTCTGTTATAAAATAATGAAGAACCAGAAACGTTACTCACGTTTCTGGTTTTAACTTGTCGACAAATGAATTTTTATGAATCAAAATGTATTAAGAACATAATGATTATTGCGCTTTTCCTGTAACAATCGCTCCAGGCGGGCGCTTTCCGCGGGCTCGCGCCAAGCCTCCTCGGCTTTGCCTGCGGGGTCTTGCACTGTCTCGCTGTCCCGCAGGAGTCGCCACCTTCCGCTTATTTTTAACTTCAATAAACAGAAAAGTGGACAATAAAAGCCTTTTCACTTGATGAGATGGGATGGTCAATCCGTTATTTCAGATATTCCGAGAAACATTGATTGATCACAGCATCTTCAGATTTCCACTTTCAACTTTTGAAAAATGGGCAGGGACCGCCACGGAGACTCCTGTGGGAATAGCTTGAGCTGAAGACCCCGCAGGAGCACATGTTTTTAAAGTGACGAGCCCCACTGATTCTCTTATACATCTCTATTCATTGCAAAACGAATTTGTCTACAGTCTGAAACCAGAAACGTTACTGACGTTTCTGGTTCTTTTTTTGTGCTCGTAAATCTCGAAAAAATTGAGTAAGTAAGTTTCCGCACTGTTCAGCCAAAACTCCTTCTGTTACTTCACACATATGATTAAATCTATTGTCGTTTAAGAGCTTATATAAAGAATCTACACATCCAGCTTTTGAATCCCTTGCACCGTATACAACTCGTGGTATGCGAGACTGCAATATTGCCCCTGCGCACATTGGACAGGGCTCTAGTGTGACGTATAATGTCGTTTCTTCTAGACGCCAACTACCAATATTACGACATGCTTCTTGAATTGCAAGAAGCTCTGCATGGGTAGTAGCATTTTGAGTAGTTTCTCTTAAGTTGTATGCTTTCGCAATGACCTCACCTTTATAAACAACAATTGCACCAATTGGTACTTCTCCAATAGAGGCCGCTTTTTTTGCTTCTTCTATAGCTAAGTTCATATAGTGTTCATCCAATCTTAGTCAACCCCTTTAGCCTAGTGTAGCATGTTTTATTTCTCACATGCATATTCTATTTTGAAGGAGTGATCGATTGATTTATGTAGTGAAAATGGGAGATAGTTTATACTCCATAGCTAAGCGTTTTGGTACAAATGCTGCAACGTTAGCCTCTATCAATGAAATACCGGATCCGGATGTATTAGTCATAGGTCAGGCACTAGTTTTACCTTCTACCCCAAGTCCAGATAGACCATTTATTGAGTCCAATTTATATGTAGAATGGTATACGGACATCCCATCTCAGCGAGTCATTGATCAAGTAGAAAAAGCTTCCCCAAACTTAACGTATATGATGCCGTTCGCTTATGAAGTACTACGTGATGGATCATTAACAAAGATGAACTGGGGCAGATTACCTGAGGTCGGAAAGAAACATCAAGTTGAGACAGCTATCGTGTTAACTAATATTGAAAACGGAGCATTTAGTGATACACTTGCACATACTATTTTTACAGATAAAGAAGTTAAACAAAAAGTTTTCGAACAGTCAGTAGCACAAGCAAAAGAAAAAGGGACAACACATATTCATACCGATTTTGAGTATATAGCAAAAGAAGACAGAGAAAATTATGTGAATTTTTTAAAGGAATTAAAAGAATTTGCTAAGGGGTTTGTTATTTCATCTAGTCTTGCACCAAAAACAAGCGCTGATCAAAAAGGAAAATGGTATGAAGGATTCGATTATAAAGCAATTGGTGAAGTGGTGGACTTCGTTGTTATTATGACCTACGAGTGGGGTTATAGTGGTGGACCACCAATGGCAGTATCTCCTATTGGTCCAGTACGAAAAGTATTAGAATACGCTAAATCAGAGATAGATCCGAGTAAAATATTGATGGGACAAAATTTATATGGGTATGATTGGACCCTCCCCTATAAACCAGGAAATCCATTTGCTAAAGCATTAAGTCCACAGCAAGCTATTCAATTAGCTAAAGAACGAAATGCAGCAATCGAATACGATCAAATTGCTCAAGCTCCTTTCTTTCATTATTGGAGAGATGGAAAAGAGCACGAAGTTTGGTTTGAGGATGCACGGTCTATTCAAGCGAAATTTAAGCTTTTAAAAGAATTAAAGTTGCTAGGTATATCCTATTGGCACAGTGGTTTTGATTTTCCGCAAAACTGGTATTTGCTTCATGAAATGTTTCGTGTTAAGAAAAAGTAGAGCAAATTTGCCTTTCTTATTAGAAAGGTGGTTTTGCTCTGTCTTTCGTTTTCTCGCTATGTTAAAATAAAGGGTACGACTTGAAATAATAGAGCGAGGTAAAACTATGACTATTCCATTTATAACGGTAGAAGGTCCGATAGGGGTTGGTAAGACTTCCTTAGCAAAAGCAATTGCTAATTCCTATCAGTTTGAGTTGCTGAAAGAAATTGTGGATGAAAATCCTTTTTTAGATAAATTTTATGATGATATTGCAGAGTGGAGTTTCCAAACGGAAATGTTTTTTCTGTGCAATCGATATAAACAGTTACATGATATCCAGCAAAGTTATTTATCAAAAAATAAAGCGGTTGTAGCAGATTATCATATCTTCAAAAATCTAATTTTCGCAAAACGTTCTTTAAATCATCAAGAATCTGAAAAGTATGAAGCAATCTATGAGATTCTAACGAATGATATGCCTGTTCCAAATATGGTAATCTATTTAGATGCTAGTTTAGATGTTCTTATTAGCAGAATAGATATGCGAGGAAGAGATTTTGAAAAAAAAATAAGCCTAGATTACTTGGAGCAGCTAGCAGCAGATTATCGTTTGTTTATCGATGATTTTGAAAAAAAACATCCAGAAGTTCCTGTTCTTCGTTTTAATGGGGATGAAATCGATTTTGTTCAAAATGGACAAGACTTGCAAATAATTATAGATAAAATAGATGCAACATTACATAGAAGGAGTTTTTAAGCATGAATTTAAGAGAGAAGTATGGTATCCCTTCTAATGCAGTTATAACAATTGCGGGAACAGTAGGCGTAGGGAAATCTACGATGACAACGGCACTTGCGGATGCTCTTCATTTTAAAACATCTTTTGAAAAAGTAGATTCCAATCCATATTTAGATCGTTTTTACGAAGATTTTTCAAAGTGGAGCTTTCACTTACAAATTTACTTTTTAGCAGAGCGTTTTAAAGAGCAAAAAAGAATGTTTGAGTATG
The DNA here is from genome assembly GCF_006861825.1 of Psychrobacillus vulpis. Lineage (GTDB taxonomy): Bacteria > Bacillota > Bacilli > Bacillales_A > Planococcaceae > Psychrobacillus > Psychrobacillus vulpis. The sequence goes on along the minus strand of NZ_VDGI01000032.1, from coordinate 4,833 downwards.
GTGGAGGATTTATACAGGATCGTTCCATTTATGAGGATACTGGTATATTTGCTCAAATGCATAAAGAAAAAGGTACGATGGATCCAGTGGATCACGAAACATATACTAGCTTATTTGAAGCGATGGTAATGACTCCATATTTTCCACATCCCAATTTGTTAATTTATTTGGAAGGGTCGTTGGACAATATTATTGATCGAATTCATGACCGTGGTCGCCCAATGGAGCAACAAACACCAACTTCCTATTGGGAAGAAATGCACGGTCGTTATGAAAAATGGATTAATTCATTTAATGCTTGTCCAGTGCTACGTTTGAATATAAACGACTATGATATTGTGAAGAATCCTGATAGTGTAGAAGCAATCGTTAAAAGAATTGGACACTTTTTAGAACAAACATCAGCATTACGTAACTAAACTAAAACCTCTTACATAAAAGTAGGAGGTTTTTTTGTACAAATAAAAAGAAGGTAACCATTATAGTTACCTTCATAATATTCTGACGATAATATGCCAAGAAAAATTCGTTACCATTGCAACGAATTCAATCTCTCATTTATGCGTGTGTGTATTTAAAATGGAGGAGGAAGAGGGATTCGAACCCCCGCGCGGTTTGACCCGCCTGTCGGTTTTCAAGACCGATCCCTTCAGCCAGACTTGGGTATTCCTCCGAAGTACAAGAACTAATTTATCATGGATGAAAATTAAAGTCAACACATTCGTTAATTTTTTTTTGAAAAGTTTTAATGATTATTTTTTTGTTTTGTAAACCTAATAAATATAGGGGTTGAAGCCATATAGACTATGAGTTCATCAGGCTATAAGATGAAATGGTAAAAACTTATATTCTCGTATTCGTTGATTTTTATAAGAAAAATGCGTATACTAGTTTATGCCGTGCTAGGTGGGAAGGTAGCGGTGTCTTGTAACTCGCAATCCGCTCTAGCGAGACTGAACTCCTTCTCTGAGGTTGAATACATGTAGGGTCTGGTATTTGCACGTGATGTTGACGTTTGGGTCCTGCGCAATGGGTGCCCATGAACCATGTCAGGTCCGGAAGGAAGCAGCATTAAGTGGTGTTTTCCCATGTGCCGCGGGGTAGCCTAAGCCGAGTTAACGACAAGGGTGCCGCTTATGTGTTTCAAGCGAAGGAAGGTGCACGGCATAAAATGAAATTTTCAACTCATTTGTCTAACTGGCAAATGAGTTTTTCTTTTATTAGCTCTAAAAACGTATTGTATTAATAGGCGAAGTTACAGTCTCTTTATGTTATAATATAGTCACTATTAAACTTAAAATGGAAGGGAGGGGAATTTGTTGTCGTACCAAGCTTTTTACCGCGCTTATCGGCCACAGTCATTTGCAGAAATGTCTGGTCAATTACATATCAAGCAAACACTTCAAAATGCCCTCCTATATAACAAGACGACACATGCTTACTTATTTTCTGGTCCTCGTGGAACAGGAAAAACAAGTGCGGCAAAAATATTTGCCAAAGCATTGAATTGTGAAAATGGTCCAGCAAAAGAACCATGTAATACATGTAATACTTGTAGAAGTATTACGGACGGGTCAAATACGGATGTAATAGAATTTGACGCAGCTTCCAACTCTCGTGTAGAAGAAATGCGTGACATTATTGAAAAAGTTCGTTTTGCACCTTCAAATGCAAGGTACAAAGTGTATATCATTGATGAAGTACATATGCTTTCCACAAGTGCATTTAATGCATTATTAAAGACACTAGAGGAACCACCAGCGCATGTCGTATTTATATTAGCAACTACTGAACCACATAAAATACCACTAACCATCATATCTAGATGTCAGCGATTCGATTTTAAACGAATAACTTCTTCAGATATCGTTGCAAGAATGATAGAAGTATTAACGGATGCAAATATCGAATACGATGAAAATGTATTAAAGATTATTGCACAAGCAGCTGCAGGTGGTATGCGTGACGCTCTTAGTATGCTTGATCAAGTAGTGTCGTTCAGCGGTGAGAAAATGACGATAGAAGATGCTTTGCTAGTAACTGGATCGATAGGTCAAGATGTATTCTTTCAGCTAGCAGAATCGTTAATTGAAAAAGATGTTGCAAGGGCATTGAGCTGCGTGGAACAGCTAGTGGATGATGGGAAGGATCCAGTTCGATTAACGGAAGATTTTATCACGTTTTATCGAGATTTACTTGTATTGGTTGTAGCTCCTGAACAAACTGAGTTGTTAGAAATAGCTACTGGGGATGATACTTTCCGTGTGTTGGCTTCTAAATTTCCAGTGGATACGTTGTATAAAAGTATTTCAATATTGACGAATACACAACAAGAAATGAGATTTTCTAATCATTCGAAAGTTTATTTAGAGACAGCTATTATTCGATTGGCACAAGTTCCTCGAGAAACAGCAGTTTCTAGCGAGAGTAACTCAGAGCTTGAACTAAAAGTTAAATCACTTGAAAGTCAGTTACATCAACTCCAACAACAAATTAGCCAAGGGATAATCCCACAAGCAAATACTGGTACACAAGAGCAACCGAAAAGACAGCGACAAAGATCATCCAGTGGTGTAAAAGTTTCAAGTGGCCGTATTCAAGAGATATTAAAAACAGCGACAAAAACAGATATTCAATCCATTAAAGCTCAATGGCCTAATATATTGCAACAACTTCAAAAATCACATGCCGCACTTTTAAACGACGCAGAACCAGTTGCAGCATCATCGAGTGCATTTGTGTTAAAATTCAAATATGATATCCATTGTCAAATGGCAGTGGAGAATAAAACTTTTTCTACCTCTTTTCCGCAGCTTATTGCTAGCTTAACTGGAACAATGTATGAAGTAGTATATGTGCCAGAGGAAAACTGGTTGAAAATAAGAGTAGAATTCATACAACAAAATGGCTTGAAACAAAGTAGTACAGAAAAAGAAGAAGACGTACAGTCTAATCCAATTGAAGCAATGGGTCTTTTGCAAGATTTGGAAGAGGTTTCTGAAGATCCTTTAATTGTGGAAGCAGAAAAGCTATTTGGGAAAGAATTTGTAGAGGTACATGATAACTAAGGAGGAAAATAATTATGCGCGGAATGGGAAATATGCAAGGTATGATGAAACAAATGCAAAAAATGCAAAAGAAGATGGCTGAGGCACAAGAAGAACTAGGAAACCAACGTTTTGAATCAGTTGCTGGTGGTGGAATGGTGAAAGTTGTTGTTTCTGGGCATAAAGAAGTATTAGAAGTAGTGTTGGATCCAGCAGTAGTAGATCCGGAAGATGTAGAGATGCTTCAAGATCTAGTTGTAATTGCAACAAATGAAGCAATGAAAAAAGCAGAAGAAACAGCGAACTCCACGATGGGTCAATTCACGAAAGGATTGAACCTCCCTGGCATGTTCTAGGAGGAATAAACATGCACTATCCTGAACCAATATCCAAGCTAATAGACAGTTTCATGAAATTGCCAGGAATCGGGCCGAAAACAGCGGCTCGTCTGGCATTTTTTGTGTTAACAATGAAAGAAGATACTGTATTAGATTTTGCAAAATCTTTAGTAGATGCAAAAAGAAACTTAAGTTATTGTTCGGTTTGTGGACATATTACAGATATTGATCCATGTCATATTTGTCAAGATCAACAACGAGATCTTTCGATGATTTGTGTAGTACAAGATACGAAAGATGTAATCGCTATGGAAAAAATGAGAGACTATAATGGTTTATACCATGTTCTACATGGAGCAATTTCTCCAATGGACGGAATTGGACCAGAGGATATTAATGTTCCTTCTCTATTAAAAAGATTACAGGATACGCAAGTGGAAGAACTGATACTGGCAACTAACCCTACAATAGAAGGAGAAGCAACAGCGATGTATATTTCTCGCCTAGTGAAACCTTCTGGTATTAAAACAACGAGAATCGCACATGGTTTACCTGTAGGTGGAGATCTCGAGTATGCGGATGAAGTAACTTTATCTAAAGCATTAGAAGGCCGCCGAGAGTTATAAGGGGGATTTGTTGCAAGATGTTTTTTCAAAAAGGGAAATTAAAGAAAGAATTTGATCAACAATTTGTCGATCTTATGAAAGCGACAAAAGAAGAATGGCAGCAAGCACAACAAATAGAAGATTACTTAAATGACTATGATTTAGATGTAGTAGCAAAAAGAAAGATCGCAGAGAGTGTTCATTTCTATTTATATAAAGAAGCGAAAAATCGAAATGTAATTTTAAGATAAGAATGATAGTAGTACTAGCTACATATAGTTAGAGATAATGATTTTATAGAGGAGAGATGTCTCATGAAGTTAGTTATCATTGCATGTTCGCTAGTATTACTATTGTTATTGGTGTTTAGAAAATCATTTTCAAACGTGATGGAAGGACTATCATTCTTTCTATTTCGTATAGGATTTTCGATTTTATTATTATTTGGAGTGCATTTACTTTTAGGTTTATTTGGTTATACAATCCCTGTTAATTTGTTTACAGGTGCGATTGTAGCAGTGTTAGGAATACCTGGCGTAGCTTCTGTAGTAGCAATTTCTATATTCATATAAACTTTTTCAAAAAAAGTGTTGACGTATGATTATTAAGAGTGTAATATTGTAGAGGTCGCCAAGAGGTAAACGAAACGGCGTACAACATGAACATTGAAAACTGAACATGCAAAACGTTAAGACATATAGCTTGATAGACTAACCTCGGTTAGTCTGATAGCAAACAATTTTGACATCATTTAATGATGATGCCAGCAAAACAAAATGAGCTTTTTAAGTTCTCTATTATGGAGAGTTTGATCCTGGCTCAGGACGAACGCTGGCGGCGTGC
>NZ_VDGI01000031.1 GCF_006861825.1 Psychrobacillus vulpis | reverse complement strand
ACCAGGTTTATTTAGTATACATAAAAACATAAAACGTTAGATTTCTACTCGTTCCAATCTACTTAAATAATAGTTGTAAATAAAGTACGTAAATAAACTTGACTGGACGTAAGAAAAAAGACTGTAGACAAATTCAAATTTGTCTACAGTCTGAGGCATTCATGCATGAATGCTTCTTTATTAAAAAGGCTCTCCTAGAGAACACGTTTAGCAGTAATGTAATGCTGTTTATAGTAATCCACCATTAGTACTCTTGTTATAACTCCGCTTGAGCTTGGAATGATGATTCGTTGATCCCCTGCGTATATTGCTACCATAGATGGCGTTTTTGAACCTTTAACACTATTAAAGAAGATTAAATCACCTTTCTTTAAGTTTGTGCGGGAAACTGTTGTACCCTTGTTCATAAGTTCTTTTAAATTGGACGTGCCTAATTTAACACCATTTGCTTTATACACATAGTCCACAAAACCAGTTGCATTAAAACGTAATGCAGATGCGTTGTTGACGTTACCCATTTTCACTTTATCTTTTAAACTAATTGTTTTTGCAACAATGTTATCCCCTTTAGTTGCGGGATTTGCAGGAAGTAGAGTAGGTAAAACTCTTCTTGCTGTAATATAGTTATCTTTATAATATGGCTTGCTATTTAAGTCTGAAATAACAATATTTTGCTTTGGATCTGCCATGTGAATGACTTTATTGTCCCCTATATACATAGCAACGTGATTTGGAACTTTACCACCTCTACTATCAAAGAAAAGAAGATCTCCTTTTTGTAGTTGATTTCTAGCAACATATGTCCCTTGTTGCATCATATAATCTTCATTATACGTTCCAAGATCTACCCCATTTTTCTCAAAAATGTACATTAGAAAACTTGCACATGAAAATTTGTAAGGATATGTATCCTTGTACACTGTATTACTATAAGTAGCCTTGCCTATTAAACTCTTGGCTGTTTGAATTAATTGATTAGCCTTAGCTTCTACTGCTTGTTGGTTATTCTGACTATTAATTGTTGCAGCTGAGGCTTCTATTGGATGAATAGCGGCAGGGACAACCCCCAGCGTACTAAAACCGATTACGACTGATAATGTAGTTGTGACGAAACGTTTTTTCATCGTGTACCTCCTAAAGTTTTTATTTTTGGCTCGCACTGAGTTTAACATGTAAAAGTAAAGGCACTTTGAGGGAAATAATACCACTACGCTGGATGACATACTGCAAACCCTTGCTATTAAAAGGCTTGAGAAGGAAGTTTACAGTTTGATTACAAATGTTTCAAAATATATACGAATAATAAATAGAAAATAGCGCATGCTATCCTCATTCACATATTTAAGGAGGATTTTTTTATGAGTAAAATGTTACGAGTATCTATCACTTTACTTCTCATTAGTTCGCTGATGGGATGTGGGATGAACAAGAATGCCAATGACAATGATAAAAACGATACGGCGAACAATACGACAGATACTACTGTCAATGAAGGTACAACAAATGATCAAACGACGACTAACGAGAATGCAACTGGGACTAGTGAACAGAAACTCGAATTAGCAGACGACGTTGCAGACAAAATAACAGAGATGGATGAAGTGGAAAGTGCAAATGTTATTGTAACGAACAATAATGCGTATGTAGGTGTTATGCTTAAGGAAGGCGTTGACGGCAACGAGGAGCTAGAGAATAAGATTGCAGATCAGGCAAGAGCGACAAATGCTGATTTTAATAATGTGTATGTGTCAACGAATCCCGATTTTGCGGAACAATTTACTGAGTACGGAGAAAAGATCCGAGCAAACGAACCAGTGGAAGGATTCTTCGAAGAATTCACTGATACGATAGAAAGAGTATTTCCAGACGCACATTAATACATCAATTAGTAAGTATGATGTATTCATTTTTAAGCATTATGCAGAATGGAAGAAATTTCAGTTGATTTCTAGTGGAAATAGGTTTAATATATGACTACAAGCTGCATTGTACGTATGAATATTAAGTTTTAACCTTTATGCTGTAACAGGGAGTTTTATATAGAAGCTGGAATGACAAGCCTTATTCTCTTTTGACAATGAGGACATGCAGGATAGTTTTTGCGAACACCCACTTTGAGGAGTGGTGGTTTAAAACTTTCTTATAAAATACGGCAAAAGCGGCTTACCTAACTTTACAAATTTAAACCGGTTTCCATTGGAAACCGGTTTTTTGTGGTTTAGAAAATTATAAAATCTGGACATGTATTGGATGCACTTAAAAGTCACTTGCACATTTATTCTAGTTTTATTAACGATGAAATATCTTTTATGTTGATAATTTTATGATTTTAAAATTTATGTCAATTTAAGATTTGCTTGAAAAATGCTACCATAGATAAGTTGAATAGTACGGGATCGATAGCAAAGACAAAAAGAAGGGGGCATGTACATGAGACAAGAGTCAACACTAGTAGAAACGATGCGATGTAATTTAATAACAACAAATAATGCGCGCAAAGGAATTCTAGAATGGTCAAATGATGAGCATGCCTTTTTTAATATGCAAGAATCTTTTCATATACATATTGAAAAGCGGCCGGTTAATTCTCATGGAAATACTTCTCTCTCTGTTTATTTTGATGATGAAACGAATAAAGTTCTGAAAGAAAAGTTAAATGGTAAGGTTGCTGTTATGGAGTGTGTGCTTCAAAATGACGGATTACTTGCGACAGGGTTTCATGTAAGAACTAAAGCTCGAGTTAGGACCAATAGACGACTTTCAGTGGATGTAAAATTTATTACTGCTCGTAATAATGGAGCAGGAATACCTCTACATTTACACACTAGCATTCGTGCATTACCGATTGCAGAAGAAAGGTCGGAGTATGTTAAGAAACGAATTTCCAGCTGGGAAGGATATTTAAAAATCCAAGAGCGAAATGCGGATATTGGAGATATAACTGCTGTGTATTCGGGAATTATTTTCAATGAAGACTTTAGTAGAATGACGCTCGTTGGAAGTGACATGAAAGAAAATGAGTGGAATAAATTAAGAGGTCTAAGTGTAACTTTAAAAGGGTTTCAAAATGATATTGGAGAAGTTTTAAAAGTAGATAGGCAAAAGAAAAAAGTGGAAATCGAACTCAAACCAAGGTTTAGAGAGATGGCTAGAAGAAGTCAGTTGCATCCGAAATCAAAAGAAGCGGTGTTTAGCAATTTTGCAACACTCAGTCAGATTAGAAGACTTCGAAAAGGATTCGACGACCTCCAAAATGGTCTTGCGGCAAATGCAAATCTCGAAAAAATATTATTTGAAGACCGGCCAACAATCCGTTTAACGAATAAACGTGAAGAATTGGTGTTTCATAATCAATTAAATGAGTTCCAACAAGAAGCAGTAGTTGGTGCGATATCTGCAAAAGACCTGTATGTCATTCAGGGACCACCTGGAACCGGTAAGACTACTGTTATTTCAGAAATTTGCCAACAAAATGCAAAGGCAGGCCTTCGTACATTAGTAGCTTCTCAATCTAATTTAGCTGTGGATAATGCTCTTAGTAGATTGCTTTCGAATAAAGACATTCGAATTTTACGTTATGGTCGAACCGAGAGCATTGAAGAAGAAGGTAAAAAGTTTATCGAAGAAAATGTAGGACAGTACTGGAAAGACCAGACGTTAAGTGTTGTTCAAAATGAAATAGCATCTCATGCAACAAGAGAAGGGCAACTTGATAATGAATTAACTAGTTACAAGAAGCAATTACAGTCTCTTCAAGATCAAGTGTTTTCATTAGATGAAAAAATAAAACAGAAAGAAGCTGCTCAATTGGAGTATGCTTCCAGAAGTAGCGAGATAAGAAAGCTACAAAATAGCTTAGTACATTTAAAAAAAGAGCGAGAAGAACTTCAAATAAATATCTCGAGTTTGGAGAAGGGATACGAAGAGTTAGCTAGTAAAATCCAACAGTTGGAGCAGTTTATCCAATCCAATACTTCGAGTAATGAATTGGAAGAGGAAATAAATCAACTAGTTCTAGATATGGAACAAACTCAGGAGCATATACTCATTCGTCAAACGTTACAAGAAATAGAAAAATTGGATAACACACTGATATCCATACGAGATGGATATCAAAATGTGCAAAACAAAATCACTCGTTTAGAAGAATTTGTGAGTAAAATTTCTTCCGAGCGTAAATTAGATACTTTGAAAAGTTTTATGCATCAAAATGAAATAGTGCCGTCTTCTATATTGGAGCGACAAATCGTTGAGTTGGAAAGATTAATAGAAACAATTCACTCATTTGAAGACTGGGAAGAGCTTAATCAACGGTTATTATCAGCTATTGGGTACATAGAGGGTTTATTGAAGAAGAACAATGTTCCATTAGAAAATGTAAGGAATAATGTAAATAGTAGAGGAATTATTTTTGATTCTTCTTATTCGGTTAAGGAAATCCATCAATTTATCGATAGCATGAAGCGATTTTTAACTTCGGGAGAAATTCATATTGAAAAACTGGAAGTGTATTTGGAAGGATTAAATGTAAGAAAGAAGTTTGTTTGGAAGCAAGGAGAGCTTCTGAAAAAGGCAAAGGTTAATTCTACCGAAATGTTTCATACCATTAAAGTAGAACTAGCTGAACAAATAAATAAAGTCATAATTACTATCACACAAAAAAGAAATGAACTGGAAAATAACGGGATTATCTACAAAGAGCGACTAAATCAACTGCAGGTAAAAAGTTCGAAGCTTCTCATTCCGATAGGAAATGTGGAAAACATACCAGAATTACACAAGTTGCAAGTTGAATTACAGCAAAAAGAAAGTGCCTATAACAACTTGAAGGACACGGTAGAAGCTCTTAAGAGAAGTACGAATGAGCTAGAAGAGAAAAAGAAAGATTCCGAAGCTAAAGTTAAACAACTAGAAACTTATTCTAAAGTACTTCAGGAGAAAGAGGAAGAAAGTAAAAGCTTGAATGCAGAAGGTCTGGAGCAGGAAAGGTATTTAAAATCTTTAGAGGAATTACTTGAGCAGAATCCGGAAGTAGAACGTGAAAGAGTTTCAACTGAGATAGATAATATGTCAGAAAAGATAGTGGTTCTTAAGCGTAAAAAGGAACGATTACCTGTAATACATTCTCTTCAAAATGAATGGTTGTCCCTACTGAAGGACGCAAATGAACACGATCTGGATGAAATTCGAAAACTTTATGTGAGACACGCCAATGTAATAGGTACAACGTGTGTAGCTTCTGCTAGAAAAGAATTTATGGAGAACTATCCTACTTTTGATGTGGTCATCATTGATGAGGTATCGAAAGCTACTCCACCCGAGTTACTTTTACCTATGCTAAAAGGTAAAAAGATTATTTTAGTAGGAGACCATCATCAGCTCCCTCCGCTTGTTGGAGAAGATACGCTTGATGAGACATTAAAAGCAATACTGGAAGAAAGTGATAGTTTTGAGGAAAAGGATGAATTAAAGAAACTATTAAAAGAATCACTATTTGAACGTCTTTTCAAAAACTTACCAAAGAGTAATAAAACAATGTTAGCAATCCAATATCGAATGCATGAAAGTATTATGGAGACAATTACACCATTTTATGAAGAAGAAAATTATCGTCTACAATGTGGTTTAGAGGATTCAGATGCGGTACGTGATCATCTATTGGATTCTCGTTTTATTAAAAGGAACGACCATCTGATTTGGTTGGACATGCCAAATGAAACACCTTATTTTGAAGAACGAATGAAAAACGGCAAAAGTCGTTTTAACCAAGCTGAATTAGATACTATTCGTGAAGTTTTAATCGATTTGGACAAGGCAACAGAGTCCGCAAAAAATGCAGGAAGTATGAAGCGAGATGAAAGAAAGAGTATAGGGGTTATTAGTTTTTATGGCGAACAAGTAAAAAGGATTGATAGATTAATCCAACAAGAAACTAACTTGAACCACTTAACGTTCAGAACAGGAACTGTAGATAAGTTCCAAGGAATGGAAATGGACGTCATTATTTTAAGTATGGTACGTAATAACCATGAAAAGAGTGGAGATATTGGATTTGCAAATGACTATAGGCGTTTAAATGTCGCTTTGTCTCGAGCAAGAGAATTACTTATTCTTGTTGGTAGTGCGGACATGTTTACGCAACGAACGAAAAGAAAAGACTCGAGAGAAATGTATAGTCGATTACTGGATATTGTCAAACATAAAAAAGGCTTCCGAGATCACAATGGAAACGTGAAAAATAATTAAGAAAACTTAGGAGTATTAAGAAATGCGCGAGTTGGAGAAACGATTAAAAAAAGAACTGCAACAAAATAGGAACGTCAAAATTATGGACACTGCGAAATGGGGTATACCAGTACATACCATAGAAGTGGAATATCAAACAGTAAAGCGAAATAAAATGGATGTACTTATGAAAATGATGCTCATTGCTTTCCAAAAAACTGACATTGCCAAAGCAGAGGATTTAAGTGAATTGTTACTTGTAGAACAGCTCTTTATACAGGATTTAATAGATGTATTGTTACGAACACAATTAATTGAAAAAGTAGATGACTTTTATAAATTAACTAGTAGAGGGTACGAACAATTTAAAAATGGAGTATTTGAAGAAGAACAAGAAGTAGAGTCACAAAATATTATGTACAGTTCTTGCCATCAATTATTTTTGGATGGGGAAATAAATACAGCATTAACGGATGAGGAAGAGTTGGTTTTGTTTCAGTATGTAAAATCTGAAAATACGGTTGAACATACTTTTGAAGATAGTATGGTTATCAATGCTCTTAAAAATAATTATGTAGAATCAGATGAAGGTGACTCTCAAATGGTTGTATCTAACGTATTGTCTACAACCGAGCTACATATGGATAAAATACCATGCTTACAATTCATCCTCTATAACACAGAAGAAGATATTATGTATGCGCGTGTTTGGAACAGTTTAATAGAGCGTTGGGATGAAAAACTTGAAAATCAATTGAATGAAAATGAGCGTATAAAATGGAGAGAAACTTATTTGTAAGTAATAAATCTAGGGGCTGTCCGAGAAGTAAGAAAATCGTTGAAAATGCTCCCTTTCCGCGGGCGTTGCCTCAGCCTCCTCGCTTCGCTGTGGGGTCTTCGCTAACGCTATTCCCGCAGGAGTGTCGCTTTTTTCAACGATTTTCTAGAAATGAAAAAGTATTTATTCTAAATTTAGACAGTTTTTCAGTGCCCTCAGTGTAGCTATAAGTTTTTGAACATCATCTCATAATAACTATTTATTCAAAATGTAGAAGTCACTGAAAAAGTCCCTTCGACCTAGCGAGATGAGATTGTCCAATATTCCAATAATAAGAAAATCGTTGAAACGGCTCCCTTTCCGGAGGCCACTGAAAAACCAAAATTCAGAAAATAAAGTCACCACTTGAGAAGTATATTTGTATCAAAATTGGCATGACGTCCCCATAAACACCCTAAAAAGTGAAGGAATTATGGGATTTCGTTTTTATTTTTTGAAAAAAAGTGACTTTTTCAGTGGCCTCCCTTTCCGCGGGCGTTGCCTCAGCCTCCTCGCTTCGCTGTGGGGGCTTCGACTAACGCTATTCCCGCAGGAGTGTCGCTTTTTTCAACGATTTTCTATAAATAAAAAAGTAGAGTAGAGTGTGGGAATTGTTGAAGTTCCCCCTCTATTTTTTATTTTTTATTTAGATATCAATTGTTTGGAGAGGCATGCGCGAGACTCCTGCGGAAAAACGGGCTGCCAAGACCCCACAGTGAGGTACGGAGGCCATTGAAAAACTAAAAATTATTATTAGGAACTATTTGCTGTATTTCATTTAAAAGAATTAAGCGCGACGCATGAGACTCCTGCGGGAAAGCGAGACAGACGAGACCCCGCACGAAGCGAAGCGTAGGAGGAGGCTCGTCGCTCGCCCGCGGAAAGCGAATGCCAAAGCGCTAAATTCTCTTAGGACTATTTGATAGATAATTTATTTGAATGACACTTTTTCAGTGCCCTAGAGGTACGAGCGAGGAGGCTTGACAGTTCGTCCGCGGAAAGTGAGTGCAAGCTTCGGAAAGCAAATGGTTAATTAACATAGGATAGCTCCCTCAAAAGTCATGTTCAATCATTTTTGAGATAACCCTTTTCTAGAATGATTATGTAAAAACTTTATCTTACAAGAAGTGGAAATATTATTATATTCATTTTTAAGAGAGATTCCATAAACTCATTCAGTTTCTTTGTTTGGAGAAGCATGCCGAGACTCCTGCGGAAAAACGGATTGCCAAGACCCCACAGTGAGGCACGAGCGAGGAGGCTTGGCAGTTCGTCCGCGGAAAGCGAGTGGATGCTTCGGAAAACAACAGCATTGACAAACATAGGATTGTGTTGCCCTCGAAAGTTATTTTTCAATGACTTTTGGGACAGCCCTTTATTATAAAATTTAAGGTTGATTGTTGTAATACTCATCAATTGGCACGAATAGCCCAACTTTTCCATACTTGTCATGCTCGAGTGTAGCAAACACAACGCCGATCACTTGCCCTTCGTGATTGAGTACTGGGCTGCCGCTATTTCCTCGATAAACAGGAGCTTTCATCATAACAACAGGTACATTCCAATTATCCAATTGTATGTAATCAATAACCTTCCCTTCATTTGCGATACTAGTAAAACTTAATGGATTGCCGATAAAATAAACGGGTTCATTATCCCCAAAAGTCGTTTGTTCCGCAAGTTCTAAAAAAGGTAGGTCTTCACCAGTCGCCTTTATTACAGCAAGATCAACAGCTGGATATGTGTTCACTACATCCGCTTTGAAAATTCCATCCTCTGGAAAAGTAACTGTAACTGTATCTTGTCCTTCCACGACATGATAGTTTGTTAGAATCGTTCCATCACTTGAAATGGAGAATCCTGTTCCTTTTGCGTCTTCGGTCGTGATTACGACAACTGATTTTTTATATTGTGCAATATCTTCTTGTAACGATAATTTTGCTGATGTCTTTAAAAATTCTATTGCTGGTATGGAGTATATTTGGAAAATCGCCGCAAACGTATTAACAAATAAGATGGCGGCTATGAGCCAAAATATCCATCTAGGAAAAGGTCGTTTAGATTTGCTCTTCGTTTTTTCTTGGGACTCTTTAAGAAGTGCTTCTCTTTGTGTTTCCAACACCAGCTCCAGAAATTCCTCTTCATCTATATCCTTCATTTCCTCTTCGTTTTTAATATCATATAGTTGTTTTTCATTTGGATCCATTCGCACACATCCTAACTTTAAAACAAATCTCATTGTATATATTATACACAAATGGAATCTCGAATAAGTATTACTTAATTTCTAAACGGCCATTTTCAAGTGTTAGATGACTATGAAGGCTATTCGCTGGGAAAATAAAAGTCCATGGCATACTTACTTGTGGTTGGATGATTAATGATGGAAGGGTAAAAACATGTTTTGCCATAATGATTTCATTTTCGATATAGACTAATATTTTCTCTTTAAAAGTGAGTTCTTTATGAGTGAAGTTATGGACAAGTACTGTTACCAATAGGTCCCCTCTATGATTAGTTACCTGTCTTATTGGTGAAAGATGAACATTAAGAAGACTTCCTTTATTGGTCTCCAGAAAAATAGCATTAATTTCTTCACGATCCTTATTGGACAAGGCTTTATCCCATGAGGGTTCAAATTTTAATATTTGGATTGAAAACACCTCCATTAATTATTGTTATTCTAACATATGTGGATATTTCTAGAGGCTTCGAAATCTTGTCGTAAAATGTAGGAAACTATATAGATGTAAAAAATAGGTAAAAAATAGATTGTAGGACAATAGATTTATTAATCATAATTAAATCTAGTTATTATTTGTTATAAAAGTAGCACTACTAATGGAACTGCTGTGATTGTTGATAATCCAGTTATTAGTGCTATTTCAATAGCGTTTGGTTATATAATATAGTGATTCTAAAGAGCTAATCAGTATTTAGGAAATAAATAGTTAAAATACCTAGTAGGTTTAAGGAAGTATTTTGGCGTAAAGTAATTTATTCAAGTAATTCCTTTAAAACTGTATTCTTCTAAAAATATGAATACTACCAACGATTTGCTTAATATATTCGTCTTTCTGTAATAATATTAAACTGACTTTATACCTACTAGGTAGATATAAAGAAATAGTAAATAACTATTAATTTGCAAAATTTAGATAATAATAGCCATAAATAGACAAAATCTGCAGTTATTTTCCTTTATAGTGTTAATTACAACTAGAGATTCTCGATCGACACCATTGATTCTGTTTACCTAAATGACTATTTGGGAGAGGAGGCGGAGGTGTTTTTATTTAGTCTTTTTTAGATGAAGCGAAAAAGACTAGCAGGTTTCTCATTACGTACTAATAATCGTAGTAACATTCAAAGGAGGAATGAAGTTGAGAAAGAAAAGTAGTTCAATCAAAGCACTAAGTATTGCTGCATCTTTGCTCATGACATTTTCACTAGTAGCGCCGAATGTTGTCAGTGCGGAAACAACCAGTAAGCTTCATCAATCTTTCAGAGATTCAAGTTCAAATTCAATTTCTGTGAAAGATAAGATGAGCAGCCGTTTACTGGAAAACTTTAAAGAAGATGACAAAGTAACATTCCTAATCAAATTCAAAGAGAAATCTGATTCAGTAGCAGTTGCTGCCGAAGCTAGGAAAAATGCAGATGATGCAAATTTATCTGCACAGAATACGAAGCTTATTCAACGCTCTGCAGTTGTATCTGAATTAAGAACAACATCCATTGAATCACAGCAATCAGTTAAAGAGTTCCTTGAGCAGGAAGTTGCAAAAGGAAACGCTGAAGATATTACATCTTATTTCATCGTAAACGGGATGGCTGTTACGGCAACAAAAGAAATTGCTGAAAAAATAGCAACCTTCCCAGAAGTTGAAAAGGTTTTACCGAATGAAACTCGCCAATTATTTACTACGAAAACAGAAAACGCAGTAGCACCTAAAGCAGAGCTTACAAACATTGAATGGGGCGTTGAACGTGTTAAAGCTCCAAATGTTTGGGCTATGGGTATTGATGGTGCAGGAACAGTTGTAGCGAGTATTGATACAGGTGTTCAGTGGGATCACCCAGCTTTAAAACAAAAATATCGCGGCTACAATGCAGCGAACGGCCAAGTTTCCCATGATTTTAACTGGTTCGATGCAACGGCTGGACGAGCAACACCATATGATGATATTGATCATGGTACACACGTAACAGGTACAATGGTTGGTAGTGAACCAAATGGTTCTAACCAAATCGGAGTTGCTCCTGGTGCTAAATATATTGCTGTAAAAGCTTTCACAGCAGCTGGTGGAACAGACGCTGATTTACTGGAAGCGGCGCAATGGATATTAGCTCCGACTGACGCAAACGGTAATGCTCGTGTTGATATGGCTCCAGACATTGTCAACAACTCTTGGGGAGGTGGCCCTGGTCTTGACGAGTGGTATCGTGACGTAGTTCGTAACTGGCGTGCAGCAGAAATTTTCCCTGAGTTCTCTGCAGGAAACACGACACTATCTAATCCAGGTGGAGCAGGATCTGTTGCAGCACCAGCCAATTATCCGGAGTCATTTGCAACAGGTGCAACGGATATCAATAACAAAGTGGGGAGTTTCTCCCTTCGTGGACCTTCACCATACGCTGAAATAAAACCGGATATCTCAGCACCAGGCGTGAACATCCGTTCATCTGTACCGGGTGGTGGTTATGAAGGTGGCTGGAACGGAACGTCTATGGCAGGACCAGCCGTATCTGGTGTAGCAGCACTTCTTCGCCAAGTGAATGCAAACTTGACAGTTGATGAGATGGAGCAGATTTTACTTGATACAGCACAGCCTTTAACAGACTCCCAATATCCAACGACTCCTAATCATGGGTATGGATATGGATTAGTCGATGCTTATGAAGCAGTATCATCCATTATCACTGGTCTTGGAACATTAAAAGGTCAAGTTACTCAACAAGGAGACGATAATGAAGCTCCTGTATTTGAACATTTGGCTCCTAGAGAAACGTATGCAGGAATGGATTTAGACTTGACGATTACAGCTAATGATAACATTAGCGTTTCATCTGTCGTACTAAGCTACAAAGATACAAATGGTGCATGGCAAACGATTGATGCTGGACGTAAATCAGGCGATTACAAATCCGGTGTATACGGTGTAGTAATTCCTGGTGAATTCATCACAGGAAACTCTTTCACATACAAATGGACAATCAATGACTTCGGAAATAACGAAGTGAGCAGTGAAGAATATGTCGTTCAAGTGAAACCTGGCATAACAGTTGGGTACTCTGAAGATTTTGAATCGACACCTGTTGGATGGACTTCCTTCGGGGTAAAAAACAGCTGGGAATGGGGCGTACCAACGTCTGGTCCTAGAAGTGCAGCATCCGGAGAAAAAGTATATGCAACAAATCTGGAAGGCCCGTATGAAAGTTCTATGAATGCAACTCTAGTAATGCCTCCTGTTGATTTACCAGAAGGAAACTCATACTTGCAGTTTAAGCAATGGCATGAATTTGAACAAGCTTCATCCGGAAGAGCATGGGATTATGGCCACGTCTTTGTTTCTACGGATCAAGTGGAATGGACGCAATTACTAAAGATCCAAGGTGCATCAAACGGATGGATCGATGGAGAAGTTGACTTATCTGCTTATGCTGGACAACGTGTCTACATCGGATTCAATGCGTTCTCTGATGGAAGCGTTGTGAAAGAAGGATGGTATATCGATGACGTTTCTTTAGCTAACGTCTCACAAACTGGCAAAATATCTAAAGGAAAAGATAAAGAAAAAGGAAACAACGTTAATATTGAAAGCGGTAAAAACAATGACAATAAAGGTAATGTTGGAAAGGGCCAAGATAAAGATGCTAAAAAAGAATCTATTGACCCTACAAAAATCCGTCCTGAATTACCTGTAAAAGAAGCTCCACCAGTAGTAGATAAAATCGTAAATCCAACACTTCTACCACTAGGTGCACAAGTAAGTGTACTGGAATCTGGACGTTCCGTTTATTCGAACCCTGCAGATGGTTCTTATTCACTGACACATGGTGCAGGAACGTTTACGGTGAAAGCAGAAGCTTATGGATTCACTTCCGAACAACAATCAGTTTCAATTGAAGCAGATGGAACGGCAACTGCGAATTTCACATTGGATGAAGTTGCACAAAATACAGTGAGTGGTACGATTACTGACCAATCGACAGGGGAAGGTATTGAAGGAGCAACACTTCTACTTGTAGAAGATGCTAACATTACACCTGTTGAAACAGATGCAGCTGGTAACTATTCACTTACTGCTTATGAAGGCAACTACACGTTGAAGGTAATTGCTCGTGGCTATCATAGTCAAGAAGTAGCTATTATCATTGGAGAGGAAGCAGTCACACAAAATATTGCTCTTGAGCCATTCTACACTTACCCAGGTGGAGAAATTGGTTACGACGATGGTACTGCTGAAAACGCACGTGCTTTCAATGCGGCAGGGAATGCTTGGGCAGTGAAAATGTCACTTCCTGAAGGTAAAGAAAACGGTATCGTAACGGATGGGGTATTCCGATTCTGGGATACTGAATGGCCAGTACCTGGTGGAACTGCATTTGCAGTTGAAGTATGGGATACAACGGGTGCTAATGGTGCACCTGGTAAGAAACTTGCGGGTCCTATCGATGCGACGGCACTACGTAACGGAGAATGGACGGTTGTAAATTTAACTGAACACAACATTGTTGTGAATGGCGACTTCTATATGGTATATCGTCAAACGTTTGCAAATCCAAATACTCCAGGACTTGCAACAGATGAGAATGGAACAAATGCAGGTAGAAGTTATCAAAGCGTATCTGGTGCTTGGTCACCATCACCAGCAGAAGAAGGAAACTACATGATCCGTGCGCGTGTGAGCTATGAAGTGCATGGTCCAGCTATTACTTCACCAGTAGCTGACTCTGTAACAAATAAAGCGTCAATTTCAGTGGAAGGAACTGCATCGCCTACAACTACGATTGAGTTGAAACAAAACGGTGAAGTCGCAGGTTCTGTTGTTGTAGGTGCAGATGGTAAGTTTGCGATTCCTGCACAGCTAACAGAAGGGGCAAATGAATTAAAAGCAGTTTCCAAACTTGACGGCCGAGTAACAGGTGAATCTTCTCCTGTCACAGTTATTCTAGATACTGCGGCTCCTGAACTGACAATCGATAAGCCATTAGATGGAGATAAAACAAATCGTGAATCAGTTACAGTTGAAGGTACCGTGATAGATGATAATCTTGACTGGGTTCGTGTCAACGGACAAGCAGCAGCAGTAGTAGACGGCAAATATTCTAAACGCATTCTTCTTGAAAATGGAGCAAATGAAATTACAGTTGAGGCTAGCGACAAAGCGAGCAACAACGTAACTAAAAAAATCACTGTGACAGCACATTACAATGCACCTGTCATTGAAAACTTAACCCCGTCAAAAGACCTTAATTTGACAACAGGTAAAAGCGTTAAAATTGAATTTGACAGTACGCCAGGATTGAAGGCAACATTTGTTATCCACATGCCACTAACAAATGTTGGAGGTCAAGTTCAAAATGCAACTGAATTACCAATGATGGAGTTAGCGAACGGTCACTACGTTGGATACTGGACAGTGCCATATGGAACTGTAGCAGATGGAGCGGTTATCGAAGTTAAAGCAGTAGACAACTTTAACAACGAAACACGCCAAAAAGCAGCAGGTAAACTGTACATCAATGTAGCAGCACCAACTGCGCCATCTGTAGAACAACCTACAGAAGGATCTGAGGAAAAGCTAGTAGAAATGCCTGAAGAATAAGGCAGGACGAAATAAAGATGCCAAAGAGAATATTTCTCTTTGGCATCTTTTGTTTGTTGTCTTTTTACGAGATTGGACAATCTTTGTAGTAAGTTGGACAATAAGTGCCGAAGTTTGGACAATAATCAGTAAAAGTTGGACAATAAGTATTAAAGATTGGACAATCTTAAGTAAAAGTTGGACAATAAAAACCCGACAAAAGGTGTATACCCCGTTTCTTAATAGAACTACTTAAAATACTCTTTCGTTTTATTAATAAATGTATGAGTTGCAGGAGATACATAGCGATTTTTTAAATATGTTAAATAGACAAGTCGATCCAGCTCAGGCGTATCAATTGTTCTTTTTACAAGCGTAGTACGTTGCGAGAATTGTAAATAGTTTTCAGGAATAAGTGTAATCCCGATATTTTCTTGAACTAAACTTAATGCGGTTTCAAAGCGCTCAATTTCATATTTAATTGTAGGTATGACGCCTTCTTTTTCGAATGCCTTCAATACATCTTCTCTAGTTTGAAATCCCTCGCTGCTAATGATGAAAGGTTCATCAGCTAAATTTTTCAGTGAGATGTTTGTAAATTTTGTTAAATGATGATTTTCATGGAGCACTAAAACGAGCTTTTCGTTATATAAAGGAATAGCTTCGATGTCTTCTTCTTGAATAAATTGGTTTGTAATGATGGCATGAGTTTTGTAATTACGTAAAGAATTTTTTACATCATTCCCGCTAAGTACTTCCGTCAATTTTATTCGTACATCGGGAAATTCTTCATTATATTGAAGGATAACTTTCGGAATCCAATGCTTTACCGACTCAATCATGCCAAGTTGAAGATCTCCACTACCTATACGTTTTACTTCATCCATTTCTTTTTTTACTATGTCCATCTCCAATAAAAGATGGACTGCTCTTCCATATAGAATACTTCCTGCCTCTGTTAGCTCAATATTCCTCGTATTACGATCCAAAATCTGAAAGCCAATATCATTTTCTAAACTTTTTATTGCATTGCTTAGTGATGGTTGAGAAATATGCAATTTTTGTGCAGCTTTAGAGAAACTCATATGATCGACAATCGCCACGAAATAAGAAAGCTGTTTTAAGTCCAATTGAATAGCTCCTCCCGATTTATAGTTATAAACTATATATTTATAATAATTATATATTAGAAATAATAAATATGTTGCTTTATAATTTAGAAAATATTAATTCGAAAAGTTCAGAAAGGGTGAACGACTTGATAAAAAGTACGATAGAAGGTGTCTGGTCGGGTCGTACCGATCATCTTGAAAATAGAACTAGTTTCCGATATCACCAAATAGTTGAGCTAGGACAAATCGATACATATGTGTCAAATGATGAAACTTGTGCAATTATCGGTTTTGAGTGTGAAGAAGGTGTTCGAAGAAACAAAGGGCAATTAGGCGCTGCTAAAGCCCCTAAAGCGCTACGATCTGAATTGGCTAAGTTACCATGGAAATTTAGTGCTGAAAAACGCCTTGTAGACATGGGAACAATAGAGTGCATTGGAAATGAATTAGAAAATGCTCAACACCAGCTGGGGTACGTAGTAACAAAAATTTTACACAAAAATATGACACCGATTATTCTTGGCGGCGGACATGAAACCGCTTACGGACATTATCAAGGTGTTCGTAATTATATTGGAAAACAAGCAAAGCTAGGCATTATTAATATTGATGCTCACTTTGACATACGTCCATACGATGAGCAACCTTCATCTGGTACAATGTTCAGACAAATATTAGAACAAGATGAAAACAGTAGTTATTTTGTTCTTGGTATTCAGCGTTACGGAAACACGCAGGAATTATTCGATAAAGCGGATGAGCTTGGTGTTACTTATATTTACGAAGAAGATATGCATTTAGGAAAGATGGAAAGTGTAAATGAAAAAATTGATGAGTTTATCAAAACCCACGATTACATCATGTTGACACTATGTACAGATGTATTAAATGCAGCTTATGCTCCAGGTGTGAGTGCTTCCTCACCATTTGGGCTAGATCCAATTATCGTACGCTCCATAATCCGTACAGTAACTTCCAAAGAAAAGGTGTTATCTTTCGATATTTCAGAAGTGAACCCACTTTTGGATGAAAACAATCGTACGGTAAAGCTTGGGGCATATTTAACGAATGAAGCAATTACATCATTTTTAGGAGGGAAATTGAATGACACTAGCTCTTGATCAAGTCACAACTATTTTCCTGTCCATCGCGCTTTTAGTGTTTGGTACGTACTTAGTGAAAAAAGTTGGTTTTTTAAATAAGTTTTGTATTCCAGCTCCTGTCGTAGGCGGATTATTATTTGCAGTATTTGCAACAGTAGCTAAATCTTTTGGGTGGTTAGACATTACACTAGATACTTCTTTACAAGGGTTGTTCATGCTTACATTTTTTACGACAGTCGGCTTAGGTGCAAGTTTTAAACTCGTTAAACTAGGTGGGAAACTTCTCGTAATCTACTGGCTTGCTTGTGGATTTTTAGCACTAGCACAAAATACTATTGGTGTGTCGATGGCTTATTTATTCGACTTGCATCCGCTTATTGGTATGATGGCTGGAGCTGTATCAATGGAGGGTGGACACGGTGCAGCAACTGCATTTGGTCAAACTGTTGAAGATCTAGGTATAGATTCGGCGCTTTCTATTGGTATAGCAGCTGCAACATTTGGTCTAGTTGCTGGTGGTCTTGTAGGAGGTCCAGTCGTAAAATATTTAGTGACAAAATATGATTTAAAGCCTACAGAAACGGAAGATACAACTGAAGTTAATCTTGCAAATAATGAAGAAACGATCAAAACAAATACATTTTTTGCTCAGCTTCTAATTATTACTTTTTGTATGGCACTTGGAACTTACTTAGGAAGTTTGTTCTCTTCCGCAACTGGATTTGTTCTTCCAGGCTATGTTGGTGCTATGTTTGTAGCTGTTATTGTAAGAAATATTTTAGACAAAATTAACCCAAAAGCTGTAGATATGCAAAGTATTGGCTTAATAGGCGATATTACTTTAGGTATTTTCTTATCAATGGCATTAATGAGTATCAAACTTTGGGAAATTGCTAACTTAGCTCTACCATTAATCGTAATCGTTTTCATCCAGGTTGTATTCATCGTCCTTTTCGGCATCTTTGTTTTGTTCCGTTTATTAGGGAAAAATTACGATGCTGCAGTAATGGTAGCTGGCTTCACTGGACATGGATTAGGTGCAACACCTAATGCAATGGCAAATATGGCAGCAGTTACTGAGAGATTCGGACCTTCGAAAAAGGCATATCTAGTCGTACCTATTGTTGGTGCATTCCTTATTGATGTGTTTGCAATGCCGATTATCATTACGACTATTAATTTATTCCAATAAACAATATGTAAAGGGGCTGTATCATCTACCGATGGCAGTCCCTTTTTGTTTGCTCGGGTAATATGTTTCCGAGTTAACACATAGAAAATAACAACGATTGTTTAAAAAGCCTTACAAAAAGAGTACGAACCTTTCCTTCATCCGCATATTATACTTCAGAGAGGAGTGTACTATGGGCGATTATGTGAATATATTGAGGAATTTCCTACCTCCGGAGGCAACCATTTTAGAATTACAACAACCTCAAAAGAGAGCGGCAGTACTACTCGCAGATATTGATGGAGATTATATAGAAGAAATAATCGGAGCATACAAGTATAAAGAACAAAATTACATTTTGATATTGAGAAATATAAATAATCAATGGCTTCCTTTAATCCACTTGCAAGGAAAGGGATATGGCATATCAGATTTAATAGTGGCGCAAATCACGGACAATTGGGTGAATACGTTAATTGTAGGTTGGCAAATAGGGAGTATATGGTCAGAGTTAGATTTATTACAATGGACCAATAGTGGGTTCGTACGATTACCTACAAATAATATGGTTTACAGTAAATTAGAAGTAGAAGACATGCAGAATCAGTATGGCCAAGATGGACAATATGAACTTGCTGTTTGGGAACATGATACTGGTGATGGTTATAAAGTGGAGGTATATCGCTTTAGTGATGGTAGGCTTGTTCAGGCGAAAGATGCCTATCCATATTATTTTAAAAAAGTGGAGACTTATTACGAAAAATTATTGCAGAAGAATGATTTTTCCTATTACTGGTACTATCTATCGGATGCTCAAAAAAAGGCGGGAGATTTGGAACAGAGTTTAGCTTCTATTGATAAGGCGCTGTCATTTCGCTCCCCTTACCCATCAAAAGAAGAGTTGTTGGACAAAAAACAACAACTTTTGAATCGCTTAAGCGACGTTAGATCAGACGGTCAAGTTATTATTGACTCAGAGAGAGGAGATGTAACTGGGGATGGTTTCATGGATACTGTTTACCTTACGGGTACGAAGACAGAAGGAAGTCCATTCTGGCAAAACATTACGTTAAATATTCTAGATGGTAAAACCAACATATATGAACGAATTTCACTAAAGGAAAATGCGGGTTATCATCCAACGATATTTCTTGGAGATTTTACGGGGAATCATGTAGATGACATACTCGTTGTTATAGATACAGGGGGGAGCGGCGGCACGATTTATGCTTATGTATTTGCATCTTTAGAAGGACAAATGCGACAAATATTTGATGCCGATGAATTTAATGAGCGCTCCAAATATGAAGTTAATTATCAAAAAAATTACAAAGTAACTGTGATTAGTTCTGATCCAAAGAAAAAGTATACGCTAGATTTGATGTACAAAGGTGAAGAATACTTGTCGGAGATTTATAACGAAGATGGAACGCTAAAAGCACCAATTGAGGGATGGGTAGATCCAATTAGTGGTCTATTCCCCATTGATTATGCGAGGGATGGCACTTATGAGCTCGTTACGTTTCAGAGAATTGCAGGTAGATACCACGCCGATGCATTAGGATATGTCCACAATATATTGAAATGGAACGGGAATGAATTTGTAACGGACAGACAAAATGTATCCATTTTCGGTGAGGATTTAGATTGAATAGGAGTAAATAGCTCTTTAAGTACATCTTCTCTTCATCGTTTCTAGCATACTTTGGACAGCATGTCGGCCATCTTTTTTACCGGATATGCTTTAAGAGGGACGGGAATCCTGGGGCTGTCGTTTGTCCGTCGCCATCTTGAATTGGTTGGAGTCAAGTTGCTTTTGCTTGCAGGAGTAACGTCTTTGTCTGCGACGAGCTTGCGCAGGAGCATGATACTCCTACGAGAAAACGAGACAGACGAGACCCCTCACGGAGAGAAGCAAGTGTACTGAAAAACTGTCTATTTTTTTTAGTAAATACTTTTTTATTTCTAGAAAATCGTTGGAAAAGGTGACACTCCTGCGGGAATAGCGTTAGTCGAAGACCCCGCAGCGAAGCGAGGAGGCTGAGGCAACGCCCGCGGAAAGGGAGGCCACTGAAAAAGTCCATATAGTTTCACTTTTAATGAAGTTCCCCCGTAGTTTTCCGAAGCTTACCGCTCGCTTTCCACGGGCGAAGAATTTAGCCTCCTCGTCGCAAGCTCCTGTGGGGTCT
>NZ_VDGI01000030.1 GCF_006861825.1 Psychrobacillus vulpis | reverse complement strand
AATTTTTCGTTCAAAATCGAACGAAAAATTGTCTTTTTTGATGGCGAGTATATAAAAAAATTAAAAGCTAAGGTTTTTCAGTGCCCTCCCTTTCCGCGGGCGTTGCCTCAGCCTCCTCGCTTCGCTGCTGGGTCTTCGACTAACGCTATTCCCGCTGGAGTGTCGCCTTTTTTCAACTATTTTCTGAAAATGAAAAAGTACTTATTCTACAAATAGACAGTTTTTAGTGCCCTCGAGGTACGAAGGGCACTGAAAAGTCTGCCAGATGAGGTTGTCGAATATTCCAATACATAAGAAAATCGTTGAAAGGGCTCCCTTTCCGCGGGCGTTGCCTCAGTCTCCTCGCTGTGCTGCGGGGTCTTCGACTAATCTAAAAATAGACAGTACTGAGGCCACTGAAAAACTCGAATTATTATTTTTGTAGGAACTATTTGCTGTATTTAATTTAAGAGAATTTACCGCGACGCATGAGACTCCTGCGGGAAAGCGAGACAGACGAGACCCTCACGAAGCGAAGCGTAGGAGGAGGCTCGTCGCTCGCCCGCGGAAAGCGAGTGCCAAAGCGCTAAATTCTTATAGCGACTATTTGATAGATAATTTTTTTGAATGACAGTTTTTTAGTGCCCTCGAGATGCGAGCGAGGAGGCTTGGCAGTTCGTCCGCGGAAAGCGAGTGCATACTTCGGAAAACAATAGGAACGATTAAATAGGAATGTGCTATTTTCAAAAGTCACTTTCAATGACTTTTAGGACATCCAAGTTTCTAAAGGTAATAGTGTGTAGTAGCACTGACCAAATCCATTTAGATTTGGTTGATTCATATAAAAGGTTCTACAGTTTATTCGCACTAACAAAAGGGGGGAGTGAATCTTCTAATAAGGACCAGTCCAAAAGCATTTCCTCATCTGTTAATAGACAGCAATCTAAACTAGACTCTATTTCTAATCTACTCATGTCCATTCCTATAAATACGATTTCCGTTTGACGGTCACCGTAAGTATCATCCCATCTACTTGAAACGGAACAATCTTCTGCGAAAATTTGCTGTTGCTGCACTTTTGGGAGAGTAGCAATCCAATATCCAGCACCTTGAAATTGTATAGAAGCTCCGGCTTGTGATATTAAACCGGCCATATTATTTCTGGATGCTAGCCAAAAGAATCCTTTAGCTCGGACAATTTCTTGAGGGAATTGGCTTAACCATTGTTCCCATCTTTTTGGATGAAACGGTTTTTTTCTTTTGTAAACAAATGAACTGATTCCGTATTCCTCTGTTTCCGGAACATGTTCTTCGTTTAACTCTTTTATCCATCCAGCTCCACTCGAAGCTTTTTCAAAATCAAATAAGTGACGACTCAGTATTACAGAAGTATCTATAACACCATTTTCGATAAGGTGAATCTCAGCTTCTGGATTCATTTTTTGCAAGAACGCTTGAAAAGCTTCCGTGTACTCGGCTGTTACTAAATCTGTTTTGGAAACAAGTAAAATGTCTGCAAACTCTATTTGATCGATTAATAGATCCGAGACGTCTCTTTGATCATGCTCATCATCCGTTTGTTTTCGATCAAGTAGAGTTTCTCCACTTTCATAATCTGTCCAAAAACGAAATGCATCAACTACAGTTATCATTGCATCTAATCGACAATACTTAGAAAGGTCAATACCTACTTCTTCATCAATATATGTAAATGTTTGAGCAACAGGGATTGGTTCAGAGATTCCGGTTGATTCAATGACGATATAATCGATATCTCCTTGCTTTGCTAACTTTTCTACTTCAATCATTAAATCCTCTCGGAGTGTACAGCAAATACAACCGTTAGTAAGTTCCACTAGTTTTTCTTCAGTTCTTGAGAAACCGCCATCTTGAATAAGTTGTGAATCTATATTTATTTCACTCATATCATTCACGATGACAGCTACTTTCTTTCCGTCTTTATTGGAAAGTAGATAATTTAGTACCGTTGTTTTTCCAGCTCCAAGATAGCCACTTAGTACTGTTACTGGAATTTGAGATTGTATGTCCATAAAAATTCCTCTTTTCTAAAACGTAATTATTACGATTTAAATATTAAACGATAGCAATTTAGATTGCAAGCAGAAAAGGAATAACTTTTACAAACTCTAAACATAACATCCATATTATTTTCATAATATTCCTATAAGATGAATGATAAGAAGATCGTTCAATCGAAAAGGAGAGATACTATTGGGTTTAAATGAACACAATGTAACAATGAAAGTTTCGAGTAAACGGTTGAATACTTTAACGTTCACACATGCTAGACAGAAAGTACAAACTACTTTGCAATGGATGATCTTAAAAAAAGCACGACCACCAAAATTAAAATATATTCCTATCCCCCCTAGGGATTAGTTCATCGTGCGTCATTTCCAGATGGAGATGACGTTTTTTAGTATTCAACGGGTTATAATGAGTAGAAGTAAAGCGAATAAATAGGAGGGCTTAAATTGAAAGTTTATGCGCATAGAGGTTCCTCGGGTACGCATCCAGAAAATACGATAGCTGCATTTAAAGCAGCTGCAGTTCTTCCGATACATGGTGTAGAGTTTGACGTCCATATGACGAAGGATGGGGAACTTGTTGTCATACATGATGAATCTATTAATCGTACATCCAATGGACAAGGGTTTATAAAGGATATGACACTGACAGAACTTAAAAATTATGACTTCGGTTCATGGTACTCTGCAAAATTTAGAGGGGAAACAATTCCTACATTAAGAGAAGTATTATACGTTTTTAAAGATACTCATCATCATATTAATATTGAATTGAAGTCGGACATTTTTCCCTATGAAGGGATGGAAACGAAAGTATTACAAATGCTTAAGGAATATAGATTAGAGGAACGCGTAGTTATATCTTCTTTTAATCATGAAATGGTGAGTAATTTTAAGAAGCTTGCTCCCCACATAGAAACAGCTATTTTATTTATGGAAGTAATGATTGCCCCTCATGAATATGCGAGATTAGTTGGAGCTGATTCTCTACATGCCTATTTTCCAACAGCCCTAAGACCAATGGGGAAAGAGGCAATTGATAGTGGAAAAGTGCTTAGAGTGTTTACTGTGAATGAAGAAAGTTATGCAGATATGCTAAAACAAGTAGGAGTTCACGCGATTTTTACAGATTTCCCCGAACGAATGTATATGTGTTTAAACAAATGAAAAAGGATGTCCCATTAGTCAACATTTGTATGACTGGTGAGACATCCTTTTGCTATAAGAGACGCAGTCACTTCCAGCTCCTCTAAAACAAACGTTAATAGTGTAGTGGATGTGCAGTACAGAGAACTCGGGAATTGGTAAAGGACAATGAACCCAGTGTTTATAGTACTTTTACTAGGATTAGAAAAGACTTGTAAGGGCGCTGAAAGAGTGTCATTCCAATAAATTTTCTAACAAATTGCCGCTACGAGAATATAGCGCTTTGGCATTCGCTTTCCCGCAGGAGTCTCATACCGCCGCGTTAAATTCTTCTATATAAAAAAAGGATACACTAAATAGTTCCTATAAAAGTACTAGTTTCAAGTTTTTCATCGCCCTCATTTTTGTCCAAATGTTTTCGACATTAATACTTGAAAAAATAAGCAGCATCTCTATATTGAGAAGCGAAGAGCGCCCCGAAATTGTATCTTCGGGCGCCGCTCTCCAGGTAGATAGTTTCTATTATTTCATTAACCTTAAGCAAAAGCCACCTGACTCCAACCGTTTCAAGTGGGCGACGGACAAATGACAGCCATAGGATTACCGAAAAAGAGGGATGGGAAGTGGCTGGCCACTTCCCGTCCCTCTTAAAACTTATCCGGTAATAAGATGGCCGACATGCTGTCCAAAGACGCTAGAAACGATGAAGACAAGATGAACTTTTCTTATTTTTTCAGCAACAAGTACATAAAATATGGTGCCCCTAGTAATGAAACCATCACTCCTGCTGGAATGCCATTTGGTTCTACCACATTTCTACCTATTGTATCTGCAAAGAGTAATAGCCAACCGCCGATTAAAATAGCGACGGGTAAAAACAATTGATGTCTTGGACCTACTAATGATTTTGCAATATGAGGTGCCATCAATCCTATAAATGCAATGCCACCTGTAACAGATACAGCTGAAGCTGCAAGAGCAACAGCAGCAAGTAAAAGAACAATTCGTTCTTTCTCAATAGATACACCAACACCAACAGCGACAGGCTCACTTAAACCAAGTAGATTTAATTTATTTGCTTTATAAAAAGTGAACGGTATTAAGACAATAAGCCATGGAAGAAGAGCTAAAATAAATGGCCAATCTGCACCCCAAATATTTCCTGCTATCCATTTGGCAATAAAGTCAACTTTTTGACGCTCAGCCGATGAGATAAGTACAATCATTAATCCTGATAGTGCCATTGAAAATCCAACCCCGACAAGAACCAAACGTACTGGTTGTAACCCGACTTTTCGGTTATAAGCCATTATGTAGATAAAGAATGCAGTAAGTAAAGCTCCGATAAATGCAACAAAAGGGAGCAAATATACAAACGATCCCGGTTGGATAGGGAAATATAAGAAAAATAAAGAGATTGCGACGCCGGCACCAGAGTTAATACCGATAATACCTGGATCAGCTAAGTCATTACGTGTAATGCCTTGCAAAATTGCACCAGATAGCGCTAATGCCATCCCAGCAAGAATTGTAATAATAATCCTTGGTAAACGAACAGAAAATAACACGAACTCTTCTTTAAAAGTACCATTTCCAAGCAATGTAGGTATGAGACGATCAAATGATAAAGTAGAATATCCAACTCCAGCACTAATAATAACAGTAGCCAGCAATAGAACAAATAAAATTACAAGAATAATTCGCTGTTTTCTAATGAGTTCCGTTTGAATCATTGGAATGCGCCTCCTCCTTTGCGAACAATAAGTAGGAAGAAAGGTAATCCCATTATCGCAATAATTGCTGCGACCGGCGTTTCATAAGGTATGTTAATTGTTCTTCCAAGTGTATCTGCGATCAGCATGAGAATGGCTCCTACAACGATAGACATTGGAATTATAAAACGATAATCAGTACCAACGATAGCTCGGACGATATGCGGCACCATTAATCCGACGAACGCCATATTACCAACAAGTGCAACAGATGCTCCAGCCAGTAATATTACGACAATAAATAGAATTGTTTTTATTTGAACCGTTTTCTGACCCAGTCCAACAGCAACTTCCTCATTTAAGCTTAATATAGTAAGCTGTCTTGAAAGCAATAGAGCGATTAGGATACCAATACTTATAAAAGGTATAATAATATTCAGCTGACTCCAATTTGTTCCGATTAGACCTCCAGCTGTCCACATCGAGACATCCTTTGAAATTTTGAAGAAAATTCCTACTCCATCTGCGATTGCATACAAAAACGCAGATACTGCCGCTCCAGCAAGTACAATTCGTAAAGGAGAAAATCCTCCTTTTTTTATTGCACCAATACTAAATACCATAATGGCACCTACTGCAGCACCAATAAAGCAGGCAACAGTGATTCCTAAATAGTTTGTTGTAGGAAGAAATGCTAACGTTACCGCGAGTGCAGCATTTGCTCCTGATGTAAGCCCTAGTAAGCCAGGATCAGCAAGAGGATTCCTTGTAATGCCTTGCATAATAGCTCCTGATACAGCAAGCGCAGCTCCAACAACGATAGCTCCAACTTCTCTAGGAAAACGAATTTCACGAAGTATATTTATTTGATCACTTTTCAAATCAGAAAATAAAGCGTTCCATACATCTTGAATCGAGGTTTCGGCTGCTCCGAAAATCATTGCAACGATAAACATAGCAAAGAGTAAAAATAATCCGATTATGAACTTTATACTAAAACGAATAGAAGTTTTCATCGTTCGTTTCCTTTCTATAATAAAGAAGGGAGGAATCCTAGACTCGAATTCCTCCTCGACCATTATTTGCTGTTTAACTTTATTCAGCAGAAGTTCTAACCTCTGCTGAATAAAGTTAAAGCCTCCGGCGGATGTCACAGATTTTGAAAGGAGTTAATTGAGCAAGCTCAATTCAAAATCTGGACGCAATTACGCCGAGGCTTAATTGATAAAGTTTTCTTTGAAGAATTCAAGCTGATAATCTAATGTAAGTGGATCGTTGAAGTAAAACTCTTCCATTGTAGCTTCAAAAACTCGATTATTTTTTACAGCAGGAATATTTTTATAAGTTTCTGTATCTTGGAATGAGTTGTCTGTAGCTGCTGATTTACTTAAAATTACATAATCTCCTGCAAATTCAGGAAGTACTTCTAACGACAATGCATAATATCCAGGAGCTAAAGCCGTTTCTTCTACTTTTTTAGGCATTTTTAAGCCCATTGCTTGATAAAGAATTTCAGTTCCGCGACCCCAGTTATTACCATATACATATAATTGTTTGTCAAAGTTTTCGATTACTGATACGGTAGCATCTTCACCAATAGCAGCTTTAATTTCTTCTCCAGCAGACTTCGTGCGTTTTTTAAAGTCATTAATCCAATCTTGTGCTTCTTTTTCTTTATTTAATAGTTTTCCTATCTCTAGATGCTGTGTTAAATAATCTACTTTACCATAAGTAAATGTTACGGTAGGTGCAATTTCTTTTAACTTATCTAAATTTTGTACGGAAGAAAGTCCAATAATTAAATCTGGATCTAGTTCAATAATTTTCTCTAAATTTTCATCAGATACTTCTTCCACATCTTTTAAAAAGCTATCATATCGTGGGTTTTTTTTAGACCAAGAATCGACCCCGACTAAATTAACTCCAAGTGCAGCAACATTACCTGCGAAAGAGGATACAACAACTACACGTTGTGGATCTGCAGGAACTTCAATTGGGCCTTCCTCTGATTGATAAGTAATAGTTGTAGCTTCTTCTTTTCCTGCGTTAGATTCTTTTCCTGCGTTAGATTCTTTGCTAGTTTTAGTATCAGTAGATTGACTATTACAAGCACCTAAAATTAGTACAAATAAAAATAATATTGGTAATAGAAATTTCTTCATTTCGTTATTCTCCTCTTAGTAAATTGTATGTAATACACATAGGTTTATTTGTTCTTGGATCAGTACCGATCTCCGCATTGATATTGAACACATCTTGTAAGACTTCTTGCGTAATAACTTCTTCGCAATTGCCTGCTTTGACAATTTGCCCAGCCTTTAATGCAACAATATAGTCGGCAAATCGCGCAGCTTGGTTAAGATCATGTAAAACCATTACGATAGTTCGTTTTTCTTCACGATTGAGTTTCTGTAAAAGCTCAAGTACTTCTAACTGATGAGCCATATCTAAATAGGTCGTTGGTTCATCTAAAAAAATAATTTCTGTTTCTTGCGCTAGAGCCATTGCAATCCAAACACGCTGACGTTGTCCACCTGATAGAGCAGCCACCGGGTGATATTTGAAATCCTTTGTACCCGTAACCTCAAGTGCCCACTCGACAACTTCATAATCCTTTTTCGTTAGGCGTCCAAAGCCTGTTTGATAAGGAAATCTACCATAAGAGACAAGTTCACCAACTGTTAAGCCACTTGCGCTCTCGGGGGTTTGCGGTAAAATAGCCATCTTTTTTGCAAGCTGTTTCGTATTTTCTTTTGCCACATTTTGACCGTCTAAAATAACAGAACCAGACTGATGCGAAATAATACGAGTAATAGCTTTAAGCAAAGTAGATTTACCACAACCATTAGGACCGATAATCGTAGTGATCTTTTGGTCAGGTATTTGGACCGACAATTCATTTACAATAAGTCGCTCTCCATAGCCAATGGACAAATCATCTGTATAAAGGCGAACCATAATAGAACCTCCAAACTAATAGTTGCAAATATAAATGATAACGATTATCATTGTCACATATGTTACTATATTTAAGTTACAGTTCAAAGTCAACAAAAACTTTTTGGACAGGAGATTAATAAAATGCCAAATATTTATGATGTTACGATTATTGGTGGAGGTCCAGCTGGACTGTATTCTGCTTTCTATAGTGGTTTAAGAGAAATGAAAACAAAGATTATTGAATATCAACCACAATTGGGTGGTAAAATACACGTTTATCCGGAGAAGATGATCTGGGATATAGGGGGACAGACACCTATTTCTGGTGAAAAATTAATAACTCAATTAGTACAGCAAGGCTTAACTTTCGGTCCTGAAGTAGTACTGAATGAGAAAGTAGAGTCTGTTGCTCGCGATGAGAAAGGAATCTTCATACTTCATACTGCATCCGGACAAAAACATTATTCAAAAACGATTATTATAGCTGTTGGAAGTGGAATTTTAAATCCATTAAAGCTTGAAATAGAAGGTGCTGAACGATTCGAAGTAAGTAACTTAAATTACACAGTAAAATCGCTGAAACGCTTTAAAGATAAAACAATTATCATTTCAGGTGGTGGAAATGCGGCAATAGACTGGGCAAATGAGCTAGAACCAATTGCAAAAAAAGTTTATTTAACATACAGAAAAGATTCATTGAATGGACATGAAGCCCAAGTGTCACAGCTATTAGATAGTTCTATTACATGCTACTTTAACACGACAATTTCAAAACTAATTGCAAGTGAAGATCATGATGTAATTGAGCGAGTAGCATTAACGAACAATGAAACGGGAGAAGTATCCTATTTAGCTATAGATGAGGTTGTTATTAATCATGGATACGAGCAAGATGCTGATCTTCTAAAGAATAGTGAAATAGACATTGCGATAGCAGAGAATTTTTATGTTGACGGAAATAGCATGAGTGAATCCTCTGTAGAGGGTGTTTATGCTGCAGGTGATATTTTACATCATCCAGGTAAGTTGCATTTAATAGCAGGTACTTTTCATGATGCAGCAAATGCAGTCAACAGAGCAAAACAATATATTCAACCAGATGCAAGTAAAGTTGCAATGGTCTCTTCTCATAATGAGGTGTTCAAAGAGAGAAATAAAGTGTTGATTAAACAATTAGTCTAAGGCAGAATAATCGTTTTCCTACTAAAGACTATGTATTACCATTTTAATTGTTGTATATTTCAACTAATCCGATGAAATCGGAAATGGAATGAGTGAAAAAGATAAAAAGGTTGCCTCCAAGAATAAAACATTTTGGAGACAACCTTTATTTTATTTTTCTTAAGGATTTGTTGGCCTGTAACGTTCAGACTTCTGCACATACGACAATAAAGCTATTCACCATTTAGCTTTATGTTCTTCAATACAGCCTAATAGCTGCTGAATCTGCAGGGTAGGGCCATTTTCTAATTGAATTTTACCGTTGTAATAGCCCATCATTTGGTTTACTTCCGAAGAGATAAGCTTTGCATCTGTTTTCGCGACTCGGTGGAAGAAAGGAGTAAATGTTAGATTTACTTCATTTGAAAATTTTGTTTTGATAGTCCAAGGCAGCATGAAGTCATTTGAGTTATAAGAAAACAATAAATCCTCGTGAATCTTTGTTATTTTACCATCTACAAAAATGGCATTTTCCGTCATTCCTGTTCCATCCGTCCATTTGCCACCAAAATTTAATCCAATTCTTTTGGAACCAACACGCTGAGAAGCAAAACCCCAATTCCATAATGCTTCCCGTGGCCAAATACCTCTACCATAATCGAGTACAGAGAAATTATCTTCAGTTTGAAAAGAGTAACGCGCATCACCAATTTTCACGAATCCGGTAGTTGGTAATAAATGATGCTTCGCAGTAAATTGAAATTGTGTACGGCTCCAAGGTATAACAACATTTAGAGACTCGTCTTCTATAGGATGCGAAATATGTAAGTCAGCATGTAGCAAATCTCCATCGAAGTCAGGAATAGTAACAGTCATATGGGTCTCATTTTGAATATACAACAATTGAATAGACATTTCCTTTGAATGTAGACGTACACTTTCTAAAATATGTGTAGGCATTTTCACTCTACTTCCTAACGGAATAGTAACTGTCTTCTCCACATAACGTTGTGTTTCATAATTTAAAAAGTAGACAAAACAAACTGCAGCATAATCTAAATGACTGATCGTTGCAGAAAAAAGTATCTCATCCCCAAATACACACCAATAATTCCACTTTTTCTTTCGCATATAGTGACCTTTTAAATTGCTTTCAATAATTGGCTTTTTTGCATATCCGATAGCTTTAGGATTCAAATTACCTTTTTCATCGCAAAGCAAAGTTGGTACTGTAATTTCTTTTTCTGCATGTTGTGGCATTCGTGATCTTCCTTTCTAAACTGGTAAGAAAGAAAAAGCTTTTCTTCTCAGTTTCTGTCTAAACTTCAGGTTCAAGCCGATTGGTTTTTGCATGTACTTACTCTAAAAAATAGCAGACCTTTTAATTTTGGGAGGCTTCTATTCGGAATCATCATTCTCTTAAAGGAAAAACGGTCTTTCACTTTTCTAATGAGTAAAGTTTGAAAAAAGGATATTCATTGAATCAATACTAGCATATATTTTCATTGAAATCATATAAACAAAATAGAGGGAGGTGGAAATTTGGCGGTATATAATCGCTCCGCTGCGGTAGCTTACGCGCAAAAATGGTGGAATAGTTATAATCCTGCGTTTCCAGTATTTGACGTTGATTGTACAAATTATGTTTCACAATGCTTGTTGGCTGGTGGGGCTCCAATGAGAGGGAAGCCAAATAGGGAAAAGGGATGGTGGTTAGGGAACAATACGTGGAGCCTTAGTTGGAGTACACCACATTCGTTAAGATGGTATTTGGCTGGATCTACAATCGGATTACAAGCGACTCAAGTAGACTCTCCTACAAAGCTTATACAAGGAGATCTAATTTTCTATGATTTTGAAGGGGATGGAAGGTTTGACCATTCGACGATTGTGACAAGTATTCAAGGTGGAATGCCTTATGTGAATGCACATACAAATAATAGTCAAAATCGGTTTTGGAGCTATGATGATTCTTATGCGCATACACCAAGTACAAGATATATATTTTTTCATGTAAAAGACAATTTTTCTTAAAGAGTATATAAAATATTCATGTTGAGAACCACATGTGAATGGCATTCCAATATCCCAATAAATAAGAAAATCGTTGAAACGGTTCCCTTTCCGCGGGCGTTGCCTCAGCCTCCTCGCTTCGCTGCGGGGTCTTCGACTAACGCTATTCCCGCAGGAGTGTCGACTTTTTCAACGATTTTCAAGAAATAAAAAAGTATTTACCTTAAAAAACAGACAGTTTTTCAGTACACTTTCTAGGTAGATAGTATTAATTCTTTCGTTAACCCAAAGCAAAAGCAACTTGACTTCAACCGTTTCAAGCGAGCGACGGACGACAGCCATAGGATTACCGAAAAAGAGGGACGGGAAGTGGCTTGCCACTTCCCGTCCCTCTTAAAGCTTATCCGTTAATAAGATGGTCGACATGCTGTCCAAAGCACGGTAGAAAAGATGAAGAGAAGATGCACACTTAAATGGCGCTTGTGCTTTTCTTATTTACGGTAAATACCACAGGACTGCAATTGTATCTTCGCCTGCATGAACTGCTAAGGAGGTGCTAATTTCTCCTATAGACAACTCGACATTCGGTGCCTGTAGTTGAATGGCCTCTTTTAAACTTTCCGCTTGCTCCAATGCATTGGCATGCATAATATATACCAAATTGACACCATCTTGTTCAGCAGACTCTACTACCTTATTAATCAAATACTGTATTGCTTTTTTTTGTGATCGAACTTTATCTAGTTCTTGTAATTGACCTTTATTATTAATTTGAATTATTGGTTTTATTTTTAATAGATTTCCAAGATAAAATTGAACACTGCTTAATCGTCCACTTTTATAAAGTCTCGTTAAATTACCAATTAAAATATAGTTTCGAAATTTCGTTGCTTCCAATCTCAATGTAGCAACTATTTCGTCAAACACTAATCCTTGCTTCTCCAAAATGAGGCCTTTTTCAACTAATCCTGTAATCCCAGCAGATAATGATAGAGAGTCCACACATTCCATATGCACTTGGGCGATTTGGGCACCATTCATCGAAGCTGATATTGTCCCGCTTAAACTATTCGAAACGTGAATTGCAATAATCGATTCATAATCTAGGCTTAGTTTTTTATAAAGTTCCGCAAATTCCCCAGCGGATGGTTGAGACGTTTTAATAGATTCTGTTTCAACACGAAGTTTTTCGTATAATTGTTCCGAAGTTAAATCAACACCGTCAATAAACTGTTGCTGCCCAAAATGAATGTTAAGTGGTATAACATAAACATCGGGATGGTTTTTTAGAAGTGTATTCACATAAGCACTACTATCTACTACCCATGCAATTTTTTTCATAGTCATTGTATACATCCTATTCAATAAATTATTTAAATGATAATAATTATAGCACAATACATAATAGTATTCGCTTTGTTAGAATAGGGAAGTGTTATATTTTTGATAATATCTATACTATCTTCTCCACCAGATTTCATCCCAAGATTGTTTAATATCCAATCGATGACGAATAAGTATAATGATGATGGCAATAGTTAGAGGCCAAGCACTATAAAATGCGGAATTCGTCCAGCATATGAAAGCGTATGCTAGAAAAGCTAAAACCATACTCAAGGTAGCACTTCTTAAGATTCCAATTAAGACAATAAAAAATATAGCCATTATGCCAAATAGCAAATGGTTAAAAGCAAGTGCGACTCCTATAAAAGTAGCAATCCCTTTACCGCCCTTAAACTTTAACCAAAAAGGAAAAAGGTGCCCTAGAATAACGAACAATCCGCCTGTTCCAATAATTACAAATGAAAAATTATAATAAATGCCGATATATATCATAATTGCGCCCTTTAGTGCATCGCCGAAAAAGGTTAGAAAAAATGCAGACTTTCCGAGAACTGCACCAGCATTTCTTGCTCCTAAATTTCCACTTCGTGCTTGACGTAAATCAGTATTTTTCCATTTTCCTACCCACCATGCGGTAAGAAAAGTACCAACTATATAACTAATAATCCAATATAGATACAATTATATCACCTCAACTAGATTGACATTAAGAGTAGAGAAAGGGAGCAGAGCTTGAAACTACGTTTATTATTACTATTAATACCTATATTATTTCTACTATCATCCTGCCAAGAAAATAATCCACCAAATAACAACGCAAAAAATGGAGAGTTAATAATTACACAGGAAGATTTCGCAAGTCATAAGTTAATTCAATTAAATGGCGAGTGGAAGTTTTTTTGGAAAGAATTACTTTCTGAAAATGAAATTAGAAAAAGACTTCAAGTGAATGATCAAGCAAATGTACTCCTCCCTACTGGATGGAAAGATGTTGTAGGAACTTCTTTTGGATATGGAACTTATTACTTAAAAGTTATTTTGCCAAAAGAGAAAGTAGGAAATACATTGGCGATTACAACTACAAACCAAAGTACATCCTATACACTTTTAGTAGATGGTGTAAGGGTTGCTTCTAATGGTTACGTAGGAACTAGTTTAGAGACGAGTGATCCTAAGTATTCCAATCGTCTAGTATATTTTACACCACGAAATAATGAAATACATATTGTTCTACATATTTCTAACTTTGTACATCCGATAGGTGGAGCAACAGAACCAATTTATCTAGGAACGACCGAGCAAGTAACGAAAAACTCCGCAACTACATTGGCGTATACAATGTTTATAATTGGCTCCATTCTGGCAATGGGAGTTTATGAGCTGTTCATCTATTTCTTTAGAAGAGAAGAAAAAGTATTCTTCTATTTTGGGTTAATAAGTATTTTAATCTCCATTTTTTCTATATTAAAATCACCGTATTATATAAATAATATATTCCCATCGATAGATTGGATTTGGGGTCATCGCTTCGAAATTATTTGTGTGTACCTATTATTCCTATTTTATGTATTATTAGTACGAACGATGTATCCTAGTGAGACGAAGAAAGCACCTGTTGTATTTGGGGTAATAGCTTCAATCGTAGCGATCCTAATTACTCTTTTCACAGAGCCGATTTTTTATCTTCCAATATTACATTATATATTAATAATAATTGGAATTTATATGGTCTATATCTTATATATCCTTATTTTAGCGTATAGAAGAAAACGACCTACTGCACTTGTCAATATATTTGCTAATCTATTGTTCTTTATTTTGGTAATCAATGATATGTTATTATCCCTAAACTTAATTCATACCATTCCATTAACTATTATAGGCTTCTTTTGGTATGTAATAGTACAATCAATTAACCTAAGTAAAGATTATGCTCGTAAATTTGATGAGTCTAAGAAACTATCAATCGATTTGCAAAAGTTGAATGCATCTTTAGATGAAAAAATAGAAGAAAGAACAGAAGAATTGAAACAAAAGAATGATGAATTAAAACGACTAACTTTAGTAGACGGTTTAACAGGTATTTATAATCGAAGATACTTTGATGAATATATGGATAAATACTTTGAAGAGGCAATTTCAAACAAAAAACCACTTTCACTAATAATGATAGACGTTGATAACTTTAAAATGTACAACGATTTTAACGGGCATTTAGCTGGGGATGAAGTATTAAAAGAGTATACTCAGTTTGTAAAAGAAATGTGTAATGGAAAAACATTTATTGCAAGATACGGGGGAGAAGAATTTGTAGTTGTTCTTCCTAACACAACGATACGTGATGCAGTAGGTTTTGCGGAAGAGATACGTTTATTAGTAGAGGAACAAAAAGTTCCGATCGGAATGGATGATTTATATGTGACAATTAGTATGGGAATTTCTTCTACCGAGCAACATGAATTTATACGAAAAGAAGAATTGATAGAGCGAGCAGATAGAGCACTTTATCAGTCGAAAGAAAATGGCAAAAATCGATTAACACTCTTGTGAGAAAAGCAAGACTTTTAAAATAAATAATTAATTGGTATGATGTTAGTATTCATTCACGTTTATTTAAAAGGGAGTTTTCGTAAAATGATAGATCACGCATTAACAGTACGCGACGCGATTATTCAACGACGATCAATAAAAGTATTTAACGGACAGCCTGTGGAAAGAGAAAATTTGCTATCGATACTAGAAGACGCTGTATGGGCACCAAATCATCAGCTAAGAGAACCATGGCGCTTTGTTATTGCATGTGGAAAAGAGCTAGAAGAATTATATAGTGTTTTAAAAGAGTTTGGAATTCCGAAATGGAAAGATCTTTCTGAAGAAGAACTAGAAAAACAAATGAAAAAATATATGACACCAGGTGGTTATGTATTTGTAATTGTACCTGAAGATGCACGTCAAAAAGAACGATTAGAAGACTATGCTGCAGCAAGCATGCTTATTCAAAATGTGCAATTGCTTGCTTGGGATAGAGGAATAGGTTCTTGTTGGAAAACACCTGGCTTTTTAGATAATCCTAAATTCCGTGAAGCACTTGGCGCTAAAACAGGAGAACGCATCATTAGTATGCTACAAGTAGGATATTTCGATGAAATGCCAAAACCTAAACCACGCAAAAATATAGATGAATTAATTACCATCTTTGGTGAATAAAACAAAGGGCTATCTCTATATGAGATAGCCCTTTTTTTCGAAAGATAAGAAAGTATAAAAAGTTGATATGTCATGAACACAGTAATCATGGTCATTTGTCAAAGGATTCCGTTACAAGGGAGGCTTTCCGCGGGCGTTGCCTTAGCCTCCTCGCTTCGAGGCCACTGAAAAAGTGTTATTCTAATAAATTTTCTATCAAATAGTCGTTATGAGAATTTATCGCTTTGGCATTCGCTTTCCGCGGGCGAGCGACGAGCCTCCTCCTTCGTGCGGGGTCTCGTCTGTCTCGCTTTCCCGCAGGAGTCTCATGCGTCGCGCTAAATTATCTTAAATAAATACAGCAAATAGTTCCTACAAAAATACTAATTCGAGTTTTTCAATAGCCTCCTCGCACAGGTAGCGTGTCTTCGACTAACGCCTATCCTGCAGGAATGGCCGCTTGTAACGAAATCCATCTAGTTTGGAAGAATGTAATCATGTTCCGTTTATTTATTGATTTTACGGAGTACTTACTTCTGCATTTTATACTGATAATTGTAGACATTCAGCAATGAGTAGAATCTTTTGAGCAAGTTTTTCTTTTTTAGAAACAGAGTAAAAGCAGTAGTCATGCTATCTTTGTTTCGCTCACGATTCAAATAATCGTCATTCTATTTATAAACAGCTGCAATTATGAATAGATCCATACTAGTTGATGAGAGCGCAGGCGGCGACTTCTGCGGGAATAGCAGATGTTTCTGCACCGAAAGCGAAGCGGCAGGTGCATGAGCATAAGGCCCCGCAGGAAAGACACTGGCCGAACTTTATTTGGCCAGTGTCTTTGCGACGAGTAACCGCAGGAGCACATGTTTTTGCAGTGACGAGGAGACTGAAGCCATGCCCGCGAAAAGCGTCCGCCGTAGCGGAAATCAACGGTATTTCTAGGGTTACTCTTCATAAAAAGGACCGGGCGTCTTTTGCTCGGTTTTTCTTATTAAGTGAAATACATTACTTCTACAAAGTAATCCCTTTAATACCCACTTAAACTCAATAGGATTGATATGGAGGTGTGCGTCCTCCGCTTTCATATGCAGAGAGAATATATCGTTCGATCATGTAAGAGGAAAAACAAGTGCCTTTGATATATCCTTTTTGCCAACTTTCTGTAAAGGTAACAATATATTTTTCATGTGCAATTTGTTTAATGCTCGTTTCTCTTTCGACTTCAAAACCATCAATCGTTCCTTGCCATTTTCCGATGTATTTTGGAAACTTATTATCACTAGAAGATGTAGCAAATATAATAGCATCTTCTTTAGTAAAAGGCGGCGTGGGAGGGGAGGTAAACTGAAAATATCCCCAAAATAATGGAAGTGCAATAATAGGTAAGAGAATAAATAATCTTATACTCTTGCCTTCTATCCATCTTTTGCTTACCCATTTAAATATAATTGCGAATAGTAAAGCAGCTGCTGTAGCATATATGGGGTTTATCCAGTTTTGATCTAATATCCCAAAACCCAATCCAAATAAACCGTGAAGTAAAACATATAGCCAATCATGGTGTTTAAACCATCTACTTTGCAAAAAATCTATGCATATAGATACGATGTTCCCATATAGTAGAATAATGACTCCCATATACAAAAAGTAAATCGTTACTAGCCCAATAAAGTATTCACCAACATTATATTTTATTGCAGATGTACTATTGAGTAAGGCAAATGTGACGAAGGCAATGGAGGCTATTAGGGTAGCAACAAACGTCGCGAGTAACTTTCTAAATATGAAACTACTTACACTTAGCCTCATTTTTCATCCTTATCTGAGTTTTGACATATAATACTCGTCTAACCATTTACCGTTTACAAGAAGTGATTTTCGTTTGATTCCTTCCGACTCAAATCCCATCTTTTTATACAAAGCAACTCCTATTGTGTTTTCCGTTACTACCGTCAATTCTAGTCGCTGTATTTGGTGAATAGCGGCCCAATCGTCTAACTGCTGGAATAGTTTAGTACCAATTCCTTGCCCTCTAAACTTTTCTATAATTCCAATTACTAAGTAAGCAGTATGTTTCTTTCGTTTTGCTTTTCCACCTATGACGATTAAGTAGCCAACCAGTTCCTCCTTTTCTTCTGCAACAAAAATTGTGGAGTTACTTTCTTTTTCCATTTGTTCTAAACTTAAACGTTGACTTTCAGGTGTCATCTTTCTTTCGCCAGGTTCCATCAGCATATAAGGTGACTCTACTTCTACTTGATTGATTAGCGCAACCAATTTTTCAGCATCTGCAGGTGTAACTTCTCTAATTTTCAAGTGGATCCTTCCTTTGAAAAAAACACATGGAAAGTGTTATTCCATGTGTTTGATTTGAATTATTTTTTTAGTTCATCTTTTGATAGTTCTGCTAGTTCGTAGTAATAGTCACCGATCACTCGTAGACCTTGATCAAAGTTTTCTAAATGGAAGTGTTCGTTTGGAGCATGGAAGTTCTCAGTTGATAATCCAAAGCCCATTAACACTACTGGCAACCCAAGAATTTCATCAAAAGCTGCAACGATTGGAATGGACCCTCCACCACGAGTATATGCTGTTGGTACTTTGTATACTTTTTCGTAGCTACGACCTGCTGCTTGAATAGCAGGGTGATCAATTGGTGTGATGAATGGTTTTCCTTTATCGAATTCAGTTAGTGTAACCGAGACACCAGCTGGTTTATGCTTTTCGATATGGGCTTTTAGTTTTGCTACGATTTCGTCTGGATCTTGATCTGGTACTAAACGACAAGTGATTTTAGCTCCAGCTTCACTTGGTAAAACTGTTTTAATACCTTCTCCAGAGAAGC
This sequence comes from Psychrobacillus vulpis, assembly GCF_006861825.1. Classification (GTDB taxonomy): domain Bacteria; phylum Bacillota; class Bacilli; order Bacillales_A; family Planococcaceae; genus Psychrobacillus; species Psychrobacillus vulpis. Next base: position 3,432 of record NZ_VDGI01000030.1, on the reverse strand, counting down.
CACCGAATACCCCATTAATCTCTAAAGTCGGACGAGTCCAAACACGTTCTAAGTGAGAATAGCCTTTTTCACCGAAAAGCTCATCCACTTGGATTTCTTTTTTCAAGTCTTCTTCACTAAAACCAAGCGCTTTATATGCTTCTCTTTCTTCTTCGAGAAGGGGACGTACATTTTCATAGAAATTTTCTACTTGAATAGTGCCTTCTGCATCACGGAAAGAATCTAAAATAGAAACAAGTGCATGAATAGAATTTTGTACTCCGCCGCCGTATAGTCCGGAATGAAGATCACCTTTAGCACCTTTTACGTCAATTTGTACACCACATAGCCCGCGCAAACCATAGCAAACTGCGGGTTGCCCTGGACCTTGCATTCCTGTATCAGAAATGACGATAACATCAGAAGCAAGTTTTTCTTTATTTTCTTCAATATAAGCTTCTAAGTTAGGACTACCAACTTCTTCTTCACCTTCTATTAATAGTTTCACATTTACAGGAAGTGAATTTTCTGTTTTCAGTAATGCTTCTATTGCTTTCACATGCATAAATACTTGCCCTTTATCATCACTTGCTCCGCGAGCAAAGAGTTTATTGTCGCGAACTTGTGGTTCAAAAGGTTCCGATTCCCATAGATTTAATGGGTCTACCGGCTGCACGTCATAATGACCATAAATTAGCATCGTCGGTTTGCCTTCTGCATGTAACCAATCTGCATATACTACGGGATGGCCATTTGTTTTATCTACAAGTACGTTTTCTAAACCAGCTTTGGATAAGGAATCTGCTAACCATTGTGCACCTTTTTGCATGTCTTCCTTATGTTCAGATAAAGAAGAAATACTTGGTATACGTAAGAATTGTTTTAATTCCTCTAAATGTTCTTCTCGTTTTTCTGTAAAGTAATTATCTAATGTTGAAAATTGGCTCACTAGAATCCCTCTTTTCTAAAAATTTCGTGAATAGAAATAGTATAGCATAAGTTTTGTGACAACTAAAATGACAGTATGCTATAGTAATAAAAAGAAATATTTGAACGATGTTATCATTTTAGGAGGATAAAAAATTGTACATAGAATTTGTACTATTAGGATTTGCACTACTTATTTCATTTTTATTATCAGGTAGTGAAACTGCATTAATGACAGTTAACAGGATGAAGGTCCAGCTGAGAGCTGAGCAAGGTGACAGGGGAGCTGAAAAATTACTTGTTCTGTTATCAAAGCCGGACCGAATGATTATTACGATATTAGTAGGAAATACTATCGCTAATATAGCAATGACTGTATTACTAATCCTTATTGCAGAAAATTATAAGTGGAATATTGCTTGGTCGGTTGTCATATTGACAGTAGTAGTTATTCTATTTGCGGAAGTACTACCTAAAACGATTGCCGCAACGTTTTCTGGGACAATTGCTTATATGGTTGCTCCAATTATTCGATTGCTAGTAAATCTGTTCCGACCAATCACATTCTTAATAGCTGAATTGATTAATATGATGATTCGAATAGGTTCAAAGGGTGCGGTAAAAGAAGCAACTATATCGAAAGAGGAAATATTAAATATGGTAGATATAGCTTCTACAAACGGTACATTTGAAGAAGAAGAATCAGAAAGAATTAAAGGAATGCTGGATTTTCCACATAAAGATGTACTAGACGTACTCTCAACACATAGAACAGAAGTCGTTGGTATACCTTTAGAAGCTACTTATGAAGAAGTGCGTGAGACGATATTGGAGCATTTTTACACAAGGTACCCAGTATATGATGAAAGCTTAGATACAATCGTTGGGATGTTTTATTCGAAAAAATTGATTGAGTGGTCGATGGATCCAACCATGGAGCTAGAAACGATTATTGATAAAGATCCATTATTTGTGGTCCAAACGTTAAGTGTGGAAAAAGTATTTAAATTAATGTTGAGTCACAAGAAACATATGGCAATCGTTTTAGATGAATATGGGGGTACACTTGGGATCGTGACACATGAAGATTTAATCGAAGAAATGATCGGCCAAGAAATTGAAGATGAAACTGATATCGATGAAGAAATTTTAGTACATGAAATGACCGAAAGTCGTCTAATATGTGCAGGTCGTTTAGAAATAGAAGAGGTTAACCAATTATTTAATATAAATATTCTAAACGAAAATGAAACAATCGGGGGATTTGTACTAGACCAGTTGGGGCATGTCCCAGAGGAAGAAGAGCAGTTTTCTTATGAGAATTTACTTATTGAAGTAAATGAAATGGATCGTAGCCGCATAGTAAAACTAACGATTACCAAAAAAGAAGTCGAACATATTGAAGCACAAGAGAGTTAAATACTCCTCTTGTGCTTTTCTTACTTTCTTACACGTTTGTAATAAAGTTGAAAGAGAATCCGATGGAGTGAAAGGTAATTATTTGGCATTATATAGGTATCAAGAAAAGCCGAGCGGAGGAAAAATCATGCAAGTCAAAATAGAAGATATTTATGAAGAATATAACCGTTATATATATTACTTATGTTTGAAATTAACGAAAAATCAAATAGATGCAGAAGACTTAATGCAAGAAGTTTGGATGAAGGTTGTAAGATACGAATCGTATATGAAAGAAGTCGACCATGTAAAAGCTTGGTTAACAACTATCTGTATGAATACATTCCGAGATCGTTATCGCAAACAAGTGAGACGCAGCAAATACATTGCCAATCAACCAGAGCAATTAGATGTATCGATTCTAGACTTAATTGCATCAGATGTATTGTCAGTAGAAGAGCAGTTAGAAAAAGAAGATGTAAGCGAAATAATTCGATCCAAAGTTTCTGAGTTAGATAGTATTTATCAAAAGACAGTTATGTACTTTTATGTGCACCAATTTTCATTAATTGAAATTGCAGAAGTCATGAAAGTTTCTATTGGAACTGTAAAGTCACGCCTGTTTAGAGCGAAACAGCGCTTGAAAGAACTCATTATGAATGATGAATTAGCGAAGGATTCATTAATACTAGTTTAATACATAGAAGCTTCTCACATCTGATTGTGTTGAAGCTTTTTTGTTGTTATGGGAGGGAGTAGGCTCAGGTATTGTAGTTCGAGCGAGCAGAGTGTCTATCCGAGCATATCGGTTCTCCATGCAAGAACCGAGCATAAGTGTTCTCTATGCGAGCATAAATGTAGCGTATGCGAGCCTAACGAGGTGGTAACCGTTCAAATGTTAGCAATTCGAGCATGTGATGTGTTTATCCGAGCATAAGTGTTCTCTATGCGAGCATAAATGTAGCGTATGCGAGCCTAACGAGGTGATATCTGTTCAAATGAGTCAAGTCCTTATAATTGTGTAAAATGCTAATTACAAGTCTTCAATTGTTTTGTATCACAAACAGATTCTGTTCGAAGTATGAATTTGATTGGATTGGAAGGGGGTACCCCCTTCCAATCCAATCA
>NZ_VDGI01000003.1:71988-353983 GCF_006861825.1 Psychrobacillus vulpis | reverse complement strand
TTTTTTTTACTTTTCTTCCTTCAATAGGCTCATAATTCTTTTCAGATTTACTGCAAAGATTGCCATTGCACCTTGCATCTGTATACCGAATAGACCCGCGGATGATGCTACATCATACCCGTGTCTATGTTTTAGTTCACTATTTTTCGCCTCAATCTTATAGCGTTGTTTTGCCTTTTCTTTAAAACCTTCGGTATTTTGAAATACTTCATGGTCTTTATGTTCCGTCGATTTAATTGTGACAGAATACGTTTTACTTTTGGCGCCTTCTTTATAACACCCATCTCTAAGAGGACAGACCTGACATTTTTTAATATCAAAATAATACGTTTGACGTGGATTCCTACCTTTAATTTTCTTTAGTGTGCCTGCTTTACGAATAGCCATATGCCCAGCCTTACAAACAAACATTCCTGCATCTTTATTGAACTCAAATTCGTCTTCCTCCGCACGGCCACCTTGTGTAATCATCGGATTCAATTTTGATATCAATTCCATTTTGTTTTTCTTTGCATATTGAATATTATCTTTTTCCGAATAGGCGGAATCCCCGATAACCGTTTTTATTTCCATACCTGTTTTTCGGCTTTTCTCAATCAATTCTTGCAGATATTTCCCATCACTTTTTTCACCTGTTGTCACAATTGCAGCTGTAATTAGTCGTTCATCATTCATTGCGACGTGTGTTTTATAGCCGAAAAATGAAGTATCTTCCGTTTTGTGACCCACACGTGCATCCTGATCCATTGAGAAATCAAGATGTTCCGTAAAATCCTCCACTACTTCTTTTAATACATTTAATTTTTCCTGAACAGCCGGAATTCGTGCAATATGCGCTTCTTTTTCGACAACATTAATAATCTCCCAGCAATAATCTACTTCCTTTTTCACTTCGTCAGAAGTGTTTTTTGAGGGGAACTTTTCTTTCATTGACTCATCAATTTGATAGACTGCTTTTCGTACACTTTTTGATTTCTCCATTAGAAATTCTTTGGGTGATTTTTGGTTATAGCGTGATTTCGTATGTGTGGAATCCACGATGATGGTTTTACTTTTAATCAGATCTTTTTCCAATGCGATATCAACAGTCTTATAAATAAGCATGTCTAATAAACCCACGTCTTGAAGACGAAGTTTACGGAATTTCGTTAATGAACTTGGATCGATAACAGGATCTTCCGGGGCCATCCCCAAGAAATATTTAAAGGACATATCATATTTCGAACGCTCTACTATGTCTACATCCGACAAGTCGAAGATTGACTTCAGCAGTAAATATTTAAACATACGAATCGGTGGCACTGCATTGCGTCCATTATCCAGGCAATATTTACTTTTTAATTCCTCGAGAATGAATGTGAAATCAACAAGTTCATTAATTTGGCGAAGCATATTATCTTTTGGGACGACGATATCGTAAATCGCCAAGAACGGGCTTAAGTTGAGGGTTTCTTGGTTTGAAATCATAGGAAGCACCACCTGCATATTAGTACTTTTATTATAATGGAGAAGGAAGGAATTGTGTGAAACTATGTGTTGTTTGGAGAAGCGTCCGCTCGACTCCAGCGGGAAAGCGTAGTAATTTAGACCCCACAGGAGCTTGCGACGAGGAGGCTAAATTCTTCGCCCGTGGAAAGCGAGCGGTAAGCTTCGGAAAACTACGGGGGAACTTCATTAAAAGTGAAACTATATGGACTTTTTCAGTGGCCTCCGGAAAGGGAGCCGTTTCAACGATTTTCTTATTCGTTGGAATATTGACAACCCTATGAATAAGAAGTCTTTCCAGTGCCCTCACTAGGCTCGTGCGAGGCCATGGACACTCTCGGAATTAGAAAGAAAAATGCACAAAAAAACAAAAGGTTTCAGAAATGCCGTACATTCACGAAAACCTTTTGTCTTTATACTGAAGCGAAAAGGCCATTTTTAGCCTTTTCGTTTTCTTTCTATTTCCTGAGCTATTTGTATGCCGTGGAATCGTCCATTCTCAATAAATATTTCATTTGCATTATTTCCTGCAGCAATTACACCGGCTATGAATATGCCTTCTACATTCGTTTCCATCGTATCAGTATGATAAATTGGTCTGCCGGACGATTGATCGATTTGAACTCCCATTTTCTCTAAAAATAAATGATCCGGATGGTAACCGGTCATTGCAAAAACAAAATCATTTGCGACTTGAAAGTCACCATTAGCACTTCTTAAATAAACAAACTGTTCATCAATGGATAAAACTTCTGTATCAAAATGCATATCAATTTCTTTGTTTCTTACTAATCCATCAAACTCAGGTAATATCCAAGGTTTAATACTTGGTGAGTAGTCGCTCCCTCTGTATGCGACAGTCACGTTGGCACCAGCCTTATTTAACTCTAATGCAGCGTCTATTGCAGAATTTTTACCACCAATAACTAAAACATTTTGAGCAAAGTATGGATGTCCTTCTTTGAAATAATGGCGGACTTTCTGTAAATCTTCACCAGGAATCCCCATATAATTCGGATTATCATAGTAGCCTGTGGCAACAATAACATAATCCGATCTGTACTTAGCTTTTGATGTAGTAACTAGAAAAGAGTTTTCCTGCTTTTCCACACTGTTTACAGACTCATATTTATTTACTTGAATATTTCTTAATTTTACCACTTCTCTATAGTAAACAAGAGCTTGATTTCGCTTTGGTTTTCTCTCTTCTACAATAAATGGAACGTCTCCAATTGCTAATTTTTCACTCGTACTAAAAAACGTTTGGTGTGTAGGATAATTATAAATCGCTTCCACAATATTTCCCTTTTCAATAACAATACAATTCAATCCAAGATCTTGAATCGAAATTGCGGCAGCAAGTCCGCAGGGTCCTCCACCAATTATTAATACATCTACTTTCTGTTCCAACCGTAAAACTTCCTTCCAACATTCTACTATTCATTTCTTTCTGCACTACCAAATAATGTGATGACATGACATTCTGATTTTGCACCTAATCTGAATGGAACACCAGTTGTACCAAAACCATTACTCACTAATTCTGCACTATTTTCTTTTAATTTAAATGCACCATTCTCATAAATTCCAAAAGGACCAAAACGAATTTGACCTCCATGTAAATGTCCTGCTAGTAGTAGATGAGGGCTTGCTACTCTTTTTGCATTATGAAAAAATGCAGGTGCATGGGTTACAAAAATAATAATCTCATCTTTTACTACATCTTGAAATGCATCATATATATTAACCTTACCACTAAATCCATCATTAATGCCAACAAGGCGAATGGGAGTAAAATCAGTGTTTATTGCTACCGACTTATTATTTAATATGCAAACTCCATTTTCTGCAAGGAGGGAATTTAATAATTGTTCTCCCACCTCTCGATCATTATTTCCATATACATAATAAACTTCCCCTAGTTTACTCAGCAATTGTAAGTTCTTCTCCGTGCGCTTCAGAGGTACTCCTTTTTCTGTTAAGTCTCCTCCAATTACAACAATATCTACTGCCCCCATAAGTGAATAGATGAGCTTATCCGATATTTTCCTTCGATGGATATCTGAAATAAAGAATAGATGAAATTGTTGCCCATCCTTCATTTCATTTATACGAAATGTATGCTTTTTTACGTTTACTTGAAACGCTAAATAAAGCATATAAAGAAATAAAAGGAGTAGGACTAAAAAAATAACTACAATGACATATTTCAACTGCAGTCCTCCTAATTAAGCATACAAAAAGACAGGGTTCAATCCCTGTCCTCTAGTGCGTTTCAATACTGATTATATTATCAATCTTTTTCAATATGGAGTACGCGAAATCCTGATTTTTCGAGATCTGCAATTATTCGATCCGTTTTATGATCATTTTCAATTTTAAGTACAATTCGACGTACTAGCTTATCTGTTTCATCGAATGTAACAAGTGATATTACAGGTGTATGGTATTTGTGCAGAATATCAGACACTTTTAATATACGTCCTTCTGATTCAATAGCAGTTAATGTTAATCGTGTTCCTTGACTGTTCATACCAAATGCACTTTTGAATTGGGTAATCGTATCGTATCTTGTAACGATTCCAAGAAACTTACCTTCGTCTAACACTGCAATAATTGGAAAATCATATAGTTTTACTAATGCTTTTTCAAATACATCTTCTAAGTTTACAAACGTATCTTCTCTCGTAACAATATCCAATACAGAAGTTTGTTTTAAAAATGTTTCTTTATCTAAACCACTAAAGTAATACGCTTTGTATAGAAGGTATTTATTGAACATACCTTTATATGTTCCATTTTCTAGTATTGGTAATGCATCTATTTCTCGCTCTTCTAGCTTATGAAGTGCTTCCAATACAGGAGTATTAACATTTACAGTTAAACATTTTTCTTTTGGAATCATTACACTTTTAACAAACATCTAAACACCTCTTCCAAACGGGATATATTTATATATTCTACAAAAGTTATAATTATCCTTCTTTTATACACTTTTTACGGCAAAATCAACTGTTGACCAGCTGAAATATTATTCGATGATAAACCATTCGCCGCTTTAATTTTCTCTACAGCATCAGGATTATTATAATAATTCATCGCAATACGATAAAGTGTTTCGTTTTCTCGCACAATATGTGTTTTAGATTGGTTTTCCGCTTTTATTTCTTCTTTTGGCTCTGTTTTTACTTCTTCTTTTTGTTCTTGTTTTGGCTCTTCTACATTTGTTTCATCATTCTCTTCTGTTTTTGGAGCAGTTGTTTCTGTATTAGTTTCTGTTTCTGTTTTTTCAGAACTAGAATCTTCTTTATCTTCACTTTCCTCGTTATCTTCTTTGTTACCTACATTTGATATTGGTTTTGTTTCAACGTGGATAACACCTTTACTAGATACTTCCTCATTTTCTACTTCAGGAACGTAGAAAAATTTAACATAGATTAGTATACAAACAGGTATTAAAATAAACACAAAAAATAAAGAAGGTAAAAGTAAGTTTTTAGATTTTTTCTTAGGCTTTTTCGAATATGTTGCTCTTCTACTTCTTCTAGACTCTACTTGATCATCTTCGTGACCAATCGATTGTCGATGTTCATCAATTTTTTTTTGGTAATCATCATTATTCATATTGTTCAAACTCCATTCATTCCTTCATTACTAACTCTATTATGACGAATTTTGTTGAAAAAGTAAACTTCTCGTTGGGAATACTATTTAATGCAACAGTTCATTTAGTCGATATACCCAATTTAGTTGTTGTTTCTCTACTTCTGTTTGATTTCTTTGTTCCAACACATCTCGAATATCAAATGAACATACATTACAACAATTACTAGGTCTTTTTTCAAGATACTCATCGAAGTTGTTTAATAGCTGCTCTCTAATACATAGGTCATTTTGAAACAATGAAAATAAGCTCTGTATTTCCAACCATTTTTTTTGTTTAATATTTCGAAATAAATCAATAGTTTCTTGTTCAGATAATACTTCTTTCCAATAACTTAATATACGTGTAGTAGTTTCAGGTAACTGTATTTCCGTGCTTTCTGAACGGTAGAATAGTTGTATATCTGCATCTTCTGGAAAGTCTTGCATAGCAACATAATAAGCTTGTTCAACATCTGAACTCGTATAAACAAGGGAAGCAAGGGATTGGTTACCATCCCTTGCTGCTCTGCCTACTTCCTGCACATAGCTAGCAATAGATGTTGGGATATGATCATGGATTATTTGACGAATATTATCCTTATGAATTCCCATCCCAAACGCATTAGTAGCACAAACCCAATCGAGTTTACCTTGTTGAAACTGTTGCTGGATGAGAATACGATCATCTTGCTCCATTTTAGCATGATAGAATGCAACACGAATCCCTCTATTACGGAGTTCTTCTGCATAAAATTCTGATTTCTTTCTTGATTGAGTATATAAAATTCCTGGGCCGTTTGTTGTAGTTATTCTCCCAATAATCCACTGTACTTTTTCCTGCTGATTTTCTAATTCCTTTACTTCATATGCTATAGATGGTCGATCTATCGAATGAATAAACTCATAAGGCTCTTTCATATGTAATGTGGATTTGATATCGCTTACTACTTTTTTAGTTGCTGTAGCCGTTAATGCAAGCACATTTGTTTCCTTAAAAGATTTTAACCAGCTAGAAATTCTTAAATAATCTGGGCGAAAATCGAATCCCCATTGCGATATGCAATGCGCTTCATCTGCCACTATGTATGCAATTTGAATAGTTGATAACATCCGATTAAAGCGTTCATTTTGAAGCATTTCAGGAGAGGTAAAAATAAATTTAAAGGTGGACAAGTTTCGAAGTACAAATTCCTTTTCTTCAAAAGATAAAAAAGAATTGATCGCTACTACTCGTTTCTCTCCCATTATTTTCAATTGCTCCACTTGATCCTGCATTAAAGATAGAAGTGGTGAAACGATCACAACTGTGCCCTCTACTAAATAAGCTGGTAATTGAAATAATAATGATTTCCCCATACCAGTTGGGAGGATTGCAATTACATCTTTTCCAGCTATCACTTGTTCGATAATTTCCTTTTGACCATCTCGAAAAGCGGAATAACCAAATTTTTGTTGAAGTACTTCCGTCAACCTATCCATTTCATGTTTCCCCTTTTGTAAGTGCAATTCTAATTTGAAAAAAACTTAAATCCGGAACATGATCTCGAATCACTTTTAATTTTTTCGTTTGGAATTCATGTGAGATTTGCAATACTCTATTTAATTGATCATTTGAAATGAAAGGGTAAATAGGAAAATGTCGATTGGCAGATACAATTTCTATAACATGATCTTCAATTGTATTTTTTTTCAAAGAACGCATTTGTGCAATCTCCTCAATCGAGTATCCTTTTTCAAATAAAAGATTTGTTTTCATGGCTGATTCTGTAAGTGGCGTGACCACTTCAATATCTTTTGTTAAGATATACAGATCAGGATGTTTTTCTGCGTTTATAGTATGTAAAGCAATATGTAAGCATTCAATAAATAACAACTTTACATCAAGTACACTTTTATTATAATAACGAGCAAGTTGTTCCCAGGTTAAACCACTTTTATCATAACCACTTAATCGATATACAAATAATTCACGGTGGATATCTTCAAAGCTAGAACTTCCAATTAAATCCATTATCTGTTGTTTCAATGAAACAACAAATCCAGGCTTTTTAAAATCATTTTCTATTAAGTAAGTTCTTACAAATTGGTGAACGGTTTGATCTTTTTGATTTGGGACAAACTTATTCTCACTTGCTTGAAAGTAAGATAACGTTTGTACCACTAGTTCCAATCGACTAAAGAAAATATGCTCGTTTCCTCTATATATCCAGCCATTATACATAGGCTTACGCATTGACTTTATTTGATGCAGACCTTTTTCTGTTAATAAAATGGTAGATTCATTTGATTTGATATATTCATTTGCTAAAAGAGTCGAGATTTCGTCCTTATATTCTTCCATTGATAGCTTAGAATAAAGGGAAAAAAAAGAATGTAGATTAAAATACGTCACATCTTGTATTGTTTGACCTGATTTTTTACCTTTCAACAAGTAAAATGGTGCTGTAGAAGACCGTTCTCCACGAAATTTATGTATGACTAATAATAATATTTGATGAAAAAACAATTGGAATACCTCACAATAAAAAAGTATTTTTGTTGAAATGTCATGTAAACAGCTTTAGAATGAATACGATAGCTTTTTCGTGTTAGTTGATATAAAGGAGAGAATAATGTAATGGCTAAATATACTATTGTAGATAAAGATACATGTATCGCTTGTGGCGCATGTGGCGCAGCTGCACCAGACATATATGATTATGATGATGATGGAATTGCGTTCGTTATTTTAGATGATAACATGGGAACATGCCAAGTTCCAGAAGAACTGTTAGAAGATATGGAAGACGCATTTGAAGGTTGTCCAACAGATTCTATTAAAGTAGCGGAAGAATCTTTCGAAGGCGACGCTTTAAAGTTTGAATAGATTGAGCAAAACCACTCAAGTTTAATTTCTTGAGTGGTTATTTATTGTCCAATTTTTACTACTAATTGTCCAAAATTTATTGTTTTATGTCCAACTTTTACGATAGATTGTCCAACCTTACTTGAAAATGCTTTATTTTGAACAATCTTGGAAACAAAAAGGCCGTTTCTCTATTTCTTGAGAAACGACCTTTTTTTAATTTATTTTTGGAAACCGAAATGAATTCGTGACTTTATCAAGTAAGGGCTTCATACGCTTAAATAAGACAATCATAACTGTCGTTACTAATATGCCTTTTATAAGATTAAACGGTAAAATACCGAAAATAATTGAATTAAATAACGCAGTTCCTGTTTCCATAGGGAAATTTAAGAAATAAGAATACATTGGTAAAAATACATAGTAATTTAAAATGCTCATCCCAATAGCCATAGAAACCGTTCCACAAGCTAAACCATAAGTAATTCCTTTCGATGATGTAGCTTTACGATAAATCAAATAAACTGGTGTTAAAAATAAAATACTTGTTACAAAATTAGCCATATGGCCTACCGGTACACCTGTCGGACTACCTGCGAATAACCAATCTAGCACATTTTTTAATAATGCTACAAGAATTCCGGCAATTGGACCCATCGTAATAGCAGCAATTAGTGCCGGAATATCACTGAAATCCACCTTTAAATATGCTGGTAATACTGGTAACGGAAAAGCAAGCAGCATCAAAACAAATGAAATACTACTTAACATTGCGATTGCAATAAGCATTCGCGTTTTACTTTTTGACATAATGTCCTCTCTCCTTTTGCGATTCACTCCACAAGAAGAAAGGTTCAGAACGTATTCCATACTCAAAAAATCCCTTAAGCTATTAATAGGCTTAAGGGAGAAACAAGGCACACTTAAATAAGCGCATCCGCAATAGAGTATACGAAAAACGACTGTACCTTCACCTTCTCCCATCCAGACTATACTGTCGGCTTTGGAATCTAACCAAATCCTGCCATTACGGCTCGCGGGCTTAAGAAAAAAATCTTCTAATACCGCCGATCGGGAATTTCACCCTGCCCCGAAGATGAATCAATATTTTGTTGTCTTTCAAGATATTTATCTTGAATTAATAACATTTTAACAAAAATAATACCGTTATGCAATATAACTGCTCCACATTTCCAAATGAAAAAAAGAACGCCAGTCCTTGAAAATCGTCAAGGCTGGCATTCTTGATTATTGTTCACTCATGATGAAACCATTTGGTCCTAGAGGGACTGGAAGAGGTTTTGTTAAATCAAACTCCTCCCATTGTCGTTGCAAAACGTTATCCAATCTTACTTCAGTACCAAAACTATTTGCTGTTAAGGCAAAAGCTTCGATTAGCCGAGTCGCTGCAAAAGAATCCATTTTTTCTAAATCAAGCGGCTGATTAAAATGAATAATCCCAATTCCATTTTCCTCTTTATAAGAGTATGTCACTTCTTTCGGTATGACGGAAGAATATATATCATTATCAACTTGTTTCATTGCTAATATTGCTTCAGATACGGAATCATACGTTGCTCGAAAATTAGGGGATAAATAAACATTACCATTATTAGCAAGATAATTGTAGTAATTATGGTGTCCTAATTGGCCTTCAAGTTTACTTGGTTCGTTCAAGACACCAACTTGATCCCACTCAATCGGCGAACCGTCCTCATTTACAATTGCAATTGAATCAAAATCTGTAAAAATTTCATTAATAGAGCCCCAGTAAGGTCCCGAAGTTCCAGATGCAGTATCATATCCATGGTCTTTAGGTAAGAAATGCTTCAGTGTTTTTCCTTCATCTACAAAATAACCTTTGTATGGATGATATTCATTGAATCCTAATTCCTGTTCATTAATCATACTTGCATAACGTTCATACAATTGAAAACTTTTAGGTGTCATATTAGGGAAATCATTTTCTATCTTTTCTTTTGGGATTATTATCGTAATAGGAACTGATAATGCATTTTCTATTAATGAAAAGTGAAATATAGTTCCTTCATCTATACTATTAGCATATACAGCAGTTGTATTGCTAAGTGGTGTTAACGAAATATTAGATTCAACAAAACTTGACATGGTAGTCATTTCTTCTGTTGATTTTGTTTCGATTTCATCACTAGCCATAGAGGCCTCTTCTTTTGGCTTTGTTTCTATAGAACGCATATTATCTTGCATACTACTCTTTTCTTCTTTACTACTAGAACTGTCTTTAAGCATGGCAGTTTGATCATCATTCAAGTAGGATGATACTAAAAATGTAAGAACGAGTATGGAAGCAACGGATACTAAAAATGGTATCCACTTAGAAAAAGAAACGCCAATTACTTTTCTCTTTTCTTCCTTCAATTGAGCTTCAACTACCAATTTTACCCCATTATACACATCTTCTTTTGAACGATGATCTGTAAATTTGGGCATTTGACTTAATAGCTCATCAAGTGCATCTTCATCTTTTTTCCAATCACTCATGATGAACCTTACCCTCCTTGTCTGATACAGATAACCGCTCACGAAGTGCTTTTATAGCACGATGTTGCGTTGTTTTCACTTTCCCTTCCGACCAATTTAACACTTGTGCTGTTTCTGTAATGGAAAGTTCTTGGAAATAACGCATAACGATAACCATCTTTTGATCCCCTGTACAATCATCTAAAGCAAGAAGCAATGATCTCATTTCGTCATTTAACTGAACTAGATCTTCTGGAAGCATATCAGAAGAAGCGAGCTGCATTGTTTCCCAATCGAAGGATTCAAATAATCTCTTCTTTCTAACTGTTTGTTTCCTGAAATGATCAATGGCGACATTTTTAGCAATCGAAAATAACCAAGTTTTTTCTGAGCTCTTGCCTTCGAATCTGCTATATGCCCTTAAAACACGTACATATACCTCTTGGACCAAGTCTTCCGCAGTTTGTCTATTTTTCACTAAATAGATGAGAAACTGAAAAACGTCTTGATGATAACTATCATACAAGCGGTGGAAAACGGAGTCATTCATATGCTCCCCCCGTTCTATAAATTAGTCGTTCATGAACTGTTTTTGTTTCACTTACACTCAAATTTCAACTTGCACTCTTATTCCTTATCTTTCGTTGCAGAAAACATCGGATTTAGATTTTGCTACTTGCAAAACGGGAACTTTGCATAGTAGCAAAATACATAGCATACATCTGAAGCAAACGCAATTCATCGGGCACTTTGACATAATAAATAGTTAGGTTATTGGCAATCGAATAATGAATTTTGTGCCGGTTCCCTGTTCGCTTTCTACTGATAGATTACCTTCATGTCGTTCGACAATATTTTTAGCTATAGCGAGACCAAGACCTGTTCCACTCTTACCTCTAGTTCTTGCTTTGTCTGCTTTATAGAAACGTTCAAATACATATGGGAGATCTTCTTTTGGAATGCCGTACCCTGTGTCCTCTACTTCAATAGTTAACTGTTTATTTACTTGAGACAGTCTTACAATGACAGAACCATTTTCTTCGGTATGACGAAGGGCATTATCTATTAAATTTGTAAGCACTTGTTCCATACGATCTTCGTCGATTTGAAGTAAAAGTGGTTGATTTAGTTTCTGATCAAAATACAAACGAATATTTTTTTCTTTTGCAATTTGATCAAATTTTTGCGTTATACGCTCTATAGTTGGTATTATAGAAACTTCTTCTTTAAAAATACTTAAATAGCCTGACTCTAAACGAGCTAAATCTAATAATTCTGTCACTAGTCTTCCCATACGTTTTGACTCATCATAGATGATGCGTATCATTTCATTCCGATCTTCTTCTGTCGTAACGACATCATCTATGATTGCTTCACTATAGCCCTGTAACATAGAAATAGGAGTTCTAAGTTCGTGCGATACATTGGCTACAAAATCAGACCTCATCTTATCTAAACGATGCTGTTCTGTCATATCTCTCAGTACAACGACAGCTCCCCTAACCGATTCTTTACTATAAAGAAGACTAATAGAAACGGAAAAGTAAGAACCCTTTATTTCAAGCTCTTCTTCTAATTCTTCTTCTAAATGAAAGACGTGATCGAGTAAGTGATACAACTCTGCTGGTAAATGAGAGTTATTCTTTGGTTCGTTATTTTCATACCATTTTTGTAATAGCTTTTCAGCTTGAGGATTTCTGACAAGGACGTTGTATTCTTTATTAAATGTAATAACAGCATCTGTCATAGAAGTTAGTATATTCGATAGCTGTTCTTTTTCTTGATTAATCACTTCGACATGATGCTTTAACTGTTTTCCCATTCGGTTGAATGCAGAACCAAGTTCTCCGATTTCATCCTTTTGTAGATATGGGACTTTAGTTTCGAAATTACCTTTTGCTAATTCTAATGCTGCTTCACGCATAGTTCGAAGCGGAGACGTAATTCTAGAAGATAAAAAGAATGAGAACATGGTTGTAAGTAGTAGTGCTATGAATCCAGATAGAAATACGATTTTAGTTGTATGATTTGAGGTTTTATTTACCACATCTAAACTTTGATAAATAAACACCGCTCCATGTATTTTCTTATCTGACTCAAAAGGTGACGCTAAAATGATATAAGATTCCATTTGATCTTCTTCAGTCATGGAGGGCATTAACTTCTTTTTAATAATTGTGTCGCTTGATGTATATATTCCCGAGAGATCCGAATCATTCAATAATTTCTTTTTAATAACTTCCTTATTTAAACCTTCATGTATTGATAAAAAAACCGATTCTGAATCTTTTACGATTAAAGCATTCGTTTCAGCACCTAAAATATCTTGAATAATTTGAAGGGAGTCTTCTACCTTGTCATACTGCTCTACTATTTTCCCTATTGTTGCCGCCTCTTGTCTTAGAGTTTCTTCGGCTTGTTGTGTGTGGAAATTCTCTAAAAACTCTAACATTAGAACCGTAACGATAAACAACACAAATAAGACGAGAAGCAATATGGTTCCCCATAGCTTCCCGACAACACTATTCCAAATTCTATTCATTGACTACCTCAAATTTGTAGCCTACTCCCCAAACAGTAACGATCATCTTTGCTGACTTTTCTGAAACTCTATTTAGCTTCTCACGTAATCTTTTTACATGAGTATCTACTGTTCTCAAATCACCAAAAAAATCATAGTGCCAAACTTCTTTTAGTAATTGTTCACGGTCAAATACTTTATCCGGTGCTTTTGCTAAAAAATATAGTAATTCATATTCTTTAGGTGTCAAACTAACTTCTACTCCATCTGCAGTTACACGATGCGCATCATGATCGATTGTAAGATGTGGGAAAACCACTATATCTTTTGATACAGAAGCACCTTGCGTCAATGAGAAAGCTGTTGAACGTCTTAGAATAGCTTTAGTTCGTAATACAACCTCTCGTGGACTAAACGGCTTTACTATGTAGTCATCTGCACCTAGTTCAAAGCCTTCTACTCGGTTGGCTTCTTCGCCTTTAGCTGTTAATAAAATAACAGGTGTTTCTTTATGTTGTCTCAACTCTGTAATAACTTCTATACCATCTTTTTCTGGCATCATAATATCTAATAATATACAATTATATTCATTACCTAATGCAAGTTGTAATGCAATCTCACCATTTTCTGCTTCTTCTACTTGGTAGCCTTCTCTTTCTAAATACATTTTCAACAAACGGCGAATACGCTCCTCATCATCTACAACTAAAAGTTTAATCATTTCAGACATATTATCATACCCTTCTATCAACTTCACTTCTAATCTATATTGTACAATTAGTCTTATCAAAATGAAAGAAAAGCCCTTATCTCTTCTAAGAGGTAAGGGCTTTGTCTACCACTCTCTGTATTGTCTAGCTTCAGCGCCCAGCCCCTCGAGGTCAAATGTCTGCTTTCGTAGGCGGCTGAAGAACGCCTCCTCAAAAGCTGACATTTGCTTGTCGGGGCTAATCAGGTCGCTTACGCTTTTCTTTTTGTCTAGCTTCAGCGCCAAGCCCCTCGAGGTCAAATGTCTGCTTTCGTAGGCGGCTGAAGAACGCCTCCTCAAAAGCTGACATTTGCTTGTCGGGGCTAATCAGGTCGCTTACGCTTTTCTTTTTGTCTAGCTTGAGCGCCCAGCCCCTCGAGGTCAAATTTCTGCTTTCGCAGGTGGCTGAAGAACGCCAATCAAATATTGAGTCCAGAAAAAGCTACTCACTTTCCGTGGACGAATCGCCAAGCCTCCTCCTCGCTGCGCTGAGGGCACTGAAAAAGTGTCATTCAAATAAATTATCTATCAAATAGTCCTAAGAGAATTTAGCGCTTTGGCATTCGCTTTCCGCGGGCGAGCGACGAGCCTCCTCCTACGCTTCGCTTCGTGCGGGGTCTCGTCTGTCTCGCTTTCCCGCAGGAGTCTCATGCGTCGCGCTAAATTCTTTAAATGAAATACAGCAAATAGTTCCTATAAAAATAATAATTTTAAGTTTTTCAGTGGCCTCGCTGCGCTCATGCGGGGTCTTGGACGCTCCGTTTTTCCACAGGAGTCTCGCAGCTCTTTCCTCTTTGTATTAATCAATAGCTGACATTTGCTTGTAGGAAAGATACTAGTGGTCCTATACTCACTTTTATTATGCGTAAGAGTGTAAACCTGCAATAATTAAGTTAACTGCTACTAAGTTAAACATAATAATAATGAATCCTATTAATGCTAGCCATGCTGATTTCTCCCCATGCCAACCTTTTGTAAGTCGTAAATGTAAGAATACAGCATAGAAAAGCCATGTAATAAGTGCCCAAACTTCTTTTGGATCCCAACCCCAAAATCTTGACCATGCTTCATGCGCCCAAATCATAGCGAAAATAAGTGCTCCTAGTGTAAATACAGGGAAACCAATAAGTACGGAACGATATCCAATTTCATCCATAAATTGAGAATTTGCTTTTTTAGCAAATGGCTGTAATACAGCTGCAATACGCTTTCTTAAAATTAAACGAAGTAAAATGTATAATACTGTCCCAAAAAGTACAGACCAAGTTACAACCGTAAGCTTTTTAGCATTTACTAATGCAGGCATTTCCACCAAAGGTGTCATTGCGTTTTCTGTAATTGCTGTTGATTCATTCATACCAAAAATAGCTGGCATATGATATTCCATTTTCAAAACTTTTTCTTCTTTATTTACATAATTATATTCCGCTTTATAATCAGCTAACGAAAATGTGGTTGTTGCAGCGACAAAGCCAAGTACTAAAACACAAACGTACATTACTGCCTCAATCCAAAAACGCTGTTTCGACTTTTTCGTTAAATCTATATTTTTTAACAACCATATCAAACCTGCAACTGCACTGATTGCTAAAATAGATTCGCCAAGAGCCGCTGTTATTACATGAATAGTTAACCAGTAACTCTTTAGAGCTGGTATTAAAGGTGTGATATCCCTTGGGAACATGCTTGCATATGCAATAATTAACACAGCAATTGGTAGAGCAAATAACCCTAGAGCTGGTATTCTGTAAATAAAGTAAATTAAGATAAATGCTCCAACGACCATCATCCCAAAAGCAGTTGTAAACTCAAATAAGTTACTTACTGGAGCATGACCTGCTGCGATCCATCTTGTAATGAAATAACCCAAATTGGAAATAAATCCAATAATCGTTACACTAATTGCTAATTTCCCCCACCGTTCAAAAGATTTTGTAGCTTCTGAACTGGAGCTCTTTACTGCGCCTCCGAATAAAAAGGTTGCTACCAAGTATGCAACAAACGCAATAAACAATAAGGTACTACTGACTGCTACCATAATTATACCCCTTCCCCTTTTTCCGCTTTGGAATCTAAATCTTGTTGATCTTCATATTTTGGAAGATTTGCTACTACTGAAACTGCATCTATATCTTTCATAATGCTGAGCCAGTTTTTATTCGTATGCGCCGCGATAACAACTTGTCCATCTTCTAATCGCTGAATCCAAATACGACGATGGTTCCAATACGACCCTTGCGCTACCCCAATCATGAAAATAAGACCGCCAAGCATAAGAATTGGAAGTGTTAAATCTTTACGTATCGTTAGACCAGAAACATCTCTTGTTTCTACACTTTGAAAAGCAATTTTATGTTTGTTTTCTCCAAGTGGTTCAAGTGTTTCTTTTATCATAACAAAACTCGTTTCCCCTTTTGGAAATTCAGGGCTATACATTTTCACTAAAAATGCTGGATTGTTTGGAAGTGGTGACTTAGATTGTGGTACTCCTTCTTCAAAACCAGTAAAGTCAGCGTAATAATCTAAAATCTCTACTTTGTATCCATTTTGCAATTCATAGATAGGTTGAGGATCAGATAAATCAATTGTAAAATCACCAAAAGATTCTTGCGTTTCTTTATCTTGAAGCTGGAATTTCATAGCTTTTAATTCATCTAAACGGAAGTCCATCTGAAAAACAGAAAAATTATCAAATTTCAATGGCTTGTTTACCTGAATAGAAGAATCTTTTACAAATTCTAACTCATCTGGCTTTCCTGCTACCGCATCGTCTGCACCTTTGTATAAAGCTACATCTGTTTGATAGTTTTTAGCAATGGAGCCAACTCGATCTATGGCTTCTCCAAAAACTTCCGAAGATTCTTCTTTTGAATACGTTTCGTAAGTGAATTCTTTACTTTCTAAGAAGTATCCATCCGTTTTCGGTATATAAAGAGTTTCTCCTTCTCGTAGCCACATAGTCTCATCTACATAAAATCCTGGTATTGCACGTAGCATGACTCCCAAAAGGAATATAATTAGACCTGTATGATTTACATAAGGACCCCAACGAGAAAAACGACCTCTTTCTGCTAATATAGCATTACCGTCTCGCTTCACTTTATAACGCATTGTTTTCAATTTTTCTTCCGCTTTATCAATCGATTCATTTGATGCTTCTATTTCACCAATACCGTATATACGTTGACGTTTTAAGAAACTTATATGTCGCTTTGTTTGTTGTTTCTTTAGAGACTTGTAAAGTGGAATAACACGGTCTAGGCTTGCTATAACTAATGATATCCCAAGCATTCCAATTAATGTTTGGAACCACCAAGAGCTATATAAATCGGAAAGTCCAAGCTCATAGTATAGTTTACCAAAAGTTCCGTATATTCTTTCATAATACGCTGCAATATCAGCTTCAGTGGTAGCTGGCACATAAAACACTTGTGGCAGTATCGTTCCAATCGCTGCAGCAACTAGAATAGAAACAATTATCCACATACCAACTTTTACACTTGAAAAGAAATTCCATATCTTATCAATTATTGTTTTGTTGTATGTTTGAGAACGTCTTGCAGATCCTTCATAACGCATGTCCACAAGTTTCTTCTCTTTTGTTTCTTGATTTAGAGGACGACCACAGCTTTCACATAATTCTGTACCAGCTGGATTTACGTTGCCACATGTACAAACTATTTTGTCCATTCATAAGAACTCCTTTAAGAAGGTTTAACTTGATCCATATAATTAGCAATATCTTGCTCAGTCATTTGACCTTTGATTATTTTTTCAATACGACCATCTGGATTAATTAAAAAAGTCGTAGGTAAAGGGTCAATATTATATAGTTCCATCACACTTTTATTGCGATCAATTGCAACAGGAAAGGATAATCCATAACGATTTACAAAACTATTTACTTTCAAATCAGATTCTCCAATATTTATTGCAAGCGTTTGAACACCTAAATCTTTATAAACGCCATATTGATTGTCCATAGCGGGCATCTCCGTTGCACAAGGTTTGCACCATGTTCCCCAGAAATTCAAGAAAATTCCTTCTCCCTTATAATCCGAAAGTCGATGCTCATTTCCATCCATATCAACTAATACGAAATCAGGTGCTTTATCGCCTACTTGTAAAACTGCATTTTTTTCTTTTGTTAAATTCGAGTACACAGTAAATACTATAGCAATTGTAAGCACTACCAAAATTACGGTTCTAATATAAAACCGTTGTTTTTTAGTTTGAGCCATTTATTTTCCTCCATTTCCAAGCATAACCGAGATTAATTATATCAAAATAACCATATCAAATGAGCGGAGACATTTGAATGGTTTGTGAACTTTCGATAGTTACTTTCCGATTTTGCCTGTTTCGGCAAGAACTCTTAATTGTTTTACTTCATGTGTCGTTAGTTCTCTCCATTCCCCAGCATTTAAACCATGCAAAGTTAAAAAACCAAATCGTTCACGTTTTAGCTTTTGTACTGGGAATCCAATAGCATCAAACATACGGCGTACTTGTCTGTTCTTACCTTCATGAATAGTAATTTCAATAATTGCTTTGTCTGTCTTACGTTCAGATGAAAGTAACTTTACTCGGGCAGGAGCTGTTTTTCCATCTTCTAAAACAATACCTCTCTCTAATGGGCGTAATTGCTCTTTCAATGGTATTCCTTTTACTCTTGCCACATAAGTCTTATCAACTTTAAATTTTGGATGTGTTAATGCATACGAAAAATCGCCATCATTCGTAAGTAATAATAACCCCGATGTTTCATAATCTAGCCTACCTACCGGATAAAGACGCTCTGTCACATGAGGCAACATATCTGTTACCGTCTTTCTTCCCTTATCATCCGAAACAGCCGAGATGACACCTCTTGGTTTATAGAGTAGATAATAGACCTTCTGTTCTTTTTCTAATTTAACACCTTCCACTTCCACTGTATCAGCATCCGAAACTTTCGTACCAAGTTCCTTTACTACTTTACCGTTCACTTTAACTTTACCTTGCAGGATTAATTCCTCTGCTTTTCTTCTTGATGCTACACCTGCATGTGCAAGTACTTTTTGTAATCTTTCCAACACATTCACCTCGTCCATTCTTTCCACTAACATGAGTGAATTATGTCATACTTTAAGCCAAATTAAAAGAAGACAGTCTTTTTAGAAAAACTGTCCTCACTTTTTATTTATTTTATTTTTTTTACGTTAAACTTTAAAGCGAGATCATTGTTTATATAAACATTCCATAAATAGGAACTATCTTGCCGTTTATTTCTCGGAATATGTAATACGTTTTGCAATTGTTTTTTTTCGGTTTCATTGATTAATAAAAAGTAATCCTGCTTTACTTCGATCACTTCTTTATTAAATAAACTATATTTCCCTTTTTCTACTACTTTCACAAATTCATAATTGGAAAAGATTTTCTCCGCTAATTCAGTATGTGTCTTCCAATCATTTGAATTGTTTAAAGTTACAATTATGACTTCTTTCTGTCCCTCTTTAAAATATGTGACTAGCGTTCTACCCGCTCTTTTTGTATAACCAGTCTTGCCAGCAATAGCTTCCTCAGAATAATGCAAAAGCTTGTGTTTGTTTCTCCAGTGTACGTTACGTTCTTTTGGGATAAAAGATTTAGCAGAAGCAATTTTTCGGAAGTCTTCATTTTTCAATGCAAATCGAAGCATGTTCGCCATATCTAGAGCAGATGCATAATGGTTGTCATCGTGAAGTCCAGATGGATTCGTAAAGTTGGCATGTTCCATTCCAGAAAGTCGGATTTTTTCGTTCATCATTTGAACAAACCCTTCAATAGAGCCACCTGTGTATTCTGCAAGTGCATACGCCGCATCATTACCAGATTGCAAAAGTAATCCATGAAGAAGAGAATTTACAGTCCACACTTCACCAGCTTTTAAATATAAGGAAGACCCTTCTTGTGTAGCAGCTTTCTCAGAAATCGTAATTTCTTCATCCAATGATACTGCATCCAAAACAGTTAAAGCTGTCCATACTTTTGTTAAGCTTGCGATTGGTAGCTTCGTTTGTTCGTTGCTCCCTTCAAGTACTCTACCTGAATGTGCATCGATGACTACATAGGACGATGATGCTTCTACATTATCCGTT
This sequence comes from Psychrobacillus vulpis, assembly GCF_006861825.1. GTDB lineage: Bacteria > Bacillota > Bacilli > Bacillales_A > Planococcaceae > Psychrobacillus > Psychrobacillus vulpis. The sequence continues at coordinate 334,118 of NZ_VDGI01000003.1, read as the reverse complement.
TGCCAAAATAGAAATAGCAACAAAATTAGCACTGTTTTTTTGTAAATATTATATACTCCTCTTTTTAAATGTTATCACGTGAATGCAGTTTTCCTGTGCGAATCACGACATAAAAAACGTTGCTGTCACTGACAATTAGTTATTTTCTTTCCTTATTGTTATTCCTGAGTTACAAAGGCTTCTTGAAACTTCGTCATAAACAAATCAGTATCTTCCATTTCATCTATAGCTATTTCTTCTGGTAAAGGTGGAAGTGCTTTAATATTTTTTAGACCGAAATATTGAAGAAATTCCGTTGTTGTACCATATAAAATGGCTCTTCCAGTTCCTTCTGCACGACCAACTTCTTGCACAAGCCCTTTAGCAGCTAACGTATAAATTGGTCTTTCAGATTTAACTCCTCGTATATCTTCTATTTCCACTCTTGTAATTGGTTGTTTGTATGCAATAATTGCAAGTACCTCTAGTGATGCTTGAGAAAGTGATTGTGAAGTAGGATTTTCAACTAGTTTTTGTATACATTGTACATTTTCTGTTTTAGTTACAAACTGATAGGTTTCAGCTAGTTGTTTTATGATAATACCTCTATTATCATTTTTCTCATATTCTATCATCATAGTTTCAAGCGTTTCTGTTACTAGCTCTTCTGTTGAATCGGTTAAAAAAACTAACTGTTTCTTCGTTAACCCATCATCTCCACTCACAAATAGCAAACTTTCGATTTTACTCATCAATTTCATCGTCGAATTCACTTTCCATAACTTCCTTTCGTAATAGAACAAATAATTCTTCAAAATTGCTTTTTTGTTCTATTTGAACAATCTGACGCTTCATTAGTTCGAGTAAAGATAAAAATGTTGTGACGATAGTTGTTTTATCTCTTGTTGGAAATAGATCATAAAAAGATAATTTACCTCCACCTAATTTTAAGGTTGAGACAACTGTTCTCATTTGATCTTTTATCGATACTTCTTGTTTACTAATTCGTGTATGGAGTGGAGCACTCAATTGTTTCCTTCTAAGCATTTTTTGAAATGCCCCTAGCATGTCATACACATTTACGTCTAACTCAAATAGCGCAAGCTGCTGGCTATCTTGATAATTACTAAGGTCTGTTGGAGGTTTTGTATAAAATAGATTGCTAGATTCCTCCATCTCTTGTAAATTACTTGCAGCTTCTTTGTACTTTTTATATTCTATTAATTTTGATACTAACTCATCCCTTGGGTCATTTAGTTGTATATCAAAATCTTCTTCCATTTCATCATCTTGATGAATTGGGAGTAGCATCTTACTTTTAATAGATAATAAAGTAGCAGCCATCACTAAATATTCACTCGCCTCATTAAGCTCAAGAACTCTCATTGCGTGAATATGCTCCATATATTGAGAAGTGATTTCAGCCATTTTAATATCATATATATCTATTTCCAAACGATTTATTAAATGCAATAATAAATCGAGGGGCCCTTCAAAAGCCTCCGTTTTCACTTCATACGACATATAACTCCACCTATTATCGGTTTTTAACACTATTATAGAGGAAAGGTGATTGTATTGCATCCTACATTCCATCCCAATTTCGTACAATTTTTGAAAGAGTTTAATGAGACATACGATTATTTTGAATGCCACGAAGTGTTAGAAGAATATTGGAAAGAAGTTGCACCTAGACGAAAAGTTCATCCATTAACAGCTTTAATACTTGTTTCTACAGGAATGTATCATTGGCGTAGAGGTAACTTTATAGGAGCTATAAAAACAACGAGTACTAGTATAGACCGTTTAATCGAATCAAGTAATTCCCCATTTTTTGAAACGATAAACTATGAAAAATTACTAGAGGACGTAACAACATCCTTAAAACTTATGAAAAATGCAAGTACATTTCAACCTTTTACTATTCAAATTACAGACAAAAATCTACTCACTTTAGTTAACAATTTGAAAATTGATAATTGTACAGATTTACATTTTCTTATTCATAAGCATATGCTTAGAGATCGATCAGAAATACTTAAAGAACGTGAAAAAAGCAAAAAAAGAAGAGATGAACGTTTGTAACGTCATTCTTCTTCCTGTTGATATATGATTTTCATACAATAAGCTTACTAGTCAAGTTAGTATAAGGCAGCTTTCCTGACTTCTATAAATCGTCGTTTTCCATTTGACATTTTTCATAGAATGGTTTTATATCCTCTGAAGGTTGAAGTGTGGTTGTATGTAGAATGGTTTGTAAATTTTGAATCATTTCTTTTCCAACACCTTCTCCTCGATGGGAAGGACTAACGGAAATATGCTGAATTATTCCATCCGTATCATTCATTCTAACGCCAACAATACCAACTAAGTCTTCATCTTTTTTCCAAAGAAACAAATGCCAATTTGGATCTGTTTCATATTGATGAATCGTCTCTAATAACTTTTTCACATCTTTTTCTTGAGGCATAAAGGAAAGAAGCCCCATCGAAATTTTTTCAAATGCTTTTTTATATCGAAGTAACATATTTTAGACCCTCTTTTAATTTCTTAAAAAGAACTTTTTATATCGTACACAAGTTTTATCCAAATTACAAACTACTATTTGGAGCGATATAGAGCCAATAAATTACTCCCCAAATTACACCTACTAAAAGTAGAAAGAGCAAGAGCATAATATTTGTCTTTTTCAACTTATTGTCCCTCCTTTTCTAATGTCAAAGGAAGGTCAAGATGAACGATATCTTCTAGAGTTTCTCTTCTTACCGCCAATTGATGGTTTCCATTTTCCACAAAAACTACTGCTGGTCTTGACAATCGATTATAGTTGCTTGCCATTGCATATCCATATGCACCTGTGCAAAACATTGCTAAAATATCTCCCGCATCCGCTTTTGGCAATGAAATTTGTTCAATCAGTTTATCACCTGACTCACAGCATTTTCCTGCGATAGTATAGTTTTCTGTGTTTTTTTCTCCGATTTTATTCGCAATAACTGCATCATATAGTGCACCATATAAAGCAGGTCTAATATTATCGGACATACCACCATCTACAGCCAAATAAGTGCGAATGTCTGGAATTTCTTTTTCTGATCCAACAGTGTATAAAGAAGTGCCTGCATCACCTACAAGAGATCTACCTGGTTCAATCCAAATCTCTGGCATTGCAAAATTAGTTTTAGAAACTAAATCTTTTACTACAACTACCATTTCCTTTACATATACAGAAGGTTCTAACGGAGAGTCTTCTTCGGTATATTTAATACCAAAACCTCCGCCTAAATTTAAAACTGTACATTGAAATCCTTCTTCATTATACCATTCAATCATTTTTTTTATGAGCTTTTCAGCAGCAACTTTAAATCCAATTGTTTCAAAGATTTGGGAACCAATGTGACAATGCAAGCCGAGTAATTGAATATGCTCATCTCGAAAAACTTCATGAAATGCTCGGTCTGCTTGTCCATTCAATAAATCAAAACCAAATTTTGAATCTTGTTGACCAGTTGTAATATAATCATGGGTATGTGCTTCCACACCTGGTGTGACACGTAGTAATATATTTACTTTTTGATCATGCTCTTTTGCTAGCTTTTTAAGCAATTCAATTTCATAAAAATTATCTACTACGATACAACCAATTTTATGTTCAATGGCTAATAATAATTCCTCTTTACTCTTATTATTTCCGTGAAAATGAATTCGATCTACCGGAAACCCGGCTTTAATGGCTGTATACAGTTCTCCTGCAGAAACAACGTCTAATGATAAGTTTTCTTGTTTCATCACTTGGTACATTGCAACACTTGAAAATGCTTTGCTTGCATAGGCAACTTGTGCTTGTACATTTTCTTGTTTAAATGTATTAATAAATGCACGAGCACGTTCTCTAATAAGTGACAGGTCATATACAAATAGTGGCGTTCCATAGATTTTAGCTAGTTCTATACTATCAATTCCACCTAATAATAAATGACCTTTTTCATTTACCACATGTTTCGATATCATTACCATGTATCCCGCCTCTTTTCCTCTTTTCCTATATGAACTTTACCACAGTAAAAGAGGAAATTGCAATGGTATTCATGACCTTTTACGAACATATGCTCGTGTAATAAATGGTCTTTGAGCATTTGTAGGCATCGGAAATCTTATTAATATGCGTAAAAAAGCTTTCGGAAAGAAAGGAAATACTGGCCATAAATAAGGAACATTCAAAGGTTTAACAGAACCCACATACCATAGTAAACATACTAATGATATGAAAAATCCATTTACACCCAAAATAGCGGTGCTTAGTAAAATAAATGTCCGAAAAATCTTTGTAGAAATACTTAGCTCATAGGATGGAATAGCAAATGTAAATATAGCCGTAAGCGCCGTATATAATATGACTTCTGGAATGAATAACCCTACATCAACCGCCATTTGGCCAATTACTATAGCTGCAATTATTCCCATTGCAGTAGATAAAGGTGAAGGTGTATGAATCGCTGCTAAACGTAGAAATTCAATCCCAACATCTGCAATTAGTATTTGTAATAGAAGTGGAATATGCCCAAATTCTTTTGGTCCTAAAAAATCTAAAAATTTCGGAAGATACTCTGGATGCTTCGCCATTAAATACCAAAAAGGCAAAAGGAATAAGCTCAATAGCACCCCTGAAAAACGAAGCCATCTTACAATTGTTCCAATTGCAGGTGCCTGTCTATATTCTTCCGCATGTTGCAGATGATGGAACAAAGTAGTAGGAACAATAATCACAGAAGGCGATGTATCAACAATCATTAAGATATGCCCTTCCAGTAAATGCGCTGCTGCAATATCTGGTCGCTCTGTAAATCTGACAAACGGCAATGGATGAAACCCTTGCTTGAATAACCATTCTTCCAATGCTTTATCTGTCATTGTAAAACCATCATGTCTGATTTGGTTAATTCTGTCACGAATTTGCTTTAAATTATCTTCATTGGCGATGTTTTTTATATAAGATATAGCTATATCGGTTTGACCAATGGTCGATATTTGATGTAATTCAAATCGTAAATCAGTATCTCGAATTCTTCTTCTAATTAGTGCCGTATTCTGAATAATATTTTCGGTAAAACCGTCACGTGAGCCTCTCACTACTTTTTCATTATCTGGTTCTTCTGGCTGTCTTCCAGGATATGACCGAACATCTATTGTATAGACAGATCCGTTCTCCAAAATAAAGGTCACTTGACCACTTAGTAACGCTACTAGCCACTTTTCTTTTGAATCATACTGAGTGATGGAATAGTACGGAAAATAATGTTCCATTACTCGATTCTCATCTACATCTGTTTCCCACTCATTTTCCTGCACATTTGTCAACAATTCTGTTAGCACTAATCCATCTACCAATCCATTTATGTAGACAAGCAATACAGGGAATTCATACAAATGAGTATGCATCGTTCCAAAATCAAATGACTCGTTGACACCAAACTTTTCTTTCAAAAATTCTTCTGCTTCTGACATATTTAAAAATAAAGACTTCGTTTCAATCACCCATCTTTTGCTTTTTGATTACTCGCAAAACCAGCAGGTACTAACCAAGTTTTCAACTGGGTTAATATTTTCTTCTCGAGTCTTGATACTTGTACTTGAGATATACCTAATCGCTCTGCGATATCGCTTTGTGTACAGTCTAGGTAATAACGCAAATAAATAATCATTTGCTCCCTTTTTTCTAATTTTTCCACTAATTCTCTCAGAGGAATGTGATCAAAAGATTTTTCCGATCTCTCGTCTTTCATTTGATCCATTAAGGTTAAAGCGTCTCCACTTTCATTTTCATAAAGCTGCTCTTGCAAAGATGCTGGATCTCGAAGTGCATCTGTAGCCATCACAATCTCTTCTCTTGTTACTTCTAATATACTTGCAAGTTCTAATATCGTTGGTTGTCTTTCATGCACTTTCAAAAAATCGTCTGTTGCATGACGAATTTTAAAATTTAGCTCTCTTATAGATCGACTGATTTTTACCATACCATCGTCTCTTAAAAACCGTTGAATCTCTCCAATTATCATTGGTACTGCATACGTTGAAAACTTTACTTCGTAACAAAGATCAAATTTGTCGACGGACTTCATTAAACCAATACAGCCAATTTGAAATAAATCTTCAAGATCTGCCCCTCTAGATGCAAATCGTTGCACAATAGACCAAACAAGCCTCGTATTACCTTCAATCATTTGCTGTCTAGCTAGTTTATCTCCTGCTTGTGATAAGGCAATTAGCTCTCTCATTTTTTCTTGTGTAAGTAAAGTAGTCGGCTTATTATTCATCATTAGACAATCCTGCATGATTCTTGAATTGGTACAAATTTCTTCGTAATGGTTACAGTCGTCCCCCTATCAGGAATTGAATAAATGTCTACATCATCACTAAAGCTTTCCATAATCGTAAATCCCATTCCAGATCTTTCTTCATCCGGTTTTGTCGTAAATAACGGCTCACGAGCTTGCTTTACATCACGAATTCCACGACCATAGTCTACGATAGAAACAACAATTTCCCGATCTAACCTTTGGGCATGAATATCAATCTTACCTATTCCATCTTCATCGTAGCCATGTACAATTGCATTTGTTACAGCTTCTGAAATAACCGTTTTAAACTCAGATAATTCCTCAATGGTAGGATCAATAGCAGCAATAAAACTAGACATAACCATTCTAGCTAGTGCTTCGTTTTCACCTTTTGCAATAAAAGATAATGTGATCTCATTGTCCATAAACGATTCCCCCTAACCTTGACATAATTTCAATTTCTGATTCGTTATAAATGTATGGACTTAAACCTGCAAACTGAAAAATTTTCTTCATAGTTGGGGATGGATTTACGATTATCGTTTGTCCATCAATAGGTGCAAGTTCTCTCATTCTACCTAGAATAAGACCAATACCTGAGCTGTCCATAAAGTGTAAATCTTTTAAATTCCAAACTATAACTTTAATAGAACCATTTTTGATCATTGGCACTATTTCATTTCGAATATCATGTGTACCATGATGATCTAATTCACCTTTTAATCGAATAATGATTATTTCGTCTCCGACTTTTTCTACTTCGTGATACATATAATCGCCTCCTCTGTTAGCGCAATTCAACATGAAAGTCTAATATTCCTTGCGCTTGACAAAAGTAGAAAAAAACATTGTTTTTTAGTCGATTTTCGACATAGAATTATTCATTCATAGTATAGGATTATTATTCTATTTCTAAACAAAAAATAGGCATCCCATAAAAGTTTTTTTAGACCTTTACGGGATACCTATCTAGTTAATATTTATTCTGTTATTATTTCATAAATTAATGGTGGAGCTTCTTTTTTAGTCGCTTCAATTTCAATGTAAGTTGTTAATTTATCTAATACTTCTTGTACATTATCAGAATTCGCATAAATTGTTGCAAGAGATTCCCCTTTTTTCACAGAATCTCCCACTTTTTTCTGTAAAACGATACCTACAGCTAAGTCTATTTCTGACTCTTTCGTTGCACGACCTGCCCCTAACAGCATAGCTGCAGTTCCAATTTCATCTGCTTCCATAAAAGTAATGTAACCGTCTTTTTGAGCAGGTACTTCGAAAGTATATTTTGCCTGTGGTAGCAATGACAAATCATTAATAATTGCATCGTTTCCACCTTGCCATTTGATAAACTGCTTAAAAATCTCTAAAGCAGAACCATCTTCTATGACTTGTAAAAGCATTTGTCTTGCCTCTTCTAAGGTCTGTGCCTTTCCACCGACAACTACCATTTGACTACCTAATGTCAAGCAAAGCTCTGTTAAATCTTTTGGTCCATTTCCTTTTAGTGTTTCTATCGCTTCAATTACTTCCAATGAATTACCAATAGCGTTACCTAATGGCTGACTCATATCAGAAATGATAGCCATCGTTTTTCTTCCAACATCATTCCCTATACGAACCATAGCTTTTGCAAGATTTCTTGCCTCTTCCGTTGTTTTCATGAAAGCCCCGTCGCCAGTTTTTACGTCAAGGACGATTGCTCCTGCTCCTGCTGCAATTTTCTTACTCATAATGGAACTAGCAATAAGTGGAATGCTATTAACAGTTGCAGTAACATCTCTAAGTGCATACAACTTTTTATCTGCGGGTGTTAAATTTCCACTTTGTCCAATAACCGCGAGTTTTAATTCATTTACTTGTTTCACAAACTGTTCAGATGTAAGTTCCACATGGAAGCCTTCAATTGCTTCTAACTTATCAATCGTTCCACCAGTATGACCCAGCCCACGACCACTCATTTTTGCTACTGGAACGCCACATGCAGCAACTAAAGGTCCAAGTACAAGAGTTGTAGTATCACCCACACCACCGGTAGAATGCTTATCCACTTTGATACCATCAATTGCAGACAAATCAATTTGTTCCCCGGAATTTACCATCGCAAGAGTTAAGTTAGCACGCTCATCATCATTCATATCTTGAAAGAAGATAGCCATAAGTAATGAACTTACTTGGTAATCCGGAATCGTATTATTTGTATATCCTTCTACAAAAAAATTAATTTCTTCTTTTGAAAGAGGATGACCGTCTCTCTTTTTTTCAATAATATCAATCATTCTCATTACATTGACACCCCTTTATTTTAGTAAGGATAAAAAGCTTTCTCCGAATTCTGTTTTTGCAACACTAAAGTTATCTGTAATTGTTGCACCAATATCTGCAAACGTTGAACGTAGCGGTAATTCTTTTATTTCCTTAAATTTTGGAGAATAAACAGTTAACGGAACAAATTCACGTGTATGATCAGTTCCTGGCATAGTTGGATCATTCCCATGATCTGCAGTAATAATAAGTAAATCATCTGCTGTAAGCTTAGCTAATACTTCTGTCAATCGTGCATCAAATTCTTCTAATGCTTTACCGTAACCTATTGGATCTCGACGATGGCCGAATGAAGCATCAAAGTCCACTAAATTTAAGAAGCTAATTCCTGTAAAATCTTTATCCAATGTTGCAATAAATTTATCCATTCCATCCATATTATCTTTCGTACGTTCAGTTTCAGTGATACCCTCGCTGTTAAATATGTCATTGATTTTACCAAGTGCAATAACGTCAAGGCCCGCATCTTGCAATTCATTCATTGCAGTTCGTCCAAATGGTTTTAGAGCATAGTCATGTCTATTCGACGTACGCACAAAACTTCCAGGCTCTCCTACGAATGGACGTGCAATAATTCTGCCTACTAAAAACTCTTCTGAAAGTGTAAGTTCTCTCGCAACTTCACAAATATGATACAACTCTTCCAAAGGAACAATTTCTTCATGCGCTGCTATTTGTAATACAGGATCAGCAGATGTATAAACGATGATTGCCCCTGTTTTCATATGTTCTTCCCCGAGTTCATCCAATATCGCAGTTCCGCTAGCTGGTTTATTACCAATTACTTTACGTCCTACTTTATTTTCTAATGCTGATATTAATTCCTCTGGAAAACCATTTGGATACACTTTGAAAGGTTTGTCGATATTTAACCCCATAATCTCCCAATGTCCTGTCATTGTATCTTTTCCTACAGATGCTTCTTGCATTTTCCCAAAATAAGCAGTCGGATTTTCTACTCGTTCCACTCCTTTAATCATTTCGATATTGCCAAGCCCTAATTTTTGCATTTGAGGCATGTTAAGACCATTCATTTTCTCTGCAATATGACCTATAGTATGTGAGCCAACATCACCAAAAGCAGCAGCATCTGGTGCTTCTCCGATGCCAACAGAGTCCATTACGATGACATGAATACGTTTAAATTTGTTCATCTATTTTACCTCCTACTATTTTCTTCTATTTTACCAAAAATATTCGTTATGTACAGGTCAGACCTCTGACAAATTTAACAGATGAAATGAATAAATTATTTCCAATAATTTTCATGATAAATTAGCATATGAACTCATGCTCTTGGATGAAACTTTTTGTATACTTCTTTTAATCGCGTTTTACTTACATGAGTATAAATTTGGGTAGTAGAAATATCAGCATGTCCGAGCATTTCTTGTACAGCGCGTAAATCCGCTCCATTTTCTATTAGATGTGTCGCAAATGAATGACGTAATACATGTGGTGTAATATCTTTTTTTATACCTGCATTTACAGCATGCTTTTTTAATAGCTTCCATATTCCTTGTCGTGTTAATCTTTTTCCTCGCTGATTAATAAAAATAGCTTCTGTTCTTTCTGTTGCTTTTAATAATTTGGGTCTTGCTTCCTCCAAATATTTATAGCAAGCTTTAGTCGCCGCACCACCTAAAGGGATAATACGTTCTTTCCCTCCTTTACCGAAGCATCGAACAAATCCCATAGTCAAATGAAGATCTTCCAAATTTAAATTTAGGCACTCACTAATACGCATTCCACTTGCATACATTAGTTCAAACATCGCTAAGTCTCTTACACCTTGAGCTTTCGATACATCTATAGCATTTAATAATGCATTTAACTCTTCTACTGTTAAAAAGTTAGGTAATTTTTGATCCAATTGTGGAATTTCTAAATGGATTGATGGATCTTGATTGGTAACTTTTTCTCTTAACAAAAATTGGTGGAACGAGCGAATAGAAGAAATATGCCTCGCTATGGATCTTGGACTCTTCCCATCGGTTTTCAATTTTCTAAGATGAGTAATAATATGTTGACGTTCTACCTCATCCAAACTATGTAATTGTTGTGTCACAAATATATGCGTTATGTAATCTGTTAAATCCTTTTTATATGAAATGAGAGTATTATTCGCAAGTTGACGTTCAATCTGCAAAAAATGTAAATAATCTTCTAATTGAAGCAGTCCATTGTTCATGTTTTTACCTCCTATATGATATTCCGAATCTAGTTTATGATAAGCGTTACCTGTTCAAGAAAATGACTTTCTATCTCCAGTGGCTATGTACTGGAATTATTTCTTGTAATAAAAAAAGGATAGCAATAGCTATCCTTTCAGACTGGTGACAAAAAGTTTCAATTGCCAAAGTCTTTCTTTTACTCTGAGGGGGCCACCTACAATTTTTTTTATTTATCTTGGCAACGGTGGCAAATGCCATGGAATGTTAGTCGATGGTCTTTAATAATAAAGTTCCATTTCTTTTCTACAATTGCTTCCACATCTTCTAGTAAATCTTCTTGGATTTCATCCACTGCTCCACATTCAATACAAACAAGATGATGATGGAAATGTGCAGCTCCTTCTTGTCTTAAATCATAGCGTGATACACCATCTCCAAATTGAATCTTATCTACAACATTCAATTCATTCAATAATTCTAGTGTACGATAAACTGTTGCAAGTCCTATGTCAGGAGATTTCTCTCTAACTAGTAAAAAAACATCTTCTGCACTTAAATGATCTTCTTCATTTTCAAGCAATACTCGGACTGTCGCTTCACGCTGTGGCGTCAGTTTATAGCTCGCACCAGATAATTGTTTTTTTATACGATCAATACGGCTTTCCATATGACGCCTCCTTAACTACATACATTATACCAAATAGTGAATTCTCATTACAAGAGATTCACTTAATAATAATTATCATTAAAAATTAATTATTATATAATATAAATGGTATTAAGACGTATTCAATAATTATAACTATTGCATAGAAGGCTAGCGTAAACAAATTAATCCGATTTGCTAATGCGAGAAGAAGAAGACAGTATACTAGTTGAAATGGAAACCACCAAAATACATACGGATAGGTAGACTCTTGTGTTTGAAGTAAATAACTGGAGCAAAAACCGTAAAACGTAATTTTAAAAGCACACACAATAAGAATGAGTTTACGTAAATAACGATGTTGATAGAATAAAAAGAATACAACTGCAATCATTAGATGAGGAAAAATAGTTTCAAGCAAAGTAGGCTGTTCTATTAATAGAACACGTGCGTCCAAGAGATTAATAATCCATTGCTGCTGTTCTGGAGTGCTTTTTTCAAATAGAATTAAACCACCAATAAAACTGAATACGAGTACGCATAATGAAATGAAAATAGTATAAGACTGGTTCAAATTGGAACACCTCCCTATCTATTTTCATCATATGCTTGTACTAAACTTAAATATGACTCCATCCTAATTTAGTAACTTTCTCTCAACAATACTTCATAATTTAGTTTTGTTTTAAATAGTCTTTTAACCAATGATACGCAAAAGCTGTTTTCGCATCGTATACTTCCTTATTCGTAATCATTGTATCCATTTCTTGTAATGTTACGTGCATTAACTCCACAAACTCATCTTCATCTAAATCTGCCTTCTCTTCTAGTTTCACAATATTTTCTGCTAAGTATAAATGAATAATTTCATCCGCAAACCCTGGGGATGTTGCAAATGATTGAATATATTGAAGCGTTTCTGTCGTGTACCCTGTTTCTTCTTCTAACTCTCTAAGTGCTGTTATTTCTGGTCGCTCATTTGGCTCTATTTTACCTGCTGGAATCTCTACTATAGAACGTTCTAGTGCTTTTCTATACTGCTCTACTAAGATAATCTTTCTATCTTCTGTAATTGCAATGACAGCTACTGCTCCTGGATGTTTAATAATCTCTCTATTACCTTTCTTTCCGTTTGGCAATAAAACTTCATCTACTAGTAATGTAATAATTCTACCTTTGTATTTAAGTTCACTTTGGATTGTTTTTTCTTCAAACTTTTTCATTATTAATCTCCCTCTCATTTGAAACTATCTATTACACATTGTACCATGGAGAAAAGGACGTGAAAAATCTTGAAAAAAAGACAATTAGGAAAAAGTAATCTCCTTGTTTCTGAAATTGGCTTCGGCTGTATGTCTCTTCCAACTAATCAGCAGGAGGCAAACAACATTATTCAAGTTGCACTCGATAATGGCATTACATATTTTGATACTGCGGATCTATACGATAATGGAGAAAACGAAAAGATTGTAGGTAGTGCATTAAAAAATTATCGACAAAATATCATTCTTGCTACGAAAGTCGGTAATCGATTAAACGATTCTGGTGTTGGTTGGACATGGGACCCCTCAAAAGAATGGATAACTAAAGGGATTCATGAATCATTGAAACGCCTTCAAACAGATTATATTGACGTATATCAATTGCATGGCGGAACAATGGAAGATAATGCGGATGAAGTCATCGATACTATGGAATCGCTGAAAAAAGAGGGCCTAATCCGAGAATATGGAATCTCTTCAATTCGACCAAATGTCATAGATCGTTTTTTACAGAAAAGCAGTGCGGTCTCTGTAATGATGCAATATAGTTTGTTAGATCGAAGACCAGAAGAATGGTTCTCACTGTTAGATAAACATGACACTTCATTGCTTAGTCGTGGAACACTAGCGAAAGGATTATTAACTCCAGGCGGTCTGATTCGTGCAAATTCAACAAAAGAATATTTATCTTATTCCAAGGAAGAATTAATCGAAACTATTGAACAACTTCTATCATTAGATGCACCAATTACTTCCGTCTCACTTCAGTATGTATTACAAAAAAATGTTACCGCTTCTATGATTATTGGAGCTAGCAGCACCGAACAACTTCTAGAATCTATTCAGGCATACAACATGGACGTCTCTGAAGACATTTTACAAAAAGCAAGAGAGATTACTAAGAAAGACATATATGAAGAACATAGAATACAAAAGTAACTGCTAATGTAACTTTGTAATGAATTTTATTCAAAAATTCCTCATACGTCTAAAGAGGTTGGGACAGAAGTACTTTGGGATAACAAAAATCCGAACGATTATGCAGGAATGGATTATCTCTTCCTGTAATCGTTCGGATTTTTAGTTTAAACTGTGCAGGAACAAAAGGGAGATGGTATAAGGCTGCCACTGCGAAAAGTTACTCGCTTTCCGCGGGCAAGCACTGAGCCGCTTCGTCACTGGCGCTCCTGCAGGCTCTCAGTACGCTTGTTCTTCCCGCAGGAGTCTCGCAACTTTTCTCCGCTGTAATTGGTCCTCTACCTAGGATTGCAGCGGAAGGCGACGACTCCAACGGGAATAGCAGATGTTTTCTGCACCGAAAGCGAAGCGGTAGGTGCATGAGCTGAAGATCCCACAGTGGGCCGGTTTTGCCCGCGAGGAAGCTGAAGCCATGCCCGTGGAAAGCGTTCGCCTGAAGCGGAAATCCGGTGGTGTTACTGCCGATCAGTATGTTTGTGTTTCTTCAAGATTTTATAGTTCTGTCCCAACCTCTTTCTTGTAAATTAGAGGTTGATTCATAAAAATTTTAATCTTATGTTTCTTATTTACAATGACAAACTCATACCTACTGTTCTTATATGAAAGCCCATTTTTTCATATTGTTTAATTGCATGATTACCCGCAAATGCACTTAGTCGGATTTCTAAATATCCTTTTTGTTTTAGTTGATCAATAGCAGTTTGCATTAATAGTTTGGAAATCCCATTTCCTCGGAACTCTTCGATAACAAATAGTTCATAAATAAATCCATTCATTCGGTCAGTAAACTGGTCTTTACTTGATCCTAAAAGAACCCAGCCCCTCAATTTATTATTTTCAACTGCTATTAAATAATAACTTCCCTTTTCAAGTAGTGGTTTAATAAGTTGTTCTACTTTTTGATTAGTTGGTTTTACTCCACCTAATGTGCCATCAAAAATGGCCTGCGGGGATAGTAACAACACTTCATTAAGCTCTGAGTCATTAGGTCTCCTAATTTCCAATTATTCCAACCCTTTCAATTTCATTTTACTAATCTTATCATAAATTTTATTATTATTTTTCTCTATAATTGATCAAGATTCTAATTTTGTCTGTTCTGTTTTAACATTACCTATACAACAAAAAAACTGTCTCTAGGACAGCCTTATTCCCACATATAATTAATTTTTATTATGTCAGCACTGTTTTTTGGTATCATCCACTGATTCTAATCGATCAATCATTTTCTCTAATAATTCATTGAATTTCTCCATGTCTGGACCAGTTGATTGATCTTTTTTTATTCATCAATTTGATTTTGTAGGTTTTCTATTTCTTCTTTCTGCTGTTGATCAGCAATGATGATTGTGGTTCGTTGTATCTATACGTGTAAGTTGTAATTCATAGTTCGATCATTTTGGATAAAGAGCAAGCGCATTTTAAGTACATTTTGTCTCCACCATACCCTCTATGTCACTTCCAATAGATTACTATTTTCAAAATGAACAAAAGGTTTGCCGCATACTAAATTTATATTCTTTCAAAAAATGACCTATCCGCAAAATGCGAATAGGCCAACTCTGTTAGAACTTCGAACCACTATCTCCGTACTCTTCTAATAGTTCTTCAAATGTTTTGTTTTTTTCTCTTTGCTTTTTCTCAAAAGCAAGCTGTGCTTGTCGTTCTTCCTCTTTCTCTTGCTCTTCAGCTACTAATTGTTTCTTTGTTTCTTTTAGTTTTGCTAATACATCGGATGAAAGCTGATCGAAAAGACCATTTCCCTCATCTTTTTGTGCAGTTGGTTTTACTGGTTGTCTTTGTTTTTTCTTTGCCAAATGGTTCACCTTCTTTATTTACGTTTAACGATAGTAGCTACTCCTTGTCCTCCACCAATGCAAAGTGTCGCTAGTCCCGTTTTAGCATCCCTTTTCTCCATTTCATGAAGCAATGAAACAAAAATACGAGCTCCACTTGCACCAATTGGGTGACCAAGTGCTATAGCTCCACCATTTACATTAAGTTTATCATGATTAAATGAAAGTTCTCTATCTACTGCAATCGATTGTGCAGCAAATGCTTCATTTGCTTCAATTAGATCAATATCAGCAAGTGAAATTTGCGATTTGTTTAATACTTTCTTCACAGCTTCCACTGGTCCGATTCCCATTACACTTGGATCTACTCCTGCAGATGCATTTGCAACAATAGTTGCTAGTGGTTTTAAGCCTAGCTCATCTGCTTTTACTTTAGACATAACGACTACAGCAGCAGCCCCATCATTAATACCAGAGGCATTTCCTGCAGTTACCGATCCATCTTTTTTAAATGCTGGTCGAAGCCCACTTAATTTTTCTTGTGTTGATCCTTTTTTCGGATATTCATCTGTATCAAAAACAATTGGATCACCTTTGCGCTGTGGAATTTCTACTGGTACAATTTCATTTGCAAACTTACCTTCTTCTATAGCAGTTGCTGCATATGCTTGAGAACGGGCAGCAAATGCATCTTGCTCTTCTCTTGTAATGCTGTATTGATCGCATAAGTTTTCAGCTGTTAATCCCATATGGTAGTCATTAAAAGCACACCACAATCCATCTGAAATCATACTATCCACAACCTTTTGATCTCCCATACGGAATCCTTCTCTAGCATTTTTTAATAGATAAGGAGCTTGACTCATGTTTTCCATTCCACCTGCTACAATCACATCTGCATCACCTGCAAGAATTGATTGCGTTGCAAGGTGGATTGCTTTTAAGCCAGATCCACATACTTTATTAATTGTAAGTGCTGACACAGCTACTGATAATCCTGCTTGGATGGAAGCTTGTCTTGCCGGATTTTGCCCAAGTCCTGCTTGAAGGACATTTCCCATGATAACTTCATCGACAGCATCTTTCGAGACACCCGCTTTTTCTAATGCCTTTTCAATTACGATAGCCCCTAGTTTTGTTGCAGGAACATCTTTTAAAGCCCCTTGAAATGATCCAATTGCAGTTCTAACTGCACTTACGATAACTACTTCATTTGTCAATGTAATTTCCTCCTCATTTTCCCCTGTTATAAAATTCGCCTTGGCGTATTTACGTCCTGTCTAATTAAAGAAGTAATCCTTTCAACAGCGCTTTCTAGTCTGAGTCGAAGAACTCCTTATAAACTATGTAAAACCACCAGAGGCTTTTATTTTATTTTATTCTATTGAATAAAATAAAATTTGCTTGTTTAACCATCCATTCCTTACAATAAAGAGGGAGGGATGATTATGTTTAGTTTACCAAATAAAGTGACAATTATCGAGGTAGGGCCAAGAGATGGATTACAAAATGAGAAAAATGAGGTACCTACAGAGGTTAAGTTAGAATTTATCGAAAAGCTTCAAATAGCAGGGGTAAAAGAGATGGAATTATCCTCTTTTGTCTCTCCTAAATGGGTTCCTCAAATGAAGGATGCCAAAGTAATCGTAGAGAGTGTATCAAAAGTAGGGCGACAATTTGTATTAACTCCAAATGAAAAAGGAGTAGAGCTTGCAAAACAAGCCGGCGTTAACAGCTTTGCTATTTTTGTAGGAGTATCGGATAGCTTTAATAAAAAAAATATTAATAAAACAACTAGAGAAAGTATGCATGAACTTAAACCTATAGTGGAACGTTTACTAAAAGATGGTCATTTTGTACGAGCATGCATTTCTACTTCTTTCTATTGTCCATATGAAGGTGCAATTGATCCATCTAAAACAATAGAAATATGTAGAGAGTTTGTTTCATGGGGAGTAAATGAATTAAGTGTTGCAGACACTATAGGTATGGCTAATCCAAAAGAAAGTTATTTACTATTTGATGCTATTAAAAAGGAGTTTCCAAATACACTAATAACAGCACATTTCCACGACACTCGAAAAATGGGATTGGCTAATATTTTTGCTGCGCTTCAAGCGGGAGTTGACCGTTTTGATAGTTCTGTTGGCGGTTTAGGCGGTTGTCCTTTTGCTCCAGGTGCGACTGGAAATGTAGCGACAGAAGATGTCGTGAATATGCTACACCAAATGAATATAGAGACAGGTATTGATCTCGAATTATTATTACAAGCTGTCAATTCAGTTGCACCTTATGTGTCTAGACCAATTGAGACCGGGATGTATAAACTATTTAAAAGCAAATAGGGGTTGATGCAATGAAAAAACGTGTCATTATTTGGACGAGTATATTAACAAGTATTCTAACAGCTACTGCTACTGTCTTTGGCTATTTTGTCACGAATAAGCTGATGTATATGAAGAAAAAAGAAGACGAATTTATATTGAATCGAGAAATCACATCGAAACGTTTGGACGATGCTTGGTTTCATCAAGTAAATAAAACAGAAAAATGGATTGAATCGAAGAATGGTTATTCTTTAAAAGCAATTTTTGTGGAGCCACTAGAAACAAATAATTACGTCATCATTTGCCATGGTGTGACAGAAAACAAAATAAATTCGCTTCGATTTGTGCGGATGTTTGAACGATTAGGATTTAATAGTGTCGTTTATGATCACAGAAGACATGGTGATTCTGGGGGGAAAACAACGAGTTTTGGTTTCTATGAAAAGATTGACTTACAATCCATTTTAGAAGCTGTGCGAGAACGAGTTGGTGATGAGGCAATTATCGGTATACACGGTGAATCGATGGGTGCAGCAACTACACTACTATATGCGGGTTCTATAAAAGACGATGCTGATTTTTATATTTCAGATTGTTCTTTCTCAAATTTTGAGGAACAAGTATATAATATTATGACCCAAACAACACCTCTTCGCTCAAGTTTAGCAATACGTTTTGCAAACTTATTTTTAAAAATGCGCGATGGGTATACTTTAAATCTTGTTTCTCCAATAGATGTAGTTGACAAAATAGAAAAACCAGTACTTTTTATCCACAGTTTACAAGATGATTTTATTCTACCTAAAATGACAGAAGCATTATATGAAAAGAAAAATGGACCAAAAACATTGAAATTATTTGACATTGGTGCACATGCAAAATCTTTTAATGAAAATAGTGAAGAATACGAACAAGTAGTTGCAGACTTTTTACAACAAAATAATTTGCTAAATAAATAAAAAAGCACTCGAAAATGAGTGCTTTATTTATTTTTGCATTTTATTCATTTGATTCATCATTTGTTTCACTTGTTTTTCAGAAGGCTTGCGTCCCATTTGTGCCATCATCATACGAAGCATTTGTTCATTGATAGGTGGATTTTCTTTCAAATATTTCATCATATATTGACGTGCTGCAAAAAATCCGATTGCTGCACCACCGATTAATGCAACGATTACGATAATAATCCAAATCCATGTTTCCATACTTTCTCCTCCTTTACGATCTTGTCTACGTGTACAAGACACCACTGAAAATTATACTATAGATTCAATACTCATACTATATTTAATTATAATTAATTTAAGTAAAAAGAGGTAATCCGAGGTCTCTTATAAAGAGACCATTCGAACTACCTCGTAATTCTTATTTTTGAAGCAAGTTTTTCATTTTAGAAACTACATTTTCTACTGAGAAACCATATTCTTTCATGACAATCTCACCTGGAGCACTTGCACCAAATTTGTCGATTGCAATAACATCCCCATCAAATCCAACATAACGATGCCATCCTAGAGAAGCCCCCATTTCAATAGCTAATCGCTTTGTTAAATGAGCTGGTAAAACAGATTTTTTATAAGCTTCATCTTGTTTTTCGAATAAATCCCAAGATGGCATAGATACTACAGAAACTTGAATTCCTTCACTTGCAAGTGCTTTTTGAGCTTCAACCGCCAAACTTACTTCAGATCCAGTAGCTAGTAAAATAGCTTCCGCGTTTTCATTTGGAGAAACAACATATGCTCCTTTAGAAACGCCTTCGCTCGCTTGCTCAACTGAACCTTTAAGTGTTGGTAAGTTTTGTCTAGAAAGAACAAGTACTGTTGGTTGATTTTTCGAAGCAACTGCCAGCTTCCATGCTTCGGCTGTTTCATTTGCATCTGCAGGACGAATAACAGATAATCCAGGCATTGCACGTAATGATGCTAAATGCTCAATTGGTTCATGCGTAGGACCATCTTCCCCTACTGCAATACTATCATGAGTGAATACATACGTAACTGGAAGACCCATTAGTGCTGATAAACGAACTGCAGGTCGAACGTAATCACTAAATACAAAGAATGTACCTCCAAATACGTGCAACCCGCCGTGTAAAGCCATACCATTTAAAGCAGCACCCATTGCAAATTCACGTACACCAAACCAAATGTTCTTTCCTGCATAATCTTCAGCAGAAAAATCTCCTGCATTTTTCATTGTAGTTTTGTTAGAACCAGCTAAGTCTGCACTTCCTCCGAAGAAAGATGGTACATTTTGTGCAATTGCATTAATCGCATCACCTGAAGCAGAGCGTGTAGCATGAGATGTTCCCTCTTCGTATACTTTTATCGCTTCATCGAAGTTCTCAGGAAGTTCGCCCTTAATCGCTTGTTTTAATGTTGAAGAGAGTTCTGGGTACTCTGCAGTATATGCATTAAATTTATCATTCCAAGTATTTTCTTCTTCGACACCTAAACGATTTGAGGCTTGCTTAAATGTTTCATATACTTCTTCCGGTACATAGAAATCTTCTTCAAAAGACCATTCGTAAGCAGCTTTCGTTAATAAAGACTCGTCTTTTCCGAGTGGCATACCATGAGCGTCTGATTTACCAGATCTGTTTGGTGACCCAAATCCTATTACTGTTTTCACTTCAATTAGTGTTGGCTTATCGTTTTGAGCTTTTGCTTTTTCAATAGCTGCAGAAATTTCTGCTATATCATTTCCGTCTTTTACTAAAATATAGTTCCATCCATATGATTCAAATCTTTTTTCTACTTTTTCAGAGAATGATTTATGTAAATCACCGTCTAAAGAAATATCATTACTATCGTAAAGCACGATAAGTTTATCTAATTGCAAATGTCCAGCAAGTGAAATTGCTTCAGCAGCGACACCTTCCATCAAATCGCCATCTCCGCAAAGCGCAAATGTGTAATGATCCACTACATCATAATTTGGACGATTATAGGTTGCCGCTAAATGAGCCTCAGCCATTGCCATACCAACTGCCATTCCAATCCCTTGACCTAAAGGACCAGTAGTTGCTTCCACACCAACAGTGTGACCAAATTCCGGATGCCCAGGAGTTTTAGAATCCCATTGTCTAAAGTTTTTTATTTCTTCCATTGGCAAGTCATAACCGCCAAGATGTAATAAGCTATAAAGAAGCATAGAGCCGTGACCTGCAGATAATACAAATCGGTCCCTATTAAACCAGTTTGGATTATTTGGATTATGGCGTAAGTGTTTTGTCCAAAGCGTGTAAGCCATTGGTGCAGCACCCATTGGGAGTCCAGGGTGACCTGAATTCGCTTTATCTATAGCATCAATTGATAAAGTACGAATGGTATTGATAGCAAGTAAATCTGAATGTAGTGACATTTGTGACATCCTCTCGAGCTAATTTTTTTCTATACTTCTAGTTTAGACAACAATGTATTCATTATCAATGGTTTCTGAAATGATTAATTAATTCAGAAATTTACCTTTTTTCGCTTCCTGGACTTTAAGTGGTGTCACATCATTACCAGCTGGATCTACTATTTTCACACTTTCAATTGTATCTCGCATTGTTGCGCGGAATGTTTCTAAATATTCTTTTCTTAGAGCGCTTTGTTCTTTCGCTTCTTCAATCGATAGTCCAGTTGATTTTGATTTCTTTGAAAGTTCACTAATTCGTGCAAGTTTTTCTTTACTTAACATTTAACATTCACCCTTTAAATTTATTTCTTATATAAAGGTAAGGAAAAAACACACAGAGTGCAAGCTATTACCCTCCATGTGTTTCAATAAATTCTATATATCTTCTATGAACTGTTGCTTTACTTATTTCAAAACCTAATCCTTTTAATGTAGACGCTATTTCTTCATACGTTAATCCTGCATTACGTAACTTTACGATTTCATCAACCGGTACTTCTATCCGATCCCTACCTTCTGGGTTTCCTCTAGTTTTTAAATTTTTCTCTGGACGATATCCTTGGGAAACGGCACGTTTCATCCCTCGTTTTATTTTAGCGTTATGTAGTTTACGTTGATATTCTTCTACAAGTGCGAGAATCTCTAAAAGCATAGAGTCCATTTCATTTAAGTTTAGGACACCTTTATCTTGTAATGTAAAAACAGATGTATTCGTTTTTTGTAAAAGA
Source organism: Psychrobacillus vulpis (assembly GCF_006861825.1). Classification (GTDB taxonomy): domain Bacteria; phylum Bacillota; class Bacilli; order Bacillales_A; family Planococcaceae; genus Psychrobacillus; species Psychrobacillus vulpis. The sequence continues at coordinate 312,160 of NZ_VDGI01000003.1, read as the reverse complement.
TGTAACACTGCCATTCGACCATTTCCACGTCCAATTCGAGTTTCATCTTGTACAAAGATAGCTTTTATTTGATGTTCTTTTACATATGCTAGTAAGTCGAGCAAACCATCTCGCTCCATATCGTATCCACTATGTTTATCTGTGAAAACTTTTGCAACATCATAACCTTGTGCTTTTGAAAATTGCATTAATTCCTCTTCTTGTCTAACTAATGAAGTTTCTTGCGTTTCTTTTTCAGTACTTACACGACAATATATTACTGCTTTCATTGACTATCTCCCGCTAACTCTGTTTTATGATCAAATTGGAACTGTTCTTTCTTTCCTTTTGGAATGGTAAGCACATCCCCTGCTTTAATATGTGCAGAATGAAGATTATTTAATGTCATTACTTGGTTGATCCACGATTCTTTAGGTTCTTCCGTTCCAAACTTTTCAGCAAGTGTCCACAAGGAATCTCCATGTTCGATTGTAATACGATAATCTTCTTTTTCCAAATTCGTATTAAAAATAACAATTGTCATAATAAAACTAATGCTTAATCCTAAAAATATAGTAAGAAAATAGTTCTTTTTTAAAATATCCATCTAAATTACCCCTCGTTATAGAATGTTTGTTCGGAATGTATGTTCTTATAATAAGGCGAACACTTGTTTTTGTCAACGACTTTTCAGAACCTATGTTTGCATATTGTTTTATAGACTGATATACTATAAAACAAGAAAGCAAATACTGTTAAAAATTATTAAAAAGAGGTGAATGCATTGAAGAAAGCATCTAAAAGACAAGAAGATATATTAGCATTTATAAAAGAAGAAGTTCGAAAAAAAGGATATCCGCCTTCCGTTCGTGAGATAGGTGAGGCAGTTGGACTAGCATCAAGCTCTACGGTGCATGGTCATCTAGCAAGACTTGAAAGTAAAGGATTAATAAGAAGAGATCCAACGAAACCTCGTGCAATAGAAATATTAGATGATGACCACTCTTTAGTAGAAAAACAAGGTGTTGTACATGTTCCATTAGTTGGTAAAGTAACAGCTGGTCTTCCAATTACAGCAATTGAAAATGTAGAAGAGTTCTTCCCTCTTCCAGAAACATTTGGCACTTCTGATGACCACTTATTTATGCTTGAAATTATGGGAGATAGTATGATAGAAGCCGGCATACTGAATGGAGACTATGTAGTTGTAAAGCAGCAGCAATCTGCAAATAATGGCGAAATAGTTGTAGCTATGACCGAGGATGATGAAGCGACAGTTAAAAGGTTCTTTAAAGAAAAATCTTATTTCCGTTTACAACCTGAAAACTCATCAATGGAACCAATTATTGTCAATCAAGTAACAATACTTGGGAAAGTGGTTGGAGTTTATCGTCACATTCAATAATTCTAACTGTCACTTGACAGATTCTATTATACTGAGTATGATGACGTAGAGCCGATATCATATCTAAACGAAAAGTGGACATTTTCGTTTAGATCATCGAAAAACCCCTTCATCTTTTTAGATGAAGGGGTTTTGTTTTTTTATACAATAAGATTTCATTTATTATTGTATTTCGATTTCTTGCCCATTTAAAATTAGTCGATAGGAAATCTCTGCTTTTAACGATGCAGATACTGCACAATATTTCTCTTCTCCGAGCTTAATGGCACGTACTACTTTTTTTGCGTCAATATCTCCACTTACTTCGAATAATAGTACAGCTGCAGTAAAAGCCGTTGGTAATTCTTCACGACGGGAACCATCTACTGTAATTTCAATAGATTTTATTTTTTCTAAATGTGGCTTTAATATCATTGTCACATCAATTCCGATACAGCCAGCTAAAGAACTTAGAAGCATTTCTGTCGGTGTTGGAGCTTTGCCTTCTCCTCCGTAATTAGCAGTAGCGTCCATAAGCATGGGGTAGCCGGAAGGACCTTTCGCCTCGAAAGCGCGTCCCCCTTGCCATATTGCTTTAACTTCCATTTTTATCATCCTTTCCCTTACTCAATTTTTGCCTTGGCATGTGTTTGCGTCCAATTTCTTTATTCACTTCTACTGTATAGGATTAAAATTCATTTACTTTTGCTAAAAATCTCTGTGCACGTTCAGTAGATGGTTGCTCAAAGAATTTCCTTGGTTCAGAATCCTCTACGATTTGTCCATCAGCCATAAACAAAATACGATCAGCAACATCTTGGGCAAACTTCATTTCATGGGTTACGATAACCATTGTCATACCCTCATCAGCTAATTCTTTCATCACTTTTAAAACCTCACCCACTAATTCAGGGTCTAATGCTGAGGTTGGTTCATCAAATAGCATGATTTTTGGCTCCATAGCTAGTGCACGTGCAATAGCAACACGTTGTTGCTGACCACCTGATAGTTTGGAAGGATATACCTCCTCTTTTTCTTGTAGACCAACACGCATTATTAATTGAGAAGCTATTACTCTCGCCTGTTCTTTGGATTGTTTTTTCACGACAATTAATGCTTCCATCACATTTTCAATTACTGTTTTATGCGGGTAAAGATTAAATTGTTGAAAAACCATTCCTGTATCTTGGCGAATTGCATGTATTGTTTTTTGACGAAGCTTTTTATTATCTGTCGCTTGCAGTAAATGATCATTGACAGATATGGTTCCACCAGTTATCATTTCAAGTCCATTCAAACAGCGTAGAAATGTGCTTTTTCCGGAACCGCTTGGACCTATGACAGCGACTACCTGATGAGCAGGAATCTTTAATGAAATATTCTTTAATACTTCGTGTTGATCGAAGCTTTTTGACAAATCATTTGCTTGTATCATCACATTCCCTCCTAGTAAACAGATAATCGTTTCTCAATAACACTTAATATAAATGTGAATAATGTGCTCAATATCCAGTACATTACGGCAATCGATAGATAAAATGGCATGTATACATAATATTGAGCAACTAATAATTGTGCAGAACGCAACAACTCCGTTACAGCAATAACCGAAACTAATGACGTTTCTTTTAACATACCAACAAATGTATTGCCGAGTGGTGGAATAGCAATTCGAATTGCTTGAGGAATAACGACTCGTCGAATGGCCTGTGCCTCTGTCATACCTGTAGCTAGTGCTGCTTCCGTTTGTCCTATTGGCACTGCTTGTATAGCTCCACGGAAAGCCTCTGAAACATATGCACCAATATTAATACTTAGTGCAATATAGGCTGCTGTCAACGCGCCTAATTCAATACCATAATCAACAAGTCCATAGTATACAATAACAATTTGAACAAGTGGTGGTGTTCCTCGAATAATTGATACATACACTCTCGCTATTGTACGAAAGAAACGATTGCCCTTTAAACGAGCAATCGCTGTTATTAAACCAATAATCAAGCCGAAAAACATAGATACCACTGTAATTAATAACGTATAATACGCCCCTTTCAATAAGAAGGGCAAATTATCAATTACTATATCCATGTAAACTCCCTACTTTCTTTACTCAGCTTTTGGTTCTTCATCAAACCATTTTACAAATATTTCTTTATACGTACCGTCTTTTTTCATGTCACTTAATGCTTTATTTAGTGCATCAACTAACTCCGTATTTCCTTTTTTAACAGCTACAGCAGCCTTATCGGATTTAATTGGTTCACCAACTGCTTTCACTTTAAAACCATTTTCTTCAATGATCGGCTTTAGAGCATATACATTATTAATCGTTGCATCTATACGTCCTGCATCTAAATCTTTTAATGTTGTAATAACATCATCGTACGTATTAATTTTGAAATCGCCTACTTGTGGGATTAGATCATTTCGTAAATATGCTTCATCATTCGTCCCTAATCCTACACCGATTTTTTTTCCTTTAAAGTCTTCTACTGATTGAATTGAAGTATTATCATCTTTTACAATAACTTTTACATCGTTTGTAATGTAGGGATCAGTAAAATCTATTTGTTTCTCACGATCCTCTGTAATCGTAACTTGACTAACTAAAATATCAAATTTCCCTTTTTGTAAGCCAGGTATTAAACCAGAAAAATCTTGAGCTACAAATTTTGCTTCGACATTTAAACGTTTTGCTAATTCTTTCGCTATGTCTACATCAAATCCATCGTATGCTTTATCTTTGTTCATAAAATTATATGGAGCGTATGTCCCCATAATCCCAACAACCATTTCACCTTTATCTTGAACAACTTTTAATGAATCTACATCACTTTCTTTTTTCGAATTATTTCCACACGCTCCAAGGATTAAAACTACTGTAGCAATAACGGCTAACAAAAACTTACCTTTCTTCACTGTATATTCCTCCTTTATTTAAACTCCAAACAATCCAAAAAATTCGAACTGAACAGTTTTTTCAACTAATTGCTCTAATTTCAAGTACTGCCATTCCTCTTCTGATGATTGAAATAACCAGCGAGATAAAATTCCTTCTAACAAACTCATTACAAATACAGCGTGTAATGCTGGATCTACTTCCCGTGGCATCATGTTCAGTTCGGATGCTCTCCGAATATTTTTAGCAAAAGCTTGTTGCATATCATTTTTTATCTCATCCACTTTTAGCTGTAAAGTTTGTTGAGAATGAATACCTTTTATAAGGATCATCATAAAATAATGATTTTCTTTTGCAAAACTGAAAAGTTGTTCAAAAAGACGGCTGGAAGACATGAACGAATCATGTATAGTCCCTTTTTCTGATCGATAACCAGTGGATATGGTTTTTAAGATTGCTTCACGCCCTTGCGTAAGCATTTCATTGGCTATCATCTCTTTACTTTTAAAGTACCAATAAAAAGTTCCTTGAGAGACATTTGCCCTTGCTACAATATCAGAGATTTTTGTCTGATCGTATCCTTGCATAGCAAACATTTCCAATGCAATAGCTTGAAGTTGTTTCTTTCGCTCTATTTTCCTTTTATTTTGTGCCTCCATATCGATTAATCTCCCTTGACTGATTCATTAGTCAATTAAATCCTATCCGAATACTAGACATTAGTCAACTATTCATTCTTATTCAGATTTTCAGGTTAAATAGAAGCATCACTTTAGTTATTCCCCAGTTTTAAAAACAATATCAGCTATTCACAGTAAAATTTTTTATTCTAATATGAGCATGAAAAAGACTTGCCCCATAAGGGACAAGTCTCAGACTGTAGACAAATTCGTTTTACAATGAATAGAGATGCATAAGAGAATCAGCGGGTCCCGCCACTTCGCTTTCCGTGGACTTGGCTTCAGCCTCCTCGTCACTGCAAAGACACTGGCCAAATAAAGTTCGGCCAGTGTCTTTCCTGCGGGGTCTTCAGCTCAAGCTATTCCCACAGGAGTCTCCATGGCGGGCCCTGCCTATTTTTCAAAAGTGGAAAGTGGAAATCTGAAGATGCTGTGATCAATCAATGTTTCTCGAAATATCTGATAAAAATAACGGATTGACTATCCCATCTCATCAAGTGAAAAGGCTTTAATTGTCCACTTTTCTGTTTATTGAAGTTAAAAATAAGCGGAAGGCGGCGACTCCTGCGGGACAGCGAGACAGTCCAAGACCCCGCAGGCAATAAGTAGGAAGGCTAAGATCGCCGCGTCCTGCGGCAACGCTTTCATGACCAACATCCTGTTGGCCCGAGGCTTGGCGCGAGCCCGCGGAAAGCGTCCGCCTGGAGCGATTGCTACAGGAAAAGCACAATTTTGATTCATAAAAATGCATTTATCGACAAGCTGAGACTTGCCCCATAAGGGACAAGTCTTTTTAGTACTTAATTCTTTTCCAAGTCTGATAACCATTTTTCAAGTTCCTCTATTTTTCGCTAGCGGTAATGCACTAGTCCAAGAATAGAATTGATTGGTTGCTTTAAATGGGTCTTTTCCATCGATGTTTTTTTAATCTAATAGCTTCTTGACGTATCATTTCTTGAGCTAGAGTTGGCTTTTGTTCATCCACATTTGGATACTACTTCTGCAATTCAATTGCCTTATTAAGTGCTTCTAAAGTAACGGGTCCTATTATTCCATCTACTGTTAATCCTTTTGACTGCTGAAATGCTTTAATAGCAGCTTCCGTTACTTGTCCTTCTATTCCATCCACAGTTAACTTGTAACCAATTTTCACTAAAAGTTTTTGCATCTCTTCCACACTAAAATCGTACATATAATGTAAAGGATTTACAGCATTTGGCTGACCAGGACCGTACGAAGGAATGTGGATTTCAAAATGCAGATGGGTTCCGGTACTATTACCCGTATTACCTTTTATCCCAATTTGTTGACCTTGTTTCACGACTTGTCCCACTTTTACCGAAATTGTATTTAGGTGAGCATATAATGTTTCGTACTTTTTACCGTCGATTACATGTGCTATAGTTACCGCATTTCCATAACCACCAATAAGTTTGGCTCTTGTCACAGTCCCATTTGCAGATGCTTTAATGACTGGATTTCCATCCTTACCAAAGTCGACCCCTTTATGCGCCCTCCAAACACCGGTAGCCGTATCTTTTCGCAATTGACCAAAGCGAGAAGTAATTCGACCTTCACATGGTCTAATAAACATATCATTTCCTCCCTTCTTCTTTTTTCAAGCAGCAATTACCAACTCTATTTTATCTACTCTTTATTAATAAATGCAGAGATTCGTTCAATTGCATAGTCAATTATAATTACCTTTACTATCTATATTTTCTAGTGATAGGAGTCATTCAAATTCTTATTTTGAGAGTCTACTGTTTAAAAAGACTTCTCTATCTTGCTGACAGAGAGGTCTCGTAATTATCTCTAAATGAAAACTAATTCCATCCTCACCGGTTATGTTCAGTAATTTCCAGACCTTATTTTATATAACTGATCCCCACTTCGTGACAATTCATCAAATAATTAATCAAACCCTGGATGGTCTTGAACATTGCGTATACATTTCACTTGGATTAATTTTATTCCTAGACCAAAATCGTCCCGTACAGCCCAAACATCATTTTACTTCACGCCCCAAAACATCTCGCTAGTATTGCTATGATATTTCTAGTTCAGAAACTTATAAAAGGTGAGAATTCTCAATTTTAGCTTTCCTTTTTCCATTTGCAATCTTCCTCTTTCACTTTTTATTCGAGACACTAAAAACTAATTCCTTTTTTACCAGCTATAAATTTTTTCTTTTTTCTATTCTAGTATTGTAATACTTACTATATCTTCTATTTTTAATGTAAACGATCTATATATATTTTCTACTTCAATTATTTTTTTGTTTAAATCTATTCGCTCTATCCGACAAACACGGCAAATGATTTCGCCTTCCTTCCACAATTTAAACTCGATTTCTACATTTCGTTTCAAGGCAATTTCTATTTGCTCTTGAATTGTCGCTAAATCCCATTCGTCGAGCTCTGGCTTTGGCATTTTTTTCATATTTTCATTATATTCTCTCAGCATTTTCACATGCTCTGGTAGCATCATTGCTACCCATTTTTTACTTCCTCTATCACGTACTTTTGATAAGTCTAGTTTTTCATCCATCATTCCATCAAAATAAGACATTAGATAACATCCCTCTCTCTAGGAATGATAGGAATACATGCAAGAACATTATCGATAAGGAAAGTTCGTTTTGCATTTCGAGTGAAACAATACGCTTGAAATGTCTCTTTTTGTAAATCCGTCACTTTTATTCGCCTTTTTGTAATTACACCATTTTTGGATAAATATATAACAGCTAAAATTTGGCCATACCGCATCGATTTAGCAAGACTTTCTCTCATATTAACCCTCCACCGAAGAACATTTGTTCTATTATATGCAAACGTACGTTTTTTTATCAACGGTAAATGTTGGTATGAGAAAATAAAAAGAACGCCCTAATGGACGTTCAAAACACATGCTATTCATTAATACTTATCACTTTCATTCCAGTTAGTATCGTTTTAGCATCCTCATTTAAATAGTGCTGTATATCTTTTCTTACCAAAAGTTCTGGATTATTTTTGATAGACAATTTTAAACCCCTAATATCAAATTTTGTTGCATAAGCATTTATCGAATAAATCACATTCATTTCTTTTCGATTCAATGTGTTTATGACTGATTCCGTATTATTCTTTACAATATCAAACATAGATCTTGCATTACTACGAAGATGATGCCTATTTTCATTAATCAAATCTATATTTTCTTCTATAAGCCTTCTAGCAGATATCAAATCAAGATTATCCATACTTGCATTTACTTTTTTAACTAATTCACTCATATCCACGTATCTATCTCCTTAGCACATTATAATATCATTATCGGTTTGAGCAAAATATTATTAATACTTCCGAGAGAATTACTATTTTTATAGATACAAAGAACTTTTGATAAAAAAGACAAAAGTTACAGAAATAAACATACTCTATTCAAAAAATTTAAATGGTAAAATAGTAATAGTAACTAGAGTCTTTTAAAAAACCAATTTTTTCGTACAATTTTTGTGCATTTAAATTATCCTGAGCTGTCTCAAGTAAAATTCCTTTTGCTTTTGTTTCTTCAGCAAAACTTATCGCTTTTTTTATTAGCTTTTCAGCGATTCCTTTTCTTCGAACATTCTCTTTCACATATAGATCATTTAAAACCCATAATCTTTTCATACTTACAGATGAAAATGATGGGAACAATTGTACAAAACCAACTGGAGTACCCTCCTCAAAAGCAATAAATACTACTGAATCATTGTTCATTAGCCTTTCTTCTAAAAAGATTCTTGCGCCTTTAATATCAGAATTTTGATTGTAAAATAATCTGTATAGGTCAAATAACTCTGTTAAAGCTTCTAGATCGTTTAATGTTGCTTTTTGAATACTCATATTACGCTCCCCTTTTCTCTATTTGTAGTTATCAAACTATTCTAACATATATTGATGTAGTAAATATGGCTAACTAGCTAACTTTTTTTTTGCCCATTAGATTAAACAGTTTCTTTTCCACTAAAAATAGTCCATAATAATTAATTAGAACTACATAAAGGAGAATTATCATATGATTTTTATTTTGAATGAACTTAATCACTTAAAAGAAGATTATAGTAAATGTGATAATTTATTAATTAAAGAACAAATACTTTTAGATATCAACCTCTTAAACGAAGCTTTGACTCTTTTGAACCAAGAAGAGCGACTAGCACTTTAAGGTTGTAGTAAAATTCTACTATCTGCTATAAGTAGATACTCGATTCCCTCTTTCCAATTTTTTGCGTACAACTTGACTATTCCCAATAACAAACTTGTAATTTGTTTCCGTCTAAATCGTAAAATTTAAAAATTTTTTACTCCATCTATCTGAATCTCAGATACTTCTACTTTATTTTCCTGAAGAACACGAAACGTCTCAGTCAAATTGGCAGAAAAAAAGATTGGATACGTTGTGTTTTCATTAGGACTTGGCACACCTCGCTCTAACGTCAAAGGTACACCAGTACCTTCTACACTCAATATCACATAATGTTCATCCTTAAAACTCACTTTTAAGCCTAATATTTCCTCATACCATAGACTAGCCCTTTCGATGTTACTTACCTTTAAACACACTGTATCTATTCTTTCTACAATTCCCATCCTATTACCTCCTATCACAATTGTTTATCTTTCTAATTCTATAAAGTATAAAAAAACCCTTTCAGAATGCTTCCACGATGTAAAAAAATCAAAAATAAGAGGATTGCATTTAGCAATCCTCCAAATAATCCGTTGTATTGGTTTAGTTTGTCTATTGTCATGTGAACGAAAATATGTCCATCCTATAACCTCATCGTTCTTGATAATACATTGAATACAAGTCAGTTAATGCTTCTTTCCCAATGCTAAACTCTTTTATTTGATTTTCTTTAAGAAATTCTACAACTTTTCCTAATCTCCCTGAATCATATTCACGGACATCAATTAGAGTAACGCCATTTGACAATGTTCGAACGTTTCTTTCTGGAAACTCTTTTGAAAACTTTTCTTTTATCTTATCTGTCAGGTCTGTTACTCGAACGGTTGTGATTTCTCTTTCGTCAAACCCCGGGGATACGGCATTTACTAGTATTAACTCACCATTTTTCATAAAGAAAATGCGATCCGCGTATTTTTCTAAATTTTCTAGTAAATGAGAAGCTACAATAACCGTTTTTCCTTCGGACTTCTTTTTTACTAGTATTTGCGAAATAAGTTCAACATGAGTAGGGTCCAATCCATTCATCACTTCGTCCATTAACATGACTTGGGTATCAGAAACAATTTGCATCGCAAAACAAAGTCTTTGGCGCATTCCCAAAGAATACGTTCCTGTATTCTTTTTTATATATGACTTCATTCCTAGTTCTTTTATCGTACTTTCAATCAATTTTCGATTACTATTCCACATAGAAGAATAAATTTTTAAATGCTCTTTTCCGGAAATCTGATTGTACAAGTCACTTTGATCAGGCATCATGGATACTAATTGATGGATTTTCACTTCATTTTTTTTATTTGTATATTCTAACTCATGATTTAAGATGACTTTCCCGTTATTTGGATTGATATAATTCATGATTACATTCATAAGCGTTGACTTTCCCGTCCCATTGGGAGCTACTAAACCAATTATTTCTCCCGGATTGAACATCACAGAAACATCTTTTAAAATGTCTCTACCTGAGAACTGTACTCCAATATTTTTTAATTCAATCATAACTTCTCTCCATCTCTATCAAACTAAAGTAGCTTAAACTTTCTTCGATTACTGATCAAGAAAGTGAAGAACAGAAAAATACACGCACACAATCCCATTACGTATAGTCCATTGCCAAATGTAAGTGCTTCGGTACCATAGAGGTAGTTCCGATACCCCGAAATAATCTGTCCTACCTGAACATAACTCGTTGGATACCACTGAACATTCCAAACAACAGCAACTCCTCTAGCAAAGTAGATAAATTCAGCAATTACAAACACGCAACCTACCAATAAATTTGCAAACTCGTTTTTTATCGTCACACTTACAAATAGTAGTAATGAAATAATGAACACAAACCAGAAAACTATGAATAGCATGTTCTGAATTAAATATTTGCCAATTGTAATATTTGAAAATTCACCTAAAAAATAAATCGGAACAGGTAAATCAAAATCACCAAATCCATTTCGAGCCCCTATTATTAATAGACCAACGGAAAGCGGGAGAATTGCTAGGATACTACCTAGTAAGGAAACTCCTCCTTTAACAATCAACCTTCTCCAATCGGAAAGTGGTAAACCTTGTAATAATGTTGGATTCTGCCGATCCTTCAACACGATATCCACAGTGAATAATATACAGCTAACAATGAGAATTAGCGGCAGGTAAGCGTGTAACAAACGTTGCAAAGTTTGTAACGCTGTCCTTTCCTCAAAAACCTTGACAGATAAATTCGATGTCCCTTCTGAATATCCTTCGTACCGACTTGCAGAATATAAATACGCATAGTGCCCGTCCATTGTTGCGTAATTATTTCCATATGTGTAATATCCCGGATTGTAGAATAGGAACCCACCTCCATAACGAAAAATCATCTCATCAGAGTAGGCATACCACTTATATGTAGCCTCAGCATACTCTTTCAGATTGTGCTGTTCGATAGAGTCTAATCTTTCTTTATCATACTCATTCCATTCCGGGAATATTGTAGCTGCAAATCTCGTTAAATGGTGTGTTCCTTCATTAATTTCAACATTATTTAGAAATTCTTCCCTAGTTAGATACCGCGCCTCAATTTCATTTACATCTACTTTTTCAATAGGGATATATGTTGGAGCTATTTTTAGTGCATAATAACACGAAAAGAAAAGTAGAATGACATAAATCGCGATATTCTTCTTATTGCTAAAAAATTGAAAAAATTCAAACTTAAAATATGCCCACATTATCTCACTCCCTTATACCTTTTTTAGTTTCCCAGTAGTCAAGAATAGCTTTACAGCGACTACCATTATGGCAATACTAATCCCGATATAAATAAGTCCATGCGTGCTATTTAAGTCAACTGAGTTTGTAAGCTCGAACATCTGCCCATTTAATAGGTTAGGAAAATTCAAATAGTTAAACGGATTAAACGGAATAAGACTTATCATGCTTGGAAATAAGATAGGGAAAATATACAATAACAATTCCAAAAAAAGCGTCAAATACATATTCTTCAATAATACGTTAAAAATTACAGATAGAAGTATTGTAAAAATGGAAATACTTATCATATACAGTAAAGATAAACCTAAGTATTTGTAGATTGGATAAACTTCAGAAGTACCATCAATAAAAATAGCAATAGGATAGGATGGGTTTCCTAATCCTTTAAAATAAACTAATGGCAGGCTAAAAATAAATAATTCCAGAAGAAATACTCCTACTATGAGCATTAATGAGATACATTTAGCTACAACGTACTTATCAAACGTAATAGGATAACCCTTAATTAATGAAGAGTGTTGGAAATCTTCTATCATGACCCCACTTGAATAAATACTCATGAAAATAAACCAAACTGAACCTAGCACTCCAATAAGATAAGCAAGAAATTGAAAATAAGATAATGAATTCATAGACAAAGAAATTCCTGTTTTCTTCATATATTGATAGAATACACTATCCAATTGATTTTCTATTTTTGAAGGTAGATAACTCGCAACATTTTGAAATCCCTCCATATCAAAGGAGTCAGCTCTTAAATTTACAAGCAGTATCGCAGTATCTAAATACATTTCAGGTTTGTCCATTTTTATTGCCATACTTTGCTTAGATACATAATGTCGCTGAAGAACTAAATTCTTATATAAGTCGCTGCCATTCCCACTATCAGTAGCATCTACATTTTGAAATTTACTCAACGCTGAAGAAAGCGATTGATACTCACCCGATTTTTCTTTTATTGTGTTTCCTAAGTCCTCAGTCTTCACAAATAAAACTAAACCAAAAACAAATACTGCAACGATAATACAAGCAAAAATATTTTTTTTATTTGATTTCTCTAAGATAAAACAGGTCTTTAAAATCTTCCACATATGCATCCCCCCAAGTCCTCCAGCATATCTTTGAATTTCTTAAGCTAGGAAATGATAAAAGAGCGTTACAACTGCCGAATGGCAAATGCTAGTCTGCAACATCACAATCTCGTAAATTTTGATAATCATGAATAAAGCTAATATTTCACGTTATTTCTTTATTAATCTCTAGCTCGATAACAATGCCACAATTGACCTACTAATACGAAAACCGTTGTCTTTACAATTGATTCTTCCAACGGTAGTAATGGAAACTACTCTCGAATAGCGGCAGTAACATCAGAAAATTCAGTCAAATTAAAATAGTTTTGTTCCAAGTCTGATAAAAACGTATACAGTCCCTACGAGTCTTATTATCTTTCAATCACGTAGATCAACCTAATGAAGTTCCGTCTAATATTATTAATCCCATCACCCCATTTCCTTTTATTGTATCAGAATTAAATTGAAATAATACACAATTTTAACCAACACTTCCAATTTATAATTTGAAGTAAATATTTATTGTTAATCATTCTTTAGTTAATTTCTTCTAGCCCATATTACGACCAACCATTATAACCTCTATATTCATACTTTAAAAATTCATCCATTACTTTATAAACAGACAAGCAACGGCTGATATTTACTTACATAATTCTGAAAGCTTTGAACAAAAAATTAATGGACCAATTAGATGATTTCATGAATTCTCATGAATTAGGTAAACCTAAGTTGGATTAAGCAAAAAGAAAAAGACGCTGGAAGCTCAGAGCCCCAACGCATTATTATTAATACATTTTTAAATTTTATTTGCGTTCCCACGGTTGAACAAAGAGACCCCCTGCTACTTAACCAAACATTTCTCCCCTTTTTCATCAAATGCATGATTAAAGTCAAACGCAAAAGGAGTAGGTCCATTCTGAATATAATAGCTGTATCTCTTGAAAGCCTCCTCCCATGAGACATCCTTCACCTTATCTGTCCACCATACAACATATGAAAGGTGTTTCTCTTGATAAGACTCCATCCATTTGCTCCTATCTCGCAAAGCTTGTCTATGCTGACCTGAATACGTAAAACTATATAAGGATTGAAGGCTTTTCCATACCGTTAGTGTAAGAATAGGTAAACCTTCCCCTTTAATTGCATCTCCAGGGAAAGGCACTCCATTGGATGAAAATGCCTCTATTAGATGTCCTGATTTAGAAGCCTGACGAAATACTTCATATCCCACTTCAAAAAACTCCCGAGAAGCAGGGTGGTCATGGGGGTGATTTAGCCTACCAACAGTATAAATCGAAACTAAAGCCATAAATAGCCCTCCAATTACATTCTTTATCTAGATATATTCAAGTAAGATGGGATCTTATAACTTCTAGTTATTACATGCGAACGAATTATCATAAGGGCGAGTTTGAAAACACTGTATTTGTTGGGGTTATAAGTGGGGTGCGACTTAAAAATTATCTATTTTATACAAGGTATTAGTCACCACCTCTCGACTGCCGAAGAAGATCAATAGTAATATTTAGCATTAGTTGAACTTTTAGTACTTACAAAAAGAAAATATTGACATATTCGTTGAATTATATGACATTATAATAGCGACTGAATATATAGAAAAATATAATTTTTCAAACTTTATATAAGAAACATGTATTTAATAAATATTCTTTAGCTGTAGTTATTAATGATAATTATTTGGAGGATTCTATATGAAAATATCTATGGTGGATACTAAAGAGCAATATGAAGAGTTAAAACCAGAATTATTAAAAATACTGGACGAAGTTATGAGCTCTTCAATTTTTATTATTGGAGAGAACGTTAAACAAATAGAGAAAAACGTTGCTAATTTAAACAAAGTTAATCATGGAATTGGATGCTCGAATGGAAGTGATGCGATACATATTGCACTTGAAGCTTCTGGTGTAGGTCCTGGAGATGAAGTAATTACAACTTCATTCACATTTTTTGCAACAGCAGGTTCAATTGTTCGAGCAGGTGCTAAGCCTGTATTTGTTGATATCGATCCAATAACTTTTAATATCGATGTAAAAAAAATTGAGAGTGCAATTACAAACAATACAAAAGCAATACTTCCTGTCCATCTATATGGTCAAATGGCAGATATGGAGTCCGTCTATAAAATTGCCAAAAAGCATAATTTAATTATTATAGAAGATGCAGCACAGGCTATTGGTGCTAAATTTGCTGGCAAGTCTCCAGGTGAATTAAGTAGTGCTGCCACATTTAGTTTTTACCCTTCTAAAAACTTAGGTGCTTATGGCGACGGCGGAATGATTATTACTAATGACGATGAAATAGCTGATAGAATGCGGGTAATTCGAGTACATGGTGCTAAACCGAAGTATTATCATCATGTACTCGGCTACAATAGCAGGTTAGATGAAATGCAAGCTGCTATACTAAACATAAAGTTTCCAAAACTAAAAGAATGGAATGAACTTCGAAGAAAGAAAGCTGATTATTATTCTTATTTATTTGATCAATACGGCTTATCGCAGGTAGCACTACCGAAAGAAATTAATAATAGCTATCATGTGTATCATCAATATACAATTAGAGTCGATAAGCGATCAGAACTACAAGAATATTTAGAAGCACATGGAATTGAAACTACGATATACTATCCATTGCCTCTTCATCTTCAACCAGTTTTCAAGTATCTTGATTATAAAGATGGTGACCTGCCAGAGACTGAAAAAGCTTCTAAGGAAGTTTTATCTCTACCAATTTATCCGGAATTAAATGAAGATACCCAAAGATTTATAGTATCTAAAATTCGTGATTTCTTTAATTAAATCAGTTCCAGAAAATAAACCACCTTCCAAATTAATGGTTGGTGGTTATATTGTTGAAAAAAGTAAAATCATTTTATTTAATTTACAATTTCAATATGTTTTTTTCGATTAAAAGACTTTTCGAATTTTATTCACCATCATTAATAATAATGGAAGAAAAAGACCATAAACTGATACATATAGAATCCAAGTATCTTTGTTGTATTCGTTAGAATGAACCACACTTGGATGTATTATTAGAGAAACCACTACTAGAATCATTCCAAGAGGTAGTATAAGAGAACGATGATCTTTTACTTTAAGTATTTGTCCTAGACCTATAACTGCTGCATAGAAATAGAATAATGTTTTAATAAATATTGTAATAAACCACATTGAAGCCATAATAATTTCAATTCTATCTATAAAATTCCCTAATGATATTCCCTGAGCTAATGCATAACTAGGGAATGAACGAACAGAAGTTTCATCAGCCCCTAATACGGATATTGACAAGGAAACTATTATGAGTAAAACAAATCCACCTAATATGGTGCCAATATAAAATGCGTTTTGTGCAACTTTTTTATCATTGATAGAAACGGGAAATAGCATTAACATTACAACCAAAGGGAGTGAAAAGGTACTACTAAATATTAATACACTGTATACTAGGGGTTTCAATTGGGTTTCTAAAATAGGTTGAAATTGTTTTGCATCTATTTGAGGAGATATTAAAATAACAAAAATAGTAAATAAAAGAACAAAAATGGGAAATAATAATTCACCAGTACGGGCAATTGTTTCTAATCCCAAATAAGACCCATAGACGATAACGAGAATAAAAAGTATATTTATCGGATATGCATGTGTTTCAGGCATGACTTCCGTCCTTAAAAAATTACTAACAATATATACTAGTTCTCCAGCAGTAATAAAGCTAAATAAAAAAAAGGTAAAAGAAAGTAGTTTTCCAAACCATTTACCTAAAACTTGTTCACTCACCTCTACTAATGACATTTCTGGCGCAAGATTTCCTACAGTGATATATAATTTTACCAGTAGTAAGTTTAATAAAATTCCTATAATACAAGTTATCCAAGCATCCTGCTTAGCCTCTGAAGCTATACTCCCAGGTATAATTAATATTGATGTCCCTATTACAAAAAAAGTAACTATTATTGTAAATGTCTAACGCTAATTACTGTTTTCGCCACGTCACTCACACTTCCTTTTTCCTCCAACTAATAAATAAACTCTTTTTCTCGTTTCATGAGGCATGACTATATACTAAGTGAAAAATCACTTCGTTATCTTCCTTATTTTTTCTTTAATCCTAGAGAAAGTATGCTATCTTCATCTTTAAAATAAACATATAGTTTTAGATAAAGTATTTTTGACATCGTAAGAACAAAAATGCATACTCTTTACTTAATTTCTTGTGGAAGTGAAATGCATATATACAAAAAACCACTTTCCAAACACTGGTTGGAAGGTGGTTTAAGGGTTATCTAAGTTCCGTTACTTTCATTTCTTTAATGTGAATAATATTTATCCCTATTTCTTCTTTAGCAACTTTTAACCGAGCGCCACTAACTTCTATAGGCTTTAGTTTCGAACATCACTATCGTTCCCTCCTTCCCACTTATTATAAGAACAAACGTTTGTTTCACAAACAAAATCAACAACCCAATTACAGGAAATGAATAATAACTTTCATATGTGTAAGGCTATTGAAACTTATTTCAATGGAATGAAGATGAGAATTTGCTATCATTTATTAAGTATTCAAATAAACAAATAAAAGAAAAATGGAGGAATATCATGAAGAAACACATATTAGCTTTTACATCTTTAATTCTAGGTTTAATTTGTTTTGTCACTTTTAATATTATTGGCGGGAAAGTTGAAGCAGATGGCACTTTGACAGAACCATTCTTTTTACTACCTATTGGTTATATATTCATTTTTAGCGGCATTATTTTACTAATATCAATCATCTTCAAAAGATCAAAAAGATCCTTAAATCTAAATTAAAAGGTAAGATAGATGCGGAAAGCTACCAAGCACATGTATCAAAGAAATTAAAAAAGAAAAACACCGAACGAGTCAACTCACGACTGAACGATGTTTTCAAATAATTTATTTATAATTATTGGGGGCATATATGATTTTCTACAATCAAATTTAAGTAAAGCCCCCATTTAAAAACCCTATAAATACAGTGTTTTCAAGCTTAATACATTTTTAGATATTGTTCGCGTTCCCATGGGTGTACAGTTGTTCTAAACATATCCCATTCAATTTCTTTCGCTTCAACAAAGTTAGCATAAATATGCTCACCTATTGCTCCACGAATTACTTCGCTCTTACCAAGCTCTTGTAGTGCTGAATGTAAAGAAGATGGCAAGTTGTGAATTCCATTTTCAATTCTTTCTTCTTCAGACATCACATAAATATTGCGATCTACAGCAGGTGGTGGTGTTAATTTGTTTTTAATACCGTCTAGACCTGCTTGTAAAATTACTGCCATTGCAAGATATGGATTTGCAGCAGGGTCTACAGAGCGAACTTCAATGCGCGTACTTAAACCTCTTGATGAAGGAATACGGATTAACGGACTTCTGTTTTGACCTGACCATGCAATGTAGCAAGGAGCTTCGTAACCAGGTACTAATCGTTTGTATGAGTTTACAGTTGGGTTTGTAATTGCTGTAAAGCTTTGAACATGTTTTAATACACCAGCCATAAATTGCATAGATGTTTCACTCATTTTCATGTCAGCAGATTCGTCATAGAATGCATTTTCATTTCCTTTAAATAGTGATACGTTAAAGTGCATTCCAGAACCATTTACTCCGAAAAGTGGTTTTGGCATAAATGTAGCATGTAATCCATGTTTGCGTGCAATCGTTTTAACTACAAGTTTAAATGTTTGAATATTGTCACATGCTGATACAGCATCTGCATATTTAAAGTCGATTTCGTGTTGACCCGGAGCAACTTCATGGTGAGATGCTTCAATTTCAAAGCCCATTTCTTCAAGCTCTAGTACGATATCACGACGACAGTTCTCACCTAAATCCACTGGCGCTAAGTCAAAATAACCACCGTGGTCATTTAATTCTAAAGTAGGTTCCCCTTGTGCATCTAGTTTGAATAGGAAAAACTCAGGCTCTGGCCCTAGGTTAAAGCTTGTGAATCCCAACTCTTCCATTTCCTTCAAGATGCGTTTTAAGTTGTTTCTTGGGTCACCTTCAAATGGTGTACCATCTGCTTTGTTTACGTCACAGATTAGACGAGCAACTTTCCCTTTACCAGTAATCCAAGGGAATACAACCCATGTATCTAAGTCAGGAACTAAGTACATATCTGATTCTTCAATACGAACGAATCCTTCAATAGAAGATCCATCGAACATCATTTTATTGTCGAGAGCTTTATCGAGCTGACTCACTGGAATTTCAACGTTTTTAATTGTACCGAGGATGTCAGTAAACTGAAGACGAATAAAATTCACCTCGTTATCCTGAACGAATTTTTTAATATCTTCTTTTGTATACTTGCCCATTGTTTCACTCTCCTAATGATTTTTATATTCAAACCTCGATTTAACGATAGAATCGAGAGAGGTCCCCTTGTCTTAGAGATGCTCGTTGTTGTCTTTGTGCAAGCTGCATCTCTTCTTTAACAATCGCTCTTAGCTGTATATCTGAAATTACTTGGCGAACTTCTTTTTTAGCAGCTGGATTGTTTTTCATTTCAAAAATTTGTTTTATACCCGCAATATTAACTCCAGTAGATAACATATCTTTTATTTCCAACAATACATCTATATCATCTAGCGAAAACATGCGTTGTTTTCCTTCAGTTCGTGCAGGGTGAACAAGCTCATGCTCCTCATAATAACGAATTTGCCTTGCTGTCAAACCTGTTAACTGCATTACAATATTCATCGATAATAAAGGCATGGAACGTCTCCATTCTTTCTCCATCACTGCACCTCCTATTGGATATACTAATAATATATGCTATGTAAGCTTCGTTGTCAATGTCATGTAAGAAAAACTTACGTAAAATTTTAAACATGAAAAAAACCACTTTCTTTAACTAAATGAAAGTGGCGTTCAAGCTTATTTACCCAATGTTTGTACTGCTCCCAAAATAGCATATTTTACATGTTCGTATGTTAAACCACCTTGAATAAAAGCGGTAAATGGAGGTCTAATTGGACCGTCTGCTGTTAGTTCCATACTCGATCCTTGTATAAATGTTCCCGCTGCCATAATAACATCATCTTCATAACCTGGCATATATGCAGGTTCCGGAGCAAATTGAGCATTTACGGGAGAATGCATTTGTATGGCTTTGCAAAATTGAATCATTTGTTCAGCAGTTTGGAAGGACACGGATTGGATGAGATCTGTTCTTTTCTCAGAATAATGTGGTTCTGTTGTCATTCCAACTTCTTCTAAAACAGCGGAAGTAAATATAGCACCTTTCACAGCTTGGGATACAATATGAGGAGCTAAGAAAAATCCTTGGTACATATCCATTAATGTATGAAGAGACGCTCCTGCCTCTGCTCCAATCCCAGGAGAAGTCATTCGGAAAGCGCATTTTTTTACAAATTCACTCTTTCCAGCAATATATCCCCCTGTTTTAGCGAGACCACCACCAGGATTCTTAATAAGCGAACCTGCCATTAAATCTACTCCAACATCGGTCGGCTCTAGTTCTTCTACAAATTCACCATAGCAATTGTCTACAAAAATAATAGCGTCTTCTTTTATCTTTCTAATTTTCTGCACCATTTCTTTAATTTGCTCTATTGTAAAAGAAGGTCGGACAGCATATCCTTTAGAACGCTGTATAGCAATAACTTTTGTATTACTTTTAACCTTCTCTTCTACTGCATTCCAATCGATCAATCCTGAATCTAATAAGTCAACGTGCTGATAAGTTACCCCGAAATCTTCCAGAGAACCTGTATCTTCCCCATTACCGCTCACAATCGACTGTAGAGTATCATATGGTTTTCCAGTTATGTATAATAGTTCATCATTTGGACGAAGTACTCCAAACAAACTAATTGAAATAGCATGAGTCCCAGAAATAATTTGAGGACGAACAAGTGCGGATTCTGCACCAAACGTAGTGGCATAAACCTTTTCTAATGTATCTCTTCCTTCATCATCATATCCATATCCTGTAGACGGATGAAAATGATGATCACTAACATGATGATTCTTAAAAGCATTCATGACTTTTTGTTGATTGAAAAACGCTATTTTCTCAACTTCTTTATGAAAACTTGCGATTTTCAATTCTGCTTCTTCTGCTAATTCTAATACCGTTTCAGATAAAGTTGTTGTAAATTGCATTTCATTCTCTCCCAATTATGCAGATTCATCCCAAAACAGAAAAGGCTAATCTCAATAATTGAAATTAGCCTTTCCTAGACGTCTAGTCACTCGCGCATGTTTTCATCTCTCTTAGCTGAAACATGCACTTACACTTTTGACTTTAAAATTCTAATTCGCCTTCCCAATCTAGCATACCACCTACTACATTGGTAACTGTAAAACCGTTTTCTTCTAAAATTTCACAAGCCATTGCACTGCGTCCGCCAGCTTTACAAATGATATATTGTGGAACAGACTTATCTATTTGGTTCATACTTGTTTCTACTTGACCAAGCGGAATATGTTTAGCACCTGGTATAATACCTGTTGCAACTTCTTCGCTTTCACGTACATCGATTAAACTCAGTTCTTCTCCAGCATCTATCTTTTGTAAAAGTTCTTCTGTTGTAATAATATTCATTTTTATCTCCACTTCCCCTGTATACTCATACAAATAATAATAGGAGTAAATTCATCTGTCAATAAATCAAAACTATTCGATATTGATATTTACGGATTTTGAGGGTGCAAAGGTAGAAATCGCATGTTTATAAATTAACTGTTGCTTACCATCAGATTCTAATAATACAGTGAAATTATCATACGACTTAATACAACCTTTTAATTGAAATCCATTTAATAAAAATACAGTTACAAAAATATCACTTTTTCTCAGCTGATTTAAATAATTGTCTTGAATATTCATAGGTTTCATTTCAATTACCCCCAATATACATTTTGCCTCTAAAAGACTCTCCACCACTTAATATTCGCTGTAATTAATAATTCTCCTGCAAAAATGCTTGAATTTCTTTTATTATTCTTTCCATATCTGTAAATGGATTATACCAATGAATATCCATTTTGTTTCGAAAATACGTAAGTTGTCGTTTCGCATACCTTCTGGAATTTTGCTTTAATTTGTCTATTGCTTCCTCTAAAGTGATATGACCATCCAAATACTCGTAAATTTCTTTATAGCCAATCGCTTGAATTGATTGAACTTGTCGGATACCTTGTTTATGGAGTCCACTCACTTCATCTAGTAGCCCTTTTTCGATCATTATATCCACTCGCTTATTAATTCTTTCATATAGAAGTGCGCGATCGATGGAAAGCCCAATAATATAGTGTGGGTAAATTTTTTCATGTCCTTGATCTTGTTCTATTTCGTCTTTTCTTTTCCCACTTAATTCCACTCGCTCAATAGCTCTTATGACCCTTTGCACATTGTTTGGATGAATTTCTTCTGCAGCAATCGGATCTAATATCGTTAATCGATCATACAAATCTTCTGGTGATAGCTGCTCCAGCTCATTCAATAAAGCATTATCTGTTTTTTTCTCTTGTGTGAATCTAAAATCGTATAAAACTGATTGTATATATAAACCCGTGCCTCCTACTATGATAGGGACTCGGTTACGTGAAGCAATCTCATCTATTTTCTCTCGGACAAGCTTTTGATATTCGGCTACCGAAAAATTATCAGTTGGGTCTTTAATGTCTAATAAATGATGCGGAACACCTTCCATCTCATTTGGCTCAATTTTAGCCGTTCCAATAGATAAACCTCGATAAACTTGCATGGAATCTCCATTTATGATTTCTCCATTAAAAGACTTTGCAAGTTCAATACTAAGTGCTGTTTTTCCGACAGCTGTCGGTCCTACTATCGCTATAACAGATGGCTTCTCATTCATTATTCTTCATCCAATTTGCAATAACTTCAAAAGTGTCCACTTTATTTTTCTCTAATAATATTTCATGTCGTGCATTTTCCACTAATTGTACAGTTACATTTTTCATTCCGGCATTTGTCAAACCTTTCGCTACTTTAAATAAATCTTTCCCATTTTTCCCTACTGGATCTTCCGTTCCACCTATTATAAAAACAGGCAAATCTTTTCTAATTCGAGCAATCTCATCGGTTTTATGAATCGTTTTTAAACCATAAAACAAATCGATATAAAATTGATTGGAAGGTACAAATCCACACATTGGATCGTCCATATATTTTTTCACTTCTGTAGCATCTGTATTTAACCAATCAAAAGAAGATTGAGTATCTTTAATTTGTTTATTAAAGCCACCAAAAGATAACTGATTCAGAATTTTACTTTCCGTTTCAGGAGATTGAAATTTAGAAGCTATTTTTCCGATAATGGACCCAAAATCACCAAGTACTCCTGGATTAAAAGAAGTGCCACAAATAACTACTTGAGAAAGAGATTCACTATACTTTTGCATATACCTACGAGCAATAAAAGAACCCATACTATGACCGAACAAAATAAGTGGAACATCTGCTAAATTTTCACGAATTCTCCCTAATACTTCTCGTACATCTTCAGTTACACGTTCAAATCCATTAGATTTTGCAAAAAATCCTAGCTGGCCATTTTTTCCAGCCGTTTGCCCGTGACCTCTATGATCATGACCACTTACTACATATCCCTTGTCTACTAGAAATAGAGCGAACTCCTCATATCTTGCCATATGCTCTGCCATTCCGTGTAATATATGAACATGACCGATAGGAGCTTGTTCAGGAGTATATTTCACTACGTGGATTAGATGGTTATCAGATAGTTCCACTTCTAAAATAGATTTCAAATGGTCTCCCTGCTTTCTTTCAAAGTAGCTTGCATTAGAAGATTATCTAACTGTTTTTGAAATTTCAGCATTTCTTGCTCAGAGTAATTAAGTAAATTTTTCATTACTTGTAATACTTCATCCTTGTATGCCTTGTATTGGTCTACATGAAAATAAAGCATTCCAATTCTACGTACTAGAAAGTCAACTGGAGAATACGCCATTTCATCATGAATAGCATAATATAATTGCGCTAATACATGTAATGGCAAGGTAGAAGTTGTAGATGTTTTTAATAAATGAGCATATTGAAATATTTTATCTACATTCGAACCATAAAATTTTGCAAGATATCTACCCTCTTCTATAGATAGCCCATAGGACAATGCAAGCTGCTCTTTACTAGTGATAAATGCAGCAAAATTTTCAGAGCCCCCTATATTTCCTCCTGATAGCACTAGATGCTTTGTCACACATGGTCCGTAATGATGATCTCCTAACTGTTTCGATATGATGTCTACAATGGACTCCGCCATTTTTCGATATCCTGTCAGTTTACCTCCTGCAATAGTAAACAAACCTGAGTTGGACTGCCAAACTTCATCTTTTCGTGATATTTCAGAAGGATCTTTTCCTTCTTCAAAAATTAGTGGACGAACACCAGCCCAAGTCGATTCCACGTTTAGTTCTGAAATTTGAACTGTCGGAAACATGTAATGTATTGCTTGGAGTAAGTATTGAACATCTTCCTTCGAAGCTACAGGATTTTGTATATCTCCTTCAAAAAATGTATCTGTTGTTCCAATATATGTTTTTCCTTCTCGTGGAATTGCAAAGATCATACGTTTATCTGGCGTGTCAAAATAAATAGCTTGTTGAAGAGGAAAATGTTTTTGATCGATAACTATGTGAACACCTTTTGTCAATTTCAATTTTTTATTATTATCTATTGCATCAAGAGCTCTAACTGTATCAACCCAAGGACCTGTTGCATTTACAATTTTTTTGGCATGAATGGTTACTTTTCTATTTTTTACTTGATCTATTACTTCTGCTCCAATAACATCATTTTCGTCGTTATATACAAATGATTTTACTTTTGCATAGTTTAAACATACTGCACCTTTTTCATTTGCTTTTTTGATGACTTCCAAAGTCAATCTTGCATCATCTGTTCGATACTCAACATAATAACCACCACCAAGAAGACCTTTACTTCTTAATAACGGTTCTTTTTGAATTGTTTCATCTGGCGATAGCATTTGACGTTTTTCTTCTTTTTTAACGCGGGCTAAAAAATCATACATTTTTAAACCAACAGATGTAGTCATTGGACCAAATGTCCCTTTTTTATGAAACGGAAGTAACATCCATTCAGGTTCTGTTACATGTACAGCATTTTCATACACAATTTCTCTTTCTTTCCCAACTTCTGCTACCATCTTCACTTCAAATTGTTTTAAATAACGTAAACCACCGTGTACGAGTTTTGTTGATCTACTTGAAGTTCCAGCAGCGAAGTCTTGCATTTCTACAAGGGCTACCGACATACCTCTTGTCGCTGCATCAAGTGCAATACCAGCCCCCGTAATACCACCACCAATTACTAGTACATCAAATTCATAAAAATTTAATGTATTTAATATTTGTTCACGTTCTACAGAAGATTTCATTTATTCCACCTCTTCATCCACTAGTTTAAACACTCTTGTTGCTTCTACTGCTTTTTTCCAACCACGATATAACTGACTTCTTTTACCTTCATCCATTAGTGGTTTGTATAACTTTTGACTTTCCCACATTGAAGAAAGCTCTTGTTCATCTTTCCAAAAATCAGTTGCTAATCCAGCTAAATAGGCAGCACCGAGTGCCGTTGTCTCATTAAGTTTAGCTAGTTCTACGGGCAAATCTAACAAATCACTTTGAAACTGCATAAGGAATTCGTTACTTACCGCTCCTCCATCTACACGAAGCGCCTCCACTTCTACTCCTGAATCTACTTCCATCGTATTCAGCACATCTTTCGTTTGATATGCAAGAGATTCAAGTGTAGCACGTATGAAATGCTCTTTTGTTGTCCCTCGTGATAATCCAAAAATAGCGCCTCGTGCATCAGAATCCCAGTAAGGAGTTCCAAGACCAACAAACGCCGGAACAATGTATACCCCTTCCGTTGAGTCTACTCTTTTAGCATAGTTTTCAGACTCAGAAGCTTTTTTCACCATTCGTAGACCGTCTCTAAGCCATTGAATTGCAGATCCTGCAACAAAAACACTGCCTTCTAAAGCATAGGTTACCTTACCATTCAATCCCCAAGCAATGGTTGTTAATAGCCCAGAAGGTGAAGTAATTGCCTCTTCACCCGTATTGAGTAACATAAAACATCCTGTTCCATATGTGTTTTTGGCCATGCCTTTTTCAAAGCAGCATTGACCAAATAGTGCAGCTTGCTGATCTCCCGCAGCACCAGCAATATCAATCTCATTTCCAAAAAATACGGAAGGATCTGTTTTAGCATATACTTCAGATGAGGATGATACTTTCGGTAGCATATTCATAGGAATTTGAAGCTTCTCACAAATGTCTTTATCCCACTTTTGTTCATATATGTTATATAACATTGTTCGAGAAGCATTTGAATAATCCGTAACATGAGCACTACCATTAGATAGTTTCCAAATAAGCCAAGTATCGATTGTCCCGAAGAGTAATTCATCCGCTTCTGCTTGTTCTCTTGCACCTTCGACATTTTCTAAAATCCACTTTACTTTCGTAGCAGAAAAGTAAGGGTCAAGCATGAGTCCAGTCTTATCTTTAAAAAATGAATCTAACTTTTCTTTTTTCAATTCATCAATAAGATCTTGGGTTTGTCTCGATTGCCATACAATTGCATGGTAAACTGGCTTACCCGTTTTTTTATTCCAAACTACAGTTGTTTCACGCTGATTAGTGATTCCAATTGCATGAACATCTTCTGGTTGATTTCCACTTTCCGTTAATACTCCAGCTATAACAGACAAAACGGATCCCCAAATTTCCATGGCATCATGCTCTACCCAGCCTGGCTTAGGAAAGTATTGAGTAAATTCTTTTTGGGAAGAATGAACAATATTACCTTGTTTATCAAATAAAATAGCTCTCGAACTTGTAGTACCTTGATCGATTGATAACACATATTTCCCCATAAAAGCCCTCCTACATTACTCTTTTGAACATCTTTTCTACTTCATACGTTGAAAAATGAACAATTACAGGTCGACCGTGTGGACATGTTAATGGATGTTGTGCATTTTTTAAACTGTCCAATAGCTGCTCCATGTCTCTTGTTGTTAAATAGTGATTGGCTTTGATTGACAGCTTACAACTCATCATAATTGCTGCTTCTTCTCGCAGTTTTTTTATATCAGTTGTTCGGTTAGTTAATATTTGTTCGATTAGACTCTCAATAATCTTCGTTTCATGCCCTTTTGGAAACCAAGTTGGATGCTCTCTAACAACAAAACTGGATGTACCGAACTCCTCTAAAAATATGCCTACATTTTGAAGTTCTTCAAGTGATTCTTTTATCCGATAAGCTTCATCTAATGAATAATGAAAAGTAAGAGGGAGTAATAGAGCTTGACGTTCACTAGAGCTAACTTTCCCAACTTTTTCTTTATAAAATTCATATTTGATACGCTCTTGTGCCGCATGCTGATCGATTAAATAAAATCCATCATCACTTTGGGCAACTATATATGTTCCATGGATTTGTCCAACTACATGTAAATCTGGAAAAGGCTTTTTGACTTCAACATGTTCTTCTACAATTATTTCTTCTACAACTATTTCTTTTTGAAGAGATTCTACCTCTTCATAGACGACAGTAGGTTGCTCCCTTTCCTCTATAGCTGGAGCATTAAAAGGCTTTGGCTCTTCTGTATATGATTGTTTAAAGATATCAAATTGTACGCTTGGTTGTTGTTTCACAATTGGTTTTTCTGTTATTTTAGGCGGTTGTTGAACCTGATGAATTACAGAACGAATTGTTTGTCTAACAAGTTCCATTAATTCCTTTTCTTTACTCAATCTAATTTGATGCTTAGCCGGATGTACATTGACATCCGTTAGCATTGGATCTGTCTCAATATTTAATACAACTATTGGGAACCTTCCTATTGGTAATAGTGTATGGTAAGCATCTACTATTGCGTTGTTTAAGCCATAATGCTTTACCCAACGACCATTCACTAATATCGTTATATAGTTTTTAGATGCTCGCGTAATTTCGGGCAATGTTGCATATCCAGAGATTCGAAAATCAGAAGACTCATTTTCAAAAGCAACCATTTTCTTTACGTTGGATATTCCATAAATAGATGCTAATACCTGTCTCAAATCTCCTCTACCACTTGTCTGGATAATTGTTTGACCGTTATTTGAAAGCTTAAAAGCTATATTCGGATAACTAAGAGCTAATCTGTTTATCAAATCGATGGAATGTCCTAGCTCTGTTTGTATTGTTTTTAAATACTTTAATCTAGCTGGTGTATTAAAAAATAACTGTTTTACGACAATATCTGTTCCTCTACGTATCGGTGCCGGTGTACAAGAAAGTATAGTCCCGCCTTCCAGTTCCACTTTCGTTCCAATATTTTCACCATCAGATGTCCATAAACTAATTTTAGAAACAGAAGCGATACTTGCTAGTGCTTCTCCACGAAATCCTAAAGATCGTATTCTAAAAAGGTCATGTTCTGTCGTGATTTTCGATGTGGCATGTCTAGAGAAAGATTGAACGGCATCTTCTTCGTCCATACCTTTTCCATTATCTGTTACTTGTATTTTCGCCAGTCCGGCTTCTTCTAAAACTATTTCAATGGATGTACTACTAGCATCAATAGCGTTTTCCACTAATTCTTTAACAACAGAAGCGGGACGTTCTACTACTTCCCCCGCAGCAATTTTGTTGGAAAGTAGTTCTTCCATTACGATTATTTGTCCCATACTTTTTTCACCTTCTCTTTGAAATGTTGCCGTTTATTCTATTTCATTTTGAAGTTCAAATAATAACTGAAGTGCTTCCAGTGGTGTTGTTCCAGAAATATTAATTTTTTTGAGTTTTTTCATTACCTTATCCGCTGAACTACTTTCCACTACTTTTGTTTCAACTACTTTTGTTTCAACTGGTTGGTTTATTTGTTCATCAAAAAATGAAAGTTGTTTCTCTTCATTAACAAGCTCTGTTGATCCTGTTTTCTCTTGAAGTTCAAATGTTTCTAAAATTTCACGAGCTCTTGTAATAATTTCTTCTGGTAGTTCAGCAAGCTCTGCTACATGGATTCCATAGCTTTTATCTGCAGGGCCATCTTTTAGTTTATGAAGAAACACTACTTTACCATCTTTTTCAGTTGCAGAAACATGAACATTACGTAGTTTTGGTAAAGTTTGTTCCAAGTCCGTTAGCTCATGATAATGAGTAGAAAAAAGTGTATTAGCTCCAATATGATCATGAATATACTCCATCATCGCTTGAGCTAAGCTCATTCCGTCGTACGTGGATGTTCCACGACCAATTTCATCAAAAAGAAGTAAACTATTACTCGTAGCATTCATAATGGCATGCTGAGATTCCATCATTTCAATCATAAATGTACTTTGACCCCCAGCTAAATCATCTGCTGCTCCGATACGAGTGAATATTTTATCAACAATTGGTAAAATTGCAGTTTCAGCAGGAACGTAACAGCCAATTTGCGCCATAATTACTGTTATAGCCACTTGTCTCATAAATGTACTTTTACCTGACATATTAGGACCAGTTATTAATAGCATGTTTTCATCTACTGATAACACGCAATCATTTGGCACATACAATTGATTGTTCATCATTTTTTCTACAACAGGATGTCTTCCTTCTTTAATTTCCATCGCATTTGATTCATGGAAAATTGGTTTCGTTAAACGATGTTTATCAGAGACTTGTGCAAATGCTATATAAACGTCCAATTCACTTATTTGTTTAGCCAATTGCTGTACACGAGGAATATATGCTTTTATTTCTTCTCTTAACTGAGTAAATAGTTCGTATTCTAGCAATAAGCTTTCATCTTCGGCTGAAAGAATTAATGATTCTTTTTCTTTTAACTCGTCCGTAATATAGCGCTCTGCGTTTGCTAATGTTTGCTTTCGCATATATCTTTCCTCGTCCGCTAAATGGATATAGGATTTGGTTAACTCAATATAGTAACCGAAGACTCGGTTATACCCTATTTTTAAATTTTTTGCTCCTGTCATTTCCCGCTCTTTTTGTTCTAGTTCAGCAATCCACCTTTTACCGTTTACAGAGGCATCACGTAGCTTGTCTAGATGCTCATTATAGCCATCTCTTATTACCCCACCGTCTTTCACAGAAATTGGAGGATTTTCACTAATAGCTACTTCTAACTTTCTCCAAATATCCTGACAATCCTCTATTGCTTGTCCTAATTTTATTAGAGCTGAATTACTTGAATTTACTAACAAGTGTTTTATAGAAGGGATTTTTGATAGAGATTGTCTAAGTTGAGCAAGATCTCTTCCACCTGCACTACCAAAACCAATTCTTCCTACTAAACGTTCAAGGTCATATACTTCTTTAAATAATTCTTTTATTTCTTCTCTTAGCATAAAATCTTCTAAAAAGCTTGTCACAACTTCTAAACGAGTCTCAATAGATTGTTTATGTGCAAGTGGCTGATGTATCCATTGCTTCAGCTTTCGACCTCCCATTGCAGTTACAGTTTCGTCTAGTAACCATAATAAAGTGCCTTTTTGGTCACCACTTCGAATAGAAGATATTAGCTCTAAATTCCGTTTCGAATGATAATCAATTGTTAAAAAGGAATCTCTTTTTTGAAAGGTAAAAGGCTGAATGTGTAAAAGGGATCGTTTTTGAGTTTTTTGAATGTACTGAAGTAATCTTTTGACTGTTTGATGCGTTTCTTCTGGGTGATTTACGATGTACTTAACTACCTCATCATTACTTAACTCCTCTTTTTCAATGGATAAAGTAAAATCATGTGTAGTCGACAAATCATTAATCAATACATATAGTTGTTCACTTACAATTAATTCTTTTGCTTGCAAAGCCAATAATTCCTGAATGACTTCTTTTTCATTCCCTTTAATAATTGTAGTAAAACCATCTCCAGTTGAGACATCTAAATACGAGAAAGCAACTTCGTTTGTTTGTAGTAAATCTGCAGATGCGATAAAATAATTTGTTTTATTTTGCATCCCTTTCCCTTCTATTATCGTTCCAGGAGTTACGAGTCGAATCACTTCTCTTTTCACGACCCCTTTTGCATGCTTAGGGTCTTCCACTTGCTCGCAAATAGCGACTTTATAACCTTTACTTATTAGTGATTCAACATAATTTTGCGCTGCATGATGAGGTACACCACACATCGGAATATTATCCTTTCGACTTGTTAAAGTAATTTCTAAAATTGCAGCTGCCTTAATAGCATCGTCGAAAAATAATTCATAAAAATCTCCTAGTCGAAAAAATAAAAAAGCATCTATGTAGTCTTCTTTGATTTTTAAATATTGCTGCATCATGGGAGTATGTGTTGTCATTATAAATCCTTCTCTCTTCTATACTTCTATATTTATTATAACAAAATATAAAGAAAAACGGCAGACGCCTCCCTGCTTCAACGTTCTTCTACATAGTATAATTACAGCTAACTGAGTCAATTTCATAATTACCTATTTCAATTGAAAAAGCGAACGTTTGATTTACGCTACAGGCGGACGCTTTCCGCGGGCTTGGCTTCAGCCGCTTCCCTTGCTCCTGCGCAAGCTCGTCGCAAAAATTAATTTCGCTACGCTCAGTCCAGGGTCTTCCGCTCAAGCTATTCCCGCTGGAGTCACCTCCTTCCGCTTCAATCAACAAAAATAGAACTTCATATTTTCGAACAATAATAAAGTATTCATATAAGATTGACTGTTAAATAGCCATCTAAAAAAAAAAAGCCGGAACTTCTGGCCGGCTTGTTAAATCGATGAAGATGGATTATGTTCACTATGTGTGCTAGACGGTCTTGAAGAGATGGAAGAGCTTTCTTCGTTGAATGCCCATTCTTCTTCGAAATCTTGCTCAAGTACTTGAATACATACAGTTGTTTCCCCAACTACTTCTGCAAGCAGCTCACGTTCCACTGTAACTTGGAATTTTGTACCGTTTTCAATTATAATCGCTTCTGTACAATTCGGTTGTTGAAGTACTCGCACATGTACTTCTTCCCCTGTAGATTCTTTATCTCGATAATGTAATTTTATTTTGTCTTTATAATTGATTGTTTCTGTAAAAACAGACGTTTTGGAATGGTCATGATGTGCATACCAAACATTTATATCGAATTTACCAGTTACTTCTACATATCTCCCGTGCTTTTTCGATTGACACGAATGGTTGATTACCCAGCACCCTAAAATACTAGATGGC
Organism: Psychrobacillus vulpis; assembly: GCF_006861825.1. GTDB lineage: Bacteria > Bacillota > Bacilli > Bacillales_A > Planococcaceae > Psychrobacillus > Psychrobacillus vulpis. The sequence goes on along the minus strand of NZ_VDGI01000003.1, from coordinate 279,902 downwards.
GTATTTGGCGGACAAAGAACTTCACAAGATTCCGTTCTCTTTTTTCCTTTAGCAACAACAGCTTTCGTCACGATTTGTCGCATGATTTTCATTTTCTTCCTCCTTGTATTCAAGTCATAACATCATATGCACAATGTGCCCAATAGGTTCATCTGTTTAGATAATTCATTGACCTTTCGAAAGTTTGCTAATACACTTATTACATCAATAGAATTGCGAGGTCATAGAATGCCATTTTTTGAAGTAATAAAAGTTGAAACCCAACAGCAGGCAGCGTCCGTTGTTGTGGATAAACTAGCAAAAGATTTGCATGAAGGAACACTAAACGTGATAGGTTTAGCAACTGGAAGTACGATGATTCCAGTATATAAAAAAATAGTGGAGTCACCATTAGATTTTTCACTAGTAACTGCTTTTAACTTAGATGAATACGTTGGATTAACACCTACAAATAAAAATAGTTATGCTTATTTTATGCATGAGCATTTATTTTCAAAGAAGAAGTTTAAGGAAACGAATATTCAAAATGGAGTAGCGGAAGATCTAGAAGTGGAATGTGCGAGATATGAAAACAAATTAAATGAACATCCATTAGATATTCAATTTTTAGGAGTTGGAGAAAATGGACATATTGCATTTAACGAGCCAGGAACTCCCTTTGATTCTGTCACACATGTAGCGAATTTGACTGATTCTACTCTAGGTGTAAATAGTCAATTTTTTGATGATGACGAGAAAATTCCAAATACTGCATTTACGATGGGAATCGCTTCAATTATGAACGCAAAAAAAATAATTTTATTGGCTTTTGGAGAAAAGAAACGATTAGCTATTGAAGCTTTACTTGGGGACAAAATTACCGAACAATTGCCTATAACTGTTTTGAAAAAACATCCTCATGTGACGGTTATTACTGATATTTTAATTGACTAAAAATTTTATAAACAGATAAGAACCATTGAAAACTCCACTAAGGATTTTCAATGGTTCTTTAATATGAAAATAAACGTTTTATTAATTATTTTTGTGTTATGAAAACGAAGTATTAATGAAACTTGCTTCGCAGTACATAGACAACATCATATCCTTCTATCTCGTCTAAATGACTATCCAAGTCAGTATAAAATTCTTTAGAGAGTGAACTCATACCATTACCATTTGAATAGCAGATACTAGCTAATATCATATCATCTGAAATAGGATTATTTTCTAAAGGGTTACTTCCCCAAGTACTTTGCACCATTGACGGCATTTTAAGTTGTGTATTGCCTCTACTAAACGTACCGTTGCTAGAAATACTTAAGTTAAAAGAAAACTCTTTTGGATTTTTCATAATTTCAGAGGTTGTAAAAATAATCGTCCCCTTTTTTTCAATATTCATGGACAAATAATTAATCTCTTCTTCTACTAATTGGCCAAATTCATATTTATCAACCCACAGAGACAAATTTTTATACCCATTACTTACTTGAAAGTCAAAAACAAAATACTTGTCGGTAGTAGTATTTAGAAGAAATTCCTCTCTATCCGTTAGTTCAACTTCAAATACACCATTATCTGCTAATGTATTATTCGTACAACCCCATAAAGCAATTGCTAACAATACTACTGGAAAGGTTAACAGTATTCTTCTCATCCATACTCTCCTATTCGAATTTTTCCATATAAAAAATTTTGACTTTCGTCCAAATAGATGACCAATTCTTTTGCTGCACCCGATTTTCGTAAATTGCTCGTAATTTCACTGTTGTAAGAAATGGTGGTGTAGGTTTTACTACTAGATTAAGCACATCATGAATTCCATGTGGAGCGGTAAGTATCACATTGTTTTCTTCGTCTAATTTCGCTCCTAATGCTGTTACCGTCTCTGGGAAATTAGCTATACCAACTACTGCAGAAGAATGGGGTTGTAAGTTATTCACTATATGCATTCTTGCTTGATTTTTTACTGACCACGGGATGTTAGGAATGATCTCCCTTAACTTAGCTTCCAACTTTTTTTCAAAATTTTCATCAGTATTAGTAGGATCAAAATAAATGATGTCAATATCTGATAATACTGTCCTTTCCTCAAAGCCATGCAAAGTATCCCATATCTTTGATCGAAGAAAACCTGCACAAATCCACCAATCTGGAAGATTTAATGTTTTTGCAGCCCTTAATACGCTCATCATCCAATCATCTTGTTGTATTATTCGAACTACATCTTCTTCTGTTTCAATATCCAAAATATTACCTCTTTCATAGCACTTGAATCTTTTTTATTTTCCTTGGAAATACTAATCTCCAACCAATTACATTACCTATCACGAGTAAAATCATGTACACATATATTCCATAAGTAATTTTCAATACGAAAAAATGAACTAAAGCAAATATACCAATAAAAAGTATACTTCCCAAAACCTTAAATGTACTTATATCCTGCGAGTGCTCGTGTGTATTGGAAAATGGATACGTTTCTCCATTTAATACTACGTATGCAAATAATGTCATCGCAATTGCCACAAGTAAAACAATTAGTAAATCGGGTATAATGCGCACAGAGAAAATGTAGATAAAAATTGCACTTACTAAGAAATAAACAGGTAAAAAGTAGTTTACAATACAAGCTTTCAAGGTGCTTCTATATATAGAGAACTCATTTTCAATAGGAGCAGCTCTGTATATCCAATGACCTTTAAAATTGCTTGAAAACTTCAACATATGCACTACGTTGGGGATCATTAATAAGCTAAAATAAACAAACATAAAGCCATTCCCTGTTACTGCCACTTCATAAGAATCCATCCTTATATCATTAAATAAAAATATGAATGGAAAGATTGAGGCAATACCAAGCTGAGGATAAATTTTCAATTTTAGATCGCGCTCTTGCTTCATCATCAGCGATGAAAATGAGAAAAAAGTTTGTTCTTCTGTCGTTCTACATAAAACCTTTGACCACAATTTTGCTATTTTGCGAGATTTCTTTTTCTTTCTATTCGAATCACTTAATAATTTTACTAAATTTCGTTCAAAAGCTGGCATGAGTCGAATATAAAGCATGACTGAAAAAATTGGAGTTAAAACGGCAAATATTGTCAATAGAATAATATGAAACGAAAAGTCTTTGTTTAACAACAATTCAAATGGAGCACCAAACCAAATAGGTGGTAATAGCAAATGCCACCAATCAAAAGTATACGAAATATTTAGATTCACAATTTCGAAAGAGCGAGCCACTAGTTGATAACCGACTATCACAGCTATAGATAAAAAAATTTGGACATAATTGATTATATCTTTAAGCTTCTCACCACTAAAAAAGCGTAAAATAAATAAGTATACAAATGCAGTTAACACAACAACTAAACAACCGATAAATATTATTTCTATTGCAAAAATAAGAGCAAATCCAATACCATGTTTGAAAATGCTTACTACTAATGGAATCGCGACAAATGAGCCTGTTAATAAAAACATATAAATGAGTATGTGAACTATTTTCGCAGCATTAATCGTTATTGTACTAATAGGTTTTGAGTGAAGTATATTTTTGTCTCGAACATCCAACAGTACAGCAGAAAAATCAGAAACCATCAGTGTCATTAATATAAACATTAAAATGCTCATCATGATGCTTGTGAAAAAAATAAATTGATCACCTAGAAATAAAAATGGCGTTAACGTCAAAAGCCCCAAAAATCCGTACATCCATAAAGATTTAATAAACTGATTTCCTTCTTTTTTTACTTTGGAACCATTAAATACAGTAGGCATTCGTCTACCATCCATTGTAAGCTTCAACTGTAAAATCTTACGCATTATTTCATAATCAATATGAAACTTTTGAAATATCCATTTAAAGCGATCTAATACTTGAAGTGATTTAAAATCATCCATGGTTGCTTCCCTCACTAACAATTCCCACGAATTTTTCTGCAATCTCTTTATGATTATTAATACCAGTAATTTGGTTAAAAATCTCTTCTAATGTACCTTCTTTATTCTGCGCTTGTAATTCTGCAAAGGTTCCATCAGCTACTACTCTGCCTTCTACAAGTAAAATAATTCGATTACTTATCTTCTCTACAACATCCATAATATGCGATGAATAGAAGATAGTCTTTCCACGGGCTGCAAGCTGATTGAGTATTTCTTTTATAATCATTACACTATTTGCATCCAACCCACTTAAAGGTTCATCAAAAAACAACAAATCAGGATCATGTAATAAGCTAGAGATAATTAATACCTTTTGCCTCATTCCTTTTGAAAAGGAAGACAATCGTTGATGAAACACAGATTCAAGGTTAAATTCTTTCATCAAATTAAAAGCTTTTTTTTCTGCTTCTACACTACTTAAACCAAATAACTCTCCTGTAAAGGTTAAATATTCACAGGCAGTTAAATTATCATATACTTCTGCAGTTTCAGGAACATATCCAATTTTTCGTTTATAAGCGAAGTCACCTCTTGCAATATTTTCCCCAAAGATTTCAATTGTTCCATGGTAACCTTCTATTAAACCAAGCATTATTTTAACGGTAGTACTTTTACCAGCACCATTTGGACCTATATAGCCTATAATTTGCCCTTTATAAACCTCAAGATTTACACCATTCAAAACACGTTTGTTTCCAAAACTCATTGTTAGATCAGTTAAGCACAATACTTTTTCATTGTTCATAAAAAGCTCCTATCTATTAAGTTCTTCTATTGAATTACCATTTTTCTCATATATTGTTAATTATACATGTTATTTTAAGAGAAAAAAGAAATATTCTAAATTATGAATGTTTCTTTTATTTAAAGTTCATATATGTTTAACTTTTCATAGAAAAAATGTTAGTCTTGCATAGAGCTATTTTTTTGAATTTCATCGTTAGGAGAGAACTCTTTTGTCAACTGAACAAGAACAAAACAAAAGTAAAATTATTTTACTAGTAATCGGTATAATCTTTATCTCTAGTACGCTTCGGTCCCCTCTAACATCAGTAGGACCTATTATTTCCCATATTAGAGAGGGGCTAGCTATTTCAAATGTTTTAGCAGGATTTGTAACTACCATTCCACTTATTGCATTTGCAATTATTTCACCATTTGCACCAAAAATTTCACGACGCTTAGGCATAGAGTTGACACTGTTTTTCTCTATTATTTTGTTAACAGTAGGAATAATTATCCGATCACTAGGAAATGCCCCATTATTGCTCATTGGTACAGCATTAATCGGAATCGCAATATCTTTCGGAAATGTATTATTGCCAAGTTTGATAAAATTAAAGTTTCCTCTTCAAGTTGGTTTATTAACAGCAATATTTACGGTTTCTATGAATTTGTCTGCTGGCATTGGAGCAGGAATAAGTTATCCAATTGCAGAAGGAACAAAATTTGGATGGCAAGGTGCACTTGGGTGCTGGGCAATATTAGCATTAGTCGCTATTTTTGTTTGGGTACCTCAAATTAATAATCGAAAATTAAATGCAGAAACACAAAATACTACAGTAGAAAGCAATTCGAAATCTCTATTATCATCTCCTTTAACATGGAGCATTACATTATGTATGGGGTTTCAGTCTCTGATTTTTTATACGACCGCTGCCTGGATACCTGAGATATTACAATCACAGGGAATGAGTGCTGACCAATCAGGTTGGATGCTATCACTTATGCAACTCTCTCAATTACCAATGACATTTCTTATTCCCATTATCGCAGGACGTATGAAAGATCAACGTCCCTTGATCGTATTGTATACGGTTTTGTATTTAATCGGGTTTATTGGAATTTTAGCAAGTAGCACAACTTTTGCGATAATTTGGATGGTCTTACTTGGACTAGCGGGTGGCGCTTCGTTTAGTTTAGTTATGATGTTTTTCTCACTTCGTACACGAACTCCTATGGAAGCAGCAGAACTTTCAGGAACTGCTCAGTCAATTGGATACCTTTTGGCTGCACTAGGACCTGTCTTTTTTGGTTACTTGCACGATGCTACATCTAGTTGGTTTATCCCGCTTATTTTATTTATCGTAACAGTTATACTATTATTTCTTTCAGGAATGCATGCAGGAAGAGATCGATTTGTTTCCGCCGAACACTAAATTAGAAATGCGTGTGCGCCATTAACCGCATCTTCTCTTCATCGTTTCTAGCGTGCATTGGACAGCATGTCGGCCATCTTATTACCGGATATGCTTTAAGAGGGACGGGAAGTGGCAAGCCACTTCCCGTCCCTCTTTTTCGGTAATCCTTTGGCTGTCATTTGTCCGCCGCCCGTTTGAAATATTTCTTAAAAATCGTTGAAAAAGGTGACACTCCTGCGGGAATAGCGTTAGTCGAAGACCCCCATGCTACGGGAGGGCACTGAAAAAGTCCTTCAAGAGATTTCATAGAGAGTATGGTGAATGACAAGTTGTTCACATACTCTCTTTTTATTGGGAAATCGTTGATTTCCGTTCCAGGCGGACGCTTTCCGCCGGCATGGCTTCAGCCGCTTCCCTTGCTCCTGCGCAAGCTCGTCGCAAAAATTAATTTCGCTACGCTCAGTCCAGGGTCTTCAGCTCATGCTATTCCGGCTGGAGTCGCCACCTTCCCCTCCAATCAACTAGCATCCAAAGAAGTTGTAGAAGATTTTCATGAACATTTATCCCCTTCCTATTCAACAGATAACGAAGCACGCGTTGGTCATAAAACTGCGGATTCTTCTTTCTTTGGATATAAAACACATCTTGCCATGAGCGATGAACGAATTATTACTGCAGCGGTGATTACAACCGCAGAAAAAAGTGATGGGAAATATAACAAGAATTAATCAAGAAAACAAAACAGGCGGGCATGAAAATCAAAACAATCATTGGGGATACAGTTTATTCAGAAAAAGAGACAATTTATCTTTCATAAAAAAAGAGAGGATGGAACTGATCTCCAAACTTCATCCGATTATTACACAAGGAAACCGAAAGCATGATAACGTATTTGAGTTTAATAAAGATGCAGGCATGTTTGTTTGTCCAGCAGGACACTTGGCCTTGAAAAGAATAAAACAGACCCGTAAGGGAGGCTGAGGCTACGCCCGCGGAAAGGGAGCCGTTTCAACGATTTTCTTATTAATTGGACTATTGGTCAACCCTGGAATGACACTCTTTCAGCGCCCTTACAAGTCATTACTAATCCTAGTAAAAGTACTATAAAGACTGGGTTCATAGTCCATCAATTTTATATACTTTCTTATCTTTATAAAAAGAGGAATCAGCAAAATTTCTTTGCTAATTCCTCTTTTATTTAATAAGGCGATTTTTGATAGAAATAATTGGGTGTTTTCTTCTCATTATCATATGGCTTATGAAAAATATGAGTAGTAGCAGGAGATATCGGTGGGATGAGCCATGCCCAATTACCAGTAACATCACGTCCTGCATCTTTCTCATTTGTCTCGAACCGTTTGAATTGTTGCGCCGCCGTATGATGATCGACAATACTAACACTATCTTCCTTATATGAATGTAATACAGCTACATTCAGTTCAACTAAAGCACGATCCTTCCATAGTAAAGCATTTGATTTTGTATTCAATCCCATACGTTCTGCTATGGATGGCAACATATTATACCGATCACTATCCGCTAAATTACGTGCTCCTATTTCTGTTCCCATGTACCAGCCGTTAAATGGAGCAGCTGCATAAGTGATACCCCCAACCTCTAATTTCATGCTTGAAATCATCGGAACTGCGTACCATTTCAATTGAAAATCATCAAACCAATTATATTCTGGATGACGAATCGGCACCTCTAATACATGCTCTTTTGGGATATCAAACATTTTCGGTTTTTTGCCACTCATTTGAATAACAAGCGGCAGCACATCAAAAGGTCCCCTTTTACTTTCCCATCCTAAATTCTCACATATTTCCGTAAAAGTCACAGAATCCGGATCTCCAACTATTCCATTCTCTGTTTCATATCCTGCATAACGAACCAATTGATGATTCCAAATTCGAACGGAATGTGGTGAAAAAACTGTGATTGTTGGACGAATTCTTCCTTTGTTCGTTGCAAACTGTATATGTTCTAGAAGTGCTTCAAAAATTTCTTCCTCTGTGCGCAAATGTCTCTTATCTATAACATGCAAGCTTTGCCAAAACAAGCGACCAATACATTTATTACTATTTCGCCATGCCACTTTAGCACCATACTCTAGTTCATCTGTCGTTTGCTCGTAAAACCCTTGTTTATTAATTTGTTGTTCGATTTCGACTAACCTATCTAGCATTTCATTATTAGGTCGCCCAGTTTCTTCATAAAAAATATTCAAAAATTCTTTTGCTTCGTTTAACATATCCGCTAACCCCCTTGCTGTCTCCTACAATGATAGAAGAAATCATTTCAACTATACAAGTCCCACTATGTAAGAAGTTGTGAGGATATTATGACAAGAATTCTTTTATTGAAAAAAAGGGCTTTCCAATAAGTAAGAAAATCGTTGAAACGGCTCCCTTTCTCCCGCAGGGATATCGCCTTTTTGAACGATTTTCTAAAAATGAAAAAGTAGAGTAGAGTGTGGGAACTATTGAAGTTCCCCCTCTACTTTTTAGCTTTTTAGACAACTCTTCAAAGAATTACATTTTCATCAATAAGCTTTTGCTTTTAAATGCTATTAAACTCACTGCTGCAAGCAACAAACCTGAAATTACAAATACTGCTCTGACTCCCACTAAATCTGCTAGTATCCCGATACATAAAGAAGAAACACCAAAGACACCCATTGTAACAGTTCCCATGGAGGTATATACCGTTACTAGTTTATCAGTTGGGACACTTCTTTGAATAACAGTTTGCTGAGGAATATTTTTGAGCTGCCCAAAAATTCCAATTCCTGCTGACAATATTAGTGCGATAAGGGGATGACTTGTAGTACCAAAAAGTATAGTCAATAAGCTGCAGAGCAAAGCTCCAAGAAAAATAAACTGGTACATATAATTCTCTACTACTTGCGGAAATTTTACACAAAATAGACTTCCAACTAATAAGCCGACAAAAAACGCACCATTTATTAATCCCCACCATTGCTCTCCAACATGTAAAGCCTGCTCGACAAATACATATACAATTGCTGCAATCCACACAGTTCCTGCAATTGTTTCTAAAAAATCCATTTGAATAATTTTCTTCAATACTGGTGTAGCTCCAATACTCTTCCATCCTTGAGTAAGCTGTATCCATAGTTTTTGGTCTTGTTCTTCTACATGATTCACATGCTGAATGAAACTTAAAAGTATGCATGAAAGAACAAAAAAGACAATCACGAGCCATACTAATTGAATAGGAGACATAAGTAGTAATAAAAGACCACCAACTAGCCAAGCACCAATTTGAATCAGTTGTGTAATTGTTTCGGCAATACTATTTGCTTTCACTAATTGATCCTGCTGCACATAGTAAGGAACTAAAGCACGCAAAATTGGATTTGAACATCCATCGAGAAATGCAATAACTGCAATTACCAAAAAGATGATATAATAATTCGCTTCATGTAAAAAGAATAAAACAAAAAAACTAAGACCAAACAATAAAATCGTTTTGGCAATTTGGGAACCTAATAAAAGAGTTTTTAATCGCCATTTCCCTATAGCTAAAGGTGTCAGAATACTTGAAACAAACATAGCTGTGGTAATTGTAAATGGTACAAATGCTGATATAGTAGCAGAGTTAGTTAATTGATATAACATACTGATGATGCTAACTATATAAAAAACATCTCCTATATTAGCAACAGATTGGCCAAGCATTAAAAAAAGAAAATTTTTATTTAATTTCATTTTTATCCCCCGTTTAATTGATCATTTAAGTTTATTGATCTGAGGGATTAAATTGGACAGTTCATTCAAAAAAGCTCCTTTATAAATAAACAAGCAGAAGAAACTTTGGGGGATCTAAAGTTTCTTCTAATCTTTGTCTTCCATTTTGTTTTACAATCAATTCATTAATCAACCATGCGTTTTCTATATACAACAATCGTTAATAGTATAACTGCAATTACCCAAATACTAATAATACCTAAGTTTGAAAGGACTTCAGAGAACTCAGCACCAACCTCAATTTTTTCTGCTAGTTCAATTAATTGGACATTCGGCAAATATTCAGCAATTTTTAAGATTGGGTATTTATCGACCAATAACAGAACAAAAGATCCGATTGAAAAGATCCCAATAACAGGAAGAACGATAACAGATGAGTCCATTACTGATTTTGCAACAAGCCCTAGTAATGTTCCTAAACCAATATAAAAGATAGAAGATAGAATAATTGCCATGGAAATCATCCAAATATTAGGTGGGTTATATCCTGATAAGTATGCACTAAAAAATATTACGATTATTGTTAAGACAAATGATAATAGGCTTTTACCAGCAAGAATTTCTAACGTATTTGCAGGAGATAACATCAATCCACGTAGCGTATTTTTCTCTTTTTCTTCTGCTATTAAACAGCATTGTACGTAAGTTGCAATAAGTGTAAAAGCAATATTAATCGTCATAAAATGCCCAGTTATTGTATTTTCCCCTGCACGACCATTAAATAGTGCAAGAATAAGTGGTAAAAAAACTACAACCGATACAGCTAAATTTCTTGAGAAATCTTTTAAATCCTTTTGAAAAATTGCGTTTACGCGTTTCCATGAAAATGTCATACTAATTCTCCTCCTGTTACCCTAACAAAAATATCTCCTAATGTTGGCTCATTGGAATGTACGGTTACTAAACGATTTTCCATCATCAATTGATACATTGCTTCAGCACCTGCTGCATCTTTTCGTATCGTAACTTGCTCGTCATTCGTCAACTCCATCGTTATTGTGGAATCCGCATATTGCTTTTTTAAATTCCTTGGTTCATCCATTAGCTGGATTTTCCCTTTATTTAAAAATGCAACTCTGTCACACAATGTATCCGCTTCATGCATGTCATGTGTCGTTAAAAAGATTGTCGTCCCTTTTTTATTTAATGCACGTAATCCTTCATATATGTGAAGTGTATTCACAGGATCTAAAGCTGAAGTGGGTTCATCTAAAAACAATAGCTCCGGTTCATGTAGAATTGCTCTTGCTAATAATACCCGTTGCATCATTCCTTTAGATAATTCGGAAACTTTCTTTTTACTAGCTTCCTTTAAATTCACAAAACCAAGTGCTTCATCAATTTTCGAGATAGGCAAATCATATAGCTGACAATATAACTTTAAGTTATCAAAAATAGATAGCCTTACATAAAGTCCACTATTATCTGTTAAAACACCGAAGCGTTTTCGTGCATTCGAATTTTTTAATTTTGAAACCTTTTCTCCAAAAACAAATGCTTCTCCAACTGTTGGATCTAGTTGACCAGTTAAAATTTTTATCGTCGTTGTTTTTCCAGATCCACTTGGACCAAGAAATCCAAAAATCTCTCCTTTTTTCACATGAAAATCGATGCTTTCCACTGCTCTAAAATTTGAGAAATATTTTGCTAAACCTTTTACTTCAATTGCATTTTCCATAACCATCCTCCTAATTGTTTGGTTGAACATTTCGTTTCTACACCATTAGATTAAGAGATTTTTAGAGGGATAACATCATATTTCAGGTGAAAGGAGTTATTTTAGGGGTGAATGGAGCTTATTTAAGCCCCAAAATTCCTTTTAAATCCGCCATTTTTGTTTTGGACAACGGTACAGACGTTTTTTCATCCTCTAAAACAAGACTAAAACTATTTCTCGTCCATGTAATTACTTCTCGGACCTTTTGTAAATTCACGATATACGATCGATGGCATCGAAAAAATCCAAATGGTAATAGCCGTTCTTCTAATTCATTTAATGTAAAACTACAAGGGAAATTTTCTCCTTTAATATGTATAAACGATTGTCCGTCTGTACTTTCTATAAAATCGATTTCAGGTGGATTAAATAAAACGATTTTTTCATTTACTTTTGTAGGTATTTTCTCGAATCGAATTGGTTGAATTCCTTTATCTTCCTTTTCTATCTCTACATCAGAAACGTTTTGTTGCACTTCCTCTGTTTGTACTATGTGAAGTCCTTTTTCGTCTAACCGATATGTTTTATCAGCAACAGTTACTGCACTTTCGAGATGACTCGTTAATATGAGTACCGTTTTTTTTGTTAATCGAAGTTGGTTTAGCACTGATATGAATATCCTTTTTGACTCAACATCTAGATTTTGATCGGGTTCTTCCATTATGTAAACTTCTGAATTTTGTAAGAGAATACATGCTAGCTGAGCTCGTTTTTTTTCAGAGTATGTAAGGTCTTTTATTTTTTTATTTTTTTTCAAATCCAATTGTACAATTCGAATAATATTTTCTGTTGATTCATCTGACTGATATAGCTGTTGGTAAAATTTCAATAACTCATTCACCGAAAGGCGTTCATATAGACCATCGTTAAGAAAAAAGAATGCTAATCTCTTTTCGGAAAGATTTTGTATATTACCATTTGATAACAACTTTGTACCTAGCAATATATCAATAAGCTGCTCCCGAACGTTCACACTTGTACAAATTGCTGCGACTTCATTCGGTAAAACATCTAAACTGAACGAAGGAAAAATAATCGTATCATTTATATGTTTTTCAGCATCAATAAATTTTAGTGCCATTTAATATCCTCATTTCTATTATTCTTAACATTCGTATTATAATAGTAATATCTTACCACAAAAAGGAAGGGGAAATGTAAGAAAAACCGGGCAAAAGACGCCCTTCCCTTATAAGAAGAGTAACCGTAGAAATACCGTTGATTTCCGTTACGTAGGACGCTTTTCGCAGGCATGGCTTCAGTCTCCTCGTCACTGCGTTGAGGGCGCTGAAAAAATCCCAATAATTCTACGGTGCCAGATGAGATTGTCCAATAGTCCATTAATAAGAAAATCGTTGAAACGGCTCCCTTTCCGCGGGCGTTGCCTCAGTCTCCTCGCTTCGCTGCGGGGTCTTCGACTAACGCTATTCCCGCTGGAGTGTCCCCTTTTTCAACGATTTTCTAGAAATGTAAAATAGACAGTTTTTCAGTGCCCTCACTACGTTCCTACAGGGCCTTATGCTAATGCTATTCCAGCAGAAGTCGCCACCTGCGCTCTAATCAACTAATATGGAACTATTCATAATTGCAGCTGTTTATAAGTAAAATGACGAACATTTGAATCGTAAGCGAAACAAAGATAGCATGACTACTTCTTTTACTCTATTTCTAAAAAGAGAAAAACTTGCTCAAAAGATTCGACTCATCTATGTATGTCTACAATTATCACGATAAATGCAGAAGGAAGTACTCCGTAAAATCAATAAATAGACGGAGCATGATTACATTCTTCTAAACTAGATGGATTTCTTTACAAGCGGCGACTCCTGAGGGTTAAGCATTAGTCGAAGACACGCCAGCTGTGCCGAGGAGGCCACTAAAAAACTCGAATTAGTATTTTTGTAGGAACTATTTGCTGAATTTATTTAAGAGAATTTAGCGCAACGCATGAGACTCCTGCGGGAAAGCGAGACAGACGAGACCCCGCACGAAGCAGCAGAGAGGAAGGAAGGCTAAGGGCGCCTCTTCCTGAGGCAACGCCTTCATGACCAACATCGTGTTGGCCCGCGGAGGCTCTTCGCTGACCTGCGGAAAGCGAATGCCAAAGCGATAAATTCTCTTAACGACTATTTGATAGAACATTTATTTGAATAACACTTTTTCAGTGGCCTCGAACTGAAGCAACTGCCGCGGAAAGCCTCCACTTGTAACGGAATCCTTTGACAAAAGACCATGATACCTGTGTTCATGACATACCAAGTTTCTATACTTTCTTATCTTTTAATAAAACACGAACCCAAAAGTGAACTGCACCTCCAAATGCTAGATGTTGTCTAACAATGGGGGTGCAGTTCAAAGGCACGTGTTTTTATTTTTATATTAAGCTATTACAGCTTTTTTATTTTGATCAGTTTTTTCACGCGTCATATATTGGATCGTGAAAAGAACAGCAAATAGAATTAAGCCGGCAATATCAGAAAAACTTTCAGGATAGATCAATAATAGACCAGCTCCAACTGCGAGAATTCTTTCAATCCAGGTAACTTTACGATACCAATAACCAATCATCCCTGCCCCAATAGCTATCATTCCAGTTAGTGCAGTAAAGACAACCCATATTATCTCCCATAAATTTGTATCAACCATTAACAAGGTTGGAGAGAATACGACCATATAAGGAATAATAAAAGCTGCTATAGCTAATTTCGATGCTTGCACTCCCGTTTTTATTGGATCCCCACCAGATATACCTGATGCTGCAAATGCGGCAAGGGCAACAGGAGGGGTTATATCGGCTATTATTCCGAAATAGAACACGAAGAAATGCGCTGATAATAACACAACGATTGGGACAGCACTTTGAGGTGTGTCAGGTGCTAATAATGCAATAATAGCTGGTGCTGCAATTGTTGAAGTAATAACATAGTTTGCCGTTGTAGGAGCACCCATACCTAAAATAAGCGATGCAATCATAACAAAGAACAATGTTAATAAAATACTTCCTCCAGCAAGTTTCACTAAGCTCGTCGCTAAACTTAATCCTAATCCAGTTTTAACAACAACTCCTACTATAATGCCAGCACATGCCGTAGCAGCTACTACACCTAGAGCTGTACGAGCACCATCCACTAATGCATCTAAAATATCAAGTGGACCTATTCGTGTATCTTTGTTAAACATACTAACTACGATACACGCAACTATTCCGTACAGTGCAGAGTGAATGACAGGAACTCCTACCATCATTAACACGATAATTAAGAAAATCGGTAAAATTAAATAAAGCTTTTTAAATATTTCTTTGCGATCTGGCATTTGATCATCAGTTAACCCACGAAGTCCTAATCGTTTTGCTTCGAAATGGGTCATAATCCAAATACCTGTAAAGTAAAGTAAAGCAGGAATTGCAGCAGCTTTTGCAATATCCCAATACGTCACTCCACGGCCGATAAATTCAACCATTAAGAACGCTGCTGCCCCCATTATTGGAGGCATTAGCTGACCACCAGTTGAAGAAGATGCCTCAACCGCACCAGCAAACTCCTTCTTGTAGCCGAGTGACTTCATCATCGGAATAGTATATGCACCAGACGTAACAACGTTTGCTACAGAACTACCTGAAATAGTCCCTTGAAGTGCAGATGAGAAGATAGCAACTTTTGCCGGACCACCGGTTAACTTTCCAGCAACCGCAACAGATAAATCGTTAAAATATTGCCCAACTCCAGTTTTCACCAAGAAAGCTCCGAATAATAAGAATGCAAAAATATACGTGGAAGAAACGGCAAGCGGTGTTCCTAAAATTCCGTCTGTCGTAAAGAACATTAAATTGACGATATTATCAATACTTTGTCCTCGGTGAGCCATAAAGTCCGGGAAATAAGGACCTAAATACGCATACACTAAGAACAAGGAAGCAATGATTGTAATAGGCAATCCTACTGCACGTCTTGCTGCTTCTAAAACAAGTAGTATTGCAAGCAAACCTACGAAAAAGTCCATTCCCTCTAGCTGTCCCAAGCTCTGTACTAAACGATGATAATTTATCGTCCAATAGCTTCCAACTAGAATTGCCCCTATTGCTAAAATAAAATCATAAAACGGAATTTTAGTCTTCGAAAGTTTACGTTTTGCTGGAAACAATAAGAAAATAAAAACTAAACCGAATCCTAAGTGTACCGTTCGTTGTATTTGAGCTGGAAATTGTCCAAAAATAGCTGTGTACAGTTGAAATAAAGAAAATGCCATTAAACCAAAGAAAATAACATGTTTCAATACCCCGCCTAAAGTACGCGTATTCGATTCAAGATCGTATTTTTCTAGAATAGCCTGTTGATCCTCAACAGACAATTCTTCAAACTGATTTGTTTGTAATTTCGTGTTGTTCTTATCGTCCATTTAATTTGACTCCTTTCAGTATTTCATATAAAGATATATTCTTTACTTCGAATAAATACGACTTTCCTTTCACAAGCTCTTCTTTTAAATCAAAATATTTTGTACCATATTTGAAATTCAACTTATAGTCAACATCACCAATATGTATAGTAAAATCCTTTAATATCGCTTCATCGTATTGCAATGTGTAAATTCCATCCTTGTACAATAACGTTTGACCTTCCTCAGCATAACCCGGCATACCGATTGCAACATCGCTGTATTGCATAGACATTAAACGAATTTCATTCGTATCTAGTACTCTATAACTTTCAATAACATCGGTTAGATGAATAGAATGCGTAAAAATTATTTGAAAGTCATTTCCGCCATTTATCGATATATAGTGGAGGTCTGGATATTCATTTCGTGTTTCTGTAAAAGTAAACACCTGCCAAAATGGAATAAAAAATATACTACAAATAATGAAAATGATTAGTATCACAAGTATTTTTTTCACTTGTTGACTAAACCCCACTTAATAAAAAAGAGGCTCGAAGCTATTCGCAACTGAGCCCCCTTTTTTACTCTTTGATTATTTTTTTACTTCGTCAAAATATTTTTGTGCGCCTGGATGAACTTCAATACCAATACCATCTAATCCAGTTTCAGCTTTAATGAATTCACCTTTTGCGTGGCTAATTTTATCTGTGTTGTCATAAATCGCTTTTGTAATTTCATATACTAGGTCTTCTGGAAGATCCTTTTTAACTGCTAGCATCGCTAAAACAGATACAGCTGGCACTTCTGAATCTAAACCGTAAGTTCCTTTAGGAATTGCATCTTTCGCATAATATGGATATTTTTCTATTAATGCTTCTGCTTTGTCATTACTTACTGGAATTATTGAAACTTTGTTCGTTGCATTTAACGCTTCAACTGCACTTGTAGGATAACCAGCTGTGATAAATGCTGCGTCGATTTGTCCTGATTGGATACCTTCTGTTGACTCACCGAAATCTAAATTTTGTGCTTGGATATCTTTCATTGATAAACCATGAATTTCAAGTAATTGTTCAGCGTTTGCGTAAGTACCAGAACCTGGAGCACCTACAGAGACTTTTTTACCTTTTAGGTCATCGTATGAAGTAATTCCTGAATTTTCTAAAGTTACCAATTGAATTGTTTCTGGGTAAAGAGCACCTAGTGCAGATACTGAGTCCGTCTTTTTACCTTCGAACATTAGTATCCCTTCAGTACCATAGTACGCTATGTCAGTTTGAACGAAAGCAATTTCACCTTCGCCATTTTGCAAAGCTGTCATATTTGCAGCTGATGCTTGAGAAACTTCGGCAGTAGTTTTAACCCCAGTATCCGTTGTAATTAATTCTGCAAATGTTCCGCCAAGTGGATAATATGTACCTTGAGTTCCACCAGTTAATAGACTTAAAAATTTGTAATCTACTTTTGTTTTACCAGAATCCTTATCAGCATCGCTATCTGTTGTACTTCCTGATCCACTTTCAGTAGTTCCACATGCTGATAATACTAATAGAGCAAATAAGCTCAAAATTGTTAGCAATTTAAATTGTTTTCTCTTCATTCCAATTCCTCCCTTTTTATGTAGATTCCCCATGCACATAATAATATTAACATAAAACCGCTTTCAATTGTCAACCTATTATGTGAATTCGGTGTTTTCATAATGTTTAAATCATAAAAAAAAACATACACTATATCTTTTCAGATGTAATGTATGTTCTAATTGAGAATCTATTTTTGAATTAAGAGCAGCTACCTGGATTTGTATTTTGAACTTTTGAACCTGTTTCTCCTCGTAGCAAATCGCCTTCTGTTGCTTCAATAATTTGATTAGTTACACTGTTGGAAATAGAGTTTGCAACCAACTGTAAGAGACTGTTCACATCTCCTTGTGATTGTTTAAACTCTTGAACGATTGGTAGTTCATCAATTTCAGCTTCAATAGCTTCAATTTTACCTTCGATCATTTTTAACGCTTTTTCTTTTCCTAAATGTTGAAAGTTCACTGCTTGTTTTTGTAAGCTTTTCAGGCTAGCAATTTTTTCACGAACTGTTTGATTTTCATTAATTTGTGCTTCAGCACGCTTGAAGAAATCTACTTCTTCTGTATTTGCAATCATTGTTGCAATTTCTTTTGCTTTCTCGATAATATCGTCTCTTGTATATTTTGTAGTCATTATATTCCCACCTTTTGTCCATTTGGTACTTCTACTAGTTCTCCAGTAAGTGACCATGTTTTTGCATCAGTAATTCTCACTTGTACAAGCTGACCAATGATTTCTTTTGGTCCAACAAAGTTAACTAGCTTGCTTTTTGGCGTATATCCTGCAAGTACATCGGGATTATTTTTACTTTCTCCTTCTACTAGTACTTCGACAATTTGACCTTCATACTTTTTCATTGCTTCCGCAGACATTTCATTTACAAGTGCATTTAAGCGTTGAAGACGCTCTTTTTTCACTTCCATTGGTACATTATCCACCATTTTTGCAGCCGGTGTACCTTCACGTGGAGAGTAAATATACGTATATGCAATTTCGAAACCAACTTCTTTATATAACGACATTGTTTCCTCAAATTGCTCATCTGTTTCATTTGGGAATCCAACAATTATGTCTGTTGTTAACGATGCGGTTGGAATCGCTTCTTTTATTTTACGAACTAGTTCTAAATAATGTTCTCTTGTGTATTTGCGAGCCATTATTTTTAGAATATCGGAAGATCCTGATTGAACAGGTAAATGAATATGGTCGACTAAGTTTCCACCTTTTGCAAGTACTTCAATGAGATGATCATCGAAGTCTCTTGGATGACTTGTCATGAAACGAATACGTGCTACATCTATTTTACGAAGGTCATCCATTAAATCTCCAAAACGATAATCTAAGTCTTCAAAGTCTTTTCCGTACGCATTAACATTTTGACCAAGTAATGTTACTTCTTTATAGCCTTGAGCTGCAAGATGTCTAATTTCTTGAATAATATCCTCTGGTCGTCTACTGCGCTCTTTTCCTCGTGTGTAAGGAACAATGCAGTATGTACAGAACTTATCGCAGCCATACATAATATTAACCCAAGCTTTAATAGAGCCTTTTCTAACTCGCGGCAAGTTTTCAATAACGTCGCCTTCTTTAGACCAAACTTCAACAACCATTTCTTTCGAAAGGTACGCCTCATTTAATATGTTCGGAAGTCTATGAATATTATGTGTTCCGAAAATCATATCGACTTGGTTATACGTTTTAAGAATTTTATTTACTACAGATTCTTCCTGAGACATGCAACCACAGACACCGATTAAAACATCTGGATTATTTTGTTTTAAATGCTTTAAATGTCCAAGTTCACCAAACACTTTGTTTTCCGCATTTTCACGAATGGCACATGTGTTTAAAAGAATGACATTTGCATCGTCCACTGTATCAGTTGGCTCGTATCCAAGCTGCATGAAGATACCTGCCATAACTTCTGTGTCATGCTCATTCATTTGACAGCCATACGTACGTATATAAAATTTGCGGTTTTGACCCATACCTCTAAATTCTTCCGCAATGGCAAAATCGTTATGATAAGTTACTTCTTCTTTTCCTCGTTTTTTCGCTTCTTTTAAGGAAGGCGGAGTGTATACGGCTTGAAAATATTTACTATAATCCTTCTCGGATTTTTTGTCCGGAGAATTAGATTCTTTTATTTGAGCACTTTGTAAACGGGATTCTTCGTTCATAAGAACTCTCCTTTCTTTCATTCGATGGTAATACGAATATCCATCCTATTATTATACTGAATAGCATACTAGTGCTACAAGGATTAAACATGAAAAGTACTTAATTAGACATAAAAAAAGACTACCGATTGCATCGGCAGTCTCGGGTTGTAGACAAAATCATGTTTCGAAGACCACTTCAGACTGACTTGAAAACGCTTGTCAGTCGAGGCACGACGCATGAGGCGGAAGCGAATAGAACTAAAGTTCATGAGCTTACAACGAAATGCAAGTAACGAAGAATGAAAGCGTTTGTCAACAGTCTGAGACTACCGATTGCATTGGCAGTCTAGGATATCACATAAAGTCTTGTAATAAAGTGTTAAATTCTTGTTCACTCATCTTCAAGTTTTGGTCAACAAGTGGTGTATCTGCATATCCAGGTACCTGTGCTTGATATGAAGGTGCTTCTTCGTTTTGATAAATAATTCCAGTCACTAGTCCTTCATTTTCCATCACAACTTTTATTGCTTCTTCGCGATTTGTATGATCATAACCCTCCACATCGGAAAGTTTTGTTAGGTTTTCTTTGAACCAATCATACGTATTTACTTTATTGTACGTTACGCATGGACTGAATACATTTATAAAAGAAAACCCTTTATGATTAATCCCCGCTTCGATGATTGCAGTCAACTCTTTAATATCAGATGAAAATCCTTGTGCTACAAAAGTTGCACCTGATGTTAGCGCTAATTCAAGAGGTTTAAGAGAGGGCTCAATTGCACCGCCTGGTGTTGATTTTGTTTTAAATCCTTCTGCTGACCTTGGAGAAGTTTGCCCTTTTGTTAATCCGTAAATTTGGTTATCCATTACTACGTATGTTAAATCAATGTTACGACGTATCGAGTGGATAGTATGTCCAAGACCAATTGCGAATCCGTCTCCGTCTCCTCCTGAGGCAATAACATGAAGATCTTTATTGGCCATTTTTAAGCCTTGTGCAATAGGTAATGCACGTCCATGGATACCATGGAATCCGTAAGAATGGATGTACCCAGAAATACGTCCAGAACAACCAATACCAGAAATAACAGCTAAATCATGTGGTTGGATTCCAACATTTGCTGCTGCGCGTTGAATTGCTGCTTGAACAGAAAAGTCACCACACCCAGGGCACCAGTTTGGCTTTACATTATTTCTAAAATCCTTAAATGTTACCATCTGCTAGCAACTCCTTTACTTGTTTTTCAAGCTGTAATGGTAAAAATGGTGTACCGTCGTATTTTGTTACATTTACTACTTTGTCATGTCCACCAACATTCATTTTTAAAATGTTCGCTAGTTGCCCTGTAGCATTATTTTCTACAACAACTACTTTTTTTGCATTTGCTACTAATGGTTGCATTTCCTCTACAGGGAATGGGTGAATTAATCGGATATGTGCATGATTCACTTTCATTCCTTGTGATATCAGTGTTTGTTGTAATTCCTCTAATACACCTCTAGTTGAATTGAAACCAACAAATAAGATATCTGCTTCTTCGTAAGGTACATTTTTATATACAGGTTCATTAAATTGAACATGCTTTAATTTTTTCATACGCTTGTCCATTTGAGCTATACGATTTGTAGCTGCTTCTGATGGCTTTCCAGTTTCATCGTGCTCGACACCTGTTACGTGGTGAATAGCATGTGCTGTTCCTGGTAAAACACGTGGAGAAACACCGTCTTCTGTTACTTCAAAACGTTTAAAATACGATTTATCCACTGATTCAGGGATTTCTTCGTTTTGAACTAATTTACCGCGTCTAATTTCAATTTTTGAATAATCAAATGGATCAACGGTTTGTTTACCAAGTGATAATTGTAAGTCAGACAAGATAATGACAGGAAGTTGTAATTCTTCTGCAATATTAAATGCTTGAATCGTATCAAAAAACGCTTCTTCTCCTGTACTTGGTGCAATAACTACTTTTGGAATTTCACCATGTGTTCCATAAATCATTTGCATTAAGTCAGATTGCTCTTGTTTAGTTGGAAGACCAGTTGAAGGACCACCACGTTGTGTATCCACTATTACAAGTGGCTGCTCTGTCATACCGGATAAGCCTATTGCTTCCATCATAAGTGAAAGGCCCGGTCCTGCAGATGCCGTAAACGCTCGTACACCGCCGTAGTTTGATCCAATTGCCATTGTTGCTGCAGCTATTTCGTCTTCTGTTTGAATGACTGCACCACCAAATAGCGGTAGCTTTTTAATCATATATTCCATGATTTCAGAAGCTGGAGTAATTGGATAGGCTGCCATGAAACGAACTCCTGCTGTTAGTGCACCAAGTGCAATTGCATCATTTCCAATCATGAACATACGATGTTTTCCATCTGCTTCAATTAGTTGCCATTCTCCTAAACGGTCCCCTAGTTGCTCAGCCATTACATCAAAGCCTT
Organism: Psychrobacillus vulpis; assembly: GCF_006861825.1. Taxonomy (GTDB): domain Bacteria; phylum Bacillota; class Bacilli; order Bacillales_A; family Planococcaceae; genus Psychrobacillus; species Psychrobacillus vulpis. The sequence continues at coordinate 257,771 of NZ_VDGI01000003.1, read as the reverse complement.
GTTGAATCGCCTGCATATTTTTTTCTACTACTTCTGTTCCTTTTTTACCAAAAATCTCATCTACCACACCTTGAAATACTGCTTTATCTAAGTTCAACAATGCGGAAGTTGCACCAATTGCCACCATATTTTTCATTAATGATGTACCTAACTCCGCCGCAATTTCCGTAAACGGAACAATATACATTGGTGCTAAACAATCCTCTGGAGAAACAGGTGAAAATTTAGCGTCTGCTAATATAACACTTTTTTCTGTAAGCTCTTTGTAATTAACATCGATTGTTTCTTGATCAAAAGCTACAAGTATATCTAAATCATCTGGGATTGTACGAACTTGCGTAGGTCGTACACAGATTTTATTATTCGTATGACCACCTTTAATACGAGAAGAGAAATGACGATATCCATAAAGGTAATATCCAAGGCGATTCATCGCCATTGAGAAAATCTCACCAGTACTTTCGATACCCTCTCCTTGCTGCCCTCCTACTTTCCAAGAAAGCTGTTGCAACATATAAACATCTCCTTACTATCTGGTTGAATGCTTTTACCTTCATTAGTTTATCACGAAGTAGTGATATTCACTATGTATTCACAATATTTTTCATGAAAATCAGACCTTTGACGGAATTGCTTCGTCACAATATATTCAGATTATCGTCACTATGTATGAAATGCTAAATTTTAGCCGCTACTTATGAAAGTAGCGGCTTTCAGACTTTAGACAAATTCGTTTTACAATGAATGGAGATGTATAAGAGAATCAGCAGGGCCCGCCACTTCGCTTTCAGTGGACTTGGCTTCAGCCTCCTCGTCACTGCAAAGTCACTGAAAAAGTCCCTATAATTCGATTTTGCCAAATGAGGTAGTCTAATATTCCAGTAAATAAGAAAATCGTTGAAACGGCTCCCTTTCCGGAGGCCACTGAAAAAGTCACTTTTTTTCAAAAAATAAAAACGAAATCCCATAATTCCTTCACTTTTTAGGGTGTTTATGGGGACGTCATGCCAATTTTGATACAAATATACTTCTCAAGTGGTGACTTTATTTTCTGAATTTTGGTTTTTCAGTGGCCTCCCTTTCCGCGGGCGTTGCCTCAGCCTCCTCGCTTCGCTGCGGGGTCTTCGACTAACGCTATTCCCGCAGGAGTGTCGCCTTCTTCAACGATTTTCTAGAAATGAAAAGTATTTATTAAAACAAAGATGGGTTTTCAGTGCCCTCATTGCAGTGAGGAGTATGCTTGGCGATTCTCCGCGAAAAGCGAGTAGCTTTTTCCGTTCAACTAGTCTTCATTCATTTTATAAGAAAAAAGATGGAACTCTTTCTAGCTAATCACTTTAATTTTATTAGGAATGCCTTCTCATAACAACTACTAGATTCCTTATACATAAAGGAAAAATTTACGAGAATCCTGCGAAAAAACGGAGCGTCCAAAACCCCGCACGAAGCATAGCGAAGGAGGAGGCTCGTCGCTCGCCCGTGGAAAGCGAATGCCAAAGCGATAAATTCTCTTAGGACTATTTGATAGATAATTTATTTGAATGACACTTTTTCAGTGCCCTCGTGTCTTTCCTGCGGGGTCTTCAGCTCAAGCTATTCCCACAGGAGTCTCCGTGGAGGGCCCTTCCTATTTTTCAGCGGAAAGCGCCCGCCTGAAGCGATTGCTACAGGAAAAGCACAATAATCACTATGTTCTTAATACATGTTGATTCATAAAAATGCATTTGTCGACAAGCTGTAAGCCGCTACTAATAAAAGTAGCGGCTTTAGGTTTATGAAAAAATATAAATCCGAAAGCATCCTCTTCAAACTGTCTTGAAATGCTTGTTTAGTAAGGCAACCTAAGTTCTTCGCACTAGTGGCATTAGTTGCCTTTCTTGCCTTTATCCAGCTCTCAAATAGACCTATAATTTACTCACCCAACTGAGTACAGTATTTTATGGGTAGTCTGAAGCTATTTTACTTTTTTTTCTACTAATAACTTCAAAGCAGTTCGATCTTCACCTGAAATAATAATATCTGTGAATGCAGGTGAACATGTTAAGTCTGTTCCACTTGGTGCGACAAATCCTCTTGCAATGGCAATAGCTTTAATTGCCTGATTTAATGCCCCTGCTCCTACTGCTTGCATCTCTGCATACCCTTGTTCTCTTATTACTGCAACCAATGCACCAGCAACTGAATTTGGGTTTGAACGAGAAGATACTTTTAAAGAATCCACTATCATTTCTCCTTTTATCGCTAGATTATGAACTTGCTTTCGTTCATAATCTAACCTATGCTTTAAGGAAATTTTTTAGACTCTTTTAACCTTTAAACGGATAATCTTCGTTAATATAAACTCGTTCCTGATGTACAGCTTTTCCATAATCGTTTACTTCCACAAAAAATCCACTTAATACTGAACGACCACTTTTTGGCACTTCAAAACGTGCTGGCATATTCGTTTGAAAACGGTATAATACATCTTCTTTTTTCATCCCTAAGACGCCATCATATGGTCCTGTCATACCAACGTCCGTAATATAAGCCGTTCCCTCTGGTAAAATACGTGAATCTGCTGTTTGTACATGTGTATGCGTTCCAACGACAACGGATGCTTTTCCATCTAAATGCCATCCTAATGCAATTTTTTCACTAGTGGCCTCTGCATGAAAATCTACAAATATGATTGGTGATATTTTTTTTGCTTCTTCTACCAATTCCGTTGCTTTCTTAAATGGATCATCATGAGGTGGTAAGAAAGTTCTTCCATGTAAATTAATAATAGATATAGTTTGTCCATTTTTAGTAATGGAGGTCATCCCTTTTCCTGGCGCTTCCTCTGAAAAGTTTGCTGGACGGATTAAATAATCAGTATCATCTATAAAGTCCATAATTTCTTTTTGATCCCATGTGTGGTTACCCATTGTTACAACATCTACACCCATATGCAGTAATGATTGAAAAATACTCTTTGTAATTCCACGTCCTGCAGCAGCATTTTCTCCATTCGCAATTACTACGTCTGGCGAGTATTTTCTTTTTAGTCTTGGTAAATAGCTTTCCAAAGTATCTCTTCCAATAGAACCAACTATGTCACCTATAAATAATATTTTCATCTATTTCTTCAATCCTTTCACGAAAAAAAGGCTTCTTTTCGAAGCCTTTCATTTATTATTTTGCGTATTCTACAGCTCTAGTTTCCCTGATTACTGTCACTTTAATATGACCTGGATAATCTAGCTCTTCTTCGATTCGTTTACGTATATCTCTAGCCAAACGATGCGCAGATATATCATCAATTTGGTCTGGACGAACCATAATACGAATCTCTCTTCCTGCTTGTATAGCAAAAGATTTTTCTACTCCATCGTAAGATTCAGAAATCTCTTCCAGTTTTTCTAAACGACGAATATAATTTTCTAATGTTTCACTTCTTGCACCTGGTCGTGCTGCAGATAATGCGTCTGCTGCAGCCACTAGTACGGCAATAACAGAAGTTGCTTCTGTATCTCCGTGGTGAGAAGCTATACTGTTTATAACTACAGGATGTTCTTTATACTTTGTTGCAAGCTCTACGCCAATTTCTACATGACTTCCTTCTACTTCATGGTCAATTGCTTTTCCAATATCGTGAAGTAATCCTGCACGTCTCGCTAGTGTAACATCTTCACCGAGCTCTGCAGCAAGTAAACCTGCTAAAAATGCTACTTCTGTTGAATGCTTCAACACATTTTGACCATAGCTAGTACGATAGCGAAGTCTACCTAGAATTTTCATTAAATCTGGATGTAAATTATGAATACCAACATCAAACGTCGTTTGTTCTCCAATTTCGCGAATTTGTTCATCCACTTCACGTCTTGATTTTTCTACCATTTCCTCAATTCGCGCAGGATGTATACGACCATCTTGTACCAATTTTTCAAGAGCTAAACGAGCAGTTTCTCTACGTATTGGATCAAATCCTGATAGAATAACAGCTTCTGGTGTATCATCAATAATTAAATCAATTCCAGTTAAAGTTTCAAGCGTACGAATGTTTCGACCTTCACGACCAATGATACGACCTTTCATCTCATCGTTAGGTAAGTTTACAACGGAAACTGTTGTTTCTGCTACATGATCAGCTGCAAAACGTTGTAATGCAAGTGAAAGAATCTCACGTGACTTTTTATCGGACTCTTCTTTTGCACGAGTTTCCGATTCTTTCGTCATAATAGCTATATCAGTAGTAAGCTCGTTTTCTACTTCTTGAAGAATAATTCCTTTTGCTTCTTCACGTGTTAACGTAGAAATTCTTTCTAGTTCGCTTTGTTGTTTTCCAACTAGCTCGTCCACTTTGCTTTCCATCTGTTCAATATGCTGTTGTCTTTCGGTTAGAGCATCTTCTTTACGCTCAAGACCTACTTCTCTCTTGTTTAGAGCATCATCCTTACGATCAAGATTCTCTTCTCTTTGTAATAACCGATTTTCCTGTTTTTGCAGTTCCATACGGCGTTCACGGATGTCAGATTCTGCTTCACTTCGTAATTGGTGAGTTTCATCTTTGGCTTCTAATAGTGCTTCTTTCTTTAACGCTTCTGCTTCTCGCTTTGCTTCATCTAAGATGAGTACAGAAGATTGTTTTGCACCAGTCACTTTTGAATCGTTCACTTTTTTTAGAAAAATATAACCAACAACGGCACCGACAAACAGACCAAGCAAAGCGGAGATGATAATTTCATATGGCATTTGAACACCCCCTATTGCTATACATTTTTAAGTTCAGTCGGCCCATACATGTAAACACATATATGTATTGCCTTTTTATCATAATATTAGTAAAGAAATTATACAGTTTTAATTGTATAGATGTAGAAATACTCTGTCAAGGAATCGGAAAGAATAGTTACAAAAAAAGTCTCCCAAAAATCGGGAGACTTTTTACATTTATTATTTTTCATCTAACAATAATTCGAATTCTTCGTCTTCTTCTTCAGGTTCATGTCCTGCAATTGTATAAGAGCCCGCAGTCATTCCTAGAGATTCACGAATTTTTACTGCAATTTCATTTTTAGTTGCTGGATTTTCTTTTAAGAATTGCTTTGCGTTTTCTCTACCTTGCCCTAAGCGCTCTTCATTATACGCATACCAAGAACCACTTTTTTGGACAATATCCATCTCAGATCCAAGATCGATAATTTCTCCTTCTTGAGAAATTCCTTCTCCGTACATGATGTCTACTTCTGCCGTTCTGAACGGAGGTGCTACTTTGTTTTTCACAACTTTAATTTTTGTTTTATTCCCAACAATATCCGTTCCTTGTTTTAATGCTTCTGCACGTCTCACTTCTAATCGAACTGAGCTATAAAATTTAAGTGCACGACCACCTGGTGTAACTTCTGGATTTCCGAACATTACCCCTACTTTTTCACGAATTTGGTTTATGAAAATCGCGATAGTATTTGATTTATTAATAGCACCTGAAAGTTTACGTAATGCTTGTGACATTAAGCGTGCTTGAAGACCAACATGGGAATCTCCCATTTCTCCTTCTATTTCTGCTTTCGGTACTAGAGCAGCTACTGAGTCAATAACTAAAATTTCCACAGCACCACTACGTACTAATGCTTCTGCGATTTCAAGTGCTTGCTCTCCTGTATCTGGTTGAGATAAAAGTAATTCATCAATATTTACACCTAATTTTTGTGCATATACGGGATCAAGTGCGTGCTCAGCATCAATAAATGCTGCCTGTCCTCCGTTTTTTTGAACTTCTGCAATCGCATGAAGTGCTACAGTTGTTTTACCTGAACTTTCTGGGCCATATATTTCAATAATACGTCCTCTTGGATATCCGCCAATTCCTAACGCTGCATCAAGCGCTAGAGAACCACTAGATGACGTTGAAATTTCTCGATCCGTCTTTTCTCCCAGTTTCATAATAGAACCCTTACCAAACTGTTTCTCTATTTGTTTTAAAGCCATTTCCAATGCTGCTTTACGATCGTTACTCAAAAGTATTTCCTCCTTATAAGAAAATCAGTTTTTTATTTCTACTACTACTATACTCGGTGTGTGAGAAATATACAAGAAAAAAGCGAACGTTTATTCGTTTATTTTTAACGACAATATAAATTTGAAAGCGAAAAACGGCTCAAAACTGAATTTTAGGCCGTTTTTATTGTATAAAATTTAATTTTGAGCGTTTCTAGAAAGATTAAATTTTCGCAATTCCCTCTTCACGAAGTAATCGTATTAAATAATGGATTGTAAATTTTACTGCTCTTAATCTATTTGTATTTCTCATACCAGTAAGACTTAATTTATAAGAAACTGGAGCCATTTGGTCTAAAGCTATACCAATCCAAACAGTTCCTGCTGGCTGTCCGCCATGTCCATCTGGTCCTGCTGCTCCTGTGATGCCAATTCCAATATTCGTTCCAAACTTTTCTTTTATTCGAACAGCCATTTCTTCCGCACATTGACTAGAAACTACCCCATAATCACTTAATAATTGTTGTTTAACACCTAACTGTTCTACTTTTATCTTTTCTGTGTATGTAATCATTCCACCAACTAATGCTTCGCCCATACCAGGTACTTCTGCTAGTTCAGATTGAAACAAACCAGCCGTCATACTTTCAGCTGCAGAAATGGTCAAGTTATTATCGATTAATAGTTCTCTAAGCTTAGAAGCTAGGGAGTCATTGTTATATCCATAAACAAAATTTCCTACTCTTTGTAAAATTTCGGCTTGAAGGGTTTCTATTTTATGCCATGCATCCTTTTCTGTGTCACTTTTAGCCGTTAGACGTAATGTGACTTCACCATCAGAAGCAAGTGGAGCAAGAGTAGGATTTGTTTGATTTTCCAGTAAATCCTGTACTTTTGTCTCTAATTCAGCCTCACCAATTCCATAGAAACGAATGACATGAGACAATATAATTGTTTCTTCATTGAGCAGTTTTGGTAGTAATGGTTTTGCTTCAAATTGGAACATTGGCTCCATTTCTTTTGGTGGCCCTGGTAAAAGTATATAAGAGTGTTTCTCGTTACTCAGGAGCATTCCAGGCGCCATTCCATGCTTATTTGGAAGAACAGTACAGCCTTCGAGAACCAATGCTTGTTTTTTATTGTTTTCGGTCATCTCTCGATTCATTCTTTTAAAAAAATCTTCGATATAAATTAAGGCATGATCATCCATTACTAATTTCTTGTTTAAATGATTAGCTATTGTTTCTTTTGTTAAATCATCTTTCGTAGGACCTAATCCACCAGTAAAAATGAGTAGATCCGCTCGTCCTTCAGCAATCTTTATAGAATCTAATAATCGATTCGGATTATCACCTACAACTGTATGGTAATATACATCAATTCCTAGCTCTGCAAGTTGGGAAGAGATAAATCTGGCATTCGTGTTTGAAATTTGACCTAGCAATAACTCAGAACCTACTGCGATTATTTCTGCTTTCATCTTAGTAATACTTCCTTCCTACTTTGAGTCAAGTAACACTTTACGATTTAAATAGAAGTAATCGAACCCTGACCATAACGTAAAGAATAATGAAACATATAGCATAATAGTTGCAAACGGGAATGAGAACATTTCAAAGAAAACATTACCTAGCAATAGTGAAGAAATAGCGATAATTTGAGTCCACATTTTAATCTTTCCAAGCTGATTTGCAGCAACTACTTCTCCTTCATTCGCCAATATCAATCTTAGTCCTGTAACAGCAAACTCTCGGCTAATAATTAGAATAACTACCCAAGCTGGGGCAATGCCAAATTGAACTAAAATAATAAGAGCAGCTGAAACAAGTAACTTATCGGCTAACGGATCTAAAAATTTCCCCATATTCGTCACTAAATTATATTTTCTAGCATAATATCCATCAATAAAATCTGTAATAGAAGCTATGATAAAAATAATCGCTCCTATTAAATGTCCGGTTGGAATTGTAGCTCCAAGAAAACTAACATCCCCCCAGTTAAAATCAACAAGCATAAAAAACATAAATATCGGGATTAAAAAAATCCGAAACATGGATATCTGATTTGGTATATTCATTTTCATGTAAAACGAGCTCCTTTGATTTTTCAAACAAAATAGCCATCTATTAGATGACTATTTGTTGAACTGTATTACTAAGTTTTGCGTAGTTCTATCGGTTGGAAATTCAACTATTTGATCATTCATATACAGCGTATTACCAGTAGTATAGCCCATACGGATACGAACTCTAGTAAAGCTAGTTGCATCTAATTCGTACGTTTGACCAGCATTAACCGCTTGATCAACCAAAATCTTATTGTCCTGATCTCTAATATTCAGCCACGTATTATTGGCTGCTACAATTTTCACTTTATAATTTTCAGCACCAGTTAATTCATATGTGGATGTATCACCTTGTGTTTCAATCAATGTCAATTGCTGCTCAACCTTTTCAGGTTCTTCTACAACCTCTTCTTTTTCCTCTTCAACTGGATCATTTTCTTCCTCAGCGTCTGGTTTAACTTGAGGTTGTTGTGGTTTTGTTTCAATGGTTAGACCATCTCCAGTATCCACTTGTTCCGGTGTATCTTTAGGTAAGTTTTGAAATAAAGTCCAAACAATAACAATAATTGCAATGATGAATAAACCAACAACGAGCATTGGAAAAATCTCCATGAACTTGTTAGAAGAACGACCACCTAGAGATCTTCTTGAAGGAGTAGCAGGGATATTTTTAGAAACATCCTCATTTGTTGGAGATGGGATTTCCATTTTATACGTTTCTAATAACTCGTCCCCATTCAATCCGACTGCATCTGCATATTGTTTTATAAACGCACGCACATAAAATGCACCTGGCATCGTTGCGTAATTTCCTTCTTCTATGCCAGCCAAGTATCTTTTTTGAATTTTTGTAATTTCTTGTAGATCATCAATACTGTATCCTTTTGCCGTTCTCGCTTCTTTTAAGCGAGCCCCTAATTCTGTCACCTAAAAACACCTACCCATTAAAAATTAAATCCACCAAATCCGCCAAATCCACCCATTCCATTGTCGGACATACTGTGGTTTTTCTCCATCATTTCATACGTAATTTGCTCTTCTGGACTATGACGAAGTTCAATAATATAGTCAAAATCGTCAATAGAATACTCTGAATGCTGGATAAACATATCCGGATGTTCTACGACTTTGATAGTAGGCATACGCATCATTTCTCTTACTAACTGTAAATGCTTTTCATCGTTTGAATTTCTCGTCACAATACCATCTAGTATGAAAATATTGCGGTCACTAAATTCATCCCCTGCAAGTTGACTTCTAATTGTTTGCTTAATCATTGTGGATGAAAGAAAAATCCATTTTTTATTAGCACATACACTTGCTGCTACAACCGATTCCGTTTTCCCTACACGAGGCATGCCTCTTATTCCAATTAGCTTATGGCCATCTTGTTTAAAAATTTCTGCCATAAAGTCTACGAGAAGCCCAAGTTCATCACGAACAAAACGAAATGTTTTTTTATCGTCGGCATCACGTTGAATATATCTACCATGTCGAACAGCTAAACGATCTCGTAGCTTCGGTTCTCTAAATTTAGTTAAATGGATTGTTTCCATTGTAGAAGCAATATGCTCAAAGCGTTCAATATTTTCTTTTTTTTCTGCTTTAATAAGCATACCACGTCGACCTTCATCCACTCCATTAATCGTGACAATATTCACTCTCAACATACCAAGTAAGGAAGAAATATCTCCTAAAAGTCCGGGACGATTTATTTGAATTTCGTATTCAAAAAACCACTCACTAGCCATTGCCCATCTGTCCTCTCTATGTAGATGACGTTTCAGTTCATTATAAGTTCTATCATATATGATTTCTCTGGTGAATAAAAGAAAAAAAGAAAAGAGTAAGTATATCTCTCTTTTCTTTTCCTCCGATTATGAATGTCTAACTTCCTTTTATCCATACAGATCCTGCTCACAACACATAAAAAAACGTTACTAAGTCGCCAACAAATTAAGTCTGTATTTATTTCTTCTGTATTCAAATCAAATATACCAGCCGCCATTTACTCTAATGATTTGACCAGTTATATAGTTTGCTTTTTCGCCTACTAAAAAAACAACTGCATTCGCAACATCTTCTGTAGTACCGAAAACCCCTGCTGGAATTTCCTCTAGTAACATTTGGCGTGTATCCAATTCCACATGTTGGTTCATTTTTGTATCAATAAATCCTGGTGCAACTGCATTCACTGTAATTTTTTGCGAAGCAACCTCTTTCGCATATGCTTTTACAAATGCATGCTGAGCACCTTTTGCAGCCGAATATGCAGCTTCATAAGATGCACCTGTATCCCCCCAAATAGAACCTACAAAAACAACAGAAGCATTAGCCTTCTTTCGAAGCTTTGGAGTTAACTTAGCTAATAAAGACATGGGATGTTCCACATGAACCTGAAATAGTTGACGTATTTCTTCAATCGAAGTATCCTCTAATCCTTTATACAGACTATGACCTTGCGCAAATATTACCGCCTGTAAAGAAAAAATTGCAGAAGATAATCTTTCAATAGATTCTACATTTCGCAAATCCGCTTGCACAGACATAAATTCCTGTTCTTTATACGATGCCTCTAGTTCTTCTAAAAGTCCCATAACACGTTCTTTACTGCTCGCAAAATGTAAGTACAAAGACCAGCCATCTTCTGCGAGCTTATGACTGATTGCATGGCCGATTTCACCAGAAGCACCTACTACTAATGCAAACTTTTTACTCATTGACCTTTTTTCTCAAAAGGAACTATTGTAAAAATTGTATGCGTTTCTTCATTTTTCAGTGTTTCAAAAGCATTTTTCACTTGTTCCATTGTTAAACTTTCTAAAGCTGGTACTACATCGAATAAATTCATCTCGTTGAATGAATAACGTGTAAACTGATTAGCAATATATTCAATAGAATTTAATGCTCTTAAAAAGTATCCGATTTTTTTACGAGTAATACGCTTTAAATCTTCATCAGAGAAATTCCACTCGTTTGTATTATCTAGAATCGTTTGTTTAATCGATTTTACAAGAGTCTCTGGATTTGGAGAATCTGAACCAATCATCGTAAATCCATATCCTTGTTCCATCGAAAAATCAGCCGAATACGATTCGTCAACTAAGCCTTTGTCATATACATCTTGATAGAATGCAGAAGTCCTTCCAAAAATCAGTTCAATAGCTACTTGCATGGAAAGTTCAAAATTTAACATCTCATTTCCAGAAATAGTTGCATTATTAGATTTGATCCCAAAAATAACTTTCGGTTTTTGCACATCCATTTGTAATGATCGTTCTGAATATGCAACTGAATTTTGTTCAGTTGGGAAAAATCGCTTTATTTCCTGTGGTTCTTCAAATGATTTCGCCGCTTGATCTTCTTTAATAAAATTCATCATTTGATTTGGATCCACTGCCCCGACGACAAATACTACCATATTGGATGGATGATAAAAAGTATGATAACACTCATATAAATGATCTGCCGTGATTTGATTGATCGATTCAATAGTACCTGCAATATCAATTTTCACTGGATGCTCTTTATACATATTCTCAATAGCACCAAAGTATAAACGCCAATCAGGTTGATCATCATACATCGTAATTTCCTGGGCAATGATTCCCTTTTCTTTTTCAACAGTTTGTTCTGTAAAATAAGGTTGCTGTACAAAATCGAGTAATGTCTTCGTATTTTCTAGTACATGGTCTGTGGATGAAAATAAGTACGTAGTTTTTGTAAAAGAAGTAAATGCATTTGCTGATGCACCTTTTTCACTAAACTTTTGAAATACATCTCCTTCTTCTTTTTCAAACATTTTATGCTCTAAAAAGTGAGCAATTCCGTCTGGGACAATAACAGGTTCCTCTTTACCGATAGGAATAAATTCACGATCTATCGAACCATACTTTGTTGTAAAGGTTACAAAGGTTTTTGAAAATCCCTTTTTCGGTAATATATATACATTTAGACCATTAGGTAATTGTTCATGATATAACGTTTCTTCTAGTTGTTTAAAATACGTTTCATTCATTGTCTGCACCCTCCTTGCCAGATAGGAAATAGACGAATTCCTTCTCTATTTTAGAAGCCATTTGTTGAATTTGTTCTTTTGAGACTTTGGACCATTTTTCTATCCATTCTTCTACTGTAAATGCTTCATTCAATTCTTTATATTGATCGTAAATTTCAATTTGAGCTCGAGCAGAATCTAAGGCTTCTTTTAGCTGATTTATTAACATAGATCTTGTTTGATTGATTTCTAAATCAGAAATGTCACCTGCTTGCATTACTTTTAACTGCTCATCTATTAATAAAACTGCCTTTTCTTGTAAGTTCGCATCAATACCCGCAAAGACAAATACTAAACCATACAAGGAAGAATAACTACTCGAAGCATAATAAGCCATACTTTCTTTTTCACGTACATTCATAAATATTTTCGAGTGTGCAAATCCACCAAATATACCATTCGTCATCTGCATGATTGGAAAGTCTTCGGAATAAAAATTAATTGGAGTGTGATAGGCGATATGTAATTTACCTTGCTTCATATCTTGTATTTCATGTAAAAAGTCTTTTTCATGTGATGCCTGCTTTATATCCACTGTTGATGGTTCCTGGACTGGTGTTCTACTAGAAAAACGGAAATGTTTATCCATTTTTTCTTTTATTGCTTCCACATTCACGTCTCCTACGACATAGATGGATAACTCATCGGATGAGAGTATTGTATTGTACATTTCAACTAATTGCTCGTTAGTTATCTGTTGCACTGTAGATACCGTTCCATTTGCAGAAATAGATGCAGGATGATTTGGTCGAATATTTTCTAGTAAACGTTGCTGTGCATACCTAGTTTTATCATCATACATCGATTGAATTCTTTCAATGACCTGTTCCTTCTCGCGCTTTACAATGGAATCCACAAATTTTCCATTCTTCATAAGTGGTTCAAAAATGACAGTTGATAATAATGAAAAGACTTCATCTACTACCTTTTCATTGGACAAATACGCGTCATTCACTGTTTCAGCATTTAAAGAAAGGATATGATAATTCCCTTTTTTCGTTGTATCGAAATATAAAACTGCTCCATATAAATCATCTAAGCGTTTTCGAAACTCTGCATTCGACGTATACACATTATTACTATATTGCAATATATTTGCGAGTACAGAACGAATAGCAGCATTTTGTTCAGTTATTTGCTGTTTCCACTTAAATGAGATACTGATCGTTTTAAATTGTTCTGTTGGTCTTACATAAAGCTTCACACCTTGCGCGAGCTTAAATTGTTGAAACATATAATTATCCCCCTTTTTCTCTCTAGTTTAACTCATTCATCTATTCACTATACATGTTCAAGTTATTCCAATACAAACAAAAAGGGACCAACAAATTTGGTCCCTCTTCTGAAGTAAGTAGTACAAAAAACGAACTGTACAACTTTTATTATCTTTTCCCTTTAATATAAGGCTTACCAATCGATTTTGGTGCATGAGCTTTTCCAATAAATCCAGCAACAGCCAAAATTGTCAATACATATGGTAAAATATGCAAATAATAACTTGGGACTTGATCAATATATGGAATTTGACCACCTACGATACTTAAGGCTTGGGCAAAACCAAAGAATAAGGCAGCTCCGAGTGCCCCAAGTGGATGCCATTTACCAAAGATCATTGCAGCTAATGCCATGAACCCTTGTCCATTAATAGTCGTATGACTAAACTCTCCAGAAATCGATTGAGAATATACTGCACCACCGATACCAGCTAATGCACCAGATACTATTACTGCAATATAGCGCATTCTTGTTACATTAACTCCCATCGTGTCAGCAGCCATTGGATGTTCTCCAACTGCACGTAAACGCAAGCCAAAAGGTGTTTTATAAATAATAAACCAAGCACATAAAGCTACTCCGATTGCTAAAATCGATGTTGAATATACATTTTTAAAAAACATTGGACCTAATACTGGAATTTCACTTAAAAACGGAATATCAAATCGAATAAAGCGTTCTTGAATATAGTCAGTCTGTCCTTTACCATAAATCATTTTTACAGAGAATAGAGCCACTGCTACCCCAAGCATATTGATTGCTACCCCTGATATTGTCTGATCCGCACGGAACGAAATTGCCGCTACCGCATGCATTAATGAGAAAATACCTGATACAACCATTGCAGCTAGTAATGCTACCCATGGAGTCGCTGCGCCAAATGTATCCACAAAGAACAAGTTGAAAAGGATCCCAATAAAAGCACCCATAACCATTAAACCTTCAAGTCCAATGTTAATAACTCCTGAACGTTCAGAGAAAACTCCACCAATAGCAGTGAAAATTAAAGGAGCTGCATAGAAAATAGCAGATGGGACAATAAAATATAGAACCTCTAAAAAGCTCATATTATTTCGCCTCCTTTTTCTTATTCTTTTTCTCAAGGAAGTAGCGAATAACGTAACCACATGCTACGAAGAAAATGATGATTGCTATTACAATAGAAACAATTTCAACTGGTATATCAGCTGCGTTAGGCATATTTAAAGCTCCATATTTTAATGCACCAAATAATGTTGCACCAAAAACAACTCCTAAAGGTGTGTTCGCACCTAAAAGCGCTACCGCAATACCATCAAACCCAATTCCAGTAAAGCCACCTTTAACACTCGCGTATTGAAAAGTACCAAGTGCTTCCATCGCACCAGCAAGTCCTGCAAATGCCCCTGAGATAACCATAGAGAGAATAATATTTTTATTTACATTCATACCTGCATATTCAGAAGCATTTTTATTGAATCCAACTGCTTTCAATTCAAAACCAATCGTTGTTTTTTCTAATATAAACCACATAACTAATACCATAGCAAGTGCAATGAAAATACCATAATGTAATCTAGAATAATCCGTTATGCTTTCAAAAAATACAGATTTTAAGGAAGCGGTTTCTTTAATAGTTCCTGTATTTTCTCCGCCATCAGACATCGCTCGTATTAGTACGTTGGTTGTATGAAGCGCAATATAGTTCATCATGATTGTTACAATTACTTCATGGACTTGTAATTTTGCTTTTAAAAGACCTGGAACTAAAGCCCATAATCCCCCTGCAACAGCGGCAGCAATAATTGCAAATGGCAAATGAATATACATCGGAAGATCAAAAGCTACTCCAACATATGCTGCTGCAAACCAGCCGACAAGAAGTTGTCCTTCCACTCCGATATTAAATAATCCAGTACGGAAAGCGAATGCAACCGCTAGTCCTGATAACAGATAAGGTGTTATTTGGCGAATTGTTTCACCAATTGCATATGAATCTCCAAAAATACCATTCCATAATGCAGTGTAGCCCTTTACAGGATCATATCCACTTACTAACATGACAATGGCCCCTACGAGCAAACCTAAAATAACGGATATAACAGGGACAAGTATATTAACTAATCTATTCGACATGCTGTTGTTCCCCCTGTTTTACATCTTTTCCTGTTTTATGTTGACCTGCCATTAGTAACCCTAATTCTTGCTCGGTAGTATCTTTTGGCTGTAAAGTATCGACAATTTGACCATCATAAATAACAGCAATACGGTCAGAAACATTCATTACTTCGTCTAATTCAAAGGAAAGTAAAAGTACAGCTTTCCCTTTATCACGCTGTTCAATAAGGCGTTGGTGAATAAACTCAATAGCTCCAACATCAAGACCACGAGTTGGAAGAGCAGCGATTAAAAGCTCTGGATTTCGAATAACTTCGCGTCCAATAATTGCCTTTTGCTGATTTCCACCTGATAAAGAACGAGCAAGCGTTTCTTCACCTTGTGTCCGAACGTCATAATCTTTAATAATTTTTTGTGCTAGTTCTGAAACCTTACCATAATCGATAATGCCGTTTTTAGAAATTGGAGGTGCATAATATGTTTGCAAAGCAATATTATGTCCAATTGAGAAATCCATAACCAATCCGTGTTTATGACGGTCTTGTGGAATATGCCCAACACCAGCTTCTGTTATTTGACGCGGCTTTTTATTTGTAACATCTTGTCCATTTATCTTGATCGAACCACTTTTTACTTTACGAAGACCTGTAATAGATTCGATTAATTCTGATTGACCGTTTCCATCAATCCCTGCTATTCCAACAATTTCGCCTTTACGAACAGTTAAGTTTAGACCTTTAACTTTTTCAATCCCACGATAATCTGTGACAACTAAGTTGTTCACCACTAATGATTCTTCTGTAGGATTTGCTTCATCTTTTACTGTAGTGAAATCTACTTGTCTACCAACCATTAACGAAGCAAGTTCATTTGGATTTGTTTCTTTAGTAATAACAGTTCCAATACCTTCACCTTTGCGAATAACTGTAACACGGTCAGATACATCCATTATTTCTTGTAATTTATGCGTAATCAAAATAATAGACTTTCCTTCTTGGATAAGTCGCTTCATGATTTGAATTAGTTCATGTATTTCTTGAGGAGTAAGAGATGCAGTTGGCTCATCAAAGATTAATATTTCTGCTCCACGATAAAGTGTCTTTAAAATTTCAACGCGCTGTTGCATCCCTACAGATATATCTTCAATTTTAGCGTAAGGATCAACTTCTAATCCATACATTTCAGATAGAGACTGGATTTTTTTAGCAGCATCTTTAATGTTAATAATTCCACTCTTCGTTAACTCATTACCTAAAATTATATTTTCAGTTACCGTAAATTTTTCCACAAGCATAAAATGCTGGTGAACCATTCCGATACCTAGATCATTCGCTACATTAGGATCTGTAATTTTTACAGATTTCCCATTAACTTTTATCTCCCCTGCTTCTGGTTGATATAAGCCAAATAATACATTCATTAGAGTAGACTTCCCAGCTCCATTTTCCCCTAAGAGCGCATGAATTTCTCCCTTTTTTAGTTGAAGGGTGATATTATCATTTGCTACAAACGATCCAAACTCTTTCCGAATGCCCAGCATCTCTATTACATAATCCAATGAATTCACTCCCTACTATACTAGTACAAAATTAATACAGGAAAGACTTTAAATTTTTAACTACCAGAATGTTAAAAGAATGCTATATTCATCATTATTGTCAAGCATTATCGAGACAATCTGAACATGTCCACCTGCAAAATTAGATTTTGCATTCTACCAAAATAAGACTTTAAATATTTAAAATCTTTCTTCTACTAATTAAAATATCATAAAGACCGAAAAGCATCGGCCTTTATGATGTTAGATAAAGTAAATTATTCTACTGTTTCAGGAACAGTAATTTCGCCAGCAGCGATTTTTTTAGAGTATTCTTCAATTTGATCTAAAACGTCTTGTGGAATTGCACCACGAGAATCTGCAAGCTGTACACCTTTTTCTGCTAAACCATAAGTAACTGTTTTCCCACCAGGGAAGTTTCCAGCCATTGCCTCTTTCGCAATTGTTTGAACTGCGATGTCAACACGTTTTTGCATTGAAGTAAGTGTGATGTTAGTATCACCAACAGCACCTTCTTCATATTGGTCAGAGTCAACTCCGATTACCCAAACGTTAGCATTAGCATCTTTTGTTTTACGTTCTTTCGCTTCCGCAAATACACCATTACCAGTACCACCAGCAGCGTGGAAAATAATATCCACTCCAGAAGAGTACATACGGTTAGCAGTTGTTTTACCAAGTGCTGCATCATCAAATTTACCAGTATACTGTACATCAACTTTAATGCTTGGATCTACAGCTTTAACTCCTTCTAAGAACCCAGCTTCAAAGCGTTCAATTACTGGAATTTCCATCCCACCAACAAAACCGATTTGTTTAGATTCTGACATTAAAGCAGCAGCAACACCAGCAAGGAATGAACCTTCTTGCTCTTTAAACATTACAGAAGCAACATTTGGTTTATCTACAATCCCATCGACAATTGCAAGTTGTGCATCTGGTTGTTGGTCAGCAATTGTACCAATTGGTTTTTCCATTAGGAAACCGATTCCATAAACTACATCGAAGTCACGACGTACTAAGCTGTTTAAGTTTGTGATATAATCAGCGTCTGACGCAGATTGAAGGTAATCATAACCACCGTCACCTTTTGCCAAGCCGTTCTCTTTACCAAATGCTTCAATACCTTCCCAAGCTAATTGGTTGAATGATTTGTCATCTACCCCTCCAACATCCGTTACCATTGCAAGAGAGAAATCTTTTGCTTCAGAAGAACCTTCTGAACCTTTTGAAGTTGTTCCTTCTTCTTTTGTTCCACAAGCTCCAAGGATAGTACCGGCAGCAAGTACAAGTGACAGTCCTAGTCCAAATTTACGTTTTGACAAATTGAAAACCTCCATTAATTTTCTTATTAGCAGGAATTTAAATCATTTTACACCCTTTTCCGAACAACATGAAAGCTAAACTTATCTGCTCGAAAATAATTTTTCGAGTATAAAACTACTCGATCATTTTCATCGTAGTGAAGTTGTTTTAATACAAGCAATGAAGTTTCTGGCTCACAATTTAATGTTGGTGAGGCAACCTCATGATATCCTACAGGATCAATAAATGCTACTGCATGAGATACACGAATATTTCCAGATTCCTCTAAGGCAGTAAAAATTGAACCTTCTTCTCTAACGAGAAAATCATTTGGTAAGTAGTTTTCTGGAACTTTATCGATACAATACACAACTGGTTCCCCATTTGCAGTCCGAACACGTTCCATAGAAATGATAGATTGCTCTTCACTACATTGAAAGCGTTTTATATCATCTTCAGAAGGAAGCGATTGCATAGAACTCAAGTAAATTGTACCAGGCTCCATTCCAGCACTTCGGATCATAGATGAAACACTTGTAAGTTGCTCAATTCCTGAAGTGAAAACAGGTTTAGAATTCACAAATGTGCCTACACCATGCCTTCTAATGATAACATTCTCCTCTTCCAGTAATCGAAGAGCTTCTCTTAAAGTTGCACGACTTACTCCAAGTGATTTAGCCAATTCAAATTCAGAAGGAAGTTTTTCCTTCTCTTTGAATACGCCATTTTCAATGTCTTGTTTAAGACGATCAATTACTTGAAGATATAAATGACGATGGTCTAATTTTATTGTCAACGAAAACACCACCATTTTGAAGAGATCAGACCTCTGATGTAAAACTTTCCTACTAATCAGTCATACTATACCATTTTTAATCATTGAAATAAATAGTTTTATTCATAATTCAAAAAAAGATTTAATGAAAATTTTATGTTGCTGTAATCTTATTGTCACATTAAATCATTATCTAATGGGTGTTTTGGAGCAAGTACTTGACGCGGTTTACTTCCTTCATAAGGCCCAACTACTCCACTCAACTCCAGTTGATCTATAATCCGGGCTGCTCTAGAATACCCAATTCTGAAACGACGCTGTAGTAGAGATACGGATGCAGTTTGCATTTCTGTTACTAATTGCACAGCATCATCATATAGTTCGTCTCGATCCATTTGTTCTTCTGTCGCTTCTGCTTCATCTGGAATCATCTCTTCTTGATAACTTGCTTTTTGTTGCTCAATAACAAAATCAACTACTCGCTCTACTTCTGCATCAGATAAGTAAGCACCTTGAACACGAACGGGTTTTGAACTTCCTGCAGGTAGGAATAACATATCTCCTCTTCCTAATAGCTTCTCTGCACCACCCATATCTAGTATCGTTCGTGAATCAATTGCAGAAGAAACAGCGAATGCAATCCTTGAAGGAATGTTTGCTTTAATAATACCTGTGATTACATCTACACTTGGCCTTTGTGTTGCAATGATTAAATGGATACCAGCTGCTCGAGCCATTTGTGCTATACGAGTAATAGAATCTTCTACATCGTTTGAAGCAACCATCATTAAGTCCGCTAACTCATCAACAATGACAACGATATACGGTAACTTTGGATGTTTTTCTTCATTTTCTTCATTCCATTTATCAATATGCTCGTTATAACCTTCCATATTCCGTGTACCAGTATGCGAAAATAAGTCGTATCTACGTTCCATTTCAGATACGATTTTTTTCAGTGCTTGTGATGCTTTTCTAGGATCCGTTACAACCGGAGCAAGTAAATGCGGAATCCCATTATATACGTTTAACTCAACCATTTTAGGGTCAATCATCATCATTTTTACTTCATGAGGCTTTGCTCTCATCATAATACTAATAATAATCCCATTTATACAAACACTTTTCCCACTACCAGTAGAACCAGCTACAAGTAAGTGAGGCATTTTGTTTAGCTCTGCTAACACTGCTTGACCAGTTACATCTCGTCCAAAACCGATGAGTAGTTTTAAGTTTGGTTTATTATTCTCTTTAGACTCTAGCACTTCGCTTAAACTAACAATAGCAACTTCCTTGTTAGGAACTTCAATTCCAACTGCTGATTTACCAGGAATTGGAGCTTCAATTCGAATATCTCGAGCAGCTAATGCTAACGCTAAGTCATCATGAAGACTAACAATACGGCTTACTTTAACCCCTACATCTGGTAGTACTTCATATTTTGTAACAGCAGGACCTAGATGTACTTGAGTTACTTTTGCTTTTACTCCAAAGCTTAAAAAAGTCTGTTCTAGTTTTTTCGCATTTGCTTGAATAGCATTCAATTCGCCACTCTGATCGCTATGTGCGGGAGCATTTAAAAGAGAGATAGCAGGCAGTTGATAATCTATATTTTCTACAACTTCTGAATCCATATTAATTTCCATAGGCTCATTAGGTTCGTTCGATTCGACCGGTTCTTCTCTTTTGGAAATGCGTTCTGTAAAAGCGGATATAATTGGAGCAGTTACCTGTTCCACTTCTTCCTCCATTACTACTGGTCGTACTTCATGTATTGTGACAGCCTCTTCCTGTAGTGCTTCTTTCTTCGTTCTTCTAGCTTTTCTTTCAGAAACAACTTGCTTCTTTTTTTTCTTTCTATTCATAATCAGTTCTTTTACTCTCGGAGACACCTCTATTAAGTATGGCACAAGTGCTTTTCCCGTTAATAATATAAGACCTATTAAGAGTAATAACCAACCAGCAACTTTTGCCCCAGCAGAATCAAACAAAACATGGAATGTCGCAAACAGAACTGCACCAATCATTCCGCCTCCTAGGGAACTACTCCTATCAACAATTCCACCACTCTCGACTATAACTCGGTAGCTTTCTCTAAGGACGGAATTGGAAACCAAAGCTTTACCATCAAATAATTGTTGAAAAAGTGCCAAATGACTAAATAATAAAAGACTACATAATATAGATGCACAGCCTAATAGCAATCGATGATTCCAAGAAGGTACAGTCTGCTTTATCATGATGATTAGTGCAAAAACTATTAAAATAAATGGGACTGCAATATGCCAGTTACCAAATAGGAAATAACCAACGTAAGCAAACCCCCTGCCAACTAAGCCATATTCAAAGAAAGAAATGATGGCAACGCCAATAACGAGTAATCCTATAATTTCATACATTAGAGGATGCATTGTTTGATTACTTTGTTTTTTTGTTGGTCTTTTTTTCTTTCTAGCCAAAATAACCACCTACTTTCCTTAAAGATAAAAAGGATTTCCTTCCGCTAGCGGCAAGGAAATCCTCAAACTCATATTAATATTCCATAATAATCGGGATGATCATTGGACGTCGTTTTGTTTGTTGGAATAAATATGAATTTAGCGTATCGCGGATTTCTTGTTTAATGTTTGTCCATTCAAACGTTTCTTTATTCACATATTTTTCAACAATTGTTCTTACAAGTTTTGCTGATTCATCCATAAGTTCTTCTGACTCTCTTACATAGACAAAGCCTCGAGATAGAATTTCTGGACCCGATGCAATTTTCTTTTGCGCACGATTTAATGTGACTACTACGATAAAAATACCATCTTGTGATAGAAGTTTACGATCTCGCAGTACGATATTACCTACATCACCTACCCCGATTCCATCAATCAGAACATTTCCTGCTTGTACTCTTCCACTCATTCTCATCTTGCCACTTTTATATTCGACAATATCTCCTTTATCCGCAATAAAGATTTCCGATTTTGTCATTCCAATATCTTGTGCCAATTTAGAGTGAGCTATTAGCATACGGTATTCACCTTGGATAGGGATAAAATACTTAGGTTTCGTCAAGTTAAGCATCATCTTTAAATCTTCTTGACTACCATGCCCAGATACATGGACGTTTTTACTTGCAGTTAATACTTTCGCTCCCGCCTTAGCAATTTGATTCATCGTTTGATACATACTAACTTCCATACCTGGCGAAGGTGTAAATGTGATTAAAACAGTATCAGAATCTTTTATTTTAATATCTTTATGATGCTTGCGAACCATTTTTTCTAGCGCTTCTAATGGTTCTCCTTGATTACCTGAGACAATTATTACAATTTCTTCGTCTTCATACTTTGAAATTTCTTTTATTGGAATAATCGTCTCTTCTTCAACTGTGAAGTACCCTAAATCTAATCCAATTTCAAAGATATTTTCTAAGCTTTTCCCTGCAATTGCAACCTTTTTGCCAGTTTCTGATGCTTTATCAAATACTTGTTGAATACGGATAAAATTTGAAGCATATAAAGACACTAGAATACGACCTCGAGCAGCGTGGAATGTTTCTGATAATTGGTTTTCAATAACTGCTTCTGACGTTGTATGTCCTGGTCTTTCTGCTTCAGTTGAATCTGATAATAAAATAAATACGCCTTCTTCTCCAAGTGCCGCAATTTTTGAAATATCTGGACGATACTTACCTTTTGCCGATTGGTCGAATTTAAATTCTCCTGTATGGACGATTGGACCTTCTGAAGTGTGAAATACAATGCCTAGTGAATCTGGAATACTATGTGTTGTGTGGAAAAATGTCACATATGTACTTTGGAAATTCATTCGGCTTTTATTTGTCACTTCAAAATATTTAACAGGCTGCTTTGTAGGTAGCGCTTTTAAATGTGTTTTTGCAAGGGCAATCGTTAATTTTGATCCGTAAACAGGGGCTTGTACTTTTTGCAATAGGTATGAAATAGATCCAATTGCATCTTCATGACCGTGTGTTAAAAATATTCCTTTTACACGATTTTTATTTTCTTCTAAGTAGGTAATATCTGGTATAACTATATCAATACCGAGCATTTCGTTTTCTGGGAACATCAGCCCACTATCTACAACGAATATCTCTTCATCAATTTCTACTACATACATTGCTTTTCCGATCTCCCCAACTCCACCGAGTGGGATGATTCGAATAAGTTCATTTTTCACTTTTACCAATTGTTTTCCTCCTAATATTAACCCGACCAACATCCACTAATTTTCATTATATCGAAGGTCGTCGATTCGCACAATAATAAAAGCATTCTACAACTTTTTGTTAGGAAGAATTTATCTAGATAGATATAAAAGTCAAACACCCTATTTGGACTTGAGAGTTATTCGTTCGGTTTAATCAAATTAAAAGCAACATCGATTAAAAGAATAACGGAAGCTCTATGGTTTGGATAATCAGTATAATAATCCTTACTTACAAATTAAAGGCACCTGAAGATGCAACGTTTGGAACAAAGTAAGAAACCGTGAGACAGTTCTTCTCCTACGTGCTTGAGCCCTTGTCTGTACCTAAGAACGTTTGTAGGAAGGTATCCACATTTCCCGCTCCTGGCGAACGCTTTCCGCGGGCGTGGCTTGAGCCGCTTCGGTCGCTATACTCCCTGCAGGGTCTCAAGACTCACGCTATTCCCGCAGGAGTCGTCGCCCTCCGCTCCAATCAACTAATGCTCTGAAAAATAAACGAGGTTACGTATTAGATCTAGCGATCATTGAGTTAGAAGTAGCCCTTCAATATGGGCATCGCATGAACGATTCAGGTTTATTTATCCCTATGTATATACTAAAAGCTCATATTCATGCAATGAACAGAAATTTTGTAGCAGCCCATGCTTTGCTAGATAGTACGATGGAAATTGTCAAAGAAAAGCATTGGATTAACTCATTGCGCACAATGAAAGCTTGCTGTAATTTAATAGAAGGAAATATTTCACAAGCAGAAGTCGAACTTTGCAAAGCAGAATCGAGACAACCTTTTTGGTTACTAGTAAATACCCGCTTATTATTGGTAAAAGGACAAGCAGAAGACGCGCTAAAAACGATTATTCAAGTAAAAACGAAAGCATTACAGGAAATGCAAGTATCCACCATTATAGAAACAGCTGTCCTTGAAGCAATTTGTGAAATGGAATTGGATCATGAAGATGCTGCATTGATGGCGTTGAACGAAGCATTAGGACACGGCGCACCTTATGGGTATATCCGCACTTTTCTAGATGAGAAGGCCATTGTTCCTTTGATGGAAACATACTTGAAAGTTCAGCAGACGAATACAAAACTACATTGGAGTTTTGTTCTGCTATCCTATCTAGAACAGCTGATCGAACATAGATATTCACAGGGGAGTTTACTAGACTCACTTACCCCACGTGAAAAGGAAGTGTTCACATTGTTAGTAGATGGTGCAACCAATCGTGAAATTGCTGAACGCCTCTTTCTTTCCGAAGGAACTGTACGCGTCTACTTAACAACTATTTACAGTAGGCTTGGGGTTAATTTTAGAGCGAAGGTTATGCTGATTAAGTAGAGTTCGCTTTAAAGGGGCTTGACCACTGGTATTGAAGTTTAAATGTACTCTTTTCTTCGATGAGTTAGCACATGAACTGTATATTTTCCAACTAACTGTAGTTATCTGTGAAAAATATCCATTTTTAAATTTAAATATAGTAGCCGAAAATTTCTCTTCGGCTACTTGTAGACTATCGTTAGAATTATTCCTAGACTAAACTTCCTTCCTCTTGAAGTACACAAATCCAGAGCTCAAAAACAATCCGAGACTCCCTAGAATAACGATTAATAATGTCACTAACGAAACATTTAAAGCACCAAAACCTTCAGATGAATTTGGCATCATAGCTAAGAAGGGCTGTGCCCAAGGGTAATACGGTCCAAACTTTTCAGAGTTTATAATCAACATATTCGGAATCGTCAAAATAACATTGAGCGCAAGCGGTGCAGCAAAACTTGACCATGCAACCGACACGAACATTTGTAAGGCAATCAATGGTAGACAAGCAACCCATCCCCCAACGATACTGATCGCAATACTATCCCATGGAATAACACTCGGATAACCCTTCACCCAACCGATGAACAACAAACATACGACGAACAGTAATTGTGTCGCCGCTATCAAAGCAGCGACAACGAGCAACTTCGCCACATAGATACTCCCTCTTGAAACAGGCATTGCTAACAGCTGTTTCCATCCACCCCCCGCATGTTCATAACGACAAACAAAACTTGAAAAAACACCTGCGAGCAAAGGCAAAAACAGAATCGCATGGCTAATCGTCATCATGGAGAGCGTCGTCATCCACTCTGCGCCCTTTACATTCGTTATTTCATTTGACTCTAGTAAACCAAGAAATAATGATAAGATTGGACTTACAAAAATGAGAAGCCATATTAAAGATTTCCTTAACTTTAAAAATTCAGATTGAAATAATCTACCCAATTATCTCACTTCCTTCCTATGAAAATCTAAGTGGCTAACCAAATAGAGTAGTAAACCAATAACGATACTTGCTACAATGGAATAAACAGCCTTCTCCAAATCATTGACTAACAATGGCCATTTCCATGGCACCCAATTTGGAAAATTCATCGAATACATCGAAATAATTGTCCCCATAATCCCCACAGTAAGTGGAATCGCCTGATTCTTCATCGTAATCGCTAACCATATTTGCAAAGCTAGAAACGGCAGCGATGCAAGGAACGGAAAGAAACACATTTTGAGTAAATAAAGAAAAGGAATATTTACCCCAAATTTCAACAGCAATCCAAGAACTATTATGCCACCTGCTAAAACTACGCACGACAAGATAAGTAACAGGAATGCTAATAATGCTTTCCCGGTATACACCTTCGTCTTGGATATCGGCAAAGCAAGTAATTGCTTCCAAGCATTTGTTTGGTGTTCAATATTGGCAA
The DNA here is from genome assembly GCF_006861825.1 of Psychrobacillus vulpis. Taxonomy (GTDB): domain Bacteria; phylum Bacillota; class Bacilli; order Bacillales_A; family Planococcaceae; genus Psychrobacillus; species Psychrobacillus vulpis. The sequence goes on along the minus strand of NZ_VDGI01000003.1, from coordinate 231,709 downwards.
TCATCGACGTAATAATCGTTAAACCAATCAAAATCGTCGGAATCGATAGTAGTGAAGCCTCATTAATGAGTCCTCCCCACAAATCATCCTTATATACTTTTGTAAGATAGTCATACCTGAGCCCAAAATTACACGCTTCTAAAGCAACCACTCCGATGGGGCCTAAAAAGATTAAAAATAATATCATTTTCCTTTTAATTTTAAGCATTTCGGAAGCCATAATGCGACCCATTACAAACTTCCCTCCCCGCCTGTCAACTCTAAGAAAATTTCTTCAAGTGACTTTTTCTCTTCTTCTACTCGGTAAATGGAATAATCGTTTTTAACTAGTGATGACACGATTTCAGCAATCTTTTCATCCGTAACACTATCTACAAATAATTGATTTTGAACTACATCCGTTTTAAACCCATTGGACATTAAATTTCTCCAAGCAGATTGAGCATCGTTCACGGTCAACTTGATTTTACTTGAAGAGCGTTTTCTCAACGTTTCAATGGAGTCTTGAAAAATCATTTCCCCTTTTGAAATAATACCGACTTGTGTTGCCATTTGATCGATTTCAGATAATAAATGACTCGACACGACTATCGTAATACCATGCTCTTTTGGCATGCTTTTAAGAAGTTCACGTATTTCGATAATCCCCGACGGATCAAGGCCATTTGTCGGCTCATCCAAAATTAACAATTCTGGATTGCCCAATAATGCAGTCGCAATGCCAAGTCGTTGCTTCATTCCTAAAGAAAAACCTTTAACCGGTCTCTTTGCATCCCTCGTCAACCGTACAATGGATAGTACCTCATCAATTCTTGACTTGGGTGCATCCAATAAAATTCTTACAGCTTCCAGATTTTCATATGCTGTCAAATGTCCATAATACGAAGGATATTCCACGAGAGAACCAATTTTCTTTAAAACAGCAAGCTTATCTTTTTTCATATCCTTACCGAAAATATGAATCGAACCTTTTGTTGGACGCGCAAGACCTAACAACATCTTAATCGTTGTCGTCTTCCCAGCACCGTTCGGCCCTAAGAATCCATATATTTCTCCTTTCTTCACTTTCAAATCCACTTGATGTACGACACGTCTAGCCCCATACTTTTTCGTCAACTTCTCCGTTTCAATAATGTAATTACTCATGATCTTCACCTCAAACCTATCGTAACTCTTGAAGTTTAAAACGAAGGGTAGATGTAGTTTAAATTTTGTTTAAATTAGAAAAACATATGGCACCCCTGCTTTTCTCAACGAGATTGAGCTGGTCCAAATGATCATTTTCCAACTAAACCTCTTATTTTTACAACTAAATGCCCAAAAATTCCAATTAAAAGTCGTTTCCCTTTCATAGTTATACTTTTGTCTAATAAAAGAAAAGACAGGCCTCGTCAATGGCCCATCTCTTCTTATTTTGGAGTAATTTTCATTGTTGTTCCCTGTTCACTTGTATCGATGTCCCAATTGAGTTGCATTTCTTTAAGCATTAGCGAGACAACAGATAGTCCAACACCAGCACCTTTTTTGCCTGATTGAGCACTCATTCCCGGACCACGATCTTCTATTATAACTGATCTATTTTCAATTTTTATCCCTACATATCTTCCGTTACCCGCATGCCTATAAACATTTTGAAAGAAATTATCGAGTATACGATGAAACCATTGCGGATCGATATTCCACACAATTCGCTCATCAGGAATCTCTAACTCAATTTTGAATTTCATGTTTTCAAATATAGGATACCACCCCGCAAAAGAAGTACGTATGAGTCGCACTATATCCACTTCTTCCGGATGGTATGGATATTTCCCAGCATGAAGTAATGTATAAGAGAGTAAATTCTCCATCAGCTCAGCCATAAAGTTAACTTTTTCATCTATTAAATCAACGGATTCTTGCCCATCTTCACTAAGACTTTCTTTTTTCAAACGGTATGCATGTCCGCGAATGGTCGTCAAGGGCGTCCGTAAATCATGTGATAAATTGGCAATTAATTCTTTCCGCAGCTTTTCCTCTTCTTGCTCACGCTTTCTTCCTGTTTCAAGCTCCTCAACCATTCGATTAAACGACTGTCCTAAACGCCCAATCTCATCCTGATGCTTCACTTCAACAGCTGATGGGATACTATTTCCTTCAGAAGTATCCATCACTTTTTGTAAATGAAGGAGGCGCTTTCGAATGCGGTAAAAAAATAGTGTCGATATAACAATGAATCCTATTAAAATAAGGATAAACGTGCCTATGATAAAATAATTGTATAACTCTCCATTTATACTACTAGGACTAACCATATCCGAACGCGGAATTTGCAATACGATAAACCCTTCTCCTTGGTCGTCACCTATGAAAGAAACAACTGTAAAAGGATCGACCTCTCCCCCACGATTCTTTTTCATAAAATCAACGGCATAGGACGCACTCCAATGTTGAGGTATCTCTAAAGATTCCGGATATTTCAATCGATTCTGTCCCTCTTCATCTATAAAATAGAGTGAGGCCTCCGGATAAATCCCTTTCATCTCCAAAAACTTATCGCGAATCTGTTCTTCTGTAGCCCCTCCTAGCTCTTTTGCAGTCGAAGACCACATTTGCTCTATATCAGTTCCATTATAGTATCGATCAGAAGAATCATCTTCAGGAGTAAAGTTAAAAAAAAGAATGGAGAGGGCTGGAACAGTAATTGGGATAAACATCGTCGCTACTAAAATTATCAATACATATTGTATCAATAATGACTGCCTGAGCTTTTTCATAACTTCACCCGATAACCGATCCCTCGAATCGTTTCAACAATTTTGGGTTCACTCGGCTGCTCTTCAATTTTTTCGCGTAAATAACGAATATGAACCATTAAACTTTTATCCCCTTCTAAAAAGGACGCTCCCCATACCGCCTCGTACAATTGCTCCTTCGTTAAAATTTGATTTGGATGTCGTAATAAATACATAAAAATTTGGTGTTGCTTTGCTGTCAAAAGTATTTCTTCGCCACTTTGCGTTAAAATTCGATTTTCAGTCAAATTAACAATTAATCGACCTACCCGAATTTCTTCTGGCATAGCGCGCTGATTCCTTCTTAGCAATACTTCAATTCTTGCCGCCAGCTCTTCAGGATGAAAAGGCTTCGTCACATAATCATCCGCAAAATTTAGCCCCTGTAACTTATCATCTACCGAGGTCCTAGCAGACAGCATCAAAATAGGCACCTCAGGATGATGACGTTTTAGCCTCTGCCCTACGGTAAAACCATCTAATCCAGGAAGCATCACATCCAAAATGACTAATTCCTCATCCTTTAGTGCCTCTACCGCTCCTTCACCGGAAGTTAGCCAATGGACAAAATAGCCACGTTGTTCTAAATCCTCTTTGACAATACGTCCAATCTCCAAATCATCTTCTAAATATAGAATTTTTTTCACTTCTATCCCCACCTTCAGCATTCAGGAGCATTGATTTACTAGAAAATCTCATTTTCTCCTATCAATTATACCTCACTTTACAGGGGGCATTGCTTGGGATTTGTCCCTGTGCATCACATAATTCAGAAATAGTTTCTTACACAGGGACACCGTTAATTTTTTCTATCAAACGGATAATCTCTGCTGTTTCCTCTAATGGAACTGGGGTTATCCCAGTTTCACTAGATCCACATCGGATACATCAAAAATTGCTTTAATAGTAAGTACTTGAACATCCGAATTGGGGGAACGGCATTCCGACCATTATCTAAACAATATTTTGTTTTCAACTCCTCTAAAACGAAGGAGAAGTCTACCAATTCGTTTATTTGACGAAGTATATTATCTTTAGGAACGACCAAATCATAAATTGCCATTTAAATTAAGGGTTTCTTGGTTAGAAATCATTTTGCACACCACCATTTAGTCTCTCTATTATTAACGAATAAGGTTTTTAGAAGAATAGGTGGATGCTAGTTGATTGGAGTGGAAGGCGGCGACTCCAGCCGGAATAGCATGAGCTGAAGACCCTGGACTGAGTGTAGCGAAATTAATTTTTGCGACGAGCTTGCGCAGGAGCAAGGGAAGCGGCTGAAGCCATGCCGGCGGAAAGCGTCCGCCTGGTACGGAAATCAACGATTTCCCAATAAAAAGAGAGTATGTGAACAACTTGTCATTCACCATACTCTCTATGAAATCTCTTGGAGGACTTTTTCAGTGCCCTCGCAGCGAAGAGGCTGAGGCAACGCCTGCGGAAAGAGTGCCGTTTCAACGATTTTCTTATTAATTGGACTATTGGTCAACCCTGGAGTGACACTCTTTCAGCGCCCTTACAAGTCTTTACTATTCCTAGTAAAAGTACTATAAACACTGGGTTCATAGTACATCATTTTTATATACTTTCTTATCTATAAAAAAAAAAGACTGTAGCAACTTTTAGAGTTTGTCTACAGTCTGAACTGAAGCAAATAACTTCAGTCTTTTAACGTTTTATTTATTTTGTAAAAATTCGTCCCATACTTGATCGAAACCTAATTTTTCTTCTTCAGTCATCTCTACAAGCGGTAATCGTAATGAACCGACTTCTACACCTACTTTAGAAAGTGCATATTTTACAACTACCGGATTTGGATGTACAAACAAACCTTTCATAACTGGTAGGATTAACTGATGAATCTTTGCTGCTCTAGCATACTCACCAGTGTGAAATGCTTGAATCATTTCTTGCATTTCACGCCCTATCACGTGCGATGCAACAGAAATGATACCTGAACCACCAATAGCTAATAATGGTAGAGTTAGAGAATCGTCTCCACTGTAGACAAGAAAATCGTCGTCAACATTCGCCAATATTTTTGTCATTTGATCCAAGTTTCCACTTGCTTCTTTCACAATTTGAATCGAAGGTATTTTACTTAATGCTACAATTGTTTCGGGCTCTAAATTCACAACTGAACGACCTGGAATATTGTAAACAACAATTGGTAATGATGTGGCACTAGCTATCGCTTCAAAATGCGCAATCATCCCTCTTTGATTTGGTTTGTTGTAATAAGGAGTTACGATCATTATCGCATCTACACCAAGTGCTTGTGCCTTTTGGGATAGATCAATAGAAGCTGCTGTATTATTGCTTCCTGTTCCTGCAATTACAGGGACTCTTCCATTCACTTTTTCTACAACAAATTGTATAAGTTCTAGCTTTTCATCTGTTGATAGAGTTGGAGATTCTCCTGTAGTTCCGCAAACAACAAGTGACTCTGTTCCAGTTGAAAGTAAGTGCTCAATTAACTTTTCAGTTGCTGGAAAATCAATTGATCCATTTTTTTGAAACGGAGTAACCATTGCTGTCGATATATGGCCAATATTCATTTACTTACACCTCTTTTAAAATTCCTTCTTCAATTAATGCTTCTGCTATTTGAATCGAATTCAAAGCTGCTCCTTTAAGTAAATTGTCTGAAACAATCCACATATGGAACCCGTTATTGTTGCTAGGATCTTTTCTAATTCGTCCTACGAAAACATCATCCTTATTTGCTGCAAAGTATGGCATCGGATATTGTTGCTGTTCAGGAGAATCTTGTAAAGTAATTCCTTTAGCTGATGAAAGTAATTGTTTAAGTTCATCTACGGTTACATTTTCTTGATCTATTTCAATATAAACCGATTCAGAGTGACCAGTTATTACTGGAACTCTTACACATGTTGCAGCAATAGATAGCTCTGGAATCGACATAATTTTTTTCGTTTCATTCATCATTTTTAGTTCTTCTAATGTATAACCAGATTCATCAAATACATCGATTTGTGGAATAACATTCCCCGCAATTGGATAATGCTTTTCCGCACTTTTCACTGGTAAAATTTCAGGGTTTGGATTATTTTCTTTAATAGCTTCACTTTGAACAGTTAACTCATTAATCGCAGACGCGCCTGCACCTGAAACAGCTTGATATGTGGATACGATTACTTTATTTAAACCATAGTGTTGGCGAATAGGCTCCAACGCACAAACCATCTGAATAGTAGAACAATTCGGATTAGCAATAATCCCTGTTTGCTCATGTAACGCTTGTTTGTTCACTTCAGGTACAACTAGTGGTGTATCTTTATCCATTCGGAAAGCACTAGTATTGTCGATTACTATTGCCCCTCTAGAACTTGCTTCTTTTGCCAATGCTTTCGAAACAGAGCCTCCTGCAGAGAAAAATGCAACGTCCACCCCTTCAAACGCATCCGGAGTTGCCTCCTCCACTATATATGTGATGCCATTCACTTCCAAGTTTTTTCCTGCTGAATTTTTGGAAGCTAAAAGCTTTAAATTTGAGTAGGGAAAGCTTCTCTCTATTAATTTTTCGATAATTTTCTGACCGACAGCACCTGTCGCTCCAACTACTGCTACAGTATAACCTTGTGACATGAAAGCTCTCCTCCTAAAATCAAAACATATTGGCGATATTGTATCATACTATACATGAAAATACATCATCTTTTATATTTATAATTTATGGGTGATTAGCACTGGCTGGAATTGTTTTCCTTTAATAGCATGTTCAACAGTTGGAATAATTTTAGCAAAATCAGCAATGAGTGAATTTGGTTTTTTATGAGGATTGTCTTGACCAAAGGGGATAAAGTAAATGTTTTTTGTGGAAAGAAGCTTCATAATATTCATACCATTAAGTCCAAGTGCATCATTAGTAGAAATGCCAAGTACAACTGGCTTTCCATTTCTTAATGTCGCTTTGGCTGCCATTAATACTGGTGAATCAGTTTGAGCGTTTGCAAGTTTACTAATTGAATTTCCTGTCATTGGAGCAATAACCATACAGTCGAGTGGATTAGTAGGACCAAACGGTTCTGCTTCCACAATTTTCGATACTACATTACTTCCACTTGCCGCTTCAATTTTTTCAATCCATTCTTCCCCCGTACCAAATCGAGTTGCAGCAGTTAAAACAGAATACGTTATTATTGGGACGACTGTAGCACCCAAATCTGTAAACTGTTTAATCATTGGAATAACTTCCTCGTACGTACAGTGAGAAGCGGTTATTCCAAGACCAATTCGAAGACCGTTTAACACTATTTTTCCCCCTCCAATAAAGCCAATTGAGTTTGAACCGATGTTGCAATTAAATATCCTGCATCTTGCGGAAAAAACATGCCAGGCAAACTAGTTGCATGAACGTAATTCTCTGGCCTATTATCTATTGAATCTAAAAGACAGCCTGGATTGGAAGCTAGATCGAAAACTTGTTTGAAACAAGCTGCATCTGAATTTATGAGCCATTTAGATGGAATCGTGTTTATTAAATATGCTGTAGAATCTTTTTGTTTTTCGATAACATTTTTAAATGTTTCTATTTGAAAGCCGTAGCTTTTCGCTTCATAAAGCTGATGCTCCGAGCGCACCGAAATTATTACTTTTGCACCTAAATGATGCAATGCAAATGCTAGTCTTTTCCCAACTCTTCCATAACCAGTAATGATAAATTGTTTATCGTAAATCGCCTGTTTTTCATTCAAGTAAAAATAGTTAATAAACCCTTCTGCTGTAAGATTTGCATTATCCCAAATCCACTGCTCATCTTCTAAATAGTAGTAAACTTTTCTATTTGGATGATTACATACTAGTTCCATTTCTTCATACTTCTTGCCCACAAATACCACATCACATGTTTCGGGTAAAGAGAAAGGACGCTCCATTTTTAAAGCATGAATTGGAAAAAATATTATTTTTGGCTCGAATTCATTTATAGCTGATTCTAATTCTTCATTCCATACCATCGTTGAAAATAATTTAGGCTCTAATTCTCCAGACAATGCTTCTTGTAAGTACTTTAAGCGGTCATCGGTTCCGATAATGGCACATTTTCTATTCATGAATACACACTAGAATCGCCGGAAGAATCCGCTTCATTGAACAAAATACGATCTTTTCCTATAAGAATAATTTCTTCCCATGAAATAAATTCTTTTTTCTTATTTGCTTTATTTGCTTGAAAAAAAGATGCCGATTTTGGATATACTTCGAATCCTTCGATTTTCCCATTAGTTGGATTAAACAACAACTCTGTATCTGCTAGTTTCCCATATCTAGCACCGTCTTTTACTTGAATAAGCTCTTTTTCAGCAAGTTCTGAAAGTAACAACCTTTTCCCTCCCCTATATATTTCTACTTATGTATATGCCTTTTGTTCAAACAAAGTGAATAGAAAAGCGAAAGACACTTAGAGACAAAAAAAAGTCAATCATCATTGATTGACTCCGACTGTAAACAAATTCGTTTTTACAATGAATTGAGATGTATAAGAGAATCAGCGGGGCCCGCCACTTCGCTTTCCGTGGGCTTGGCTTCAGCCTCCTCGTCACTGCCGTTCCTTCGGGGTCTTCAGCTCAAGCTATTCCCACAGGAGTCTCCGTGGCGGGCCCTGCCTATTTTTCAAAAGTTGAAAGTGGAAATCTGAAGATGCTGTGATCAATCAATGTTTCTCGGAACATCTGATAAAAATAACGGATTGACTATCCCATTTCATCAAGTGAAAGGGCTTTTAATGTCCACTTTTCTGTTTATTGAAGACTAAAATGAGCGGAAGGCGGCGACTCCTGCGGGACAGCGAGACTGTCCAAGACCCCGCAGGCAATAAGTAGGAAGGCTAAGATCGCCGCGTCCTGCGGCAACGCCATCATGACCAACATCCTGTTGGCCCGAGGCTTGGCGCGAGCCCGCGGAAAGCGTCCGCCGGAAGCGATTGCAAAAGGAAAAGTACAATAATCATTATGTTCTTAATACATTTTGATTCATAAAAATGATTTTGTCGACAAGCTAAATCAATCATCATTGATTGACTTTTTTAGGCATTATAACTGATACTGCTGGTTCATAAGAAAATATTTCTCTAGCTAGAGTCACTACGGACTCCTGTGTTACTTCATCAATCGTTTCACTAACTTCATCTAGTGAGCGATGTTTTCCATAAAGCAACTCATTTTTTCCATTTCTACTCATTCTAGCATTTGTGCTTTCTAACCCTAACAATAAATTACCTTTCAATTGTTCTTTAGCATTAGAAATTTCTGTTTCAGTAAATCCATTGTCGACAATCTTACGAATGGATTCATTAATGGTAGACTTTAATTCATTTAATTGGTTACTAGACGTGCCCCCGTATATAACAATAACTCCTGTATCCTCATAAGAAGAGTGGTAAGAATAGATGGAATACGCGAGACCTTTATCTTCTCTGATCTCTTGAAAAAGCCTAGATGACATACTACCGCCCAAAATATTGTTCAATACAACTAAGCTATAAATATTGTCCGCTTTCACGCTTAATCCTGGAAATGCTAAACAAATATGAGCTTGTTCTGTTTCACGGAAATTCTCCGTATATATAGGCTTTAATGTAGGAGTATTTACAGAGGAAACTTCCCCTTTACTTTGTTCAAACTGCTCAAATAATGTTTCAATATATTCTAATAGTCCATCCTGGATATTTCCAGAAACAGAAACAACAACGTTTTCTGGAATGTAATGCTTTTTCATATACATCAAGATCGAATCTCTCGTAAAACTATTTAATGTTTGTTCTGTACCCAAAATCGGAGAACCTAATGGATCGTTTTCATACATTGCTCTCCATAAATATTCATGAACAATATCATCCGGCGTATCTTCTACCATATTAATTTCTTCTAGTACTACTTGCCTTTCTTTCTCAATTTCAGTTGGATCGAATAAGGAATTAAAAAACATATCAGCAAGTATTTCAATAGCGTATTTCGAATGATGGTCTAAAACTTTTGCATAATAACACGTATTCTCTTTAGATGTAAATGCATTAATATTTCCACCGATACGATCAAATTCTTCTGCTATTTGTTTCGCAGACCTCGTAGCAGTTCCTTTAAACAGCATATGTTCGATAAAATGCGTTAACCCGTTTTCCTCTGGAAGTTCATATCTTGACCCTGCCTGCACCCATATACCTACCGCTACAGAACGTACATGTGGGATATGTTCAGAGACGATACGAAGTCCGTTTTTACATGTAATTTTGTTTATCAATATGGCACCCCTATCTATTTTATTCAAGTATTAAAAAAAAGTTGCCGTAGATTTTTTCCTACGGTCAACCTTGTGTGTTGGAACGTTATGGTAGTATTATTGTTCTTTTTGTTCCGCGCGCTCTTTTTCTTCTTTTAGTACTACTTTTCGTGATAAATTTACACGGCCTTGGTTATCAATTTCAATTACCTTAACTAAGAGCTCGTCTCCAATTTTAAGTACGTCTTCTACATTTTTCGTACGTTCTTCTTGAATTTCCGAAATATGAAGTAAACCATCTTTTCCATTGAATATTTCTAGGAAAGCACCGAATTTCTCAATTCGTTTCACTTTACCTAAATAATACTCTCCAACTTGTGCAACACGAACGATATCTTCAATAATTTGTTTTGCGCGAGCAATCATATCTTCATCTGGAGAAGCGATATAGATCGTACCATCTTGTTCTGTATCGATTTTCACACCAGTTTCATCAATAATTTTATTAATCTGTTTACCACCTGGTCCAATTACATCACGTATTTTGTCAGGGTTTATTTTAATAACTACAATTTTAGGTGCATATTTAGACAATTTCTCACGTGGTACGGAGATTGTTGCAAGCATGCTTTCTAAAATTTGCATACGTCCGATTTTAGCTTGTGTTAATGCTTCTTCTAAAATCGTTCTAGATAAACCATCAATTTTTATGTCCATTTGAAGAGCTGTAATCCCTTTAGATGTACCAGCTACTTTAAAATCCATATCTCCTAAATGGTCTTCCATTCCTTGAATATCTGTTAAAATGGTATAGTTTTCACCTTTTTTCACAAGTCCCATTGCAATACCAGCTACAGGTGCTTTTAAAGGAACTCCAGCATCCATCATAGCAAGTGTAGAAGCACAAATACTAGCCTGAGAAGTAGATCCATTCGATTCTAATACTTCCGCAACAAGACGAAGTGTATAAGGGAAATCAGTTTCACTCGGAATCACTGCTTCTAGAGCACGTTCTCCAAGTGCACCATGTCCGATTTCACGACGACCAGGAGCTCGAATAGGCCCAGTTTCTCCTACGCTAAATTGAGGGAAATTATAATGGTGCATGAAACGTTTCGATTCCTCTACACCGATACCATCTATAATTTGTACATCGCCTAATGGCCCTAAAGTACAAATACTTAATGCTTGCGTTTGACCACGAGTAAATAATCCAGAACCATGTGTTCTTGGTAAAATTCCAACTTCAGATGATAGTGGACGAATTTCATCTACTCTACGGCCATCTGGACGAATTTTGTCATCTGTTATTAAACGACGAACTTCGTCTTTGACCATAGTGTCTAAGATTTCACGAACTTGTTTCAACGTTTCATCCGTTGCTTCTTGTTGTGTGTATTGTTCCAATACTTCTTTTTTCACTTCAGAAATTGCATCTTCACGAGCGTGCTTTTCTTGTACTTGTATAGCTTGTACAAGTTTTGGTTCGCAAATTGCTTTTACTTCAGCAAATAGTTCTTTATCTAGTTCAAACAGGACAATCTCTTTTTTCTCTTTTCCAATTTCAGCTACAACTTTTTCTTGGAATTCAATCAGTTTTATAATTTCACTGTGACCAAACATAATTGCTTCTAACACTACTTCTTCTGAAACTTCCTTAGCTCCAGCTTCAACCATGTTAATCGCATCTTTTGTTCCAGCAACAGTAAGATCTAAAATACTTTTCTCCATTTGCTCTACAGTTGGGTTAATAATGAATTCATCACCAATCAAACCAACTTGTACACCTGCTATCGGTCCTTCAAATGGGATATCCGATACACTTAATGCCAACGAAGATCCTAGCATTGCTGCCATTTCAGAAGTGCAATTTTGGTCCACTGACATAACAATGGAGATAACTTGTACTTCATTACGGAATCCATCTGGGAATAAAGGACGGATTGGTCTATCTATTAAACGACTAGCTAATATTGCTTTTTCAGAAGGTCTTCCTTCTCTTTTAATAAATCCACCTGGTATTTTACCAACCGCATATAATTTTTCCTCATAGTTACATGTTAGAGGGAAGAAATCTAAATTCTTTGGTTGTTTCGAAGCAGTCGCTGTCGATAATACTGTTGTATCACCATATCTTACTAAAACAGCACCGTTCGCTTGTTTTGCAAGTTGTCCAATTTCTACTTGCAACGGACGTCCTGCCCATTCATACGTAAATACTTTCTTTTCACTCATCAATTTGGACTCCTCTCAACTTAAAAAAACTCCTAATAAAGGGTATATAAAAGTTATATGTATCATAAGTAGTGTATCAAAAATATTGAAACTATGCGAAATATTTTAAAAAGAATAGCATGAGCTTGTAAATCTGCCTCAACAAAGGGTTCCTACAATAAGAATCTGCAGTAGTTCCAGTTTGTATTCGGCTACAAGTGAATGCCCTCTGGAGTCTAGACAATAAATAAAAATGCTTTTTTATCATTCCAATAGAAAAAGCGGGATAAATCCCGCTTTTTTCTAAATGTTATCTTATCGACGTAAACCAAGTTTAGCGATTAGCTCACGGTAACGTTGTACTTCGTTTTCACGTAAGTATTTTAACAAGTTACGACGACGACCAACCATTTTGAATAGACCACGACGTGAATGGTGATCTTTCTTATGTGTACGTAAATGTTCGTTTAAAGAATTAATTTCTTCTGTTAGAATTGCGATTTGAATTTCTGCAGATCCAGTGTCACTTTCGTGAGTTCTGTACTCAGCGATTAATTCATTTTTGCGTTCTTGTGTAATTGCCATGTTGATTTCCTCCTAGAATTCAAAGTATCCCCTATTCCTGAGCAATCGTTGGAGAATCGAAAAAGCCAAGGAATGGTTAAGTACAGTTTTGTACATTTACAGAATAACATATTCTATTATGCTAAGCAACTAATTAAATTTGGTTGAAATAATCGATTGCTACTAATTTATCTTTTCCAATTTGTTCTTTCAATTCATCGATTCCATTAAATTTTTGTTCTGAGCGTATCCGTTTATACCAGTGTACAACAACTTCTTCACCGTAAATAGATTGATCAAAATTGATAATATGCACTTCAATAGAAAGTTTTTTAGCATCTGGGTTGTTAAATGTCGGCTTGAATCCTACATTGCAAACTCCTTCATACCATGTTTCTTGCACACGTATTTTTACTGCATATACACCAGTTGCAGGAGTATATTGCCCTTCAGTTGGTTGAACGTTAGCGGTTGGAAAATCTATCGTTCTACCCCTTTTGTCCCCGTGAATAACAACGCCAGTTAACTTAAAAGGGCGCCCTAGAAGTTCTTTTACTTCTTCCAAATTTCCTATTTTAAGCTCAGCTCTAATTCTAGTAGAGCTAATTTTCTCACCTGTCAGTTGTTGTTTGTCCACAACGGAAACTGTATAATCTCCAGCAGCTAGATTTTCCATTTCCTTCATAGTACCTTTACCAAATGCACCAAATGAAAAATCAAAACCTGCTGTTACATGCTTTACATTTGTATGTTTTATAAAAGAATCAACAAATTGTTTAGGTGTTAGCTTAGCAAAGTCTGAAGTAAACCTCACAACAAAAACTGCGTCTACTTCTAGTTCCTTTAATATTTCTATTTTCTGCTCAAGTGGAGTTATATAAAATACTTGTTCTTTACTTCCACCTAGCACTAAAGAGGGATGAGGATCGAACGTCATTACTGCGGTCTTTATATGAAGCTCTTTACCTTTTTCTAATGCTTTTTTTATTACCTCTTGGTGACCTCTATGTACCCCATCAAAGAAACCAATTGCTAATGAGTATGCATTGTTATGCTCATTTTCAAATAAATGATGTGGATAAGATAAGTGATATACTTCCATATTACTCTCCTTTTTCAGCTGAAAACATTTTCTCAGGTTTCATCATACCATTTTTCGTTGGATGCTTTATATATACTGCCTTAGGAATTAAATCTTTTGTATAGATAATTTTTTCATTTTGTTCAAGTAAAGAATGTGCTTTTATAACTTGCCCGTTTAATATACTTTTCTCTATATCAACTGTTATCTCAATATGTGGCCAGTTTTCTAAAGCATACTTTATCGGAAAAATGGAATCCATAAGATATCCATTTTCTTTCGCTGCATCTACTTCTGCCAATGTTAAACATTGATCCTTTGTAAAACTTCCCGAAGCAGTTCGAACTAAAGAAGACATATGGGCTGGATAACCGAGTAACTCCCCAATTTGCACAGCGAGCGTTCGAATATATGTACCTTTACTACAACCAATTTCAATGGTAAATTCGATAGTTTTTCCAGCGAAATCTGTCGCTTCATCAAGTAGGTTTAGTTTATAAATAGTCACCATTCTACTTGGTCTTTCTACTTCTCTTCCTTCTCGAGCGTATTCATATAACTTTTTCCCATTTACTTTAACTGCAGAGTACATCGGAGGTGTTTGAATAATTTCACCAGTTAACTTTTTTAATGTACTTTCTATTTGCTCACGAGAAAAATGCTTATCCGATTCATCTTGACTGACCTTTTCTCCATCCGAATCTTCTGTTGTTGTTGATGTTCCAATTGATATCGTTGCGATATACGTTTTACCTTCGTTCATTATATACTCGGATACCTTTGTTGCTTCCCCTAAACATATTGGTAATACTCCTTCTACACTTGGGTCAAGTGTACCTGTATGCCCAATACGCTTCATTTTTAATATTTTGCGAAGCTTAAACACACAGTCATGAGAAGTCATTCCTTTTTCTTTCCATAGCGGAAGTATTCCTTCATACATTGACTTCACCTCTTTAACATTGATATACAACAAAGAAGTCTGCTCGGTATAGTAAGCAGACTTCTCGTTTTCTGTTTATTCTTCTGATGATTTGTTAAGATTTCTCAATAAATCATCTATACGATTTCCGTAAGCTGCAGACTCATCAAATTTAAATAATAGTTCAGGCGTAATACGAAGTCTAATTCGTTGTCCTATTTCAGAGCGAATAAACCCTTTTGCTTTTTCTAAAGCTTTTAATGTATCCTCTTGTTTTGTTTCTCCACCAAGTACAGTTATATAAATAGTAGCTTGTTGAAGATCACCCGTAACCTCTACATCCGTTACAGTAACAAAACCAATGCGGGGGTCCTTTAGTTTTCGGACAATAATTTCGCCTAACTCTTTTTTCATTTGTTCGGCAACTCGGTTTGCGCGCATCGACATGATGGCTTCACCTCATATTCTGTCTATAAATATTCTTTTCTTGTTTCAGTCCGTTCCCATTCGGGGTTAGAATCCAAATAACGAATGGCATGCATGAGCTCTCGTTCTGCAGCAAGTTTGTCTGAAGAAATTGTAACAATGCCAATACAAGTCCGCTGCCATACATCTTGGTGATCTAACTCCACTATAGAAACATTGAATTTCTGTTTCGTACGAGTGAGCATACTTTGAAGAACTGCTCTTTTTTCTTTTAAGGAATGTGCAGTAGAAATGATGTATTCACACTCTGCGTATACAATCATTATCGTTTAATCTCTTCCATTACATATGCTTCGATAATGTCATTTTCTTTAATATCATTAAAGTTTTTAATCGTAATACCACATTCGTACCCTTTTGCTACTTCTTTTGCATCGTCTTTGAAGCGTTTTAAAGTATCTAATTCGCCTTCAAAGATAACGATTGAATCACGAATAATACGTACACCGCTGTCTCTAGTAATTTTACCTTCCGTTACATAAGAACCTGCAATTGTACCCACTTTAGATACTTTAAATGTTTCACGAACTTCTGCTTGACCGATAATTTTCTCTTTGAATTCAGGATCAAGTAACCCTTTCATCGCAAATTCAATTTCTTCGATTACTTTATAAATAACTCGGTGTAGACGGATATCTACGCCTTCTTGGTCTGCTGCACGTTTTGCATTAATATCAGGACGAACGTTAAATCCGATAACAATAGCGTTCGAAGCTGCTGCAAGACTAATATCTGATTCTGTAATTGCCCCTGCACCAGTGTGAATGATACGAACATTTACACCTTCTACTTCGATTTTCATAAGAGAAGCAGCCATTGCTTCCACAGTACCTTGAACATCCGCTTTAACTATTAAGTTTAATTCTTTCATTTCACCTTGTTTCATTTGATCAAACAAGTTGTCTAATGTCACGCGAGCTTTTTCAGAACGTTGGTTTACCTGAGCTTGTGAAGCACGAGTTTCCCCAACTTGACGTGCAGTTTTTTCATCTTCGAATACAACGAAACGATCTCCTGCTTGTGGTACTTCACTTAAACCTGTAATTTCTACCGGCATAGAAGGACCTGCATCTTTCACTCTGCGACCAAGATCATTTACCATTGCACGTACGCGACCAAATGCATGACCTACTACGATTGGATCTCCAACGCGTAATGTACCATCTTGTACTAATAATGTAGCAACTGAACCTCTACCTTTGTCCAACTGAGCTTCAATAACTGTACCTAATGCAAGACGTTTTGGATTTGCTTTTAATTCCGCAACTTCAGAAACTAATAATACCATTTCAAGAAGATTGTCGATTCCTTCGCCTTTCAATGCAGAGATTGGAACGAAAATTGTTTCTCCACCCCATGCTTCTGGCACTAATCCATGCTCTGTTAACTCTTGCATAACACGATCTGGATTTGCAGAAGGTTTATCCATTTTATTGACAGCAACAATAATAGGTACTTCCGCAGCTTTCGCGTGGTTAATCGCTTCTACTGTTTGTGGCATCACACCATCATCCGCTGCAACTACAAGAATTGTAATGTCTGTGATTTTTGCTCCACGTGCACGCATTGTTGTAAACGCCGCATGTCCAGGAGTATCAAGGAAAGTAATTTTCTTACCATTATCAACTATTTGGTATGCACCAATATGTTGTGTAATACCACCTGCTTCACCAGCAGTAACTTTTGTGTTACGAATCGAGTCTAAAAGTGTCGTTTTACCGTGGTCAACATGTCCCATAATTGTAACAACTGGTGGACGTTCTTTTAAATTCGCTTCGTCTTCTTCAGAAGATTCGAAATGTACTTCTAAATCGGTAATATCGATTTTAATTTCTTCTTCTACTTCTACTCCATAGTCTGCACAAATTAACTCAATTGCATCCTTATCAAGTTCTTGGTTAATTGTTGCCATTACTCCAAGTAAAAACAGTTTTTTAATAATTTCTGAAGGCTCACGACCAAGTTTTTTGGCAAGTTCAGTTACTGTCAAAGATTCTGTAAAAGTAATTTTTGCAGGAAGCTCTCTTTCTTTTCTTGGTACTGGTGGTTGAACAGGAGTTGTTGGTCCTTTTCTTCTTTTTTGAGGTCTTTGCCCCGGTCTATTTTGTCCACCTGGTCTGTTTTGTCCGCCCGGTCTATTTTGTCCACCTGGTCGATTATTATTATTGAAAGACTTTTTATCTTTTGATTGATTGTTTGTGCCTTGGTTAGTATTTCCTTGTGCAGGTTTTACTTGTCCTTGGCTATTATTATTTGTTGGACGGTTTGTGCGATCATTTTGCCCAGCTGGTTTAGATTGTGATGGAGCTGATTGTTTCGTCTGCTCCACTGATTTTTTATAAACACTATCTAATTTTTGGACAGCGTCTCCTTCAAGCATTGACATATGGTTAGTCACTTGAATATTAAGTTTTCCTAGTTGCTCAATAACTTCTTTACTTGATTTTTCTATTTGTTTCGCGTACTCATGAACTCTGATTTTAGTCATTAGCTCACCCCCGGTTAAATTCGTTGAGAAGGCCGGACAGTTTTTTAGCGAAACCGTCATCCATAATGGCTATTGCCACCCTGGCCTCTTTTCCCGTCGCATGTCCGAGATCGTGCCGGTCTCCAAAGACATGCAGCTCAACGTTAAAAGATGCACATTTATCATTTATTTTTTTTGCTGTATTTTGAGAAGCGTCTGAAGCAAGTATAACAAGCTTTGCTTTATTGCTTCTTATTTCTTTTACTACTAACTCTTCGCCAGAAATTGTCTTCCTAGCTCGAGTCGCAAGGCCAAGTAGTTGCATTATTTGTTGCTCGATTGTCATTTTAGTTTTTCTCTCTCTATAATGACGATTAACTCATCATATATTTCATTTGGAATTGGCGATTCTAAATGATTGCCAAGTGAATTTTTCTTTTTTGCCTGATTGACTGCTTCGATTGTTTTCGAAACATAAGCACCTCTGCCTGATTTTTTGCCTGTTAAATCGACAGATACTTCTCCTTCTTTTGAGCGAACAATGCGAATCATTTCTTTTTTAGGAAACATTTCACCTGTTGCAACACATTTACGTAATGGAATTTTCTTTTGAATAGCCATACAAGCTCACCACCCTTGCTTACTCTTCATCTTTATAGAAGTCAAAGTCATCCATATCATCATCTAAGCTCTCTAATACAACTTCAGGAGAGTTTTCATTTGGATAGATTCCTAATTCTCTTGCATCTGTCTCACTCTTTATATCAATTTTCCAACCAGTCAATTTAGCAGCAAGGCGTGCATTTTGTCCTCTTTTACCGATAGCTAATGAAAGTTGGTAATCTGGAACTACAACAGTTGTAGATTTTTCTTCCTCGTTTACTTGTACATCTAGCACTTTTGAAGGGCTAAGTGCATTTGCAACAAAAACTACTGGATCTTCTGACCACTCAACGATATCGATTTTTTCACCGCTTAATTCATTTACAATTGTTTGTACACGAGCACCTTTTGCTCCTACACATGAACCAACTGGATCTATTTCTTCATTATGTGCAAAAACGGAAATTTTAGAACGATCTCCAGCTTCTCGAGCAATTGATTTAATCTCAACGATTCCTTCGAAAATTTCAGGTACTTCCATTTCAAATAAGCGACGAAGTAATCCTGGATGCGTTCTAGACACAAAAACCTGTGGTCCGCGCGTAGTACGTTCTACTTTTGTTATATATACTTTAATTCGGTCATGAGGACGAAAAGTTTCTGTTTGGATTTGCTCATTAACCGGTAACACAGCTTCTACCTTACCTAAGCCTACGTAAATATTACGTGCATCTAAACGTTCCACAATCCCGTTGACAATGTCGTCTTCACGATCAACATATTCTTCATAAATTAGACCACGTTCTGCTTCTCTTACTCTTTGTGTTACCACTTGCTTAGCAGTCTGTGCAGCAATACGGCCAAAGTTACGAGGAGTAACTTCTTCCTCTACAATATCACCAACTTCGTAAAGTGGATTGATTGCTTTTGCATTTTCTAAAGATATTTGTAAACGGTCATCTGCCACTTCTTCCACTACATCTTTTCTAGAATATACAAGCATAGACCCGTTAGCTAAATTGATATCTACACGAACATTTTGCGCTTGATTAAAATTTCTTTTATAAGCTGTAACAAGAGCTGCCTCAATTGCTTCTATTAATACATCTCTTGAAATTCCCTTTTGTTTTTCGAGCGCAGTTAACGCATCTAATAATTCACTACTCATAGCTATCACTCCTCAATATACATTATGCAGAGAAATCGATTGCTAAACGAGCAAGCGCAATTTTCTCTTTATCAATTTGAATTTTAACTCTTCTAGTTTTTACACGTACTTCTATTAATGCACCTTCTTCTACAGAATAAGAAAGTAATGTCCCTTCAAATTCTTTGGCACCATTTACAGGCTCGTACGTTTTAATAAAAATGTATTTTCCAACTGCTTGGAGAAAATCTGCATCTTTTTTTAATGGACGTTCAGCCCCTGGAGATGAGACTTCTAAGAAATAGTTTTCCGTGATTGGATCGATGACATCTAATTTTTCGCTTAGTTTTTCACTAACTTGAGCACATTGCTCTATATCTATACCACCAGCTGGCGTATCAATATAGATTCTTAGAAACCAATCGCGACCTTCTTTTACATATTCAATATCTACAAGTTCTAAATTTAACTCTTGCAAAATCGGCGTTACAAGCTCTTCAATTTTACTAGTGATATTACTCATACAAGCCTCCTACACATTAATGATTTTATATATATAAGAATAAAAGCGAAAGCGCCTAGCTCAGTATCTTAGATTTACTATTATCTATACTGGAGGTCTATACGCTGGAGTCTGGACGTAGAACACTTGTAGTAAGTTTACTACTTGTGTAATTTTCATTATTCCTAGATAACAACAGAAAAGAGCGGGAAATCCCACTCTTTCGTCACAGAACTATGAAACATTGGTAGTTTTTATATTACCATACTAATCATTTTCATGCAAATTCATGAGGAAAGCGTAAGCGCTTATATACCGCTAGCGACATCATTCTTTCTCTATTTTCACTAGAACTAGTAGTATAGATCAAATCTAAATTACTTAAAATAAAGAAAGCTGGTTGGCGTCTGGAAGCCCTTCTAAACAACCCATTGCATCCATGTATTCAATAATTGTTTTTGAAACTTTACCTCTTTGCTGTAAGTCCTCTTTTGATAAAAATTCTCCATCTTGTCTTGCTTTGACAATCTGGATTGCAACGTTCGTTCCTAATCCTGGAATTGCATCGAAAGGAGGAATAAGGGTATTTCCTTCAATCGTAAATTCAGCTGCTTTAGATTTGTACAAATCAACTTTTTGCAGTTTGATTCCGCGTTCCGACATTTCTAATCCGATCTCTAATACTGTCGCTAAGCTTTTTTCTTTTGTAGATGCTTCTAAACCTTTTGCGTTTATCTCATCCAACTTCGCTCGAATCGTTTGAGAACCATTAATCATGGATATTAAATCGAAATCAGATGCTCGAACAGTCAAATATGCTGCATAATATAGTATTGGAAAATGCACTTTGAAATATGCAATACGAACTGCCATTAATACATAAGCAGAAGCATGGGCTTTCGGGAACATATATTTGATCTTTTTACATGATTCAATATACCAGTTTGCAACTCCTTTTGCTTTCATTTCTGCTTCAAATTCAGGAGTTAAGCCTTTTCCTTTTCGAACTGATTCCATAATTTTAAATGCTAATGAAGGTTCGAGATCTTGATAGATTAAATAAACCATTATATCATCCCGACAACCGATTACATCTGATAGTTGGCAAGTTCCATCTTGAATAAGTTCTTGTGCATTTCCAAGCCATACATCGGTTCCATGAGAAAGTCCCGAAATTTGTACGAGCTCCGAAAAAGTGGAAGGTTTCGTTTCTTCCAACATTTGACGGACAAACCGAGTTCCAAACTCTGGAATACCAAGTGTACCTGTTTTACAATCTATTTGTTCTTCTGTTACCCCTAAAGATTCAGTACCACTAAAAATTTTCATCACTTCTGGATCATCTGTAGGAATCGTTTTTGGATCAATTCCAGATAAATCTTGAAGCATACGAATAACCGTTGGATCATCATGTCCAAGAATATCAAGCTTCAGCAAATTATCATGTATGGAATGGAAGTCAAAATGCGTTGTTTTCCATTCAGAATCTTGTGCATCTGCTGGAAACTGAATAGGCGAGAAATCGAATATGTCCATATAGTCAGGAACAACTATAATTCCCCCTGGATGCTGACCAGTTGTACGTTTAACTCCTGTACAACCTTGTACTAAGCGATCAATTTCCGCTCCCCTCAATGTTAAATTATTATCATTCGTATATCCACGAACATATCCATATGCGGTCTTTTCTGCAACCGTACCTATTGTTCCAGCTCGGAAAACATTATCTTCACCAAAAAGAACTTTCGTATAATTATGCGCTGTTGGCTGATATTCTCCACTAAAGTTCAAATCAATATCCGGTACTTTATCCCCTTTAAATCCAAGGAAAGTTTCGAACGGTATATCTTGTCCATCCTTTACATAAGGAATATCACATTTTTCACAGTTTTTGTTTGGTAAGTCAAAACCAGAACCTACAGAACCATCTTGGAAAAACTCGGAATGCTTACAATTTGGACATACATAATGTGGTGGTAACGGATTTACTTCTGTGATTTCGGTTAAAGTTGCAACTAATGAAGAACCTACCGAACCACGGGATCCAACTAAATATCCATCATCGAGCGATTTTTTTACGAGCTTATGTGATATTAGATAGATAACAGCAAATCCATGTCCAATAATAGAAGCTAACTCTTTTTCAATACGTGCTTCTACTATTTCAGGAAGATTTTCTCCATAAATTTCTTTTCCTTTAGCGTAAGTTAGAGTCCTTACTTCTTCATCTGCACCTTCGATTTTAGGTGTATATAAATCATCTTTAATTGGCTTAATATCCTCTATTGAATCAGCAATCTTTTGTGGGTTTGTTACAACTATTTCCTTTGCTAATTCATCACCTAGGAATGAAAAGGCATCTAACATTTCATTTGTTGTTCGAAAATGTACTTTAGGTAATTCATGACGGTTTAATGGATTTGCTCCACCTTGAGAGTTCACTAATATCTTTCTAAAGATCGCGTCATTTTCATGTAAGTAATGTACATTACCTGTAGCTACAACAGGTAAATTTAGTTTTTTCCCTAATTTGATCATCTTTCGAATGATATCTTCTAAATTCCATTCGTCTCGTACTAGTTCTAGCTCGAGTAAATGAGAGTAAACTTCTTTTGGATGAATTTCTAAATAATCATAGAACTTAGCAATTTCCTCAACTTGTTCCAAAGGTTTTTGCATTAGCCCTTCAAATACTTCCCCTTTGTCGCAACCCGAACCGATAATAAGACCTGCACGATGTTTTTGCAATACAGACCTCTTAATTCTAGGAACACGATAGAATGTGGAAATATGTGATAGAGAAACTAATTTAAATAAGTTTTTTAGTCCTTCTTCATTGACAGCTAAAATTGTGCAATGTGATGGTCTAGCCCTTTTATAGGAATCTCCTTGACCTATATGTTTATTAAAATCATCATGAAATAATATATCCTTTTCTGAGGATTCCTTTAATAAATGTAAAAGTAAATATCCTGTTGCTTCACAGTCAAATATAGCTCGATGCGCTTGTGTCAATTCAATGTTAAACTTTTTGGCTAATGAGCCAAGTCGATGAGTTTTTAATTCTGGGTGTAAAAATCTTGCTAATTCTAATGTATCAATGACTGGATGTGTAAAATGATCAATTCCACATCGACGGTATCCTTCATATAAAAAGCCCATATCAAAAGAGGCATTATGAGCTACAATTATTCCATCTCCAATGAATTCATAAAAATCTTGAATAACCTGCTCAATTTCAGGCGCATTACGTACCATGTCATCCGTTATTCCAGTTAACTCAATGGTAGTAGCAGACAATGCATGGTGAGGATTGGCAAATCGTTCAAACTTATCAATGATGTTACCATTTTTCATTTTTACTGCAGCAAGCTCAATAATCTTATCATAAGTCGCAGATAATCCTGTCGTCTCAACGTCAAACACAATATATGTTGCGTCTTCCAATTGAATATGTTGTTCATCATAAGCTATAGGAACTCCGTCGTGAACAAGATTCGCTTCTAAACCATATAAGATTTTTATACCGTTCTTTTTCCCTGCTGCAAAAGCTTCTGGGAAAGATTGGACATTTGCATGATCTGTTATCGCTATTGCTTTATGACCCCATTTAGCCGCTTGAGTAACAAGAGAACTGACTGATGATACAGCATCCATTTGACTCATTGGAGTGTGTAAATGCAATTCAACACGCTTTTCATCTGCTGTATCAAAACGAAGGACCGGATTAATCTCGCACATGTCTTGTGCCATAATGATTAAATCGCGTACAAATGTATCATTTTGAACAGACCCTCTTACCTTTATCCACATACCTTTTTTCAATCGTTCCATCATCTGCGCATCTTCTTTATCTCGTGAGAACATTTTCACAAGGATAGAATCTGTGTAATCGGTCACTTTCACCGTCAAAAGTGACCTACCGCTTCGTAACTCTTTTACTTCAACGTCAAAGACAAATCCTTCAATTGTCACTCTTCGTTCTTCGTCTTGAATTTGACGTATTTCCATAATAGGTTCTTCCTTCTTAAGCGGAATACCCAGTTGGAACGGACCTTCTGCTGCCCCATCTGACCCATTTTCTTGACGACCTTGTTCTCTCTTTTGTAAATCTACTAATGCTTTCTTTCCTAGTTCCTCTTCTTCTAACTTTCGTTGTTCTAAAAAAGCAAGTTGCGCCTCTGCTAGCGCTTGTGTATCTTCGACCAATCGAAAATCAACTGCCATTTTCGGGAAACCAAAGCTAACATAAGTATCTGCCAATTGTTCTACATATTTCTTTTTAAATGTACGAAGCTCGAGTTCTTGTCCACATGTTAGTTGAATTGTTTGTCCATTCCACTCTGGTTGTTGTTGAAGAAGACGATCCTTCAATGGTGGTGCCATATCACTTAATTCATTCATAACTGGAAACCAATACTCTTTTATTTGAGCATCTGATACTTCTGTAACTTCACTTTCAATAGTTAAATGAACGCTTGCAATACCAGCAAACTTTTCTTCCATTCTTTTTCTAAAAATAGTGTATACATCGATTGGAAGAATAAAAGAACAATGAATATGAAAATGCCATTGTCTAATTTTTTTATGGACTGTGAATCTTGTGATGGAGGCATTTTCGAAATGCTTAACGAAAGAATCATCTGTTAATTCAAGTTGTTGTAATAATATATGCATTCTTGTCTTGCCATCTTGCATCATAGTGAATCCCCCCTTAATACTTTACGTCCAAAAACACAAACACATCCGACGGAAATTAACATGGGTTATATAAGTAAAAATCTTATAAATCCCTACACCAAGAAAAAGAAAGGAAAGTTCACTTTATCGAACTTCCCCTTCTTATAATTCCTTATCAAAATTACCTTAGCGTATTTGCGTCCAGATTGCTTGCAAGGTAAACTTCTAAACAAAACCTGTGACACTTCCGACGTAGGTCAATAGTAGACATTTGAACGCGCTACTACTTAAGGTTAAAAGAAAAACCGTTGTATATCATTCCACGTTACTACTACCATCAATACCATTAGAAGCATGATTCCAACAAAATGTACCATTCCTTCTTTTTGCTTATCGACTGGTTTTCCGCGAATAGCTTCAAATAAGAAGAATAAAAGTCGCCCACCATCAAGTGCTGGAAGCGGCAACAGATTCATAATACCTAAGTTAATACTTAATATAGCTGCCCAGTGCATTAAATTATATACACCTGATTGAGCAACTTCTTCAGTCGCTTTATAAATACCCACAGGACCTGATAAATCATCAATTGAAAAATTACCTGATACCAAAGTACCCAATAAAGTAAATATACGTTTTGTCCATTCATACGTTTGTTCGGCTCCGAAAGCTACTGCCTTAATCGGATTTTTTTCTAGTGGACTAACATATTGAACACCAATTTGGCCAACTTTTTCTTTACCAGAAGTAACTTCTTTTGGTGTCATCGGAATTTCTATTAATTGTCCATTACGATTTACTGTAAAATTCATTTTTTCATTTGGGCTTAGTTTTATTTCCTCAGACAGTTCTTCCCAAGTAGAAATGGAATTTCCATTTATTTTAGTTACTAAATCTCCATCTTTCATCCCTGCTTGCGCTGCCGGACTGTCAGCTACTACTGTTGTTATGACCGGTTCATAAGTTGGAACTCCTTGGAGTAATCCTATTAATAAAAAGATGAAAAATGATAATACAAAGTTAAATAGTGGTCCTGCAAAAATGGTCATCGATCTTTGACCAACTGTTTTAGATCCAAACTGACGATCAAATGGTGCAATGAATGTTTCCTTGCCATTCTCATTTAGTACAGCATTTCGTGCTACTTTATATCGGACTAACTTCTCTTCCTCATCATATCCCTCGATATACATTTCTTTCGATAAGTCTGATTTCTCGACTTCTAAGAAAAGCATGTCCGGAAATTGCTTATTTTGATTTAATACAATTTGATCTATTTCATCGTTAACATTTAGATGTATACCTAATCGATAACCTGGCTGAAGTTCGACAGAGTCCAAGTCTTCCCCAGCCATTCGAACATATCCACCTATCGGCAATAATCGAATGGTGTACATTGTTTCGCCTTTTGTCATTCCATAAATTTTCGGTCCCATACCAATAGCAAACTCTCGCACCATTATTCCTGCTCTTTTCGCAAAAATAAAATGCCCTAGTTCGTGAAAAAAAACAATACTACCAAATATAATAATAAACGCAATGGCCGTTTCCATCATACCCCACCTTTATAGTAAAACAGCTTATCCTACATTATTTCCTCATTTTATCATGTTTTGAACGTTTTTTCTTGTATTAGCATCGACAGTTAAAATCGTTTCTAAATCTGGACTAGAAATGTTAACATGTTCATTCATCGCTCGTTCAATTAATTCATCAATTGTTAGAAATGCAATTTTCTCTTGCAAAAATAAGGCAACTGCTGCTTCATTTGCAGCATTTAATACGGTAGTCATTGTCCCACCAGCTCTACCAGCATCGATAGCAAGTTTTAAAGCATGATATCTTGTATAGTCCATTTCTTCAAAATGTAACTTACCAATCTCAACTAAGTTTAATCTTTTGGCATTGGAACGATCTAATCGGTTCGGATAAGATAATGCATATTGTATCGGAACTCTCATATCAGGCGTTCCTAACTGTGCAATGATACTTGTATCTTGAAACTCAACCATGGAGTGAATAATGCTCTCTCTATGTAGTAAAACTTCAATATCATCATAAGAAGTATCAAATAACACATGTGCCTCAATTACTTCTAATCCCTTATTCATCATCGTAGCACTATCAATCGTTATTTTCGCACCCATTGACCAGTTTGGATGATTTAAAGCATCCTTTACCGTCACATTTCGTAACTCTTCTCTTGAGCGATCACGAAAGCTTCCGCCTGAAGCAGTAATGATTATCTTAGAGATTTCAGATTTCCTTTCTCCATTCATTGCTTGGAAAAGTGCAGAATGCTCACTATCTACTGGTAATATTGGAACATTATTTTCTTTTGCTGCTTTCATAACAAGATGACCTGCAGTAACAAGCGTCTCTTTATTTGCAAGAGCTATTGTTATTCCTTTTTTTATCGCTTCTAGTGTTGGGTTTAAACCAACACTCCCAAGAACCGCATTTACAAGAACATCTGCATTTGTATTTGCAGCCACTTGAACTAATCCTTCATCCCCGAAAAAAACTTGTACTTTCGGAAATTCCGTTTGTAATTGACGAGCGTCTTCTTCAAGAGAAACAGAAACTACTTCCACTGGAAACTGTTTCAAAATTTTTCGAGTCTCTTCGATATTTTTACCAGCAGAAAAAGAAACTAATTGAAACTGATTCGGATGTTCTTTAATTATATCCAATGTTTGTATTCCAATAGAACCTGTTGCTCCTAATAAACTTATTCTTTTTGTCATGATTTAATGTCTTCTCCTTATACAAAATGTAAAAAGTGCAATAACGGAATGACAAAAAGTAAACTGTCAAAACGATCTAAAATTCCACCGTGTCCAGGCAACAATTTACCTGAATCTTTTACATTATAATGTCTTTTTATGGCCGATTCTACCAAGTCACCTAACTGTCCAAAAATAGAAGCAGCTATCGTTATTCCCACTAAAATGAGATAAGAAGAGCTAAATGGAGTAATCCATTGAAGGATGAAGGCAGCAATAATTGCCCAAACAATTCCTCCAATAAAGCCTTCTATCGTTTTATTTGGTGAGATATCCGGCCATAGCTTTCTTTTCCCTATTTTTCTACCAGTAAAATAAGCACCTGAATCGGTTGTCCATACTACTAGTAAGGCGAATACTACATATGTTAATCCAATTTCTCTAGTTTCTATAAAATAATAAAAACCAATCCCTACATATAATGAGGCCATAATTGCAAAAGCAGCATCATCAAATGTAAATCGATTTTTCACTAATACTGTATAAATAAGCATTAGAAAAATTGCTACAAATAGCCACTCTAGTTTCGTATGTCCAGTTACTTGTAATAAATCAGTTGTAATAGATGAAGGGATTAACAATAGGAATAAAAGTAGTATTGATATAAGTCCAGCAATCGAAATTAATTTAATACCCTTCATTCTTAAAAGCTCAAATAACCCAATAGTTGCCATCAAATAAATTACGATGTTAAAAACGGGTCCCCCTAACAATACAATCGGTACAAACAATGCAAAAGCAATTGCCCCCGTTATAATACGTTGTTTCAATTAACTTCTTCCCCCTTAAGGCCACCATATCTTCTGTTTCTTTTTTGATAGCTTTCAATCGCATCCATCAAACAAGCTTCATCAAAATCAGGCCATAGCGTATCTGTGAACCAAAACTCTGTATAAGCAAGCTGCCAAAGCATAAAATTACTTAGACGAACTTCTCCGCTTGTACGAATAAGCAAGTCAGGTTCGGATAAATCTTTCGTCATTAAATAATTGTCAATCAGTTCTTCTGAAACAGTATCTGTAGAAATTTTTCCTTCTTGCACTTCATTCACTATTTTTTGGACAGCTTGCACAATTTCATCTCTACTACCATAATTCAAAGCAAAGTTTAATATTAGTCCATCATTGCTCGCTGTTCTTTCCATTGCTTTCATAACTGCTCTTTTAGTATGTTCAGGTAAGGTTTCAATATTTCCCATCATTTTTACACGAACATTTTGTTCAATCAACTCGGGTAAATATGTTCCTAAAAACTCCTCAGGAAGACGCATTAAAAAATCCACTTCTAACTTAGGCCTTTTCCAATTTTCTGTAGAAAAAGCGTAGAGTGTTAGCGTCTTTATCCCAATTTCATTGGCAAACCGTGTTATTTTCTTTACAGTTTTCATACCTTCATAGTGACCAGCAACACGTGGTAGGGATCTTTTTTTCGCCCATCTTCCGTTTCCATCCATAATAATTGCAATATGGTCTGGTAATTGTTCTTGTTGAGCTATTTCTTTTCTCTTCATTAAATCGTTACTTATCGTTTGTTCATTTTTACGAATAAGTTTTTTTAGCATACTGAATCCTCCACTTTAAACCAATTCGGAACATATATATCCTATCATATCAAATTTCTTCTTATATTACTGCATTGAAATTTGGAAAAGCTGCAGAATCCGCCATGTTGCTCATGATTCCACCTCGATGTATAACCTTAAGAGTAGATGGCATCTGGAGCTGAGCAATTTTCTGAGTAAAAAAGTTAAGCTTTCCCTTCTCAAAGGATGCTTGAGGAAATTGTTTATACTCTCCTCATTAATTTAAAAAGACGTCCCACTAAAAGGACGCCTTTTCCCTACAGAAAGTTCAAAACTTAAACTTCCATAATTTCTTTTTCTTTTTCTTTCGTAATTGCATCGATTTTATCAATGTTAGAGTCAGTAAGTTTTTGAATTTCTTCTGTATAATTTCTTAAATCGTCTTCTGTAATATCTCCAGACTTTTCAAGTTTTTTCAGATCATCATTACCATCACGGCGAACATTTCGAATATTAACTTTTGCTTCTTCCGCTTCTTTTTTCACTTGCTTTACTAAATCTTTACGACGCTCTTCTGTTAGAGCAGGTATTGCGATACGAATAATTGAACCATCATTTGTAGGTGTGATACCTAAATCTGACTTCATAATAGCTTTTTCGATATCACCAAGAATTGATTTGTCATATGGTTGGATTGTTATTAATCGTGCTTCTGGAGTTGAAATACCAGCCATTTGATTAAGTGGAGTTGGTGCACCATAATAATCTACTGAAATTTTGTCAAGCAATGATGCATTTGCACGACCAGCTCGAATGGAAGCAAGCTCTCGACTATAAACTTGTATCGTTTTTGCCATTTTATCCTTCGTTTGCTCAATTACTTGTTTCGGCATTATGAATTCCTCCTAACGACTGTACCTATCGTTTCACCTAGAACAGCCCTTTTAATATTTCCTTTTTCCATTATTGAGAATACAATAAGTGCGATATCATTGTCCATACATAATGTAGAAGCTGTTGAATCCATCACTTGTAAACCTTGTTGAATCACTTCAATAAATGAAAGTTCATCATATTTTATTGCTGTTGTATCGGTTTTTGGATCAGCAGAATAAACACCATCCACATTGTTTTTAGCCATTAAAATAACATCTGCTTCGATTTCTGCCGCTCTAAGTGCTGCAGTTGTATCTGTTGAGAAGTAAGGATTTCCTGTTCCAGCAGCAAAAATAACTACTCGTTTCTTTTCTAAATGACGAATTGCTCTTCTACGTATGTATGGCTCTGCAACCTGACGCATTTCAATAGAAGTTTGAACACGTGTCTCAATACCTGATTTCTCAAGTGAATCTTGTAATGCAAGTGAATTCATAACAGTAGCAAGCATACCCATATAATCTGCTGTCGCACGATCCATACCCATTTCGCTTCCTACTTTACCTCGCCAAATATTTCCTCCACCTACTACTACTGCAACTTCTACACCTAGTTCAACTACTTCTTTTACTTGCTCTGCTACAGATTTAATAATATCGGGTGATAGTCCGAAACCTTTTTCTCCAGCTAACGCCTCGCCACTTAATTTTAAAACGATTCTTTTGTATTGTGGTGTGCTCATAGGTATCCTCCATCTCTTTTCTTGAAAAATAGGGAACACAAATTACGTGCTCCCTAGTAGTTTTGTCTATTTAGTGAAAAATACTTTTCGAAAGATTCTTCACTTTATTAATTTTACAGAAATACTTTTCTATTTAGTAACTGTCCAGCTGCAGACGCCAGCCGCTCGAGGTCAAATGCCAATTTCCTGCGGTGGCTGAGGAACTGCCTCCTCGGAAACCGTCATTTGCTTGTCGCAGCTAAACGGCGTCTTCCGCATTTCTAATTAGTTACCTTTAACTTGGCTCATTACTTCTTCTGCAAAGTTATCTTCGCGTTTTTCAATACCTTCACCAACAGCATAACGTGTAAATGATTTTAAGTTGCCACCAGTTGATTCAACGAATACGCGAACTTTTTGATCTGGATTTTTAACGAAAGTTTGGTCTAATAGGCAAACATCTTCGAAGTATTTTCCAAGACGACCTTCTACCATTTTCGCAACGATATTTTCAGGTTTACCTTCATTTAACGCTTGTTCTGTTAATACTTTACGCTCACGCTCAACTTCTTCAGCAGATACTTCATCACGTGAAATGTAAGCTGGGTTTAATGCAGCAATGTGCATTGCAACATCTTTCGCAGCTTGTTCGTTATCAGAACCTTCAAGTACTGTTAGAACACCAATACGTCCACCCATGTGAAGGTAAGGACCAAATGCATCAGCATCTGTTTTTGTTTCGATAACAAAACGGCGAAGAGTAATTTTTTCTCCGATTTTTGCTACAGCGTTAGAAATAGCATTTTCTACTGTAACCCCTTCTTCGATTGTAGAAGCTAAAGCTTCTTCTACTGAAGATGGCTCAGTTGCTAATAAATGTGAAGCTACTTGTAGTACTAATTGTTGGAATGCTTCGTTTTTTGCAACGAAGTCTGTTTCAGCATTCATTTCTAATAATACAGCTTTGTTTCCTTCTACTTGAATAAAAGTAGTACCTTCTGCTGCAATACGATCTGCTTTTTTAGCTGCAGAAGAAAGACCTTTTTCACGTAAAAAGTCGATTGCTGCTTCTAAATTACCGTCTGTTTGAACTAATGCTTTTTTACAATCCATCATACCTGCGCCAGTTTTTTCACGCAATTCTTTTACCATTTGTGCTGTAACTGCCATTTTATATTCCTCCTAGTACAAATAAATTCAATGTCTCAAAAAAAGGTGATAAGTGGTTTGGCCGCTTATCACCTGTTACTTACATGTGTTTACTCAGCAGCAACTTCAGCTGGAGCTACTTCGTCTTCACCTTGTCTTGCTTCAAGTAATGCATCCGCCATTTTAGCAGTTAATAATTTTACTGCGCGAATTGCATCGTCATTTGCAGGAATAACATAGTCGATTTCATCTGGATCACAGTTTGTATCAACGATTCCTACTAATGGAATGTTCAATTTACGAGCTTCTGCTACAGCAATACGCTCTTTACGTGGGTCAACTACGAACATTACATCCGGAATAGCTTTCATATCACGGATACCGCCTAAGAATTTAACAAGACGCTCATGTTCTTTTTTAAGTTGAACAACTTCTTTTTTAGGAAGTACAGAGAAAGTACCGTCTTCTTCCATTTTTTCAATCGCTTTTAGACGAGCTACACGTTTTTGAATAGTACCGAAGTTAGTTAAAGTACCACCTAACCAACGTTGGTTGATGTAGTAGTTACCAGAACGTTCAGCTTCTTCTTTAATAGCTTCTTGAGCTTGTTTTTTAGTTCCAACAAATAGAACTTTACCACCGTCTTGACCTACTTGACGCATGAAGTCATAAGCTTCTTCTAATTTTTTCACCGTTTTTTGTAGATCGATGATGTAGATTCCGTTACGTTCAACAAAAATGAATTTTTTCATTTTTGGGTTCCAACGGCGAGTTTGGTGACCAAAGTGTACACCAGCCTCAAGTAATTGTTTCATAGAGATTACTGACATGATTATTTCCTCCTAGTTTGGTTTAGTCTTCCGCATTCATCATTTTTCATTAGCAACTCTATAAATAGAGCACCTGCTAATTCCATCCGAACTGCGTGTGTATTCATACCGTATTGTAATATACCATACATATTTAACACTTTCAACTATTAGTTTTTAAATTTCAGGAAAAGCTCCACTTCTGTTTTACCTATTTGCAAAAGTTTTGCTATTTCATCAATACTTTTTCCTTCTTCTTCATAAAAGAGTACTTTTTCTTGAATTGTAACAGGATTTTTTTTCTCTTTCGATGCTACCGATTTTAGATAGCTGTTAGCGGCAAGAACTTTAGACACATACGATTTAGGTTGTTCAAAAGTAAATGGCTCTTTCTCATTCGTTGCTTTAGGAACAATTTCAACAGTAGATGCTGCAATCGATTTTTCAGTATTTCTCAATTCTTGTAAAAGTCGATTATTTTCATCCTTTATTTCTGCTATATAAGCTACAAAAGAATCTTCCATTTCTGCTAAAACTTGGTCTTGTTTTTTTTCTATGTCATTTAATTTACTCAACTTCGAATATAACAAAGCTATTACATAAAAACTAATTAATTGTAGTAAAAACAAAATTACTAATACGATAGATGTCATAATTACTCCTATCCACTATAATCTACAAAATTTCCTTTGAAGGGATGCTTGGCCTGTTTCTGTTCTTGTTCTTTTTTTTCACGTTTTTTTCGTTCTTGCTCTTCTTTATCTCTTTCACCATCTGTCAAATGAGCTTCTGCTGTATTGTTCGATTTGGTAACTGTTTCTCTATTTTTTTCTAATTGTCTTTCGGAGGCAGCTTGAGCGTTTGCTTGGTTCACAGAATTTTGCTGTTGAAGTTGGTCTGCTACTTTTCCCGCATCAAATGTTTTAGGAATTGCAATTTGAAGTTCGACACCTTTTAGGCTCATTTCATCTGCCCCTTTACTATTTTAAGAATATGTATTCTCTCGTTTAAGATATTGTTTTGCACGATATCCTTAATATAACTAACGATTCTTCACATAAGGTTGATAACTATGTTCATTCGCTTTTGCGCTTAGCCCCTCAAGAGCTTACTAAGGCGCTTTCGCTTTTTAGGCATTTATCATTTCATTTACTAATAGTTTTCTTAATTTGAATAAAGCTTTTGAATGGATTTGCGAAATTCTTGAAGTAGATAGCCCAAGCATTTCACCAATCACTGTAAGGGTTAGCTCTTCTGTATAAAAAAGACTCAAAACTAGCTGTTCGTTTTCGTTTAATAAGTGGATTTGATTGGCAAGATCATGAAGCAATTCTCGTTTAACCATTTGTTGCTCTGGTGTTTTCTGTGTATCATCCCTAATAACGAATGATTTACTTTCCATTTCCTCATTATCCTGTAGTTGCTCATCAATGGACAAAACATTAGAAAAAAAATGCTCTTGAACAGTTTGATATACATCGTCTACTGGCATTTCTACAAAGTCTGCAATTTCTTCTGCAGTAGCATGTCTCATCAATCTTTGTTCAAGTTCTTCAATTTTCAATTCTAGTTTTTTCGCTTTCTCACGAGAAGATCTTGGAAGCCAATCTTCTTTCCTTAATCCGTCAATTATCGCTCCTCTAACTCTAAATGAAGCATATGTATCAAATTTCAAATCTCTCGAATAATCAAATTTATTGAGAGCATCAAATAAACCCATCATTCCTAGGCTTTTAAGTTCGTCTCTAGATATATTTTTAGGGATACTTGCACCAATACGTTGAACATGGTAGGTAACAAGTGGTGTATATTTACGTATTAGTAAATCTCCAGCTTGAGGATCTTTGCTTTCTATCCATTTTTCCCAAAGAAGTTGCTCTTCTGTCGAATTATGTTTTCCCACAATTGTCCCCCTCTCCGAATATATCGTATGTATATGTTTATTATAACAAATTAATATATGAAATGCGCAAGCGCCTTTGTCTGCCCCGACAAGCACGCTCTTTT
The DNA here is from genome assembly GCF_006861825.1 of Psychrobacillus vulpis. Taxonomy (GTDB): domain Bacteria; phylum Bacillota; class Bacilli; order Bacillales_A; family Planococcaceae; genus Psychrobacillus; species Psychrobacillus vulpis. The sequence goes on along the minus strand of NZ_VDGI01000003.1, from coordinate 197,160 downwards.
GCTGCGACGAGCTTGCGCAGGAGCAAATGTTCTTCCCCAAAGAAGTCGTTCTTTGACTTCAATGGGGAAGGTTATTTGACCTCGAGGGGCTAGGCGCTGGAGCTGGATCCATACTGAGTAAAAAAGTTTATAGTTTCTTATTTTATAAAAAATGGGGAGTCGAAACAATATTCGACCCCCTCTTACTGCCAAAGAAACGCAACATTCATCGTTACTTGACACGTATTGACTACTAGGCGTTTTCAAGGAGCCTACGTATAAATATTATTCGTCTTCATTCAGCATAGATTTAATAACTTTCGCCATTTCTTCTGATGAAGGAGTCTGGGAATGTCCTACTACATTAGATGAACCAATTATTTCTCTTGATACAACGGGTGTTTCCATTACAAAAGCAATAATAGCACGTATTATAAAAGTGACAAAAAATACAATAATAGCAATTACACTTGCATTGAATAAAATATTTACAGCATTAATAAAAGGATAAGTGGAAAAAAAGTAAATACTAAAAGCAAAGAGTGCAGCCCAAAAGTTTGATAGAATTGTTCCTACCATTATATTTCTCTCACCCCTTGGTTAACAGTTCGGATATTTAACACACTTGTGGAAGGATTAAATTCTATCGTTCTTCCACTGTTACCACCTGTTTCTTCGGATATAATCGGAATTGTAAATTTTTTCAACTGTTCTTTTACTGCTTCAACGTTTCTGGGTCCAATTCGCATCGTGTCTTTACTTGAGGTAAATTGAAACATTTGTGCTCCTCCAGCGATTTTCGCACGCAATTTATACGGTTGTACACCTTCTAATTTAAGTTGTTCTACCATTGCCGAAATACCTGTATCTGCAAATTTCGCTATATTGATATTTTCCGCTCTACCCAAACTAGAATCTGGTAACATTACATGGATTAATCCTGCTGTTTGTGATTTTTCATCATAAAGAACAACACCAACACATGATCCAAGACCAGAAGTTCTAATTGTATTCGGTGATTTTACAATGTTCATATCCGCAATACCGACTTTGACTACTTGTCCTTGTCCAATCATACTAGTTTACTCCTAATGCATTAAAAATAGCTTCAAATGATTCAGGATCAGGTAATAAGAAAAAGTGTCCTCTTACACTTTCTTCGTTCGGTACATCTTCCTCATTAATTGCTGTATCGATTACAATTACATAATCGCTTACATGAGAAACTTCTACTAAACCAAAACTAATAATTGCTCCTACCATATCTACACTTAGCGCAGGAACGGTAGGATAGATTTTCAGCTGTGTGAAATCAGAAAGAGCCGATAAATAAGAACCTGAAAGAATATTACCGAGTTCTTGCATTGCAGATGCACCAATATCAGAAATTTCTCCAGTTTGAAAATCAAAATGCTCATCTTGAACTAACCTTCTAATAAAACGATTAGCTTGTTCAACTGGCAACACAAAAAACATACTACCAGTAACATCTCCTTCAATACGAAGATAGATTCCAGCCACAACATTTTCTGGCCCACCTGCGAGATCCATCATTTCATCAAAAGTTACCATTTCGACTTTTGGAACTTTCATATCTATTTTCTTATTCAATAGTGTGGATAATGATGTAGCTGCGTGCGCAGCACCTATATTTCCTATCTCTTTTAATACATCTAAATGCATAGAAGTGATATTTTTCTCATACATAGCTTAAACACCTGACTTTATTGGGTTTAATACAAGATTTAAATGGAGAAGTATTAACAAACGACTGTCTAGTTTTGCTACACCTGCAATAAAATCTTGCTCTAATCCTCCAACTACTTCTGGCTGAGGCTCAATTGCATCCATTGGAATATCTAATACATCGTTAGCAGAATCTACTATTACGCCTACGTGCATATCTTCTAATGTAATAATTATAATTCTGGAAGATTCGTTTAATACACTCTCCCCAAGACCAAAGCGGTTTTTTAAATCGATAATAGGGGTTACGACACCTCTTAAATTAATGACACCTTTTACATATGAAGGTGTTTTAGGTACACGTGTAATATGAATTAATTTTTCAATGCCTTGCACTTGACTTACAGGAATTACATATTCTTTATCCGCTAATTGAAAAACAACAACTTTTAAATTTTTAACATCCACAGTTTCTGTCATATAGATTACGCATCCTTCCAAAGAGAATTACTCTTAAATTATCAATGCATTACAGTCAACAATTAGTGCGACTTTACCATTCCCTAAAATAGTTGCTCCTGAAATAGCAAATACACTAGTCAAGTATGTTCCAAGTGATTTCAATACAATTTCTTGTTGGCCAATAAATGAGTCTACAACTAATCCAGCAAGCTTATCTCCTTTACGTACAAGAACTACTGAATGGAATTCATCTTCATTACTTTCTTTTGGTACATCAAACACATCTTCTAAAAATACTAATGGAACAACTTTTCCACGGAAGTCAATTACTTTCTGATTATGTGCATTTAATATATCAGAAGATCGAATGATAGCAGTTTCTATTATGGACGATAATGGAATTGCATAAATTTCTTCTCCAAGTTCCACTAACATGACAGAAATAATGGATAATGTTAATGGTAGCTGAATGGAAAATAACGATCCTTTTCCTTCTGTTGAAGTAATGTCAATTGTTCCACCTAGAGACTCAATCGTTGTTTTCACAACATCTAAACCTACACCACGACCTGAAACATCTGAAATTACATCCGCAGTCGAAAAACCTGAAGATAGTATTAGCTCAGCTACTTGTTTATCGGTTAAAGTAGTAGCCATTTCTTCGGATACAATTCCTTTTGAGATAGCTTTTTTCAGTACTTTTTGGCGATTTATCCCTGCTCCATCGTCCTCAATTTCAATAAAGACATGATTTCCACTATGGTATGCTCGAAGAACAACTGTTCCCTCTTCTGGTTTACCGTTTGCTTTTCGGATTTCTGGGCTTTCTACTCCATGATCTAAAGAGTTTCGAATTAGATGAACTAGTGGATCTCCAATTTCATCAATGACTGTACGATCAAGTTCTGTTTCTGCCCCAATAACTTCTAGATTAATTTTCTTATTGAGATCTCTTGCTAATTGTCGTACCATCCGTGGGAAACGATTAAATACTGTTTCTACAGGAACCATACGCATATTTAAAATAATGTTTTGTAAATCTCCAGTGATACGTGACATTCGTTCGACTGTTTCATCTAATTCACTATTACTCAAATCCTCCGAGATAGATTGAAGTCGTCCTCTATCAATTACAAGCTCTTCAAATAAATTCATCAAAATATCTAAACGTTCAATATTTACACGAATTGTTTTGTTCCCTGCTGTTTGACCTTTAGACGGAGTTGACTTTTCAGCTTCAGTCGGTTGTGATTTAGTTATATTTGCTTTTGCCTCATTATGCACTTCTTTTTGTAGTTTTTCTTCCACTAAGTCTAATGCATTATTTTGACGATTTTTTAATTGTTCAATAGTAACTGGAATTACTTTAACTTCTGTTACTTCTGAAACTTTCATAAGTTTCTTTTGTACATCGTCCTTAGGTTCATTGGTAACAAGTGCGATATAGAATAAGTTGTCGAATTCTTCATCTTCCAACTTTTCAACTGGCGGGGAAGATTTAATGACGTCTCCCATTTTTTCTAATAATTCAAAAACCATATAAACTCGAGCCGCTTTTAAAAGACAATCTTCTCTCAATTCTACTGAAATTTCATAAGTCTGATAATTTTGCTCAAATGATTGCTGAATTACTGTTAACTCATAATCATCATAGGATAACCAATTATCCTGAGACGTTTCTGCTTCCACTTTCGCTTCAACAATTGTAGCTGCTACAGGAACTTCTTCACCTGTTTCAATCAAATGAAGCTTTTGAACAGTATCTGCTACGTTCAACTTTCCGTCTCCACCCGCGGCAATATCTAATACCATTTCCTCTAATTGATCAACTGCTATAAATACAACATCTAGTAATTCAGGAGTTACCTGCAATCCATTATTTCGAATGATATCTAAAACATTTTCCATTTTATGAGTTAAGTTGGCGATATCTTCATAACCCATTGTCGCCGACATACCTTTTAATGTATGAGCAGATCGAAAAACTTCATTTACAATAGCAATGTCTGATGGATTTTTTTCTAGTTCTAATAAATGTTCATTACAAGCTTGTAAATGTTCTTTACTTTCTTCTATAAACATTTCTAAATATTGGTTCGTATCCATTAATTAGCACCCCTTTAAGGCAAGTATTGTTTAATTACTTTTGCTATATTTTCTAGATCAGTTACTTCATTTACCAAGTTGGTTTCCACGGCTGCTTTTGGCATACCGTAAACGATGCATGTGTTTGCTGATTCTGCAATTGCAACTACATTTCCGTTTTCCTTTAATTTTTGCAATCCTTTGGCTCCATCAGAACCCATCCCTGTCATAATGACAGCTATTTTATCAAAATCATTAAAATTACTATTATCTTCAAATAGAACATCTACTGATGGACGATGCCCAGCTCTAGGTGGCTCTATATTATCTAAAACAATTGTATAAACATTTCCAGTTCTTTTTATTCGTAAATGATATCCTCCAGGAGCTATATATGCATGTCCATCGTGTAAAATATCACCATTTTGCGCTTCCTTTACTTCTATCTCTGACAATTGATTTAGTCGATCTGCTAGAGATTTTGTAAATCCTGCCGGCATATGTTGAACAATAAGCACAGGGGCTTTTATGTCCTTTGGAAGGTTTGTAATTACTTCTTGAAGTGCTCTTGGTCCACCTGTAGAAGTGCCAATTAATACCATATTTTTCTTGGTTTTATTCCAACTTTGCACTTTCGTAATCGAAGTTTGAATAGTTTCTATCACGTTATTATCCACAAAACTACTTGCTAATTTTGTTTCACTCTTGCTAAAAGTTTTTTTCATTTTTGTAATGGAAACATTTGCTGCATTTTCAACTTTTTCTACTAACTCTTCTTTAATTTTATGTAAATCTAATGAGATCGTTCCACTCGGTTTTGCAATAAAGTCAACTGCCCCAGATTCCATCGCAAGAAGCGTACTCTCTGTACCTCGTTGTGTAGTACTTGATAACATAACTACTGGAACAGGAGTTTCAGACATAATTTGTTTTAGTGCATCTAAACCATTCATTTCTGGCATTTCTACATCCATTGTTACTACATCTGGATGAAGAGATTTTATTTTTTGAATGGCATCTTTCCCATTTCTTGCAATCCCAATAACTTCAATAAGCTTACTTTCGCTGAAGAAGTCTGTTATTAGCTTCCGCATAAAGGCAGAATCATCGACAATCAGAAGTTTCTTTTTTTGCAACAGCTCCATCGGTTCACAACCTCCTCGAAAAAATTTTTTTCAATCGAGATATGAATTTACTTTGTTTAGGAACGTCATCTACGTCGAGCTCAAATTCGGTGAATCTACTAACGATCTGTTTCAATTTTTTGGTTATTTCCGCATGAGGATATAGAATTGAGAATGGGACCTGCTCTTTTACTGCTTTTCGAACGACTGCATCTTCAGGTAACGACCCTAGGATGACAATTTCTTTCGATAAAAACTTAGACATTGCCAATTTTAACCTAGAAGTCGTATCCGTTGCTTCTTCCTCATCGAAGGCTCTATTACATAAAAGAAAGAAGTTTTTATCTTGGTCCTTGTAATAAATAAATTTCATCATCGAATAAGCATCTGTTATTGAAGTCGGTTCTGCGGTTGTGATGACAATAATATCATCTACTGAAACTAGCAAATCCAACGTTTGATTTGTAGCACCAGCTCCCATATCAAACACAATATAATCGAAGTTTTTTTGTAAAAACTCAAAAGCTTCTACTAGTCGATTAAACATGGCATCCGTCCATTCCAATACACCGGATAATCCAGATCCTCCAGAAATGTATTGAAGACCATTTGGACCTTCAAACATTACTTCTTCAATTGATGCTTCCCCTACTAAATAGTCTTTCAAATTAGTAGGGACTGTTTTCCCAAGTAAAATATGAATATTTCCCATACCAATATCCATATCAATTAAAACGACTTTTTTACCAATAGAACTTAAAGTTGTTGTAAAGTTCATCGAAAAATTACTTTTTCCAACTCCGCCTTTTCCACTTACAACTGCGATGGAACGCCCTAACTTATTTTGACTACGAAGCATTTGCATTCTTAATTCTTCAGCTTGATCTCTCATAACGAATCCCCTTTAAAAATAAACTGAGTAATTCATTTAGATTAGATTCCACAATATCTTCCGGTACTTCTTGACCATCCGTATAGTAAGCAAGTCCCTTCTTATATTTAACCATTAAATTAATAATTGAGCCAATAGAATTTGTTTCATCTAGCTTTGTAAAAATGAATTTTTCAATTGGGAAGTCAATAAATTGTTCAATAATTACTTCCATATCTTTTTGTTTGGACGTTGATGAGAGAACGAGAAAAGTTTCCGTATTCTCCTTAAAGTCAATCAACTTCTGTAAGTCTTCTACAAATTTTATTTCTTTATAATTTCGACCAGCAGTATCGATAAATACAATATCAAGCAATTCAAACTTTTTCATCGCTTCCTGTAAATCTTTTTCACTGTAAACTATTTCAATGGGTGCTTGAAGTAATCCAGCATATGTTTTTAATTGTTCAATAGCTGCAATTCGGTATGTATCGGTCGTTATGAAACCTACTTTTTTCTTTTTCTCTAATACTGCTCTTGCAGCCATTTTTGCAATAGTCGTTGTTTTTCCAACACCGGTAGGACCTAGCACATTAATATATTTCTTCTGATATGAGATTCCGCCAAATGGTAACTCATTAAGATGTGCAGCTAAGCATTTTTCAGTAAGATGAATTTGATCTTCCAACTCAACTTCTTCATTTTTTTGTTTCATATGCACAAAAAGCTCATCACTTACTGTTGTGATAAGCTCCTCTGCTAACTCTTGTTCCTTCAGATAATCAATAATTGCTCCAAATTGTTCTGGATAATTATCATTCATCCGTGGGCGTTGAATTGATTTAACCATTTGCTTTAAGTCTTCTAATTCTCTCTTAATGTCGTCAGACATTTTTTCTGGATAATCTATTTGTATAGTTGGAGTATCTATTATGTTCGAATGACTTTCAAATGTATCCATACCTGCTAACACTTCAATAGACTTCTTTTTAAACAAACCTAAAAACCCTTTTGAATAAACAACCTTAGAATTTAAAATTACTGCTTCCTCGCCTAGCTCTTTTCTTATTTGTTTCATCGCTTCAGGCATTGTGCTTGCAGAATATTTTTTCATTTTCATTCTATGTTCACCACCCCAACACTTTGTACTTCAATGGAAGATTCTAATTCGTTGTAAGATAGAATCGGTATTTGAGGAAAATATCGTTCTGTCATTTGACGTAAATACATTCTAACTGCTGGTGAGCATAAAATAATTGGTGATTGTTCCAATAATGATGCTCGTTCTACTTCTCTTGCCATAGATTCCAATATTGTTTGTGAATCATTTGGATCTACGGATAAATAATTTCCATGTTCAGTTTGCTGAATGCTATCTGCTATTAATTTCTCCACTCTACCTGAAACAGTAAGAACTTTTAATATATGACTATTTCCAGCATATTGTGATGTAATTTGTTTTGCCAATGACTGTCGTGTATATTCAGTTAATATATCGACATCAGAAGTCATTTTTGAATAATCTGCAAGTGTTTCAAAGATAATTGGCAAATTTCGAATCGACACATGCTCACGCAATAAATTCCCTAACACTTTTTGTATCTCTCCTACTGTTAATGGTGTAGGAGTTAATTCGTCCACAAGTATCGGGTACGTTTCTCTAATGTGATCGATAAGTTGTTTTGTTTCTTGACGACCTAGTAATTCATTCGCGTTATTTCGAATAATCTCTGTCATATGTGTAGAAACAACACTCGGAGGATCGACAACAGTATAGCCGAGTATTTCAGCTTCTTCCTTTACTGATTCCGAAATCCATTTAGCCGGCAATCCAAAGGAAGGCTCGATTGTGTCAATTCCTTCAATCGAATCATCATCTCCAGGACTCATAGCTAAATAATGATCTAACAACAGTTCACCACGTGCCATTTCATTTCCTTTTATTTTTATCCGATATTCATTTGGCTGTAATTGGATGTTATCGCGAATACGTACAACAGGAATAACTACTCCAAGTTCTAATGCTAGCTGTCGACGAATCATAACTACACGGTCGAGCAAATCTCCACCTTGAGCAGCGTCTACTAAAGGAATTAGCCCATATCCAAATTCAAACTCGATTGGATCTACGTTTAATAGATTAATAACATTTTCAGGACTTTTCATATTGTCTGTAGTAGCTTCTTCTTCATATTCTTCGATTTCACTTGGATCTTCTTTACTAGACTTATTCATGACATATGCTCCAGCTGCTAATGCAATCGCAATTGGAAAAGTAATAAATACTCCAATTGGAGTAACTATACCAAGTAAAGCAATCGTACCTGCTGCAACATAAAGTAATTTAGGTTGTGAAAATAACTGACTCGTAATATCACTACCTAGATTTCCTTCAGAAGCTGCTCTCGTAACAACAATACCAGTTGCAGTTGAAATTAATAATGCAGGAATTTGAGAAACTAATCCATCCCCAACCGTCAAGGTAGAGAACAATACTGCGGCTTCTCCGAATGGAAGTCCTAACTGTACTACACCAATAATAATTCCAACTGTTAAGTTTATGAGAACAATAATAATACCTGCGATAGCATCACCTTTTACGAATTTTGTTGCTCCATCCATTGCTCCGTAAAAGTCTGCTTCTCTACTAACCTTCTCTCGTCTTTCTCTTGCTTCCTTCTCTGAAATCATTCCAGCGTTTAAATCCGCATCAATACTCATTTGTTTACCAGGCATTGCATCTAATGTGAATCGAGCAGCTACTTCAGATACTCGCTCCGCACCTTTAGTAATAACAATGAATTGAATAATCACTAATATTGAGAATACAACTAAACCTACTAGAATGTTGCCTCCAGTTACAAAAGTACCAAAGGTTTCAACAACTTTTCCAGCATCCCCTTCCGACAATATCGCTCTCGTTGTCGATACATTTAGTCCAAGTCGGAACAAAGTAACTAGCAAAAGTAAAGGAGGGAATACAGAAAATTGAAGAGCCTCTTGCATGTTCATTGCAGTCATTAATATGAGCAATGCGATGGTTATGTTAATAATTATTAGGAAGCTCAATAACCAGTGAGGAAGAGGTATTACTAGCATCGCCACAATTGATATTACAGATGCTAATACAGTTATATCGCGGACTTGCATATACTTCCACCTCAATCTTTACCTTTAAATTTTTTGTTTAATACGATATACATAAGCAAGTACTTCAGCTACGGCTTTGAAAAATTCATCCGGAATTCGTTGACCAACTTCTACTTGATCGAACATAGCACGAGCAAGTGGACGGTTCTCTACCATTACTACATCATTTTCTTTTGCGATAAGCTTTATCTTTTGTGCAACAAAATCAGCACCTTTAGCAACAACTGTTGGAGCATCCATGGACTCATCATCGTATTTAAGAGCAATTGCAAAGTGAGTCGGATTTGTGATAACTACATCTGCAGTAGGAACCTCTTGCATCATTCGACGCATAGCCATTTCCCTTTGTCTCTGCCTAATACGAGATTTAATAATCGGATCGCCATCGGAATTTTTATGTTCATCTTTAATGTCTTGTTTCGACATCTTTAGATTTTTTTCGTAGTCAAACCGTTGATAAAAATAGTCTAAGACAGAGATAAATAATAAAACAATAGAAGCAGCTATTCCCATCATTCCTGTTAACCAACCAACTGTAGAAAGAGTATCCCAAGGCGTTTTAAATGATAATGAAAGTACTTGTTCTAAATTCATCCATAAAACAAGAGTTGTAACGGAACCGATAAAAGATATTTTTAGTATAGACTTCAAAAGTTCAATAATCGCTTTAAGCGAAAATATTCTTTTTAATCCTTTAATTGGATCAATTTTTTTCAAATCAAACTTTAATGGCTCCGTTGTAAACAATAACCCGAATTGAAAGAAATTAGCTGCAATAGCAGCAACAACTGCAACCCCCATTATTGGTAGTAAAATAACGGCCATTTCCATCAGTAAATCTTTATATATTTGTACAGTTGTTTCAATAGAAAGAGTTTCTATTAACATATATTTTGTAAAGGTAACACTGAAAAAAGAAAATATTTCTGTTCTTAAAAATCCTGCACTGAAAAATAGAAACAAGAAAACGGATAATAATACAATCGCACTTGTTACATCAGGACTTTTTAGTACTTGTCCTTTTTTACGAGAGTCTTGTCGCTTTTTAGGTGTCGCTTTTTCCGTTTTTTCCCCGGCAAAAAATTGTAAATCCAATCGGAGCATGAACATATTAGCCACCACCTAAAATTATCATTAAATCACGCATACTTATGACCATAATATTAAATAATTTTTGAACAAGCGCCATTAAGACCCCCATCATCACAAGAAGCACTAAAAAGCTAACGCCAATTTTAATAGGAAAACCTACGACGAAGATATTTAATTGGGGTACTGTTCTTGCTGTAATACCTAATGCAATATCTACTAAGAAAAGAGTTGCTACAACCGGTATAGACATTTGAAATGCTACCGCAAATACACCAGCAAAAGTTTTCACAATAAATTCAACATAATGTTCCTCTCCAAAAGGAGGCCAGGATAGCTCCATTGGTACAAACTGATAACTATAAAAAATTCCATCTAATAATAGGTGATGCCCATTCAACGCTAATAATAGTAGGAGTGCTAACGTATTCAAAAATTGTCCTATAAGCGGACTTTGTGCTCCGGTTTGTGGATCTATTACATTCGCAATGGCAAAGCCCATTTGAAAGTCGATAAATCCACCGGCGATTTGAATCGCAGACATGATGATATAAGCAAGTAATCCGATGAATAATCCAACGATTACTTCTTTCATTATTAATAATATGTAATCTCCATTTACTTCAAATGGTTCCACATCGATTGTATAGTACATCATCCAAGAAATAACTACAGCAAAGGCAATACGATGTGTAGCAGGGATAGTACGATGTGAAAAGAGTGGTAATGTTACGAAAAAGGCAGAAACACGTGCAATAACAAGCAATAATACAGTTAACTTTGGTAATATTTCTTCCATAGAATCAACCAATGTATCTTATTAAATTTTCAAAGATATCCGAAGCATAGGATGTCACTTGCGATAACATCCACGGTCCAAAAAAGACGATGGCAACTAATACAGCGACAATTTTCGGGACAAATGCTAACGTTTGCTCTTGAATTTGCGTCGTTGCTTGGAAAATACTTACGGCAAGACCAGTTATTAATGCGATTAAAAGTAGGGGACCTGATGTAAGAAGAATGACCCAAATCGCTCGCTCTGCAATCGAAATTACCATTTCATTACTCATTACGATCAGCTCCTAAAAACTTTGTAAGATGGATTTCATGACTAAATACCAACCATCTACTAAAACAAATAATAATATTTTAAACGGTAAAGATATCATTACCGGCGGCAACATCATCATACCCATAGACATTAAAACACTGGCCACAATCATATCAATAACTAAAAAAGGTATAAAAATCATAAAACCAATTTGAAATGCCGTTTTAATTTCACTTAACGCAAATGCAGGAACCATAACAGTTAATGGAATATCGTCTATTGTTTCTGGTTGTTCTGCTTCTGCGTACCTTAAAAACAGTTCCAAATCTTTTTGCCTAGTATGTTTACTCATAAATTCTTTAAATGGACCGCTTGCATTCTCATACGCCTCTTCCAATGTTATCTCTTCATTAAAAAGAGGTGTTAGTGCTTCTTCATTCACTTGCTGGAATGTTGGTGCCATGATGAAAAAAGTTAAAAATAATGCTAGTCCTACAATTACTTGGTTCGGGGGCATTTGCTGAGTAGCGAGTGCCGTTCTAACAAATGATAGTATTATGACGATTCTAGCAAAAGAAGTCATTAATATGAGAATACTAGGTGCCAAAGATAAAACCGTAAGCAATAGCATCAATTTGATGGAAGTGGAGACATTTGACGGATCACTGTCCGAAAAAAACTGGACGAAATCATTCATTTTTTTCTCGCTCCTTTGTCTTCCAATCGTTCAATACATCGCTACGGTCTTTTTTGATTTCTTGTAATCTTTTTTGGAACGTTTCGTTAAATGAAGAATTGTTTTTTTCGTTATTCTTTCCTTTAGAAAGATTCTTACCTTTTAAATGACTAAAAAGTTCAGCTATATATGGTATCGACTTTCCGATATCTTGCTTATCCTCATAAATTTTCGTGAGCTTGTCTATCTCATCAGGATCCGATATTTCTTTTAACAAATAAATATCCTCCCCAATACCTACTAAAAACAATGAGTTTCCTGCTTGAAGCAGCTGTACAGATTTCCCTTGACCAAGTCCGACTCCACCAAGGTTTTGAATAAGCTGATTTTGTTGAAAGCTTCTATTTTTACTATTAACAAAACGTAACAACCCATACAGCAATAAAATAACAAATAATAATGCAAAAATTATTTTCACATAATCCCAGACTGAAACAGAAACTCCTTCAGAAGGAATATCTGTTTCTGTCGTTGGTTCATCTTCTATTACTGGAGTAGAGTCTTTATCTGTCTTATTTTGTAGCTTTTTAAGATTCTCTTCAACCGTTTCAGTTGGATCAGTTGCTGCATGAACCTCCACCTGAAACGAAAATATTAATAGAATACAAATGATACTATATATGAGGGTAGTCTTCCTCTTCATTTCATTACCCGATAGCTTTTGAAATAGCTTCAATTACTCTATCTGCTTGGAATGGTTTTACGATAAAGTCTTTTGCACCAGCTTGGATTGCATCAATAACCATCGCTTGTTGTCCCATAGCAGAACACATAATAATAACAGCATTTGGATCTTTTGCTTTAATTTCTTTTAAAGCAGCAATTCCATCCATTTCAGGCATTGTAATATCCATTGTTACTAAATCTGGTTTTAATTCTGCATATTTTTCAACTGCTTGAACACCATCTCCAGCTTCTCCAACTACTTCAAAACCATTTTTGGATAAAATATCTTTGATCATCATGCGCATAAATGCTGCATCATCAACTATTAAAATTCTTTTCGACATATTATGTCTCCTCCAGTGTTATCTTAAATTATGAATACGCTCTGCTTGGCTTAAAATATCTGTAATTCGAACTCCAAAATTCTCATCAATGACAACAACTTCACCTTTAGCAATATGTCTATTGTTTACTAGAATATCTACCGGTTCGCCTGCTAGTTTATCAAGTTCAATGATGGATCCATTCGTAAGTTCCAGAATATCTTTCACAGTTCGTTTTGTACGACCTAATTCTACTGTTACTTGAAGTGGTATATCAAGTAGTAAATTCAAATTTCTTGATTCATTTTGTGTTAAGCTAGGTGCATCAAAACTAGCAAATTGAGCTTGCTGCACTTCCACTTGTGGTGTTTGTGCACGGGGTTGAGTAAACTGCATTTGCACTTGTGGCGCAGCTTTTTCCTGAACCTTTTGCGTTGCAACCGGTCTAGTTTCTACTCTTTCTTCTACAAGCGTTGCAGCTACTTCTTGCTGATCTTCATCTGCCCCCATTAAAGATTTTACTAGTTTTAATCCAAAATCAAGCGGCAATAATTGCATAATATTAGAATCAATTAGTTCTCCTATTTTTAATCGGAAAGACACTTTAATAAGTAAATCTTCATTTGGAAGAGCATCTACACCTTCATCAACTTGAAGATTCATCAAATCGATTGAAGGAGGGGATATATCCACTTTTTTATTAAATACTGTCGACATAGAAGTTGCTGCAGAACCCATCATTTGGTTCATTGCTTCTTGCACGGCACTTAACTGAATCTCACTTAGTTCAGGATTTGGGTTAGTACCATCTCCTCCAAGCATTAAATCCGCGATAATCGCTGCATCAGATTGCTTTATAACAAGCAGGTTCATCCCAATTAGTCCAGCAGTATATTGCACTTGGACCGCCACATAAGGATGAGGGAACTCCTCTTTTAACTTGGATCGATTAATCATATTGATATTAGGAGTTGTAATCTCAACTTTCTGCCCTAAAAGAGCAGATAATGCTGTTGCAGAACTCCCGAAAGAGATATTACCTATCTCCCCAAGCGTATCTTGTGCAAAAGTATCTAAATAATCTTCTACATTTATCTCGCTTACATCATTTTTTCTTTCTTCTTCAATTGTCGTTCCTCTAAGGAGGGCTTCAATTTCTTCTTGGGAGAGCATATCATCACTCATCATCATCCTCTCCTCCTTTCAAAGTTTCGATGACTTGTACAGCCATTCGTTTTTTTAGTTTACCAGGTTGTGCTTTAAATTTTGGAATATCTCCAACTTTTATCAGTAATGAATCATCAATTTTAGCATTCAATTGAATGACATCACCTAATTGCAAATACAGTAAGTCTTCCATCGATATTTCTGTATTTCCTAACTCTGCAACGATTGGAATCTCAGCTGCTTTTACACGTCTCTCCAATACTTTTAGCTGTTCAGGAGAAACTTCTTTTTTGTTAGTTTGCATCCAGTATCTAACAGATAAGTTCGGGACAATAGGCTCTAAAACGACATGTGGTATACAAATATTAATCATCCCACTTGTTTCTCCAATAACTGTATTGAACGAAATAACAACAACTGTTTCATTTGGTGAAATCATTTGTAAAAATTGCGGGTTAACTTCAAGTTCCGAAAGGATAGGATCTATGTCCGCAATATTAGCCCACGCTTCACGAAGATTATCAAATGAACGTTCAAACAAGTTAGTCATAATTTTCGTTTCAATTTCGGTTAAATTATCAACTTTTGTATGTGTATCTCCCTTTCCACCCATAAGAAAATCTAACATGGAATAAGCAATATTCGGGTTAATCTCCATTAAAATATTACCTTCGAGTGGCGGAACTTCAAAAACATTTATTAGTGTCATATGAGGTACCGATCGAATAAATTCTTCAAATGGAATTTGATCTACGGACACTACAGAAATTTGTACATAAGTTCTTAACTGGGCAGAAAAAAATGTTGTTAATAATCGGGCAAAATTTTCGTGTATACGAGTTAAACTTCGGATTTGATCTTTAGAGAAACGAAGCGCACGTTTAAAGTCATATACTCTTACTTTTCGTGATTCTTGATCGCTTTTCATTTCATCTGCGGTCATTTCCCCCGTCGAAAGCGCGCTTAACAACGCATCTATTTCTGATTGAGATAATATATCTCCTGCCAATCTGCCCACCTCCATTCAAAAAAGTTTCTTTACTGAATGATATAAGAAGTTATATAAACTTGTTGAACTTCTCCATCATCCATTAACTCATTTATTTTAGTTTTAATTGATGCTTGGAACGTTGATTTTCCTTGTTTTCCTTCTAAATCCTGTGGAGTCATCTCGGAAAGCTCTGCAATAACTATATTTTTTATTTGGAAATCTCGTTTTGTTAATTCTTCTGCCGCTTCAGGACTATCCGTTTGCACTTTCAACGAAATTCGAATGAATTTATTGCCGGTTAGATTTGTCGTAATTTCAGGTATATCTATCGAAGATTCCACAATTTCGTCTATTGTAGGTTCTGCATTTTCATCTTTTTCTTTTAATTGAGACACAATGAGTAATGCAACAACACCTATTAAAGTTATACAAACTAATATAATTAGCATGATGGTTAGGAGCTTATTTCTATTCTGCATGTTCTTCACCTCTTATATGGGGGTTCGATAATATATGTATTTCTTTATAAAATTGAGCAATTTTATAAGCTACTTCTTCCCTAGTATCTAACGTAACGTATTTACTTCCAGTTGTTAGTGTTATCGTCGTATCTGGAAAGGACTCTACTTTTTCTATGTATAGAGCATTTAACGTAAACTCACTGCCGTTTAAACGTGTTAAGTTAATCATGATAAGGGCCGGGCCATAAAGGAACGGCCCAACCCTCCCTTACAAATAAATTTAATAAGTTAACGTTTTAAGTTTACAAGCTCTTCTAAAATCTGGTCAGATGTTGTAATAATACGTGTATTTGCTTGGAATCCACGTTGTGCAACAATCATATCAGTGAATTCTTCAGATAAGTCAACGTTCGACATTTCTAGGAAACCTGAGTTAACCGTACCAATACCCGAAGAAGTAGCAGTTTGGATAATTGGTGCCCCTGAATTCGAGGTATCTTTGAAATAGTTAGCGCCAACTTTATTTAACCCACCTGGATTTGGAAACTTCGCAAGAACAAGTTGGCCAGCCCAACGTAATGTTCCTTCCTTATCAACAAACGTAACTGTACCATCTTGTCCAATGTTCATACTTTGCGCATCGGTAGGTATTTTGATTGGTCTATACTCTCCACCTACAGTAAGAGGTACGTCCGGTAAATAACCGCCACCAGTATCTAAATTACCATTTGCTAGCGGATTTTTCATCACATTTTTAGGTTCTGGATTAATTAAATTAGCGACAGCTGCTTCCGCATTTTTTAAAACTTTAGACGCTGCGTCTGCAGCTTTAGCCGTAGTATCAACATCTGCTGCATCTGTACTTAAAGTAGGATCCTTGTAGTCTTTTATTGCTTTTTCAGCATCGGCAACTGCAGTTTGTAACCCCGTATTAGTAGGGTCTGCTGCAAGGGCTGCTTTTGCTGTCGCAAGATCGACTTCTAATAATCCTAATGCATCAGCAAATGTTTTTGCTGCTAAAGCAGCCGCTTCTGCTGCAGTAGTGTAATCAGTTTCTGCAGTAGCAAGGTCTGCTTGTGCTTGTCCCAGAATTGTAGGATCTACCTTAGTAACGCCACCAACTAAAAACAATCCATCTCCATTTACTAAGTAACCTTGATTATCCATATAGAAGTTACCAGCACGTGTATATAATGGATTAACAAATCCGTCACGATTAGCATTGGTAGAGTCAGCTACCTGGAAAAATCCGTCTCCTGAAATTGCAAGGTCTAACGTATTATTAGTAGTTTGAGTGGACCCACCTGCATGAATTGTGTCAATTGCAGCGATTTGAGAACCAAGTCCGACCTGTTTTGGATTAACTCCTCCACGATTTGCAGTAGCCCCAGATGCTCCAGATGTCGTTTGTGAGATTAAGTCTTTAAAAATGGTACGACCTTTTTTAAATCCATATGTGTTTACATTGGCAATATTGTTACCAATTACGTCTAGTTTTACTTGGAAGTTTTTTAAACCTGAAATTCCTGAGTACATTGAGCGAATCATTATGTGTTCTCCCTTCAAATTAAGTGCTAGCGTCTATCATTCAGCTGCACATAGCATCCTTTGCAGGTCCTGCTATTATTAGTTCAGCACAATTGTGCCATCAATATTTGTAAATAATTGATTTTTCGCTTCCGTGCGATCCATTGCAGTAATCACTGTTGCATTTTTTGCACTGACGATTAATGCTGCTTGATCCATCAATACTAATGAGTCATTCACACCTTTTGAGCGTGCTTCTGCTACTTTTTCACTCACAAGTTGCCATTCTGCATCTGATATGTGAATATTTCTTTCAGCTAAACGCTGATTAGCATGTTTACTTACCTTTAATTCCGTTTTAACAGTTGCTTCATGCAAATGCTGTAAAAACGATTGTTTAGGTGAAGTTACTTGTTTCGTTGTGATCGGTTGACGGATACTAGGTTGCAGCGGGACGCGATTTATATTAATTTTGCCCATCGCTCTTCTCCGTTCTATTTACTAATAGATATAATTTGGTCAGAAGTAATTGTTGCTCCACCTGCTAAATTAAAGACAATCTTCCCATCTTTTGTAGATACTGACTCAACTTGTCCAGTTATGTCTGCTGTACCGTCATTGTAAGTAACAGTTTTTCCAATCATCATACTAGCTTCTACAAGGTTATTCGAATTGGAATTGCTAGACAAAATTTCAGAAATATTACCTGGATTAATGACTTTTCCATCTTCAAGAGTGAATTCTACGCCACCCTTTACAAACTTAACACCAACAATCTTACCTGTTCCTTCAATAATTACTGGTTTACCCTTTTCATCAACCTTATCTGTCAGTTCGTGCCATTTCACACCTTTTCCAACGAAGTTACTATATTGAATCATTTGAGTCTGATCCTGCGCTGCAGCATACTTTTCAAATGCTTGTGTTAAGTTTGTCATCTGCTCTAAAGAGGAGAATTGAGCCATTTGTGCGATAAACTCATTGTCTTTCATTGGGTTTGTTGGGTCCTGATTTTGTAGCTGAGCCATTAAAATTTTCAAAAAATCATCTTTTCCAAGTGTACTATTCCCAGTTTTTCGGCCTGCTTGCTGCTTGTTAGACAGATACATATCTTTACTAATAGGATTCATTCCTGCCACTATTTAAACCTCCATTTCTTTTAAAAAGTCTTCGAAAGTAGCAATATCCTCATGCTCTTCAGTATTCGTTTCCTGCTGTTCTTGTTGTTGCTGTCTAAATGATTCTTGGAATGATTGATTCCGTTGCTGTCTTGTAGGATCTTGTAAAGCTTGTGTAATTTCAAGTTTTTCTACTTGAATATTTTGATTTGCTAAGCCTTGTTTTAATTGATTCGAGTTGGAATCTAATAATTCTTTTCCAAGCGCTGTTGAAGCAAGCATTTTAGTAGTAAGCATTCCATCTTTTTGAACTAATTCAATTCGAATTGTTCCAAGCTGTTCTGGGTAAAGCTTAATGACTAGACGATTTGCTCCGCCTGCTTGACCAAACTGCACACGATTCATCGCTTTTTGAAGTTCCTTCACGAATTCTTCTGATTGAGCAGGTTTTTCAGTTGGCAAAGTTACAGATACTGTTTCTACTTTTGTTTGTATAATAGTAGAAGTTGGACCTTGTGTATTTGTTGTTACTTCTTTTGTCTCTACAACCGTATCAGTATGATTAGTCATTTGCTTAATGATTACTTGTTGAACAACTGGTTTCATACCTTGAATGATTACAGGATTTTGAGTCGTCATTGATCCCGCTTTCGCAACCGATTCTTTCACATCGTCTAATAATTGTTTCAAATCGAATAGGGTAGATTCTTGTTTTAATGTCAAATCTGATTTATTGCCTATGAGTTGCACAACTTTCAGTAATTGTAATGCTCGTTTTGAATCTACAGGAGTGGTAGGTCCTTGGCCATTTAGAGAACTAATGACTGCTTCAACAAGTTGGTTAGCTTGTCCGTTGGTACCTGCTAAAATATCCCAAACATTCGATTCTGTCAGTTCTTCCTGAGAATTAGTTTCTTCCGCTAAAAGCTCATTCAATAACTCTTTCAGTTCTTTTGG
Organism: Psychrobacillus vulpis; assembly: GCF_006861825.1. Lineage (GTDB taxonomy): Bacteria > Bacillota > Bacilli > Bacillales_A > Planococcaceae > Psychrobacillus > Psychrobacillus vulpis. Next base: position 177,714 of record NZ_VDGI01000003.1, on the reverse strand, counting down.
ATTGACTGTCAATTCATTTACACCCAGTAAAGTTTCTACTTCTTCCATTGATTCAGAATTTAAAATAGAAATTAACTCTTCTATAAGATTTTGTTCTGAACTATTTGGAATTTTCGTAAGTGATTGCTGTACTTGTTGATTGGATAATACTTGGCCGAAAACATTTCCAAACAATTGATTGCTTGCTGGATTTGATTGTTGCTGCCCTTTTGATTGGACCGCAATATTATTCCCCATATTTACAACTGCTGCGATATTCAATATTTCACCTCCTTCCAAGTTTGAAATTCGAAAAATACTCGTTTAAAAGAATCCTATTGTTTCGACATTAGCTCTGTATATTTAGCAGCAGCCTCAGGAGACATTTTTTCAAAAATCTTTGCTACGGTATCAGGTTTTAAACTTGTTAAAATTCGTAATGCTTCCGCATCGCTCATTTTAGTCAGCACAGGTGCTGCCGTTTTAGCAGACATTTTTTCGAAAGTAGAAACAATTTCAGTATATTCTTGCTGAGTACTTGATTGCTCTCTTTGAAGCGCTTCTATTTCGTCTAGCAGTCGTTGTTGCTCAACTAATAATGCTTCATTTGTTTTTGCAGAGTTATCTATTTCTATTTGTAATTTATCAATTTTCGCTTCTTTTTCTTGTATTTCAGCTTGTAGCGAAACAACTTGTTTTTCTAAACGTTCTGTTTTTATTTCTTCTGTTACTACTGGTGGTTTGCCGCTACCAGTAAGTTCTTTCGCTTTTTCAAAAACATTTACATTGTATATTTGTGCACCAATCAATAGGAGAGCTATAGCAAAAAGTAAAGGAATAATAAACAAATATAAAAACATTTTCATTTTTCCTATTCCTTTTGACTCATCTTTAACTATATTAATGCTTTTAATCGGTTTGTTCCGTGTAGCCATGCTTCTACTCACCTAATCTCTTTGTTTTGAAACTTTAAGGAAGATATTTCATCCAATTGAATTGTCTCAAGTCTTTGTTGTTCTTGCTGGAAATGATCAAAGTCTTTTTCTTTCATTTTTTCAAACTTACGAACTTCTAATGTTCTCTCTAGAAGTTTTTCTTCAAACCAGTTCATTTTAGAACGCGCTTGAATTACATCCTTTTGGACAACATCTATTCTTTTCTGTAATCCATCTATATAACTCGTATAGTGATGAATACTATCTACAGATAAACCTTGAGTAAGCATGCTATTATGAAAGTCTGTTGTGTCTTCTTTTTTCTTTAAAAGATCGTATAGCTCAGTAGCAATTCTTTCAAAGGTCATGACAGACTCTTTATAAGCTATTTCTGTCTCTGACTTTTCTTGTTCCCGAACAGTTAAAACATTATCAAATTTATAATGAAAAACGACCATGCTTATACACCACCATCAGATAAAGTCACTAATTCATTCACACTTTCCACAAGTGACACTTTGTCCATATAACCTTGTTTTAAAAAGGAAGTAATCAAAGGCTCATATAGAATCGCTTCGTCAATTTCTTTTGATGTACCACGCTTATATGCTCCAATATTGATCAAGTCCTCGGATTTGTTATATGTGAAATATAAATCTCGTAAACGCTCTGCAGCTTTTATATGTTTTTCTTCCGAAATGTGATTCATTAACCGACTAATACTTTTTAGTACATTTATGGCAGGATACTGTCCTTTATTAGCAAGGGACCGATCCAGTACTATGTGGCCATCTAATATTCCACGAACGGTATCAGCTATCGGTTCATTCATGTCGTCACCATCTACTAAAACGGTGTAAAACGCTGTAATAGAACCGTGCTCATTTGTACCTGTACGTTCAAGTAATTTCGGTAAAATGGAAAATACAGATGGAGTATATCCTCTTGTTGCAGGGGGCTCCCCTACAGCTAGCCCAATTTCCCTTTGAGCCATTGCAACACGGGTAACCGAGTCCATCATTAGCATGACATTCAAACCTTTATCTCGGAAATACTCTGCAATAGCTGTTGCTGTAAAAGCACCTTTTATACGCATTAATGCAGGTTGATCAGAGGTTGCTGCAACTACGATAGATTTTGCTAAGCCTTCTTTACCTAAGTCCCGCTCAATAAATTCCCGCACTTCTCTTCCACGTTCACCAATGAGTGCTATGACATTTAAGTCTGCATTTGTATTTCTAGCAATCATTCCAAGTAATGTACTTTTCCCTACACCAGATCCAGCAAAAATACCTACCCTTTGTCCTTTACCAACTGTTAGCATCCCATCTATTGCTTTAACTCCTACTTCCATTCGCTCATGAATTGGTGGCCTTGTTAGTGGGTTAGGGGGATCTTGTTCTGTACCAACTGTCCTCAACCCTTTAGGTAATACTGTTCCATCAATTGGATTTCCCATGGAATCTAAAACTTTTCCGATTAACTCAGGACCAACTTTTACTTCTAATGGACGATTAGTCCCTTCCACTAAACAACCTGTAGAAATTTCACGTATATTTGTATATGGCATTAATACTACAATTTCTTCTTTGAACCCAACTACTTCAGCAAGAATGACTGAATATCCATTTTTCGAAGAATTAATATGAATTTTACAAACGTCACCTATCGAGCTTTCTGGACCTTGTGATTCTATCATTAATCCAACTACGCGATTCACACGCCCATATTTTTTAAATGTAGACAAGTTCGGGATATGTTGAATTAAATCTACTGCTTTCATCACTTTCACTCCATGCTATCTAGCATATCAACTAGTTTTAGTCGTAATTCTTGTAGTTGTTCATCTATACTAACAACAATTCTTCCGTGGTTTGTTTCTATATAACAGTCTCTTGAGTTCATATCTTCATCCACAAATATCATAAATGGAACATCAACTGGAAAAATAGAAGCAAGTTCGTCACGATTACTTGATACTAAAGCAAAATAAGTTGGTGAAACATACAACTTGATTTCTTTCATCTCTCTTGCCTCTTTGATTCCTCTTTTTACAATGGATAAAAAGAGTTCCTCGTTTTCCTCAAGCTTCGCTCCAATAATTCGCTCTGCTGTACGAATAGCAAGTTCTAAAATAACCTGTTCTTGATGTTTTACATAGTTCGCGGCATTCTCGTGAGCAGTTTGAATTGTTTCATTAGCTAGCGCTAAATCTTGCTGCATATCTGCCTTCGCCTTGTTTCTTCCTTCTTCTTGTCCTAGTGCAAAACCTTCGTCATAAGCAGCTTGTTGAAATACTGATTTTTGTTCTTCCCAAGCGTTTAGTTGATCGGATATAAATTGCTTGCTTTGTTCTATTTCCTTCGCAAGCTCTTCTTTTTGAAAGTCAATTTCTTCGTTTGCCTCACGAACCATTTTGTCTCTTTCTTTCAGAATTACATCTAGAGAAAGATTTTGATCTATTTGCAAGTCTTTTGGCTCATTAAGATTTATAATTTGAATCGGTCGAATCTGTTCACTGTTTTCTTTCATTTGAACGCTTCGGAAAATTCTAGACAATAATGTCATCTCCTCCACCACGTGCGATAATGATTTCACCAGCATCTTCCAGTCTTCTAATGACAGCGACAATATGAGACTGTGCCTCTTCTACATCTCGCAATCGTACTGGCCCCATAATTTCCATTTCTTCTTTAAATGTTTCCGCCATACGCGAAGACATATTACGGAAAATAATATCCTTTACTTCTTCACTAGATACTTTCATAGAAAGAATTAAATCTTCGTTTTCACAATCACGAATAACCCGTTGAATCGAACGATTATCCAACGTAACAATATCCTCGAATACAAACATTCTTTTCTTAATCTCTTCTGCAAGTTCTGGATCTTGTATTTCTAACGCATCTAAGATTGTTTTTTCTGTTGTTCGGTCTACGCCATTCAATACTTCTACCACTGCATCGACTCCGCCAGTTTCTGTGTAGTCTTGCGTAACTGTAGAAGACAATTTCCGCTCAAGTACAGATTCAATTTCACTAATGACTTCCGGCGATGTAGAATCCATTGTTGCAATCCGCTTCGCAATATCCGCTTGCACTTCTTGCGGTAAAGAAGAAAGTATAATACCAGCTTGTTGAGCTTCTAAGTAAGACAAAATAAGTGCAATTGTTTGTGGATGCTCATGCTGAATAAAGTTAAGTAACTGCGATGGTTCAGCTCGTCTTGCAAAATCAAATGGTCTAACTTGCAAGGAAGAAGTCAAGCGATTAATAATCGCTTGAGCATGTTCTGTTCCAAGCGCTTTCTCCAAAACTGTTTTAGCGTACCCAATACCACCTTGGGAAATATAATCTTGTGCAAGTGCTATATTATGAAATTCTTCAATAATATCTTCTTTTATTTCAGGTTCAACCTTTTTAACACCTGAAATTTCTAATGTTAAACGCTCGATTTCTTCTTCATTTAAATGTTTATAAATGGAAGCTGACACTTCTGGTCCAAGAGAAATCAATAAGAGCGCGGCTTTTTGTTTGCCACTTAGATCTTTATCTTTCTTCAATTTAGCCGTCCCTCCATTAATCCTCTGCTATCCAAGTACGTAACAATTTAGCGAAATCTTCTGGCTTATCTTTCGCCATTTTTTCTAGTTGTTTGCGTCTTAAGCTAGCTTCTGTCTCTTTTTCATTATTAATATCATCCACTTTTAGTTCTTCTTTTTGCTCCTCTAGAATCACAAGTTCTTCCTCTTGGTTTCTTCTAGATCTAATCATAAAGATTACTAATAGAATTATTGCAGCAAGTAGAATACCTACGACTACATATATCCACCATGGTATTGTAGAATTTTGCGCAACAATTGTTTGAGCTTTACCGTTGAACGGTTGGACAGATACAACAATTTTTTCTTGCAACTGTTGTTCGGTAAGTTCACCAACTGCATCTTTGTCGATGGAAGTTCGAATAATCGTTGAAAGTATTTGTTCGATATCTCCTTGAACCCCAGCTGGCATAGAAGTAATATCATCAGGTGTTGGAGGTTCTACCATTACCTGAATTCCAATATCTCTTATTTTATATGGACTTTCTACGATTTCTTTTCGAATTCGATTTACTTCATTATTAATCGTATCTTCGATTCTTTCATAATCACCATTTGCTGTCGATCCTTCTACATAATTTGTAAAATTATCCGTAGCATCTTCTCCTTGTGGAGTTCCACCAGCAATTGGGTTATTACCTGTAAATGTTTCGGAAATACGTTGAGCACTTATTTGGATGCCTGCCATATTTTCTACATCTACTGGCTCTACTAAATTTTCTTCTCGTTTTTCTTGTTGAAAATCAATATCTGTTGTTACAGAAACTACTACTTTATCTTGCCCCATTAAAGTACTTAACATCGTTTGTACTTGTCTTTGTAAGTCACGTTCGATATTCTTTTTTATCGACATTTGATCGGTAACATTTGCTCCATTTGAATTAGAAGATGCTGTTTGAATATCAAAGTATTCGAAGTATTGATTTGTTATAACAATATCTTCAGTCGATAAATTAGGTACTGATTTTGAAACTAAATTATATAATGTCTGTATTTCTGTATCAGTAAATTGATAACCTGGTTCGGTATTTAACACAATAGAGGCACTCGCCTTTTGATTGCTTTGTGATAAAAATACCCCTTCTTCTGGTAACGAAATCATTACTTTTGCATCTTTTACACCTTTAATACCCTTCATTAGATTAGCAATCTCTGTTTGAGTAGATGCTAATTTTAAAACATTAAATTCATTATCTGTCATACCAAACCCAGCATTTTGTGAGAAAAAACTATAATCGATCATGCCTGATTGTGGGTATCCTTCCGCTGCAAGTTGCACTAACAATGAATCAACCTGATTAGAAGGGACTAGTATAGACGTTCCTCCAGGAGCTATTTTGTTTTGAACACCTTGTGCATCTAATGTTTCCTTTATTCGACCTATCTCTGAAGGAGCAACATCCGAGTATAAAGGAACAAACTCAGTCTTTGTCGAAAAAAATGTTATAATTGCAGCTATCAAAATGACAGCAATTCCACTACCAATAATTGTTCCTTTTTGTGCTTTTGACCTACTTGTCCAAAATGCTGAAACATCACTTGTGATTTTTTTTATACGTTCATTCATTTGTATCCTCCGGCTATGGTGAATATTTTGGCTCGATATTTAGCGATAACCGAGGGTTTATACTGGCATACGCATTATTTCTTGATACGCTTCAATTACTTTATTTCTAATTTCTAATGTTGCATTTAAAGTAATACTAGCTTTTTGAGAAGCAATCATTACATCATGCAATTCTACATCCTCACCGCGAATTAACTTCTCCGTCATTACATCTGAAGCTTTTTGATCTTCGTTAACGGATTCAATTGCACTTTTCAAAAAATCTCCAAAGTTTTGTTGAGCTTCGAAAGATGTCATTTTTTTAGGAGCAGTAGTGACATTTACTTGTGCAGGATTAAATAACGAAATAGATTCAATTGCCATTATTAGTTGGACCTTCCTTCATATCTATTTACCTATCTCTAAAGCTTTTGATAGCATTGATTTATTTGCATTGAACACTGTTACATTTGCTTCATAAGAGCGTGTAGCAGATATTAAATCTACCATTTCTCTTAGTGGATCTACATTTGGCATTGCCACATATCCTTCTGCGTTCGCATCTATATGTGTAGGATCATAAACTAGTTTAAATGGAGTTTCTGTATCCTCTTTGATTCGTGTAACTTTTACACCGTTACCAGTAGCCTTATTATTGTGTGTACCCATTGCTGAGTTTAAAAAACTGGAGAATTTACCTTCTAAGGGCTGTAGCGTTACTGTTTTTCTTCTATATGCTTGCCACTCACCATCGACAAGTTTCGCACGAGTAGTATCTACATTGGCCATATTAGAAGAGATAACGTCCATACGAAGTCGTTGAGCAGTTAATGCAGATGCCGTAGTGTTCATCCCGGTAAAAATCGACATATTAGCTACCTCCTCTAATTACTGTTTGTAATGTATTTAACTTACCACTTACTCGATCAACTAATGCATTGTAGTAAATTTGGTTCGTAGCAAGGTTAGCTTGCTCTTTGTCCATGTCTACCCCGTTCCCATTATGACTGTACCTGAAATTCGCATAATTAAAAACTCCCGGAGAATTTCCACGCATTTGAAAATTAAAATGCTTTTCTTCCGTACGGTTTGCAGAGATCCCATTTCGTTTTACTTCTGAAAAGATTTCTTCAAAACTAACACTTTTAGCTTTATAATTCGGCGTGTCGACATTTGCTATATTTTGCGCAATCGCTTTGTGCTTCGTCGCAGAAAAAGCCAATCCTCGTTCTAAATTCGATATTGTTCCACCAAAAATCCCCAAAAATTACACCCTCTTTTTGTTTCTTAGCGACATATTTTTAATAATTATCTGTGAATATCATAATAATTTAATTGTAATGAAAATGTAACATAGTGTCTATTCTCTTTTTCCATAATTAATAGTACATTTTTCCTTTTTTTTCGATATTTTTCGGTATCATGTGTCGAAAATGTAGATTAAGTGATTCTTACAACCTATTCAGATGATTTTTTCTAATAAATGGAGGTTAATATAATTAAGGGAAGTTAATGAAATTATAAACATCAAAAAAAACCTCCTACGGTAAGTAGGAGGTTTTTGACTGTTTCTTCAATTATTTCATTTTTAAGTGCGCTAATTCAGGTAGGAATTTATCATTTAATACTTTAATATATGTTCCTTTCATCCCTAACGAACGTGACTCAATAACTCCAGCACTTTCTAATTTACGTAGTGCATTTACGATTACAGAGCGAGTAATACCAACTCGGTCAGCAATTTTCGATGCAACAAGTAAACCTTCGTGCCCATCTAATTCTTCAAAAATATGCTCGATAGCTTCTAATTCACTGTATGAAAGAGAATTGATAGCCATTTGTACTACCGCTTTACTTCTTGCCTCTTCTTCAATCTCTTCTGATTTTTCGCGTAAAATTTCCATCCCTACTACAGTTGCACCATATTCACCAAGGATTAAATCATCATCATGAAACTCCTGCTTAAAACGTCCTAGTACTAATGTTCCTAGACGCTCACCACCACCAATGATTGGTACAATAGTCGTAAGACCATCTTTAAATAATTCGCGATTATCCTCTGGGAATACAGAATGTTGACTATACACATCTAGGTTGGAAGAAGTTTCACTCACACTAAATAAGTTTTTTGTATATTCTTCTGGAAATTGACGCTCTTCCATCATTTTAATAATACGATCGTTTTCGATTTTCTGATGAACTTCAAATCCAAGTAACTTCCCTTTTCTACTTACGATAAACGCATTACACTCGATAACATCACTTAGTGTTGTTGCCATTTCTTTAAAATTAACCGGTTTTCCAGCTGATGCTTGTAACATTGAGTTAATCTTTCTTGTTTTGTCTAATAAATTCATGAGTAGATCCTCCAATAATTTTCATATTTATTTTAATATTCTAAAGGTTTTCAATTGTTTTGGGAACCGATAAAATTCTATTTTACAGTATAAATTGCGATAAATCTTTATTTTTCACAATATTGTCAAGTTTTTGGTCGATATATGCTGGTGTTATTTGGATATGTGCTGGAGAAATGTCGGATGCTTCATACGAAAGCTCTTCTAAAATCTTCTCCAATATTGTATGAAGTCGTCTTGCACCAATATTATCGGTCTCTTGATTCACTTCATAAGCTATTTCGCCGATTCTCTCTATAGAATCATCCGAAAACGAAATAGTTATACCTTCCGTTCGAAGCAATGCTTCATATTGTTTCGTTAAAGAATGCTGAGGTTCTTTTAAAATCCGTACGAAGTCTTCTTTTGTGAGCTTCTCTAACTCAACACGAATCGGAAATCTCCCTTGCAGCTCTGGGATTAAATCAGATGGTTTAGACATATGAAATGCTCCTGCTGCTATGAATAGGATATAATCCGTTTTAACGGCCCCATATTTCGTACTAACGGTAGAGCCCTCGACTATTGGTAAAATGTCTCGCTGAACACCTTCTCTCGAAACATCGGCAGAAGAACCACTTCCACTTCTACTCGCTATTTTATCCATTTCATCAATAAAAATAATACCTGACTGTTCTGTTTTTTCGATTGCAATTTGAGATAACTCATCGTTATCCATTAATTTGCTCGCTTCTTCATGCATTAATACTTTACGAGCATCTTTTACTTTCATTTTTCTTTTCTTTTTTTTCTTTGGCATTAGACTAGAAAGGGCATCTTGCATATTCATCCCCATACTTTCCATACCGCCGCCTTGTAAAGCGTCAAATAGGGATGGAGCTTGTTCTGTAACTTCTACTGTGACGATTTCATTTTCTAACTTACCATCTCTTAAATCTTCTGCTATTTGAGAGCGTTTTAAACGAACTTCTGTATCATCTTTATCCGAAGTTTCTTCTTCTACTTTACCTCCAAATAATGCTTCAAATGGATTTTGGTTAGCATTCTTCTTCTTTAAGGAAGGGACTAGTAGCTTTACAATAGCATCATCTGCTAATCGGATTGCCTGATCCTTCACTTCTTCCATTTTCTCTTCTTTCACAATTCGAATCGCTGCTTCGACTAAATCTCTCACCATCGATTCAACATCTCTACCTACATACCCAACTTCCGTAAATTTAGTTGCTTCCACTTTTACAAAAGGTGCTTTAGTTAGCTTTGCAATTCTTCTTGCTATTTCTGTTTTCCCTACTCCAGTAGGACCTATCATTAAAATGTTTTTAGGAATTATCTCATTTTTTATATCTTCGTCTAGTAATTGTCTTCTATATCTATTACGAAGAGCAACAGCGACTGCTTTTTTTGCAGCTTCCTGCCCAACAATATACTTGTTTAAATGCTCTGTTATTTGCTTTGGTGTTAAGTTATTTTCTTTCATTCACCTAAAACCTCCACGATTATTTGATGATTCGTAAATACACAAATATCTGCAGCAGTAGTTAAAGAAGCGACTGCTATTTCTTTCGCAGTCATTTTTTCACCTGCGTATTGTTTCAGGGCTCTTCCTGCTGCTAGAGCATAATTGCCGCCGGAGCCAATCGCAAGTATGCCATCATCTGGTTCTATTACTTCCCCAGTACCCGAAACAAGCAATAAATTACTTTTGTCCATCACTAAAAGCATGGCTTCTAATTGACGCAGCATTTTATCTCCACGCCATTGTTTTGCTAATTCCACTGCTGCTCGTTGTAAATTACCGTTGTATTCTAATAGCTTGCCTTCAAACATTTCAAACAATGTAAAAGCATCTGCTACAGAACCAGCAAAACCAGCAACAACCTGACCATTAAATAGCCTTCTTACTTTTTTGGCAGTATGCTTCATTACTACTTGATTACCTAGCGTAACTTGACCATCTCCCGCCATTGCATAGCTTCCCTTATGGCTTACTGCAAAGATTGTTGTTGCATGAATTCCAGCCATATTTCTATACCTCCCATACTTATGCCCTTGGATGAGCATTCATATACGTTTTTCTTAAATGTTCCTTTGTGACATGCGTATAAACTTGAGTAGAAGTTAGATGAGAATGTCCTAATAATTCTTGCACACTTCTTAAATCTGCTCCGTTATTTAATAAATGCGTAGCGAAAGTATGTCTTAGCATATGTGGATAAATGGTAGAATGAAGAGATGCTTTCTTCATCATTTCATTCAGAATATGTGCAACCCCACCCGCAGTTAAATGCGCACCTCTACTATTCACAAATAGAAATGGATGAGAAGTAGATTTCATTAATTTAGATCTACTATTTGCAATATATTCCTCAATGGCAGAAAGCGCATAATCTCCCACAGGTACATATCGTTCTTTTCTTCCTTTCCCCATTACACGGACAATCCCATAACTCATATCTATATGACTCAATTCGATGGAAATAAGTTCGCTTACGCGTATTCCAGTTGCATATAATAATTCAAGTAATGCTATATTTCGAATAGATAGCGGGTCTTTTCCTCTATTCCCTTCAAACAATTTTTCCATCTCTTCTTCGTAAAAAAAATGAGGTAATTTACCTTCTTTTTTAGGATGATATAAAGATCTAAATGCTTCTTCACTAATATTGTATTCTTTATGCAAAAATTTATAAAAAGAACGAATAGAAGAAATCTTTCGAGATATGGAAGTTCTCGCTAATTTAGTTTCATAGAGCTTTGTCGCAAATAATCTTGCATGCACATATTCCACGTCATTTAAATGACCAACACCTTCTGTTTCCAAAAAGTTTAAAAACTGTTCAATATCTTTTTTATATTCACGTACAGTTAGAATAGAGTAATTTTTCTCCAATTGAATATAATCAATAAATGAATGTAGTTCATTTATTCCAATCATCTAAACAACTCCGATTCTTTTCCATAGTAAAAGCCTCTAAAAGTATACAACCTTTAGAGGCTTAAAGCAATTAAATCGATGTATTTTTCATAAAATTTTGAATTGTTGTTAATGCTCGATTAGCTAACTGCTCTGTTCTTACTTTTTTGTCTCTAACTTTCGGTTGTAACTCTGGGAACAAACCAAAGTTAATATTCATAGGTTGGAAGCTTTTAGGATTAGCTTCAGTAATATATCTAGCCATACTTCCAAGCGCTGTTTCGCTAGGGAAAATTACTAACTCTTCCCCTTTTGCAAGCTTAGCAGCATTAATACCGGCTAGTAGTCCACTTCCTGCAGATTCAACATATCCTTCTACACCAGTCATTTGACCTGCGAAGAAAATTTGCTGATTTGCCTTTAGTTGATACGTCGGTTGCAATACCGATGGGGAATTAATAAACGTATTACGATGCATAACACCATAACGAACGATTTCGACATTTTCTAATCCTGGAATTAGACGAAGCACTTCTTTTTGTGGTCCCCATTTAAGATGCGTTTGGAATCCAACAATATTGTAGAGTGTACCAGCAGCATCATCTTGTCTTAATTGAACTACTGCATATGGACGTTTTCCTGTCTTTGGATCTTCTAGGCCGACTGGCTTCATCGGTCCAAACAGTAACGTTTTACGACCTCTCTCAGCCATTACTTCTACTGGCATACAACCTTCAAAGTATACCTCTTTTTCAAATTCTTTTAAAGGTACTACTTCTGCTGCTACTAGTGCATCGTAAAAACGATTAAACTCTTCTTCTGTCATTGGACAATTTAAATACGCAGCTTCCCCTTTATCATAACGCGATTTCAAATACACTTTTTCCATATCAATGCTATCTTTTTCCACGATTGGAGCTGCCGCATCGTAGAAGTATAAATAATCGTAACCTGTTATTTCTCTAACCTTTTCTGCTAGAGCAGGTGAAGTTAATGGTCCAGTAGCAATAACTGTAATACCGCTAGGAATTTCAGTTACTTCTTCATTCACAATTTCGATCAAAGGATGATTTCGAATTGCATCCGTTACTCTCCCTGCAAAATCGTGTCTGTCTACAGCTAATGCACCACCAGCGGGTACGCTACTATTATCAGCAGATTGAATAATTAGAGAATCTAACATTCGCATTTCTTCTTTAATAACGCCTACAGCATTCGTTAAATTATTTGCACGTAGTGAATTAGAGCATACTAACTCTGCAAATTTATCCGTATGATGGGCTGGTGTTTGTTTAACAGGACGCATTTCATAAAGTCGAACCTTTATACCTCTCTTTGCAATTTGCCAAGCAGCCTCGCTACCTGCAAGTCCTGCACCAATTACGTTCACTAGTTCAGTCATGTTGAATCCTTCTTTCCTTTAACTCTGTGGGTCTTCTTTATAGTCACATGAAACACATTGAATTTGAATACCCTTTTTCAATTTCTTCTCTACTAACATATCATTACATTTAGGACATGGTCTATTTATTGGTTTGTCCCACGAAACAAAATCGCAAGTTGGGTAGCGATCACAGCCATAAAAAATACGTTTTGTTTTACTTTTACGCTCCACTATTTGCCCTTCTCCACAAGATGAACACGGGACTCCGATTTCTTTCACGATTGCTTTCGTATTTCGGCAATCCGGGAAATTACTACAAGCCATAAATTTTCCAAATCTGCCTAATTTATATACCATTGGCGAGCCACAATTTTCACAATCCTCACCTGTCGGCTCATCTTTGATAACTATTTTTTCCATCTCTTTATCCGCATGCTCAACATGTTTTTCAAAGTCCTTGTAAAAGCCATCTATTACTTGGACCCATTTTACCTGTCCTTCTTCCACACTATCTAAATCTCGTTCCATTTGAGCTGTAAACTCGATATCCAGTATGTTAGGGAAAAATTCTAAAACAAGTTGGTGTACTATTGTTCCAAGTTCAGTTGGCACAAATCGCTTCGTTTCTAGTGCAACATAGCCTCTTTTTTGAATCGTATCTAATGTTGGAGCATATGTGGACGGTCTTCCTATGCCAAGTTCCTCAAGCGTTTTTACGAGTCTAGCTTCTGAGTATCTTGGTGGCGGCTGTGTAAAATGTTGCTTTGGTTCGATCGATAAAGCATTTACTTTGTCTCCAACTTCTAAAATGGGTAATAGCTTATCTTTATCATCTGTTTTATCGTCTGTTCCTTCTACATAAACCTTCATAAACCCAGAAAACTTTACTTGTGAACCGTTCGCACGAAATATCGCTTCTCCGCTTTTCAAATCAACCGCAACAGTATCTAATATTGCTGAAGCCATTTGACTTGCAACAAATCGTTCCCAGATTAATTTATATAAACGAAATAAATCTCTTGATAAAATATTTTTCACTTGATCTGGTGTTCTTAAAACACTAGTAGGTCTAACAGCTTCGTGGGCATCTTGTGCTTTTTTCGATTGTTTTTCTGCTTTCTTACTTGCTATATATTCCGAACCGTATTCATTTTGAATGTAAGTAAGTGCATCTGCCTTTGCACTGTCCGAAATTCTAGTAGAATCTGTTCGCATATAAGTTATTAACCCAACAGTTCCTTCTTTTTTCCCAAGATCAATTCCCTCGTACAATTGTTGGGCAAGCATCATTGTTTTTCTTGCTCTAAAGTTTAGTTTACGAGCAGCTTCTTGTTGAAGTGATGATGTAGTAAAAGACGGCGCTGGATTTCTTTTACGTTCCTTTTTTACTACATTTGTCACTTCAAACTTTTTGCCTTTCATTACATTTAATACTTCTTTTACTTCATCCTCATTGGAAAGTTTCACTTTATCTTTTTCAGTTCCGTAGTAAAGAGCATCAAATGCTTTTTTACTTTTTTCGAACTGTCCTTCGATAGACCAATACTCTTCTGGGACAAATTGATTTATTTCATTTTCTCGGTCAATGATTAGTCGTAATGCGACAGATTGCACTCGGCCTGCTGAAAGTCCCTTTTTTACTTTTTTCCAAAGAATAGGACTAATGTTGTAACCAACTAGGCGGTCCAAAATTCTTCGCGCTTGTTGTGCATCTACTAAATCCATATTAATAGGTCTCGGATGTTTAAATGATTCTAATATCGCATCTTTTGTTATTTCATTAAATACTACACGACAATCGGAATCGATATCGACGTTTAAAGAATTAGCCAAATGCCAAGCAATCGCTTCCCCTTCTCTGTCGGGATCGGCCGCGAGATAAACTTTCTTCGCTTTTTTTGCAGCATTTTTCAAATCCTGTAATACGGGACCTTTTCCACGTATTGTAATATATTTTGGTTCATAGTTATTTTCTACGTCTACACCCATCTGACTTCTTGGTAAATCTCTCACATGACCAATGGATGCTTTAACTTTATACTTTTTCCCAAGATAACGCTCAATTGTTTTTGCCTTTGCTGGCGATTCTACAATCACTAAATAATCCGACATAAATATGCCTCCTTATAGAAGGTAACTCGCTTTACTCTACAAAACAAATACCTGTTGCAAAATGTATAACAGATTTCCTAGAATTGCAAGGCTTTTCATTTTTTAATTGGTGATTTGTTCATAATCTTTTAGTTCTTCAAGGATTTGATAACCATTCCAAACAGGCTTTGCGCCTTCTAAAATAAGGAGATGTGGACCTTCTGATAATGGTGAATGAATAGATCCTGGAATTGCAAATATTTCTTTTCCATTTTCCAATGCATGCTCCATTGTATAAACTGTACCACTCTTTTGTTTTGCTTCTGTAATAACAACACCTCTTGATAATCCATTAATTATTCTATTTCTCATTGGAAAATTCCACTTTTTTGGTGTTATATACGGGGGATATTCTGTTACTAATAAATGATTTTTCGACATTTTTTCTGCAAGATTTACATTTTGTTTAGGGTATATATGAAGTAATCCCGTACCTAGTACAGCTATTGTCTTTCCTCCTAGATTCATAGTAATTTCATGTGCAAACGTATCTGCCCCTTTTGCAAGACCACTTACTATAACAAAATTTTGCTCTATTAATGGAGGTAAAATCTTTTCTATACTTTGTTTAGAATAGTCAGTAGCATCTCTTGAACCGATAATAGCTAGTTTTTTCGGATTATTTAATAGGTTAATATTTCCTTTTGTGTATATCATTGAAGGCGGATCAAAGAGAGTTTTTAAACTTAATGGATAATTTGGATTGGTATAGCTAATAGGGGTAATGTGATGTTTTTCATAGATTTGTAGAAATGGGGTGTCAACAAATTTTTGATACATTTTTTGCAATTGTAACGCACGATTTTGTGAAATCTTAAGTATGCTAGAAAGCAAACTTAGTTCCATTTTAACTAAATGAGAAAGTTCGGGGTCATATTCTAATAATGGGGACACCTTATTCATTGGAACAGGAAACACATAATGTAGTGCTAAAAAACGATTTAACCATTGCTCATTGTTACGCATATCTTCCCTCCGTTAGTAGTAAAGTGGTAAAAGTTTTTACTATGAGTAGTTATTGCTGGTTCTACTTTCTCATCGAATAAGAAAAACCGGGTAAAAGACGCCCTGTCCTTATAAGAAGAGTAACCGTAGAAATACCGTCGATTTTCGCTACGGCGGACGCTTTTCGCGGGCATGGCTACAGTCTCCTCGTCACTGTAAAAACATGTGCTCCTGCGGTTACTCGTCGCAAAGACACTGGCCAAACAAAGTTCGGCCAGTGTCTTTCCTACGGGGCCTTATGCTCATGCACCTGTCACTTCGCTTTCGGTGCAGAAAACATATGCTATTCCCGCAGAAGTCGCCGCCTACGCTCTAATCAACTTATATGGATCTATTATAATTGCAGCTGTTTATAAGTAGAATGACGATCATTTGAATCCTGAGCGTAACAAAGATAGACTGATTACTTCTTTTACTCTATTTCTAAAAGAGAACAACTTGCTCAGAAGATCGACTCATCGCTGAATATATACAATGATCACAATAATATTCAGATGGAAGTACTCCGTAAAACCAATAAATAGACAGAACATGATTCCATGGATGGAGTGAAAAGCGGCGACTCCTGCGGGGGAAAGCGAGGCAGACTAGACCCCGCACGTAGCGAAGCGTAGGAGGAGGCTCGTCGCTCGCCCGCGGAAAGCGTCCGCTTGTAACGGAATCCTTTAACAAAAGACCATGAATACTGGGTACTTTCTTATCTTAAAAAAAAAGTACGGCAACACCATTAGATGTGCCGTACTTTTATATTAATGTGTTTTACAAGCGTCGTAAAGACCTGCTTCTTTAATTGCTTCGATTAAAGTTTCACCGATAACAGATGGAGTTGCAGCAACTTTCATTCCTGCATCTTTCATCGCTTGAATTTTTCCTTCAGCAGTACCTTGACCACCAGAGATAATTGCTCCAGCATGTCCCATACGTTTACCTTCAGGAGCAGTTTGACCACCAATAAATCCTACTACTGGTTTTTTCATGTTAGCTTTAATCCATGCTGCAGCTTCTTCCTCTGCTGTTCCACCGATCTCACCAATCATAACTACTGCATATGTTTCTTCATCTTCATTGAATGCAGTTAATGCATCAATAAAGTTAGTCCCGTTTACAGGGTCTCCACCGATACCAACAGCTGTTGTTTGACCAATTCCAGCTTGTGTTAATTGGTGAACAGCTTCGTAAGTTAATGTACCAGAACGTGATACAACGCCTACGTGACCTTTTGTATGAATGTATCCTGGCATAATACCGATTTTACATTCGTCAGCTGTAATAACACCTGGGCAGTTTGGTCCTACTAAACGAGTTTTCTTTCCTTCCATGTAACGTTTAACGTTAACCATGTCTAGTACTGGAATATGTTCAGTAATACAAATTGTCATATCTAGTTCAGCATCTACAGCTTCCATAATCGCATCAGCAGCAAATGGTGCTGGTACATAAATTACAGAAACGTTAGCGCCAGTTGCTTTAACAGCGTCTTCAACTGTGTTGAATACTGGAACGCCTTCTACTTCAGTACCACCTTTACCAGGAGTAACCCCAGCAACGATTTTAGTACCGTATTCAAGCATTTGTTTTGTATGGAAAAGAGCAGTTGAGCCCGTAATTCCTTGTACGATTACTTTCGTATCTTTATTAATATATACGCCCATTTTATGTCCCTGCCTTTCTTATCCTACAAGATTAACGATTTTTTGAGCACCGTCTGCCATAGAGTCAGCAGCGATAATGTTTAAGCCAGATTCATTTAATAGTTTTTTACCTAGATCTACGTTTGTTCCTTCTAGACGAACTACTAATGGTACAGCAAGTCCAACTTCTTTCGCAGCAATAATAACTCCTTCTGCGATAACGTCACACTTCATAATACCACCAAAGATATTAACGAAAATACCTTTAACGTTTTGGTCAGAAAGAATGATTTTGAACGCTTCAGTAACTTTCTCAGCTGTAGCACCGCCCCCAACGTCAAGGAAGTTTGCGGGTGAACCGCCGTAATAGCTAATAGTATCCATTGTAGCCATTGCTAGTCCTGCTCCATTAACCATACAACCGATATTTCCGTCTAATGAAATATAGCTTAAGTCGTATTTAGAAGCTTCGATTTCTTTTGCATCTTCTTCGTCAAAATCGCGCATTTCAAGAATGTCAGCGTGACGATATAAAGCATTTGCATCGAAGTTAAATTTAGCATCAAGTGCTAATACGTTGTCATCCGCAGTTACTACTAACGGGTTAATCTCAACGATTGAAGCATCTTTTTCTTTGTACACTTGATATAAACCAAGCATAAATTTCGCTGCTTTATTGACAAGTTTCGCAGGAATATTCATGTTGAAAGCCATACGACGAGCTTGGAAGCCTGTTAAACCTACAACCGGATCGATTTCTTCATAGAAAAGTTTCTCAGGAGAATTAGCTGCTACTTCTTCAATGTCCATACCGCCCTCTTCAGAGCCCATTAATGTAACACGAGAAGTTGCGCGGTCTAATACTAAACCTACATAATATTCCTTTTTAATATCGCTACCTTCTTCGATAAGTAGACGTTTAATTTCTTTACCTTCAGGACCTGTTTGGTGTGTTACTAACACTTTTCCTAATAGTTCCTTCGCGTACTCACGTACCTCATCTAAACTTTTTGCGATTTTTACCCCACCAGCTTTACCACGACCACCCGCGTGAATTTGAGCTTTAACAACATAAACGCTTGAGTTTAACTCTTTTGCTGCTTTAACTGCCTCTTCAGGTGAAAAAGCAACAATTCCGTTTGAAACTGCTACGCCATATTGTCTGAGGAGTTGTTTCCCTTGATATTCATGGATATTCATCTTGCATCCTCCAATCAAACTTGTGTCAAGTAATTTACTACCTATCCCATTGTAATAAAACCGTCACATCTTGTCTACATAAGTAATCTATTTCACTGAAACAACGAATATTCGGAAATTTTGTCGAATTTACAAGAATGATTTCGTGTTTTTTCCTTTTTCTTTATCTATTTTATATACAAATGAAAATACTTCTGCAACTGCTTGAAATAATTCCTCTGGAATGGATTGATTTATATCTAATTGACCAAGAAGTTCTACTAAACTTGCATCTTCTTGTATCGGAACATTATGCTCTTTCGCCTTCAGCAAAATATTTTCTGCAATCTTCCCTTTTCCTTTTGCTACAACGGATGGCGCATGAATGACACCTGGCTTATAACTTAAAGCGACCGCTTCTTTTCG
The DNA here is from genome assembly GCF_006861825.1 of Psychrobacillus vulpis. Lineage (GTDB taxonomy): Bacteria > Bacillota > Bacilli > Bacillales_A > Planococcaceae > Psychrobacillus > Psychrobacillus vulpis. Next base: position 158,606 of record NZ_VDGI01000003.1, on the reverse strand, counting down.
AGTATGTTTTTCATCCATCATATTCTAATATCTACTCCTTGCGACTCTATCCCAGGTAATTTGACCTTCATTTGTGAGGCTAGTTTATGATTTTCGAATGTTTTCACAAACACACCTGATAATTGATAACCAATAGATATGAGACCGTCTTTTAAAGAATCTTTGAATGTATTCGCTATAGGTTGCAATCGTGTGTCATTATTGAACAATGAAATCGTAACAACTCTGTTTTGAACCTGCATATCTATAACTGTCTCTTCTAAGGAGTCTAACTGCAAATAAAACATAATCCGCGCAAAATCTGAATCTATTTTACCATTCTCTTTCATTCTGCCGTTCCACTCTAAAGTAGCATCCATTTTCTTTCCTAAAAATTCTAAAGGAACTTGCATTAATAATTGATGCTGAGGACCATTTTCACTTGATAATATTTGTAAGCCATTCATCCTATTTAGTAGTTGATTGGCTTGATCCTTTAGTGGGAGTGAAATTGTTTGATTTTGTAATAACTCTACTAACTGCGGCTTTAGCTGTGATGCCAATTGTCTAACTTCCTCGCTATTACTACTAAGTTTCGCTTCATAACTAAAACCAAGTGATGTTAATACATCCTTCATCGCATGCTCAAAAGCTTTACCATTTAGTTGATTCATTACAGTTTGCTCAGACTCTATTACTTGTTGATAGACTATACTATTACTATTTTTACTTAATGTTGCTACATGCTGTAATGTTTGAGATATTGCTTCGCTTGTTGGACCTTTACCAAGCAATGATATTAGATGATCTTTCGCGGAAAGGCCATTTGAATCCTTTGAAAAAATAGCTTGTTGGCTTTGTTCTGCAAAAACTTTGACAAGTGCATTATTCACCTCTAGTGGTTGTCCAGTATTTTTTAGCAAAGTCAATATATCATTCTTTTGTTGACTAGTTAATAATGTTTGATCAATTACCCAATTTCGTAGACCCTCCATTACTACTACTTTTTCACTAGGAGCAGATTGTAAGAGCTGCGTTATAAATTCGCCTGCAGAATTTGGTATAGAAACCTGATTCAACATAGGATTTAGATTCGTTAAAGTCGCCTGTGATGGTAAAACTGCTACACCTTTTAAATCTTGTAATATAGATAACTTAGTTGACATACTTGTTTGCGGATTTTGAATCATTTCAATTAGTTTACCGAGTATCGAGCCTGCTACCGGTAATCTAAAAGGTTCTGCCACCTTTTGCAAACTTTGAAATAAATTATTTTTTGTACTAGAAGAAATAGATGAATCCAGTTGCAGAGCTTGGCTAAAATTATCTATGATGGAGAGTAGTCCATTCGTACTTTTTCCACTAATTACAGATTCAAAAAGTTGTTTCGTTAAAGGGATCTTAAGTTCCATCATTTTTTGAATAGCTTCTAATGCTGATTTCATCGATACATCGGGAGGCAATTGTTTGAGTAGTTGTTCTACTTGCACTAGTAATTCTTTTGAAATTGGTATTTGTTCTTTTAAGAAAAACTGAATAGCCGCTTGCATTTCGGTAGTTTTTGTTAAATTCATAGCTTGCAACAACTTTTGTGCTTGTTGGGAAATGCTATTTCCTGTTGTCAATGGTCCACTGACAACTTTTAATTGAAGTTCCGGCTCAGATTTAGTAACTTGGAAAAAGTGTGCGTCTCCTGCTTTTAACGGAGTTTCAAGTTTTGCAATTATCTTTTGGTTACCTATTTGCACTTCTGCCATTTGATTTGGAAACAATTGTTTAATAGTTCCGTGGATTACCTGCCCTTCTTTCATTTGTGCTTGAATACTCGAAGCAATGGATTGAGATGTTTGTGATTGTATAGACGAAAAAGATGTAGAAGTCATTTATTCACCTCATTTTATTAGTAAAGACTTAATAGGCTCGAATGTTTTTCTGTGATGTATCGTTGGACCATATTTATGTAACATTTCAATATGTTGTTTAGTTCCATACCCTGCATGCTTATTAAATAAATATTGAGGGTATTCATCATGTAATTGATCCATATACTCATCTCGTGCTGTTTTAGCTAAAATAGAAGCAGCTGCGATGGCTAAACTCTTTGCATCCCCTTTAATAATCGAATGTGTTTCGATGTCTATAGGGAGCTCCATTGCATCAACTAAAACAACGGAAGGTTGCTTTTGTAAGCATAAAACAGACTCGGTCATCGACTGCTTTGTAGCTTCATAAATATTCAATTGGTCTATTTTTTCAACTGATTGAAAATGGATGAAATAGCTTATAGCATTATTCTTGATCTTATTTGCAAGCTCGCTTCGCTTCTTTTTTGAAATTTGCTTGGAATCATTTAAACCTATCAATTCTTCCGTATTCTTCCTTAAAATAACTGCCGCAGTTACTACCGGACCCGCTAAGGGACCCCGACCCGCCTCATCAACTCCAGCGACTAAATCATTTTCACTTTTACAATAACTACCATCAAATAAAATCTTCTCTTTATGTTCCAACTTTTCAATTTCCAAATGATTTTGCTTGTTCTTCCATGTTTGCAATAACTTATTAGCACCAATTCTGCTATCACTTTCTAGTTCCCTCATCCATGGCTCCCAAGCAGCAGCAATCTCCAATTTTTCTTTTATTTCTTTTAAACTTAACACATCATTCACATCAACTTTCCATTTCTTAATATATGTATCGGCAATTATGAAAAAAAATCGAGAAAACCCTTCTCACCATATGGCAAAAAGGGTAAATTCTATGTTCTATTCTGTTACATAATCAAAAGTCAGTCGTCCCAAATGAAGATTACGAACATCACGGACAATAAGTTCAGCTACTTGGTCATAATCAATTTCTCCACCACTAGCGTAGCATCTTCTTAACTTTCCGATATGATCGAAAGTCTCCACTAAATCTTCACTAACTTCTGTCATTTGATATCTTTCTTCCATTCGATTCGGATAATGTTCTTGTAGAAATCGAAGACCGTATACAGCTAAATCTTCCATATTTATCACTGCATCTTTAATAGCACCAGTTAATGCAAGTTTATAGCCAACCTCTTGGTCTTCAAACTTTGGCCAAAGAATACCAGGAGTATCTAGTAATTCAATTTCCTTTTCGACTTTTATCCATTGCTGTCTTTTCGTAACCCCAGGTGTATTTCCTGTTTTCGCAATATTCTTTTTTGCAAATCGATTAATAAGAGTAGATTTCCCAACGTTTGGAATCCCAACTATCATTGCTCGAATTGCTCGAGGTTTTATACCTCTTTCTCTCATTCGATCCCATTTCGGCTTTAGAAGCTCTTTAGCAGCCTTGAAAACAGTTTGGAGACCTTTTCCTTCTAAAGAGTTAATCGCCACAGCAGGGAGTCCTTTTGAGTCAAAATAGGCTATCCATTTTTTCGTCTCTACTTCGTCTGCCATATCCATTTTGTTTAAAATAAGCAATCTCGTTTTTTGATGAACTACTTCATCAATCATTGGATTTCTTGAGGATAATGGTAAACGCGCGTCCACTAATTCAAATATAATATCCACTAGCTTTAAATTTTCGGTTACTTCTCTTCTTGCCTTGGCCATATGACCCGGAAACCATTGTATTGCCATTACGTACCTCCTTTTGCAAAGAAAAAGAAAGTATATACTTCAGACTGATGACAAACGTTCGAATTCTTCGTTGCGTCAGACACGAGAATTGCTTGCACTTCGTTGTAAGGTCATAAATAGAAGTTCTATTTATGAGCTCCCAGGAAGTAAAACATACAGCCTTTGCCAAATGATGTGGCAAAGTTATGCTGTAATCCTTAGGTCATCCTAGCCACCTTGACCGAAAAGTGTTCTCAAGACAGTCTAATGTGACATCTTCGAATATAGATTTGTCTTCAAACTGAGTATATACTTTTTTATTTTTACAAGTTCATTCTTCTAACGCTTTGTATTATTTAACAAAGCCGATTTCTTTCATTGGCCAAAAAACGAGGTTCGTATTTCCAATTACCTCATCAATGGCAACAAGACCGATATGTCTACTATCTTTACTGTACCTTCTATTGTCCCCCATTACGAAAATATAACCTTCAGGAATTACATTCTCCTGGGTAATGTCTTCCAATGTGAAGTCATCTGTTAAAGAACCTTCAGTAATCTCACTTTTGTATCGATCTAAATATGGTTCTTCAATTGCTTTTCCGTTAATATATAGCTGATCATTTTTATACTCGACATGATCACCAGGTAGACCAATTACACGTTTGATGTAATTTTTTTGCTCTGGTGCATGAAATACTACAATATCAAAACGATCTGGTTCACCAACCATATAACCAATCTTATTAACAACCATTCGATCACCATTTTTTAAAGTCGGCATCATTGATTCACCGTCTACAACAATTGGTGTAAATAAAAAGAAACGAATAATCGCAGCGATACCAAATGCAATCAGCAATGCTTTGGACCATTCCCACAATTCGTTCTTCTCTTTCTTCACTCGTTCCATCAACTTGCCCCCTTTATATACTCCTTATATTGTACAAGGAAAATCTCATTCAAGCAAAAAGAAAGAACAAAATTATGTATGAAATTATTAATAGACTCTGTTTCGAGTGTGCGGTTTGAAAAGAAAAAATGTTGTAGCAAAGGTGAACCACCTTCACTACAACATTTACTTTTTTACTATTAGCGACGCTCTTTAATACGAGCTGCTTTACCACGTAGTTCACGTAAGTAGTACAATTTAGCACGACGAACTTTACCACGACGTACAACTTCTAGGTTTGCAATTTTTGGTGTGTGTACAGGGAATGTACGTTCAACACCTACACCGTAAGAGATTTTACGAACTGTGAAAGTTTCGCTCACTCCGCCACCACGACGTTTAATAACAATACCTTCATACATTTGGATACGTTCACGAGTACCCTCTACAACCTTAACGTGTACACGAACTGTGTCACCAGGGCGGAAAGTAGGAAGATCCGTACGTAATTGTTCTTTAGTGATTTCTGAAATAATGTTTTGCATCATTTTCTCTCCTTCTATAGAATGCTCATACACACATAAACTGTTGCAGCGGAACACCCAAAATCAGTACTTTACATAAAAGTACATAGTAGAATATATCATAACTTTTTTCTATATGCAAGGTAATTTTTTATTGTTGTTCTTTTAATGATTTGATTACTTTCATATCTAAATCACTCAAGTCTACTTGATCCAATAATTCAGGTCTTCTATTTAATGTGCGTTGCAAAGATTGTTCTCTTCTCCATTTTTCAATCTCTGCGTGATTGCCTGATAATAAAACATCCGGAACTTTGTGTCCACGGTACTCAACTGGCCTCGTATACTGCGGATGTTCAAGAAGGCCAGTAGAAAAAGAATCTTTTTCATGCGATTCAGCATTCCCTAAAACATTTGGTAATAATCTTACGACACTATCCACGATTGTCATTGCAGCTAATTCTCCACCGGTAAGTACAAAATCTCCGATGGAAAGCTCATCAGTTACTAAATGCTCTCGAATTCGCTCATCGTAGCCTTCATAGTGTCCACATATAAAAATAAGTTCTTCCTCTTTAGCAAGTTCTTCCGCTTTTTGTTGCGTGAATCGCTCCCCTTGAGGGCAAAGTAAGATTATTCGTCGCTTTTGCTCTTTATTCGTAGTTAGAGAATCAATTGCGTTAAAAAGTGGTTCTGGCTTTAAAACCATCCCTGCACCACCGCCGTATGGATAGTCATCCACTTTATGATGTTTATTGCCAGAGAAATCTCTGAAATTTACTACATTTAGAGCAACTTCATTCTTTTCCTGCGCTTTTTTCAAAATAGATGACCCAAAGACACCAGTAAACATTTCAGGGAAAAGCGAGAGAATATGAATGTTCATCATGATAATAAACCATCTAAAACTTCTATAATGATTTTTTTGTTGTTAACATCCACGTTTTTTACTACATCCTCAATATATGGAATGTAATGAGTTTTCCCTTTCGCTGGTTGCACTGCCCATACGTCATTTGCTCCAGTTTGAATAATTTCCGTAACTTTTCCGATTTCTTCACCTTCCGTCGATACAACTGTACAGCCGATGATTTCATGATAATAGAACTCATTATCTTCTAAATCAGAAAGATTTTTTTCAGAAACCTTTAATGTTGCATCACGAAAAACTTCTACATCTTTTAACAATGAATAACCTTCAAATGTTAATAAATCAAAGTTTTTATGCTTACGATGGCTTGCTACTTTAACAAGGATTGGTTTCGATCCATCCGCTTTAAAAATAGCTAGCTCACTGCCTACTTCATAGCGTTCATCTGCAAAGTCTGTTGTTGAAATCACACGGATTTCACCCCATATTCCATGTGTGTTCACAATCTTTCCAACGTTATACCATTCCATCAAGATACCTCCTAACAAAAAAGGAAGAACACAGTGTTCTTCCTTTTTGACCATTAATCTAAAATGTCGACATATGTTTTTTTCTTCTGGTGACTGCCTGCTGCTGAGTAAACAATAGTACGAATTGCTTTCGCTACTCGCCCTTGTTTGCCAATTACTTTTCCCATATCTTCAGGATGAACAGAAAGCTTGTAAACTATACGGTTCACATTTTCTTCTTTTTCAACCTGAACTTTATCCGGATAATCAACTAATGGTTTTACGATTGCTTCGATCAGCTGCTCCACATTGTCCCCTCCGATTATTTGCCGAGTTTTGCGTTATGGAATTTTTCCATAATTCCTTGTTCTGAGAACAAGTTACGTACTGTATCAGATGGTTTCGCACCGTCTTGAAGCCATTTTAACGCTAATTCTTCGTTAATTTTAACTTCAGCTGGTTTAGTAAGTGGATTGTAAGTACCTACTGTTTCGATTTGACGACCATCACGTGGTGAGCGAGAGTCTGCTACTACAATACGATAGAAAGGAGATTTTTTTGCTCCCATACGTTTTAAACGAATTTTAACTGCCATTTTTATTGCACCTCCGAATAGTTTCACACAAGATAGTATATTATCAAGCTTTTATTTGTTTGTAAAGTGTTTTTTCTTAACACCCTATTTTTTTCTGGAAAAATTATTTGAAAAGGGAGTCCAAACCTGGCATTTTCATCTTTTTCTTCCCTTTTTGTTGCATGTTCGTCATCTGTTTCATCATTTTTTTCATATCTTCGAATTGTTTTAACAATCTGTTAACATCCTGTATAGTCGTACCAGAACCTTTTGCAATTCGTTTTTTTCTTGGGCCATTTATAATTTCAGGTGTTGTTTTTTCTTGCGTATTCATCGAGTAAATAATCGCTTCTACACGATCCATTTGCTTTTCATCGACCTTGGCATTTTCAAGACCTTTAATTTTACCTGCTCCTGGAAGCATTTTTAAGATTTCATCTAATGGTCCCATTTTTTTCACTTGGCTAATTTGTTCTAAAAAATCATCGAATGTAAAAGACTGCGTACGGAATTTTTCTTCTAATTCCTTCGCTTTTTCTTCATCTACATTTGCTTGCGCCTTCTCGATAAGAGACATCATATCTCCCATACCTAAAATACGGGAAGCCATTCGCTCGGGATGGAATGGTTCTAAAGCATCCATCTTTTCACCCATACCTACAAATTTTATAGGCTTTTGTGTTACAGAACGGATAGATAAAGCTGCTCCACCTCGAGTATCCCCATCAAGCTTCGTTAATACAACGCCAGTAATACCAATAGTTTCATTAAAATTATTGGCCACGTTGACTGCATCCTGCCCGGTCATCGCATCTACAACTAAGAACACCTCATCTGGCTCTTTAATTGCACGAATATCTTTAAGCTCTTGCATAAGTGTTTCGTCAATATGAAGTCTACCTGCAGTATCGATGATTACTACATCATGATGCTCTGCTTTTGCATGCTCCATTGCTTGTTTTACAATTTCGACAGGTGAAATATCTGTTCCTAAAGCAAATACAGGTAAAGATAGCTGCTTACCTAGTGTTTCAAGCTGCTTTACAGCTGCTGGACGATAAATATCTGCCGCTACTAATAAAGGCTTTTTGTTGTACTTTTTGCGTAGTACATTCGCAAGCTTACCAGTAGTTGTTGTTTTACCAGCACCTTGAAGACCTACCATCATAATAACAGTTGGCGGTCTCTGTGAAAAAGCAATATGACTTTGCTCTCCACCCATTAACTCCGTTAACTCATCTTTTACTATTTTAATGACTTGTTGACCAGGAGTTAAGCTTTTCATCACTTCTTGGCCTACTGCTCGGTCTGATACGTTTTTAACAAATTCTTTAACTACTTTTAAGTTAACGTCCGCTTCAAGAAGCGCATAACGAACGTCTCTCATCATTTCTTTTACGTCTGCTTCAGAAACTTTTCCTTTTCCTTTGATTTTCTGAATCGTCCCTTGGAGTCGCTCAGCTAATCCTTCAAACGCCATGCATGCCCGCCTCCTAATCCCATTCTTTTAATTGATTAATGAGTTGAATTAGTGTTTCTTCAGATGATTGATTCACCTCTACTTGGAGCAACTGCTCAATCGTTTCTTGCCGTTTATCAAATTTCGTAAACAGATTCAACTTTTCTTCATACTCTTCTAGCATTGCCTCTGTTCGACGAATATTATCATAAACTGCCTGTCTCGAAACTTCGTATTCTTCTGCTATTTCTCCAAGTGATAAATCATCTAAATAATATAGCTCCATATAGCTTCTTTGTTTATCTGTTAATAAAGCCTGGTAAAAATCGAAGAGAAAATTCATACGAGTTGTTTTTTCAATCATTCCCATCTCTCCTTACCAAAATCAATTACGCCTCGGAGTAATTGCGTCCAGATTTTGAATTGTGCTTGCACAATTGATTCCTTTCAAAATCTGTGACATCCGCCGGTGGGTTGTAATTATGTGAGTGTTTTGTAATTCACAAAATTAATTGTCATCCTCTAGTTTAGTAATAGAACATACATCTGTCAAGTATTTTTACTTGTCTCAACCTCTTCTTAAAACTATCAAGACAAAATTTTATTCTTTATCTTCATTTTCACTTTCAAGTTCTAGTCCATCTGCAAAAAGTCCATACACATATTTCTCTGCATCAAATGGTTGTAAATCGTCCATTTGTTCACCTAAGCCTACAAATTTGACAGGAATATGTAGCTTATTGCGAATGGCTAAAACGATACCACCTTTTGCAGTACCATCTAGCTTCGTTAATACAATACCTGTAACGTTCGTTGCTTCTTTAAAAGTTTGCGCTTGGACAAGGGCATTTTGGCCAGTTGTTGCATCAAGCGCTAATAATACTTCGTGAGGAGCACTCGGTATTTCCCGAGAAATAACGCGGTGAATTTTTTCCAATTCATTCATTAAGTTCACTTTATTTTGAAGACGTCCTGCAGTATCACATATTAAAACGTCTGCATCTCTTGTTTTTGCCGCTCTAATAGCGTCATACATTACCGCAGCAGGGTCAGAACCTTCCGCTTGTTTAATCACTTCTACGCCTACTCTATCGCCCCAAACTTGAAGCTGATCAATTGCGCCTGCACGGAATGTATCACCTGCTGCAAGCATCACTTTTTTACCTTCACTTTTTAAACGGTGTGCAAGCTTCCCAATTGTAGTAGTTTTTCCTACTCCATTTACACCAACGAACAATATTACGGATAACCCTTCTTTTTCTAGTTGTAGCTCCGTTACATTGTCCTCGCCAGCCTCATATATTTCTACAAGCTTTTCAGAGATAACGGATTGAATACCGGCAGTATCTTTAATATTTTTGCGTTGTACTTCAAAGCGTAAGGAGTCCATTAACTCCAGAACTGTTTCAAAACCTACGTCTGCTTGAAGTAATATTTCTTCTAACTCTTCGAAAAAGTCTTCATCTACTTTTCTGTATTTTGCAACAAGATCATTTACTTTAGAAGTAAATTGGTTTCTAGTTTTAGCCAGACCTTCTTTAAATTTATTTGTAATAGAAATCGTTTCTTCTTTTTCTTGAGTTGTTCCCATCATTTTTTCTTTAAACTTTTTAAAAAAACTCATTTTTAAGCTCCTTTACGTTACTAATTGCTCTTCTAATTTTACAGAAACTAATTTGGAAATACCGGATTCTTGCATTGTAATACCATACAATACATCCGCTCCTTCCATAGTACCTTTTCGATGCGTAATAACGATAAATTGTGTATCATGACTGAATTTTTTCAGGTAATCGCTATAGCGAGTAACATTTGCTTCATCAAGTGCTGCTTCCACTTCATCTAAAATACAAAATGGCACGGGACGAGTATGCAGTATAGAAAACAATAAAGCAATCGCTGTTAGAGCACGCTCTCCTCCGGATAACAGAGAAAGATTTTGTAATTTTTTACCAGGAGGTTGTGCCACAATATCAATACCAGTATCAAGCAACGAAGTTGGATCCGTTAGAACTAAATCCGCTTGACCACCACCAAATAATTCGCGGAAAACAACTTTAAAATGTCGCTGTATTTCATTGAATGTCGTTTCAAATCGAATGGTCATTTCCTCATCCATTTCTCTTATCACTTCATGCAACGTTTCTTGTGCGGAAAGTAAATCTTCCCGTTGTTCTGTTAAGAATGAATGACGTTCACTTACTTGTTCAAATTCTTGGATAGAGCCTAGATTAATCGGTCCAAGTTCTTCAATAGAACGTTTAAGTAACTTTACTTTTTTACGTGCAAGCTCCTCCTCCATTTCAAATGGGAAGTCGCGTTCTGCTTCTTCTAAAGTTAATTCATACGTATCTTCTAGATGAGTTTGTAAAGTGTCCAATTCTACTTCTAATTTACTTAGTTTTATCTCGATAGAACGTTCTTCATTTGTTTGGATTCCCGCTTGATGTTGTAATTGTTTTAGTGAGTCTTCTGAGTTTCCAATATTTTGAACAAGCTCTATTCGCTTTGTTTTACCAATTTGAATTTGCTCGATTAAATGATCTTTTGTCGTTTTGTGTCGAGCAATTAGATTTGTTAGTTCTTCTACTGAAGTGCCTCCCAAGTCATCATTTTCATACCATGCAATCTCTTTTTGTAGCGAACTTATTTTTTGATTGCTCGTTTGGATGGAATTGACAAATTGCACTTTTTCTTTTTCTTGCTGTGAGACTTGTTCATTGACTACTGCAATAAGCGATAACAGCTCACCAAGCTCATTTTGAAATTTATCTTTCTCTTCAATTGATTGCTGTTTTAGCATTTGCAGCTGATCAATCGTCTGTTGAATAGATGCTAGTGATTCCTTAATCTCTGCATTTCTTGTTGCAGTTTGTTCTTTTTTACGTAACAAGTCCTCATGCAAATTATTTTTTTCTGTTTTTTCTTCATCGTATCCAAGTATTTGATTTGTCAGACGGGAAATAATTGCAGCGTATTCTCTTGTCTCCGAAAGTAATTTATGTTCTTGCTCCCGTAAAGTTTCTCCAGCGAGCCTTGTATCTTCCAACTCTTTTTTCAAGAGCTGTACTTCTTGTTTTCTAGAAGCAACAGATTTTTCTGCTTGTAATACAGACTTTTCTAACTCTACTAACTTATCATTTAACTGCTCAAGCTCTACTTTACGCGTGAATAAAGAAGATTGTTGTTTAACAGAACCACCCGTTAATGAACCACCTGCATTTACAACATCGCCTTCTAAAGTGACAAAGCGAAATTTGTATTGCACTCTGGATGCCATCTCGTTTGCACCTTTTAAATCCTTTGCAACAACAATATTTCCGAGCAAATTTTCTACAATAATTTGATAACCTTCATTATAATGAACTAGCTTATCCGCAGTATTTACAAAAGAAGGATGTTCTTTAATCATCGCTAATGTTTGCTCATTTAGTTTACGAGACTTCATAACTTGGAGTGGAAGGAAAGTAGCTCTTCCTACTCTCTTCTTTTTCAACCATTCAATCGCTAATCGCGCATCTTGACTTGAATCTGTAATAATATGCTGAGACTGTTGCCCAATTGCTGTATCAATGGCATTCATATACTCATGCGGTATTTGGATTAATTCCGCTACTGCACCATGAATCCCACTCAGTTCTTTCTTGTCTCGGGCAATCAACACCTCTTTTACTCCTTGGAAGAACCCAGAAAACTCAGATTCAAGCTCCTCTAGTGAATCCTTCCGTGCTTGCATTTGATGCTTCATTTGATAAGCTTGTTGAAGCATAGTTTGTTGCTCTTCAAATGCATTTTCTAGACGTTCAGATGCTTCCCGCTTCGTTTTAAAATCTAATAATTTTTGTTCAAGTTCCGACTGACAAATAACCAACATCTGATCTGATTCGATTTTTCGTTTCGTCAGTTTTTCAAGTTCTTCTTTTATTTCTGTATATTCTTCAATCATTTTTTCTGAAGATACTAATTCGAGATGAAGTTGTTGCTCCATATGCTTCATTTCATTCTTCATAGTTGCTTCTTCGTTTAAAAGATCGATATACGTACTTTTTAAATCCTCTATTTCTTCTTCTACTTCTGAAGCTGATTTGCTTAATACATTTTCTATTTGAAGCTTTTTCGAGCGAAGTTCCTTTAGAAGAGTTTGTTTTTCTGATTTAGATACATTGTTTTCTTCCAGCTGCTGGTTGAGTAACTCCAGTCTTTCCTGTTCTTCTTCCAATGCTCCTCGCAACTGAGAAATTTGTTGACTAGCATTTTGCTTTTTTTCCGCAAGCAACAATTTTCTACCTTCCAAACGCTCTAATTCGGAGCTTGCCTCTACTAGCTCACTTTGCTCGGAATCCAATTGCTCATCTATTTCAGACATTACTTTTCTGTCTTTTTGAATACTCGTTTCGATTTCTTTTATTTTCGATAGAAGAACTTGTTTTTTTTCTTCCAATGTTTGTAGTTTTGTATGTAAATCAGAACTTTCCTGAACGAACAGTCTTAAATCGTGTGCAATTACTGCAATTTCGATATCTTTGAGTTCTTCAGACATTCTTAAGTAATCAGATGCAAGAGATGATTGAATTTGAAGTGGCTCCATACGTCCATCTAATTCGTGTAGTATATCTAACACTCTATTTAAATTATCATCTGTCTCAATTAGCTTGAATTCCGCTTTCTTTTTTCTCTGTTTATATTTAAGTACACCTGCAGTCTCTTCAAAAATAGTTCTTCTATCTTCTGGACGGCTATTTAATATTTCATCCACACGACCTTGAGAAATAATCGAAAACGCTTCTTTTCCGAGTCCAGAGTCCATAAATAAATCGGTGATATCTTTCAACCTACACGTTTGCTTATTTAACAGGTACTCACTATCCCCAGATCGAAAAACCCTCCTTGTTACACTAATCTCTGCAAAATCAAGTGCAACTCGATTATCCGAGTTATCTAATATTAATGTAACTTCTGCAAAATTTAACGCTTTTCTTGAATCACTTCCAGCAAAAATAACATCTTCCATTTTTGCACCACGAAGTGATTTAGCAGATTGTTCTCCTAAAACCCATCTAATCGCATCCGTTACATTACTTTTTCCACTACCATTTGGACCAACAACTGCTGTAACCCCTGGGACAAAATCTATTCCAATTCGGTCAGCAAATGATTTAAATCCAACTATTTCTAATCTTTTAAGGAACAATATTATTCCTCCCGTTCATAATCCTTTAATGCAAGAATTGCTAGTCTTGCTGCTTGTTGTTCCGCTTCTTTTTTTGATCGACCATTGCCAATCCCTAGTTCTTTCGAGTTTAACATGACACGAGAAACAAAGGTGCGATTATGCGCGGGACCTTTTTCCTCGACAATTTCATAGCTTAGCATACCATTGTTTTGTTGTTGAATAACTTCTTGTAGCTGACTTTTATAATCCATCACATGCGAAAAAGCACCGAGTTCGATTTTCGGGAAGACGATTTTTTCTAAAAATGAAACAACCGTTGATAATCCCTGATCTAAATATAAAGCACCGATAAATGCCTCAAATACGTCTGCAAGCAACGCAGGTCTTTCACGACCGCCTGTTTGTTCTTCCCCTTTTCCAAGCAACACATATTTTCCGAAGTTAAGTTCATTCGCAAATAGTACAAGTGATGGCTCACAAACAATTGCAGCACGAAGCTTTGTAAGCTCTCCTTCACTCATAGTTGTATATTGCTGAAATAGAAATTGAGATACAGACAATTCTAGAACCGCGTCTCCCAGAAATTCCAATCTTTCATTATCGGTAAAAAATTTTCGACGATGCTCATTCACATAGGATGAATGGGTAAAGGCTTGATACAATAACGTGGGATTTTCAAATTGAACTTGGAAATGCTTTTGAAAGTGTTCAAATTGTTCCTTCACATTATCGGGAAAAACTATTTTTTTCGGATGAATACTTTTACGATTTACTTTCATGAATAATCTGCCTTCCTAACTTGTCTAGCTTTATACACCAGATTGGCGGTGTCTTCTGCTTTCATGCATTATCATCTATGCTCTTTAGTTTACCTGTTTCTATGGCTTTGTGCAAAAAGAAATAGAGACGTCCTATCTCTATTCACATGGAATAGGTAGAACGTCTCTTCCGCTATTTAAATTAGCCTTGTTTGCTTTCAATATAGCTAACTGCACTTCCTACAGTTGAAATGTTTTCAGCATCTTCATCTGAAATTTCCATATCGAACTCATCTTCAAGTTCCATAACTAATTCTACTACATCTAGAGAATCAGCACCTAGATCTTCACGGAAAGATGCTTCTAATTTTACTTCGCTCTCGTCTACACCTAGACGATCAACGATTACTTTTGTTACGCGTTCTAAAACTGTTGACACATTTGTCACCTCCCCTCAATGATTATACAGAATTTCTTTGCTCAATAAAAGTCTATTACATGAACATTCCACCGTTTACATGAATCGTTTGGCCAGTAATGTAATTTGCATCATCAGAAGCCAAAAATGCAACTGCTTTTGCAATATCTTCTGGATTCCCAAACTTAGCTAGTGGAATCTGACTTAACATTTGAGTTTTTACTTCTTCAGGTAGAGCTTCTGTCATATCTGTTGTAATGAAGCCTGGTGCAACAGAGTTAACAGTAATATTACGGCTCGCAAGCTCTAAAGCTGTCGTTTTTGTTAAACCAATTACTCCTGCTTTAGCAGCTACATAGTTTGCTTGTCCAGGATTACCTGATACCCCTACGATAGAAGTGATATTAATAATACGCCCGTGTCTCTGCTTCATCATTTGACGAGTAACGGATTTCGTACATAGGAATACACCTTTTAAGTTCGTGTTTAGTACATCGTCCCATTCTTGTTCTTTCATTCGCATTAATAAATTATCACGTGTAATTCCCGCATTATTTACTAAAACATCAATCGAACCAAAATGTTCTAAAGTCGCACTTACTAAGTTTTGAACATCCTCCGCTTGGTCCACGTTTGCTTGAATCGCAAATGCCTCTCCACCAAGAGACTTAATTTCTTCTACTACTGCTTCTGCTTTTTCTTTACTACCGCTGTAGTTTACAGCAACTTTCGCGCCTTCTTTAGCAAGATAAAGCGCAATATCTTTTCCTATTCCACGAGACGCGCCTGTTACTATAGCAGTTTTTCCGTCTAATTTACCCATTTATAACCTCTCCTATTTCAGTAATTACTTGTTGCAAAGTTTCCTCATCGTACACGCAATAAGTAGTAACTGAGCGATCGATTTTTTTCACTAATCCGCTGAGTACTTTGCCAGGTCCACATTCGATAAATACAGTAACTCCAAGCTCGATCATTTTTTGTACGGATTCTTCCCATCGAACTGGCGAATATAACTGTTCTACTAATAGGTTTTTAATCTCTGAGGCAGATGATACTGGATTAGCAGTAACATTTGAAATAACTGGAGTTACTGCGTCTTCTAATCCAAGTGATGATATGGCGTCATCTAATTTATGTGCTGCTGGTCGCATCAATTCTGAATGGAATGGTCCACTTACAACTAGCGGTATAGCTCTTTTTGCTCCTGCTTCTTTCGCTTTTACGGAAGCTTGTTCTACTCCTGCAGCCGTTCCTGATATTACAATTTGGCCTGGGCAATTCAGATTCGCTACTTGTACAGTTTCACCTTTACTAGAAACTTCTTTCGTTACTTCAGTTAACGATTCTTTATCTAACCCTAAAATCGCAGCCATTGCGCCTTCTCCAGCAGGTACTGCTTCATTCATAAATAAACCTCTTTTATGAACTAATAAAACCGCATCTTCAAAACTCAATACATTGGATGCAACTAGCGCTGTATATTCTCCTAAGCTATGACCAGCAGTATAGCCTGGAGAGATACCCGCTGCCAATAACTTTTTGGCAATCATAGTACTTGTCGTAAGTAATGCAGGTTGTGCATGATATGTTTTCGTCAACTCTTCAGCAGGTCCCTCTAACATAATCTTAGATAAGGAAAACCCTAATACTTCGTCTGCTTGTTCATAGTATTTTTTACTTTCTGTATCATTTTCAATGAATGGTTGACCCATTCCAACAGATTGTGAACCTTGTCCTGGAAAGATAAATGCAATTTTAGTCATTGGAAGATTCCTTTCGTAAAGTACTTTGTATAATGCCACAAACATCATATTCTACCATTGTTCTGGCTTGTCGAATAGCATGAAAAATAGCATTTGCATTGGAAGAACCATGCGCTTTAATAACTGGAGCTTTCAAGCCAAACAATCCAGCTCCACCGTATTCCGTGTAATCTAATTTTTGTTTTAGACCTCTAAGTTCATCTTTTACTAAAAGCGATGAAATTTTAGCTTTCGTTGAAGCAGTAAATGCTTGTTTCAACATCGTAAAAATACCAGACGCAGTACCTTCGATTGTTTTTAATACCATATTCCCTGTAAATCCATCGGTTACGACTACATCCGCAGCCCCTGTTAACAAATCTCTAGATTCCACATTTCCGATAAAGTTTATTGGAGCTTCTTTTAATAAAGAAAAAGCCTCTTTTGTAAGTTCATTTCCTTTATTATCTTCTGTCCCAATATTCAATAGTCCAACTCGTGGGTTTTCGATGCCGCGAACTTTTTCCGCATAAACGCTACCCATAACTGCAAATTGTTGCAAATGTTCTGGTTTAGCATCCGAATTTGCTCCTAAATCAAGCATAACAAATCCTTTACCATCGAGTGTAGGTAATGTCGGTGCTAATGCTGGACGATCTGCCTGGTCAATACGACCAACTACAAATAATCCTGCAGCCATTAGAGCCCCTGTATTCCCAGCAGAAACACATGCATCTGCTTCTCCAGTTTTTACGGATTCCGCCATTCTCACCATAGAAGAATTTTTCTTTCTTCGAACAGCTCTTACTGGCTCATCCGTCCCTTCAATTACTTCATCTGTATGTATAACCGTTAATCGCTCATGCGCAGTTATTAATGGAGTTAACTTCCCCTCATCACCGTATAACTGGATGTTTATATCATCAAATGCTTGTAATGCTTCGTATACACCTTTTACTATTTCGTGTGGGGCATTGTCTCCACCCATCGCATCAATGGAAATTTTCATTAGTCATCACCTTTTTTAAGACTTTGTTACTCGATACATACTAAAATGACCAACAAACACCGTGTCATTTTCTACCTTACTCGTCACTTCGATTAGTGTGCTATTCTTTTCCGTATCACTGGAAACTACAATAGCTTTAGCAATTACTCGATCACCAGCTTTTACTGGTTTTACAAATGTTATATTAGACTTTCTCGTTAAAGCTAATTCATCATTTATAACCGCAACTGCCAATGAATTCGCTTGTGCAAATAAATGATGTCCACGCGCTATTCCATTTCTTGCAAAGACGTGGTCTTGTGTAATATCTAATAAAGAAATGGCTTGTCTGTCTAAATCAATATCAATAATTTCTCCAATCACTTCATCTATCGGAAGAGATTTAACCTCTTCTCCAAAATTATGTGCTGCTACATTTTTTATGCGCTCTCGCAATTCTGGGATAGCTAGTTCCATTCGATCTAAACGTATCGTCTGAACGCTTACATTAAATGAGGACGCTAATTTTTCATCTGTGATAAATGGGTTTTTCTCTAGCGTTTCTAAAAGTAGTTTTTGTCGTTCTTTTTTTGAGTATTTCATCCAATCACCACCATTTTAGCACTTGGTACTAATATCAGTATATAAACATTAAAAAAAGAATGCAAGAATTGATTCATAATCACTCTTGCATTCTCCTCAATCAATTCGTTCTCCGTCCAATGCTTTTGAGTTTATTAATATCGTTCGAAGACCTTCCATTTCCTCCGATTTCCAAAATTCATCAGAGCTCAAAAGTCTTTCCGCATCAACTTTTGCTGTATTAAGTGCACGATAGTCGTGTACAAGATCTGCCACTTTAAATTCAGGTAATCCGCTTTGTTTTCGTCCAAAGAAATCACCTGGACCTCGCAACTCTAAATCTTTTTCTGCTAAAACAAATCCGTCATTCGTTTCAGTCATGGACACCATTCGTTCTTTTCCTTCTTCAGATTTAGGATCAGCAAGAAGAATACAGTAAGATTGATGTTCACCACGCCCTACTCTACCACGGAGTTGATGAAGTTGCGCAAGTCCAAAACGTTCTGCATCGAAAATAATCATAAAAGTAGCGTTCGGTACATTCACTCCAACCTCAACTACTGTTGTAGAAACAAGAACTTGCACTTTTCCTTCAGAAAAATCTCTCATTACTTCTTCTTTTTCATCAGGATGAAGTCGGCCATGCATTAACCCAACCTTATACCCATCTCCTAAATCAGCTGCCATCATATTGTATACATCTACTGCATTTTGTACATCTAGTTTTTCCGACTCTTCAATAAGAGGACAGATAATATAGGCCTGTCGACCGTTTGCCAACTCTTTTTTTAACCGCACGATCAGTTTATGCAGTTGATCATGTTTCATCCAATGCGTATCAATTTTTTTTCGTCCAGCTGGCATTTCATCAATTATTGATACATCCATCTCTCCAAAAGCAGTTATGGCCAACGTTCTTGGTATTGGGGTCGCCGTCATAAACAGAACATCAGGATTTTCCCCTTTTTCCTTTAAAACTCTACGTTGTTCGACACCAAATCGATGTTGTTCATCCGTAATGACTAACCCAAGTTGTTTAAATGTTACATCAGGTTGTATGAGTGCATGCGTTCCGATTAACAAATCTATGTTCCCTGCTGCAAGGTTTTCTAGAACTGCTCGCCTTGCTTTCACTTTTGTTGAACCAGTAAGTAAAGCAATTTTTACCCCAATCGGAGAAAGCCACTCATCTAGCGAGCTTGCATGCTGCTCCGCTAAAATCTCAGTAGGAGCCATAAGAGCTCCTTGATAGCCTGCAGTAATGGCAGCATACAAACAAATAGCTGCAACGATTGTTTTCCCTGAACCTACATCTCCTTGCAAAAGCCGATTCATACGATGTGGTTCTTTTAAATCACGACAAATCTCGTTGACCACTCGTTTTTGCGCATTTGTAAGCTCATACGGTAGAGAATCAATTAACTTTTTCAATAAGTCATTATGGAACAAAATACTGTTTCCAACGTTTTGTTCTTTCCGGGCTTTTTTTATAGCTTGCATTTTAAGTTGAAAAACAAGTAGCTCCTCGTATACAAAACGACGTCTTGCATTTTTGGAATGCTCCACATTTTGTGGAAAATGAATCCCTTCTAACGAATCCGCAATATTTGGTAAACGGTAGGTTGTTCGTATGGACTCAGGTAATGGATCGATTAAATGTCCACTCATTTCATCTAAAGCTTGTCTCATAAATTTTCGGAAAGTCTTTTGATTAATTGAGCCTTTTAAAGAATATACAGGTTCAAAGTCTTGTTGATCTGTTTTAGGACCTGCTGTAAAAGTAGAAACATTAATAACTTGTCTACCTCTATCCCATTTCCCTGTAACTGTAATGATGGAACCAGGAACAATTTTTGTTTTTAAATACGCTTGATTGAAAAATACTGCTTTAATAAGATGTTGTCCTGCTAATAGACGTACTTGCATTCTAGATTTATTTTTTCCTAAAAAAAGAAGAGAAGGCTCACTTTCGACCCTTCCTTCTACTGTTACTCTTTCATTATGTGCGGTTTCAGCTAAATTTTTTAACCGAAAATCTTCATGACGATAAGGGAATGTCTCTATTAAATCTTCTAACGTGACTATCCCTAATTCTTCTAACGCGTTAGCCGTTCCACTCCCCACTCCTTTTAAGGAAGTAACTAACTCATCTTTCTTAGTTACCACTATTCAAGACAGCTCCACCAAAAATTTTAGCTTCTAACCATTTTCCAGTAGGAGTTGCAGCGAGTCCGCCTTGAGCAGTTTCTTTCAAAGATGTTGGCATTGTTTGACCAATTTTATACATCGCATCGATAACTTCATCACATGGAATACGACTAGTAACACCAGCAAGCGCCATATCTGCAGCTACTAAAGAGTTGGAAGCGCCCATCGCATTACGTTTTACACAAGGCACTTCTACAAGACCAGCTACAGGATCACAAACTAATCCAAGCATATTTTTTAGTGTAATAGCGAACGCTTGTGCACTTTGCTCGGGAGTTCCACCAGCCATCTCCACAATCGCAGCCGCTGCCATACCTGCTGCAGAACCAACCTCTGCTTGACAGCCACCCGCCGCACCTGAAATAGATGCATTATTAGCAACTACAAAACCAAATGCACCAGCATTAAATAAATAACGAATCATTTGTTCTCTCGTTGGATTCAGCTTGTTTTTTACTGCAAAGAGTGTACCAGGCACTACCCCAGCTGAACCTGCAGTAGGAGTTGCACAAATAGTTCCCATTGCCGCATTAACTTCATTTGTAGCAACCGCTTTACTTACAGCATCTAGCATTAATTCACCAGATAACGTGTTTCCTTGCTTCATATAATTTTGAAGAAGTACTGCATCTCCACCAGTTAAACCAGAAGTAGATCGAACTCCATTTAATCCTTTTTCAACTGCTTCTTCCATCACGGTTAAATTACGATCCATTTGCGCAATAATTTCTTCACGCGAACGTCCTGTAATCATTATTTCTTGCTCAATCATGATTTCTGAAATCAGTTTATTTTCGCTATTAGCTAATTCAACTAATTCACGAACATTATGAAATAAAACTTCCATTCGTAATCCTCCTTAGTCTGCAATTCTTGTTACTTGCGTTATATTAGGTAATTTGGTAATTTCTTCTAGTATATTCTCATCAACATTTTGATCTACTTCGATAATCATTAACGCCATATTTCCTTTTTCTTTTCGAGAAACTTCCATATGACCTATATTAATATCATATTTCGCTAGACAGTTAGCTACATTTGCTATACATCCAGAACGGTCTTCATGTACTACTAGAATTGCGGCTAAGTTACCAGATAGACGAAGAGGAAAACCGTTTAACTCCGTAATTTCTGTTTTCCCTCCGCCAATTGATATACCGACCATTGACATTTCTTGTTCTCCATCGCCAATGACAATTCTAGCTGTATTTGGATGTTCTGTGTTTGCTGTTTCAGGAATAAATTCGTATGAAAGTCCAGCTTTTTCAGCATCTTCAAATGCAGTTTTTATTCGTTCATCAAATGTATCATAATCTAATAATCCACCAATGATAGCTACATCTGTCCCATGACCTTTATACGTTTCTGCAAAAGATCCATATAAATAGATTTTAGCCCATGTTGGTTGTTTTCCAAATAAATCTCTCGCTACTCTACCTATACGAGCTGCCCCAGCTGTATGTGAAGAGGATGGTCCAATCATAACGGGTCCAATTATGTCAAAAACGGATTTGAATTTCAATTCATAGACCTCCATTTAAAAATATATTTACTTTCTATTTTACACTTAATATACGAATTTAACAAAAGTATTAAATTACAAGGCTTAGTTGGATAATTTATTCCATCAAAGATCTCTAAGAAAAAAGCTAGACTCTTTTGTAAATGTACGTTTTCGGTTCGTTTTGGGAGAAATGAAAAAGGTTTATCTTAAAAAATTGACAACTTTTCTGTCCTCTCCTCACTTAGAGTGTACTGAAAAAGTCTCCATAATTAGCTTTGACAGACGGAGTTGTACAATAACCCAATAGATAAGAAAATCGTTGAAACGGCTCCCTTTCCGCGGGGTCCTGAAAAAGTTTTATTCTAATAATTTCTATCAAATAGTTTTTAAGAGAATTTATCGCTTTGGCATTCGCTTTCCGCGGGCGAGCGACGAGCCTCCTCCTTCGCTCTGCTTCGTGCGGGGTCTCGTCTGTCTCGATTTCCCGCAGGAGTCTCATGCGTCGCGCTAAATTCTCTTAAATAAATACAGCAAATAGTTCCTACCAAAATACTTTTTAGAGTTTTTCAGGCCCTCTCTTTCCACGGGTGTTGCCCTTTTCAACGATTTTCTAGAAATAAATAAATAGCGTGGAGGAAATTGTGGAAGAGACAATCCCATATACAGAACTAAATAATTTGTGCCAAAAGATAATATCCTTAACCAAATTAATGACATAATGGATTTACAATTTAGATAGTTCGTGTAATGTGATTCCACGATTTGCATGTCGCCTAAGTAGCCAAAAATTGTATCGTGGATTGCGATGGCCAGATTACAGCCATACGATTACCAAAATGCTTAGCAATAGAATTCACTCTAGAACAATTGGAAATTATCGAAATATACATGACTTATTTTCTGAGTAATTCCGATTAGCTACATCTCAAAAATCACATAGAAAAACCACGGGACTTGTTGTTTCCCGTGGCTTTAATTTACTCAACAGATAAGATGTATGGATATAGAGGTTGTTTACCGTTATACAATTCAATCTCAGCATCTTCAAATTGTTCTTCAATAAATGCAGCTAGTTTTGTTGCTTCTTCCTCCGTCACATCTTCACCGTAAATGATTGTAACTATTTCTGCATCTTCATCAATCAATTCTTGTGCGAGCTTCGTTACAGCTTCTTCTCTAGAAGAATTAGAAAGAATAATTTTACCTTCTGCAATTGCCATGAAATCATCTTTTTTAATTTCAACACCATCAATGGATGTATCTCGAACCGCAAAAGTAATTTGGCCAGTTTTCACATGTGCAAATGCTTCCGTCATATACTTTTTATTTTCTTCCACTGAAGCTTGTCCATTAAACGCTAAAATAGCAGACATTCCTTGAGGTATTGTCTTTGTCGGTACAACAGCCGCTTCAATGCCTAAAACTTCTGCTGCTTGTTCTGCCGCCATAATAATGTTTTTATTATTTGGTAGAATTAACACCCGTTCAGCTCCAACAGCTTCAATTGCTTTTACAAAATCCTCTGTGGAAGGGTTCATCGTTTGTCCGCCTTCAATGACAACGGATGCTCCAAGACTTTTTAGTAGTTCCGAAACACCTGATCCCATTGCAACTGTTACTACCGCATAAGGATGTACTTCTGCTTTTTTCGTCGGAACCTCTTTCGAATAACCCTCTCCAACGATTTCAGTATGCTGTTGACGCATATTTTCTATTTTTATTTTAATTAGTTCTCCAAATTGTTGACCATATGTTAAAACTTCGCCAGGAGTTTCCGAGTGAATATGGACTTTAGCCATTTCTTCATCAGATATAACTAAGAGAGAATCTCCATATGCACTTAAAACATTTCGAAAATCAGTTTCATCGAAAGCTTTTTTGCCATGATCTAATCGAACCATGAATTCTGTGCAGAAGCCAAACTCGATATCTGCTGTATCCATGAAACCTTGGACATTTTTATGATGTTCCGCGTTTACTAAGTCATCCATTGACGTATTTACTGTTTTTTCAGGTAAGGCTTCACCTTTTAAGCTTGCCAAAAATCCTTCATAAACAAATACAAGCCCTTGTCCACCACTATCTACTACACCTACTTCTTTTAAAACAGGAAGTAAGTCTGGTGTTCTGTTCAAAGATTGTTTTGCTTCTTTCACAACCGCTTCCATTAGTAAACGAATATCTTCTTCCTTTTCACTTACTTCAACAGCCTTCTTTGCAGAGTCTTTTGCTACCGTTAAAATAGTACCCTCTACTGGCTTCATTACTGCTTTATAGGCAGTTTCTACACCATAGTTTAATGCTTGCGCAAATTGTTTTGCATCTAATGTTCCTTGTTGCTCAACAGACTTTCCAAAGCCACGGAACAATTGAGATAAAATGACTCCAGAGTTTCCTCTAGCTCCCATTAACAACCCCTTCGATAAAGCTTGAGCTGTTTTTCCAATATGCTCTACCGTATGTGCAGCTGTTTCTTTCGCTCCAGAAGTCATGGATAAGTTCATATTTGTACCTGTATCTCCATCTGGAACAGGAAACACATTTAAAGCATCTACGTAATCTGCATTCTGAAAAAGATGATGCGCTCCCATTTTAATCATATCCGCAAATTGTATACCATTGATTGATTTCATTATTTTCTCTCCCTCACTCACACGTTTGCCACGCGAACTCCTTGTACAAACACATTTACGGATTTCACTGACATACCAAGAGATTTATGAAGTGTATATTTCACTTTCGATTGCACTTGATAAGCTATTTCAGAAATTTTTGTTCCGTAACTAACAATTATATACATATCAATATGTAAATCTTCTTTCTCTTGTCTAACGATGACACCTTTTGCAAAATTTTCTTTTCTTAAAATATCCGTTAAACCATCTCTAATTTGATGTTTAGATGCCATACCAACTATTCCATAGCATTCCATCGCGGCTCCGCCTGCAAATTGTGCGACTGCATCTTGCGATATATCAATTTGTCCGAATTCATTTTTCAATTCAATTGACATGATGAAACCTCCCAAGTCCTTTTTGACTACCCCTAATTGTACTACACCCATCGAAATTATAAAAGAGAGCGATTACATTCTATCGTATATCACCATATAGTATAAGTTATGTTCGTGAATTAGGAAACAAATACTAGGGAATAATAGTCTTAACAAATTCAATTGAAACAAACAAGATCTCTAATTATAGCAACATTGTTATGTTATATTTATTCTAATAATTTTTCAAAAGAAATCGATCTACTGCTTGTCGAAAACAAAATCGTTAGGATGGCTGTGGAGCTGCCTCCTCGGGAACTGGCATTTGCTTGTCGCAGCTATACGGTGTCTTCCACATTTCTTTATGTCCAGCTCCAGCGACTTGCTCCTCGGGGTTAAATGGGATATTGCTGTGGTGGCTGAGGAACTGCCTCCTCGCTTTTCCTCATTTGCCTGTCAGGGCAGAAGTAGGCGCTTGCGCATTTCTATGTGTCTAGTTTCGCCTCTTAGTCGCTCGGGGTCAAATGCCAGTTTCCTGCGGTGGCTGTGGGGCTGCCTCCTCGGGAACTGGCATTTGCTTGTCGCAGCTATACGGTGTCTTCCACATTTCTTAGTGTAAAGGTTTTTTTCTTGATAAGTGTTGCACATACGAGGTGTCTGTGGTAAATTATTAAAGTATGTGAAATATCGAACTGAAAAATCTTTCAGCTTCTTTTTTAAAGGAGGAAATATAATGCCAAAAGTATGTGCAATCACTGGGCGTAAAGCTCGTTCTGGTAATGCTCGTTCTCACGCAATGAACGCTAACAAGCGTACGTGGGGGGCAAACCTTCAAAAGGTCCGCATTCTTGTAGACGGTAAACCAAAACGTGTATGGGTTTCTGCTAGAGCTTTGAAATCAGGAAAAATTGAGCGCGTTTAATCGCACTCATAATTAATGCCAGGTCGATAATAGTCGACCTGGCATTTTTTCATTTTAGAGAATCATTCTTATATTTACTTATTTCATAACCAAAACTCTTCAGTGACAATAATGCAACAAAAAAAAGACCCCAATGATGGAGTCATCGAAAAACTTTTACTTCTTCACTTCTTCTTTTCTAAACATGCGAATACAAACTCTCACAAAACTACTTAGTGATTTAGGCAATCTAAATGTGTATACCTTCACACACAATTCCTCCCTTTTAGTCGCTGCTTCTTATCATTAAACATATGCCAGCAGTAAAAGAGATAGTACCATTTCGTCCACTTACTTCATTACTTGTGAATTTTGCATTGCCAATCGAAATATCTTCATTCGTTACTTCATATAAGAATCCTCTTAAGTAAACGTTTTTGACTGTTTCACCAAAAGAGAAAAATGAAATATAGTTAAAATGTTTATCTTGCTCTATTTGATGTTTTCCAGGTAATAAAAATCGAATAATATTTTGCTTGTTTCGTATGTAAAAATTAATTTCAGGATACTTCATTTGAAAACGGACCATATCATGTAAAACTGCTTCATAATGATCGAGTCTGCCACCAGTTACAGCAGTTAAAATGACTGCATCTGGTTTATAAGTTAGTGCACGAAGTATTGCTATATGCGTGTCTGTTTCATCTTTTTCAGCTTGTAATACTGTCATTTTATCTACAGATTGTTCAAGAAAGCGATATTCATCCTCTAATAGTGAATCGAAATCTCCTATTATTTCATCTGGCGTAATTCCACTCGCCAATAAATGAAGAGCTCCACGATCAGCTCCGATAAAAATTGTGTCTTCTTTTGAAAGAGGAAGTTGTTTAAAATCAACAACTTCCTCTACTGGACCTCCCGAGCAAACAATCACGCTTTTCATTTTCCAGCTACACTTAACCCAGCTTCTTTAATTGCTTGTAAAGCCTTCCCTTTATCTTCAGCATTATAGATTGCAGAGCCTGCTACCAATATAGTAGCTCCTGCTTCTACACAAGGAATGATCGTTTCTTCATTTATTCCACCATCAATTTCGATTTCGATAGATAAGTTTCTTTCTTTAATAATATCCGCTAATTGTTTCACTTTTGGTACTACGGAATGAATAAATTTTTGACCTCCAAAACCTGGATTTACGGTCATAAATAGAACCATGTCGATATCTTCTAACACATGTTGAATCGACTCAATTGGAGTATGTGGATTTAATACTACGCCCGGTTTCACTCCAAATGAACGAATCAATTGAATCGTGCGGTGAAGATGCGGACAAGCCTCTACGTGTACTGTAATATAATCAGCACCAGCTTTTGCGAATGATTCTATATATGAGTCGGCATTTTCAATCATCAAATGAACATCTAGTGGCAGCTTTGTAAGTGGTCTTAGCGCTTCCACAACTATTGGCCCCATTGTAATATTCGGTACAAAGTGACCATCCATTACATCGATATGAATGAGTTCTGCACCTGCTTTTTCTACTTCTAATACTTCTTCTCCAAGCTTTGCAAAGTTTGCTGCTAAAATAGATGGAGCAATTTTAACCATATTTAGTACCTCGGCTTTCTATCCATAATTTCATTTAAAAACTGTAAATAGTGATCATATCGATATTCTTTTATATCTCCTACTTCTATAGCCTCTTTTACTGCACATTTTGGCTCTTTCACATGCATACATCCTCGAAATTTACACGAATCTTGAATTTCCACAAATTCAGGGAAACAGCTGGAAAGCTCCTCTTTTTCCATCAGATCAAACTCGAACGAGCTAAACCCAGGTGTATCTGCAAGTAGACCTTCACAAACTTCAATTAGTTCCACATGTCTTGTTGTATGCTTCCCACGACCTAATGCATCCGAAATTACACCAGTTTTTAAATTTAATGACGGCAATATTGTATTCAATAACGTTGATTTTCCTACACCTGATTGTCCCGCAAGCACGGTTGTTTTCCCACTTAAAATCGGAGCAATCTTTTCATCAAATTTCGGGTCATCTTTATAAGTCATTAAGACTGTATATCCGATCTGTTCATACTCCTTCTTATATTGAAGAAGTTCTAGTTCCATCTTTTCATCTAACAAATCACTTTTCGTTAAACAAATAATGGGTTGAATATGAAAAGACTCCAGAACGACTAAGAAACGATCTAATAATATCGTATTAAAGTCAGGCTCTTTAACAGAGAAGACAAGAATGGCTTGGTCTATATTCGCAATAGGAGGACGTACGAGACTATTTTTCCGCTCATGAATGACAGTAATTGTGCCGTCATTTTCACCCTCAACTGTATAGTCTACAAAATCACCAACTAGTGGTGATTCTCCTCTATTTCTAAAAACACCTCTACCCCTACATTGTATTAATTGATCATTATCGTACACATAATAATATCCGCTTAACGCTTTTCTAATTTGACCTGTTGGCATCCGAAACCTCCCTATTCTAAATCTTCGTATGCAATTGTTTCTTCCGCAAAAACTGTTGACCCAATTACTATTCGGTAAGCAGCTTTTTTTCCTTCACTTATTTCTAATTTTAATTGTTTTACTACTGTTTCCGTTAGCACAAATTCTTCAACTGGTTCAGCCATCGTTCTTGTTTTGTCATCTACATAAATCCGAACGATTTGTTCTGCTTCAACTTCACCATCTACGGCTGGCTCGAATGGAATTGTTACTGACTTGACAAACAGCTTTGTAGGTTTAGCTTTCGGCCCATCTGAAAGAACAACTTCAATGGTACTTCCAGGTGCGATTTTTTCATTTGCTAACGGAGCTTGTCTAACCACATTTCCTTTAGCAATTGTCTCCGAATTCTCACTTCCAACTACTTTAATCTTGAATCCGGAAGATCTTTCATAGTCACTTAATGCTTTTCCATTATAGTCTTTTAAGTCATACACTGCTCTTAGGTCCAGTCCTTTACTAACCGTAAATACCAAATCTGTTTCGGATGGAATTATTTCTGTTCCACCTGGTGGATCTTGTTTTAAAATAGTACCAATTGGCTCAGGAGAATGTTGTGGATCTTCTTCAATAGAGCGTAGGTTTTGGTTTTGCAATAATACTTTTACTTGCTCAATATTTCTACCTGTATAATCTCCAATTGAAGAAGTCTCTTTACCAGATGAAACGAATAAGTGAACTTCCGTTCCTTTTTCACGGAGTTTTCCAGCTTCTGGAGTCGTTCGAATGATGAAATTTTCTTCTACCTCTTCTGAGAACTCTTCCGTTTGTTCTCCGATTTTAAAACCATCTGCTTTCAATTGTTCAATTGCAAGCTCCAGCTCTAAATTTGAAACATCTGGAACTTCCATCTTATCTGGCCTAAATAACCCAGGAATTAGAATAATTATCATGAGCATAAGCATTATTACACCCGCAACAATACCGCTTATTATTTTCCATTTCTTACTTTTCTTTTTCGGAGTTTCCTTATCCGTCGAAACAGATGCTACTGGCATTTTTTTTGTATCTGACACTTGTTCAAACGAAACAGGTTCTCTAATTATCGGAAGAACTTTTGTCGCATCATCATCCACAGCAACAACAAATTTCTTTTCATCAGCTCTCTCAAGAGATAAAGCTGTTGCTAAATCTAATTCCATTTCTTCTGCAGTTCCATATCGGTCATTCGGATTTTTTGCCGTTGCTTTTAATACAACATTCTCCAAACTTTGCGGTATGGAAGGAATTATAGCCCGAATAGAAGGGGTTTCCGTTTGTAAATGCTTTAAGGCAATTGAAACTGCGGACTCTCCTGAAAAAGGTAGTTGTCCTGTCAAGAGCTCAAATAACACAATTCCTAAAGCATAGATGTCCGATCTTTTCGTCGCTGTTCCACCACGTGCTTGTTCTGGAGATAAATAATGAACAGTTCCGAGAACGGAGTTTGTTTGTGTATAAGACGTAGCACTAAGCGCCATCGCAATTCCAAAATCGGTTACTTTTACTTTTCCTTCTTCATCCAATAATATATTTTGCGGCTTTATGTCGCGATGAATAATATGATTGTTATGCGCATTTGCAATAGCTGAAGTTAATTGCTTCATAATCGTTATGGATTTAACTGGAGAAATTGGAGCATTTTTTTGTATGTATTGTTTTAATGTTTCTCCTTTAACATACTCCATCACGATATAATGAATATCTCCATCCTCGCCAACGTCATATATACTCACAATATTAGGGTGTGTAAGGCTTGTCGCAGACAATGCTTCACGCTGAAAACGGCGGTGTAATTCTTCCTCATTGGAAAAATCATAACGCAACACTTTAATAGCTACATCACGATCTAAAATCATGTCATGCGCTAAATAAACGTTAGACATTCCTCCTCCGCCTATCATATCAAGCAATTTATATCTGCCACTAATTCGTTTGCCAATCATCATCCTTACACCTCCTCATCGTTATTAGATAGTAAGATTAATGAAATATTATCTTCTCCACCTGCTCTATTTGCTTCGTCCACTAGTGCTGTACCTTTTTCTTGTAATGGCTTTTCAGAATAAAGAATGGTGTGAATAAATGGTTCACTCAGTTTATTGCTTAATCCGTCTGTACAAAAAAGAAAATATGAATTTGGTTGAAATTCTACTTCGTAAAAATCAGGATGAATCGTAGTTTCTGTTCCAACAGCTTTCATGAGTACATTTTTCTTAGGATGAATTTTCGCTTGCTCTTCATTTATTTCGCCTGAATCTAATAATACATTTACGTATGAATGATCACGTGTTATTTGATCCAATTTAGTAGGAGTTAATTGATAAACTCTACTATCGCCAATATGGGCGATTATCCCTTTATTGCTATCAAACAAACCAGCGATTAACGTAGTACCCATACCCTCACATCCAACATTCGTAGAGGAATGTTTTGCAATGGATTGATTAATAGACTGAAATGTATAGGTTAACCAATCCTTAGGTTTTACAATGGATGGATTATAGGCAGCGAAATATCTTTTAAACTCTGTTATAGCAATTTCACTTGCTACATCTCCAGCATTATGACCGCCCATTCCATCTGCAACAATAGCTAAAATACGTCCATCTGAACGAACAAAAACATCTGCACGATCCTCATTTACCGTTCTTCGCATACCCACATCTGTTTTAACAACGAACTCCATTTTTCCTTCACCTCTTTTAGAATGAAAAGAAAGCACAACTCTCCAACACAATATCTATCTATATTTTGTAAAAAGCTCGTCGCAAGAAAGCGTTAAATCGAAACTATAATTATTGATCCCCGCTTCCGCTTTTCTTGTTGTCTAGCTGCAGCGCCTAGCCCCTCGAGGTTAAATGTCGATTTCTTCCGGTGGCTGAAGAACTGCCTCCTAGGCTCGCACGAAGCGAGTCATGTCTGCATTGCCACAGGACGTGGCGTTCTTTGCAGACCTTCCCCAACCGTCATTTACTTGTCGGGGCTGACCAAGGCGCTTCCGCTTTTCTTGAATACAGAAACAAAGAAACCATCGCTTCTTAAATCTTGTGGGAATAGTTGAAGCATTCCATCTTCTTCCTGTTCTTTTATATTAGTAATAACGTTGGGAAAATCTTGAAGTTTCATATCAGGATGAGCTTCTAAAAATAGTTTGGCCGTCCCTTCATTTTCTTCACGATCAACTGTACACGTACTATATACTAAAATACCATCTTGTTTTAACAGCTTGTATGCTTCTTCCAATAATTTCAGTTGAATTGGCTTCAAAGATGCAAAGTCTTTCTCATTTTTCGTATATTTAATATCTGGCTTACGCTTCATCACGCCTAACCCACTGCATGGTGCGTCAACTAAAATTCGATCGAATGATTGCTCTGGATAAATTTCCGATGCTTTTCGACCATCCATTTCGACAGTTTCAATGAAGCTGAAGCCTAGTCGTTCTGCATTTTCTTTCACTAGCTTTAATTTATGCTGATGAATATCCATTGCCACTAGCTTTCCTGTGTTTTTCATTTTTTCTGCAATATGCGTCGTTTTACCTCCAGGAGCTGAACACATATCCAAAACAGTCATGCCAGGTTCTACTTGAAGTGCATATGCTGGAATCATCGAGCTTTCATCCTGAATCGTCACAAAACCTTTTTGAAAAGCAGTTGTTTTTGCTGCTTGTCCATTAAACAAATAAATGCATTCTGGAATAGTATCGCTTTGTGCAACTACGAAACCTTCCTGTGTCATTAAATGTAGCACTTGCTCAACAGTTCGTTTAAATAAGTTTACACGAAGCGTTGTTACAGGAGGTTCATTATTTTCTTTTAACATTTTCGTTGTTGTTTCAATGCCATACTCAGCTACAAAACGTTTGACCATCCATAAAGGATGACTCGTTTCAATCGAAAGCCTTTCCATTTCATCTGTAATTTCTTCTGTCGAACGAACTCCTTCTCGTAAGATGGAACGAAGAATTCCATTTACTGCACCCGAAATACCTTTGTGCCCTCTTCTTTTAGCTATTTCTACCGCTTCATTTACAGCTGCATGATCAGGTATACGAGACAAGTAATGAATTTGATACAGAGAAAGACGCAGCAATTGTTTTACCCAATCGTCTAACTTCCCTTTTATAAATGGTTGTAAATAATAATCCAATGTCATTTTATATTGTAGCGTCCCATACGTTAACTCGGTAAGCAAAGCACGGTCTTTTGGATCGATATTATACTTTTCGATTGTTTGATGTAATAATAAATTGCTATACGCTTGTTGTTTTTCAACAGCCATTAATATCGATAGTGCTGCATCACGAACATTACCTGTCCAAATTTTTTCTGTTTTTTTTGTCATTCAAATTTATCCCCTATTCGCAATTTCGAACCTACGCCACGCAAATAATCTTCTGCGGACATTTTCTTTTTTCCAGCTGGCTGTAATTCATCTATTCGAATTGCTTCTTCCAAACCTGTTTGAACGACAAAATAATCCGATTCTATTTTCACAACTGTTCCTGGTAGTTCTTTTGTATTTACTTGAATTGTATCTGCTTTCCAAACTTTCACCGATTGATCTTCTAACGATGTATACGCAACTGGCCAAGGATGAAGACCACGAATTTGATTGTGTATGTCAATTGCAGATTTGTTCCAATCGATTCTCTCTTGTTCACGAGAAATATTTCTTGCATATGTTACAAGTGATTCATCCTGTTTAACACAATTATTTGTTTTTGAAATTATCGATGGGAGCGTTTCCTTTAATAATTCAGTACCAACTACACTTAATTTATCGAAAAGCAAACCCGTATCATCTAAATGTGTAATAGGAATTTCACTTTGCGCAATAATATCACCCGCATCAAGCTTCTCTTCCATATACATAATCGTTACACCTGTTCTGTCTTGTCCATCTATAACCGCTTGATGAATTGGTGCACCTCCACGATATGCAGGTAACAGCGATGCATGAACATTAATGCAACCAAGTTCCGGTGCATCGAGTAATTCTTTCGGTAAAAGTTGTCCAAATGCAGCAGTTACTATCAAATCTGGATTCAAATCAATTATTTCTTGTAGTTCTTCTGATCCTTTTAATTTTGTTGGTTGAATCACATGAAGACCAAGATTAACCGCTTCTTCTTTTACAGGTGGAGCAGTTAATACTTTTTTTCTCCCAACTGGACGATCTGGTTGTGTAACAACTGCCAGAACATTATACCCTTCTTCAACTAGCATTCTTAATATTGGAGCCGAGAATGCAGGTGTCCCCATGAAAATAATAGATGTCATGCTTCTTCCTCCTCTTCATTCTCAAGTTCTTCTATATCGACATAACGGATGATTTTAGAAGTAAATAAAATGCCATGCAAATGGTCAATTTCATGCAAAATGGCTCTTGCTTCATAATCCTCTGCTTCGAGTTCGTACAAAGCACCATCACGATCTTGTGCTTCCACTTTCACGTAAAATGGTCGCTCTACTTCACCGTATAAGTTAGGAAAACTTAAACAACCCTCTACTTCAATTTCAGATCCGCCAATTTCAACTACTTCCGGATTAATCATTTCAATTACTTCTTGCCCTTCTCCTAAGTCAACAATTGCTACTTGAATTGTTTCCCCAATTTGAGGAGCTGCAAGTCCAATTCCATCTGATGCGATCATTGTGTCGTACATATCATCCAGAAGTGTTGCTAATTTTTCATCAAAAACTTCTACTTCTTTACATTTTGTTGTCAGTATTTCATTTGGGTGTGTAATAATTGGTCTTATTGCCATTTCATTTCCTCATTTCAAACAGCCTATAAAATTGTGGAAGGGTCTAAATCAATAGTTAAGATAATGCCTTTTTTCATCCATTCCGTACGATAAATTTTAATTAATTGCTGTAATTTTTCGATTAATAGTGGTTCTTTTTTGTATTTTATCAAACATTGGTAACGATATCTATTTTGTATTTTACTGATAGCACAAGCAGTTGGACCAATAACTAGCGTCTCAGATGATAAATTGACTCTTAACCAATTTGTCGCAAGTTTAGCATATTCAGATGCAACCATAACGTTTTCATGTGTTACTTGAACAAGTGTTAAATAATAAAAAGGTGGATAACCATATTGTTTCCGAACGAGCATTTCCTTTTGATAAAAAGGTTCATATAATTGGCTTTTGGAAAGCTCAATCGCGTAATGCTCTGGCGTATATGTTTGAATATATACTTGTCCTTCTTTATCATGTCTACCTGCTCGGCCACTTACTTGTGTCATTAATTGAAACGTTTTTTCAGCTGCTCGAAAATCGGCTAAATGTAAAGTTGTGTCTGCGTTTAACACTCCTACTAACGTTATGTTCGGAAAGTCTAGGCCTTTTGCGATCATTTGTGTACCAAGTAAAATATCTGCATCTCCGTCTCCGAACTGCTTCAATATACGCTCATGCGACCCTTTTGTTTTGGTTGTATCAACATCCATTCGTAACACTCTAGCAAATGGAAACAATTTTGCGATTTCTTCTTCGACTTTTTGAGTTCCAGTTCCAAAAAAACGGATATGTTCACTCTCGCATTCCGGGCACTTCGACGGAACCGGTTCTTCATGGCCACAATAATGACATTTTAGCTGTTCTCCGGCACGGTGATATGTAAGGGAAATATCACATTGCTTACACTCTACTACTGTTCCACAGTCTCGACACAATACGAAAGAAGAAAACCCTCGTTTATTTAAAAACAATACAATCTGCTCTTTTTTCTCGAGCTTTTCTCTTACTGCATCTGCTAGATCCACACTAAACATAGAACGATTCCCATTTTTCAACTCCGCTCGCATATCGACCACATTCACAGTTGGTAGGGCTTGCTCTTTCGCACGCATTTTCAGTTTTAATAAAGAATAAACACCTTTAGATGCCCGCGCATAAGATTCTAATGAAGGAGTAGCACTACCTAAAATAACCGGACATTTATGGAACTCACTTCTCCAAATTGCAACATCTCTTGCATGGTATCTTGGATTATCTTCTTGTTTATAGGTAGACTCATGTTCTTCATCTAAAATAATGACACCTAAGTCTTTAAAAGGAGCAAATATAGCAGATCTTGCACCAACGACAACCTTTACTTCTCCACGCCATATTTTACGCCATTCATCGTATTTTTCTCCGATTGATAATCCACTATGCATGACTGCCACTTGATCGCCAAAACGTAACTTAAAGCGACGTGTCATTTGAGGCGTTAATGAGATTTCAGGCACTAGCATTATTGCTTGCTTTCCTTTTAATATTGAATTTTCAATCGCATTTAAGTAAATTTCAGTTTTTCCACTGCCTGTAATCCCGTGTAGGAGAAATGTTGTGTTTTCTGCATGATTTTGTGAATGATTTATGTTTGTAAGTGCAGAGATTTGTTCGTCTGTAAGTTGAAATCGTTGATCTTTCTCTTGATGGTCTAATGTTGTAATTTCGCGATAAATTTCAGCGTTACGCTTTTCTAAAATATTTTTGTCGACTAAAGCTTTCACTGAACTATTATTTGCTTTTGCTAAATCCATTAATTCATTCATTGTAAAAGAAGTCTGCTCTTGATCTAATAGCCATTCTATTAGCTCTTTTTGCTTAACCGCTTGTTTCGTTAAACTTTTTAATTGCTCGAGAATGAATTCTTTATCGGCTGTAACGTGATACTTTAAAATTGTTTTTGCTTTCGCCTGTTGTTTTATGACCGTTTCTAAATGTACACTACCGTCAATTAAGTACTTCTTCATTTGACGCAATAAACCCGACTTTTCGATAACATCATAAGAAATGACTTCTTTTTTGTAGAATAAAGCTAAAAACGCTTCATCCAGTGCAGATGGATCTATTAACTTAATGTTTTTTTTATACGAAGCACGCAAAGCTGCTGGGAGCATTACTTGAAGAGCATCAATTTCATAACATAGCGTTTTATTTGTTAGCCATTTGGAAAGTTGTAAAAGCTCTTCCGTTACAACAGGCTCCACATCGATAATGGAGTGAATTTCTTTTAATTTTGAAATATCTAAGTCCGTCTGCTCTTTCACATCTGTTATAAATCCTTGCACTTTACGATTTCCAAAAGGAACATGCACACGGCTCCCGCGTTCAACGAGGGTCTCTAGTTCTTCAGGTACAATATAGTCAAAAGGACGATCAATTGGATATGCTGATACATCTACGATTACTTCTACTATCATTTAGTTTCATCTTTTTCTAGTTTCATGATCGTTTGAAGTAATTGAAGTGCAAGCTCCTTTTTATGTAGATGTGGAAACTGCATTTCTACATCATTTTTCCCAACTAACGTTACAGAATTTGTCTCTGTACCAAATCCAGACCCCGCCTCTGTCACGTCGTTTGCTATAATATAATCGGCGTTTTTCTTTTCTAATTTCCCTTTTGCGTAATGAATTACATCATTCGTTTCTGCAGCAAAACCGATTAAAAGTTGGCTTTTTTTTCTTTGACCAAGCTCTGCAAGAATATCAGTAGTACGTTCTATTACAATTGAAGCTTCTCCCGGTTGCTTTTTCATTTTTTGGGCATGTACATCTTTTGGCTTGTAGTCTGCCACTGCTGCTGTTTTAATAACAATAGATGCTGTGTCAAACTCCTCCAGAACAGCTTCATACATGTCTTTAGCGCTCTCTACAGAAATTAAGCTCACATTTGGTGGAGCATCGATACAAACTGGCCCAGAAATAAGAACCGTTTCTGCACCTAAAACAGCAGCCGCTTCCGCCATTGCATAACCCATTTTCCCACTAGAAAAGTTTGTTAGAAATCTTACTGGATCAATTCTTTCTCTCGTAGGACCTGCCGTTACAACTACTTTCTTACCTTTTAGAGGTAAATCTTTTGGTGAGAAATATTCTTCCACTAACTTTACTATTTTTTCTGGCTCTTCCAAACGACCTTTCCCTACATATCCACATGCTAAAAAACCTTCAGAAGGTTCGATAAATGAATAGCCGTCTTTTGAAAGTTGATTGATATTACGTATTACTGCAGCATTATCGTACATATGTACATTCATGGCAGGAGCAATCCAAACGTTTGCAGTAGTTGCCAGTAACGTTGTCGTCACCATGTCATCCGCTATTCCATTTGCAAGCTTACCAATTACATTCGCTGTTGCTGGTGCAACTATTACTAAATCCGCCCAGTCCGCTAAGTTAATATGTGCGATGACGCTAGAATCTTTTTCATCAAATGTGTCAAAATACACATCATTTCTAGACATCACTTGAAAACTTAATGGTTGTACAAATTCCATCGCTGATTTCGTCATAATTACTTTCACATCTGCTCCAGCTTGTGTAAGTTTACTTACAAGCGCAACTGCTTTATAAACCGCTATACCACCAGTCACACAAACAACAATTTTTTTAGAAGTTAACATCATAAATTCTCCCCTCTAAATAACAACCTCCCAAAGAACGGTTCATTCTTTGGGAGGCTGCTTCTAAATCAAATTCGCCACGGCGTATTTGAGTATAGATTTCATTCGGCTTGCCGGATAAAATCCTTTACAAAATCTGTGATACTCGCCAGAGGCTATGACTTCTTTTAAAATGTGTCTAGACACAAATTTAAATGAAGTTAAATATTATACTTCGTCTTCGTAAACCGTGTTTTCATTTGATGATTCAATCGTAAGTTCTCCAGCTGCTACTTCTTCTAATGCTTTCCCAACTTGTTTATCCGATACATATGAAGTTAAACGCTCGCCGCCTTCTTCTTGTAACTGTCGCGCTCTCTTAGAAGCAACACTTACTAAAGAATATTTTGAATCGATTTTATTTTTTAATGAATCTACTGATGGATATAACATTTAAAATTCCCCTTCCAACATAGCTAAATATCTTTTTTCTACACGTTCACGTCGACAATGCTCCGCAGCAACGATGGCATTTATTTTAGCACATGCATTTGCTACTTCATCATTTTCCACTACATAATCATATAAATGCATCATTTCAAGTTCTTGCCTTGCTGCTTGAATTCTAGAATTGATGACATCTTCCGTTTCCGTTCCTCTGCCAATTAATCTTTGCTCTAACTCAGAGAGACTAGGAGGCGCAAGGAAAATGAAAAGTGCTTCTGGTGCTTTTTCACGTACAAGTGCTGCTCCTTGGACTTCAATTTCTAAAAACACATCACGTCCAGAATCAAGCGTCTCGTTTACATAATCAATCGGGGTACCATAATAATTACCTACATAAGAGGCATATTCTAATAATTTCCCTTGCTCAATTAATTGTTCAAACTCTGCTTTTTGTTTAAAAAAATAATCTACTCCATCAATTTCGCCTTCACGAGGAAGTCTTGTAGTCATAGAGATTGAATACTCATAATTTGTTCCAGGCTCTGAAAACAGTTCTTTTCTTACAGTCCCTTTACCAACTCCAGATGGACCTGATAAAACGATCAATATACCTTTTTCTCTTCGCATAACGTCTCCTTCAAATACATGCATACTCCGTCTGCTTGTTTCATTACATACTTAACTGATTATAACACAAGTTTCCTTTAAAATGATAAGATAATAAGAAAAGCATTGGTGCCTGTGTAAAAGGAACGCAGTCTAAGTTCGCGACTCTTGTTGCTCCTGCGTAAGCTCGTCGCAGAAAAAAATTGCAACTCGGATTTATCACTCTGGCATTCGCTTTCCGTGGGGCGAGCAACGAGCCTCCTCGGGCCAACACGATGTTGGTCATGAAGGCGTT
This sequence comes from Psychrobacillus vulpis, assembly GCF_006861825.1. GTDB lineage: Bacteria > Bacillota > Bacilli > Bacillales_A > Planococcaceae > Psychrobacillus > Psychrobacillus vulpis. The sequence goes on along the minus strand of NZ_VDGI01000003.1, from coordinate 119,683 downwards.
GCCTCAGGAAGAGGCGCCCTTAGCCTTCCTTCCTCTATATCGCTTCGTGCGGGGTCTCGTCTGTCTCGCTTTTCCCACAGGAGTCTCATACCTCCGCGCTAGATCCGTTTATGTGAAGTAAGGATTCAGCAAATAGTTACTATAAAAAAATAGTAATTTAGAGTTTTTCAGTGCACAAGCAGTCGCTGAAGCTGGATAATTACTTGAAAAAAATACTAAAATAGAGAAGCTGGCGTCTGGAGCCAGATCAAAAAAAGTTTTGAAAGAGGATACTATTATGGCTTTTGATGGTTTATTTACAATATCAATGACAACTGAACTACAACAATTAGTAACTGGACGTATTTCTAAAATACATCAGCCGAATGCACAAGAAATTTTAATGCAAATTCGTGCACAAGGACAAAATTATAAATTATTATTTTCTGTACACCCTTCTTATTCGCGTGTCCAAATTACGAATGAAACAATTGACAACCCTGCAACACCTCCACTTTTTTGCATGGTTTTGCGTAAACATTTAGAAGGTGGAATTATTCATTCTGTCCGACAGCATGAAACGGATCGTATTATTATCTTCCAAATTCAAAGTAAAAACGAAATTGGAGATGACATTACACGTGAAATCCATATGGAAATCATGGGACGTCATAGTAACTTACTATTAGTTGACCCGACTCGAAATCTTATTTTGGAAAGTATTAAGCATTTATCACCTTCCATGAATAGTTATCGAACGATATTACCTGGTCAGCCTTATATTGCACCACCTGCTCAAAATAAACACCATCCTTTAGAATATTCAGAGGAACTACTAAATGTGATTCAATCAGCTAATGAATCGAAAGAAATCGTAGAGCAAATTTCCGGTTTCTCTCCTTTACATGCAAAAGAATTACTTCATCGTTTCCAAAACGGTTCGAATCGTGTCGAAATTTATAAGGAATATATGAAGGAATTTGAACAAGGTGGAGCCGCAATACAAATTGTCGAATTTGGCGGAAAAACGTATTATTCGCCGAATGAATTAACTCACTTAGATGGCGACAAATTTAGTGAAAAAACGCTAGGAAATTTACTTGACAGAGTGTATTTCGCAAAAGCAGAACGTGACCGTGTAAAACAACAAGCAGGTGATTTAGAAAGATGGCTTCAAAACGAATTAAACAAATTGAAGCTGAAAATGAAAAAACTCCAAAAAGACTTTGAACAAGCCGAAAAACTAGATACATTCCAATTGTATGGAGAGTTGTTAATGGCAAATTCCTATGCAATTGAAAGGGGCTTAAAAGAAGTGGAGCTAGTCAACTACTACGATGAAGATGGTAAAACAGTTACCATTCCGTTGGATATTCGAAAAACAGCAACGCAAAATGCTCAAAGCTATTACAATCGTTACACAAAAGCAAAAACTGCCTTATTGAAAATCGAACAGCAATTTGAAATAACAAAAGATGATATCGCATACTTCGAATTACTATTACAACAAGTAATGCAAGCATCTCCAACCGACATCGAAGAAATTCGAGAAGAATTGATGGAGCAAGGCTTGTTAAAATCAAGAGCTTCTAAAAAGAAGAAAAAACCATTGAAACCAACACCTGAAAAATTCATTGCTTCAGATGGTACTGAAATTTCCGTTGGTAAAAACAATAAACAAAATGATTTCGTTACATTTAAGTTAGCCAAAAAATCTGATACATGGCTTCATACTAAGGATATCCCAGGATCCCATGTTGTTATACATTCTGACAATCCATCTGAAACTGCTTTACTAGAAGCAGCGAATCTGGCAGCTTATTTTAGTAAAGCACGAGAGAGCGCTTCGGTACCTGTGGATTATACGGTGATTAAACAAGTGAAGAAGCCGAGTGGGGCTAAACCGGGGTTTGTTATTTATTTTGAGCAGACTACTTTGTTTGTTACGCCGGATGAAGAGAAGATTAGACAGATGAAGAAATAAAAACATCTTAGTGACAAGGTGCTTTCCGGATTGCTTTGGATCGCACATCTGCTCCTGCGGTTACTCGTCGCAAAAAAACATATGCTCCTGCGGTTACTCGTCGCAAAAAAACATATGCTCCTGCGGTTACTCGTCGCAAAAAAACATCTACTACAACTTTAACGAGAGAATAATAAAATCGGTTGGAAGTTGCCTACGTCACTTCCAGCCGATTTTTTCTTTTCGGTAATCCTGTGGTGAATGTACATCCGTCGTATTCCTACAACCACAGGGCACATAGTAATTTTACGTTGCGGGGCAAAGTGTTTTCCTTTAAACCTAGAAGTTGAGCAACTTAAGTTATTCAAAAGACTATATTGTAAGGCTAAATTTCCAGCTCCAACCGAGCCACACACTCAACATGGACAGAGTGTAAGTGGCAACAAAAGAGTGTTGGTGGGTTTATATAATTTATTTAGTAAGTAAAAAAAAAGTGAAAATCAATAAGGAGTAGCTATCAAAAAGCATTCTTTTGATAGCTTACTCCTCCTCGAAATGAATCTATTTTTCTTCGTTATTAGTTTTTTCTGTTAAATCCTTATTATAATTGTACTGAGAAGGATCGATTTTAGTAAATCCTGCCGGTGTATAGAATCTCAATAAGTCACCATTCACAACTTTATCAGATATTTGTAATTTATTATTTACTTCTTTTTTGTACTTATTCGCTTTTTCTAATTGATTTGCATCATCTACTGGTAAACCAGTTGTAGCATCATAGAATTTGCCATCAATTGAATAGATAGTAGGACTGACATAATCATCATTTCTAAATGTTACTACTTCATTATGCTCTTTTGATAATAAGTCGGTACCAAATTGAACATAATTTTGTGAATCAATTCCAAGTAAGTGTAATAAGGTTGGAAGTAGGTCAATTTGCCCTCCGTAAGTATGATTGACTCCACCTTGCATTCCTGGAACGTGAATAATTAATGGAACACGTTGTAAATTAGCACTTTCATAAGGTGTAATTTCTTTTCCAATGATTTGTTCCATGGCTTTATTATGATTTTCTGAAATACCGTAATGGTCACCATAAAAAACAAGCATACTGTTATCATATAAGCCTGACTTTTGTAATTCACCAATGAACTGTTCAATTGCTTCATCCGCATAACGAGCAGTTTGGAAATAATCATCTACACTTGCATCACCAGTATCAGCTTTACCAATTGTTGTTAAGTCTTGATTCATTTTATATGGATAATGGTTCCCAACCGTAATAAATTTCGAATAGAAAGGTTGAGGTAAAGTTTTTATTAAATCTAATGATTGTTCAAAGAATGGCTTATCCAATAAACCATATTCAGCCATATCTTCTTCAGAACTAGTGTCATAATAATTGGCATCAAAGAAATGGTCATAGCCGAATGATTTATAAATCTCATTACGATTCCAGAAACTGCCGCTATTACCATGGAATACAGCAGATGTATAGCCATCCTCTTTTAATATTGCAGGAGCTGCTTGATACGTATTCCGACCTTTTGTAATAAATGCAGATCCTTGTGGTAAACCAAATAAAGAGTTTTCAAGCATAAATTCAGCATCCGAAGTTTTACCTTGAGCTGTTTGATGAAAGAAGTTATCAAAGTATAGTGTATTTGGATCTTTAGTTAATGAATTTAAGAATGGTGTTACTTCTTCACCGTTTAATTTATAGTCAATCAAAAAGTTTTGGAATGACTCCAAATGGATATATATGACGTTCATTTCTTTTGCTGCGCCAAAATATCCTGGGTTAGGTTCCGCATAGTTAGATTTTGTATAGTTAATAACTTCTGTCATATCATCGCTATCAGCTAAAACCCTTTTTGAAGACGCCTTTAGAGTTTCAGTAGCGTCATATATAGTATAGTTATACATTCCTAAATACTTAACAATATAGTTTCTATCAAACCCACGAGTTAATAACTGTGGACGATCAAAGTTAGCTAGTCCTAAATTTAAAGCAGATATTCCTATTACAAAAGAAATCACTGCAATTGCTTTTTTGTATCTAATTCTACTATTATCTTTTTGTATTTTTTTAGATAACCATAGGTAAATCAACAAAAATACATCAATAAAGAACAATATATCGTAGGGTTTTAATAAAGAAATAACACTGCCGCCTAAGTCTCCAAAGTTTTGCGTTTGAGTAATCGTTGGTAATGTAATAAAGTCACTAAAAAATCTATAATAAACTACATTTGCATATAAAAGAATGGACATAAGAGAATAAATTACAACAAGTAATGCATATTTCGCATATTTCCCCCGTCCTTTGAAAATCAATGAAAATCCAAGAAATAACATAGTTGAACCCAATGGATTCAAAATTAAAAGGAATTGTTGAAGGATTCCCTCTACCCCTAAGTTAAATTGTGTTACTTGTGTGATATATGTTTTAATCCATAGCATGAAAACGGCAAATAAATAAAAACCAAAAAACTTGTTTAAAAAGGCACCCTTTTTAATATTTAAACTATCCATTTTTTCACCTTCCTATTATTCTAAAAATTAATATTTACATTAAATCATTAATTTGGTAAAATATATTTTTTCATATTTTTTAAAGCTTATATAAGCTACATCTTCTTCGGACTTCTGTCAAGTAAATAAATCTACTGAGCTTACAATATTGAATTATTCCAATCACAATCTTAGCTCGCTTCATTCATAAAACAACAGCAAAAGCAGATGGCCTATTAGAGGTGCATTATAGCACTTCTAAACCGTCTGCTTTCTATGTTTGATCAAATAATTAAGTTAGATATTCTTAAGATGCAGCCTAATAAAACCTAATGGTTGCCATTTCTTTCTTCGCGACAGATTAAGTTCCACCACCAAAGCTAATCCAAAATGTTCGGAATACTTTGTATAAAAAAGAAACCTTGAGAGTTTTTGAGCCATCAAGGTTTTCACTATTCTATACTTGAATATAGTAGTACAGTTTTTCAACAATCAAAGTTTGCTTAACAAGCAATTTAATTCACATTCTCACCATAAAATAACCTTGAGAGGCATTTAGCCAATCAAGGTTAGTTGTGTCTTCTAGAAAAAGTTTATTATGATTCTTGAGTTTATCTTATTTTTTAGATGATAATTTTTCATAAAACGGTTTATAATCTTTAACTGCATCTTTTCCAAATTTAGTGCTGTATGATACAAAATCTATATTTTCTTTTTCAACTAAATATTCCGAAGCAATAGAAGAAACTTTATCAAAGATATGTTTCAAATCTTCATTTGAATCAATAACTAACAAGTAACTTTTTTCAGTCTTATTCCTTATCATTAATAGTAGATAAGCTCTATTAACACTCTGAACACTTGGAAGATAATCTATTAATGCATCAACTAACTTTTGAGGATATTCTTGTGGCTCTCCTATAATTACAGATTCATTTTTAGGAATAGTATAAGAAGGATTACAGATTGTTTTTATTTGTTCAGTAGTTAAAACAAAATTATCTCTAAAGGGATTTATAACTACACCACTCCATTTAGAATTATCAGTTGATAAAACATCAATATAGTCTTTTAGTTTTAAAAAAATTACTTGTTTATCTGGATAGGCATTCCATTTTAATAATTCATCTTTTTCCGTAAAGGCCGGAAAGAAGAACTCACCATTGTCATTAGGTAAGCTTAATAAGTTTATTTTTTTATCATTTTGTGATTCATTCTCATTATGATTAATGTCTTTGGTCGATTCATATAAAACAGGAGATAAAAATGTTAAACTTATTAAATTGTTAATAAATTCTTTTTCTGACTCCTTTGTTTTTTCTATTTGAAATCTTTTCATGGATTGAACTAAATCTTGACTTTTTACAATACTAAAGCCATTAGCGGGTTGCATTGTTTTCCTCCTTGAATATAGCATTGATAAGGGTATAAGATTAAATAGGAGAAAAGAAAAACTCGAGAAACACGCTCTTAATTAAGAGCTATATTTACTAAGTTACTCATTATTTTTCATTTTTTCTCTAAGTTCCTTATTTTGAAATGCAATTATTACCTCATAAGCATCTTTTGGGCTTAATTTTGCTTTTTCAGCCTCTTCAAAAGTAATTTCAATCGTACGGAATTGAGGTACTAACTCCCCTTCATCATAATTTAAAAAATATCGACCATTCTCTATACTTATTTCTATCCCATAATCAGTAAAAATTACACCCATTTTATACGCTCCCTTATTTAAATAATTCAGTAACAATTAGTTTGTCTAATGGTACTTGATCAATTGTTGCTTCTGGTATTCCACCACCAGTATAACCACCCGGAATCCATTGAGAATTTGCCCCGATTTCATTACCATCGGGAATCCTTAAACCTGTAGGGTTTGGTATATTTACCCGTACGGGTGAACTTCCAAGAGTACCTGGTTCAAGACTAAGTAAATGTTCCAAGTTTGACACATCTCCATTAGATCTAGCAATTAAGTCATCTGCAACAGATTTTGGCATTACAAATGTACCCGATGGCGGTCCTAAAGGTCTTGTAGGTGCGCCCCACTGAATTTTTGTTACTTCACCCTCAAATTTTGCTAAATGATTGTCAATGTACTCTTTTGATAAATAAGTTAAAGGATTTGGTCTTAAACCTTTATCCATTGCTAAGATTTCATCAACAACTTTAGGGTCTAATATTCTTCCAGTACCTTCAGTAACAATTTTCTCTTCAACTTCAGGTTCTTTTACTTTATTCGGTGTAGATTGTTTATCAGTCACTAAATTTTTACTCACGTTTGTCGATAGATCTTTTCCTGCTCCATTAACTCCACTTTCAACTTTCGCCATAGTAAGCAGTTGATCCTTCAACTCCGCACCATTCACCACGTTATAAGGTATTTCTCCTGGCATAGCCAGATGAGGACGTGGAGTATATGGTAACAGATTAGCTAGTGATGTACTTGCATTGTTTGTGGCGGAAACGACTTTTGGGACGGCTACTTTAGCTGCAGTGGTACCTGTCTTTATGAGGGCATTTGCGCCCTTTGTTCCTACGATAGATGTTGCTACTGTCCCAATAGCGTAAGCAACCCAATGTCCACGGGTATTGGCGTCACCATTGACCATATCTCGTTCATAGGATTCAGAGATGGCCGTTTTAATGGTGTTATAAGTCTCTACAGGGTGGGAGACTGCATTCACAAGTCCATCGACAGTTGCCTTAGGATTTGTGATTGTATCCCATAGGCCAACCACGAAATCTTTTCCCGCATCAAAAAGACCCATTCCGACCCCTTTAACTACCTCTATCCCAGTATCCACTATAGTATCATTCTCACCCTCCACTTCCGCGGAATCGATTCCGGAGATTGTGGAAGTTGCCAAATCGGTCAAGAGCGGGTTGCACGAAGCCAAGGCTGCCCATTGATTTGTTTGAAAATGGATATCGGTAAGTCCGTCTTTAAACAATCCTTCCAAATCTGCAAGCCAAGTTTCCATCGTCAGCATATCTTGTTCAATGGGCGTTAGTGCGGTTGTCTGAGTAGCATCAAATTCGTGAAGCTGCGTGACAGTATCATCACGCTTCCTCTTAGAATAAATGACCCCCTCCTGCACTCCGCTATCATCTAGGTGAGGTAGCCCAACAATGTCGCTCACCTGATCCATAATACTGTTTGTCTCATCCGTCAAACTAGCTGTCAGCTGGCCAATCAGCGTAAGTCCCTGTTCCAATTCTCCCTCTAGGAACTGTTCTAGTATATAGCCTGCCGAATCAGGTTCGAGTGAGAAAAGAGCTGTCTCCATATGGTGAAGCACTTGTTTGAAATGTTCGGAAAACAACTGAAAAAATTGAAGAAATGGCAAATGACACTCTCCATAAAAGGAGCGAATGGCATTTCCTCCTTCTCCTTTCAATTGATCCTCCATTTGAACGAGACCTTCTACTGAACGATGGATTGTTTCTATTTCGCTGCGTAATCGGTCTAGCATAGCAATGTTGCGCTGTAGCCCATCTTGAAATAAATCTACGTCCAACACTTTCATAGACATTGCCTCATCAAGAGTATAGAATCAACCACTTTTGAATAACACCAATATTCTTGATTATACGATAATATCCCACAGGTGAACATTCTTCTCCTCCTCTATTAACCTATCTATAGTTATAATATTCCATTTTTGTATGTGAAGGTAAAGAGAGAAATTATAATATTCGCAAAAATGATGCTTAAGAAATAATATTTAACAATTAGTTCATGACTCTTAAACTACCGAATAAGTAAAATGATGGTTATTTAGATGGAATTGAAATTAGGTCAATCACCCTCTCTTAAATTGCGGAACCCTTGATACTAGATGTAAACAGAAAAGACACCTTCACGTTGTATATACAGTTGCAAAACCGTTTTCAACGTAAAGGTGTCTATATTAGCCTCATAGTTTAGTCGAAATAATTAAGTTTACAGGCTTATTTCTTATTTGTTCCTCTTCCCTTGGATGAAGAACAATAGAAGTGCTAACCCAATCCCCTACAATTCTTCTGCTAGTACTTTAACAATTTCATCAATAGCTGTAGTTGTCCCTGATTTATTTTGAACTAAAATACTAAAGATGTATGATTGTCCGCTAGTTGCTTCTAAATAACCACTCAGTGTACTAACACCAGTTAATGAGCCTGTTTTTGCAAAGACTTTTCCTGCAGTTAGTGGATCTTTTAATCGGTTTCTTAAAGTGCCTCCTACCATTCGATCCGTATTTGCAGCTACTGGCAAGCTATTAAAATAGGTATTAAACCAATCTTCTCCTTGCACTTTATATAACAATTCACTCACAGATAAACTCGAAACCCTATTTTCATGAGACATTCCAGAGCCATCTTCAAATAGCAAATCTGCCACATTTAAGTTAATTGAGTTTCCATATTCTCTTACTACTTGTAAGCCAGCCTTTGTGCTGCCGTGATGGTTTTTCACTTTACCCATTGTTTTTACTAAAATATCCGCGATTCCATTATTGCTTAGTTTCATATATGGGATTAACAATTCCTCCAGTGTCATCGATTGCTTCATTGTAATGAGCTGAGCACTTTCTGGTGTTGCCGCTAGAAATACTTTTTCTTTTGAATACTCGATTCCTTCTTCTGCTAAAACTGCCTGGAACATTGACAATGTATGTGTCGTTGGATGTTTGACAGTTACCCATTCTTTTTTAGTTTTATCGACAGGAATGTTCCCACTAACGACAATCTGGTTTGTTTGATATAATCTTTCAATTGTTACTGTATTACTTTTTCCAGATTCTACTGTTTGCGCTTCATTTACTATTTGTAAATCACCAATTTTCGGCGTTACTTTAATGGAAGGTAATTCTCCAACTACAGTCCCAATTGCTTCTACGATAATCGTTCCGGAATCGTAGTCTGTGTTTGGAGAAGTAGTTAAAGCTGAAATAGGTGCAGCGTAATAATAAGACTCGTCCTCAACCCAAATCCCAGGTGTTAATAAATCGTCATCAAACCATTTATCATCACCGACAATCCGACCATCGATTTTATGAATACCATGTGCTTTTAACTCTGCTGCGAACTGTTGTAGGTCTTCAATGGATAGTGTTGGATCACCTTCACCTTTTAAATAGACGTCCCCTTTTAAAACCCCATCGGACATCTTCCCAGTAGTATAAAGGCTTGTATTAAAACGGTAATCCTTTCCTAGTACATCTAAAGCTGCTGCAGTGGTTAACAGTTTCATATTGGATGCTGGTTTTATAGTTGTTTGACCATTGTAGTCAAATATCATTTCTCCAGTGGTTCTTTCCCTTACAGTAATACTCACATCTGCTACAGCTAATTTTTCTTCTACAATTCTAGTAATAGAATCGCTTAACGTTTCCTTCACTAGTTCTTCTGCTTGAGCAACATTGTTAATACCAAACATGCTCACAACCAACATCCAGGTCATCACAATGGTAGTCCATTTTTTCTTCATAACTTTCCCCCTTACTTGAATTTAAGTGATAAGGGATATATTCATCATAAAGAAAATTTTTCCTTTACATCTATAAAAAACAGGATTTTCGATTGAGATTAAAAAAATCAAACTCAATCGAATATCCTATATTTTTTCAGAAAATTGAATCAATTGTCTTAGGAAGGTTTTAACATGGTTTTATTCTTATCTAAAAATTATTTTCTACATAACTAATAGAAGTAATCAGGTTCGAGTGAGTGAAGAGCTGCCTCCATCTGGTGAAGCACTTGAAATGCTCGGAAAACAACTGGAAAAATTGGAGAAATGGCAAATGACATTCTCCATAAAAGGAGCGAATGGCATTCCCATCTTCACCTTTTAACATATCCTCCATCTGAACGAGCCCTTCAACTGCCCGAGCCCATCTTGAAATAAATCTACGTCCAATACTTTCATTGGCAAAGCCTCAAGTTATAAACATACTTTTATTAGCCTGATACTATCTCATAATCTATAACCTTCTCTTCGTCGTTTAACCTGATGATTAGGTAATCGCTATCCATCCTTATGAGCCCTATCTCAAGTCCAAGAAGATATACAATAGTATTCTCTTCATTGTATAATGAATTTCCTTCTGGAACTCCTAAAAGCTTTTGAATTTCTTCTTTTGTCTTACCGATTATTTCATTTTCATCCAAAAAGTCATAGACAATATACCCTCTATCATCAGGATTATTCATCCATTTTTCCGTTGTGAAATTTAATTTTTTTTCATTTGTTCCTAACAACCCTACTAAAAACAGAGGGGGAATAAAACAAAGAACAGCAATAGCAAATAACATGATTTTTCCTTTTCGCTCATTTTTAAGATAGCTGTATTTCCATAAAATCAATAGTAATATCAAAAAAAACAAGAGTGGTAAAAGAACTGCGGAAAGACTTAATACGCTGTAAGAGGCATAGAAAATAAATATGAAGAGGGTAAGACCAAAAAAAAGTAATATATACAAAAAAACACTTAAACTTAATATACCGTTTGTTAAATTTTTTTTACCCAAGTATTCATCACACCTTTTCAATTGTGTATTTTGAAAGTTAATAAGTCTTTGAGTTAGGAATTTCAAAGGTAGAAATAATCTCAAATAAAGTGAAATGATTCATAGCAAAATATAACATTTGAATACTACTCTTCACAATCAAAGAATACCATAATATACAATTTTAGTCATTTTATATCTTATACCTTCATTCCGATAAAGTCGCGATCGTAAATTAGAGACTTGTCTCTACCATCTTTTTAACAGGCTCTTCGAATGGAGAATAAATAGCATCTAATTACGTCGTGGCATATTTGTCACTCCGCCTCTAAAAAAACCTTGAATAGCAGTTATTGAAAGATCTCGTTTATATAAAATAGATCTTTCCCACTTCTTTTCTTTTAACCAAAACCTTTATTCCCTCCTGTTACTGCTCTATTCCTTTTTCACAACTTGCTATTACTTAATTTCAAAAATTATAAAAAATTCTAAAATTTGTATATTGATTTACCATATTATTGTAATATGAAAGTATAGTATATAAGGGGGTAAATTAATTGAAGAAAGTAAAATGCTGTTTGCTAATTTTTATTGTCACGATCATTTTAAATGGCTGTCAGGGCAAACCAGTAGAGGTATTTTCAATAGAAAAGCTGGATGCAGACATTGCTCATTGGTCGTCAGAAAAATACCAAGGAAGAGAAGCTGGGACAAAGGGAAACTTTGATGCAAGAGATGAAATTGCTAATCAGTTTAAACAAATCGGATTAGAACCACTACAAACAAAGGACTACTTCATGCCTTTTACAATGGTTTTTAATGATCCTAAGGCAATACAGACAAATCTAGTAGTTCATCTAAAAAATGGAGAGACAAAGGATTTTACATACGGTGAGGACTGGTTGAAAAGAATATCCAGTGGGATAGATGTGGAGCTTCCAATACTTTTGGCAGACAATGAAAGAGAAATAAGTCCTGAAGAAAGTAACCAACATATTGTCGTAACTGAAAAACAAATCATGGATGAAGTAAGAGTGCAATTTGTAAAAACAGATTCTTTCAGAAAAACACTTAGCGATTATGGAGGCGATTCTTCCATTTTTCAAATTTCTGAGTCCTTTTATACCTATTTAAAAACAAATGAGAAAGATATCGACAAGATTCACATGAACTATTACGATGCTCCTTTTAAACAAATAACTACCCATAATGTAGTCGGGAAAATTCCAGGTAATGAAGATAATGTTGGAAAACAGGCAATTGTCATCTCCGCTCACTTTGACCATGTTGGTACCGCTGGTGAGTCGACCTTCTTGGGAAGTGTAGATAATGCAACAGGACTAACAGGAGTGATGAATCTCGCCTCGATCCTTAAAAAAGACTCAAAGGAAAAATCCTTCTCTTCCGATATTCTATTTGTTGCCTTCAACGCTGAAGAGAACGGATTGACTGGAAGTACAGCATTTGTTGAAGAAATCGCTTCCGAATATGATTCTATTATCAATATTAATTTAGACTGCATCGGTATTAAGGATGGTGGGAAAATCAGTTTTGTCGGAGAAACAATGGGTAGCAGTAATTTAAATGAATTGCTGAATAAGATAGCTGTCAATCAAGAAGTAGAAAGTACAAGTGATCTTGAGGAATTTTCAACCATGAGAAGTGATCATGTATCTTTTCTAAGGAACAACTTTCAAGCTATCAATATTTCTCAAGAGAGGTATGATAAGATTCATACTACAGAAGACACCCCTGCTTATACCGACAGTAAACCACTAAAATCAGCCATTGAAATTGTACAAGCGTTTGTAAATAACTATCACAATACCAAATTTGAAAAAGTGGAGAATTCTGTTACAACCTTAGACAATTTCGACGAAGCAACGTACAAAAATGGAATGAGGCTTGGAGAATATAAAATGGTTTCTACTTCTGGCGTTAATAGATTGGTTATTAACTTGGATCGTGATTTAACTCCCAGTGAAGTAGAAGACATTCAGTCTGCGTTTACAGATACCTCCTATGAACTGATTGAATCTCAGTTTAAGTATGAGTTAAGAAATCTAGAATACTACAACACTTTATCAAGGAATACGGTAACTGATGGCGAGGTATACGAGCTAAAAGAGAGTGATTATGAATATGCCAATACTCATCTAACTGTCCAAAAAGAGAATAAAAATTATTTTATTAGCACCTTCAAAGGAGAAGTAGGAATAGAAGAAGGTTCTATTGACATTGAAACAATCGATGGTTGGAAATTACTTTCCCACAATGACCCATCGACCAATGAAAAAGCATTTACCACTGCTATATCTACCATTAATGTAGATAATGAAGTGTACAGTGTATTAATCCAAAACTATGACGAAAATGCCGGAAAATCATTCGATACTTATACTAAAGAAGAACTTGTGCAACTAATAGATGGCTTCAACCAAGAGCTTGCTATTCAACAGATTATTAAAATGACCAATTAAATACAGACAAAATAACCACCTGTTTACTTAAATTGGGCTTAAGAAAACAGGTGGTTATATTTTATTGACGGTGAGCAGCGTTGATTAGTCTTCCCCTACTTCCATATAGTAGTTCGTGTGTTCACCTATTATTCTAAATGATTCAGGAATAATAATAGTTCTCTCTTTGAAAGTTCAAAAACAGCCTTTTCGACCATTTATGTTGTTACAATCTTTTATCATGCCTCTAGATAGAGATAAATACGTATAGGATATTCCTAAAGAGAACACCCTCGATGTATTTATTGTCCAATATACGAATGAAACAATTGATAACCCTTCACTATTTTACCTGGTAAGCCCTATATAACCCCTAATTTTCTTGACAATCCCACTCGGCATTTTTAACTTAAATATTTTATTTACACTTCCTACTTTTATCGCCTTTCGTACAGCGATATAGCTTCTCCTAAATAATTTTCTATTTTCTACAATAGCAATTATGATGGCTTCTAAAAAAGCAATACTACTTACAACTATAAGGATAATAAATGCAATCATATCGTAAATGCCATCGAAGGAATTCGGTTTATAAGAGATAAAGTTGAGTTTGATATAAAAAAAGAGCGCACCAATACCAAAAGAAAACACAGGAATATATTTCATTAGACTTAAAGATACCTTTTTACCTAAATAGTAGGTTATACACGCTATAAAACCCATTAAAACTAAACAAACAAGGATGGCAATCTTAAAGCTCATTTAATCACCTCTTTCATTTTTAAAAATTAAACTGGAGACATTACATTACTATATTCGTTAAATATTGAAATAAACACTTCATTATTCAGAAATTTAAGCTGTGACGAGATCAAAATTGCTATCATTATATGGTCGAAACTTAAACCATCTACACCAAAGATGACATAAGTTTACCCAAAGCAAGAAAAATTTAGTACATGCAATATTTAAATCTCCCAATTAGTCTTGCATTCACAATACTCTTTGCTTTTTCATATACTTTTATGATGTTTTCAATGAAGTGGAGGAATGACATGGATGTATTTGTTAGACCTGGGGATTCCCTTTGGTATTTCAGTCAATTATTTAAAATGCCTATACAGCTTATTATCCAATCAAACCGAAGCACTAACCCTCTATCACTTACTGTAGGTATGCGCATTCAAATACCTGGCTTTGTTTCTGTCAATTATCAAATTGTACAAGGAGACTCCCTTTGGTCAATTGCTCAAAGCCGAAGCCTCCCTCTAGATGCAATTCTTCTAGTTAACCCAAGTCTTGATCCGAATCGCTTGCAGATTGGGCAGACAATTAATGTCCCTCTCAGGATTACTTGGAGAATTGTTAATGGGAGACAAAATTATGATTACGATACAATGATGAATGATATTAACCGATTACAGACTGTCTATCCTTTTTTACAAATTTCTTCAATTGGAAATTCCGTTTTAGGTCGGGAAATACCTGAAATTTTAATTGGGAATGGAAATAAAAGAGTTCATTATAATGGTTCGTTTCATGCGAATGAATGGATTACGACTCCTATCATCTTGACCTTCTTAAATGATTATTTGCTATCTCTAACTAACCAGAACACTATTCGAGGTCTTGTAACATCTCCTTTGTATGAGCAAACGACATTATCTATTGTTCCAATGGTTAATCCGGATGGGGTTAGTTTAGTATTAAATGGCCCTCCTGATGAGGAGCCTTGGAGAAGTAGAGTTATCGAATGAAACAATGGGAGTTTGGACTTTTCAGGATGGAAAGCGAATATTCGAGGTGTGGATTTGAATGATCAATTTCCTGCCGAATGGGATCTCGAACGAGCACGCAATCCAAAAGTTCCAGGACCAAGAGATTACGGAGGAGAAAGCCCATTGTCTGAACCAGAGGCTATTGCGATGGCAGACCTAACAAGGAGAAGAGATTTTGCAAGAGTACTTGCTTTTCATACCCAAGGAGAAGTTATTTATTGGGGATTTGAAAACTTAGAACCACCTGAGACTGAAGTTCTTGCTAATGAGTTTAGTAGAGTCAGCGATTACGAGCCCGTTCAAACGATCGGAAGCTATGCCGGTTATAAAGATTGGTTTATTCAAGACTGGCGGAGACCTGGTTTTACTATCGAGCTTGGTAAAGGGACAAATCCGCTACCACTCACCCAGTTTGCTGAAATTTACGAAGAGGCATTGGGAATTTTTCTAGCAGGTTTATATTTATAAGAAACTATCAAAATTTGTTGAAGAAAAAACTTGAAAGGACACGTTATTTCACAACGTGTCCTCAGCTTGTCGACAAATGCATTTTTATAAATCAAAATGTATTAAGAACATAGTGATTATTGTGCTTTTCCTGTAACAATCGCTCCAGGCGGGCGCTTTCCGCGGGCTCGCGCCAAGCCTCCTCGGCTTTGCCTGCGGGGTCTTGGACTGTCTCGCTGTCCCGCAGGAGTCGCCTCCTTTCGCTTATTTTTAACTTCAATAAACAGAAAAGTGGACAATTAAAGCCTTTTCACTTGATGAGATGGGATAGTCAATCCATTTTTATCAGATATTCCGAGAAACATTGATTGATCACAGCATCTTTAGATTTCCACTTTCAACTATTGAAAATTAGGCAGGGCCCGCCACGGAGACTCCTGTGGGAATAGCTTGAGCTGAAGACCCCGAAGGAACGGCAGTGACGAGGAGGCTGAAGCCAAGCCCACGGAAAGCGAAGTGGCGGGCCCTGCTGATTCTCTTATATATCTCTACTCACTGTAAAACTAATTTGTCTACAGTCTGAGGACACGTTATTTCACAACGTGTCCTTTCTCATTGTTAGTATAATAAAACTTAATAAAAAAAGTAGTACCTTCTGATCCGGTTTGGATTTCAATTTTGGCATTATGTCGCGCAGCGATAGCATAACATATGCCTAATCCCAAGCCAGTGCCACTATCTTTGGTAGTGTAGAATGGAGTCCCTAGTTTCTCTAGTACTTCAGGTTTTATACCTTCCCCCTGATCTCGTACTTCGAGAACTACACATTTTTCACCTTCCTTGTAGGTGCTGATAGTTAATATTTTCCCTGGACTCATCGCTTCTAATCCGTTGCGGTAAATGTTTATTAATAATTGCCGTATCTCATTACGATTTAAGAGCAACTCTGGGATGTCTTTCGTATCGAATTGAATTAGTTTATTTTGATTAAATGTATCGATCTTTATTAAAGGCGTAATATCACGAATAATTGAATTTAAATCCAACATTTGTAAATCAGAAGTCCTTGTATTACCCATTGAGAGAAATTCAGTAATAATGGAATTGGCACGGTCAAGTTCTTCTATCATTAGATTAAAATGATCATTATGCTTCTCCAGACCGTCCTCTTTTTTTAATATCTGCAGAAATCCTCTTACTGTTGTCATAGGATTTCTTATCTCATGGCTAATACCTGCTGCCATTTGCCCGATTAAGTCTAAGTTTGATAACCTTTTCAACTCATTCTCATATTTCTTTTTTTCCGTTATGTTTTTAAAAAGACAACAAATACCATCGTCATATGGGTAAGCAACTACTTCGTGCCAATAGTCATCATAGTTTGAATGAATTTCGAAATGTACTGGAATGCGTTCTGACATCGCACGATGAAACTCTTTATAGATAACAGAATCTACATTTTCCGAGAAGATGTCCCATATATTTTTGCCTAATACATCATTTGCCGTTTTCTTACCTGGTAGATATTGATGTTTATTTATGTAAATAAATTCCCATTCTTTATTCAATGCAAAGAATCCATCAGTAATACTTTCAATAACACTAGTAACTTTTTCATTTGCAGTAGCTAGTTCACTTGTTCGCTCTTCTACCATATTTTCAAGTTGGTCCATATATAACAAGTTTGAAAACGTAGGTGCAGTAGCATCTACTATAGATTGTGCTAGTTGAATTTGAGATTGATTGTATCGGTGAGTTTTCTTTACATTAATAACTGTTATTACTCCTAATACTTCACCCATTGAAACTAATGGAATCATAAGTAGGCCATAAATATCTACACTCGGGATATGAATTACATTTTTTGTTTTAATAGCCTTTTGAATTAGATTTTCATAGCTCTGTTCCATTCTTATGGTATGAAGAATTTCAATCCAGTCTGCTTCTGTCCAATCACAGTCTTTATTTAACTTTGTTAATCTCATTGTTGTTTTTTCAAATGGAGTTAGGAGATGTGCGGCAATATTTTTCCCCTCTAAAATCTTTCCTAAGTAGAAAAAACATTTCTCTAGACATTCCTGTATGGAGGAACACTTCGATAAATCATTTGTAACGTTAAGCAACAATTGTTTTTCGGCAATAAGGTTTTCCTTTTGTGTTAAATTATTCGCATTTCGAATTGCTACCGCAGCCATGTTGACATATGCCTCAACACTTTGAATTTCTGTCTCTGTTAAGTTCATTGGAGTCCCATAATCAAATAAAAAAACAAGACCAAATAACTCTTGCTCAAATGATATAGGCAGAGCTAATAAGGATTTAATTTTGAATGCTTCGATTGATCTAGGATCAGGTCGATTATCTTTGGAAGTATCAGGAATGTAGATAGTTTCTTTAGTTTCAATAACTTCTCTAGCTAATATGTCTATTTTAGGATCAATTACTTGGGTATGGAGTGCCATACCATTCATACTCTCTGGTTTTCCTGCAAATCCTCTATATGTTCCATCTTCATTGGGCAAAAAAATACCAACAGAATTACAATGAACAATCTCTTCAGATATTGCCCTTGTTACATGCTGTAATACTTCAGGTAGTTCTAACTTTGTATTTATTATTTTTGTTATATTCGCAAGCCTAGAATATCTTGTCTGTTCCCTTAACATTCAAATGATCTCCAATCATAGGCGCAATATAATTAACATAATAAATTCCAGTTAAAGATCAAGGCCTACATGCTATTTTCAATTTGATTCTTATATTCTTTTAACTCTTATTTTACATGGGATGTATTAATTCTAATAGTAGAATAAAAACAAGTGATAGCTAAATTTGAATATAAAATATTAATCAGTATTTAAAATCGATTCCTGTATAGAGTTTCAGCTTAAGAACCTAGCTTTCCAAGATGTTTCTTTTTATAGAACGTTAAATCTAAAAATGATAAGCCTAAAGAATACCCTAGGGCTATAAACAAAAAACCATAATTATCATTTTTAGATGGTTGAAAAAGATAATGGAACATATAATTCATAAGGCTAAATAAAATAAATAGAGTAATAAACCTCCATGTTCTTTTTCTTATTTCTCCCTTATTCATTTTCCTTATATTCACTATACATACAGTAGTTAAATACAAACCATATAATAGAAGATAAATTACAAACCCAATAACAAATTTATTGGAGAATGGATTATCAATATTCCTATATACAATAATTAACGAAATTATGAAACCTACTAAAAATAGTATAAACATAATATATTTTTTCATTTTATCACCAGTAGGCTTTCAATTATTACGTTACTTAATGAATTCATGGGATAGATTAATAATAGTGGTCTTACATATATATAAAACTATTACTGCATTTTGAAATGTGCTAACTACTCCAACAACTGATCAATCCATTTTTGTACCTTCAAGCCTTCTTCAAACGATACGATTTGTGACTCCTTACCGTTTACTAAATCATGACAAGCGTCCAAAAGACTTTCAGGCTGATTATCCGGAATTATTCGAACAGCTTCTTGATCCGTTTCGCTTATCCAAAGCTCTGACCAATTTCGGATTGTCATCACTTTTTTTGTTCCAAAAACCTTAAATTCAAGACGTTCTTCCTGTCCAATCCCTGACAAGCTATTTAAAACGATTGGTATTCCACTTTCTGTATTACCCAAAGCTGTCACACCTGTTTCGCATAAATCCTCGTCTTCTGGATAGGTCGTTTCGTGAGTAGAAATCGTAAAATTACCGAAAATATGATACATAATTTGAAAAAAATGTGGAAATATTTCTCTTATAAAACCTCCTTGTTCTCTAGAGGCGACCCATAGATTTTGTTGCCATTTTCTTGGCCAGTGTGGAAAGTATGTATGTAATTCAATACGAACAATATCTCCAAGTGAAGCTGTCGTTATCGCTTTTTTAAAGGCATGTATAACTGGACTATACATTAATGGGAAATGCATCGCTGTCTTAATATTTGCTTTCACTGCTGCTTTTACCATACGTACGCCATCCTGCGTATCGTGTGCAAGTGGCTTTTCAGATAAAATATTCAAACCACGTTCTGCTATTTGTTCTGCCAGATAAGCATGACTAACAGGAGGTGTACCGATATAAACCCAATTAGGTTGAGATTGAAAAAGTTCTTCTAACGTTTCAGCAGCCTGAATTTTATATTTTAAGGAAATTTCCTTTAGTCTTGTTTTGTTTTCATCAAATACGGAAACAATTTCGGAATTAGGATGAGCTAAAATTTGAGTAATGATACGCTCCCCAACAACGCCTGTTCCAATTATTGCAAATGTAGTTTTTTTCATAAAGTATTCCATTCCCTACTATAAAAAATTTAAATAAGCTTATTAATAGAAACATAGTCATTCGAAAGTTAAAGGAATAATCATCGAATGATTGGGGATTATAAAGTTGAAATGGATGAACATATAAGTTCAGTATCACTTTTAAAAACCTGTCCACTTCAATGATTTCTACTTGTCCCTTTCATTAGGCATGTCCATTCTTATTTAAATGATGCAGACGTCAGAAATCCAAATGTTTCCTTTAATTCCCCCTATTATGTCATCCATTCTCCTTCCGAAGTACTTGTAACTCAATAGTAGCATAGTCACATCTTTTTCGATAACTCATATTGGAGGTACTAAACAGATGACACAACAACAACAACAACAACAACAACAACAAAACATTAGTTCGAAAAGTGCATACACGCGTTTCATGTTAGGCTCCGTCATGACCGCATACGGTACTGCCCGTCTTATGCGTAATCCGAAAAGCAGAAGTGCTCAAATGCTCGTCTTGTTAGGTTCCATGAAAGCAGCAGAAGGTGCAACGAAGTTTTGCCCAACAAAAGCGATGGGTTCATCAATGATGAGTAGTAATATGGTACAAAATATGATGAACGGAAACGCTACTCAAAGTACCTTAGCTGGTACGGGAGCAGCCATGAATAGTACAACTCAATCCGGACAAAGTGCTTCAGGTAGCAGCAAAGGACAAATGGGTGGAAACATTATGCAAATGGTCGGGAATATTGCACAAAAATTAACTGGCGGAAATGCTTCTCAAAATAAGAATGGCTCTCAAAGTATGGGAGGTACCCAAAACATGAACGCTAGTGCCGGACAAAATGCTACTGGCGGCAACACGAGCGGAAATATGGGACAACAACTGATGAGTGGAAATGCAGCTCAAACAATTGGAAACATCGCTCAAACCGTAGCACCACAAGTTGGCCAAATCATGAACGAAGTAGCGAGCATGACCGGATCTCAAAATGCTACTGGGACGAATAATGGTGGAAAACAAGCATCTGCAACAGGTGGATCATCAAATATGATTACGAAGGCGAATAGCAATTCTAATACGAAAAATGCTGCGACTAAAAGTGGGAACACAAAATCAGCTTCAGCTTCTAATAATAATGGGAACAAACAATCTACTTCTGCAAACAATAACAACACGGCAAAAGCAGATGCAACAAAACCACTAGTAGACGGTAAATCTAATTTACCTAACATTGATCCATCGGTTATAAACGCATCTTCCAAAACAACTGGAAAAAATGCACCGACATCTAATATTCTTCAATAACGATAAAACATGTCATCGCAAATTGCGGTGGCATGTTTTTAGTTCGTAATAACATGAATGACATATGTAAAAAATTCTGCAATAGAAGGAGGATACTATATTAAAATAGCCCTCAAGTGTTTCGCAACACTGAAGGCTATAATCTTTTGTTAAAAAAACCTAAGTATTATTAACTAGTTTCTCGAGTCTTTATAGATTTACTTACACTAAAACCGCTGCCCAAAACATCGCGTACTTCGTGAACGACTACAAATGCCTGTTCGTCTACACTGCTGACGGTCTGTTTCAATTGGACTAGTTCCTGTTGGTTAATGACAATATAAAGAACTTCCTTTTGGTCCTGGCTGTAACCACCGCGACCTTCCAGAATCGTGACTCCACGAGTCATGTTTTCAATAATGAATTGGCGGATTTCTTCCGAGTGTTCTGAAATGATTGTCACAGCAGTCCTGTTATTCAGTCCTTCAATCACATAATCTATTACTTTAGCACCTAAGAACACAGCAACGAGCGTGTACATTGCTTTTTCTTGCCCGATGATGAATACCGACGCGCCAATGACGACGATATCAATGACGAGGACACCCTTCCCTAGACTCCAGCCTAAATATTGATTGGCTAACCGTGCTAAAATAGCAGAACCTCCAGAAGTCCCACCTGCCCTGAACATGAGTCCTAGACCAAGACCAACAAACACGCCCGAGAATAAAGCAGCAAGTAAGGTATCACCATTCAACTGATGGCCCGCATCTTCCGTTATGTACAGAAAAAATGATGAAAAAATAATTCCAAGTACAGTATAAATCATCGTCTTTTTATCAAAAAACTTATAACCTATCGCCAAAAGAACAGCATTGATAATAAGATTTACAACACCGGGTGACCATTCGAATAAATAATACGTAATAACAGTGACCCCAATGACGCCTCCCTCTGATAACATGTATGGAATTGCAAAATAGTTAATACCGATTGCGAATAATAGAGACCCTACAATAATTAATAATACTTCTTTAATGCGTTGTGATGTCATGTAAATCCTCCTACCAATTGAACCCGTCAAAAAATTGGGCGTTTAGCCGAAATTGGACCAAACGCCACTTTATGTAATTTACTGCCGATCTTCCGACACCCATTTTTTTGCGTGTTTATCAATTATCTCAATTAATTTATTCATTGCAGGCGTCAGCCACTTATCTTTGTGATACGCTAGTTGAGTAGTCACGAATTCCTCGCTGTGCACCCACGGCAGTTCTATTAAACTACCACGCTCCAGCTCATCCTTTACCGTCATCAAGGGTAAATAGGAAAGACCTAAGCCGCACTTCACCGATTGCTTGATGGCCTCGATGTTCCAAAAAGTGATACGTGAACAACTTACTCCTTCTTCTTTGATCCATCTTTCTAATAAATCTCTATAGCTTCCTGATTCTGTCAGAAGCAATACTTCACTCTCCAAATCGTTCGGAGTTATCACCGCTTTTTCACATAATCGATGACCAGGCGGTGCAATCATAACCAATGTCTCTTTCACTAAATCTCTCGTAATTATATCTGATCCAAGTTTTTCAGGATTTGTAAATAACGCCAAATCAAACTTTCCAGATTTCAACTCATTGTTAAGCTCCTGGCTTTCGGACGGCTGCAAAATAAGATGAACATTCGGGTACATTCTTTTAAACTCATACAGTATGGTCGGTAATCTATATACCATCAGAGATTCATTTGCCCCAATTAAGACCGTACCAGAAGGCTCTTTGTTTAACCTGGAAGAATCGACTGCTTCTTGATAAAGATGTAGAATTTCCTTTGCATAAGATGCTAGATGTGTGCCAGCATCCGTCAAAACAACTGTTTTTCCTAGTCGTTCAAAGAGACGATTCCCAACAGCCTCCTCCAACGCTCTAACATGATTAGTCACTGTCGACTGAGTATATCCCAACTGTTCACCAGCGCGCGTAAATCCCCCACATTCCGCAACAACTAAAAAAGTCTTTAGATTGCGAAGTTCCATACATACTCCCCCTATACGAATAATATTCCTCATATTGTATAGGAATCCGATCTGAAAGACGATATTTTCACTCCAACCGATATTATATTATCAGAATCGAAATTAATGAAATGAATTATTTTAATTAAAATCATTCGAAATATTAGGGTTTGTGGATTTGATCAGATTTCATACAAATATTACTCTATAATTATCAACAAAATACCTTTTTTACTATCGCTATATTTTTTTGATACAATTAAGGCTAAATACACGTCTACATTACACTTCTAAGGAGGCTAATAATGGAAAAATTACAGTTTTTATATCAACTGAAACTCGTACCTTCCCTGTTAGATGAAGCTAGCTGGACTAATAAAGAAAATTCAATCGTCCAACATCATTTCGAGGTATTACAAAATTTGCAACAAGAAGGAAAACTCTTTTTAGCGGGTAGAACTTTGAACTCGGACCCAATGGGAATTGTTATTTTAGAAGTAGATACCGAGGAAGAAGCAATTGAACTGATGAATAACGACCCAGCTGTTAAAGAAGGGATTATGGAAGCACAACTTTTCCCATACCGAGTTGCTTTATACAAAAAATAACGTTTAAGAAGAAAAAGCCGCGAGACTCCTGCGGAAAGGCTGGAATTTGGGTAATTTTCGGTTCCTTTTCAATGATGGCAATTACTTCTTTGCAGTAGACCAATTCATCCATTACTTCGTCAGAAGTGGGCTTTGGTGGAAACTTTCCTTTCATCGATTCACCCAATTTATAAACCGCTTTCCGTACATTCTTGGATTTCTCTTGTAAAAATTCTTTCGGTGATTTTTGATTATAACGTGCCTTTGTATGAGTGGCATCCACAATAATTGTTTTACTTTGGATGATTTTTTGGTCGATGGCGATTTCAACTGTTTTCCCAATAAGCAAATCTAATAAGCCTACGTCTTGGAGACGAAGCCTGCGAAATTTAGTGAGTGAACTTGGTTCGATCACGGGATCTTCTGGTGCCAGATCTAAGAAATACTTGAACGACATGTCGTATTTGGACCGTTCTACTAGATCCACATCGGATACATCAAAAATTGCCTTTAATAGTAAGCACTTGAACATCCGAATTGGGGGAACGGCATTCCGACCATTATCTAAACAATATTTTGTTTTCAACTCCTCTAAAACGAAGGAGAATTCTACCAATTCGTTTATTTGACGAAGTATATTATCTTTAGGAACAACCAAATTATAAATCGCCATGAATGGGCTTAAATTAAGGGTTTCTTGGTTAGAAATCATTTTGCACACCACCATTAGTTAGTCTCTCTATTATAAACGAAGAAGGTTTTTAGAAGAATAGGTGGATGCTTGTTGATTGGAGGGGAAGGCGGCGACTCCAGCCGGAATAGCATGAGCTGAAGACCCTGGACTGAGCGTAGCGAAATTAATTTTTGCGACGAGCTTGCGCAGGAGCAAGGGAAGCGGCTGAAGCCATGCCGGCGGAAAGCGTCCGCCTGGAACGGAAATCAACGATTTCCCAATAAAAAGAGAGTATGTGAACAACTCGTCATTCACCATACTCTCTATGTAATCTCTTGGAGGACTTTTTCAGTGCCCTCGAGGTACGAGCGAGGAGGATTGGCAGTTCGTCCGCGGAAAGCGAGTGGCTTTTTCCGGACCAATTAGTCTACATTCATTTAATAAGAAGAAATCTGTAGGCATTCTCAATTTTATTGGGTTTGTCTACAGACTGAATCTAACAATGAATATTTATTTATTTATTTATTTATTTATCGTTACCTATTTCAAATTCACTTTTACCCAATCCAGATAATATGATAATAACCCTTGAGTTAAGAAATCAAACACATGAGGAGTATTTTGAAATAACTCCTCAAGATCTTTTAGATTCATCCACTGATGCCCAAAAGACTCCTCATTAATAGTTGTTTCTCCTTCTTCGACTTCACACCTAAAGATAAAACCAATTGAATCAACTGGACCTTTAACAGTTTGATAGACAAAAAATGGAGTTAATCCTTCAATAGATATTCCACTATTTGAGTATAATTGTTGATTTATATCGCCTTTTATTACATTAATTTTTAATCCTGTTTCCTCTAACACTTCACGATATAAGGCATCAATTATAGACTCAAACTCTTCAATTCTTCCACCGGGAAACTCTAAGGTTTGAGGTTGATTAGGTTTATCTCTAACTTGTACTAATACTTCTATTCCTGATTCACTTTGTCTTTCTAATATAGCTCTCGCATTAACATACATCTACTAATCCTCCTTTTATGTTGAGTCTTCTTTCATTTAGGTTTTTACCATATGAGTGAACGTAAACTATTTATTATTATATTCTAAACATTCTGGTTCCGGTAGTTTTTGTAACGTTGGTCGAAGTGATTCTGTCATTTAACCATTCAAGTAGCCTACTCTAATTTAACGTTCTAAGGTAATCAACTATTATTTTTGGTATGAGTAATATGTCAATTTTAGGATACCCTAATAAACAAAGGAGTGATAAAAATTGGCAAATAAAAATAAAATATTAGTACCGTCAGCACGCAAGGAATTAGATAAACTCAAAGCGCGAATTATGAAAGAACAAGGATATCATGTAGAAAGTAACAATCCCGATAATGTCAAATACGAAATTGCTGACGAACTAAATATCCCTCTGAGTAAGGGCTATAATGGCAAACTAACATCTGAACAGGCTGGTAAGATTGGCGGTCCAATTGGCGGTAATATGGTCAAAGAAATGATTAGAATGGCCCAGGAGCAAATGTTAAAAAAATAAAATAGCCGCTAATCCTAATTGATTGGATTAGCGGCCAAACCTTTTCCCCGTTTTTTCTGTAGTTAAAACACCGATTCTTTATTTTTCCTTCGAGTCTAGGAGTAATTTCAGTTTGTTATTTCGAATATTAGCCTGTGATAAAGCAGAATTATCCTTTCATTTAACAATATTTAATAATTGTTTTACAGTTCCCTGGACATCTTCGGCTTGCGAAATAGCTGAAATTATAGAGACTCCATCCGCTCCTGCTTCTATTACTCTCTTTGCATTTTCGATAGTAATCCCTCCTATTCCTACAATAGGTAACTCAGGATATTCCGTTACAATTTTCGTTAAAAATGATAATCCAGCAGCAGGCTTTGCGTCGGCTTTCGATTTGGTTTCATAAATGGGACCAACACCAATATAGTCGGCACCTGCCTGTATCGCACTCACCACTTCCTCCGATGTATGTACGGATACTCCCAAAATTTTCCCTGGCATCCTCACTCGGACATGTTGTGCTAATTCATCGTCCTGCCCAACATGAACTCCGTCTGCTTGAAGCTCTTCAGCCAATCGGACATCATCATTTACAATAAAAGGAACCCCATATTTCTTACAAAGATTTTGACAGCTTCGTGCATATTTTATATAGTCTTCACCTTGCCTTGCTCCTTCCCCTTTTTCTCGAAATTGAAAGCAAGAGATACCACCCTTTAGCGCAGATTCAAGTACATGTAAAGGATCTGCATTTCCACAATTCTGACTACCCATAATAAAATAAAGATTTAAAATATTACGATTCATTTATGACATCTTCTTTCATCTTTACTTCATTAAAAGTTCGATAAGCAAAATGATTCGTTGGACCGTGCCCATGCCCAATACTTAGACCATGTGAAATTGCAGCTTGGATAAATTGCTTTGCCGTTCCGATAGCCTTTTGTAATGGGACTCCTTTCGCTAGCTCCGCCGTTAATGCAGCTGAAAAAGTACAACCCGTTCCATGAGTGTCCTTCGTTTCAACCCACTTCGCGCTAACTGTGAATTGTTCCCCATTTTCCATGTA
The DNA here is from genome assembly GCF_006861825.1 of Psychrobacillus vulpis. Taxonomy (GTDB): domain Bacteria; phylum Bacillota; class Bacilli; order Bacillales_A; family Planococcaceae; genus Psychrobacillus; species Psychrobacillus vulpis. The sequence continues at coordinate 92,575 of NZ_VDGI01000003.1, read as the reverse complement.
CACAATATCCTCCGCATTTTCGTTGTTTTTACGATGCCCTCCCTTCATAACTACCGCTTTTACTCCTAATTGAAGAAGTTTTTTAGCAGCAACTTCTACATCCTCTTGTGTCTCAATTTTCATCTCTGCAAGTACTTCTGCCTCTGGGATATTTGGAGTAACAATCGTTGCAAGTGGTAACAGTTCCGTCTTTAGTGCTGTAATGGCCTCTTCTAATAATAATGATTGGCCACCCTTTGCAATCATCACAGGATCAATTACAAGTAATGGTCTATTAAATTCATGAAGCTTTTGTGCCACTGCTCGAATGATATCGGCTGAAAATAACATCCCTGTTTTGATACATGCTACATCGAAGTCTTCTAATATCGCATCCATTTGATCCGCAACAACCGCTGGTGTCATCGGACAAACTTCTCGTACCCCTTTTGTATTTTGTACAGTAATAGCTGTTACAGCTGTAGTACCAAATACACCAAGCTCCTGAAATGTTTTTAAATCAGCTTGAATCCCAGCTCCACCTCCACTATCAGAGCCTGCAACTGTCATGACTACTTGGACCATTCCACTTCCTCCCTTTTGCTTAAAAGATCTAATCCATTTAATATGTGAACCGCAAAATCACCTGCACCTATTGAATTTCTCCCTGCGTATTCACCTATCCGCTTATAAAAATGCATCACATCAACTACTGCTTGGAAATCGTCTTTTTCCGTTGTTGCGACAGCACTACAACACAAAGCACTTAGCAAACAACCAGAACCCGTAACAAGAGGCATTCGTGCGTCTCCCCCTATAATTTCTTCCACTTGTTTTCCATCTGTCACTATGTCGACTTCACCGGATACAGCGACAATACAGTTATACTTTTTTGCAACTTCTTGAGCAGTAAAAACTACGTCAAGCTCACCTTTTCCACTATCTACGCCCTTTGCCTCCCATGGACTATTAGCAATAGCCGCTAGCTCTCCCACATTACAGCGTAGAACTTGAATATTTACCTCTTCTAATATTTCTCGTACAGTATTTAGGCGATAAGATGTCGCACCAGCCCCCACTGGATCTAATACAAGTGGAATACCTACTTGATTAGCACGTTTTCCAGCTAGTTTCATCGCTTCAACGGACCTCGCATGTAGAGTTCCAATATTGATCAAAAGCCCAGAAGCAATGCCTGTCATCTCTTCTACTTCTTCTATTGCATCAGCCATTACTGGAGAAGCACCTACTGCTAGTAAACCATTCGCTTTAAAGTTAGCCACGACAATATTCGTTATACAATGAATCAATGGATTTCCTTTACGTATCCGAGTTATTGTGTTCATCTTCGAATCCCCCTTAATTTACAAATGATAAAATGTATAATCCCAACGCCAATCAAAATTGCTAACGAATTACCTAATGGTAGTTCGACATTTAGCAATAAATGATAGCTTGCTACTCCTACTGCCCACAGTAAAATGTTTCCCACATGTATGTTCAATTGCTCATTTATCTTACGTTTACCTAACAAGAAGTAATCGACAAATAATATGCCATACAGCGGCGCAAATACAGAACCTATTAAATATAAAAAAGATTCATATGCACTTACTGGTGATAAAATAGCGATTGCTAACCCGATTAACGTAAACACAATCGCTACAAGACGTTCATCCCACTTTACCGAAAGGTTTCGAAAACTCACACCGGCTGAATAAGCATCTAAAAACGTAGTAGTCACCGTCGAAAAGAACACGATGAGCAAAGCCATTACTCCTAAACCACTTGCTAGTAAAATCACACAGATATCAGAAGTTCCGACATATAAACTTCCTCCTAACCCGATTACATACATCAAACTGCTCCCTAAAAAGTAACCAGCTACACTCGCAAATGTACCTGCACGTTTTTGTTTCACATGTCGGGTATAATCACCAATTAAAGGTAGCCAGGACAGTGACATGACCGTACTCAACTCCACCGCTGTACCAAAACTCATCTCACCAACTAATGCCGTCACTTTCGATTCGCCGCTGAAAATGACATACGTTAAAATTAAACAAAATACGAACAACAATCCAACAACAACTGAATTCAGTTTCGACAGTCTTTTAATACCTAAAGCAATCCATAGAATAATAAATACTGCAATAACGACGCTCCAAAGTAACTCGTTATTTATATTAAAAAGCTTCAATGTAATACCGTTAAACACGATTGAGCCACTTACAATCATAACTGCTGTCCAACCAATGAGCTGCGTAATATTTAGCAGCGAAAAACTGTAAGAACCAATCCGTCCAAACGAAATTCGCGTTGCTTCAATCGATGAAAGTCGACTATTTGCACTGATTACTCCCGCAAGCAACAATACAATTGCTCCAACTACATGCCCTATCAAAATTGCCTGCACACCTTTAGTGAAACCAAGTGGGGCAATTAAAGCACCTGTTAATATTTCAGCAATCGAAACAGCTGCTCCAAACCATAGGAAAAACTGGCTCACACTTGATGTTTGAAAGACATTACTTTTTTTCAAGCTAAATTCATCCTCTCTTCTCTACTTAACTAATATCATCAGTTATCCGAACATAAAAAAAGCTCCCCATCAACGGGAAGCTAACAGAAGAGAGCAGATAAAGCCCCTTTTCCATTTGCTCCCTACGTCAGTCTTAACTAACAGGTTCAAAGGGTCAGGTTTTAACCTTCTCAACTCCTAAAAGTCCCCCCGCAATATACATATACAATTTTCTCTACAAAAAAAGCTTCCCAAAAAATTCGGGAAGCGAGGATTCAACATATAAAATGCATTACCTATTGCTCCCTACGTCAGTCTTAACTAACAGGTTCAAAGGGTCAGGTTTTACCTTCTCAACTCCAAAGAGTCCCCCCGCAATCTTACATTCAATTTTCTGATGCACCGTAATACTATCAATCATTTCAATTGTTGTCAATTCAATTTCAATACGCAATTATCGGAGATTTCACAGAAATTTACTTTCGATTTCAGCAAAAAAAGCAGTCGATTGTTGGACAAAATCTTCTTCAGTTAATTTAATCTCATCACCATTTTCATACTTCAACACTGATTTAGCTGCATTATAGTTAATCGTTTTATTAATGCTCATTATCGTATTATTTTCTTTTATTGAATCACATAGCATCCTTACTTCATTCAAAGGATTGTCATCTTTCTTCTCTAAAGTTCTACTTCTATGAAGAAAATAATGATCAGTAACTAATTCATACTAAGCATGAATAATATTCCTCTCCACTCCATTTAATCCGAAATAGATTACGCTTTTTTCCAGACAGTAGCATATTTCTTTTTATATTTTGGATCTTCTTCTTTTTCGATTAACTCTAATGCAATTTGCTTTATTTCTTCGTCTTTTATTTCATCATGTAAATTTCTAAGGCATTGAATGATATCAAAACGAATTAATGTATAATTTTTCTCTTCATTTCCGTTTATAAACCGATCAACGAGGCTGTTTACGACCATCTCTTTTTGTTCCGGTCCTGCTAAACCAACTCTCCAAATGGATTGTAAGCTATGTCTTGCTGTTACAAACTTAGGATCCTTTGTCACTTCCCATAACGCTGAAAAATCGTTGAGCATTCTTTTTTCAGGGTCACTAATCGCTAGTCTAGAGAGAAACTGAGCAGCTCTAGATCTTCGGTGATTATCGCGGTCTGTAAGCCATCCCTTTAATTGATCCCAAACTTCATAAGCCCAATCCACTTTTTCATTTGTTGCTGCTTTAATATTCCCGAAGGCTTCGAATTGAAGATCTTTGTCCTCCGCTTCTAAGTTTTCAAAATATGATTGCGTTAAACGATCCATTTATATCACCCTTATTATTGGAATTATCTTATACGGTTTCATTGATTCCTTACGTTTCAATTTGGTGTATTCCAACGCTCCAATTTATGAATATTTCGAGTGAATAACCCTGTAAATACTTTTGGGATTCCAAATTCAATTAATTTTCCTTTTACTTTTTCCTTCATTTCAATCATTGTCATATTAGGGAAAGTGAATGCTCCATTTTGGTAGCAATGACTACAATAAAGGACGCTCTTCGTTCCATTCTTTTCTGTTCCACCACCTTCAGCATCCTTTGAAAATGGCATACCACAACTTTGACAATTTTTATTTTGTTTCATGAATTATTCCTCCTATACTTTTAATGAACTATTCGTTTATGTCTCCTTTTCATATATCCACTTCTTAATTTCAGTTGCTGTTTGAAGAGGCTCATCCCATTGCAGCATATGTCCTGCGCCTTCCACTCCTATTATCATTACATCATCTACATTTTCTTTAAGCTGTAGAATGCCGATTTCTCTTGCCACATCAAGCTCAGTAGGATTTGTTGCATGTATTAAAAGCACTGGTACCTTGATGAAAGCATATGTTTCTGAGAATGGTTCTTTAAAAAAAGCTTTTATAATGGACAATACAGTAAATTTGGAAGTCACTAGTTCGAAATGATTATCCTTCTTTTTGAAAAGAGAAGCAACATAGCACTCTTTGATATGATTCCATCTGTTTGTATACGTTTTATACTCCTCAACGATCACTGCCCACTCATAATAAGCTGATCTATTCATATAATCATCCCAGCCGGCAATTGCATAATTAAATGACATTTCGGACTGGTTTTGCGGAAAGATGTAGCCCCCGTCCAAAAGTACAATGCCTAAAACCTCATCTGGATACCCTTTTGTATAATGAAGTGCTATATCAGCTCCCCAGGAATGTCCCATCAAATAGAAAGGTTTCGATAGAACTTGCTGAATTACTCGTTTGTACCACATAGCAATGCTGGAGAATAAATAGTCTTCCTCACTTTCAAATGGTGTTGTTTCTCCATGGCCTGGACCATCAAATATTAGTAGATGGAAATGTTTTTCTAATAGTACAGCAATTTCTGAGAAACTATAGAAACCATTCCCCACAAGACCATGGAAACAAACAACAGTTGGAGTTTTCATATCGCCGCACTCATAGTAATTCACTGTTTTCCATCAATTGTTACTGTGAGATTTCGCAATATCCACTCCCCCCATTCACTTAAATCTTCTTTAACACATAGAAGTTATATATCGTTGTAAGATTACGGTTGATTCCATTTACACCCTTCCAGTTAGTGTATTCAGTTGGAGTGATAAACTCTGAAATAAATTCATTTAAGGATAATTCATTTTGATGTGCTTCGCTTGCCTTTTCCATCAAAAATGACAAATAGTCAACTAATGTATCTATTAACTCTATCGTTCCTACTTCTCCATGTCCTGGCACAACTGTTTCAATCTCCATCTGCTTTACATTTTCCAAAATACTCAAAAAATCCTTTGGATGATAAATAGGTAAATGAAGTTCTTCTGTGACGATATCTCCCATGAATGCTATTTTCTCATCTGGTAAATACATAAAGGCATCACTAGGAGTATGCCCTCCACCAAAACAATGTAATTCTACATTTCTTTGTGAACCTTGTATTACAAGATTTTTGTCAAACAAAACGGATGGCAATACTATTTTCAAATGTGGTAGCTCCTCTAATACTTTGGACATTTCTTCAAATTGATGTATTAGACTAGCCTTAATAATGATATCTTCCGTTGTTTCTATTTGATTTCTCAAATTTAGAAGATATTGTTTCATCTCATTTTTTTCTTTCTCAACATCGTGGATCATATTTTGTTCTTTAAACCATTTAAACGTTAAACTAGTAGAAATAATTGTGACATCCTCGAATACTTGATTTCCAAACACATGGTCTCCATGATAATGGCTATTAATAAGATATTTTACCTTCTTCCCTAATATCATTTCAGCTTGTTTCCTTAATTCTCGGGCAGCTGAAGGGGTACTAAACGAGTCAAACACAAGTAACTCTTCCCCCATATCTACAACTCCTGCATTACTCCAAGATCCTTTCCCAGTTTTAGCAATTGCTGAATACACACCCTCAGTAAGCTTTTTAAAATAAAAATATTCTGTTTCTACAGTTAGAAGAGTCATCCGAATCCACCTTATTTAAAATATCTTTTCTTAATTTAAACATCATATTATTTTTATTCAATGCATTTCTTGACGTACATTTTCATAATCTGAAAGGTCGTGAATTTCCATCCAATTTGATAGTAGTAAATCAAAGTATTTCGTATTAAAGATAAAATTATAATTCTATATTATACTAATTACTAAAAATACTAAATTATCAAATTAATAAGTGTATTCACACAAATAATACGCTATACTCCATAGAAGAAGGGGGAAAGGAATATGATTAAACAATCTATTATAGAAAACGTGCTAGAAGCTGCTCTCTCGACAGGTGGTGATTTTTCTGAAGTGTTCATAGAAGACAAGTACGTGAACAGAATAGAATTGCAAAGTGGAAAAATAGAAAAAAGTATATCTGGTCGTGATTTTGGGGTAGGTATTCGTATTTTTTCTGGTCTTCAAAGCATCTATACGTACACGACTGATTTCTCGGAAGAAGGTTTACTGATAGCTGCAAAACGTGCAGCACATGCCATTAAAGGCGGAGCACAAGGGATCATTCATCCACTTAGAAAAGAAACATTCAATCCTATTCACCAAATCGCCCTAATGCCACAAACTGTGGAACATGCTAGAAAAGTTTCTGTGATGAGAAAGGCAAATGAAATTGCAAGAAATTATGATGAGCGTATACGACAAGTTGCTCTACGCTACATCGATGAAGAACAAAATGTACTAATAGCGAACTCAGAGGGTAAATTCGTTGAGGATACACGTGTCCATAGTAGGCTTTCCATACAAGCTACCGCTTCAGACGGCATTGAAATGCAGACTGGCTTTTACGGACCAGGTGCCCACGCTGGTTTTGAATTTATCGAGAATCTTAACTTAGAACATTACGCAGGAGAAGCAGCACGTATTGCAGTTACTATGCTTGGTGCTGAAGAATGTCCAAGTGGAAAGTTTTCCGTCATCATTGACAATGAATTTGGAGGCGTTATTTTCCATGAAGCTTGTGGACACGGACTAGAAGCGACTTCTGTTGCCAAAGATAATTCTGTTTTCGCAAACCGAATTGGTGAGAAGGTTGCCCCAGATATCGTGACATATATCGATGACGGTACACTTCCGAACGAATGGGGTTCCCTTAATATAGATGATGAGGGAGAAAAAACTCGTAAAAATGTGTTGATTGAAAATGGAATTTTAAAGGGTTATCTTATCGATAAATTCAACGCTCGTCGTATGAATGCAGATGCAACTGGCTCGTCCCGTCGGGAATCATATAGATTCAATCCTACATCACGTATGACTAATACGTATATTGCACCTGGAACTTCATCACCAGATGATATCATTGCATCGACAGAATACGGTATTTATGCAAAATATATGGGTGGTGGGCAAGTGAATCCAGCAACAGGAGATTATAATTTCGCAGTTATGGAAGCATATCTCGTGAAAAATGGAAAGATTGACAGCCCGGTACGTGGTGCAACTCTAATTGGAAACGGTGCAAAAACACTACAACTTGTCGATCGGGTTGGCAATAATCTTGCACACGGTGCAGGATTGTGTGGAGCGTCGAGTGGAAGCCTTCCTGTGAATGTAGGCCAACCGATGATTCGGGTTAGTGAAATAACTGTCGGTGGGACGAAGGGGGAATAATCAATGAATATCACTGAATTCCAAGAAGAACTGCTAAGCAAAGCAATGGGTGCTGGTTTCGAGGAAGCGGAAGTGTATTACGAACGCTCCAATTCTTTTCAATGTATGATTTTTAAAGGAGATATTGATAGTTACGAAACTTCAGAAGATAGTGGCGTAGGATTAAGAGGTTTGTATAAAGGCAAAATGGGTTACGCCTATACAGAAAAATTAGACGAAGATTCCATATCGTTTTTAATTGACAATGCGAAAGCAAATGCAGCCATTCTTGACGAAGATGATGGTACGGATATTTTTGAAGGAAGTAAAGAGTATGTTGGCTATAAATTTTATAGCGAGGAGCTTGCAAAAGTTCAAATTCCTGAAAAAATTGAGCTTCTTACAACTATTGAAGAAAAAATACTTGCTTACGATCCGCGTATAGTTACGTTAAACTATTGCGTGTTGCAAGATTTTTCTGGTGAACGATTGCTATCAAATAGTAAAGGCCTTTCTCTGCATGAGAATAAGAATGGTTTAATCATTTTCATTTCTGCTCTTGTCAAAGAAGGAGAAGAAATGAAAACCGGTAGCTTTATCAAAATGACTCGTGATTTTGGTTCGCTCAATGCTGATGAAATTGCAAAAGAAGCAGCTGAAGAAGCATTGTCTAATCTTGGTGAGAAATCAATTCCTGCTGGAAAATACCCAATTATTATGCGATATGATGCAGCAGCATCTTTACTTTCTACCTTTGCACCTATCTTTTCTGCTGAAAATACACAAAAGGATCAGTCGTTATTAAAGGGAAAAGTAGGAAAGAAAATTGCATCTGATTTCTTCACGATACTTGATGACCCATTTCATCCTGATGCAGTTGCAGGTTCGAATTTTGATGGAGAAGGAGTTGCAACTAAAACACGTGCCATCGTTTCAAATGGTACACTCGAAACACTTCTCCATAACCGAAAAACGGCAAAAATAGAAGGTTGCGAAACAACAGGTCATGCGCAAAAAGCTTCTTACAAAAGCACTTTATCAGTTGCACCACTGAATATGTACATTGTTCCAGGTCATAAAAGCAAGGATGACTTAATCACTTCCTTGTCAGAAGGTATCCTCATCACAGAATTGTCTGGTCTTCACTCAGGTGCAAATACAATTTCCGGAGATTTTTCTGTTGCTGCAACGGGTTTCCATATTAAAGATGGTACTATTTCATCATCTGTTAAACAAATGACAATCGCTGGGAACTTCTTCGACTTTATGAAGGACATCGAAGAAATTGGATCTGATCTTCACTTCCGTCCAGGTGGTTACGGTTCACCATCTTTACATGTGAAAGAACTTTCGGTTACGGTGGATTGAGCATGAGAGGCTGTTTAAAGAGTCCCTAATGCTACGTGATGGGGTGGAATCAAATCTTGTACATCTAAAATGGAAATACCTTGGTTATTGTTATAGGAGATAAGAGTAGGTGGATATTTTTTCTTTATAGGAATGCAGTATCATCAGGGATATTTAGTGGAAGGCTTCCTTGAAACATAATAATTTTTTAGTAGTCTTTTGATTGCTCATAAAAATCGTCCTTTCGTAAATTGTTGGTTTGGTCACTTACATTTTACAAGAAAAGACGATTTTTTTGTATTCTAGAAGCCAAGAAAAAAGAAAAGAAAGAGGGCTGTCCTTAAAAGTCTTTTTTCACCGACTTTTCGAACAGCCCCTTACTTCAATTAATGATTATTTAATGAATTTTTTTCTCTTAAATATTCGAAATTGCTTTTATCCACTTTATAATTATCTTCCTTTATAAGTCCAGCTTTATATTGAGCATCTAAAAATCTCAGCTCTTCACTCCAAATTTTATCAATTAACTGAGAGTGATTTTTACGTTGCTCTGCTGTTAAGTCATCCAGACTTTTCGGTTCTTTATTTGGATTTTTTGTATTATCAACAAGAATTCCATAATCTAGTTCTAATTTCTCTAGTTGTTTATGTAATTCATCTAATTGGTCTCTATCTTTCTTCAGCGAAACTACTTCTATGCTTGTAATACCTGGATTAATTGATTTGAGATATGTCAGCTCATTTTGGAAGATTTCATTTTTTGTATTTGTCTTTGTATTTGTATTTGCAAATGTGTTAATTGATAATCCCATTGCTATAACGATAGTTAATGTTGCGATGGTTGCTTTTTTCATATTATGTTTGTTCCCTTCGTTGTATATGATTTAAATAATTTTCTATGAATCTAATGTAACGATTTTATCATTTCTGTAAATCTTTTTTCGATTTCATCCAATTCAAATGAACTACATATTCTACTGTTCTCTTTATCTAGAATTCTATAATGTTGAGAAAGTATATTTTGTTGTATTGAATAACCGTTTAACTCTTTTATTTGTCGCCACCATACTTTCCCTCCTAGAGTCTTTGGGAAACTATTATTGTAATGTTTAAAAGCGATTGTCTTGATAACTTCGTTAACATCTCCCCCAAATGTCATCTGTATGATCTCGCTGTGTTCAAAAAGTGTTGCGATACAAACTGCACCTGCCCATGTGAGGGTGCTCCTACCTTTTTCGATTTCTATTAATGTTTTCTTTGATAAACCGATAATTTCAGACATTTTGTCCTGTGACAAATCGTTTTCAATACGGATGAGCTTTAATTTAGCATTTACCAGTTTTATAAATTCTTTTTTATCCATATTACCTTCCTCACTCTCTTATAGTGTAACATTACACTATAAGAGAGTTTACGTCAATAATGGTGTATTAATTTATTATTCGTTTCACTAAGTGGTAATATTAATCTCATTTCTTCACCATCTTCTATTGGTTAATTATTCAAAATGTTTTATATAGTATTTTCAAACGACTGAAACAAAGTACAACTACTTCTCTTCAACTTTTCTGTATGAAAAAACCATTCTTATCTCCACATAATCAGTGTAAAGATAAGAATGGTTTATCAGTCTTTTCGTATTATTCCGCCGCACTATAACCTACCTGTTATATTTGTTAGTATTAATAAAATTTCACAACATCTTCAAAAGATAAAAATGTTCTTTCTCCTGGTTGCTCATTAGGCTCACCAAATGGCATTTGTGCTACTAGATCCCATTCTGCTGGAATATCCCAAGTTCTCTTCACATCTTCATCAATAATAGGATTGTAATGTTGCAAAGATGCTCCAATACCTTCTGCTGTTAATGACATCCAAAGTGCATATTGCAACATTGCATTTCCTTGATGTGACCAATTTGGAAAATGTTCTTTATAGGATGGTGCATTTTCTTGCATTTTTTTTACTGTTTCTTGGTTTTCTAAAAATAATATCGTACCTGTACCCTCTCTAAATCCTTGCAGCCTTTCAACTGTTGCTCCAAAATTTTCTTCTGGAACGCGTGGACGCAATGTTTCTTTTACGATATCCCAGAATTTTTCATGTTCAGCGTCCATAAGAACAACGATACGTCCACTTTGCATATTAAATGATGACGGTGCATGTAAAGCTATTTTTACCACTTCACTAATTTTTTCTTTTGTAATATTTTCATTTTTTTTCACTTTTCGTATGGAACGACGATTGATGATTGCTTCTTTTAAAGTTGTTGTAGTTTCTGACATTATAATTCCTCCAATATAAGTTTGATTTGAAATAATCTATATAAATAATGTTACAATCCAAGAAATGGACAATTATATAGTTAAAGAACAACTGATAACAGTCCACTATTCATTAATCTAATATTAACAATTGCCATCGATATTACATTGCATACCTTGAAGATTACTTTCTTTATTTTTTTCTAACACTCTTTCAATGACTCCTGCTAATTTTTCTTTGCTAGCTAGTCCCTGAATAACTTCATCGTCAATCACTAGTGTTGGAACCGACACCTTTCCATTTGTCATTTCCACCGTTGTAACACATACTGTTACAACATAGATAAAAAAAATACAACTCCAAATAAACTACCCTCACCTCTCGATGTAACAATTATAGTTACAACCATTTTAAAAGTCAACCGCTATTTGATAATTTTTTTATTAACCAACCAGGATTTCTAATTAGTAGTTATTCAAAATAATGAATAAGAAATCCTCGTTTAATGAGTTTATTTTTAATTGTCTACTCTTTATTTTTGTCGATTCGGTCTTTCTAGCGGCGTAATGTTCATAATAAAGTAACCTATAATTAAAATAAGAATAACTAGTGAATAAATTAATGTGTCTATAGGGTGATCGTGCTCTACAATAATAAGTCGAATCATAGCAGTAATTCCAATATAAATAAAATATCTAAGTGGAAAATGGTATTCTTCCTTAAAGTATTTAACAATCATTGTAATAAACTCAAAGTACAAAAAGAAAATGAGAATGTTAGCGATGAACATTTTATAGTCACTGCTTCCATCTGTCATAAAAATCTTCAAGAACATAGTTAGTTCCTTGATGAGTAGGAAGGACAGTATTAACGATAGAAGTACTAGACAGAAGTTCAAAAATATTTGAAGTACTTTAGGTATGATTTTTAATACCATAGATAGTTCTACTATTTTCATTTTCATTTTCTTTTTCATTCAACTCCCCCATTCAATTTCGCTCACATCAATCGAAATATTAATAAAATAATATACATGGAAATCTCCAAGTGACTCTAATTATTTCCAAAAACAACAAATATGAGAAGTCATTTTTATTATACAACCATTTTGTAAACCAAGTGTTAAGTTGATTATGATAAATAAGAATCCAGCTTACTATGAAAAAATCATCCCCACCTCCATAAAATACATGGATAGATAGGGATGATTTTTATATTAATTAGAATTGCAGTTATCAAACTCTTGCTCCAGTCTTTTTACGAATTCTTCCGCCGCACTATATCCTTGTTGCTTCAAATACCAGTTATTTGCTGCCGCTTCAATTAAACCGGCAACATCACGACCCGGTTGTAGCTGAATTTGAATATGCGGAATTTGAACACCCATATATTCTGTAAATTTTGTTTCAAGCTCCAAATCGTTATTAAGTGCATTATGCTCCCATTTCGTCAATTCAATGTCGAGAGCAATTCGTGTCTCTTCTTGAAATGCCGCTCTCCCATATAGACGCACAACATTTAGCAATCCAATACTTCGTAATGCGAGAAATTCTTTATTTTTTTCGTTATGTGAACCAAGAAGGGTTTGAGGACTTAACTTTTTCAACACAACTATATCATCCGCCACAAGACGATGTCCGCGCCCAATTAACGTGTGGGCTGTTTCACTCTTTCCAACACCTGATTTCCCACGTAACAAAATACCAATTCCTGAAACATTGACACACACACCATGAATTGCAATTTCCTCTGCCATCGCTTTTACAACATACGCGTCTAGTTTTGCACTAATTTCACTCGTCGAATCACTTGTTCGTAATACTGGGATATTTTCTGTCACACAATAATGAATTAATCCCAACGGCTCTTCTTGATTTGATGTAATGACAATGCATGGAGGATCGTATTGAACTATATTTCCAATACGCAATTTACATTCTTCCTCTGTTAGAGTATGCAAATAATTAATTTCATTCTTTCCTAAAATCTGCACATGCTCAATTGCAATAAAATCAAATTTATCCATGAACTCCAGACCTGGACGACGAACTTTAGATTGTTTTAATACACGATGTAATTGGTCATGTCCCGTTAACACTTCAAGTGAAAACTTGCGGACAATATTTTCTACTGTAATTGTCTTCATATTTATACCACTCGCCTTCTAGATTACACATTGAATTGAATTGGTTTCTACTAAATTTCGAATAATTCTATCAAGATTTAGACTACCTAACATTAAATAATTAGTAATGCTACCCTATTAATGCACCATGTGCAAGTATATATTGATTGTTATAAAAGTAGATTTATCCAATAAATCAGAGAATCTCTTAGCGCTTATTTTTACCGTGTAACCGAAATCGCTTGAGACAAGATTAACGAATTAATATCCCGTATATTGTAAATCAATTATACTTGTTAGAATATGGAATGTAAAAACCTGGTGCGTTGCAGTTAAATTGGTTTTGTTGTTCATTAGCCCTGTTCATAATAAATTCATTCGGCTTCGCTACTTTCCTTTTAGAATTGTTTATGCCAAAAGAACCTAGTAAACAATTCTTCATAAATTTTAAGACTATTAATAAGCAAATAGGTTCATCAGTATGTTGTTGACATTATTCTACATAATCATACAATAGAATTAGAGAACTAGTATTATTGAAACTTTTTTATTCTAAAAAAATAAATACTTTAGTATTATTTTTTTTACTCGTAATCATTCGATAAAAGTTGTAGCATATAAAATTATTTAGGAGATGGAATTATGACAAAGGATAACAAAAGTAAGCCTATAAGTTGGTTTAAAAGTGTCCGTTCTAATCAAAATCAACTTAATCACACGAACAGCTATGAGGAAGAGCCCGCTATTACAGTTATAGAAAATAAGCTTATTCAAATAGAAGAATCTAGTACGATAGATAACACTAGTAATAAATACATACTATCCAAAGAAAATCAGGACAAAATATCGTTAGATTTAATCGTTTCTTTAGAAAACTTACTACATGACCGACAACTTATTCTTTATAAAAACGAAGGTCTTGAAGATCAGTTAAACCAATCAAATGAAACAAATAGTCGTTTAAAACATGATCTGGTAAAGAAAGAACAAATGATTCAGGATAAGAATAAAGAAATCCGTATCCTCGAAGGCAATCTTACAAATAAACAAATGGTATATGACCAGCTTCTTGAAGATTATAAAGAATATCAAAATACTTCGAGTAACGATTTTGAAAAAGTTTCAAATCAATTAGAAAAACAGATTAATAAATACAATATGCTTAAAGAAGAATCTAACAATATTCAATATCAAAACATGTTAAACATAAGAGAACTCGAAGAAAAAATTAGAGAACTTGAAATAGAAAATCAAAAGTATGCGGAACAATGCGAGAAAGTTCTAGAAGAGAAAGCTGAATTAATACAAACAATTAACGATTTTACAGAGAGAATGTCTTTTTCGTTTTCTTCCAAAACTACAACTCACAAAGAATAAACAAGGTCTCTATCTTTTCACTAATAGAGAAAGGAGACTACTATGTCAGTCTATTTAGGGAAACTATTAGAACTAATATCAATTGATATAACATCTAATCAATCCTTTTTAAGAATAAGATTATTATCTGAGCAAGAAATCGAGTTTCTTTGGGAAATCGACATTGAAACAGCCGAAAATTTGAAAGCAGTTACAGTATTTGATGGACTTCATAAATACAGATTATCCTTTCACAGTACTTGGGATTCCACACAAAACAAATACACAAGTTTTTTAACAAAAACATATCTTGATCAAAGTCATAAAGTTTATTTTTCATGCTCCGAAGCTTTTGTAAATGAATTACATGCTTTAAAGTACAACGAAGAAACACTACAGAAGAATAATTTTACAATCATACCTGATAGTCCAACAGCTACTCAATATTTAGAAAAAAACAACACCACAGCAAAGAGAAATAGTTTGAATCTTCTTTCTTGGAAGACTGGTACCTTGTTGTTAAGCATTGTATTCATTTTTTTACTTAGTACTGCTTTTCTTAATCAGGAAGAAACAACTGGAAATGCAAAAGTAAAAGATAGCACTATAAAAAAAGAAGCAACTTTGAATCTAGCAAAGAAAGATAATTTAGTTACAAATGCTGATATCGTAGATGAAACCACTTCTTCTATAGATGTGAAAGACGATGAGCTTATGTATCCATTTGTAAAACTAGATGAAATAGTAAACTATAGTATTCCTGAAGGCAAAGTAGCCCTTACTTTCGATGATGGCCCTTCCAAGTACACGAAAGATATTACAGACATCTTGAAGAATTATCAGGTTGGGGGCACATTCTTCTTTATCGGTAATAATGTAAAGAGATATTCTGACTCTGTTAAGTATGTTAAATCGCATGGTTATTCAATTGGTGGGCATTCAATGACACATCCTGATTTGGCTAAAATACCCTATCATGCGCAAGAAAATGAAATTATACATACCAATCAATTAATTGAGGAAATTACTCAAGAAGAAGTAGTTCTATTTAGACCACCCTATGGTTCTAAGAATGAAGAAACAATTGAAATAATGAACGAAACCAATAATAAGATAGTACTTTGGAATGCCGATACAGAAGATTGGAAAAGCCAAAATGGTGATGAAATTTTTAGTTATATAAGAGGGTCTAAATCATCTGGATCAATTATCCTTCTTCACGAATCACAAATAGTTGTAGATATATTACCGGAAATAATTGAATACTTAAAAGAACAAGAGTTAGAAATTGTAACTTTGTATTAAAGAAACCTCATTTGTTAATAAAACAAATGAGGTTTCTCGTTTTAGATAAACGCAGTTTCTGATCATCTGGAATGAGATATGGATTGCTGTGATACTTTATAGATGAAATTATTTAACTATATAAGAGGGTCTAAATCATCTGGATCAATTATCCTTCTTCACGAATCACAAATAGTTGTAGATATATTACCGAAAATAATTGAATTCTTAAAAGAACAAGAGTTAGAAATTGTAACTTTGTATTAAAGAAACCTCATTTGTTAATAAAACAAATGAGGTTTCTCGTTTTAGATGATCATCTGGAATGAGATATGGATTGCTGTGATACTTTATATCTGTTTATTTTCTATTATCTCTACAAATTTTGTCGAAGCTGGTGAAAGAGACACACTCTTTAAAAAACAAACTCCTATATTTCTCTTTGGTATTTCTTCAATTAGAGGTACTTCATATAATAATCCTCTATTTATATACTCCTGGGAAAATTCTTTTGTCACACATGCTATTCCTAAATTTATTTTAGCAAACTCCAACAATAAATCATGAGAGCCTAATTCAAATTCTGGAGAAATCTTTATACCTTTAGAAATCATGTAATCCTCAACATATTTTCTGGAATTTGAATTCGGTTCAAGCAATATTAATGGCAGTTCTATTATTTCATCGAGGGCTAATGGTTTAGATACTAGATTCTTATATTTTTCCCCACAAACAAAAATATCTTGAATATCAATACATGGAATTAATTCTAATGTAGGATCATCCAGAGGAAAATTACAAATTGCAATATCAATTCCCCCCGACTTCAAAACAGAACAAAGCTCTAATGTTGTACCATTCACAATCTTAAACTTAATATTTGGGTAGTTAGTATGAAAAGCTTCTAAATAAGGAAGTAGAAAATATCTTGATATAGTATCACCTACTCCAATCTTTAATTCCCCTGTCGTTAAATTCTTGAATTCTAATATCTTTTCTTCTCCAACATCGATTAAGTTTATAGCCGACTTAACATACTCGAATAGAAGACTCCCCTCATTTGTTAAAGAAACCCCTCTTGGAGTTCTAATAAATAGACGTATAGCTAATTCTCTTTCTAATTGCATAATTGCTTGACTAACAGCGGATTGAGTCATATAGAGATCTTTTGCTGCCTTAGAGAAACTTTCACTCTTTCCTACCTGACAAAATACTTTATATAAGTCTAATTTACTTACCATATAAGCACTCCTTATACCTATCATTCGATATATTCATTTTACTTATACCACTAAGTCAATGTATAGTACAAGTAGGTAAGGAATTTAAATAAACTTTGATGCTTATAAGGAGCGATTATTTTGGAAAGAGTAGTTGGAACAGTTGTAAGAGGTCTTCGTTGCCCAATAATAAATCAAGGAGACAATATAGAAGAAATCGTTGTAGATAGTGTGTTAAAGGCTTCAGAAGTAGAAGGCTTCAACATTAATGATAAAGATATTGTTACTGTAACTGAGTCAATTGTTGCTCGTGCTCAAGGTAACTACGCAACTATTGATCATATTGCGAAAGATGTTCGTGCAAAATTCGGAGATGATACAGTTGGAGTAATTTTCCCTATTTTAAGCCGTAATCGTTTTGCAATCTGTCTACGTGGTATTGCAAAAGGCGCTAAAAAAATTGTACTAATGCTTAGTTATCCATCTGACGAAGTTGGGAACCATTTAGTAGATATTGATATGTTGGATGAGAAGGGAGTTAATCCTTGGACTGACGTATTAACTGAAAATCAATTCCGTGATCATTTTGGATACAATAAACATACCTTTACTGGAGTAGACTACATTGATTACTATAAATCATTAGTAGAAGAATACGGTGTTGAATGTGAAGTTATATTCTCAAATAATCCAAAAACAATTTTAGATTACACAAAAAATGTTCTAACTTGTGATATACATACTAGATTCAGAACAAAAAGAATTTTAAAAGCTAATGGTGGCGAAAAAATATATAGCCTTGATAATATATTATCAGAGTCAATCGATGGCAGTGGTTGCAATGAAGCTTACGGTCTACTTGGTTCAAACAAATCAACGGAAGATAGTGTTAAACTTTTCCCTCGTAATTGCCAACCAATTGTTGATAAAATCCAGCTTATGCTAAAAGAAAAGACTGGAAAAAATGTAGAAGTTATGGTTTATGGAGATGGAGCATTTAAAGATCCAGTAGGTAAGATATGGGAACTTGCTGACCCAGTTGTTTCTCCTGCTTACACATCAGGTCTTGATGGTACACCTAATGAAATTAAATTAAAATATCTTGCTGATAATAACTTTGCAGATCTAAGAGGCGAAGAACTTAAACAGGCTATTTCTCAATTTATTAAAGATAAAAATGAAGATCTTGTAGGAGCGATGGAAGCCCAAGGAACGACACCTAGAAAACTTACGGATCTTATAGGTTCTCTATCTGATCTAACTTCAGGTAGCGGTGATAAAGGTACACCAATTATCTTTATTCAAGGATATTTTGATAACTATACGAAATAAGAAGTAAATTAATAAATATGCAATGCTAGCCTTTACTAGCATTGCTTATTTTTTTATGCTTCACAAAAAGATGAAAGTAGTATTATATTGGTTTGGAGGAGCGTCCACTCGACTCCAGCGGGATGGCGAGACAGACCAGCCCCTGCAGGAACGTGTTAGTGTAAGGAAGGCTAAGGGGCCTCATCCTGATGTAACGCATTCATACCAACATCCTTTTGTCTGCATGTAAAGATTAAATTGTTATTCTTACCATGTTTAAACTAGCAAACGATGACTAGCTTCATAGTGAATTTTTCTTAATCTAGCTGTTTACTTCTTTAAAATATCGATAAATTTTTTCTAGTTTTTTAGTTTGTTTTCCATTTGTATTTTCCATGTTACCAAATTCAAAAAACTTCACCTTTTTGATTCCAACAAAACTGAATAAAGCTCGTTTCATTAAAATTTTATGTGCATTATTCAACCAAAAAAGTAGATAATTTGTTGGCCCCTTCATCGTTGATACACATACAACCGACTTTCCTTTTAATAACCCATCCGGTAGTAGTCCCTTCTTATCTTTATAAGCAAAATTTGCAGCAAACAATTGGTCAATGTACCCCAAAAGCATTGCAGGAGGTCTTCCCCACCAGATTGGATATACAAAAACGATTTTGTCAGCCCAAGTAATTTGCTTCCTATATTTTTCAAGGGCTGGATCACGGTACATATCACGTCTTCGTTTTTGTTCATTAAATTCGAGAACAGGATTAAAGCCCTCTTCATATAAATCTAAAACTTGTAACTCTTTTATATTAGGATTCTCCTTACTTCCTTCAATTACTTTTTGTAAAAAAGCATAATTTAAACTTTTATGATTTGGATATGTGTAAATAACTAGCGTATTCATTCTAGCACCCTCTTTTAATTATCATTTGATAACTAAATCATAGCATTCATTATTTTTAGTTGTCAATTGATAATTGTTTTTTGATAACACTTTTGTTATGTTATCAAGTAAGAGGTGAGAATAATGGACAATAAAGACCTTTTTAACAAATGTATAGCATTATTAACTTCTGTTCATCGTGTAACACACGAATTAACACAAAACGCTAAATCAGATTCTATTACACCAGTTCAATATAAAATTCTTGAGTATATAACTGTTAGTCAACCTGTTACCCCTAGTGAAATCAGTGATTGCCAAAATATGTCCATGCCAAATACAAGCCGTGAATTGAAAAAGTTAAGTGAAAAAAAATTAATCGAAAAATTAAGTGATACAGAAGATCGTCGAAAACAATACATTCGTCTTTCGAAAGATGGGGAAATACTGATGAAAGAAGCATTTACCACTATTGAATCACGTTTTCAAGATCGAATACAAAATGCTTCCAAAGAAGATTTACAAGAAATTGACCGAGCACTAGATATTCTACAAACAAAATTGTTTTATTAATCGAATTCGATGGACTCAGGTTGAAGACAAAAGGAAGTTGAAATGTAATCATTTCAACTTCCTTTAAAATTTTTCTTTATTTTCACTCATAATTATGGTCTCTCATCATCATTTTCTATCAAATTAGAAGTTACTACTTTATAGGTTTGGAGAAGCGTCCGATCGACTCCTGCGGGAAAGCGAGACAGACGAGACCCTGCGGGAGCGTAGCGACGAAGCGGCTCGGCGCTCGCCCGCGGAAAGCGAGCGGTAAGCTTCAGAAAACCAAAGCCATCCTATTTAAAAATAAACCTCGGCATGTAATTATCTCTAATTTCTCGCTCCATAATTATGGTTTCTCATATCATTTTCTTTCAAAGTAGAAGTTACTATTTTATTGGTTTGGAGAAGCGTCCGATCGACTCCTGCGGGAAAGCGAGACAGACGAGACCCTGCAGGAGCATAGCGACGAAGCGGCTCGGCGCTCGCCCGCGGAAAGCGAGCGGTAAGCTTCAGAAAACCAAAGCCATCCTATTTAAAAATAAACCTCGGCATGTAATTATCTCTAATTTCTCGCTCCATAATTATGG